>NZ_BNBO01000048.1 GCF_014655955.1 Kitasatospora indigofera
GGGAGCGGCGTCCGCCCGGCCGGCGCCGTCGTCCAGGTGGTCCGGGGACCGCCGTGGTGGTGCGTCAGAGGATCGCGCCGTGCGCTTCCCCGGTGGGCAGGTCGCTCGCCTTGGCCTTGATCACGAAGACCGCGACCAGCAGGGCGACCCCGGCGAGCACGGCACCCACGATGAAGCCCTGCGAGATGCCGTACGCCAGCACCTGGTTGCCCATCGCCGCGGCCTGCTCCTTGGTCGGCGCGGCGTCCTTCGGCGCGGCGGCCATCAGCTCGGCCGTCTTGTCGGCGGCGGCCGTCGCGAACACCGTGGTCAGGATCGACAGGCCGAGCGAGCCGCCGATCTGCTGCATCGAGTTGAGCAGGCCCGAGGCGGCGCCGGTGTCCTGCTCGGCGACTCCCGCCACGGCGAGCAGCATCACCGGGACGAAGATCAGGCCCATCCCGAAGCCGAAGATGACGGTCGGGATCAGCACGCCGTCGACGTAGCCGCTGTCGGCGCTCAGGGTGGTCAGCCAGGTGAGCCCGATGGTCACCAGCGCGGCGCCGCCGGCCATGAACGGCTTGGGGCCGAGCTTCGCCTGGAAGGTCGAGGCGATCTGCGCCGCGACGATGATCGCCGCGCTGATCGGCAGGAAGGCGACGCCCGCCCGCAGCGGGCTGTAGCCCAGCGGGCCCTGAACGAACAGCGTGATGTAGAAGAAGATGCCGAACATGGCGGCCGCCAGGCAGAGCATCATCACCAGGCCGCCGGTGCGGTTGCGGTCGGCGAAGAGGTGCAGCGGGGTGATCGGCTGAGCGGTGGTCCGCTCGATGACCACGAACGCGGCGACCAGGATCAGGCCCAGGGCGAAGGAGGCCAGGGTGATCGGGTCCGACCAGCCGTCGGAGGCCGCCCGGATGAAGCCGTAGACCAGGGCGACCAGGCCGACCGTGGAGGTCAGCGCACCCGGGATGTCGAAGCGGCCGGTCTGGCGCTCGGACTCGGCGATGTAGCGCGGAGCGGCGAACGCGATCAGGGCCGCGATCGGCACGTTGACGAAGAACACCCAGCGCCAGTCGAGGTACTCGGTGAGCAGACCGCCGGCCAGCAGGCCGATCGCGGCGCCGGAGCCGGCCACCGCCGAGAAGACGCCGAACGCCTTGTTGCGTTCCGGCCCTTCCTCGAAGTTGGTGGCGATCAGCGCGAAGGCGGTCGGCGAGCAGATCGCGCCGCCGATGCCCTGCAGGGCGCGCGCGGCCAGCAGCATGCCGCTGTCCTGCGCGAATCCGCCGAGCAGCGAGGCGAAGCCGAAGAGCAGGGTGCCGATGATGAACACCCGGCGGCGGCCGAGGATGTCGCCCGCCCGGCCGCCGAGCAGCAGCAGCCCGCCGAAGGTGAGGGTGTACGCGTTGATGACCCAGGACAGGTCGGTGGTGGAGAACTTCAGCACGTCCCGGATCTGCGGCAGCGCGATGTTCACGATCGTGGCGTCGAGCACCACCATCAGCTGGGTCGCGGCGATCACGGTCAGGGTGATGCCTTTGCCCCGGCTTTTGCCGAGTGGCGGAGAGTTCTTGCTGAGTGTGTCGGAGATAGCCAAGATGTGCCCCCTGCTGGCTACTGCTTCGTATGCTTTCGACTGCGGTCCGCGAAGGTCTGCCGTGGTTCCGGGCATGGTTCCGGGCATGGTTCGGCGCCTGGTCCGGCGCAGGGCCGGGGGGTGGGCCGGACCGGCTTGCCGGGCCGTGGTCGCGGTCTATGAAGGAACGGCAGCGTTCACTAAGCTGGACGATAGCCGGTGCGTGTTTGTGAACGCAACCGTTCTCTAAGGTTGGTGGCGATGGATCAGGTGAAGCGACTGCAGAACGCGGCGGGCCCGTCGGCCGTGCCGCTGTCGTCCGGTTGCGCGCTGGTCGCCGGCGTGGCGGTCGGCGTCGCGGAGGCGCTCGCCAGGCCGGTCCGCAGGCGCGGCGAGGCGCTGGAGCGGGCGATCTTCGAGGCCACCCTCGACCAGCTCACCTCCGGCGGGTACGCGCGACTGACGATGGAGGGCGTCGCCGGCGCGGCACGCACCGGGAAGGCGGCGCTCTACCGGCGATGGACGTCCAAGGTCGACCTCGTGCTCGACGCCCTGCGCTCCACTCTCCCACCCCCTGACGACATCCCCGACCTCGGGTCCGCCCGGAGCGAATTGCTGCTGCTCATCGACCGGTTCGGGACGGCTCTGGAGTCCCGCGCGGGCGGCGCGATGAACGCGCTGATGAACGAGCTGGACCACGACCAGGCCCAGGTCTTCAAGCAGTTCGTGGTCGAGCGGGTCTTCGACCCGACCAAGGCGGCCACCCTCGCGATCCTGCGTCGCGGCGAACTCCGCGGTGACGTCCGGCCCGGCGCGGCCAACCCGCTGGTCGCCGACGTCGCCCCCGCGATGCTGATGTACCGGGTGAAGGTCTGCGACGGCCGGCTCGGCGAGGGCTTCGGCGTCGAACTCGTCGACGAGGTGCTGCTGCCCATGGTCCGACGGTAGGGGCCCGGGCCCGCCGCCTCCACCGGTTTTCCGGGCCGCCCCGGCCACCGGCCGCCCGGGCGTTCGCACCGCCGCGGCCGCGGCCCGCGCGGGTGTTCGTGCTGAGCGGCGGCCGGTCTCCGCCGGCCGCCGCCGGGCGGTCCGGTCCGCCCGGCGCGCGCCGTAGGCTGGAGGGACTCCTCGTCGAAACGGATGTCCCGATGCCTGTCGTTCCCCCGACCCACTCCGTCGAGCGCTCGCTGCGCCGGGCCGGCGCCCAGGTGGTCGTCGGCCTCGACGAGGTCGGGCGCGGGTCCTGGGCGGGCCCGGTCACGGTCGGCGCGGCGGTCACCGGACTGCGCAAGCCGCCGGAGGGCCTCACCGACTCCAAGCTGCTCACCGAGCGCCGCCGGGACGCGCTGGCCCCGCTGCTCGCGGACTGGGTCACCGCCTACGCGCTCGGCCACGCCTCGGCCCGGGAATGCGACGAACTCGGCATGACGGCGGCCCTGCGGCTGGCGGCCGTCCGGGCGCTGGAGGCACTGCCGGTGCGCCCCGACGCGGTGATCCTCGACGGGAAGCACGACTACCTCGGCGGCCCCTGGCGGGTGCGGACGGTGATCAAGGGGGACCAGTCCTGCATCTGTGTCTCGGCGGCCTCGGTGCTCGCCAAGGTCCACCGGGACGCCCTGATGGCCGAGATCGGCGAGAGCCACCCCGAGTACGGCTTCGCCGACAACGCCGGGTACCCGTCGCCGGTCCACCGGGCCGCGCTGGAGGAGTTCGGCCCGACCGAGCACCACCGGCTCTCCTGGTCCTACCTCGACGCGCTGCCCAAGTGGCGCCACCTGAAGGTCGAACGGACCCTGGCCGGCGCGGACGAGCAGCTCACGCTGGGCTTCTGACGGCCCCTGCGCCCCGCGCGCGGGCGGCGGCGTCCGCCCGGGCGGCCCGGTCCCGTGGTCCTCCGGTGTTCAAGGGGTGGGGCGCCCGTGCGCGTTCGAGCGGCATTTGATAGATATCCGGGTATGCCTGTCTTCCCCGAGGAGCCGGAGATTCACGAGAGCATCCCGGGCCCCGGCGTTCCCTTCCCCCGCGAGTCGGACGCACAAGCCCCCCGTACGCCTGCCGCCGGCAGCGCGTCCCCTGCCGTCAACCCCGCCAACTCCCGGACCGCGGCCGCCGTGCCCGCCGTGCCGGGGCCCCGACCCGGTCCGCCGCGACCGGCACCGCCCCGGGCCGTGAAGCCCGGACCGCCGGCCCGTCCCGGCCGCGGTCCCAGGCCCGGGCCGGCCGCCCGCCGTCCCGCACCCGCGGTCCAGTTCGTCGCCGCCCCCGCGGGCGACGCCCTGGAGCGCGCCGACGACACCGTGGACCACCTGCTGGAGTCCGGCCGCCGGCCCGGGGACGTCCTGGTCCTCACCGTGGGCGAACCGCACCCGTGGCAGCAGCACGAACTCTCCTTCGGCGAGGCCCGCTACTGGGCGCAGCTCACCGAGGGCGACGACGTGTTCTACGCCGACGCGGCGCTGAACCGGCCGGCCGGCCGCGAGGTCGTGGTGCTGGTGGTCAACGACACCTCGGCCGACCGGGCCGGGCTCGCGTTCCAGCAGGCCCTCGGCCGCGCCGGCGCCCTGCTGGTGGTGTGCGGGGAGGCCGGGCTGGTGGGCGCCCCGGACGCTCCGGAGAGCCGGCCGGCCCTGGCCTGACCGTCCCACCGCCGGGCATCGTCGCCCGGCGTCCGCTGCCGCCGCCGGCCCGCCCGGGCCGGCCACGCCCGCTGAGGTCCCCGGACCTCAGCGGGCGGCCGTGCGTCTGGCCGGTTCGACGGCGGGCGCCTCGGGCTGCCCCCAGGAGCGCCCGGGCGTCCGCTCCTCGCGGGCGGAGCGGGACGGCAGCTCCGTGACGGTGTGCACCGGGCCGTCGGCCCAGGAGCCCGAGTGCGGGCTGCGCCCGCCGCGGCCCTCGCCCAGGGTCTGCCACCCGGACGGCGTCAGCGTGATGTACGAGCCGCAGCGCAGGCCGTGCAGGGCCGCGGCGTCCCGCAGCGCCCACATCCAGGCCCCGTCCTGTTCCGTCCACCCGGCCACGCCCTCCCGGCAGTGCAGCAGCACGGCGGTCCGGGTCGGGGCGGCCCGCCGGAGGTCGTGCGGGATCACCTGGCGCAGCTGGGCGAGCAGCGCGTTGCGGTGCTGCCAGCCGTCGCTGACGTGCGGCCGGGGCGTGAAGGAGGCGGACGCGGCGACGTGGTGCAGCGCGTCCAGCACGCTGATCACCACGCTGCCGGGCTGGGGCAGGTGGCGCTGGTGCAGCTCGGTCACGAACTCGCGCGGGTCGCGCAGCAGCGGCGCTCCGACCGCGGCCCAGCTCTCCGGATCCAGACTGCGTCTGCCGTCCGCACTCCGGGTGAAGGGATTCCGACCTCGGTCGATACCGTTGATCACGATCCTCCTTCCTGCCCCGGCGGGTGTGCGGGTGCGCGCGTACGCCGAAGGCCGGTCCGTCGGACCAGGCATTTGGGTACGCTCCAATTCTCTCGGTAAAAGGGCCGGAGCGGCAACGATGAAATGACGAACGCCGCCCGAAAGCCGACGTTCTGCCGGATATATTCCACCGGGGCCATAGGGCCATTCGGCTGAGGTCGCGGCTCCCGCCCGGGGGGTGACGGGAGATCTGCGGCGCGGCTCCGCCGCCGGTGGCGGGAACCGTGCCGCCTCTGCCGTATCCGGTGACCCGCGCGTCCCACCGGCCTCCGGCGTCTGCTCCGTCAGGCCGCTCTCCGCTCTCCGCCGGGTAAACCGCCGGTGACCCGTTCGGGTTGCCGCACCGGAGCCGGACCGCCGGCCCCGGCCCCGGCCCCGGCCCCGGGCCGGGCCGGCCGCCGTCACCCCTGGACGGCCAGCACCAGCGGCAGGACGGCGCTCGCCCCGGCCCGGCGCAGCAGCCGGGCCGCCACGGTGACCGTCCAGCCCGAATCGACCAGGTCGTCGATCAGCAGCACCGGCCCGGAGGCCTCGGCGAGCGCCTCCGCCAGCCCGGGCGACAGCACCAGCGCCCCGGCCAGCGAGTGCAGCCGCTGCGCGCTGTTGCTCCGCCCGCCCTGCGGCGCGTGGCCGGCGGCGTACTCGATCCGGCCGAGCAGCGGCAGCCGGCCGATCGAGGCGATCTGCGCGCCGAGGCTGCCGACGAGCTGCGGCCGGCCCGACGAGGCCATGGTGACCACGCCGACCGGCCGGTCGAGCCGGCCGCCCTCGGACGTGGCGGGACCGGCCCAGCCGCCGGGGCCGCGGGCCCAGTCGGCGAGCACGGAGACCAAGGCGTTCACCGCGTCGTCCGGCACCGGCGAGTCCGGGGTCTGGTCGGCCAGCATCGCGCGCAGCCGGTTGCCCCAGCCGATGTCCGAGAGCCGGCCGAGCGCGCGCCCGGTCTCGGCCTGCTCGCCGGCCGGGATCCGGCCCTTGAGCGGTACCCCGAGCGCGTCCATCCCGGTCGGCCAGAGCCGGCGCGGCTCGAAGGTCACCCCCGGGCGGCCCAGCGCCGCGCGGGCGGCGTCCAGCGCCGCTGCGGAGACGTCGGCGCTGTGCCGGGGCCCCGCGCAGTTGTCGCACCGGCCGCAGGGCACGGCCTGCTCGTCGTCCAGCTGGCGGCGCAGGAACTCCATCCGGCAGGCGGAGGTCGAGGCGTACTCCCGCATCGCCCGCTGCTCGGCCTCGCGGGACGCCGCGACCTTGGCGTACCGGGCCGTGTCGTAGGCCCAGGCCTGGCCGGTGGCCGTCCAGCCGCCCTTGACCCGGCGGACGGCGCCGTCCACGTCCAGCACCTTGAGCATGGTCTCCAGCCGGGCCCGCCGCAGGTCGACCCGCGGCTCCAGGGCGGCGGTGGACAGCGGCCGCCCGGCCTCGGCCAGGGCGTCGATGGTGCGGCGGACCTGCTCCTCCGGAGGGAAGGCCAACGAGGCGAAGTACCGCCAGATCGCCTCGTCCTCACGCCCGGGGAGCAGCAGCACCTCCGCGCGGTCCACTCCGCGGCCCGCGCGGCCGACCTGCTGGTAGTACGCGATCGGGGATCCGGGCGACCCCAGGTGCACCACGAAACCGAGGTCGGGCTTGTCGAAGCCCATGCCCAGTGCCGAGGTCGCGACCAGTGCCTTGACCCGGTTGGCCAGCAGGTCCGCCTCGGCGCTGCGGCGCTCGGCGTCCTCGGTACGTCCCGAGTACGAGGCCACCGCGAAGCCGCGCTCGCGCAAGAAGGCGGTCACCTCGTCGGCGGCGGCCACCGTGAGGGTGTAGACGATGCCGGAGCCGGGCAGCCGGTCGAGGTGGTCGGCCAGCCAGGCGAGTCGGTGCGCGGGGTCGGGCAGGGACAGCACCCCGAGCGAGAGGCTCTCCCGGTCGAGCGGGCCGCGCAGCACCAGCGCGAGCTCGTCCGTGGTGCCGGTACCGAGCTGCTCCGCGACGTCGGCGGTGACCCGGGCGTTGGCCGTCGCGGTGGTGGCCAGCACCGGCACGCCCGGCGAGAGGTCGGCGAGCATGGTGCGCAGCCGGCGGTAGTCCGGGCGGAAGTCGTGCCCCCAGTCGGAGATGCAGTGCGCCTCGTCGACCACCAGCAGGCCGGTGGAGGCGGCCAGTTTCGGCAGTACCTGGTCGCGGAAGTCGGGGTTGTTCAGCCGCTCGGGGCTGACCAGCAGGATGTCCACCGCCCCGGCCGCCACCTCGGCCTGGATCTCGTCCCACTCCTCGGTGTTGGCCGAGTTGATGGTGCGGGCCTTGATGCCGGCCCGGGCGGCCGAGTCCACCTGGTTGCGCATCAGGGCGAGCAGCGGCGAGACGATCACCGTGGGGCCCGCACCACGGCCGCGCAGCAGCGCGGTGGCGATGAAGTAGACCGCGGACTTGCCCCAGCCGGTGCGCTGGACGACCAGCGCGCGCCGGTGGTCGACCACCAGCGCCTCGATCGCCAGCCACTGGTCCTCCCGCAGCGTCGCGGCCGGCCCGGCCAGCTCGCGCAGGACCTGCTCGGCCCGGCCCCGGACCTCGGCCCGCTCGGCCGGCGTGGCGCCGGACCGGGCCCCGGCCGGCCCGCCGGGTGCGGGGGAGCCGGTGGCGCCCGCGTCGCCGGGGCCGTCGTGGCCCGCGTCGGTGCCGCCGGGGAGGGCGGCGGAGGTGTCGGCCTGCTGGCTGGAGTGGGTCTCGGGCTGATCCATGCGTCCATGTAACAGTGCGGGGCCGACAAACCGCGAACGGCCTGGTCCACGGACCGTCCCGGCTTTCACCGCACCGGCCTTCCGGCTAAACTGACCTGACGTCAAATCCCGCTCGTGCGAGTGATTTTCATGTGCTCCGGACGGGTGGCTGGATATCCACAGGCGGGGTTTATCCACAGGCAATGACGAAATCCGGGCGGCTGACAATCCGCGCGCCATTCTTCCGTCCATGAACGAAGAACACGGCACACCGCACCCGGACCCGATCCCCGGCCACCTGCCCGTCAGGATGCGCGGCCCCGCCGACATGGCCGAACTGCTCCCCTACCTGTTGGGGTTCTTCCCCGACGACAGCATCGTCGCCGTCGGCCTGCAGGGCGCCGACCTGCAACAGGGCGGGGTGATCCGGGTCGACATCCCGGAAGCGCCGGCGGACTGGCCGCGGGCGGCGGCGGAGACGGCGGCGCTGCTCGTCCGGCTCTCCGAACAGCGCGACCACCGGCCCGAGCAGGTGCTGCTCTACCTGTGCCGCGATCCCGAGGAGGGCGAGGCCCGGCCCGTCCTCGGGACGCTCGGACCCCTGGCGGAGGCCCTGCGGACGGCCTTCGAGGCGAAGGGCGTGGGCGTCAAGGAGTCGCTGTGCGTCTCCGGCGGCCGCTGGTGGTCCTTCCTGTGCCGGCGGGAGGGCTGCTGCGAACCCTCGGGCAATCCCGTCCAGCAGGCCCGCGGCCCCGGCCCGGTGGTCGCCGCGGCCACCTTCGCCGGCCTCGCCCCGCGCGGCAGCCGCAAGGCGATCGCGGCCGGTCTGGCACCGCTGGGCGAGCCCGCCGCGGGGCCCCAGCGGCTGGCGATCGAGCAGGCGCTGCGCCACCGGCCGCTCACCGGCGGCGAGGCGGCCCGCGAGCGCGCCGGGGAGCTCCTCGACGAGGTGATGGCGGAGTTCCTGGCGGGCGCCCGGGAGGTCGACGAGCGGCGGACGGCCCTGCTGCTGCTCGGTCTCCAGGACAAGCTCCTGCGCGACCGCGCCGCCGAGTACGCAGAATCCGCCGAGCTCGGGGCGGCCCAGCGGCTCTGGCGGTTCCTGGCCCGGCGCTGCGTGATCCCCTTCGACGGCTACGCGGCGGCTCCGCTGACGCTGCTCGCCTGGACGTCCTGGCTGGCCGGCGACCTCGCGACCGCCCGGGTGGTGCTGGGCCTGGTGCTCCGGCTCGACCCGGACTACCTGCTGGCCCAGTTGCTCCACGAGTCCCTCAACGGCGGCCTCGCCCCGGAGCTGCTCCTGGAGGGCGTACGGGCCGAACGGGCCCGGAGGGCCGCAGCCGTGAACCGGACGCCCCGGAGCGGCTCCGGCGCGGGGGAGCGGCGCCCGCGGACGGGGCGCCGAACGCTGCCGGGGCCGCTCACGGCACCGCAGACGCCGTACGACGAGGAGGGGGCCCCACCCGGGCCCGACGAAGGCCGGGAGCCGGGGCCGGTGCCGGGCCGGTCGGTGCGGGCCGGGCGGCCGGAAGCGCCGGGCCCGCTGCTCCCGGGCCCGCTGCTCCCCGTTCCCCTGCTCCCGGGTCGGCGGCTGTCGGCCCGCACCAGGGCGGCGGTCCGGCGGCGGCGCAGGGCCACCGAGGCCCTGCCCGGCCCCGGGAGCGGCCTCCGGGCGTGGGGCGGCGCCGGGCACCGGTGCGGGGCCCGTGGCACTGCGGCGAGGTCGTGACGTGCGCCCGGCCGGGGTGGCCCCGCGGAGGGCGCGGACGGATCGCGGATCGCGGACGGGTCCGTGGCCTGCCCGTCGGCGGCCGCGACCGGCCCACCGGCCGCCGGACCGCGCCGGGGCGGCTCCGGGGCCCGGAGGCACCCGGAGCCGGGCCCGGCGGGCCGGGCGGTCAGACCTCGCCGCGCGTCATCCCGATCAGGCGGTCCAGCACCTTGCCGCCGCTCACCCGCAGGCCGTCGTGCTCCCACTCGTTGGTGATCCACGGCTGCAGGCCGCGGACCGCGCGCGCGGTCGCCAGGGAGTCGGCGGTGTCCACGTACATGTCGTCGTGGTAGACGGCGGCGGCCACCGGCACCTCGTTGGCGGCCAGCCGCTCCGGGCTGTAGAGGTCGGGCCAGTCGGTGCGCTCGGCGAGCAGCTGGGCCGTCTCCGCGAGCGGGCGCAGGGCGGGGTCCGTCTCGAACATCCAGGGATAGATCATCTCGCCGGTGAGGAGCACCGGCGCCCCGGAGTCCAGCGCCGCCCGGGCGTCGAAGCCGGGGAACTCCTTGCGGACCCGCTCGGCCGCCCAGGCCGTCCCCGCCGTGTCCACCGAGCGCTGGCCGTAGATCGACTCGTGCAGCGCCGCGTAGAGCGGGTTCTGCGCGAAGGAGAGCTTGGCCTGCGCCTCGGCCAGGAAGGTGTCCGAGAGTTCGGGGCCGGCCGGCCCCTCCACCCAGGCCTCCTCCAGCAGGTAGTGCAGGGCGTGCGAGCCCGTTCCCGTGCCGAGGATCATGCCCAGGGCCTGGAAGGCCTCGACGGTGAGCAGCGCGCCGTCCGGCAGGAGGGCGGGGGAGTCGGCCAGGTGGGCGGCGATCCGCCGGACGGCCGCGACGTCCCCGGGGTAGCGGGCGTAGTGCGCCTCGTTCTTCCCGGCCACCCGGGGGTAGGCCGAGCGGTACACGTCGTCGGCGGAACTGCGCAGGCCGGCCAGGCCGCCGGTGATGAAGACCTCACGCAGGCCCTCCGGGGCGAGCGAGAGGTAGGTGAGGGCGCAGAAGCCGCCGAAGCTCTGCCCCAGCAGGCTCCAGCGCCGGTCCTCGCCCAGCAGCAGACGGCGGATCAGCTCGGCGTCCCGGACGATCGAGTCCGCCCGGAAGGACGCCAGGTAGTCGGCCTGCGCCTGCGGCCCGCCCCGGCGGGCCAGGGTCTGCCGGGTGGCCGGCGTGGAGCGGCCGGTCCCCCGCTGGTCCAGCAGCAGCACCCGGAAGTCGTCGAGGGCCCGGACCAGCCAGCCGTCACGGCCGAGCGGCCGCGCGGCCTTGCCACCGGGGCCGCCCTGGAGGAAGAGCAGCCAGGGCAGGTCGTCGGACTCGCGGCCGGCCGCGACCACCTCCCGGGCATACACCTCGATCCGCTCGCCCTGGGGGACGGCGTGGTCGAGCGGCAGGTGGAAGACGTGGTCGGTCGTGACGATCCCGGGCAGCCGGCTGGCGGTGGACATACAACTCCTCGGTATGTGCTGGTCACAGCTGTCATGCCCACCGCCCACGGAGTTGCCGGTGCGGAGGGCAGGACCCCCGCACCGTATCCTGGCGGCGGCCGGGCACCGGTTCCGCGGCCGCACCACATCGGCTCGGGGCAGCCGGGGCAGGGCCGGGGCCACCTGGTCCCGTCCGTCCCGCGGACGCGTGGCCCCACCCGACGGGCCACGGTTCCGCGACCGGACAGCACCACCGGAGCGCACCGGACGACCACCGCGGCGCACCGATGGCGTGACCTGTTGAGGGTCCACGGCGTTCATCCTGGGGAATGTCGGCACCGGGGCGGGGTACGGCCGGTCCGACGAGGCAACACCGGGCAGCAGGGGCGGGCAGCGGGAAACGTCCGGACACGGCCGGGAGACTCGACGGCGAGTCACCGGCCCGACCGGGGCGGACCGACGGCCCCGGCCGGCCGGCCCGGCAAATCGGTTCGGCAAGGCAGCACAGGGCGGCGAGGCGGGAGCGCCGCCAGGTACCGGCCGCCCGCACCACGGAGCGGTCCGGCACAGCGAGGTGCCGGTACGGAGCAGGGCCGGCCCACCGCGGCGCCGGAGCACGGGCCGGCCCACGCCGGTGCCACCCAGCCATGCCATGCAGCAAGGCCGTCCAGCAGTCCGACGGAAACAGTCCGGCCGCCCGGCGGAGCACCAGCCCGTCGGCGCCGGAAGCACCAGTTCGCGATCGAACACGCTCGCGGCCGCCCGGTCACAGCCGGCGGACCGCCGAGGGGAGGAGAGTCCGGTGACCGCCACGAGGCCACCCCAGGCCGCGCCGGCCGAGAGCGTGGCCGGCGCACCGAGACCCGCCGGCCGGCCCGACCAGGCGCCCCGGCAGGCCCCGGGCCCGGCACGCCCGCAGCCCCCCGCCGCCCACCACGCGGTGGTCTGCGTCAACGCACCCGCGATGGCGGCCTCCGGCCCGGACGGCCAACTGCGCGGCCACGGCCTGCACGGCTTCTACCGCTCCGGCGTCCGTGTCCTGGCCCGCCTGGAACTGCGGCTCGGCGGCATCGAGCCGCTGCCGCTCCAGGGCACCCTCACCTCGGCCGCCGAGGCCCGCTTCCTCGGCGCGGTGCGCCTCCCCGGCGACCCGGACCCAGACCCGGCCCTGACCGTCGAGCGGCTGCGGCACGCCGACGGGGTCGAGACCGTCACGGTCCGCAACTCCGGCAGCCGTCCGGCCCGGCTCCCGCTGGAGCTGGCGATGGGCACCGACCTGGGCCCGATGACCGAGATCGCCGCCGGCCTGCGCTCGCCGGACCTCCCCAGCCAGGTCCAGTCCGCCGGGCTCCGCTGGGCCGGCCAGACGCACAGCGCGACCGTGACGGCCAAGCCCTCCCCGCACGCCGTGCTGGCCGGGGCCGGCGTCCTGCGCTGGGACCTGGAGATCCAGCCGGGGGCGAGGTGGTCCGTCGAGCTCCGCACCGAGCTGGAGGCCTCCGGCCCGGGCCCGCGGCCGCCGGGCGGCCGGGGGACGGGCGTGCCACTGCCGTGGTCCGAGGCCGAGGTGCGCTGCGACGACCCCCGCGTCGAGCTGCTCGTCCCGCGGTCCCTGGACGCGCTGGGCCGGCTGCTGCTCGCCGACCCCGACCGCCCCACCGACCTGTACGCCGCCTCCGGCGCGCCCTGGCGGTTCGGCCTCGCACCTGCCGACGCGCTCTGGGCGGCCCGGCTGACCCTGCCGCTCGGTACCCGTCTCGCGGCCGGCACCCTCCGGGCGCTGGCCCGCCGCCAGCAGCCCGCCGGGGGGCCCGGCCAGCGCCCCGAGGGCCTGCTGCCCGGCGCCCTGCGGCACGCCGGCCCCGAACTCCCGCCCTCCTGCACGGCGACCGAGGCCACCCTGCTGTTCGTCACGCTGCTGGCCGAGGCCTGGCGCTGGGGCCTGCCCCGGCAGGAGGTGGCCGAGCTGCTCCCGGCGGCCGAGCGGGCGCTCGGCACGCTGCGGGCCGGTCTCGTCGACGGCTTCGTCACGGACCTCAGCCGCCCGGTGGAGGACCGCTCGGCGAACCCGCCGCCGGCCCGGAGCGAGGTGCAGGCCCAGGCCGTGCGGGCCGCCCTGCACGGTGCGGAGCTGCTGGAGGCGTTCGGCCGGCCCGGGGCCGAGGAGTGGCGGGACTGGGCGGCCGCCCTGCGGTCACGGTTCCGCGAGAAGTTCTGGATCGACGACCTCTCCGGCGGCCGCCCGGCCGCCGCACTGGCCGTCGGCGGCCGCCCGGTGCCCGCGGTGGCGTCCTCCCTGGTCCACCTGCTGGACCTCGGGCTCTCCTCGGACGGCGGCCGGCACGAGGGCCTGCTCGACCGCGAGCAGACCCGGATGGTGGCCCAGCGCCTCGCCGCACCCGAGCTGGACTGCGGCTGGGGGCTGCGCACGCTCAGCGCCAAGTCGGCACGCTTCAACCCGCTGGGGCACCGGAGCGGGGCGGTACGGGTCCACGAAACGGCGCTCGCCGTCGGGGGGATGGCCGAGGCCGGCTTCGAACGGGAGGCCGGCGCGCTGCTCGAAGGCCTGCTCGGCGCCTCCGCCTTCCTGGAGGGAAGGCTCCCGGAGATGTACGCGGGCGAGCAGCGGATCCCCGGCTGCCCGCCGGTGCCGCATCCGGCGGCCTGCCGCCCGGCGGCGGTCTCCGCGGCCGGGGCGGTCCATGCCGTGCTCACCCTGGCCGGCGTCCGCCCCGACGTCCCGGCCGGCCGGGTGCTGGTCAGGCCGGCCAGCACGGCGCCTCTGGGCGAGCTCCAGCTCACCGGCCTGCGGGTCGCGGGGGAGCCGTTCTCGGTCCGGGTGAGCCGGATCGGCGTCGCGGTCGTGGAGGAGGCGTCGGCCGACCTCCAGCTCGGCGCCCGCTGAGTCCGGACGGCCCCGGACCCGGACCCGGACCCGGCCCCGGACCCGGACCCGGCCCCGGACCCGGACAGGCACCGGACCCGGACAGGCACCGGGCCCGGCCCGGCCCGGGCGCCCGGGCCGGGGCGCCCGGACGTCCGTGCCCCGGAGTCGCCGACGTCACGGACGCGAGGGCCTGTGCTTATCGTCAGAGAGACGACTATGATCGTCGCCATGTCGCGTTATGACCCGTCGGCCTTCCCCCCGTTCGCTGTCACGGTCGACCTGGTGGTGCTGACGGTGCGGGACCACGCGCTCTGTGCCCTGCTGGTGCGACGGGGCGAGCCGCCCTTCCAGGGGTACTGGGCGCTGCCCGGCGGCTTTGTGCGCCTCGACGAAGGCCTCGCCGAGGCGGCCTCCCGGGAGCTGGCCGAGGAGACCGGCCTGCGGGCCCACTCCGCCCCCGAGCACGGCTCGGTCGGGGCCCACCTGGAGCAGCTCGCGACGTACGGACACCCCCAGCGCGACCCCCGGATGCGGGTGGTCAGCGTCGCCTACCTGGTCCTCGCACCGGACCTGCCGACCCCCCGCCCGGGCGGGGACGCCAGCAGCGCGCGCTGGGCACCGGTGGCGGAGCTGCTCGGCGGCAACCCCGCGGACGGCGTACCGCTGGCCTTCGACCACGGGCTGATCCTGGCCGACGGGGTCGAGCGCGCCCGGTCCAAGATCGAGTACTCCTCGCTGGCGACGGCCTTCTGTTCGGCGGAGTTCACCGTCGGCGAGCTGCGCCGGGTCTACGAGGCCGTCTGGGGCGTCTCCCTGGACCCGCGCAACTTCCACCGCAAGGTCACCGGCACACCGGGCTTCCTGCTGCCCTCCGGCGGCACGACGACCCGTCAGGGCGGCCGCCCCGCGCAGCTGTTCACCGCCGGCGGCGCCACCGACCTCAACCCGCCAATGCTGCGACCGGAGTCCTGACCCGCAGTCCTGACCCGCAGTCCTGGCCCGGAGTCCTGGCCCGGAGTCCTGATTCGCCGTCCTTACCCGCAGCCTGACCCGAACTCCTCCGCCGGGCCCGCCCGTCGGCGGCCGCCGAAGCCTGCCCGGGCGGTCGGACCCGTTGCGTCCGGGGGAGGCCCGAGGTCGGATTTTCCCCTGATCGGGTGAGGTGTGCGGACTTGTGCCCGGCGCCGCTTCCGTAATGCCCGAATTCTCCACCTGTGGCACCTAGTGTGCTGGCGCGGGGACGTCCGGGGAGGTCCGTGCCGTGGACCCGGCCGGCCGAGGGTAAATGGGAGCAGCCAGCGATGATCCAGATCACCGGACTGACCAAGGTCTACCGCCGCGGCCGGCCACCGGCTCTGCTCGACCTCACCCTCGACGTCCGCCCGGGCCTGGTCACCGCCCTGCTCGGGCCCGAGGAGTCCGGCAAGAGCACCGCGTTGCGACTGATGCTCGATCTCGAACGCGGCCAGGGCGTCACCCTCTTCGGCGGCCGCACCTACCGCGGCCTGCGCCGGCCGGAGCGCGAGGTCGGGGTCGTCCTGCCGACCGTCGGGGGGATGGCCGGCCACCCGGGCCGGACCGCCCGGGGCCATCTGCGGATGCTGGCGGCCGCCGCGGGCGTGCCGACCGGCCGCGCGGACGAACTGCTGGAACAGACCCGCCTCGCCGCCGTCGCCGGCCACCGGCTGCGCGTCTTCTCGCCGGGCATGAACCGCCGGCTGATCCTCGCCGGCGCGCTCCTCGGGGCCCCGGGCACGTTGGTGCTCGACGCGCCGACCGAGGGTCTTTCGCCCCGCAACATCGAGTGGTTCCACTCCTTCCTGCGCTCGTTCGCCGTCGCCGGCGGCACCGTCCTGGTGACCACCCGCACCCCGCAGGAGGCCGCGCAACTGGCCGACCGCGTGGCCACCCTGGAGCAGGGCAGGCTGGTCGCGGACCAGCCGGTCGCCGACTTCCGCCGCACCCGGCTGCGCCCCGAGGTGTCCGTCCGGGGCCCGCAGATGGCCCGGCTCGCGGATCTGCTGCTCGGCCAGGGGGCCCTGGTCCGCCGGGACGGCGCGGTGGGCCTGGCGGTGTCCGGGATCGGCCGGACGGAGATCGGCGAACTCGCCTACCGGCACGGAATCCTGTTGCACGAGCTGGCCGAACGGGTGGTCGAGCAGCCGGCGCCGCGGGCCGTGCTGCCTGCCTCCTCGGGCCGCTCGGGCCAGGTGCAGCTCCACAAGGCCCGCACCGCCTCCGACGGGTCGCAGCCCGCCCCGACCGTCCCGGGCCCGCAGGCCGCCCCCGGCCCGCACGGCACCCCGGGCCCGCAGCCCGTCGCGAGCCCGCCCGCGGCGCCGATCCCGCATGCTGCACAGTCGCCGGAGCCGGCCCGGGCCCGGCAGGCCGTGCTGACGGCACCCGCCGCACCCGCCGCGCCGGTCGTACCGGTCGCGCAGGCCGTGCAGGCCCCGCAGGCTCCGCTGGGTACTCAATCCCGCGTACCGGACGTGCTCCTGACCGAAACTCAACACCTCGCACCGCTGGAGCCCCTGTCGCCCACCCAGGCCCTGCCGGTGATGCAGGCTCCGCCGGGCTCCGTCCCCTCCTCCCTCCCGCCGTCCCCGCTGCCGCCGTCCCTGGCGCCGTCCCTGTCGGCACCGCTGTCGCCCGCCCAGCAGGTCCCCCAGGGGCGGCAGGCCCCCGAGCCCGGGTACGCCCTTCGCGCGGCCTTCGCCGGCGCGGTCGGCACCAACCTCGCGACCGCGACCGCGTCGGCGACCACGTCGGCGACCGCGACCACGACCGCGTCCGCCGCCGGAACCGCGGGCACGGCCGCCGTCGGTGCGGCTGCCACCGGAACGGTTTCCACCGGGACGGCCTCCGGTGCGAGTGCCCTCTCCGGAGCCGGCGCCCACGCCCGGCCGAGCGACCCCGCCACCCCCGCGCCCGTCGTCGGGCCCGACCACCGGAGCGAGTGACCGTGCGCGTACTGGCCTATGAGGCACGCCGGCTGAGCGGCCTGCGCTCGACCTGGATCGTCCTCGCCACCGTCCTGCTGTGCGATGCCGCGGTGGCCGCCCTGCTGGCCCGCCAGGTGTCGTCCGGCCCGCTGACGGTCGCCGCCGCCGTCCGGTCGGTGACCGCCGCCGTCCCGTTGCTGCCGCTCCCCATCGCCGCCATCGGTGCCGGGGTGCTGGGCGCCCTCTCCTACGGGCACGAGGTGCGCCATCCCGGGCTGGCCGCCTCCCAGGTCGGGTACCTGCGGCGGGTCCGGCTGCTGTTCGGCAAGGTGGTCGTGGTCGGCGCGCTGTCGGCGCTGCTCGCCGTGGTGACGGTGCTGGTCGACGCGGTGGTGACCCGGCTGGCGCTGGGGCCCGCCGTGGACGCCTCCCAGGTCTTCGCCCGGGGTGCCCTCACGGGGGGCGGCCGGCTGCCGGTGGCCCTCGCGGTGTTCGCCGTCCTCGCGGTGGCGGCCGGCGGCGCCGGGGTGCTGACGGCCTCGCTCACCCGGAGCGCGTCCGCCGGGATCCTGCTGCTCTGCGCCCTGCCCGTACTGCTGGAGGCGGGCCTGGCGCTCTTCCTGCGGCAGACCGGGACGGCCCGTGCGGACGCCGCGGACGAGGTGCTGCCCCTGCAGTACGGCTTCGACTGGGTGCGGGCCGGCTCCGGCCCGGCCGTCGGAGGCCCGCTCGATCTCGCCGATCCGGCCCTGCTCGCGGTGCTGGCCTCGCCGGCGGTGCTGCTGGTGCTCGTGTGCCTGGTGGCGCAGCTGCGGCGCCGCGCGCTCTGAGGGTGACGCCCCGCAGCCACCGGGCCGACGGTGCTCGAACACCCGTGAATCATTGGCATGACAATCAGTCAGCCGCCGACCGTAATGGGCGGTTCCTCCTGATAAGAAGTCAATTATCCAGTCACGGGCGATCACCCTTTCGTGTGCTTTTCACGAGAATTCTCAAGCTGGGCCCGCCGATCGCCGACAAAGGACCTGTGAGTACCCTTGCGCACCCCACCATGACCGCCGCCCGCCCCGCCGACGGCGCCGCCTCCGGCCCCGGTGAGCTGGACCGCTTCTCCTATGCCGACCGGCCGACCCCGCCCGTGCCCCGCTGGGAGGGCGTCGACTCCGACCTCGTCCGGGTCGGCCGCAAGACCACCAGCAGCCGTGGCCGCGGCCTGCACGGCCAGCTCGTCCAGCAGCTCGGCCAGATGATCGTCTCCGGCGACCTCGGCGCCGACCGCCCCCTCGTCCCCGAGGAGATCGGCCAGCGCTTCGAGGTCTCCCGCACCGTCGTGCGCGAGTCGCTGCGCGTGCTGGAGGCGAAGGGACTGGTGAGCGCCCGGCCCAACGTCGGGACCAGGGTCCGCCCGGTCGCCGACTGGAACCTGCTCGACCCCGACATCATCGAGTGGCGCGCCTTCGGCCCGCAGCGCGACGAGCAGCGCCGCGAGCTGTTCGAGCTGCGCTGGGCGATCGAGCCGCTGGCGGCCCGGCTGGCCGCCGGCCACGGCCGGGAGGACGTCCAGCAGCGGCTGGTCGAGCTGACCGAGATCATGGCCCACGCCACCGCCCAGGCGGACCAGGTCACCTTCACCCGCGCCGACGCCGAGCTGCACGCGCTGGTCCTGCAGATGGCCGGGAACCGGATGCTGGAGCACCTCTCCGGGATCGTCTCCTGCGCCCTGCAGGTCTCCGGCGGGCCGGCCACCTCGTGCGAGCGCCCGTCGGAGTCCTCGGTCAGCCTGCACATCCGCCTGGTGGACGCGCTCGGTACCGGCGACGGCACCGCCGGTGAGGCCGCGACCCGGGCCCTGCTCACCGTCCACCCCGAGATCGAGCCCTCGGTCCCCGCGCCGCGGGAGCACTGAGCGCCGTCCGTCCGGCCGAGGTCCGGCCGGCGACCCCGAGGAACGACATCAGGACGCGGCCCCCCGGCCCGCCGGCCGCCTCGCAGGAGCGGCTGGCGGGCCCTGTCCGTCACCGGGGCCGACCGCCCGGCACAGCGGGCCGGGCCCGCCGCGCGCAGCCCCGGGAGGGCGCCCGGGAGCGATCCCGCCGGACGGGATCGAAAGAGAGGAACCGCAGGTGGGAGGCGGCCGGGACGGGCATCGGACCCCGGAACCCGGAGGGTGTGACCCGCGCCACCAACGGCATGCGTAACACTTGACGGGTGGCAGCGATGTGTACGGAGCGGAAGCAGCTCCGGAATACCACCACCATGTCAGAATGCTGTGTTGGTCTGCGGCGCTGCTGCCGTCCTGCAAACCCAGTCCTCAAGCCCGAGTCGGTCGGAATCGACGCCGCGTGCTGTCACGCGTGATCCTTCCCCGCCCGCTCGGGCGGCCCGGTACGGGTTCGAGTCCACTCATCGTCCGAGAGGTTGTTCGTGTCGGCCAGCACATCCCGTTCGCTCCCCCCCGAGATCGCCGAGTCCGCGGCTCTGCTGGCGCTCATCGAGCGGGGCAAGGCCCAGGGGCAGATCGCCGGTGACGACGTGCGTCAGGCTTTCGAGGCGGACCAGATCCCGGTCACCAAGTGGAAGAACGTCATGCGCAGCCTCAATCAGGTGCTGATTGAGGAGGGCGTGGACCTCATGGTCAGCGCGGCCGAGCCGGCCGCCGCCAAGCGCAAGAGTGTCGCGGCCAAGAGCACCACCAAGCGCACCGCGACCAAGGCGGTCACCACCCGGACCCCGTCCGCCCCCACCAAGCCCCCGGTGCGCATCGCGCCCGGCGCCCCCGTGGCCCCGCCCGTCCCGGTCGCCGTCGCGGCCCCGCAGACGGACGGCCCGCTCGTGGCCGCCGCCGCCGACGAGCCGAAGGCCGCCGTGGCCAAGAAGGCCGCCGCGCCGGTCAAGAAGGCCGTGGCGAAGAAGGCCGCCGCGCCCGCCAAGAAGACCGCCGCCAAGAAGACCGCCGCCAAGGGCGGCAAGGGCGACGAGGAGCTGCTCGGCGAGGAGGAGCTGGTCGAGGACGCGGCGCCCGGCGCCAAGGGCGAGGAGGCGGAGCCCGAGGAGGAGTCGCAGGGCTTCGTGCTCTCCGACGACGACGAGGACGACGCGCCGGCCCAGCAGGTCGCCGTCGCCGGCGCCACCGCCGACCCGGTCAAGGACTACCTCAAGCAGATCGGCAAGGTCCCGCTGCTCAACGCCGAGCAGGAGGTCGAGCTCGCCAAGCGGATCGAGGCCGGCCTCTTCGCCGAGGACAAGCTGAGCGCCGCCGACAAGCTGGCCCCCAAGCTCAAGCGCGAGCTGGAGATCATCGCCGAGGACGGCCGCCGCGCCAAGAACCACCTGCTGGAGGCCAACCTCCGCCTGGTGGTCTCGCTGGCCAAGCGCTACACCGGCCGCGGCATGCTGTTCCTGGACCTGATCCAGGAGGGCAACCTCGGTCTGATCCGCGCGGTCGAGAAGTTCGACTACACCAAGGGCTACAAGTTCTCCACGTACGCCACCTGGTGGATCCGGCAGGCGATCACCCGCGCGATGGCCGACCAGGCCCGCACCATCCGCATCCCGGTGCACATGGTCGAGGTCATCAACAAGCTGGCCCGCGTCCAGCGCCAGATGCTCCAGGACCTGGGCCGCGAGCCCACCCCGGAGGAGCTGGCCAAGGAACTCGACATGACCCCCGAGAAGGTCATCGAGGTCCAGAAGTACGGCCGCGAGCCCATTTCGCTGCACACCCCGCTCGGCGAGGACGGCGACAGCGAGTTCGGTGACCTGATCGAGGACTCCGAGGCGGTCGTCCCGGCCGACGCGGTCTCGTTCACCCTGCTCCAGGAGCAGCTGCACTCGGTGCTCGACACCCTCTCCGAGCGTGAGGCCGGCGTGGTCTCGATGCGCTTCGGCCTCACCGACGGCCAGCCGAAGACGCTGGACGAGATCGGCAAGGTCTACGGGGTCACCCGTGAGCGGATCCGCCAGATCGAGTCCAAGACCATGTCGAAGCTGCGCCACCCGTCGCGCTCCCAGGTGCTGCGCGACTACCTGGACTAGCAGCCGGCCCGGACGGGACCGCCGACCGGTCCCGCACCAGCCGCCGCCGAGAGGCCCGGAGCACTCCGCTCCGGGCCTCTTCGCGTCGGCCCGGACCTGTTCGCGTCGGCCCGGGCTCCTTGGCGTCAGCCCCGCGCCACCCACTGTCGCTCGTCCGGGTGCCTTGCGTCCGCGTGGCGGTAGCTCAACGTGCCCGGTCGACTACGCTGTGCCGGTTGCCTGCCGCCGATTCAACCTGGAGACACGGTGCTGCCCAACCCGGACACGCGGGACGCCCAGCCGGACACCACCGCACCGGAGGGCACGGTGCCGGCCGACCCGGCGGGCGCGCGCCCGCGCCGGCGTCGGCGGTCGGCCCTGCTGGCACTGCTGGTCGCCCTGCCGGCGCCGCTGGTCGCCGCTGGTCAGCCCGCCTCGGCCGAACCGCACCGCCGGATCGTCGGCGGGACGGCGACGGTGACCGGGGAGCACCCCTGGGTGGTGGCGCTCTCCAGCCGGCAGCAGTTCGGCGCCGGCCGCTCGGGCCAGTTCTGCGGCGGCGCCCTGGTCACCCCGACCAAGGTGGTGACGGCCGCGCACTGCTTCTACGACGAGATCAAGGGCCGCCGGGTCGACCGCCCGGGGCTACGGGTCCTGGTCGGGCGGGACGACCTGCGGGGCTCGGCGGGCCGGGAGGTGGAGGTGGAGAACGTCTGGCTCCACCCCGACTACTCCTTCGTCGCCAACATGAACGACGTCGCGGTGCTCACCCTCGCCGCACCGCAGACCGACCGGCCGGTGATCGACCTGGTGGGCCAGGGCGAGACCGATCCGTACGCCGTCGGCACCCGGGCTCAGGTCTACGGGTGGGGCGACACGGTCGGGGACGGTCACTACTCGTCCACGCTCCGTGGCGTGGAGGTGCCGATCGTCGCGGACGAGACCTGTGCCCATGCCTATCCGGGCGGGCCGGACGGGCACTTCGACGCCCGCGGCATGGTGTGCGCGGGGGAGCCCGAAGGGGGCCGGGACGCCTGCCAGGGCGACAGCGGCGGTCCGCTGGTGGTCGCCGGGCGGCTGGCGGGCCTGGTGTCCTGGGGCACCGGCTGTGCCGAGGCGGCCCATCCGGGCGTCTACACCCGGATCGGTGCGGTGGCGGACGCGGTGCGCGGCCGGCTGTGACCGCACGGTCGCACCGGGTGGTCGCGCGCGACCGGGGCGCGACGTCGCGGGGGGCCGGCCCGCCGCGGGCGGCGCACGGCGCCGGTCCCGGTCGGAACGCGGAGTGACCCGCGCCCGACGGAGTGTCAGAACGTGGCGTCAGAACGTAGTCGCCGGATCACTCGGGGTCGCCGATCCGTGGAATCGGGGAACGCGAAAGCCGGACGACCGGCCCCTGGCTGGGGTCTGTCGTCCGGCTCCTCCGGCTGGTCGGCCGGTGCGGTCCGATGCGGGTTCGTCGGTGGAGCGCCGGGGTCAGCGCTCGTCGTCGGAAGCCGTGGCGGTTGCCGTGGTCGTGAGACGACCGCTCTCGTCCTGTATCTCGACGGCGATCTTCTTGAGCTCAGGCTCGAACTTCCGCCCGTGGTGGGCGCAGAAGAGCAGCTCTCCGCCGCTCGCGAGTACGACGCGCAGGTATGCCTGGGCGCCGCAGCGGTCGCAGCGGTCTGCCGCGGTCAGCGGGCTCGCAGGTGTCAGAACAGTAGTCACGTCGCCTCTTCTCTAGCTCGACGAGCTGTCGTACCAGGGTCAACATCCAACCAGGCCGAAAACGTTCCCGCTCGTGGCTTTTCTTCTTTGAGGATTCTGCTTGTGTTGATGAGGACGTGCCCCGGGGGCCGGTGGTTCATGCGTACCGGTTCCCAGGATCCGCCCGCGGGTCGAACGCCCGATCGGACCGGGGGTCGAGGTCCGCGTAGCATAATCCTCTGCTGGGTTGGAGCATAAGCCCCGTCCCGGCCACCGGTAGCCTGCATCTCGGCAGTTCCAGAGCCTGCGCTCGTCCCCACGGTCCGCCAGGACCGCTGATTCCGGGAGGAGATGGCACTCCGCTGCTCCGTATTCACCGGAAGTCGTGTTCGCGCAGCGCGTACAGGCTGCGCGGACCGGGCCCGGCGTGCAGAGGCCCCGAGCGGGGCGTGTGCGTACCGAGCGAAGGGGAGCGCACACGGAGTGGAACGGCTGTCGGTCCGGTGTGATGCACTGGCCGGGCCCGGATGTGACCGACGAGACAGAACTTCACCGAGGAGAGCACCGCGTGAGCGAGCGGAGCGAGCGAACCAGCAACAGGTGTGCGGTGCGGCAGGGGCCTGCCGAGGGCATCGGGGCACGGGCATGAGCGCCGGGAAGAACGCGTCGGCCGCCCTGCTGTCAGGGGACGACGGGTCCAACTACACCGCTCGGCATCTGCTCGTCCTGGAGGGCCTGGAGGCCGTCCGCAAGCGCCCCGGCATGTACATCGGGTCGACGGACAGCCGCGGTCTGATGCACTGCCTGTGGGAGATCATCGACAACTCGGTCGACGAGGCCCTCGGCGGCCACTGCGACCGGATCGAGGTCGTCCTGCACGACGACTCCTCGGTGGAGGTCCGCGACAACGGTCGCGGCATCCCCGTCGACGTGGAGCCCAAGACCGGCCTGTCCGGGGTCGAGGTCGTGATGACCAAGCTGCACGCCGGCGGCAAGTTCGGCGGCGGCTCCTACGCGGCCTCCGGCGGCCTGCACGGCGTCGGCGCCTCGGTGGTCAACGCCCTGTCGGCCCGGCTGGACGTCGAGGTGGACCGCGGCGGGCACACCCACGCGATCAGCTTCCGCCGGGGCACCCCCGGCATCTTCACCGAGCTCAGCCCGGACGCGCCGTTCGAGCCCGCCAACGGCCTGACCAAGGCCCGCAAGGTCCCCAAGGGCCGCACCGGCACCCGGATCCGCTACTGGGCGGACCGGCAGATCTTCCTCCGGGAGGCGAAGCTCTCCCTCGAAGGCCTGCACAGCCGGGCCCGGCAGACCGCCTTCCTCGTCCCGGGCCTCACCATCGTGGTGCGTGACGAGCGTTTGACGGAGAGCGAGAAGGTCGAGGAGTCGACCTTCCGCTACGACGGCGGCATCAGCGAGTTCTGCGAGTTCCTCGCCCCCGACAAGCCGGTCTGCGACGTCCTGCGGCTGCACGGCGAGGGCACCTTCAAGGAGACCGTCCCCGTCCTGGACGAGCTCGGCCACATGACCCCCACCGAGGTCACCCGGACGCTCGGGGTGGACATCGCGCTGCGCTGGGGCGCCGGCTACGACACCACCCTGCGCTCCTTCGTGAACATCATCGCCACCCCCAAGGGCGGCACCCACGTCACCGGCTTCGAGCGCTCGCTGGCCAAGACGGTCAACGAGGCGCTGCGTTCGGCGAAGCTGCTGCGGGTGGCGGAGGACGACGTCACCAAGGACGACGCCACCGAGGGACTCACCGCGGTGGTGACGGTCCGGCTGGCCGAGCCGCAGTTCGAGGGGCAGACCAAGGAGGTGCTCGGCACCTCGGCGGCCAACCGGATCGTCGCGGCGGTGGTGGCCAAGGAGCTCAAGAACTTCCTGACCTCCGCCAAGAAGGACGAGAAGCTCCAGGCCCGCGCCGTCCTGGAGAAGGTCGTCGCGGCCGCCCGCACCCGGGTGGCGGCCCGGCAGCACAAGGAGGCCCAGCGCCGCAAGACCGCGCTGGAGACCTCCTCGCTCCCCGCGAAGCTGGCCGACTGCCGCAGCGACGACGTCGAGCGCAGCGAACTCTTCATCGTCGAGGGCGACTCCGCCCTCGGCACCGCGAAGCTGGCCCGCAACTCCGAGTTCCAGGCCCTGCTGCCGATCCGCGGCAAGATCCTGAACGTCCAGAAGGCCTCGGTCTCGGACATGCTCAAGAACGCCGAGTGCGCCGCCATCATCCAGGTCATAGGAGCGGGCTCGGGGCGCACCTTCGAGATCGACCAGGCCCGCTACGGCCGGGTCATCTTCATGGCCGACGCCGACGTCGACGGTTCGCACATCCGCTGCCTGCTGCTGACGCTCTTTCAGCGCTACATGCGGCCGATGGTCGAGCAGGGCCGGGTCTTCGCGGCCGTCCCGCCGCTGCACCGGATCGAGCTCACCAACCCCAAGCGCGGGCAGGAGAAGTACCACTACACCTACTCCGACGCCGAACTGCGCAGCACCCTGCTGGAGTTCCAGCGCAAGGGGCAGCGCTGGAAGGACCCGGTCCAGCGGTACAAGGGCCTCGGTGAGATGGACGCCGACCAGCTGGCCGAGACCACCATGGACCCGCGCCACCGCACCCTGCGCCGGATCAACCTCGGCGACCTGGAGCAGGCGGAGCGGATCTTCGACCTGCTGATGGGCAACGACGTCGCCCCGCGCAAGGAGTTCATCGTGGACTCCGCGGCCACCCTGGACCGCTCCCGCATCGACGCCTGAGCCGGCGGCTCCGCCGGGTGTCCCGGTCACCGGCCCCGCCGGCCGGACCTTAGCGGCACCCGCACGGCGCGGGGCTCTCCACCCCCGGGTGGAGAGCCCCGCGCCGCGTTTCAACCCCGGCTCCGATCCCCCCGGGCCGCCCGCTCCGTAGCGTCGGAGAGGTCAGCAGACCTCCCCCGAGCGGCTACGGAGCGACCGATGAGCGGCCTCGTCAACATCCTCGTGATCATCGCGGTGCTGGCCCTGGTGGTCCGCCGCCAGCTGCGCCCGCAGCGGATCGACACCGAGCGCCGCTTCTGGGTGGTGCCCGCGGTCCTGGCGGTGATCGCCGTGCGTGACCCGGACCTGCTGGACCCGGCCCACCGGGCCGGGGCGATCGCCCTGCTGGCTGGCTCGCTGCTGCTGGTGGCGGCGATGGGCACGGTCTGGGGCTGGACGGTCCGGATCAGCCGGGAGCCCGACGGCGGCGTCTGGGTGCGCGGCACCAAGGCCACCGCGGCCGCCTGGGGCGGCATGATCGCCGCCCGGCTGGGCCTGTTCGGCCTCGCGGCCGCCCTGCACATCCACCAGAGCACCAACGCGCTGCTGCTCAGCCTCGCCGTCCTGCTGCTGGTCAGGGGCGCCGTGGTGAACTGGAGGGCGCGTGACCTGGAGCCCGTCCAGGGCGTCCCGACGCCGGGCTGACGGCACATCACGCGGGCCCGCGTCCCGCCCCGGCCCCGCGCCCGCCGGGGCCTCGCCCGAGCCGCGAACCGGGAGGACCGGTCCGGCACCCGAACAGGAAGGCCGGCCGTTGCGCCCGGAGACCTGGACCCGCTGGCCGGCCCGCGAAGGGCCGGCCGGGGAGCCGTCGACGCCCGCCCGCAGGGCGCTCTCGCTGATCGGCCGGGCGGTCCTGGCCGGGGTGCTGGTCTGGGGCACCTTCGCCCCGGGCGACCAGCACGGGTGGGGGGTGGCCGCCGCCGCCCTCGGCCTGGTCGCGGCGCTCGCCCAGGCCGCCGCCTTCCTGCGGGCCGGCCGCGAGCAGTGGCTGCGGTCCTCGCTGGCCCTGGTGGCGACCCTCCTGGCCACGGCCTGGGCGGCCGACCTCGGGCACGCCCACCTGCTGGCGAACTTCCTCTGGTGCGGTCTCGGGCTGACCGCTCTGATCCGGCTGCCGCTGGCCGCTGCCCTGCCGGTGACGGCGCTGAGCCTCGGCTCCTACGCCCTGGCCAGCGGGGACGGCTGGGCGGCCGTCGCGGCCACGGTCGGCGGCCTGGCGCTGTTCGGCTACCTGCTGCGACTGGACGGCGAGGCCCGGGGCGCCGCGGTCCGGCTGCTCAGGCAGGAGCGCGCGGCCCGGGCGGCCGAGGCGGAGAGCGCCGCGCTCGCCGAGCGGGCCAGGATCGCCCGGGAGATCCACGACGTGCTGGCGCACAGCCTCTCCGCGCAGCTCGTGCACCTGGAGGCGGCCCGGTTGATGCTGGACGGCGGTGCCGACCGGGCCCGGGTGCGGGAGCGGGTGGTGGCCGCCCGGCGGATGGCCCAGGACGGGCTGGCCGAGACCCGGCAGGCGCTCTCCGCGCTGCGCGGGGAGTTCACGCCGGTCGGCGAGTACCTGGTGGGGCTGGCCGAGGGGGAACGCGCCGGCCTCACCGTCACGGGCACGCCCCGGCCGCTCGCCGCGGAGGCCGGCCTGGCGGTGCGCCGTACGGCGCAGGAGGCGCTCACCAACGCCCGCAAGCACGCGCCCGGTGCCCGGTGCACCCTCGAACTGCGCTACCTGGAGGACGTGGTGGAGCTGGAGGTCCGCAACACGGCGTCCAGGACGGCGCGCGCCGAGCCGGTCGCCGGGCTGGCGGAGAGCGGCAGCGGGTACGGTCTGCTGGGGATGCGCGAACGCGCCGAACTGCTCGGCGGCACCCTGCTGGCGGGCCCCGACGAGGGAGGATGGCGCGTGCTGCTGCGGATGCCGGGATGACGGACGACGCCTTCGGCCGCGGTGGCGGGGACGGGACGGCCGACGGCAGCGGGCCGGCCGGGCGGCCGACCCGGGTGCTGGTGGCGGACGACCAGACGGTGGTGCGCGAGGGGATCGTGATGCTGCTGGGGCTGCTGCCGGGCATCGAGGTGGTGGGAGCCGCCGCCGACGGCGAGGAGGCCGTCCGGCTGGTCGCGAGGCACGAGCCCGACGTCGTCCTGATGGACCTTCGGATGCCGCGCTGCGACGGCGTCGAGGCCACCCGGCGGATCCGCGCCGAGCACCCCGGCACCGAAGTGGTGATCCTGACCACCTACGCGGACGACGAGTCGCTCTTCCCCGCGCTGCAGGCCGGGGCCCGCGGCTACCTCACCAAGGACGCCGGCGGCGAGGAGATCGCGCGGGCCGTCGCCGACGTGCGGTCGGGCGCGGCCGGGCTCTCGCCGCAGATCCAACGGCGGCTGCTGGAAAGGCTGTCGGCGAGCACGGCCGAGGAGCTCGCACCGGAGCGGGCGCCGGAGCGGCGGCCGCACGCGCTCCCCGCCGCCCTGCCGGACGGGCTGACCACCCGGGAGGCCGAGGTGCTGGCCCTGATCGCGGAGGGGCTGTCCAACAGCGAGATCGCCGGACGGCTGTTCGTCAGCCCGGCCACGGTGAAGACCCACATCAACAACCTCTTCGCCAAGACCGCCGTCCGCGACCGGGCCCAGGCCGTCACCTACGCCTTCCGGCACGGGATCGCCCGGCCGCCGGCCTGAGCCGGCCGAACCGTGCGCCGGGAAACCGGTGGTGAGGGAGTGTCATCCGCCGGCTGACCGGTCTAGGCCTTCCGGGCTGAATCCTCACCTCATTGAGTGAACGTATCTGCAAACGGGCATGGCCCGGCGCGAGAGCGCGACCATCATGGTCCGGTCAGAGGTGCGCCGGGCCCAGGAGCAGCAGTGCCACAACAGCACACGAGCAGTCCCGACCAGGGGGAGCGGTTCGACTGGTGGGCCGCACGGCCCGCCGGGCCGGCCCGTGCTGTTCCGAAGTCCCGCCGGACGACGCGGCAGCCCGCCCAGACCGCCCCACCTGCCCAGCCCGCCCGGCCGGTGGCGCCACCGCCCGGGCAGCCGGTGACGGTGCCGCCGGCCGTGCCCGCGGCACCCGTGTCCGCGGTGCCCGCACCCGCCGTGCCCGCCGCCCCGCCGGCCCCGGCCGCCCAGGCGCTCAGGACCGTCCCGGTCCCTCCCGCGCCCGAGGCACCGGCCGCTCCCGTCGACCGGGCCGAGGTCTACCGCGCCGTCCAGGAGAGCGCGGCGTTCCAGGAGATCCGGCGGAGCTACCGGGCCTTCGTCTTCCCCGCCGTGGGCGCCTTCCTGGGCTGGTACCTGCTCTACGTGGGCGCCCAGGCGGCCGCTCCCGCCCTGATGCGCAGCCCGGTGGCCGGGCCGCTCAACGTGGCCTGGGTGCTCGGCCTGCTCCAGTTCGCCTCCACCTTCCTGCTGACCTGGCTGTACGCCCGGAACGCCCGCACCCGGCGCGACCGGGCCGCCCTCGAACTCCGCTGGAACACCCAGGACCAGCTCCGGTGAGCGCCGCCACCGCCCTCGCCACCGCCGGCTCCGCCGTGGGAGCGGCCGCCCCGCCGTCGGCCGCTTCCACGGGGGAGCACCACGGCCTCGCCGTCGCCCTGTTCGCGGTGGTCGTGCTGGTCACCCTGGCGATCACGCTCTGGGCCGGCCGGCGCGGCCAGGCCGCCGAGGACTTCTTCGCTGGCGGCCGGGACTTCAGCCCGCTGCAGAACGGCTTCGCGCTCTCCGGCGACTACCTCTCGGCCGCCTCCTTCCTCGGCGTCGCCGGGCTGATCGCGCTCTACGGGTACGACGGCGTGCTGTACAGCATCGGCTTCCTGGTGGCCTGGCTGGTGGTGCTGATGCTGGTCGCCGAACTGGTCCGCAACGCCGGCCGCTACACCCTGGCGGACGTGCTGGCGCTGCGGATGCGCCACCGCCAGGTGCGGGCGGCGGCCGGCAGCGCCAGCATCGTGGTCACCCTGCTGTACCTGGTCGCGCAGATGGTCGGCGCGGGCAGCCTGGTGGCGCTGCTGCTGGGCACGGACAGCGGACAGGCGAAGACCTGGACGATCGTCGGGGTCGGCGCGCTGATGATCGTCTACGTGACGGTCGGCGGGATGCGGGCCACCACCTGGATCCAGATCGTCAAGGCCTTCCTGCTGATCGCCGGGTCCGTGCTGCTCACCGTGCTGGTGCTGGTCCGCTTCCACGGTGACCTGGCCGGCCTGATGCGGACCGCCGCCGAGCGCAGCGGCGCCGGGCAGCGGTACCTGGAGCCCGGCCTCAAGTACGGGACGGGCCTGACCAGCCGGCTGGACTTCTTCAGCCTGGGGCTGGCCCTGGTGCTCGGCACCGCGGGGCTGCCGCACATCCTGTCGCGCTTCTACACCGTGCCCACCGCCCGGGCCGCCCGGCGCTCCACGATGTGGGCGATCGGACTGGTCGGCGCCTTCTACCTGATGGCGATCGTGCTGGGCCTGGGCGCCACCGCCCTGATCGGCTCGCCGGCCGTGCGGGCGGCGAACCCGGCGGGCAACACCGCCGTCCCGCTGCTGGCGCTCAACCTCGGCGGCGGTGAGGGCAGCACCTTGGGGATCATCCTCTTCGCGCTGATCTCCGCCATCGCCTTCGCCACCATCCTGGCCGTGGTCGCGGGGCTGACCCTGGCCTCCTCGGCGGCCTTCGCGCACGACCTGTACGCCCGGGTCTGGCGCCGGGCGGACGCCGGCGGCCAGGTGACCGAGCACCAGGAGGTGCTGGTGGCCCGGATGGCGGCGGTGGTGATCGGGGCGCTGGCGATCGCGCTGAGCCTGTTCGCCCAGCAGCTGAACGTGGCCTTCCTGGTCGGCCTGGCCTTCGCCGTCGCGGCCTCGGCCAACCTGCCGGTGCTGCTGTTCAGCCTGTTCTGGCGGCGGTTCACCACCCGGGGAGCCATCTGGTCGGTGTACGGGGGGCTCGTCCCCGCAGTGCTGCTGGTGATCTTCTCCCCGGTGGTCTCGGGCAGCCGGACGGCGGTCTTCCCCGGTCTGGACTTCCACTGGTTCCCGCTGGAGAACCCCGGTCTGGTCTCCATCCCGCTGGGCTTCCTGGCCGGCTGGCTCGGCACGCTCACCTCCAGGGAGCTGCCGGACCCGGACCGGTACGCGGAGCTGGAGGTCAGGGCCCTGACCGGCACCGGGGCGGCCTGACCGGGCCGGGGCCGCCCTCCGGAGCACCCGGTGCACCCGCCGCACCCGGTGCGGTCGGCCCCGGCCTCAGCGGCGTTCGGCGGGCAGCACGTACCGGTGCTCGGGCCGGCCGGTGTCGCCGTAGCGCAGGCTCAGCCGCAGCCGGCTGTCGCGCTCCAGCTGCTTGAGGTAGCGCTGGGCGGTGGAGCGGCTCAGGCCGGTGGCGTCCGCGACCTCCTGGGCGGAGAGCGGGCGCCCGGCCCGGCGCAGCTCGCCGAGCACCAGGTCGGTGGTCGGCGCCGAGTGCCCCTTCGGCAGCGTCGCCATCGGGGAGGCGGCGCTGCGCAGGGTGGCGAACATCCGGTCGACCTCGTCCTGGCAGGCCTCCCGGGCGGCCGGCCCGGCCAGCGCGTGCCGCAGGTCGGCGTAGGCGACGAGCTTCTCGCGCAGCCCGGCGAAGGTGAACGGCTTGACCAGGTACTGCAGGGCGCCGTGCTGCATGGCGGCGTGCACGGTCGAGACGTCGCGGGCGGCGGTGACCATCATGACGTCGCAGCCGATCTGCCGCTCGCGCATGCTGAGGACCAGTTCGAGACCGGTGCGGTCGGGCAGGTGGTGGTCGAGCAGCAGCAGGTCCACCGGCCGGCGCTCCAGCGCGGCCAGCGCCTCGCCGGCGCTGTGCGCCGTGCCGACCACCCGGAACCCGGGCACCTTGGCCGCGTAGGCGGCGTGCACGTCGGCGACCCGGAAGTCGTCGTCCACCACCAGGACGTCGATCACGGCGCTCCCTCCAGGGCTGGTTCCACGGCTGCCTCCGCGAGGGCCGCGGGGTGCAGGGCCTCGGGGTGCAGGGCCTCGGGCAGTTCGACGGTGAAGCGGGCGCCGCCGAGCGGGCCGCGGTCGACCGCGATCCGCCCGCCGGCCCGTTCGACCAGGCGGCGCACCATCGCGAGGCCGAGGCCGCGCGGGCGGTGCGCGGGGGCCTCCTTGCTGGTCCAGCCCTCGTCGAAGATCCGGGTCCGCAGCTCGGCGGGCACGCCGGGCCCGTTGTCCTCGACCCCCAGCAGCAGGGTCGAGCCCGCGGCGAGCGCGGTGATCTCGACCGTCCCGCCGGCCGGCGAGCCCGGCGCGCCGAGCGAGTCGACGGCGTTGTCGATCAGGTTGCCCAGCACGGTAACCAGCGCCCGCGGGTCCAGGGCGGCGTCCGGCAGATGGCTGCCGGCGGTGACCGCCAGCCGCACGCCGCGCTCGGCGGCCACCGCGGCCTTGCCGGCCAGCAGGGCGGCCACGTGCGGGTCCTGCACCTGCTCGGCGATCTTCGCGGCGACCGCGGCGTGCGAACCGGACTGCTCCGAGATGAACGCCACCGCCTGCTCGTGCAGGCCGAGCTCCAGCAGGCCGAGCAGGGTGTGCATCCGGTTGGCGTGCTCGTGGTCCTGGGCCCGCAGGGCCTCGGTGAGGGTGCGGGTGGTGTCCAGCTCGCGGACCAGGGACTCCAGCTCGGTACGGTCCCGCAGGGTCACCACCGCGCCGTCCTGCTCCGTGGTGGTGCGGTTCACCACCAGCACCCGGTCGCCCAGCACGGCCGGCAGGTCGGCGCCCTCGGTCCGGCCGGCCAGCACGTCGGCGAGCCGGCCGGGCGGCAGCACCTCGTCGACCGGCCGCCCGACGCAGTCGGCGGGCAGCGCCAGCAGCCGGAAGGCCTCGTCGTTGGCCAGCCGGATCCGGCCGCGCCGGTCGAGCGCCACCATGCCCTCGCGGATGCCGTGCAGCATCGCCTCGCGTTCGACCAGCAGCGCCGAGATGTCGGCCAGCGCGATGTTGTGGGTCCGCCGCTTGAGCCGGCGGGCCAGCAGCAGGGTGGCGGCCAGGCCGGCGGCGAGGCCGGCACCGGCGCAGAGCAGGATGCCCGGCACCATGCCCAGCATCCGGCGGCGGATCGAGTCGTCGCTGATCCCCACCGACACCTCGCCGACGATCCGGCCGTCGGCCAGCCGCAGCGGCACCTTGCCGCGCGCGGTGCGGCCCAGCGTGCCCTGCTGGATCGCGGTGACGCTGCGCCCGCTCAGCGCGGGCTCGGGGTCGGTGCTGACCCGCTGGCCGATCCGCGCGGGGTCGGTGTGCGAGAGCCGGATGCCGTCCAGATCGGTGATCACCACGAAGCTGGCGCCGGTGGCCAGCCGGATCTGCTCGGCGTCGCGCTGGGCGGCGGCGGAGTCCCGGTCCTGGGCGGCCAGTGCGATGTTCTCGTCGGCGGCGGTGGACTGGGCGATGGACAGGGCCCGCTGCATCGCGTCGCGATCGAGCTCCGAACTGACCGGGGCGAGGAACAGCCCGGCGGTGACGGCGGTGACGCCGACGGTCACCACGGTCTGGCTCAGCAGCAGCTGGGCGAAGACCCGGCGGGGCCAGTGCGGGCGCTTCAACGGGTGCTCCTCTCCGGTGCCGGTTCGATGGCGGTGCCGATGGGTGGTGCGGATGGTGATGCCGGCCCGGCGGTACAGGTAACGGTGCCGGTCCGCCGGTCCCGGCCGGTGCGGTCGTGGCGGCGGGTCGGCACACCCTACGTTTCGGCCGTGTTTCTGTCAGCCCGCGCCCCCGCAGTTGTAGCGGAAGCAAAACGAGCAGAACACCCCTCAACGCGCGGAAGCCGCAGTACGCCGACAAGGCTCCCGCCGTGGCGTACGCCACTCCTAACCTCCGGAGCACAGCACAGAACCCCGGCGACGGAGCCGGACCTCGGAGGTCTCATGAGCGAGCAAGGCAAGCCGGTCACCGGAGGGGGTACCAGCACCCCGGAGCGGCCCGCGGCGTCGTCCGCCGCCGTCCCGGCGATCGAGCTGACCAACGCGACCAAGCGGTTCAGGACGCCCTCGGGGGCCCTGCACACCGCCGTCCGCGACCTGGACCTCACGGTCGCCCAGGGTGAGTTCGTGGCCGTGGTCGGCCCCACCGGCTGCGGCAAGTCCACCACGTTGACACTGGTCAGCGGCCTGGAGGAGCCGACCGAGGGCGAGGTGCGGGTGCAGGGCCGGCCGGTCGCCGGGATCAGCGACCAGGTCGGGTTCGTGTTCCAGCAGGACGCGGTCTTCCCCTGGCGCACCGTCCTGTCGAACGTGATGGCCGGCCCGCGCTTCCGCGGGGTGCCCGTCGCCGAGGCCCGCGAGCGGGCCCGCGACTGGCTGGCCCGGGTGGGCCTGGCCGCCTTCGAGGACCGCTACCCGCACCAGCTGTCCGGCGGCATGCGCAAGCGCGTGGCGCTCGCCCAGACCTTCGTCAACGACCCGAAGATCCTGCTGATGGACGAGCCGTTCTCGGCGCTGGACGTGCAGACCCGGGCGCTGATGTCGGACCAGCTGCTCGACCTGTGGGCGGGCACCGGCTCCTCGGTCGTCTTCGTCACCCACGACCTGGACGAGGCGATCGCGCTGGCCGACCGGGTGGTCGTCATGACGGCCGGCCCCGCCACCGTCAAGGAGGTCTTCACCGTCGACCTGCCGCGGCCCCGCACGGTCGAGGCGGTCCGGCTGGAGCCCCGGTTCATCGAGATCTACCGCGAAATCTGGGCGTCCCTCGGCGAAGAGGTCCGCATCACCAGGGAGAGAGGAGCGGGCAATGCCGCTTGACAGTACGTTGGACACCGCGGCGCCCGCCGCCCCCGCCCCCGCGCCGCCGGCCACCCGCACCGAGGCCCGCGAACGGGCCGCCCGCCACCGGAGGTTCACCGTCCTCGGGGCCCGGGTGCTGGTGCTGGCGCTCTTCCTGGGGCTCTGGGAGGTCTGCGCCCGGACCGAGGTCGTCGACCCGTTCAACTTCTCCCAGCCGTCCCGGATCTGGAGCCAGATCTGGCAGTGGATCACCCACGGCACCGCCCAGGGCTCGCTCGGCGAGCAGATCGCCTACACCCTGTACGAGGCCCTGACCGGCTGGGTCATCGGTGTCGTCGGCGGGGTGCTGCTGGGCATCGCGCTCGGCCGGATCCGGTTCCTGGCGGACGTCCTCGGTCCGTACATCAAGGTGCTCAACGCGATCCCCCGGATCGTCCTCGCGCCGATCTTCCTGATCTGGTTCGGCCTCGGCCCGGCCTCCAAGGTGGCCTCGGCCGTCGTCCTGGTCTTCTTCCCGGTCTTCTTCAACGCCTTCCAGGGCGCCCGCGAGGTGGACCGCAACCTGGTCGCGAACGCCCGGATCCTGGGCGCCGACAACCGCAGGGTCACCCTCCAGGTGGTCATCCCCGCCGCCACCACCTGGATCTTCACCAGCCTGCACGTCAGCTTCGGCTTCGCGCTGATCGGCGCCATCGTCGGCGAGTACATCGGCGCCACCAAGGGTCTCGGCCTGCTGGTCGCCGCCGCCCAGGGCACCTTCAACGCCGCCGGTGTGTACGCCGCCATGACGATCCTGGCGGTGGTCGCCCTGCTCACCGAGGGCGTGCTGACCTTCGCCGAGAAACGGCTGTTCCGCTGGAAGCCGGCCGACGCCGGCGACGGCCGCTGACCCAGCCCCCGCCCCCACCCCCCCCGCGTCTCGTCCGCCCCGCCCGCAGAAGCAGAAAGAGGCCCCCACCTCATGCGCAGAACCGCCGTAGCCGTCGTCGCCGCCGCGCTGCTCGCCTCCCTCACCGCCTGTGCCAACGACGCCGCCTCCACCTCGCACAGCGGCGCCGCACCGGCCGGCCAGTCCGTCGACGGGCCCAAGGTCAAGATCATGGTCGGCGGCCTGGACAAGGTCATCTACCTGCCCGCCATGCTCACCCAGCGCCTCGGGTACTTCGCCGAGGCCGGCGTCAACGTCGAGCTGATGAGCGAGCCCGCCGGCGTCAACGCCACCACCGCCCTGCTGGCCGGGGACGTCCAGGGCGCGGTCGGCTTCTACGACCACACCATCGACCTCCAGGCCAAGGGCAAGTCCGTCGAATCGGTGGTCCAGTTCTCGCAGGCGCCCGGCGAGGTCGAGGTGGTCTCCAGCAAGCAGGCGGACGCCGTGAAGTCCGGCGCCGACTTCAAGGGCAAGAAGCTCGGCGTCACCAGCCTCGGCTCCTCCACCGACTTCCTCACCAAGTACCTGGCCGTCAAGAACGGTGTCCCGGTCAGCGAGTTCAGCCCGATCGCGGTCGGCGCCGGCCAGACCTTCATCGCCGCCCTCCAGCAGGGCAGCATCGACGCCGGCATGACCACCGACCCGACCGTGGCCAACATCCTCGCCAAGGACCTCGGCAAGGTGCTGTACGACATGCGCACCCCCGAGGGCTCCCGGGCCGCGCTCGGCGGCCTCTACCCCTCGTCCTCGCTCTACATGAACACCGACTGGGTCGAGAAGAACAAGGACACCACCCAGAAGCTCGCCAACGCGTTCGTGAAGACGCTGAAGTGGATGTCCAACCACTCGCCCGAGGAGATCGCCGCCAAGATGCCGGCCGACTACGGCCAGGGCGGCGCGGACCAGTACGCGGCCGCGATCAAGGCCACCCTGCCGATGTTCACCACGGACGGGGTGATGCCCGCGGACGGTCCGAAGACGGTGCTCGCGGTGCTCGCCGCCTTCCACCCGGACGTCCAGGGCAAGGAGTCCTCGATCGACCTCGCCAAGACCTACACCACCGAGTTCGTCAGCAAGGCCGCGGCCGGCTGACCCGCCCGGCGGGCCCCGCACCGGGGCCCGCCGGCACCCGGGGCGCGACGCGGCCGCCAGGCCGCCCCCCCTCGTCGCGCCGCCGGGGCGCGGCCCCGCACCTCCCGGACAGCGGGTGCGGGGCCGCCGCCGTGCCACGGGTGCCGCCTCGGCACCGGCACCGGTAGCGGCCCGGCAGCCGGCCGTCAGAGCTGCCGCAGCGCCGTCACGTCCATCCGGGCCGGCCTCGCCGCGGCCTTGCCGCAGCTCTCCGGACGCGGCGGCTCACTGGCCCCCTGGGTCACCTCGGCCTCCCAGCCCCGGCCGTCCGCGTGCCGGACCGTGACCAGCCAGCGGCCCTCGCCGTCCGGCCGCTGGGCCGCCGTCAGCACGTCCACCCGGGTCTCCCCGGTCAGCTCCCGCACCGCGTGCTCGGCCGCCTGGCCCGGGCGGTCCCAGCCCGAACAGCCCCGCGACCACTCCGGCACCATGTGCCCCGCGGCCGTCGCCGCCAGCACCTCCTTGGCGCTCTCCGGCGTCAGCCGCCCGTACGCGTAGCCGTACGGCAGCACCAGCATGGTGGGGGAGAAGCGGTGCCCGCCCAGATGCGTGACCTCCCAGACCTCGCTGTGCCCGGCCGCCGCCAGGTCCGCCGCCAGCGGCCGCCCGAGCAGCGCGCAGCAGCGGTCCCGCCGGCCGTTGGTGCACACCAGGGCCAGCGGCCCGCCCACGTGCTCGGCGCCGAAACCCTGGTGGTCGCCGGCCCCGAGCCCGCCGAAGTCCAGCGCCAGCAGCTCGGCCGGATCCGCCACCGAGGCCCGCCGCACCCAGGAGCGGCCCGGCACCGTGTGCGCGACGATCACCTCCCGCCGGGCGTCCGGCAGGCTGTCCGCGTGCCGCCCCGGCCGCCGGATCAGCGCCACCCGCACACCCGTCCCCTCGCAGGCCGCGTCCAGCGCCCGCCCGAGCGGAGCGCCGAGGTGGCTCTCGGTCAGCGCCTTGGCACCCCAGGGCCCGGTCTGTTCCACCAGCAGCCAGGTGGTCGCGGTCGCCGCCGTGGCGGACAGCGGCTCCGACAGTTCCAGCGACGCCGTCGCACAGGTGCTCACTCAGCTGAGCCTACCTTTGCCCGGGGGCGCCGACCCGGCAGGCACCCCCGGCCCGCGCCCCCGCCGGACCGGCCGCACGGGCCCCGCGAACGCCGGGAGGGGGCGCCGACCGGCACCCCCTCCCGTCCGTCCCGCGAACCGCTACGCCGGCCCGGCCACCGCCGCGATCGGCGTGGTCACCGGCACACCCGAACCGTCCCGGCGCGGGTCGCGCTCCGGCAGCTCCACCGGCGCACCCTTCTCCGTCGCGGCCCGGGCCGGCGCCGCACCGGCCCAGGCGAACGCCAGCGCGTCCTCGCCGCGCAGGAACCGCTGGCAGCGCACACCGCCGGTGGCCCGGCCCTTGCGCGGGTACTGCTCGAACGGCGTGACCTTCCAGCTGCTCTGCGCCTCGCCGGTGAGCGTCCCCGACGCGCCCGCGACCGAGACCACCACCGCGTCCACCGCCGGATCGACCGCGGTGAACGACAGCACCCGAGCCCCGTCCGTCAGCTTCACGCCGGCCATGCCGCCGGCCGGCCGGCCCTGCGGGCGGACCTGCCCCGCCGGGTAGCGCAGCAGCTGGGCGTCCGAGGTGATGAAGACCAGGTCCTCCTCGCCGGTCCGCAGCTCCACCGCGCCGACCAGCTCGTCACCGTCCTTGAGGGCGATCACCTCGAACTCGTCCTTGTTGGCCGGCCACTCCGGCACCACCCGCTTCACCACACCCTGCACCGTGCCCAGCGCCAGGCCCGGCGAGGACTCGTCCAGCGTGGTCAGCGCGATCGCCCGCTCGCCGGCCTCCAGCCGCAGGAACTCCGACACCTGCGCCCCGCCCGCCAGCGTCGGCGAAGGCGTCGGCGGCAGCCCGGGCAGGTCGATCACCGGCAGGCGCAGCACCCGGCCCGCCGAGGTCACCACCCCGACGTCGGCCCGCGCCGTGGCCGGCACCGCCGAGACGATCACGTCGTGCCGGCCCCGCGACTCCGCGGGCTCCAGCGGCTCCCCGTCCGCGGTCCGGGCCAGCAGCCCGGTCGACGACAGCAGCACCCGGCACGGGTCGTCCGCCACCTCCAGCGGCACCGACAGGGCCGCCGCCGGCACCGAGCCGGCCTCCAGCAGCACCGTCCGCCGCTCGGTCCCGAACTGCTTCGACACCGCGCCCAGCTCCGCCGACACCACGCTGCGCAGCTTGCTGTCCGACTCCAGGATCCCGGTCAGCTCCGCGATCTCCGCGTTCAGCTTCTCCTGCTCCGTCTCCAGCTCCACCCGGTCGAACCGGGTCAGCCGCCGCAGCGGGGTGTCCAGGATGTACGAGGTCTGCGTCTCCGACAGCGAGAAGCGCTCGATCAGCCGCTCCTTGGCCTGCGTCGCGTTGTCGCTCGACCGGATGATCGCGATGACCTCGTCGATGTCCAGCAGGGCCACCAGCAGGCCCTCGACCAGGTGCAGCCGCTCCTGGCGCTTGCGCCGCCGGAGGTCGCTGCGCCGCCGGACCACCTCGAAGCGGTGGTCGACGTAGACCTCCAGCAGCTCCTTCAGACCCAGCGTCAACGGCTGACCGTCCACCAGGGCCACGTTGTTGATGCCGAAGGTCTCCTCCATCGGCGTCAGCTTGTAGAGCTGCTCCAGCAGCGCCTCCGGCACGAAGCCGTTCTTCACCTCGATCACCAGCCGCAGCCCGTGCTCGCGGTCGGTCAGGTCCTTGACGTCCGCGATGCCCTGCAGCTTCTTCGCGTTGACCAGGTCCTTGATCTTCGCGATCACCTTCTCCGGCCCCACCGTGTACGGCAGCTCCGTCACCACGATGCCCTTGCGGCGCGCCGTGACGTTCTCCACCGTGGTGGTGGCCCGGATCTTGAAGGTGCCGCGGCCGCTCTCGTACGCGTCCCGGATCCCCGACAGGCCGACGATCCGCCCGCCCGTCGGCAGGTCCGGGCCCGGCACGAACCGCATCAGGGTGTCGAGGTCCGCCGTCGGATGCTTGATCAGATGCCGGGCCGCCGCCACCACCTCGGCCAGGTTGTGCGGCGGCATGTTCGTCGCCATCCCGACCGCGATCCCCGAGGTGCCGTTCACCAGCAGGTTCGGGAACGCCGCCGGCAGCACCGACGGCTCCTGCTCGCTGCCGTCGTAGTTCGGCCCGAAGTCGACGGTGTCCTCGTGGATCGACTCCACCAGCGCCATCGAGGCCGCCGTCAGCCGCGACTCGGTGTACCGCATCGCGGCCGGCGGGTCGTCGTTGCCCAGCGAACCGAAGTTCCCGTGCCCGTCGATCAGCGGCAGCCGCATCGAGAACGGCTGCGCCATCCGCACGACCGAGTCGTAGATGGACGCGTCGCCGTGCGGGTGCAGCCGGCCCATCACCTCGCCCACCACACGGGCGCACTTCACGTGCGCGCGGTCCGGACGCAGGCCCATCTCGTTGGCCTGGTAGAGGATCCGCCGGTGCACCGGCTTCAGACCGTCCCGCGCGTCCGGCAGCGCACGCGAGTAGATCACCGAGTAGGCGTACTCCAGGAAGGAGCCCTGCATCTCGTCCACGACATCGACGTCGAGGATCCGCTCCTCGAAATCTCCGGGCGGCGGGGTAGGCGAACTGCGGCGGGCCATCGCGGCGGGGCTCCCTTGCGTCTGTCGGCTTCGTCTGCCGCCCCGGACCAGGGGCCCGGGCGGCGCTGTGCTCTTGGACTGCTCTGTGTTCTCGACGGACGGCGTCCGTACTCCGGCGTTCGGCGGACTGCGTCCGTACTGCGGGGGACCGCTCCGCGCCCGCGGACCCTTCGGTGCTCCGGGCGGCTGTCGGCCAGTCGTTCAGCGCCCCCATTGTGAACCCTACGGCCGACAGACCCCGCCAAGGGCCGCCCCCCACCCACCGGCGCGCATCTCCCGCCGCCCCGGCCGCGGCCGGCCCGCCCGCCCGACGGCGCTTCCGCCCGTGGCGAACGCCCCGTCCGCGCGGACACATCCACGGCCTCCACGCGTTGCACCACAATGGGGATCACTCAACGAACCCCCGACCCTCGACGACGGGAAGGACCCGAGCGCATGGCCAACCCGGCCCCCGCAGCCGCCTCCACCGGAGGCAGTGGCGCTGCCATCGCCATCACCGAACACCGCCTGGCCAACGGCCTGCGCGTGGTGCTCTCCGAGGACCACCTCACCCCGGTGGCCGCCGTCTGCCTCTGGTACGACGTCGGCTCCCGCCACGAGGTCAAGGGCCGTACGGGTCTCGCCCACCTCTTCGAGCACCTGATGTTCCAGGGCTCCGCCAACGTCTCCAACAACGGGCACTTCGAGCTCGTCCAGGGCGCCGGCGGCTCTCTCAACGGCACCACCAGTTTCGAACGCACCAACTACTTCGAGACCATGCCGGCCCACCAGCTCGAACTCGCCCTCTGGCTGGAGGCCGACCGGATGGGCTCGCTGCTCTCCGCGCTCGACGACACCTCGATGGAGAACCAGCGAGACGTCGTCAAGAACGAGCGCCGCCAGCGGTACGACAACGTGCCCTACGGCACCGCGTTCGAGAAGCTCACCGCGCTGTCCTTCCCCGACGGCCACCCCTACCACCACACCCCCATCGGCTCGATGGCCGACCTGGACGCCGCCACGCTGGAGGACGCCCGCGCGTTCTTCCGCACCTACTACGCGCCCAACAACGCCGTCCTGTCCGTCGTCGGCGACATCGACCCCGAGCAGACCGTCGCCTGGATCGAGAAGTACTTCGGCACCATCCCCGCCCACGACGGCAAGCAGCCGCCGCGCGACGGCAGCCTCCCCGACACCATCGGCGCCGAGACCCGCGAACTGGTCGAGGAGGACGTCCCCTCCCGCGCCCTGATGGCCGCCTACCGCCTCCCGCACGACGGCACCCGCGAGGCCGACGCCGCCGACCTCGCCCTCACCATCCTGGGCAGCGGCGAGTCCAGCCGCCTCTACAACCGGCTCGTCCGCCGCGACCGCACCGCCGTCGTCGCGGGCTTCGGCCTGCTGCGCCTGGCCGGCGCGCCCTCGCTCGGCTGGCTCGACGTGAAGACCTCCGGCGAGGCGACCATCGCCCAGATCGAGAGCGCCGTGGACGAGGAGCTCGCCCGCTTCGCCGCCGAGGGCCCCACCGCCGAGGAACTGGAGCGCGCCCAGGCCCAGATCGAGCGCGAATGGCTCGACCGCCTGACCACCGTGGCCGGCCGCGCCGACGAACTCTGCCGCTACGCCGTCCTGTTCGGCGACCCCAAGCTGCTGAACGACGCCCTCCCCAAGGTCCTCGACATCACCGCCGAGGAGGTCAAGGCGATCGCCGGGGCCCGCCTGCGCCCCGACAACCGCGCCGTCCTCGTCTACGAGCCCACCGACGGCACCGACGACACCGCTGCCGCCGACGACACCGAGGAGGAGACGGCCGCATGAGCACCGACCCCACCCCCGCCATGACGTTCCACCCCCAGCCCGAGCCCGGCACCCCCAGCCCGTGGGCGTTCCCCCGGCCGGACCGCACCACCCTGGCCAACGGCATCACCGTCCTGCACTGCGACCGCCCCGGCCAGCAGCTGGTCGCCGTCGACGTCCTCCTCGACGCCCCGCTCGCGGCCGAACCCGAGGGCCTGGACGGCGTCTCCGGCATCCTCGCCCGCGCCCTCAACGAGGGCACCGACACCCTCACCGCCGAGGAGTTCGCGGCCGAGCTGGAGCGCACCGGCGCCACCCTGGACGCGCACGCCGACCACCCGAACATCCGGGTCTCCCTGGAGGTCCCGGCCTCCCGCCTGCAGCGCGGCCTCACCCTGCTCGCGGACGCCCTGCGCGCCCCCGCGCTGCCCGGGAACGAGATCGAGCGGCTGGTCGCCAACCGCCTCGACGAGATCGTCCACGAGCAGGCCAACCCCGCGCGCCGCGCCGCCAAGGCCCTCTACGCCGACCTCTTCGACGCCGCCGACCGGCTCTCCCGCCCGCGCGGCGGCACCGCCGACACCGTCAAGGCCATCGACCGGGCGGCCGTGAAGGCGTTCTACGACGCCCACATCCGCCCCGCCACCACCACCGTCGTGGTCGTCGGCGACCTCACCGGCACCGACCTGCCCGCGCTGCTCGAAACCACCCTCGGCACCTGGACCGGCACCCCGGCCGCGGCGAGCGTGCACGCCCCCGTCACCGCCGACGACACCGGCCGCGTGATCATCGTCGACCGCCCCGGCTCCGTCCAGACCCAGCTGCTCATCGGCCGGATCGGACCGGACCGCCACGACGACGCCTGGGCCGCCCAGATCCTCGGCACCTACTGCCTCGGCGGCACCCTCACCTCCCGCCTGGACCGCGTCCTGCGCGAGGAGAAGGGCTACACCTACGGCGTCCGGGCCTTCGCCCAGCCGCTGCGCTCCGCCGCCGACGGCTCCGGCCGCGCGATGCTCGCCATCAGCGGCTCGGTCGACACCGCCTCGACCGCCCCGGCGCTGGCCGACACCTGGACCATCCTGCGCACGCTCGCCGCCGAGGGCCTCACCGACGCGGAGCGCGAGGAGGCCGTCCAGTTCCTGGTGGGCGTCGCCCCGCTCAAGTACGAGACCGCCGGGTCCGTCGCCGGGACCCTCGCGGACCAGGTCGAGCAGTACCTGCCGGACGACTACCAGTCCGAGGTCTACCGGCGGCTCGCCGAGCTCGGCACGGCCGCCGCCACCGAGGCCGTGGTCGCCGCCTTCCCGCCGGACCGCCTGGTCACCGTGCTGGTCGGCGACGCCGCCGTGATCGCCGACCCGGTCAAGAAGCTCGGCATCGGCGAGGTCACCGTCGTCACCTCCTGACCGGCCGGCCTCCCGCGCGCACGGGACAGGGGCCCGGCGGAGCACCCGCTCCGCCGGGCCCCTTCGCGTCCGCGCCGGGTAATTCCCTTGCCGTGCCCACCGCCCCCGTGGGTAGATACATCCCGCAGCCGAACGTGCTGCGCAGGTGCCAGGACGACGGAAGGAGGCGGTCACCATGCGGGTCGAGCCCACCCTGCGCCCCACCGGCGCGCAGCGCTCCCCGAGACTGCCCCGTCCCGCCTCGCGCCGACGCCGCAGCTCCTGAGCGCCGCGTCCAGGACGTACCCGAGCCACGCCGGAAGCTTCGCGCGGCACCCCCCGAACTAGCATGGAATCCAGTCGACCCCGGAGGTCGTTCAGTCATGTCGCAGACCGCAGTACCAGCCCCGTACGAGATCGCCGGAGCCCGCGTCCCGATCCGGATGTGGACCGACCCGGCCACCGTCGAGGGCCAGGCCATCCAGCAGTTGCGCAACATCAGTACGCTGCCGTGGCTGCACGGGCTCGCCGTGATGCCGGACGTCCACCTGGGCAAGGGCGCGACGGTCGGCTCGGTGATCGCCATGAACGGCGCCGTGTGCCCGGCGGCGGTCGGCGTCGACATCGGCTGCGGGATGAGCGCGGTGAAGACCTCGCTCACCGCGAAGGACCTGCCGGACGACCTGTCCCGGCTGCGGTCCAAGATCGAGCAGGCCATCCCGGTCGGCCGTGGGCTCCACAGCGACCCGGTGGACCCGCAGAAGCTGCACGGCCTCGGCGCGGCCGGCTGGGACGACTTCTGGGAGCGGTTCGACACCGTCGCGCCGGAGGTGAAGTGGCGGCGCGAGCGGGCGATGCAGCAGATGGGATCCCTGGGCGCCGGGAATCACTTCATAGAAGTATGTGTGGACATGTCCGGTTCGGTGTGGCTGATGCTGCACTCCGGATCGCGCAACATCGGCAAGGAGCTGGCCGAGCACCACATGGGCGTGGCCCGCTCGCTCCCGCACAACCAGGGGCTGGTCGACCGCGACCTCGCGGTCTTCATCGCGCAGACCCCGCAGATGGAGGCCTACCGGCAGGACCTGTTCTGGGCCCAGGAGTACGCCAAGAAGAACCGTGCGGTGATGATGGCGCTCTTCCAGGACGTGGTGCGCCGCGAGTTCGCGCGGGCGAGGGTCGGCTTCGACCAGGTGATCAGCTGCCACCACAACTACGTGGCCGAGGAGCGCTACGACGGCGTCGACCTGCTCGTCACCCGCAAGGGCGCGATCCGGGCCGGCTCCGGCGACTTCGGGATCATCCCCGGCTCGATGGGGACCGGTTCGTACATCGTCCGCGGACTGGGCAACGAGGCGGCCTTCAACTCGGCTTCGCACGGAGCGGGCCGGAAGATGAGCCGGACGGCGGCCAAGAAGCGGTTCACCACGAAGGACCTGGCCGAGCAGACCAAGGGCGTCGAGTGCCGCAAGGACAGCGGCGTCGTCGACGAGATCCCGGGTGCCTACAAGCCGATCGAGAAGGTCATCGCCCAGCAGAGGGACCTGGTCGAGGTGGTCGCCCACCTGAAGCAGGTCATCTGCGTCAAGGGCTGACCGCCGGGGAGGGCGGGGCTCCGGCGGCGGCGCCGGGGCCCCGCCTTCGCGCGCCGGCCGCACGGGTTCGCCGCGCCGGGCGGGCGTCCGGGGGCGCCGGTACGCCGGAGGGGTGCGCCGTCCCGCTGTGGCGCACCCCTCCGGCGCAGGCGACGGCTCAGGCCGCGGGCAGCTCGTCGAGGCCTTCGTGGACGAGCTTGGCGACGCGGTCGAGGGCGCTGTCGGCGCCTTCGGCCTCGGAGGCGAGGACGACCTCTTCGCCGCCCTCGGCGCCGAGGCCGAGCAGGCCGAGCATCGACGCGGCGTTGACGGGCTTGCCGTCGGGCTTGGCGATGGTCATCGGCACGCCCGTGGCCGTGACGGCGCGGACGAAGATGGAGGCGGGACGGGCGTGCAGGCCCTCGGCCCAACCGATGGTGACGCGGCGCTCAGCCATGAGACGTGCCTTTCGGTGTTGCTGGCCATGTTACGTAGACGGCCATGTTGTCTAGACCAGTGTCGCATGAGTGCCGGACTGCTTCGCCGCCGATCGCGACCACGGAACGCGTCTGACCGGGCACGGAGCCCTTCCGGCCGGTCTCCCGGAGGTGGTCCGGCCACGTGCGCGGCCCCGGCCCGAAGGGCCTCGGCGGTCACCGTCCGCGGCGGTGGGCGCCCCTCCACAGTGCCGTGGGCGCGTGCCCGGCGCCATCCGGCCCGCCGCCCGATAACCTGACGAACGTGGACGACTCTCGGGCACCGCAGGCGAAGCCGACCGACGAGCAGGGCTACCCCCGGCACTGGGAGGCCGACGTCCTGCTGCGGGACGGCGGCACCGCCCGGATCCGGCCGATCACCACCGCCGACGCGGCGCGCCTGGTCGAGTTCTACGAGCAGGTGTCCGACCAGTCGAAGTACTTCCGCTTCTTCGCGCCCTACCCGCGGCTGTCCGACAAGGACGTCCGGCGCTTCACCCACCACGACTACGTCAACCGGGTGGGCCTGGCCGTGGTGGTGCGCGACCGCTTCATCGCGACCGTCCGCTACGACCGCATCGACGAGAACGGCCGCCCCTCCGAGGACGGCACCGACGCCGAGGTCGCCTTCCTGGTGCAGGACGCCCACCAGGGCCGGGGCGTCGCCTCCGCCCTGCTGGAGCACATCGGCGCGGTCGCGCAGGAGCGCGGCATCCGGCGGTTCGTCGCCGAGGTGCTCCCGGAGAACCGCAAGATGGTCAAGGTCTTCACCGACGCCGGCTACACCCAGCGCCGCAGCATCGCCGACGGCGTCGTGCACCTGGAGTTCGACCTGGAGCCCACCGCCGCCTCGCTGGCCGTGATGCGCGCCCGCGAGCACCGGGCGGAGGCCCGGTCGGTGCAGCGGCTGCTCACCCCGCGCTCGGTCGCCGTGGTCGGGGTCTCGCGCAACCCGCAGACGGTCGGCCGGGCGGTCCTGCGCGACCTCGCGGGTTTCCACGGGCCGGTGTACGCGGTGAACCGCAACGTCCCGCCGGGCGGCGAGCTGGACGGGGTGCCGGTCCACCGCTCGGTGCTGGAGATCCCCGGGCCGGTGGACCTCGCGGTGATCACCGTGCCGGCCGCCGCGGTGCCGGCCGTCGTCGCGGACTGCGGCGCGCACGGGGTGCAGGGCCTGGTGGTGGTCACCGCGGGGTACGCCGAGACCGGCCCGGACGGCCGCGACCACCAGCGGGCGCTGGTCCGCCAGGCCCGGGCGGCGGGCATGCGGGTGATCGGCCCGAACGCCTTCGGCCTGGTGAACACCGACCCGGACCAGCCGCTGAACGCCTCACTGGCGCCCGTCCTGCCGGAGCGCGGCGGCTTCGGGATCTTCTGCCAGTCCGGCGCGATCGGCGTGGCCCTGCTGGAGGCCGCCCACCGCCGCGGCCTGGGCGTCTCCTCCTTCGCCTCGGTCGGCAACCGGTCCGACGTCTCCGGCAACGACCTGCTCCAGTACTGGGAGGAGGACCGGGCCACCGACGTGGTGCTGCTCTACCTGGAGTCCTTCGGCAACCCCCGCAAGTTCACCCGGATCGCCCGCCGGCTGGCCACCGTCAAGCCCGTGGTGGTGGTCAAGGGCGCCCGGCACACCGGCAGCCTCCCGCCCGGCCACGCCGTCCAGCCGGCCGCCAGCGGCCTGCGCGACGCCACCGTGGACGCGCTGTTCCAGCAGGCCGGGGTGCTGCGGGTGGACACCATCACCGAGCTGTTCGACGCCGGCGAGCTGCTCGCCCGCCAGCCCCTGCCGCCCGGCGACCGGGTGGCCGTGGTCGGCAACTCCGACTCGATGGGCCTGCTCACCCACGACGCCTGCCTCAGCGCCGGGCTGCGCCCGCGCACGCCGGTGGACCTGACCACCGCCGCCACCGGCGAGAACTTCCGGATCGCGCTGGACACCGCGCTCGCCGACCCGGCGGTGGACGCGGTGATCGCGGTGGCGATCCCGCCGATCGGCACCGCCGCGCACGCCTTCACCGGCGGCCGGCTGCACGCGGACGACCCCGGGTCGGACGATCCGGAGATCGCCGAGGCCCTCCTCGAAGCCGCATCCAGGGCAAAGGAGTTGGGCAAGCCGCTGCTGCTCGCCCACCTGGCCCTGACCGATCTGACCGGCCGGCTCCGGGACGGCGGCATCCCGGCCTACCCGGCGCCCGAGCGGGCCGTGCACGCGCTGGCGCACGCCGTCCGGTACGCCGACTGGCGCCGCCGGACGGCCGAGGCGGAGGAGACCGCGCGGGTCCCCGAACTCGACCGGATCGACGAGGGCGCGGCCCGCACGCTGGTCGAGGCGGCCCTCGGCACCCGGGCCGCCGCCGCGGCCCGGCTCCAGCCCGGCGGCGCCCGGATCACCCTGGCGGAGGCCGAGGGGAACGCGCTGCTCGCCGCCTACGGCATCGACGTCCACCCGACGCTGCCGGCGCCGGACGAGGAGAGCGCGGTACGGGCCGCCGCCGTCCTCGGCTACCCGGTCGCGCTGAAGGCGACCGCCCCGCACCTGCGCCACCGCCCCGACCTCGGCAGCGTCCGGCTGGACCTCACCGGGGAGCCCGGGCTGCGCCGGGCGCACCGGGAGCTGGACGCGCTGCTGGGCGGCGCCGCCCAGGCGCAGCTGGTGGTGCAGCGGCTCGCGCCGCGCGGGGTGGACACCGTGATCGGCGCCACCGTCGACCCGGCGGTGGGCACCATCCTGTCCTTCGGCCTGGCCGGGGCCCCGGCGGAGCTGCTGGGCGACGTCGCCCACCGGCTGGTGCCGGCCACCGACCAGGATGTGGCGAGTCTCATCCGGGAGGTCCGGGCGGCTCCGCTGCTGTTCGGCTGGCGGGGCTCGGACCCGGTGGACACCGCGGCCCTGGAGGAGCTGCTGCTGCGGGTGTCGTGCCTGGTGGACGACCTGCCGGAGGTCGCCGCGGTGGATCTCGAACCGGTGGTCGTGGCCCCGCACGGACTGGCGATCCTGGGGGCCCGGGTGCGGATCGCGCCGCTGCCCGTGCGCAGTGATCTGGGCCCGCGCGCCATGAGCAGCCTGTAACCTTCCTTGGTTGCGCCCCATCCGGGGTGCCCGTACGCCGGGATCCCGGCGTCGTGCCGCCCGCTTCGTCGGCGGACCATGCCAGGATGGAGCTATGGCCAAGACCGGTACCACCACCACTCAGGACCTGCGCTCGGCGATCGAGCGCAGTGGCTACTACCCGGCCCTGGTGTCCGAGGCGGTCGAGTCCGCGGTGGGTTCCGAGCCGATCAGCTCCTACCTGGTGCACCAGGAGACCACCTTCGACGCCAACGAGGTGCGCCGGCACGTCACCGTGCTGGTCCTCACGCAGACGCGTTTCGTGGTGAGCCACACCGACGAGCAGTCCGGCGACGCCAACAGCCCGGTGCCGTACGCGACCACCTCGACGGAGTGCGTCCGGCTCGACCGGATCGGTTCGGTCGTGCTCAGCCGGATGGTCTCCAACCCGGAGACCTACACCCCGGGCACGCTGCCCCGCGAGGTCGTCCTGACCATCGGCTGGGGCGCGGTGCAGCGGCTGGACCTGGAGCCGGCCGGCTGCTCGGACCCGAACTGCGAGGCTGACCACGGCTACACCGGCTCGGCGACGGCTGACGACCTGTCACTGCGGGTCAGCGAGGCCGGCGACGGGCCGGAGACGGTCGCGCAGGCGCTGGTCTTCGCCCGGGCGCTGTCCGAGGCGACGATCAGCAGCGGCCGGCCCTGACCCCGGCTCCCGGAAAGCCCAGGAAACAGACACCTTCACGATGACTCTCGCACCCGCCGACGGCTACGACTCCTTCGAGATCCTGGACCCGGCCGACGCCCCCGCGCCGCTCTACGGCAGCGGGTCGCTCAGCGATCTGCTGCCCTCGGTCGCGGCCGGCCTCGGCGTGGCCGGCTTCACGTCCACCCTGCCGGTCGCGCCGGCCGACCGGGCCTGCGTGTTCCTGGTCGACGGGCTGGGCTGGGAACTCCTGCTGCGCCACCCCGAGTACGCGCCGTTCCTCAGTTCGCTGGCCGGCAGCTCGCTGGGGAACACCGGCCGCCCGTTGACGGCCGGCTTCCCGGCGACCACCGCGACCTCGCTGGCCTCGGTGGGTACCGGCCTGCCGCCGGGCCTGCACGGCCTGGCGGGGTACACGGTGGCGGTGCCGGGCGCCGGGTACCTGATGAACCAGCTGCGCTGGCAGCCGCCGACCGAGCCGCGGGTCTGGCAGCCGTACCCGACGGTGTTCGAGCAGGTGCAGGCGGCGGGCGTGGCGACCTGCCAGGTCTCCTCGCCGCTGTTCTCGACCACCCCGCTGACCAGGGTGGCGCTCTCCGGCGGCACCTTCCTCGGCCGGACCACCGGCGAGGAGCGGATGGACCTGGCGGCGCGCTGGCTGGCCGAGCACGACCGGGCGCTGGTCTACACGTACGTGAGCGAGCTGGACGGCGCCGGCCACCGGTTCGGGGTCGACTCGGACGACTGGCGGATGATGCTGAACACCGTCGACCGGCTCGCCCGGCGGCTGGCCGAGCAGCTCCCGCCGAGGTCGGTGCTGTACGTCACCGCCGACCACGGCATGATCGACATCGCGCCCGAGGACCGGATCGACTTCGACGAGGACTGGGAGCTGAGCGCCGGCGTCGCGCTGCTCGGCGGCGAGGGCCGGGCCCGGCACGTCTACGCGGTGCCGGGGGCGGCGGCCGACGTGCACACCGTCTGGAGCGAGGTGCTCGGTGACCGGATGTGGGTGGCCACCCGGGAACAGGCGATCGCGGCGGGCTGGTTCGGGCCCACCGTGGACGACCGGGTCTACCAGCGGATCGGCGACGTGGTCGCGGCGGCCCGGGACGACGTGGCGGTGATCGCCTCCCGCAGCGAGCCGGGCGAGTCCACGATGATCGGGCTGCACGGGTCGATGACCCCGGTCGAGCAGCACGTGCCGCTGCTCGAAGTCCGCGGCTGACCCCCTCGAACCGCCCACCTCAACTGAAGGGCCTCTGCACCACCCATGGCTGAACTGGTGTTCTTCTCGGGGACGATGGACTGCGGCAAGTCGACGCTCGCGCTCCAGCTGGACCACAACCACGCCGCGCGCGGACGGCAGGGGATCATCTTCTCCCGGCACGACCGGGCCGGTGCCTCCACCATCTCCAGCCGGCTCGGGCTGCGGGCCGACGCGGTGGAGGTGACGGACGCCTTCGACTTCCACGCCCACGTGGTGCAGCTGCTCTCGGCCGGCGGCCGGGTGGACTACCTGATCTGCGACGAGGCCAACTTCTACGCGGCCGGGCAGGTCGACCAGCTGGCCCGGGTGGTCGACGAGCTCGGCATCGACGTCTTCACCTTCGGCATCACCACCGACTTCCGCACCCGGCTGTTCCCCGGCTCGCAGCGCCTGATCGAACTCGCCGACCGGGTGGAGGTGCTCCAGGTCGAGGCGCTCTGCTGGTGCGGCGCCCGGGCCACCCACAACGCCCGGACGGTCGGCGGCGTGATGGTGGTCGAGGGCGCGCAGGTGGTCGTCGGCGACATCTCGGTCAGCGAGGACGAGATCGGCTACGAGGTGCTCTGCCGGCGCCACCACCGCCGCCGGCTGACGGCGGCCACCGCCCGCGCCTCGGTGCTCTCCCCGGACGTGCTGCCCTTCGAGCAGCAGGCCTGACGGCCTCGGGCGCCGGCCGGCAGCCCGCCCGCGGTCGCTGCCGGTCAGCCGGCCTCGACCACGGAGAACAGCCCGCCGCGCGGGTCGGCCAGGTGCACGACCCGCCCGCCCGCGCCGTCCTCCCCGGCGGCGCCCCGGCCGGTGCCGTCCGCCGCACCCCGCGCGGGCGGGGTGGCCACCCGGCCGCCGTGCCGGACGGCCAGCGCGGCCGTCCTGGCGGTGTCGGCGACGGTGAAGCAGGTCCGCCAGCGGGCCGGGGCCGGACCTTCGCCGCGCCGGATCCGGGCCACCGTCCGGCCGCCGGCCAGCAGTTCGTACCCCTCGCCGGGGTCCGGCACCCCGCTGCCGGGGGCCTGCGCCGCGCGCACCTCGTCCGCGAGCACCGAGCGGTAGAACGCGGCGGCCACCGGCGGCTCGCAGGTGAGCAGGTCGGTGCGGCCCGGGGTGCCGGGCTCGCCGGCCGCCTCCCAGCCGAGGTGCTCCTCGCCCTGCCAGAGCCCGAAGGCCGCGCCCGCCAGGTCGGCGGCGATGGCGAGGCGCCCGGCCCGGCCGGCCTGCACCGGTCCGACCGCGACCGTTCCGCCGCACTCGCGCACCCGCTGCGAGACCTCGTCCGCGTGGTCCACCGCGAAGTAGGTGGTCCAGCCGACCGGGTGGCCCGGCGCCCCGGGCGACATCCCGAGGCCGGCCACCAGGGCGCCGCCGGCCCGGGCCCGGACGTACCGGCCGAGCCGGTCCGGGCCGGGGGAGAACTCCCAGTCGAACAGTCGGCCGTAGAAGGCCCGGGCGCCCTCCAGGTCGTCGGTCAGCAGGCTCGTCCAGCAGGGTGAGCCCTGGGCCAGACGGAGTGTCACCGCGGGCATGGGCAGGTCTCCTCACGGGGCGTCGGGTGGTCGACGCGGGTGGTCGGCGCGGCAGGTCCACGCGTAGGGGGCGATGCTCGCACCACCGGCGCGGCGGCGGCGCCCGGCCGCGCGGGGGAGACGGGCAAAGAAGGGACAAAGAGCTTGCGGCCGGCCGCCCTGCGCAAGAATGTCGCCCATGGACAGCTTTCCGCAGGACTCCCCGCTGATCTCCGTCACCGACCTGGAGACAGCCCTCGCCTCCCCCCGGCCGCCGGTGCTGCTCGACATCCGCTTCCAGCTGGGCAGCACGTCCAGCCGCGGCGAGTACGAGGCCGGGCACCTGCCCGGGGCGCACTTCGTCGACCTGGACGCCGAGCTGGCGGCCCCGCCCGGTACGGCCGGCCGGCACCCGCTGCCCGATCCGGAGGTGCTCGGCGCGGCGCTGGGCCGGGCGGGCGTCAGCGCCGAACGCGCGGTGGTGGTCTACGACGCCGGGCCGGCGATGTCCGCCGCCCGGGCCTGGTGGCTGCTGCGCTGGGCCGGGCACCCGGACGTGCGGGTGCTGGACGGCGGCCTGGCCGCGTGGCAGGCCGCCGGCCTGCCGCTCAGCAGCGAACTGCCGCCGGCGGAGGCGGGCGACTTCAAGCCGGTGCCCGGCCTGCTGCCGACCCTGGACGCGGACGGCGCGGCCGCCTTCGCCCGGACCGGACTGCTGCTGGACGCCCGCGCCGGCGAGCGCTACCGCGGCGAGGTGGAGCCGATCGACGCCAAGGCCGGGCACATCCCCGGCGCGGTGTCGGCGCCGACCACGGAGAACGTCGGTGCGGACGGGCGGTTCCTGCCGGCCGCCGCGCTGGCGGCCCGGTTCGGCGGGCTCGGTGCGGGCACCGGCGAGGTGGCCGTCTACTGCGGTTCGGGGGTGACGGCGGCCCACCAGATCCTGGCCATGGACGTGGCGGGGCTGTCGGCCACGCTCTACCCGGGTTCGTGGAGCGAGTGGTCCAGGGACCCGCAGCGCCCCGTCGCCACCGGCGCCCAGCCGGGCTGACCGTCCGTCACCACCCGGCACGCGCGCGGGCGGCCGCTCCCCGGGGGGAGCGGCCCCCCGGCCGTACTGCTCGGTGCTGTTGCTACTCCTGCTTCTTGCGCCGGCTGCCGAAGACGATCTCGTCCCAGCTGGGCACGGTGGCACGCCGCCCGGGGCGGACGCCGTCCGCCTCGGCCTGCCGGTCGGTGGTGCCGACCAGCCGCTCGCGGTGCGGGGCGACCGCGCGCGGCATCAGGATGTCGGCGTACGCGGAGCCCGCGCCGATGCCTGCCGCGGGCGCCGCCGGCTCCTCGGCCTCCTCGACCACCTCGGCCACGGCGGGTTCGACCGGGGCCGGGCTGCCGACCGCGAGGTCGCCGCGGAAGGCGGGCACCACGTCCAGCAGGCTGGTCAGCGAGTCCCGTGCGTCGGCCGTGGCCTCCCGCGACTCCCGCACCTCACGGGCCGACATGATGCGGTCCGCGGAGGGGCGGTCGATCATCGGGCGCAGCGGCCGGTCGTGCGGCAGCCTGGCGATCCGCGGGATGAACGGGAAGACCTGCTCGTCCTCGCGCTCGACGTTCTCGCCGATCAGCGCGCGGGCCTCGTCGTCGTTGGGCTGCACGAGCCGCCGCGGCGGGTCGTACGTCCAGCTGGCGGTGCGGCCCTCGCCGTCCGCGCGGTACCCGAGGATGACCTCCCAGGTGCCGTCGTCGCGGCGCCAGGAGTCCCAGCGCTCGGTGTCCTTCTCGGCGCCGCGCAGGGCGAGCCGTTCGGCGACGGCCTCGCCGAGCTGGGGCCCGGTGGACTCGCCGTGCCGGCGGATGGCGGTCTTGCGGGCGCGCTCGGCCATGAAGGCACGCTCGGCGAGCACGGGGCCCTCGAAGCGGCGGACCCGGTCGACGGAGATCCCGGCGGCCTGGGCGACCTCCTCGGCGGAGGCACCGGCTCGTATCCGCGCCTGGATGTCACGGGGGCGGAGGTGGCTCTCGACCTCGATCTCGATCTGGCCGAGGCGCGGCCGGTCCCCGCGGATGGCGGCGCGCAGCCGCTCGTCGATGGGGAGGGTGTACTCCGTGCTGTCGGCAGCCTTGAGCACCAGCCGTGTGCCGTCGTTGCTGACGGCCACGACGCGCAGTTCGGGCACGGTTACCTCCCGGGTGGTGCCTGCCGACGTCACCTGCGTCGCTGCTCCCGTACTGAGTGTGGCCTGCCCACTGGCGGCTGGCCACAACCTTGCTGAGTTCCCCGGCGTGTCGGGCTTCTGCCCGGGCACGCCGCTGTGGCACGGTTGCCTTTTTGCCACGTCACCGGTCGACGTCGCGCCTGGGTGTCCCGGCCGTCCTCGCACATGGAGTGACGCGACGATCCGGGACGGGCGCCGCCGTGCGTACCTGCTCCGTGATCGTCGGACGATCTGCCGGTTGATGGGCAGTCGACAAGTCGACCGAAGGCTCAGGCTCCACGAACAGTACTCCATTCGTGGCATCCAGCGGGGCGGCTCGCCGCTCAAGTCTCCCGCGATTCACGGGAATCTCAAGAGTGGCCACCTCAATGGCGGACCGTTGGCAACCGCACGGTGATCATCTTCACATATATCGACCGCGAAGAACCGGACATTCGCCCCTTGTGTCCTTCTTTGGGCAAGATGGAATGACTTGTTCGAAGAGCAGTCGAATGACCGAGGGATGTTGATGCCGGAGCAGAAGCCCGCCGGGGCGGCGGAGAAGGGCGGGAAGCGGATCGATCTGAGCATGGCTCAGGTCGCCGCGAGCGCGCTCGCCACCATGGTGGGCGCGTTGCTCGCCTCCGAACTCGGGGTGGCCGGCACCGTCATCGGCGCGGCGGTGGTCAGCGTCGCGGCCACCACCAGCACGGCCGTGTTCCACCACATCTTCCGCCGCACCGGCGACCAGCTGCGGGTGGCGGCCGACCGGGGCACGGGGGCCGGCGCGGCCCCGCCCTCGCCGGCCGCCGGGCCGCCGGCCGACGCGGGGGAGCCGGCGCCGTCCTCGGACTGGAACAGCTCCAAGGTCCTGCGGGCGCGCCCGCGGCGGTCCTGGCGGTCGGCGCTGGTGCTGCCGGGGCTGGTCTTCCTGCTGGCGATGGTGCCGATCGTCGCCTTCGAGCTGGTGACCGGCCAGCCGGTGTCGGCGACCGTCCAGGGCGGGACCGGCCAGGGGACGTCCTTCGGCGGCTCGGTGCACGGCACGCCGTCGACGAAGCCGTCCTCCCCGCCGTCCCCCGGATCCGCCTCCTCCGCCGCGAGCCCCGGCGCCGGCGCGGGTGCCTCCTCCACGCCGTCCGCCGCACCGTCGGCGAAGCCGTCCTCCTCGCCCTCGGCCGGGCAGCCGTCCGGGCCCGCCGGCCGGCCCTCCGCCGGCTCCTCCCCGGACGCCGGCTCCTCGCCGTCGGGCCAGGCCTCCCCGTCCGGTCAGGTCTCCCCCGAGCCCGCGGCCCCGGCCCCGGGCGGAGCCGCGACGGCTCCCGGCGGGACTCCGGCCACCCCGTGAGCGCGGGCGGTCAGGCGCCGAGCACCCGCCGCAGGTAGTCGTTGCCGAACAGCCGCTGCGGGTCGACCTTGTCGCGCAGTGCCGTGAAGTCGCCGAAGCGCGGGTAGGCCCCGGCCAGGTACTCGGCGTCCCGGGTGTGCAGCTTGCCCCAGTGCGGACGGCCCTGGTGGGCGGTCATCAGCTTCTCCACCTCGGTGAAGTAGCCCTGCTCGGCGGTGCCCCGGTAGAGGTGGACGGCGATGTAGACGCTGTCCCGCCCGCTCGCGGTGGACAGCCAGAGGTCGTCGGCGGGTGCGAACCGCACCTCGACGGGGAAGCTGATCCGCCACTGCGAGCGCTCGACCAGCGCCTTCAGCTCACGCAGCACGGTGGCGGCCGCCTCGCGCGGCACCGCGTACTCCATCTCGACGAAGCGCACGGTGCGCGGGCTGGTGAACACCTTGTAGGCGGTGTCGGTGTACGTCCGCTCCGACCAGGCCCGGCTGGCCAGGGCCGCGATCGACGGGACCGTCCCGGGGAAGCGCCGCCCCACCCGGCAGGCACCCTCCCAGACGGTGTTGGAGAGGAACTCGTCGTCCAGCCAGGCCTTGAAGCGGGGCAGCGGGGCGGCCGGCCCCTGGCTGCGGTTGTTGCGCTTGGTGGAGCAGCGGTCGGTGTGCGGGAACCAGTAGAACTCGAAGTGCTCGTTGACCGCCGTCAGGTCGTCCAGCCGGCCGATCACCTCGTCGAAGCGCATCGGCTGCTCGTGCGCGGTCAGCAGGAAGGCCGGCTCCACGCCGAAGGTGATCGCGCTGATCACGCCGAGCGCGCCGAGGCCCAGCCGGGCGCCCTGGAACAGCTCGGGGTTCTCGGTCGGTGAGCAGTGCTGCACGCTGCCGTCGGCGAGGACGATCTCCAGCGCGCGGATCTGGGCGGCCAGCGAGCCGGACTCGCGGCCGGTGCCGTGGGTGCCGGTGCTGGTGGCGCCGGCCACGGTCTGCACCTCGATGTCGCCCATGTTGGCCAGCGACAGGCCCGCGGCCTCCAGCAGCCGGTTCAGCCGGGAGAGCGGCAGGCCGGACTCGACGGTGACGGTGCCGGCCTCGCGGTCCAGCTCGCGGACGGCGGTGAGCGCGTCCGGGCGGACCAGCAGGCCGTCGCCGGCCGAGGCTATCGCGGTGAAGGAGTGCCCGGACCCGACGGCCTTGACCGTGCGGCCGGCCTCGGCGGCCCGCCGGACCAGCTCGCCCAGTTCGGCCGCCGAGGCGGGCGTGGCCACCTCGGCGGGCCGGGCACTCTGGTTGCCGGCCCAGTTGGTCCAGCGGCCGGCGGTGATGGCCTGGGGCATTGCGCTGCCTCCTGCTCCGTGGCCGAACGGTGTCGGCGGTGTCCGGGGTCGCGCGGCGAGCCGGACTCCAGACCGCTACCCGTGGGTAGGGAGCGTAGTCAGTTCAACGCCCCAGGTCTACGGTCTGCGGGGCCCCTTCGCCGCTGCCCTCGGCCGGCAGTCCGGCGTGCAGCCGGCCGAGGCCCGCCAGCGCCGTCAGCGCGCCGAAGGCGGCGGCCGCCACCGGCACCCAGTACCCGGCGGGGGCGCCGGCGGCGTCCACCGCCCAGCCGGCCGCGGAGGAGCCGAGCGCGACGCCCAGGGCGAGCCCGGTGGTGGTCCAGGTCATCCCCTCGGTGAGCTGGGCGGCCGGCACCAGCTTCTCGACCAGGGCCATCGCGGTGATCAGGGTCGGCGAGATGGAGGTGCCGGCGACGAACAGCGCGCCGCCGATGGCCAGCATCCCCGGGGTGCCGCTCACCGTCTGCCCCACGATCACCAGCGGCACCATGCTGACCGCCATCACGGCGACCCCCAGGATGAACCGGCGTGCCATCGACCCCTTGAGCTTCAGCGTCCCGAAGACCACGCCGGCCAGGCAGGAGCCGAGCGCGTAGACGGCGAGCACCAGGCTGGAGGAGGTGACGTGGCCCTGCGCCTTCGCGAAGGCCACGGTGACCACCTCCACCGAGCCGAAGATCGCCCCGGTCGCGACGAAGGTCAGCACCAGCACCTGGAGCCCCGAGTTGCGGATCGCCGAGCCGCCGCCGTGGTGCGCCTCCGGGTGCAGCGGCGGCTCGGTGCCGCGCTGCGCGGTGAACAGGGCGATGCCCACCGCCAGGAACACCGCGGCCAGCAGGACGCCCGCCTCCGGGAAGACGGTGGTGGCCAGGCCGATGGAGAGGATCGGGCCGACGATGAAGCAGATCTCGTCCACCACCGCCTCCAGGGAGTAGGCGGTGTGCAGCTTGGGGCCCTCGTCGCGGTACAGGTGGGCCCAGCGGGCGCGGACCATCGCGCCGGTGCTGGGCATGCCGCCCATGGCGGCGGCCCAGACGAAGAGCGTCCAGTCCGGTGCGCCGAGGCGGGCGGAGAGCAGCAGCCCGGTCGCGGCGGCGAGGGTGACCGCGGTCGCGGGCAGGGCCACCCGGCGCTGCCCGTAGCGGTCCACCAGCCGGGAGACCTGCGGGCCGGCCACCGCCGCCGCCAGGGCCAGCACCGCCGAGACGGCGCCGGCCAGCCCCCAGGAGCCACGCAGTTCCGCCAGCATCGTGACGATGCCGATGCCGGTCATGGAGATCGGCAACCGGGCGACGAAGCCGGTCGAGGAGAAGGCCAGACTGCCGGGGGCGGCGAAGATCTGGCGGTAGCTGGACAGCACGGGGTCTCCGCGGGGGTAAGGAACATGGCTGGCAAACACAGCTTACGTACCTTGGCAAACGAGATATACCGGACATCCGGCTGCGGGCCTGCCCGCGGGCCCGACCCCCGCAGTGGCAGGATCAGCCTCATGTCCGACGCGCGCAAACCCTCACTCCCCGGCGCCGGGGCCGCTGTCACCCGGCCGGCCGACCCGGCCGCCGCGGCCACCGAGCCCGGAGCGGCCGGCCCGGCCGCGCCCTACGACGCCCTGCTGCTGCTCTCCTTCGGCGGGCCCGAGGCCCCCGAGGACGTGGTGCCCTTCCTGGAGAACGTCACCCGGGGCCGCGGCATCCCGAAGGAGCGCCTGAAGGAGGTCGGCAAGCACTACTTCCTGTTCGGCGGCGTCAGCCCGATCAACGAGCAGAACCGCGAGCTGCTCGCCGCCCTGCGCAAGGACTTCGCCGGCCACGGCCTGGACCTGCCGGTCTACTGGGGAAACCGCAACTGGGCCCCGTACCTGGTCGACACCCTGCGTGAGATGGCCGCCGACGGCCACCGCCGGATCGCGGTCCTCGCCACCAGCGCCTACGCCGGCTACTCCGGGTGCCGCCAGTACCGCGAGAACCTCGCCGACGCCCTCGGACAGCTCGCCGCCGAGGGCCTGCCCGCCCTGCGGGTCGACAAGCTCCGGCACTTCTACAACCACCCCGGGTTCGTCCGTCCGATGACCGACGCGACGCTGGCCGCCCTCGACGCCCTGCCCGAGGCCGTCCGGTCCGGCGCCCGGCTGGCCTTCACCACCCACTCCGTCCCGGACACCATGGCCGAGACCTCCGGCGCCCCCGACGACCCGGCCCGCGGCACCCCCGGCGGCGCGTACGTCGCCCAGCACCTCGACCTCGCCCGGCAGATCGCCGAGGCCGTGGCCGAGGCGACCGGGGTCGCCGGGCGCCCCTGGGAACTGGTGTTCCAGAGCCGCAGCGGCGCGCCGCACACCCCCTGGCTGGAACCGGACATCTGCGACCACCTGGAGGCCGTGCACGCGGCCGGTGCCCCGGCGGTGGTGATGGTGCCGATCGGCTTCGTCTCGGACCACATGGAGGTCAAGTACGACCTCGACACCGAGGCCCGCGCCAAGGCCGCCGAACTCGGCCTGCCGGTCGCCCGGGCCGCCACGGTCGGCGCCGACCCCCGGTTCACCGCCGCGGTGCGCGAACTCGTGCTGGAGCGGGCGGCCACCGAGCGCGGTGAGGCTCCCGTCCGCTGCGCCCTCGGCGCGCTCGGTCCCAGCCACGACGTCTGCGCCGTGGCCTGCTGCCCCAACCCGAGGGCTCCCCGCCCGGCCGTCGCCGAGGCGTGAGCGCCCGCCCACCCGTCGAGAGGACCGACCCCGTGCCCGACCCCGTGCCCAGCCCCGACCTGCTCGACGAGCTGCTCTCCGTCGCCCTGGAGGCCGCCGACCTGGCCGGCGCCCTGCTGCGCGACGGCCGCCCGGCCGACCTCGGGGTGGCGGGCACCAAGAGCAGCCCGGTCGACGTGGTCACCGAGATGGACCTGGCCTCCGAGCAGCTCGTCCTTGAGCTGATCGGCCGACGCCGCCCGGACGACGGCTACCTCGGCGAGGAGGGCGCCGACCGGCCCGGCCGCAGCGGCGTGCGCTGGGTGGTGGACCCGCTCGACGGCACGGTCAACTACCTGTACGGGCTGCCCTCCTGGGGTGTCAGCGTGGCCGCCGAGCTGGACGGCCGGGCGGTGGTCGGCGTGGTCGCCGTCCCGGCCCGGGGCGAGGTCTTCCACGCCGTGCTCGGCGGCGGCGCCCACCTCGACGGCCGGCCGATCCGCACCCGCCCGGCCGCCCCCTGGGGCCAGGCGCTGGTCGGCACCGGGTTCAGCTACGTCCAGGCGGTGCGGGTCCGGCAGGCGGAGGTGCTCCTCGGGCTGATGCCCGAGGTCCGGGACATCCGCCGGGCCGGGGCCGCCGCCGTCGACCTCTGCGACCTGGCGGCCGGCCGGCTGGACGGTTTCTACGAGCGCGGCCTGCAGCCCTGGGACCGCGCGGCCGGCCTGCTGATCGCTGCGGAGGCGGGCGCCCTGTCCGGCGGCCGCCCCGGCCGGCCGGCCGACGGCCTGCTCACCGTGGCGGCGCCGCCCGGGGTCTTCGAGCCGCTCCAGGCCCGCCTGGAGGAGCTCGGCGCCTGGCGCGACTGAGCGAGGGCCTTCGCTGTCCGGGTCCACCCGCCGGACCGGGACAGCGAAGAGCCCTGGTGCGGGGGCACCAGGGCTTGGGTTTCGCGGACCGCTGCGGGTCGGACCGGTTGACCGGCGGGTCGGGCAGCGGTGGGCGGTGCGGTGGTGGTGTCAGGCAGCGGCGCGGTGCCGCTCCAGCACGGTGTCGACGCCGTGGTCGGCGGCGAGCCGGCGGAGATCGTCCAGCTCGGACTGCTCGACCTCGGCCAGGAACTCGTCCCCCGACTCGATAGCGCGGTGCAGATCCTGTTCGGCGTTCTGTATGCGCTGCAGGATTCCGGCGGTGAAGGCGTCCATACGGGCCCCCTTACTGTGTCGGACGTGCACGGTCGTGAGTTCCCCGGCGAGCGGGTCCGGTGCCAACGAAAGCGTCCGGGACCGGGGCCTGTACTTCTCCGGTCGGGCGCGGAGACGGCCTACGGCCGCTCCCGGTGACGTCCCAGCCCCCAGGCCGGTGCGGATGAACGCACGGCGGGTGGGTGCGACCGGCCAACAGCCAGATCGCGGGTGTGCACTGGTCCTCCCCAGCCCCCGGCGGGGGAAACCTCCCCGCAAAAGAAAGTTGCCCGCGTCACAGTCCAACCGGAGCGCGGCCTTCGGACTTACCCCTGCTTTACCGCACCACCAGGCAGGATGTACACACCGTCGGAGTCGTGCGTCCGCTCCCGGTGGACCTCGGCCGCGCGCCCGCGCAGCCTGCCCTGCGGGCGGTCCACGGTGGGGCGGTGCCTGGAGAAGGGACAACCATCGTGCGGGTACTCGTCGTGGAGGACGAGCAGCTGCTCGCCGAAGCCGTCGCCACCGGACTGCGCCGCGAGGCCATGGCCGTGGACGTGGTCTACGACGGGGAGGCCGCCCTCCAGCGGATCGCGGTCAACGACTACGACGTCGTCGTCCTCGACCGGGACCTCCCCCTGGTGCACGGTGACGACGTCTGCCGCAGCGTGGTCGACCAGGGCCTGGCGACCCGGGTGATCATGCTGACCGCCTCCGGCGACATCAGCGACCGGGTCGAGGGCCTGGAGATCGGCGCGGACGACTACCTCCCCAAGCCGTTCGCCTTCAGCGAACTCGTCGCCCGGGTGAGGGCCCTCGGCCGCCGCGCGACCGTCCCCCTGCCGCCGGTGCTGGAGCGGGCCGGCATCTCGCTCGACCCCGGCCGCCGGGAGGTCATCCGCGACGGCCGGCCGATCCAGCTGGCCCCCAAGGAGTTCGCCGTCCTGGAGGTGCTGATGCGGGCCGGCGGCGCCGTCGTCTCGGCCGAGCAACTGCTGGAGAAGGCCTGGGACGAGCACACCGACCCCTTCACCAACGTCGTCCGGGTCACCGTGATGACCCTGCGCCGCAAGCTCGGCGACCCGCCGGTGATCATCACCGTCCCCGGTTCCGGCTACCGGATCTGATCCGCGCCGGAGCACCCGCCGGGCCCGCGGCCCGGCCCACCGCCTCGTTCACCCCGAGAGGACCATCATGACCACCCCGCCCCCGGCCGGCGGGCCCTCCGGCGCGCCCGCCGGCGGCCCGCGCGCCGTACCGCCCCGTCCGGCCCAGCCCCCGCGCGCGCCCAGGATCCAGTCGCACCAGTCCCAGCAGATCTACACGCCCGGTGACGGCCTGCTCGCCTGGATGCCCTTCCGGCCGACCATCCGGATGCGGCTCACGCTGCTGTACGGCGGCATGTTCCTGATGGCCGGCGTCGTCCTGCTGATGCTGATGTACTTCTTCATCCAGCAGGCCTTCCACGACGCCGCGCCCCCCAACCTGCAGATCGGCCCGGGCGTCTCGATCCTCACCCCGGACAACCAGAACGTCACCGCCCAGACCTTCAACCAGTGGTTCAGCCACTACCAGGCGGGCCAGTCCCAGCGCGCGCTGGACACCCTGCTGCGCAAGTCCCTCACCGTGCTGGTCTGCCTCGCCGTGATCGCCTTCGCGGCCGGCTACGCGATGGCCGGCCGGGTGCTGCGCCCGCTCGGCCGGATCACCCGCACCGCCCGCGAGGTGGCCAGCTCCGACCTGCACCGCCGGATCGAGCTGGACGGCCCGGACGACGAGCTCAAGGAGCTGGCGGACACCTTCGACGACATGCTGGACCGCCTCGACCGCTCCTTCGACTCGCAGCGCAAGTTCGTCGCCAACGCCTCGCACGAGCTGCGCACCCCGCTGGCGATCAACCGGACCCTGCTGGAGGTCCAGCTCTCGGACCCGGCGGCCTCGCCGGACCTGCAGCAGCTCGGCAAGACCCTGCTGGCCACCAACGAGCGCAGCGAACAGCTGGTCGAGGGCCTGCTACTGCTGGCCCGCAGCGACAACGAGCTGATCGACCGCAGGCCGGTCGAACTCTCCGAGGTGGCCACCAGGGCGCTGGAGCAGATCCGCCCGGAGGCGGCCCGCCGGGAGGTGGAGATCAAGGCCGAGCTGACGCCGGTGGTGGTCTCCGGCAACGGCGTCCTGCTGGAGCGGATCGCGCTGAACCTGATCCAGAACGCGGTGCGCTACAACTCGGCGGACGGCTGGGTGGAGATCTCCACCGCCGAGGTGCCCGGGGGCGGCGGCGAGCTGGTGGTGAGCAACACCGGGCCGGTGGTCCCGGGGTACGAGCTGGAGCACATCTTCGAGCCGTTCCGCCGGGTCAAGGGCGCCGACCGGACCCGCAGCGACAAGGGGGTCGGACTCGGGCTCTCGATCGTCCGGTCGGTGGTCCGGGCGCACGGTGGTGCCATCGAGGCCACTCCGCGCGCCGGAGGCGGCCTGACCATGAGGGTGCGCATTCCGGGAGCCTGATCCTCCTCGCGGGCCGGTAGGCGCCCGCACACGCCCTCGGGCACTTCCGCGCTCCGTGCGCGGACCATCCCGCCGCCCCCGCCGGCCGTGTCAGAACGACATAAGTGCTGGCGGGGGCGGCTTGTCATTTCCGGTCCGAGCAACTTACGGTGTCGTAACCTACGCATCCGTAAGTGTGCCCCGCGTGCCCGTCCCCCAGGAGCAAGAGCCGTGACCATCGCCCCCGTGCAGCGCACCGCATCGACCGCTTCGAGCGCCTGGACCGACGCGCGTCTGATCCTCGCCCTCGAAGAGGTGGTGGAGACCGAACTCAACCGCCACCTCAAGGTCGCCAAGGAGTGGATGCCCCACGAGTACGTCCCGTGGAGCCAGGGCCGCGACTTCGACGGTGTGCTCGGCGGCGAGGCCTGGGACCTGTCCCAGTCCAAGGTGACCCCGCTCGGCCGGGTCTCGCTGGTGGTCAACCTGCTGACCGAGGACAACCTCCCCAGCTACCACCACGAGATCGCCACCATGTTCGGCCGCGAGGGCGCCTGGGGCACCTGGGTGCACCGCTGGACCGCCGAGGAGGGCCGGCACGGCATAGCGCTCCGCGACTACCTGCTGGCCACCCGCGCGGTCGACCCGGTCGAGCTGGAGCGGGCCCGGATGATGCACATGTCCGAGGGCTTCGAGTCCGACAACGCGCACAGCATGCTGCACTCGGTCGCGTACGTGGCCTTCCAGGAGCTCGCGACCCGGATCTCGCACCGCAACACCGGCCACTTCGCCGGCGACCCGCTCTGCGAGCAGCTGCTGGCGAAGATCGCCAACGACGAGAACCTGCACATGGTCTTCTACCGCAACCTGCTGCGCGCGGCCCTGGAGATCGCGCCGGACCAGGCCATGCGGGCGATCGCCGACGTGGTGATCAACTTCCGGATGCCCGGCCACGGCATGCCCGGCTTCGAGCGCTCGGCCGCCCAGATCGCCATCGGCGGCATCTACAACCTCCGGATCCACCACGACGACGTGCTGCAGCCGGTGCTGCGCCACCTCAAGGTCATGGAGATCTCCGGCCTCGGCCCGGAGGGCCTGCAGGCCCAGCAGGAGCTCGGCCTCTTCCTGGACGGGCTGGACGCCCAGGCGACCAAGTTCGACGAGCGGCAGGCGGCGCTGCTGGCGCGCCGGGCCGCCAACGCGGCGAAGAAGTAGTCCGCGGGGGGCGCGAAGGGGCGCTCACGGTGGGTGGATTTCCAAGAGTTTGCCCGAAAAATTCGTAACGTGACGAAGGTCACACCCGGTAGCGCCACACGATCGGGCGACCCCGTAGGGTGATCATGGCGAGCGCCGCGACGGTTGCTCTCCGTGGTCGCCGGCCGCCCCCGGCCGGCCCGGCGGGAACGGCGGTCATCGCAGGTGGGCCCGGTCGGCGGAGGTGTCCCGTCCGGTGGACGGTCACCGAGCGTGTCCGGTCATGGGGGGTGCGGGCCCGCCCTTGATGGCCCTGAGTGAGGCCGCCCGGGCCCGATCGGATCACCCCAACGGGCCCCGGGCCGGGTGTCGATTGAGTAACAGGGCTTGAAGTAAGGCAAAATCTCCGCCTCGGGTCGGGCACAACACCGGCCCCCCGTGCGTTACGTGCGCTGGAGATACCGCACACACCGCAGACACCCGGAGGGGGAGAGCGAAAAAAATGGCAACGGACTACGACACCCCACGCAAGACCGATGACGACCTCAACGAGGACAGCATCGAAGAACTGAAGGCTCGTCGGAACGAGAAGTCGACCAGCTCGGTCGACGTCGACGAGTTCGAGGCGGCGGAGGGCCTGGAGCTCCCCGGTGCCGACCTCTCGAACGAGGAACTCTCCGTCCGGGTGCTCCCGCGCCAGGCCGACGAGTTCACCTGCATGAGCTGCTTCCTGGTGCACCACCGCAGCCAGCTGTACAGCGAGAAGAACGGCAACCCGATCTGCCGGGACTGCGGCGCCTGAGCACCGGGCGGTCACGGCCCGGGTCCCACGGCTCCCGTGGGCTCGGTACACCGCCCCGTCCGGCCCCGGGCAGCGGGGCCGGAGGCAGATCCGGCGGCCGTTCCGTCGGTCGCACCGGCAGGCTGGTCCTGCAGCACTCAGCAGTAACAGCACCACCGGCGGTACCTGCAGCAAGCACGGTCGCGGAAGCGGCCGTGGCACCGGTGCGAGCGGCGTCGCCAGCGGCACCTGGAGCACTGGAAACCGGAGGGACGGTCCCGCAGCAGCGGAACCGTCCCTCCTCCGTGTCCGGGGCCCGCACCGGCGCGGGTCCGCCGGGGCCGCTCAGGCGGTGCGCCGGCGCGCCTCGGCCAGTGCCGCCGCCAGCCGCTCGGGCGAGCGGGTCGACAGGTACAGGTACGGCGTCGGGTCGGCCGGGTCGGTCACCTCGACCCGCAGCGCCGTCGGGACGTAGCTGCGCAGCAGCATGAAGGCCCGCGGGTCCGCCTTCACGCCGCGCCAGGCCACCGCCTCGACCGGGGTCAGCGGGTGCGCCTCGCCGAGCGCCTCGACCGGGATCCGGGCCTGGCCGGCCACCAGCGAGCCCTGCACCACCCGGATCCGGGCGGAGCCGTAGCTGTTGACGGCGGCCGCCCCGGCGGCGACGCCGATCACCAGCCCGATCAGCGCGGCCACCCCGCCGACCCGCAGCAGGATCAGCGCGAGCGTCAGCCCGAGCGCGACCGGGAGGAGCCACCAGGAGCGGGGTGCGGTGAGGCGTTCGTCGTACATGCCCCCATTGTGGTCACCGGCCCCCGCGGAGCGGGACGGCGCCCCCGGCCCACCCCTTGCTACCGGTCGGTAGGGTTGTTTCCGTGACCGGATCCATAACCTCGCAGCCGGCGCCGAAGGGCTCCGAGCAGCCCGCCGAGCGCCCCGCCGCCCAGCTCTCGCCGACCACCCCGCCGCAGGAGGCCGTGCTCCCGCCCCGGGCGCCCGAGGCCCCGGCCCCCGGGACGCTGGTGGGCTCGCACTACGACCACTGCTTCGGCTGCGGTCCGCAGCACCCGGCCGGGCTGCGGATGACCGTGGTGGCCGGCGAGGGCCTGGACGTCACCGCCGAGTTCACCGTCGGGGCGGGCCACCAGGGCGGTCCCGGACTGGCCCACGGCGGCCTGCTGACGACGGCGATGGACGAGACCCTCGGCTCGCTGAACTGGCTGCTGCACGCGGCCGCCGTCACCGGCCGCCTGGAGACGGACTTCGTCCGGCCGGTGCCGGTCGACTCGGTGCTGCACATCCGGGCGAGGATCACCGGCGTGCACGGCCGCAAGATCTACAGCGCGGCGGAGGGCCGGATCGGCGGCCCCGACGGACCGGTGGCGATCAGGGCGCAGGCGCTCTTCATCCAGGTGAAGCTGGAACACTTCACCCAGCACGGTCGTCCCGAGGACATCAAGAAGGCCTTGGACGACCCGGACCTGTTCAAGCGCGCCAGAGCCTTCGAGGTGAATCCGTGAGCACCACCGCCCGCCCGCCGGTAGACGTCCTGATCAGGCGAATCGACCCCGAGCTGCCCCTGCCCGCCTACGCGCAGCCCGGCGACGCGGGAGCCGACCTGCGCACCACGGTCGACGCGGAGCTCGCACCCGGGGAGCGGATCGTCCTGCCCACCGGTGTGGCCATCGCGCTGCCGGACGGCTACGCGGCGTTCGTGCACCCGCGGTCGGGTCTGGCAGCTCGTTGCGGAGTTGCCCTTGTGAACGCCCCAGGGACGGTCGATGCCGGGTACCGTGGGGAGATCAAGGTGATCGTCGTCAATCTGGACCCGCGCGAGGGTGTCAGCTTCCGCCGTGGGGACCGGATCGCCCAGCTGGTCGTCCAGCAGGTCGAGAAGGCCCGCTTCCACGAGGTGGCCGAACTGCCCGGGTCGGCACGTGCCGAGGGTGGGTTCGGGTCGACCGGTGGCCATGCCGCGGTCTAGGCTGCCCGCGGCCGAGCAGGTATTCGTGTCGGTCTTGGACCGGGAAGGACAGTGACCGTGTTCCGTCGTCGCCAGAAGAGCGAGGACGCTGTCGAGCAGCTCGCCGACGACGCCATCAGCGCCGACGAGCCGGCCGATGACGTCGAAGGTTCCGCCGACTCCGAGAGCGAGAACAACACCGAGCTGGACCCGGCGGAGCGGGTCGGCCTGCCGCCGGCTCCCCGCCCGGACGGTCCGTGGGACCACTCCGAGCTGGAACAGCCCGAAGAAGGCCGGGTGGACCTCGGCGGTCTGCTCGTCCCCGGGGTCGAGGGCATGGAGCTGCGGGTCGAGGTGGCAGGTGACTCGATCGTCGCCGCCACCCTGGTCCTCGGCAACAGCGCCATTCAGTTGCAGGCTTTCGCCGCCCCCAAGTCCGAGGGCATCTGGGGCGAGGTCCGCGAGGAGATCGCCAACGGCATCACCTCGCAGGGCGGCCTGGTCGAGGAGGAGGAAGGCCCGCTGGGCTGGCACCTCCGGGCCCAGGTCCCCGTACAGCTCCCGGACGGCACCCAGGGTGTCCAGCTGGTCCGCTTCGTCGGCTGTGACGGCCCGCGCTGGTTCCTGCGCGGAGTGATCTCCGGTCAGGCTGCCGTGCAGCCGGAGATGGCCGGGATCCTGGAGCAGGTCTTCCAGCAGACCGTCGTCGTCCGCGGCGAGGTCCCGATGGCTCCGCGCGACCCGATCGTGCTGAAGCTGCCGGAGGACGCCCAGATGGTCGCCGACGGTGGTGCCGCACCGACCGAGGACGGCGCCGGCGCCCGCTTCGGCAGCGCCGCGCTGGACCCGTTCGCGCGCGGCCCGGAGATCACCGAGGTCCGCTGAACCGCAGCTCAAGGCACTCTTCGCCCCCGCCCGGGAGACCGTGGCGGGGGCGATTTGCTTGTGCCGCCCGACCCCCGTACAGTTCTCCGGGTTGCCCCAGTGGCAGCACGCTTCGCCCCACAGGATTCG
>NZ_BNBO01000049.1 GCF_014655955.1 Kitasatospora indigofera
GGCGACCGGCTCTGGCCGGGCGCCGCCCGGCCGCCGTTTCCGGCCGCCGGCCGCGGGTGTGGCCCTCCCCGCCGTCCGGCCGCCCGCCGTTTCTGTCCACCGTGCCGCCCGCCCGGCCGCACTGCTCCGCTGCCTGCTGCCCGGGGCCTCGGCCCGGTTCGTGGTGTGCCGTCCGGTCCGCGGGGGACGTCCGGCCGCGGAGCCGTGGGTCCGGCGGCCGATGTCACCGTCGTCGGCGCCGGCTCCCGCGGTGGCGGGTCGTCGTTCGTCCGCCGGTCCGTCAGTCCTGTTCCCTGGTAGGCGATTTCCCGTGGACTGCTCCGGATTCCTCCGCCCCGTCCGTGGGCGCGCTGAGGTGACCGCTCGGCGCTCGGGCCGGTGCGCCGAGGCAAGGTCTGCTCCGGTCCGCCCGGCCCGGGGTTGATCCGGGACGGGTACCACGGGTGGGCGGGTGCGCTCCCTCCTTTGCAGTTCAGGATACCCCCCTAGGTATGTTCCGCGTTCGTGCGGGTGAGGGTGGAGCCTGCGCTGCGGGGTACCCCGGGGGGTATTTGACTCCCGGCGACGGGTCTGCCTACAGTCGGGTCATGGATACCTAGGGGGGTATTCGAGCCAAGGGTCGGCCCGGGCCGGCCGACGGCGGTCGACAAGGCCCCGGACGGGCCCCGGACGCCCGGTGCCCCGAGTACCCCGCACCCACGCGCTCGGTGCCCCGGGTACCCCGTGTCCACCACCCCGCACCCATCCCCCCGTGCCCCAGCGGGTACGGCAGCACCAGGCGGAGGATCGCCGTGTTCTTCACGCAGTACTACCTCGACTGTCTCTCCCAGGCGTCGTACATGATCGCCGACGAGACCACCGGCCAGGCCGTGGTCGTCGACCCCCGCCGGGACGTCACCGAGTACCTGGCCGACGCCGAGACCCGCGGGTTCACCGTGGTCGGCGTGGTCAACACCCACTTCCACGCCGACTTCGTCGCCGGTCACCTGGAGCTCGCCGACCGCACCGGCGCCTGGATCGGGTACGGCCGCCGCGCCGAGACCGAGTACCCCGTCCGCCGGCTCGCCCAGGGCGACCGGATCTCCCTCGGCGAGGTCACCCTCCAGATCCTGGAGACGCCCGGGCACACGCCGGAGTCGGTCAGCGTGCTGGTGTTCGAGCACGCCGACGACCTGGTCCCGTACGGCGTGCTCACCGGTGACGCGCTCTTCGTCGGCGACGTCGGCCGCCCCGACCTGCTCGCCTCCGCCGGAATGTCCGCCGAGGAGCTCGGCGCGATGCTGCACGACAGCGTGCAGCACAAGCTGATGGCACTGCCGGACGAAGTCCGGGTCTTCCCCGCGCACGGTGCCGGTTCGGCCTGCGGCAAGAACCTCTCCACCGAGCGGCAGTCCACCATCGGCGCCGAGCGGGCCACCAACTACGCCTGCGCGCCGATGAGCCGCGAGGACTTCGTCGCGCTGGTCACGGCCGGCCGGACGGCCGCCCCCGGCTACTTCTCCTACGACGCCGAGCTCAACCGCAGGCACCACCCGCTGTACGACGCCGCCACGGCGCCCGGGCCGCTGGCCCCGGCGGAGTTCGCCCGGCTCCGGGCGGCCGGTGCGGTCGTGGTCGACGCGCGCGGCCCGCAGGAGTTCGCGGCCGGACACCTCCGCGGAGCGGTCAACGTGCCCGCCGACGGCCGCTTCGCCGAGCAGGCCGGGACGGTCCTCGATCCCGCCGCCGACCTCCTCGTCCTCGCCCCGGGGGACCGCGCGGAGGAGACCGTCACCCGCCTCGCCCGGATCGGCTTCGACCGGGTGGCGGGCTACCTGCCCGACCCCGAGGACGCCCTCGCGGCCCTGCCGGACGACACCGTTCCCGCCGGCCAGCTGACCGCGGCGCAGCTGCGCACCGCGCTGGCGGGCGGCAACCCGCCGCTGGTCGTGGACGTCCGCACCTGCGGCGAACGCGGCGCGGACGGCTCGATCGAGGGTGCGGTGCACATCCCGCTGAGCGAACTGCCCGCCCGCACCGGGGAGATCCCCGCCGGCCGGCCGCTGGTCCTGCACTGCGCCGGTGGTCACCGCTCCTCGATCGCGGCCAGCCTGCTGCGGCACCGCGGGTTCACCGACGTGTCCGACCTGCTCGGCGGCTACGCCGCCTGGGCGCGGAGCGCGGCCGCGGACTCCTGACCCGCCGGGACTGAGCCTGACCCGCGTCCGGCCGGCGTCCGGCCCCCGTACCGTCCTGCCGTGCCCACGTCCGGCTCCCTCGCTCCCTCTCTCCATCCCTTGCCGCCCGCCGGGCCGCCTCCTGCCGGTGTCCCGTCCCCTCGTGACGGGCCCGTCGTGCCGCTGTGCCCACGGGCCGGCCCCTGCCTTCCCCGATACCCCCCTAGGTATTTCCCGCCTCATGAACGGAGCCCCCATGGCCGAGAACCCCACCCCGCCGGCCGCCCCGACGGCCCCCTCGATCACCCCCGCCGCCCCGACGGCCCCCTCGATCACCCCCGCCGCCCTGGAGCGGCTGCGCCGGGACGGCCGTGGCCCGCGCGTCCTGGACGTCCGCACCGCGGGCGAGTTCCGGACCGCCCACATCCCCGGGTCCCGCAACGTGCCCCTCGACCTCCTGCGCGAGCACCGCTCCGCGCTGCGGGCCCACCTCGACGGGGACGTCGTACTGGTCTGCCGCTCGGGAGCCCGCGCCGCGCAGGCGGGGGCGCTGCTCGCCGGGGCGGGTCTGCCCGGCCTCCGGGTGCTGGCCGGCGGCATGACCGCCTGGGAGGTGCTCGGCGCCCCCGTCGACCGGGGCGCCGGCCGCTGGGACCTGGAGCGCCAGGTGCGCCTGGTGGCCGGCTCGGTCGTGCTCGCCACCGGGCTGGCCGGAGTGCTGCGGCCCCGGGTGCACCTGGCCGGCACCGCCGTCGGCGCCGGCCTGGTCTACGCGGCGCTCAGCAACACCTGCGCCATGGGCGGCCTGCTGGCCAGGCTCCCGTACAACCGGGGGCCGCGCCCCGACATCCGTGCCGTCGTCGCCGACCTGCGCGGCAAGCCGTGACCGCGCTGGTCGTCGCGGCCGCGCTGCTGGTCGGCGTCAGCCTCGGCGTCCTCGGCGGCGGGGGCTCGATCCTCACCGTGCCGATCCTGGTCTACCTGGCCGGGCAGGACACCAAGGAGGCGATCGCCACCTCGCTGTTCGTGGTCGGCGCCACCGGCGTCGCCGCGCTGGTCCCGCACGCCCGGGCCGGGCGGGTGCGCTGGCGGACGGGCCTGCTGCTCGGAGGCTTCAGCATGGCGGGCGCCTACGCGGGTGGCCGGGTGGCCGGGTTCGTGCCCGGCACGGTCCTGCTGGCCGGGTTCGCCCTGATGATGCTCGCCACCGCCGTCGCCATGCTCCGCCGTCCTCGCCGGCCGGCCCCCGCCACGGCCCCGCGCCGCGAGCTGCCGGTGCGGCAGATCGCCGTCCAGGGCCTGGCCCTGGGGGCGGTGACCGGCCTGATCGGCTCCGGCGGCGGCTTCCTCGTCGTCCCCGCGCTGGTGATCCTCGGCGGCCTGCCGATGGGGGTCGCGGTCGGCACCTCGCTCCTCGTCATCGCGATGAACTCCTTCGCGGGACTGGCCGGCCACCTGTCCGGCGTCCAGATCGACCGGGGCCTGGCGCTGGCCCTCGCCGCGGCGGCGGTCGCCGGCAGCCTCGCCGGTTCGCGCTTCGCCGGGCGGATCCCGCAGGACGCCCTGCGCAAGGCGTTCGGCTGGTTCGTGGTCGCCATGGGCCTGTTCGTCCTCGGGCAGCAGCTCGACGCGGCCGTCCGGTGCCACCCCGCGACCTGGGCCCTGGCCGGTGCGGCGGCCGCGGTCCTGGCCGGAGCGTACGTCAGGCGCCGGGCCCGCGCGGCCCGGCCGGCCGGCGGCGCGGCCGTGCCCCGGCCGAAGGGGCAGGCCAGGGAGGCGGTGGACGGCGCCTGACGGCGGACGGCGGCGGACCGCCCTCGGCCGCCGGGCGGGCGGCGCGACGGCCGGGTCAGAGCACGGTGACGGCGAACACCCAGAGGTGCGGCGGCTCCGGCAGGATCGCGTAGTGCGCGATCGCCGCCCGGGTCGTGACGACCCGCACCGTGTCGTCCAGGTCGTACCGGTCGGCCTGCGGCCAGGACCAAGGATCCGAGGCCGCCTGCTCCAACGCGGCCCGCAGCTCCTTGCCGTCGTCGCCGTCCAGCTCGCGCACGGCGAGGCCGACCTCGCGGGCGAACCGGGCCTCGTACGGTCGCCGCGTCACCGGCCCGGCACCTCGTCCGCGGGCGGGGTCGTCCGGGGTGCGCCCTCGGCCTCCGTCACCGGGCCGGCCGGCGCGGTCCGGCCCGGGGCCGCCGGGCGGAGCGCCCGGCCGGCGGTGCCCGGAGCGGTCGCCGCCGGGTCCGCCGCCGTTGCCGCGCGGGCCGCCGGGGTGGACGGTTCGGGCAGCTCGACCATGGTGGACATGATGACCACCATACCGAGGCCCGCCCCGCCGCGTCGGTGCTCCGGGCACTCCGCGCGCCGTGGCCCGCCCCGCGCGAGGAGGGCGGCGGCGGGCCCGCCGTCAGCACCGGCGGGGCGGCTCGGCCGGTGCCGACGGCGGGCGGGGCGGCTACGGTCCGGCTGGTCCGCCCGGCGGGTCGCCGACGCGGTATCCGACGCCCGGGGTGGTGCTGATCACCGGCGGATCGCCGAGCTTGCGGCGGAGCCGGCCGACCGTGACGGCCACCGTGTTGGTGAACGGATCGGCGTGCTCGTCCCAGACCCGGTCGAGGAGGGCCTCGGCGGAGAGGTGGCCGGGGGAGGCCCGCAGCAGGGCTTCCAGGACGCCGAACTCCTTGACCGAGAGGTCCAGTTGCCGGCCGTCGCGGCTCGCGGTCCGCCGCAGGGGGTCGAGCACCAGGCCGGCGGCCCGCAGGACCCGGGGCTGCGCGGTGGGCCGCCGGCGGGCCAGCGCGCGGACCCGCAGGACGAGTTCCGGGAAGTGGAAGGGCTTGGCGAGGTAGTCGTCGGCGCCGAGGCCCAGCCCGCTGACCCGGTCGCCCGGGCCGTCGGCGGCCGTCAGCATCAGCACCATCGCGCCGTCCTCCCGGTCGGTGATCATGCGGCAGAGGGTGTCGCCGTGGATGCCCGGCAGGTCCCGGTCGAGGAGGACGACGTCGTAGGGGGCGAGGTCGAGCTTGGCGGCGGCCTCCAGGCCGTCGTGGGCGACGTCCACCGCCATGCCCTGGTCACGCAGTCCCTCGGCGACGACCTCGGCCAGCGCCCGGGCGTCCTCGACCACCAGCACCCTCACGACGGACCTCCGCCCGGGCGGTCCGTGAGCGGCGTGGCCACCGGGGCCGCACCGCTCCCGGCCGCGCCCGCCGCGGGCAGCCGGACGGTGGCGCGCAGCCCGCCCGCCGGGCGGGCGTGCAGGTCGAGGCCGCCGCCGTGCGCGGCGGCGACGGCCGCGACGATCGACAGGCCGAGGCCCGAGCCGCCGTCCGTGCCGGTCCGCGCCGCGCCGAGCCGCCGGAACGGCTGTGCCAGCCGGGCGACCTGCCCGGGATCGAGCACGGCCCCGCCGCTCTCGACGGTCAGCCGTACGGTCGCGCCGTCCTCGTCGGTGGTGACGCGGATCCAGCCGCCCTCGTGGTTGTGCCGGATCGCGTTGTCGACCAGGTTCTCGACCATCCGGGTCAGCAGGGTGGGACTGCCCAGGACCGCCGCCGCCTCCCGGCCGGCCGGACCGGACGCGGCGGCGGCCCGCGCGGCGTGCGGTGCGCAGACGTCCGTCCCGGCGGCGGCCGCCGCGCCGTCCGTCCCGCCGTCGAGCACGGTGAGCCGCCCCGCGCCCAGATCCGCGGCCCGGGCGGCCAGGGCCCGCGCGGCGACGGCGCGCAGCGAGAGTCGTCCGGTGTCGGGCAGGGCCCGGTGCTCGGCCCGGGCGAGCACCAGGAAGCTCTCCAACAGCTGCTCCACCCGGTCGAGTTCGGTGCGCACCCGGCCGGCGAGGGTGAGCGTCGTGGCGGCCACCGGCGCCGGTTTGCCGACGGCCACGTCCAGCGAGGCGCGGATGGTGGCCAGCGGGGTGCGCAGCTCGTGGGAGGCGTCGGCGACGAAGCGGCGCTGGGCGGCGAACGAACCCTCCAGGCGTTCGAGCAGCCCGTCGATGGTGTCCGAGAGGTCCTTCAGTTCGTCGGCCGGGCCGTCGGCGGCCAGCCGCTCGTGCAGGTTGTCGGCGGTGATGCGGCGGGTGGCGGCCGTCATCGCGCGCAGCGGCCGCAGCACCCGGCCCGCCACGTACCAGCCGAGGACCACCGAGACGACGGCCATCACCGCCAGGGCGACGGCCGATCCGAGCAGTAGCTGGTCCGCCCGGGTGTCCTGCAACCGGGACACCTCCTGCTGGAGCTGCTCGATCCGGGCCAGGGCCGGCCCGGCGGCCGGGCCGAGGTCCGGCACGGTGCCGGGCACGGCCTCGCTGACCCGGGTGGACCGGGCGGCGAGCAGGCCGGCGAGCGCCAGCAGGGCCGTGCCGGAGAGCAGGAACAGGCCCACGTAGAGCGCGGTGAAGCGCCACCGCACTGTGCCGCGTCGAGGGAACATGCGGGCAGGTTATGCGACCGGGCCTAACAGCGGCATGACAGCGGCCGTTCCGCCGGTGTCACGCCGTCCGGCCCATGCTCCTGGGCATGACTGACGACGACGGCAGGGCGACCATCGAGGTCGACGGCCTGCACAAGAGCTTCGGGGCCGTCCGGGCCCTGGACGGGATGACCTTCACCGTGCGGCCCGGGCGGGTGACCGGGTTCGTGGGCCCGAACGGGGCCGGCAAGTCCACCACGATGCGGGTGGTGCTGGGCCTGGACGCCGCCGACACCGGCCGCGCGCTGGTCGGCGGGCGCCCCTACCGGAGCCTGCGCGAGCCGCTGCGCCACCTCGGCGCGCTGCTGGACGCGGCCGCCCTGCAGCCCGGCCGGACCGGCCGCAACCACCTGCTGTGGCTGGCGCATTCGCAGGGCCTGGGCGCCCGCCGGGTGGACGAGGTGCTCGCCCTGGCCGGCCTCGCCACCGCCGCCCGGCGCCGGGCCGGCGGCTACTCGCTGGGCATGCGCCAGCGGCTGGGGATCGCCGCGGCGCTGCTCGGCGACCCGCCGGTGCTGATGCTGGACGAGCCGTTCAACGGCCTCGACCCGGCGGGCATCGTCTGGATCCGCGGGCTGCTCGGCGCACTGGCCCGCGAGGGCCGCGCCGTCCTCGTCTCCAGCCACCTGATGGCCGAACTGGAAGGCACCGCGGACCATTTGGTCGTGGTGGGCCGGGGCCGGGTGGTCGCGGACACCGGCGTGCCCGAGCTGCTGGCGGCCGCGGCCGGCGGCCGGACCACCGTCCGGACCACCGAGCCGGCCCGGGCGGCCGCGGTACTGGAGCGGGCGGGCGGCAGCACCGCGCCGGCCGGGCCCGGCACGCTCACCGTGTCCGGCCTGAACGGCGCGCGGATCACTGCCCTGCTGGGCGCCGGCGCGGTGCCGTTCTGCGAGGTGACCGCCCGGCGGGTCACGCTGGAGGACGCGTTCCTGGAGCTGACCCGGGACGTGACGGAGTACCGGGCCGCAGGCGCGGAGGCGAACCGATGACGGGGGACGCGGCGGAGAGGGACGCGGCGAAGAGGGACGCGCTGCCGGGGCACGCGGTGACGGGAGCGGCGGTCGCGGGGGAGGCGGGAACGGCCCGGGACCGGACCCGAGCCGGGCGGGCGGACGGCGGAGAGCCCAACGGCACGGACGCGGTCACGGCCCAGGCCGGGCCGGCCGGCCGGGGGAGAGCGGGATTCCGGCGGCTCGTGCGCGCCGAACTGACCAAGTTCCTTACGGTGCGCGGCTGGACCCTCGCGCCGGCCGCCGCGCTGGTGACCGTCCTGGTCGGGCTGCTCGGCACGGCGGCCCCCGGCGGCGCCGACGACGGGGGGTTTCCGCGAGGCCCCGGCGGCCAGGCCGTCAACGACGCCTTCTTCTTCGTGCACCGCACCCTGGACGGCGACGGCAGCATCACCGCCCAGGTCGGCCCGCTCACCGGCCTGACCGACCCCGGGCCCGGCGGGCAGGCCGTCCCGGGCGTCCAGCCGTGGGCGAAGGCCGGCATCATCGTCAAGGCCGGCCCCGGGCGCGGCTCCGGGTACGCGGCCGTGATGCTGACCGGCGCACACGGGGTCCGGATGCAGGACGACTACACCCACGACACCGCCGGCCCCGCCCTCGCCGGCGACGCCCGCAGGCTGCGCCTGGTCCGCACCGGCGAGGACATCACCGGGTACGCCTCCGGCGACGGCGTCCACTGGACCACGCTCGGCACCGCCCACCTTCCCGGCCTGCCCCGGACCGTCCGGGCGGGTCTCTTCGTGGCCTCCCCGCAGGCCGCGACCGACACCGGTGCCGGGACGGGCTACGCCCCCGCCGTCGCCACCGCCGAGTTCGGCCGGCCCGAACTGGTGGGCGGCTGGCAGGGCAACGGCTGGCAGGGCGGACAGGCCGGCGGCGACGCCGGCACCTCCGGCAGCTACAGCGACACCCTGCGCGGAGGGTTCACCGAGTCGGCCGGCCGGATCACCGTCACCGGGGCCGGGGACATCGCCCCGGTGGTCGGCGGACCGCCGATGGGCCCGGCCCACACCGTGGAGAACTTCCTGGTCGGGTCCTTCGCGGGCCTGCTCGTCCTGGTCGTCCTCGGCGCGGTGTCCGTCACCGCCGAGTACCGGCGCGGGCTGATCCGGACCACCCTGGCGGCCCACCCCGGCCGCGGCCGGGTGCTCGCCGCCAAGGCCGCCGTCCTCGGCACCGCCGCCGCCACGGCGGGCCTGGCGGGCGCGGCGCTCGCCGTCCCGCTCGGGCGTTGGCGTTCGCACGCCGCGCACTTCCGGGACCTCCCGGTCACCACGGCCACCGAACTGCGCGCGACGGCCGGTACCGCGCTGCTCTTCGCCCTCGCCGCCCTGCTCGCCCTCGCGGCCGGCGTGGTGCTGCGCCGTGGCGCCCCCGCCGTCACCGCCGTCGTCGCGGCCTTGGTGCTGCCCTACCTCCTGGCGACCTCCGGCATCCTGCCCGCCGGCCCGGCGCAGTGGCTGCTGCGCCTCACCCCGGCGGCCGGCTTCGCGATCCAGCAGACCGTGCCGCGGTACCCGCAGGTGGACGGCGCCTACACCCCCGAGTTCGGGTACTTCCCGCTCCCGCCGTGGGCCGGGCTCGCCGTCCTCGCCGGGTACACCCTGGCGGCGGGCGTACTCGCCACCGTCCTGCTCCGCAGGAGGGACGTGTGAACCGGCCCTCCGCCCGCCGGGTGCCGCCGCCCTCCGCCGCGCCGCCGCCGGCCTGCACGAGCACCCCGCTCCCGGGCACCCCGCTCCCGGGCACCCTGCTCCCGGACACCCTGCTCCTGGGCGCCCTGCGACCGCCGCTCGCCCGCGCCCTGCCGGCGACGCTTACCCTCGCCCGCGCCCTGCACGCGGAATGGACGAAGCTGCGCACCGCCGGCGGCACCTGGACGGCGCTCCTCGCGCTGGTCCTGGCCACGGCCGGACTCGGTGCGGCGGCGGCCGCCGGCGTTTCCTGCCCGGCGGCCGGCTGCGGGGAGGACGCCACCCGGCTCGCCCTCACCGGCGTCACCCTCGGACAGGCGGTGGCGGTCGTGCTGGCCGCGGCCGCGGTCGGCGGTGAGTACGGCACCGGCATGATCCGCACCACCCTGGCGGCCGTGCCCGGCCGGGGCACCGCCTACACGGCCAAGGCCGCCGCCCTCGCCGGCGCGGTGCTGCTCGCGTCGACGGCCGCCGTCCTCGGCTCGCTGCTCGCCGGGCGCCTGATCCTGCCCGGGAGCGGCTTCACCCCGGCGCACGGCTACCCGCCGCTGTCCCTCGGCGACGGGCCGACCCTGCGCGCGGCCGTCGGATCGGTGCTCTACCTCGCCCTGGTCGCGCTGCTCACGGTGGGCGTGGCGACGGCCGTCCGCGAGCCCGCGGCGGCGGCGGGCGTCGTCCTCGGGCTGCTCTACCTGTTCCCGCTGCTCACCCGGGTGGTCGCCGACCCCGACTGGCAGCGCCGGCTCCAGCAGGTCGCGCCGATGCCCGCCGGCCTGGCGGTCCAGGCCACCACCGGCCTGGACCGGCTGCCGGTGCCCCCGTGGACCGGCCTTGCCGTCCTCGCCGGCTGGTCCGCCGGGGCGCTCCTGCTCGGCGCCGCACTGCTGCGCCGGCGGGACGCCTGACGGATCGTCATGCCTGGCTGGTCGCCCGTCCGTCGGTGGGTGGGACGTCCGGGGCACGGGGGCGGCCTGCCAGGGCCCACCGGGTCGCGCGGGCCCGCCATGGGCGGGCCCGCGCGGCATCCGCCGGTCCGGTTCCCCGCCGCACGGGCGGCGGTCCCCCCACTGCGGGCCGGGCCGCCGCCGGTCATCGGCGAGGCCGGTGCTCCGGCGGCCGGCCGGCTCCCGTCTCCCGGGACGGAACGGCGTACCCACTCACCTGCCGGAGCGGGTACCGGTCGCCGGCCCGCACGAGCCCGCGACGGTGGCGGTCAGTCGTCCCCGGACGCCCGCCGGGCCAGACTCGCACGCAGGCCGGCCAGCCGGTCGATCTCGGCGTCGAGGGCGGCCAGCCTGCGGCCGACCACCCCGGAGCCGGGGGCGCCGGGCTCGACCGGGCCGCACCGCCGCGGCGGGTCCTCGCTGAGCAGATGGAGGCGGTCGGCGCAGCTGCGCAGGTCCTCGACGGTCAGCCCGAGCGCGAGGAGGTCCCGGACGACCCGGACGCGCTCGATCTCGCCCGGCCCGTACTCGCGCTGCCCGGAGGCCGTCCGGACGGGTGGGGGCAGCAACCCGCGCTGCTCGTAGAACCGCAGCGCCCTGGGTGTGGTGCCGGCCGCTGCCGCCGCCTCGCCGATCCGCATCCCGCCCCCGCTCCCCGCCCGGTCCGCCTGTGGGAACCCGGGCGCCGTCCCGTCACACGTCACAACTCCACGACGACGGCCCCGAAGTGCCTGCCTCCGATCATGTCCTGCAACGCCCGTGGCGCGCGGTCGATGCCCGGGATCCGGACATGGGGGAAGCGGATCTCGCCGGACCGCAGCCACCCGCCGAAGCGACCGGTCCACTCCGCCGCCGCCCCGGGGTGGTCCGCGCCGCTGTACCCGCGCAGCGAGACGCCCTTGGCGAGGAGGCGGAAGGCGTCGATCTCCACCGGGGCGCTGCCGCCGGCCCGGGCCGGCGACAGCTGCCCCGACAGTGCGCCGACCAGGGCGAACCGCGCGCCCTGGCGGGCCGCGGCCAGCGCCGCCACCAGTTGCTCGCCGGCGACGTTGTCCAGCAGGACGTCGATGCCCTCGGGGGCGAGCCGCGCCAACTGGTCCGCGACGGGCTCCGCGCCGCGCAGCACGACCGCGTCGTAGCCGAGTTCGGACACCAGCCGCTCGGCCTTCTCCGGCGAGCCGGTGCTGCCGATCACCTGGCCGGCGCCCAGCAGCCGGGCGATCTGCCCGGCCAGCGAGCCCACCGCGCCCGCCGCCCCGGTGACGAAGACGATGTCCCCGGCGCGGACTTCGGCGAGGCGGGTCAGTGCCCCGTAGGCGGCCGACCCGGGGGAGAGGTGGGCGACCGGATCGGGGAGCGTGTCGTCCAGCGGGGTGCACCCGGCGGCGTCGGCCAGGGCGTACTCCCGCCAGCCGAGCAGATGGGAGACGGTTTCGCCGACCCGCAGCGGGCTGCCGGCGGGTGCGGCCACGACCTCGCCGACGGCGGGGCCGAACAGCACGTCGCCGGCCCGCAGGGCCGGCAGCGGCAGCCCGTCCACCTCCCCGCCGATCAGGGTGCGCAGGCCGGGGAACACCAGGAAGTACCGGTTCCTGACCAGTACTTGTCCAGGTCCGGGCGCGGGGAGCGGCGTCCGGACGACGGTGAAGTGCTCCGACCGGGGCAGCCCGTCGGGAACGGCGGCGAGCCGGACCTCCCGGCTGGTCGGGGGCAGGGCGGTGGTCATCTTCGGCCTCCTGGAAGGGTTCTGGGCGCCGGTGCGGGGCGCGTCCGCCGCCCGGGTGTGGCGACGCTAACCCTTGACCCGCGCGTCAGGGGCAAGCCGGGGCCGGCCGTGCCCCGGAGGCCGGGCGCGGCCGGCTCCGCCGGGTCCGCGGGGGAGGTCTCCGCGGACCCGGCGGGTGGCATGCGCCGGGCGCCGGCCCGGGGCGGCACCCGGGTGCGGCCGGGACCGATCGGCCCCTGTCGTCACAAGTCGTCGACGCCCGGCGCCGCCGGGCGGGCAAAGTCCAGGTGATCCCGGAATGAGCCCTCGTCAGTTCGTTCTTTCTTAAAGGCATCCTAAATCTGAGAGCGCTCTCTGCTTCATGTATTGACCGGCGCCTGACACACCCCTCAGGGTGAGCGGTACTTCCCGTGCTCGTAGCCGAGCGCGCCCGACCTGGAGGTCCCCCCACCATGCTCACCCGCCGAAAGCTGCTGGCCGCGTCCGCGGGCGCGGCACTCTCCGTGCCCCTGCTCACCCGGCTGCTGGACTCCACCGCCGGCGCGGCGACCGCGCCGACCCTCCCGCTGGACCTGGTCAACACGACCGGCAGCGGCACGGTCTACGCCTACGTGCTGGGCCGGGACCCGGCGGCCGGGGGCAACTGGGCCTTCGTCCAGTCGGACGGGCGGACGCTGTACCACCCGCCGTCCCCGGCCGCCGACCAGACGCCGCTGGGCGTCGACTGCGCGATCGCGCTCAACGCCTCCGGCGCGGGAGCCCGCGGAGTCACCCTGCCGCACCTGGACAGCGGCCGGATCTACTTCTCGGTCGGTGCCAAACTGACCTTCTTGATGAACCGCGGGGGCGGGCTCGCCCTGCCGTCGGTCAGCAACCCCTCGGACCCGAACATCGCCGTCCGGCACGACTTCTGCGAGTTCACCTACAACAACGACCAGCTGTACGCCAACATCACCTTCGTCGACATGGTCGGCCTGCCGATCTCGTTTCGGCTGGACACCACCGGCGCCACCCAGACCGTGCGCGGCCTGCCCTCCGACGGCCTGAGCCGGGTGGCCGCCGCGCTGCGCGCCCAGTCGGCCGCGGACGGCTCCGACTGGAGCAAGCTGATCGTCCCCGGCGGCGGCTCGGACCTGCGGGTGCTCAGCCCCAACCTGGCCATCCGCGGCAACAGCGCGCTCTTCAAGGGCTACTTCGACGACTACGTCAACCAGGTCTGGGACAAGTACCGCAGCACCGACCTGCGCATCGACACCCAGTTCACCTGGGGCACCGTCACCGGACGCGTCTCCGGCGACCAGCTGACCTTCCCCGGCGTCGGCAGCTTCGGCAAGCCGTCCACCCTGGCGATCTTCTCCTGCAGCGACGCGCCCTTCACCACCGGCAACGACGAGATGGGCAACCTCAGCGCCCGGCTGGCCGCCGCCCTCAACCGCACCACCCTGCTGGACAACGCGTTCCAGCCCACGGGCGAGAACCCGGCCGCCTTCTACACCCGGGCGCGCACCAACCACTACGCCCGGATCCTGCACTCCACCACGCCGGACGGTCTCGGCTACGCCTTCCCGTACGACGACGTGCACCCGGCGGCGGTGGACTTCGAGGGCAAGGTGCAGTCCGGCGCGCCCACCCGGTTCACCATCACCGTCGGCGGCTCGGCCGGCGGCCCCGGCCCGTCCCCGTCGCCCACGCCCACCGCGACCGCGACCGGCGGGACGGGGGCCTTCGGCACCATCCAGGCCGAGACCTTCAGCGCCCAGGCGGGTGCCGCGGTGGAGACCTGCTCCGACACGGGCGGCGGCCAGGACGTCGGCTGGCTGGCCAACGGCGACTGGCTGAAGTACTCCGGCGTGCAGTTCGGGAGCACCGGCGCCACCCGCTTCTCGGCCCGGGTCGCGTCCGGGGCGGCCGCCGGGATCAGCGGGCTGGTGCAGGTCCGCCTGGGCAGTCCGACGGCCACACCGGTCGGCGGCTTCGCGCTGGCCTCGACGGGCGGCTGGCAGACCTGGCGGACCGTCCCCGCCGACATCAGCCGGGTCACCGGCACGCAGGACGTCTACCTCACCTTCGACAGCGGCCAGCCGGCCGACTTCGTGAACCTCAACTGGTTCAGCTTCGGCTGAGCCGCCCGCCCCGGGCCGCCGGGCCCCGGCCGCCCCCTTCGGCCGGGGCCCGGCTCCGTCCGGGGGCGGGTACCCGGGCCAGGGCCCGGCTCCGGGCCCGCTCGGCATCGCGGCCGGGCGGCCGGCGCCCCGGCGGGTCCGCCGCGGCACCGGAAACACAGTGGAAGCCGAGGCCCGGACCTGCCTAAGGTCGGCGGATGAGCACACGCACCTTCCGTATCACCGTCCGCGGTGTCTTCGACGGGCTCGACGCCGGCCAGCGTGCCGAGCTTCTCGCCCGCGCCTCCGAGCACGACGTCCTCCAGGCCGCCTTCACGCCCGAGGGCCATCTCAGCTACGACCTCGCCGCGCGCCCGGCCTTCACCTTCCGCTTCCGCGACTCCGGCGAGGCGGAGGAGGACATCCTGGCGGCGACCGAACGCGCCGAGGGCGCGGCCCGGGCCTGGCTGTCCGAGCGCGGCTACGGCTGGAAGAGCCTCAGGTCCCAGGCGGAGGACCTCTCCCAGGCGCCGCTCGGCAAGCGGCAGCGCCGTGAGGCCGCCCGGCAGGACGGCTGACCCGGGGACGTACGCGCGCCGGGCATCCCGCGCCGGGCGTCCCGCGCCGGCCGGCGGGCGCCGCCCGGTGGCCGGCGCCCGGCGTTCCCGTCCCCCCGCAAGTCATCGGCCCGGCTCTGCCGCCGAGGCGGCCGGCCCCCGCCCGCCGCCCCCTGTCCGCCGCCCCCGCCCGGGACCTCCACGGGCCGTCAGGCGCCGTCGCGGGGGCCGCAGCCCCGCACAACGCCGGCTCCACCGGCCGCGCACCCCGGCCGGCTCGGACCCCGGCCGGCTCGGACCCCGGCCCTCCCGCGCGCCGGCCACAGCGCGCCCCCGGCCACAGCGCGCCCCCGGGCGTCCGGTACCCGAACGGCCCTGCGCGCGGACCGGCCCGCGTCCAAGGGGCCGTGCACCCGAACGGTCCATCGGCTGTGCGGTGGCTGCGTACGGTGATCAGCATGGAGGTCGTGGCGTGCTTCTCCGCGCGCGGCTTGCTATGAGGAGGTACCCGATGAGCGCTGGAGATGTACCGGCCGACGACTCCGGAAGGGCAGGCCGGGCCAAGGCGGCCAACCCCGTCCGGGCCGCGGCCGGCTCCCAGAAGATCACCTGGTTGACGCTGGCCCTGATGACGACCAGTTCGGTCGCGAGCCTGCGCGCCGCGCCCACCATGGCGGTGTACGGCCTCGCCTGCGTCTTCCTCTACCTGGTGCCGGCCATCGTGTTCCTGCTGCCCACCGCCCTGGTGTCGGCCGAGCTGGCCTCCGGCTGGAGCGGCGGTGTCTACAACTGGGTGGCGCAGGGGCTGTCGAAGCCACTGGCCTTCCTCGCCGTCTGGTGCCAGTTCGCCATGACGATCTTCTACTACCCCAGCCTGCTGGCCTTCGTGGCGAGCACCATCTCCTACGTGATCAACCCGGCGCTGGCCAGCAACGGCGTGTACACCGCGATCGTCATCGTGGTCCTGTACTGGACCGGCGTCTGGGTGTCCTCCCGGGGCACGAACGCCGTCGCGGGGCTGGCCTCCGGCGGCCTGATCATCGGCACGCTGATCCCCGGAGCGCTGCTGGTCCTGCTCGGCTTCGTCTTCCTGGGCCAGGGCAACGCCTCCGCCGCACCGATGACCGCCTCGCACATCCTCCCCGAGTGGACCGGCATCGCCAGCCTGGTGCTGATCGTGAACAACTTCCTCAGTTACTCCGGCATGGAGATGAACGCGGTCCACGTCAACAAGCTCCGCGACCCGGCCAAGGAGTTCCCGAAGTCGATGTTCCTGGCCATGGGCATGGTGCTGCTGATCTTCATCCTGCCGGCCCTGGCCATCAGCTGGGTCATCCCGGCCGACCAGCTCAGCCTCACCGCCGGCGTCATGCAGGCCTTCGACGCGTTCTTCCAGTACTTCCACATCGGCTGGCTGGTCCCGATCGTCGCGTTCGCGCTCTGCGCCGCCTCGCTCGGCGGCATGCTCACCTGGCTGGCCGGCCCCTCCAAGGGCCTGCTGCTGATCTCCCGCCAGGAGGGCTACCTGCCGCCGTTCCTGCAGCGGCTCAACAAGCACGGCGTCCAGCAGAACATCCTGGTCACCCAGGGCCTGCTCACCACGGTGATCGCCCTGCTGTACGCGCTGATCCCGAACGTGTCCAGCGTCTACTGGATCTTCTCGGTGATCACCACCCAGGTCTACCTGATCATGTATCTGCTGATGTTCCTGGCCGCCATCCAGCTGCGCCGCAAGCTGCCGGACCACCCGCGCGGCTACCGCGCCCCGATGCTCACCGTGCTGTGCGTGGTCGGCTTCGTCGCCTCTGCGCTGGCCATGGTGATCGGCTTCATCCCGTCCTCCCAGTTCGGCAACGGCAGCAACTGGGCGTACGTCGGCATCGTCGGCGGCGGGCTGCTGCTGCTCGGCGTGGTCATCCCCTTCGGCTTCCTGCGGGCGCGCAAACCCAGTTGGCGGCAGCCCGACGCGGACGCCGTGCCGGTGGACGGAGGCCTGGCATGAGCCCGACCCGGATGTGGTCCGAGCACCGCTGGATCTACATCGGTGCGATCGTGGTGCTGGTCGCCATGATGATCATCGGACTGTTCACCTACACCCAGCAGCGGAACACCAACGAGGCCTACCGCAAGGCGAACCAGCTGAACGACGCGCTCGTCGCCAACGGCTTCGCCGCGCGGAACCCGAACAACATCGCCAACACCCTGGGCACCGACGGCGGCCCGATCTGCGAGGACCCCAACTCGTCCCTGCGGCGGGGCCTGTGGCTCGTCCAGCTCGCCAACGGCGCGGGCGGCCCCGGCATGCGCCCGGTCATCGTGGACAAGCGGATCCTGGAGGCCGGCGCCGAGGTGATCAAGGTCTACTGCCCGGACGTGCTGGCCGGCTACCAGGAGAAGATCAACGACCTCAAGACCTCGGACACCGTCAACGACTGAGCCGGGCGGGCGGGGCCGGACCCGTCGAAGGTCCCGCCCGCCCGGCCCGGCCACGCCGACTCCGTCGACTTCGCGGACCCGTCCCGGCCCGCCGCCCGGCAGCACCTGCCGGGCGGCGGGTCAGACGGTTTCGAGACGCCGGTCCAGGTGCCGCTCCAGGGCGGTGACCACCAGGCGGTGGTCCTCGGCCTGCGGGAGGCCGGAGACGGCGACCGTGCCCACCACCCCGACGCCCTCCACGTGGACGGGGAAGGCACCGCCGTGGGCGGCGTAGGTGTCGGGGTCGAGCCTCGAATCCACCTCGAAGCTCTGCCCCTTGGCCGCGAAGCGCAGGCCGACCAGGTACGAGGAGCAGCCGTAGCGGTCCACCGTGCGGGCCTTGCGCAGGATCCAGGCGTCGTTGTCGGCCGAGCTGCCCGGCAGCGCGTAGTGGAAGAGCTGCTGGCCGTTGCGCCGGATGTCCACCACCACGGGTGCCTCCTCGGCGCGCGCCAGGCCCACCAGGAGGGTGCCGAGCAGCCAGGCGTCGTCGTTGTCGAAGTGCGGCAGGCGCAGCCGGCGTTCCTCGTCCTCGATCCGCTCGATCAGGACTTCGGCCTCGGCGGGGGTCATCGGGAGCTCCTTCCGGTCAGGGTGACGGTGCGGCCCTCGGCGGCCGAGCGGCGGGCGGCCTCCAGGACGGTCAGCGCGGCGACGGCGTCGCGCGGGTCGACCGGCGCCGGTGCGCCCTCGCGCAGGGAACGGACCACGCCGGCGTAGAAGGCCGGGTAGTCGCCGGGCAGCGAGGGGTGCCTGACGGCGCCGTCCGTGGTGCCGAGCAGGCCGTGCCCCGCCTCGGGGACCTCGCCCCAGCCCGGGCCCGGGCGCTCCCCGGCGCGCAGCGCGTCCTCCTGCGGGTCCATGTCGTCCACGGTGTACGCGGAGCGGTCGCCCAGGACGCGCAGGCGCGGCCCGAGCTGCCCGGCGAGGGCGCTCATCCACAGGTGCGAGCGGACCCCGCCGGCGTGGGTGAGCGCGACGAAGGCGTCGTCGTCCACGGCGGCGCCGGTGCGGCGGGCGTCCACCTCGGCGTACACCTGGACGGCGGGGCCGAAGAGGGTGAGCGCCTGGTCGATCAGGTGGCTGCCCAGGTCGTAGAGGATGCCGCCGGCGTCGGCCGGGTCGGCGGACTCGCGCCAGCCCTCCTTGAGCTCCGGGCGCCAGCGCTCGAAGCGGGACTCGTAGCGGTGCACGCTGCCGAGCGCGCCGTCGGCGATCAGCTGCCGGACGGTGCGGAAGTCGGCGTCCCAGCGGCGGTTCTGGAAGACGGTGAGCAGCAGGCCGCGGGCCTCGGCGAGCGCGACCAGCTCGGCGGCCTCGGCCGCGGTCGCGGCCAGCGGCTTGTCCACCACGACGGGCAGCCCGGCCTCCAGGGCGGCCCGGGCGAGCGGTACGTGGCTGCGGTTGGGGGAGGCGACGACCAGCAGGTCGACGGCGCCCGGGCCGGCCAGCAGCTGCTCGGCGGTGTCTACGGCGCGGGCCTGCGGGTGCTCCCGGCGGAGCTGCTCGCGCCGCTCGGGGTCGGCCGTGACCACGGCGTCCAGGCGGAGGCCGGGCGTGCCGGCGATGAGCGGGGCGTGGAAGGCCGCACCGGCCAGGCCGTAGCCGACCAGTCCGACGCGGAGGGCGGGGTGCCCGGTACCGGGGGTGCTCTCGGGGGTCATGCGATCCAGTTAAACAACACTGTTTCCTAAGTGCAAGCCCGGACGCCCCGGCCCAGGCAGAATGAGCCCATGACGACGCCCCCCGGCCCGGCCGGCCACAGCCGCCCGGCCGGCACCAACCTGGCCGGACTGCGCGACCACAACGCCGCCCTCGTCCTCGGCCTGCTCCGGGCCGCCCCGCAGGGCGGCAGCCGCGTCGAACTCGCCACCCGGACCGGCCTCACCCCCCAGGCCATCGGCAAGATCACCGCCCGGCTGCTCGCCGAAGGCATGATCGTGGAAGCCGGCCAGGCGGCCTCCACCGGCGGCAAGCCCCGCACCCTGCTCCGGCTGCGCGCCGAGGCCGCCTGCGCCGTCGGGGTCCACCTGGAGCGTGACGAGCTCACCGTCCTGCTGGTCGACCTCGCGGGCCGCCACCACCACGTCCACACCGAACCCGTGGACCGTGCCGTCACCCCCGCCGAGGCCGTCCGCCTGATCACCGCGCGGATCGGCCGGGCCGCCGCGGACCTGCCCGCCGGGGCGCGGCTGCTCGGGGCCGGGGTCGGCTGCCGGGGACCGCTCGACCACGCCGCCGGCGTCCTGCACTGGTTCACCCCGCCCGGCACCCGTGACCCGGCGGGCTGGGACCGTTACCCGCTGCGCGACGAACTCGCCGCCCGGCTGGACGGCCTGCCCGTCGTCGTCGACAAGGACACCAACACCGCCGCCCTGGCCGAGGCGCCGGCCATCCCGCGGCCCGTCGGCGGCCTCGCCTACGTCCACCTCGCCGCCGGCCTCGGGGCGGGCCTGCTCCTCGACGGCGCCCTGCACCGCGGCACCCGCACCAACGCCGGCGAGTTCGGGCACCAGACCGTGCAGATCGACGGGCCGCCGTGCGACTGCGGCAACCAAGGCTGCCTGGAGGTGCTCTGCCTCGCCGAACTGCGCCGCGGCGACCACGCCGCCGCCGCCCGGCTGCTCGGCGTGGGCGTCGCCAACCTCGTCCGGCTGCTGGACATCGACCGGGTGGTGCTCGGCGGGCGGGCCGTCCTGTCCGCCCCCCAGGTCTACCTCGCCGGCGTCACCGCACAGATCGAGGCCCGGATCCCGGACCCCGACTGGCAGCCCGTCCCGGTCTCCGTCAGCACCGCGGGCCGGCTGGCCGTCGCCGTGGGCGCCGCCGAACTCGTCCTCGGCCCGCTGTTCGGCCGCCGGACCTGACGGCACCCGAGGGCGGCGCGCCGTGCGGGCGGAGGCGCCGGGCGGGGAGCAGGACGCGGCCGGGCCCGCCGCCCGAGCCCGGGAGGCGCCGGACGGCCGACGGCCCGGTCCCACCACCCCACGGGGAGCGGTCGGACCGGGCCGATCGGTGCGGTCGGGTCCGGTCGGGTCGTGCAGTAGGGGCCGCCGTACTGGAGCAGGTGCTCGCCCGTCATCCGCCCGACGATGCCGTCCGGCCCGGGGCGCGGCCGTGGCCGTGGCCGTGGCGTCGGCCGGTCCGGGCCGGACGGCGGACGGTCAGCAGGGGATGTAGCCGCCGTAGTTGCTCCAGTGGTCCAGCGCGGCCCAGGTCTTCGGGCCGACGATGCCGTCCTTGTCGAGGTGGGCGCAGCCCTGGAACCTGACCACGGCGTTGTAGGTCAGCCCGCCGAACTTGCCGTCCTCCGCCAGGCCGGTGTTCGCCATCGCGGAGTTCAGCTCGCACTGCAGGGCCTGGACCGGGGCCCCGCCGTCGCCGAAGCTCAGCTCGGGTTCCTGGGTGGACCAGTGGCCGCAGTTCGTCGGGCTGGTCGCGGCGGTCGCCGGGGCGGCGCTCGCGAGGGCCAGGGCGGCGAACAGGGCGGCGACGGTGCCGAGGGCGGCGGACTTCTTGCTCATCGGTGTGCTCTTCTTCGTTCGGGGGTGCGGGTGGTGGGGCGCGGCGGCCGGGTGGGCCCGGCCGCCGCCGCGCCGGGGATCAGGTGGTGTGGGAGATCAGCAGCTGCCAGGTGAGCGGGCCCGCGACGCCGTCGGCGGACAGGTTGTAGGAGGCCTGGATGCGGCGCAGCGCGGAGTCGGTGCGGGGGCCGAACTGGCCGTCGACGAAGTCGCCGTTGCCCCACTCGTAGTCGGTCAGGCCGAAGGCGGCCAGGTCCTCCTGCAGCTCCCGGACGCAGACGCCGCCGGCGCCCTGGCGCAGGTACACGTTCGGAATGGTCCAGCCGCCGTTCGGCGAGGTGCGGGTGCCGACGGCGTTGAAGCAGGCGGAGCGAGAGGTGGTGGCCTGGGCCGGGGAGGCGACGACGACGCCGGCGGTGAGGGCGACCAGGCTCAGGGCCGCGAGGGAGCGGGCGGAGCGGGTGACGCGGGACATGCGGGAGACTCCTTCTGTTGACAGGGGATCCGTGGAACGGCCGGCAACGGCGGGGGCGATGTCCTGCCGCGCCGGAGGCAGGGAGCCGGGTGGCGGTGGGCCGGCCCGGGCTCAGCTGTAGTGGTAGTAGCCGATCAGCGCCGAGTGGGCCGAGACCGGCTCGGCGGACACGAACCGCCCGGTGGCGGGCGCGTTGATCATGGTGGGCACGCCGCCGGGTGCGCCGGTGTAGATGCCGACGTGCGCCGGGTTGGTGGCGCTCGCACCGAAGAAGACCAGGTCGCCGGGGATGGCCGCGCCCTGCGCGACCGGGTGGAAGCGGGGGTTGGCGATCTGGTTGTCGGTGATCTGGCCGATGTCGCCGACGCCGGCCTGCCAGTACACCCAGCGGGTCAGACCGGAGCAGTCCAGGCCCACCGTGTGGTCGGCGGGGCAGGGCGTGACGACACCGGTGTAGCCGTCGCAGGTGCCGGTCGAGGGACCGGTCGAGCCGTCGTGGCCGCCGCCCCAGACGTAGGGCAGGTAGGAGTTGAGGGCGGCGTCGGCGAAGTCGACCACCGCGGCGTACCGGCCCGCCCCCCGGTCGGCGGGGGCGGCCGGCACCGGCTCGCCGTACAGCCCGGCCTTGGTGGCGGGGCCGACCAGGCCGTCCGGGCCCAGGCCGTTCGCGGACTGGAAACTCTTGACGGCGGCCAGGGTGGCGGGTCCGAAGTCCCCGTCGACGGTCAGCGAGGCGCCGCGGCCGTTCAGCCGGCGTTGCAGCTCGGTCACGCAGCCGTCCCGCTCGCCCTGGCGGACCATCACGGCGCAGTGCGGCGAGGTGAGCCGGACGGCGGCGGCCGGCGAGGCGTACAGGGCGCTCTTGGTGGCGGCGCCGGCCTGGCCGTCGACGGTCAGGCCCACGGCGGACTGGAAGCCCTTGACCGCGACCGTGGTGGTCGGCCCGAAGTCCCCGTCGGCCACGATGCTGGCGCCGTGGGTGTCCAGCAGGTTCTGCAGCTCGGTGACGCAGCCGTCCTGCTCGCCCTGGGCCATCACGGCGGGGCAGGAGGCCGAGGTGAGCGGGACGGCGGCGGGCGCGGCCTGCGCGGCGCCGGTGCTGCCCGCGAGCAGGCAGCAGGCCGCGGCCACCGCGGTGAGCAGCGCGCCCGGGCGGCGGAGCCGGTGCGGTCGGGGGAGCGGAAGGGTCACGGGCATGGGTCTTCTCCGGTCGGTCGGGAGCGGGACGGGCCCGACCGGCGTGCGGCGGGCGGGCAGGCGGGCAGGCGGGCAGCGTGGAGCCGGGCGTGGAACCGGCGCGCCCCCGCGGAACGGCGGGGGGCGCGCCGGCGTCCGTGCGCGGCGGGGGTCCGCGCACCCGGTGGTGCGTGCCGCACCGGTCTCGGTCGGCGGGGCGGTCCGGGCGTGCCGGGGGCCGGCCCGCCGCGATTCAGTCGGTCAGCCCGGAGTCGCTGGGTATGTGGGCGAAGCAGGAGCCCGAGGTGCCGCCGTAGCCGGGGTCGCCCCGGTAGAGGAGGTTGTCCCCGGTGAAGGGACCGACGATCCCGTCCGGCGTGACCCCCACGAAGCTCTGGAACCACTGGACCTGGGCCTTGGTCCTGGGCCCCCAGAGCTTGTCCTCGGCCACCGTGGCGCGGCCCTGCTGCCTGGCCACGTGGTTGGCCAGGTGCTGCACGCACCAGACCCCTTGCGGGGTGTTGGGGTAGCCGTCGCCGATCCAGGCGGCACCCGACGAGGCGCCCGCGGTGCCCGTCGACAGAGTGGCGGCCAGGGCGGCCGCACCGGCGACCGCGAAGCCCCGGCGCCAGAACCTCTCGCGCATGTCTCTCCTCCCGGTCCTGACGACCGATGGTGGGGCGGCCCCGAAGGCTGGGACCGCCGGGGGCGAACGGTGGCTCAGCAGCCGTCCGGGTAGGCGTAGTCGGCCTGGGTGAAGCCCCTGACGGGGCCACGGAAGCCGTAGGCCCCGCTGGTGGTGTTGCGGACGAAGTAGACGGTGCGCGCCTCGTCGGCGAAGCCGACGATCCCGTCGGAGGACAGGAACAGCCGCCCGCCGGCCTTGCCGAAGGTCTGGCCGCCCACCGCACCGTCGGACGTCACCCCGTGGTTCGACTGCCACTGCCGGGTCGCGCTGTCCGTCCCGTTGCCGAACTTGCAGTCCACACCCGACTCGGAGAGGTAGCCGTCCGCGTAGAGGACCATCTGCCACAGCCCGGCGGCGCCGCTGTGGTAGTGCTGGGTGGCGGACAGCACGCCTTCGTCGTTCCAGTCGTCGCCCACGGCGTCGAAGCCGTTGACGTATCCCTGGCCGACGGCCGCCTGGGCGCCGGGGGCGGTGGTCAGCACGCCGGTGACGGCCAGGGCGAGGGCGAGGAGTGTCGTCGTGGCGCCCGTCCGGACGCCCTTCCTGCTGCTCATGGGTGGTCCTTCTCTCTGCGAGGTCTGTCGGTCCGGGCATCGCCCGAGGTGGTGCCGTGCCTCCCCCCCCGGGGGCGCCGTCAGCAGTTGAGCTGCGACTCCGCGGGGAGGTAGCTCGCCCCGTCGAGCCGGCCCCAGGTCTTCGGGCCGACGATCCCGTCCTGCTTCAGGCCCGTGCAGCCCTGGAACTTGACGACGGCGTTGTAGGTGAGGCCGCCGAAGACGCCGTCCACGGTGAGGTGCGTGTTGGCGATGTCCTCGTTCAGCTGGCACTGCAGGGCCATCACCGCGGGGCCGGTGTCGCCGTAGCTCAGCTGCGGCTCGCTGGTGGTGTAGCCCTTGCCGCAGTACTGCGAGGCGGTGGCGGCCGAGGCGGCGGGGGCGGCGGTGAGGCCGACGCCGGCCAGGAGGGCGGCGGCGCCCAGAGCGGCGAACTGCTTGCGCATCAGGGAGTTCTCTTTCGTTGGCGACGACGGCGTACGGGGAGGAGCGGCGTCCGTCGTGCCGGTCGGTGGCGGTCGGTGGAGCGGCGGTCGACCGCGGCCGGACGTGCCGTGTCCGCGGTCGACCGGGGTGCGACGGAGGGCAGTCGGGCGCCGGGCCGGCATCACGCGGTCCTCCGGCGATGGGGGAGTGCCCGTCGGCAGCACGTCCCCGCCCGCTGCACGCCCACTCTCGCACCGGCGTCTTCCCGGGCCCCTCCCGTTCTCTTCCCGCCTTCTTCGCGGATCCTTCCCGGCCCTTCCCCGGTCCGTCGCCCCGTGGCCGGGCCGCCCCGGGCGTCCGCCTTCGGCCCGGCCCCCGCTGCCTCCGGGCCGGTCAGCCGACGGCGCGCAGGCCCGCGGCCCCGTCGGTGACGCGCCGGTCGTCCCGGTAGGCGGTGAGGGGCACGGCCGGGGCAGCCGCGGGCGGGCGGCCGGGGAAGAGCAGGGCGTCGGCCTCGACGAGACCGCCCAGGTACCAGTCGGTGACGCGTTCGACCGCCGCCCGGCGGGCCGCCTCGGACTCCTCGGCGGCCGCCCGCTCCGCGGCGAAGAGGCGCAACAGGTCGTGCAGCCGGTAGTGGGCGGGGGCGGGCGACTCCAGCAGGCCGGCGTCCACGAGGTGTTCCAGCACCTCGTCGGCCTGCCGCGGGGACAGGTCCAGGAGGGCCGCCGCGGCGGGCCGGCTGATCACGGAACCGGGCGCGATGCCCAGCAGCCGGAACGCCCGGGCCGGGTCGGGAGCCCGCCCGCGGCCGCCCGGCGCGGCGAGCCGGCGGTAGCTGGTCTCGAAGCAGGTGCGGACGGCGAGGTCGTCGATGCGCAGTTCGTCGAGCCTGCGACCGTGGTCGCCGAGCCGGGCGGACATCGCGGCCACCGTCCAGTGGCGCCGCACGGTGAGGCGGGCGGCGACGATGCGCAGGGCCAGCGGCAGGCCCGCGCAGGCGGCCAGGACCTCGGCGGTGGCCTCCGGTTCGGCGGCGGCCCGCCGGGGGCCGAGGGCACCGGCGAACAGGGTGTGGGCCTCGGTGTCGTCGAGTCGTTCGAGGTCCACCCGGTGGGCGCCGACCAGGCCGGCGAGCTTGCTGCGACCGGTGACCACCACCGCGCACCGGCCGGAGCCGGGCAGCAGCGGGCGGATCTGGGTGGCGTCCCGGGCGTCGTCCAGCACCACCAGCAGGCGCCGGTGCGCGAGCACGCTCCGGTACAGGGCCGCACGGTCCTCCGCCGCCGCGGGGACGGCGCCGGCGGGCACGCCGAGGGCCCGCAGGAAGCCGGCCAGCACCTCGGCGGGCGCTGCGGGCACCCGCTCACCGCCGCGCAGGTCGGCGTGGAGCTGCCCGTCCGGGAAGAGCCCGGCGGCCCGGTGGGCGGCGTGCAGGGCCAGCTCGGTCTTGCCGATCCCGCCGGGCCCGGTGACCGCGCAGACCCGCAGACCCGGCCCGCCCGCCTGTCCGGCGGCCTGCCGCAGCTGGTCCTGGAGCTCCCCGAGCTCGGCGCACCGGCCGGCGAAGTCCGCTACCGCCGGCGGTAGTTGGGCCGGACGGAACTGGGGGGCGACGGAGCGGGGCGAGGGACCGGGGGCCGCCGGCGGGTCGAGGGCCGGGGAGGGCCCCGGGGCCTGCGACGGGCCCGTACCCGGCGACGGGACGACGGGCTGCCGCTCCGGCGGCCCGGCCGGGATCGCGGCCGACTCCCGGGGCCCGGTGCGGGGGGCGCCGAGGAGCGCCGGGTCACCCCGCAGGACGGCGCTCTCCAGGTCGCCGATGGCCCGGCCGGGATCGAGGCCGTACTCCTCACCGAGCCGCCGGCGCACCCGGCGGACCACTGCCAGCGCGTCGGTCTGCCGCCCGCTGCGGTACAGCGCCAGGACCAGGCGCTCGGCGATCCCCTCCCGGGTCGGGTAGCGGTCGAGCACCGCACCCAGCTCGGGCACCAGCTCCTGATGGCGCCCCAGCGACAGCTCCAGGTCGGCGAGCAACTCCTGCGCCGCGAAGCGCTCTTCCTCCAGGTGCGCGCGGGCGGCCCCGGCGAACGGGGCCTCCAGCCCGGCGAGCGCCGTCCCGCGCCAGAGGCTCAGCCCCTCGCGCAGCGCCGACGCGGCCCCGGCCCGGTCGCCGTCGCAGGCCAGCCGGCGTGCCCCGTCCACGCCCTGCCGGAACCGTACGACGTCGACCGTCGCCCCTTCGGTGAGCAGGCAGTAGCCGCCGTTGCGGGAGACCAGCGGCTGGGAGCCGCCGGCGCGGAGGGTCTTGCGCAACTCCGAGACCGCCGCATGGACCCGGCCGCGTGCGGTGGCCACCGGATTCTCGCCCCACACGGCGTCCACGAGCTGCTCGGTGGTCACCAGCCGGTCGGCGTGCAGCAGCAGCCAGGTGAGGACGGCGCGGTGGCGCGGGCGTTCCAGCGCGGCCGGCCGGCCCCCGTGACGCACCTCCAGGGCGCCCAGGATTCCGTACCGCCACACCTCGGCGGCGGGCCCGCCCGGGTGCTCGTCAGGACACCCGGCCGTCCGGTTCACGGTCGTACTCATCGCGATGATCAACCCCCAGGGATATCGCGCAGCGGATCTTCAACCGACGGACCGTAAACTAACTTTCGACACCAACGGATTCTTAACGTCTCAACAACACCGGTCCGGGGTCTCCCGTCGCTCCGCGCCCGGACGGGGCTGTGGCCGGGCCCGTCCGGCTGCCGCGGGCCGCCGCGGGCCGCTGATCGGCGGAGGGTGCGCCGGGTTCGGGCCCCCGGGACGGCCGAGCGCGCCGCCCGCGCAAGGCCCGCGGACGGACCCGCCGCGGTGGCGGCACGGGTCGGTCCGTACGTACGCCGGTCCACCCGCCGTACGCCTGCCTGCCCGCCTGTCCGTCCGTACGCCTGCCCGTCCGTACGCCCGTACGCCGGTCCGTCCGTCCCGTCAGGCCCGGTTGAGCGAGCGGGTGACGCCCGCCAGGACGGCGGTGGTGAGCAGCCAGCCGGCGCCGATCAGGCCGTAGCCGAGCCACTGGTGGTAGCCGGTCCAGTACCAGGCGGTGCGCTGCCCGAACCCGCCGATCGGGACCAGCAGGTCCAGGGTGTAGACGAACGGGTTGAAGGGCGCGCCCTGGCCGGGCTGGACCGGCGAGGGCGCGCCGCGCCCGAACACCGTCGTGCCGGCCGCCACCAGGCCGAGCAGCCACAGGCCCGCCTGCCAGGGGCGGTACCCGTAGCCGACCGTGACGTCCAGCAGCAGCCCCCAGGCCCGGCCCAGCGGGCTCAGGGTGCGCCGGCGCCGGCGCTGCTTGGCGAGCAGCACCCGGCGGGCGTCGTCGTCGTGGCCGATCTTCCGGTACCAGGCGGCGAGTTGCTCGTAGGGCTGCGGCGCGTAGCCCGGCAGCGCGTCGAGCCAGTCGAGGCGGGCGGCCACGCCGTCCGCGCCCTGGCCGCCCGGCGGCAGCTGGAGGGAGCCGTAGACGAACCCGTCGAGACGGGTGTCGGCGGGCCAGCTGTGCTCGTTGTCGTGCAGCACGGCGGCCTGCGCCTCGTGCAGGACCACGGCGCCCACCGGCGCCGTGGCGGTGGTGAGTTGGAGATCGCCGACGCGCAGCCGGGTGGCGTCCAGGGAGACCGGGCCGCCGGTGAGCCGGGCGCCGTCCAGGGAGAGCCGGCTGCGGACGGTCGCACCGGGCAGCCGGATCGCGCCGTTCGTGGTGAAGCCCTCGCTGAGCATCATGGTGGAGGCGGTGAGGTCCTCGCCGCTGAGCGCGTCCCCGCCGGGGTTGTCGACGGTGGCGCGCTCCATGAACAGTCCGCCGTTGAACTGGGCGCCGACCAGGCGCAGTCCGCCGCGTGCGGTGAAGCCGTGACGGGCGAAGCAGCCGCCGTCCATGACCAGGCCGCCGGCCCACAGGGCCCAGATCCCGGCGGCCCGGGTCGCGTCGTCCGCGGCCTCGACGCCGAGCAGCTCACGGGCGGTGAGGCGGACGCCGCTGAGCCGCAGCTCGCCGGTGATGTGCGCGCGGGTGAGGGTCAGCCGGCCCTCGATCGTCGAGTCCTGGAAGAAGAGGTTGCCGTCGACCTGGAGCAGCCAGCCGTCCAGGCCTGGTATCCAGCAGTCGATGAGGCCGGTGGAGCGCATCGAGGCGCCCCGCAGCACCACGGGCCGTTCGAACCGGCAGCCCTCCAGGGTGAGCGTGCCGCCGACGGTGCTGTCGGCGAGGTCGAGCTCTCCGGTGATCAGCGCTCCCGCGAGCCGCAGCCGGCCCGCCGAGCCGCCGAGCAGCAACGCCCGGAGCACCTCGGCCCGTACGGTCCGTTCCTCGCCCCAGCCGGCGCCGGCCCGCGGGTCGTCCGGCCCGGCGGAGCCGCTGCGCAGGTCGACCAGGGTGCCGGCCGCGAAGCCGTCCCACACCCGCTGCTCCGGCCCGCTCAACTCCGTGTACGTCAGCACCCCGTGCCTCCCCCTGCGTCTCCCCGGCCCCGGAGCACCCTAGCGCCCGGGCGGGCGGGCCGGGCCCGCGGGTGATCGGAACCGCGTCGGGCCGGCGGGCGGCGGCCGGTCGGCGAGGGCGAGGGGCGGGTCTTGAGGCGGAGCGAGGGGCGGGGCCAGGGGGCGGGGTGAGGTCTCGCCGGCCGTCGTCACCGGGTGTGCGCGGCGGCGTCCGCGGCGGCGGTGCGGAGGGCGGCCGCCGCGCCGGTGACGACCGGGTCGCCGTGTCCGAAGACCGCCGATTCGACCTTGAGTTCCGCGAGCCGGTGCAGGGACTCGACGGCCGCGGCCCGGTCGGTGTTGAAGACGCCCAGCATGGTCCGGCCGACGTTGGCGACCGCGTCGCCGGTGAACAGCAGCCGGGGGCCCGGCAGATGGAGCGCGATCGACCCGTCCGTGTGGCCGGGCACCCCCACCACCACGGCCCCGCCGCCGAACTCCAGGACGTCGCCCGCCTCCACCTCCCGGTCCACCGGGCACGGCGGAGCCGGCGGCAGCGGCGGCAGGGCGGCCCGGATCGGGATCTCGAAGTCCTCCAGCACCGGCGGCGCCCCCGCCGTGCGCCCCCGGACGACGGGGGCCTCCAGGCGGTGCGCCACCACCTCCGCCCCGTGCCGGGTGGCCAGCTCGGCGGCCGAACCGGTGTGGTCCTCGTGCCAGTGGGTGAGGACGATCCGGCGGAGCGGGCCGTCCAGCAGCGTCTCGATCTCCGCCGCGCGGTCCGCCGTCCCGGTGTCCACCAGGGTGAGTTCGCGGCCGTCCCGCCAGAGGTAGGCGGCGCCGACGGGGAAGCGCAGCATGCGCAGGCCGGGCAGTACTTCGATCACGTCCATGCCCGTCATCCTGCGCGGGCCGGCCGGGCGTCATGCCACTGTTCGCTGACGGCTCATCCAGTGCGGGGGCCATCCTCCCGGGCAAAGTACCGCACCGGATCCATGAATTGCGGACTTTTGCAATTTACATGATGCACAGTCAGTTCAAGGGCTAGCGTTGCGGTCATGGCACACACAGACGTTGCGTTGAAGGAAGCGATGATGATCGAGGGCGCGATCGGCGTCGCCCTCGTGGACGTGGGCAGCGGCATGGCCCTCGGCACCCTGGGCGGCGACCGTGACTTCGACCTGGCCGTCGCCGCCGCGGGGAACACCGACCTGGTCCGCGCGAAGGCCCGCACGATGGAGATGCTGGGGCTCAAGGACTCCATCGAGGACATCCTGGTGACGCTCACCAACCAGTACCACCTGATCCGGCCGCTGACCTCCCGCAACGGCAGCGGGCTCTTCCTCTACCTGGCGCTCGACCGAAACCGCGCGAACCTCGCGATGGCCCGCCGCCGGCTGCAGCTGGTCGAGAGCGAGCTGGAGGTCTGATGCCGCAGCCCCCGCTCTACCAGGTCAAGGCCGAGTTCTTCCGGATGCTCGGCCACCCGGTGCGGATCCGCGTGCTGGAGCTGCTGCAGGGCGGCCCGCTCCCGGTGCGGGCCCTGCTGGCCGACATCGGGGTCGAGCCGTCGAACCTCTCGCAGCAGCTGGCCGTCCTGCGGCGCTCGGGCATAGTCGTCTCCCACCGCGAGGGGACGGTGGTGCTCTACGCCCTGGCCGGCGGGGACGTCGCCGACTTCCTGCGCTCCGCCCGGCGGATCCTGACCGTGCTGCTCTCCGACCGCGAGGGCGTGCTGGAGCAGCTCCGGGAGGAAGGGGTCCCCGGTGAGGGTCAGGCGGACGTCCCCGCCGGACCGGTCGTGGGCCTGGCGGTGACGTCCCATGCCGGTGCGGACGATTCGGGCCCGGACGGTCCGGACGTGGACGGTCCTGGGGCGCACGGCCCGGAGGCGCACGGCCCGGGCGCCCACTGCTTCACCACGAGCCTGCCGGGGGTGGACGGGCCCGGCGTGGACGGGTCGGTCCCCGTCGGTGCGGCCGGCGCCCGCGACTGACCGCGGGCAGGCCGCGGGGCTCCGCGGCCCCGGTCCGGGGTCACCCCTCGGGGGCACCGCCCCGGACTACGGCCCGGGCCCCGGCCGGCGCCGCAGCGACCGGCTCCACCACCGGCGGCAGCCGGACACCGTCGCCTTCAGCGCGGCCGCCGGACCGTCCGGAGCGGCGGCCGGGCGGCCGCCCGTCCGGCTCAGCCACACCATCGCGAGGGGATCGGCCGGGCCCGCCGCCACCCAGGACGGCCGGTAGGGCGCCCGCAGCCGCGCGGCGGCGGAGGCCTGCGCGGCGGACGGCTGCGGGGCCGGGGGCTGAGCGTCAGGGGGTTGCGCGGTCGGGGACTGCGCGGTCGGGGGCCCGGCCGAAGGAGGCTGTCCGGCCGGGCGGCGGTCCGGTCCGGAGGGCCGCCCCCGACGAGCGCCGCCGACGACCCACCACGTCGGTGCGCCGTGCACCCGGTAGCCGCGTCGCAGGCGGAAGAAGTACGCCAGCGCGGCCGGAGCCGCCGCCGCCACCTCGGTCATCTCCTCGTCCGGATCACGGGGGCGGGTGAAGCAGGTCCAGCTGCAGCAGGAGAAGGGGTTCCACGGAACCTGGCGCCCGCAGCCCTCGCAGGTCATCGTCGGCACGGCTGCGCACCTCCCGGGCCTGGGGCCGTCCTCGCTTCCACCGTACTCGCACCCGCCCGGCCCCGAGGGGACGGCGGGCCGCGGACCGCCGCCCCGGGCGGTCCGGGGCGGTCGGGCGTCCGGAGCCGTTCTGGGCGAGCCGACGGGGGAGCGGGCTTGCCGGTGATCGTCGGCGGCGTCCGCCCGGCGTCGCGTCCGGCCCGCGCGGCGTCCGCCCGGCGCGGCCGCCGGTCCTTGACGGAGCCGGTGGGCGCTTGCAGGCTACCTCTCGCACGGGATCACCCGCCGTGCCCATCCGCCTCGGGAGACAGCCTTGACGCAGGAAGCGCCGCACCCGCCCGGAAACTACGGCGACCACCAGCTCGGCATCTACCTGAACGGCATGTTCGCCGACCGGACCCCTGACCTGACGACCGATCTGGCCGCCCTGGAGGACCAGGCCCGCGCCGCCCTCGCGCCGGAGGCGCTCGGCTACGTGGTGCCGAGCGCGGGCAGCGGGGCCACCGCCCGGGCCAACCGGGAGGCCTTCGACCGCTGGCGGATCGTGCCGCGGGTGCTCCGCAGCGGCGCGCGGCGCGACCTGAGCTGCGAGGTTCTCGGCACCTCGATGCCGGCGCCGCTGCTGATCGCCCCGATGGGGGTGCAGACCCTGGCCCACCCGGACGGCGAGCTGGCCACCGTGCGCGCGGCGGCCGCGCTGGGCGTGCCCTACGTCCACTCCACCCAGGCCGCGCACTCCTTCGAGCAGATCGCCGAGGCCGGCGGGGACGCCCCGCGCTGGTACCAGCTCTACTGGCCGACCGACCGCGAGGTCTGCCTGAGCTTCCTGGAGCGGGCGAAGGCCACCGGCTTCTCGACCCTGGTGCTCACCCTCGACACGCCCATGCTCGGCTGGCGGCCCGCCGACCTGAACCGCGGGTTCCTGCCCTTCCTGCGCAACGTCGGCATCGCCAACTACCTCACCGACCCGGCCTTCCTCGCCAAGCTCGACAAGCCGGTCGCGGAGGACCCGGGGGCCGCCGCGCTGCACTGGGCGAAGATGTTCCCCAACCCCGGCCTGAGCTGGGCGGACCTGCCCTTCCTCCGGGAGCACTGGGACGGGCCGATCCTGCTCAAGGGGATCAGCGCCGCCGAGGACGCCCGGCTCGCCGCCGACCACGGGATGGACGGCGTGGTGGTGTCCAACCACGGCGGGCGGCAGGTGGACGGCGCGATCGGCGCGCTGGACGCCCTGCCCGCCGTCGCGGACGCCGTCGGCGACCGGATCGCCGTGCTCTTCGACTCCGGGGTGCGCACCGGAGCCGACACGGTCAAGGCCCTCGCGCTCGGCGCCCGGGCCGTCCTGCTCGGCCGCCCCGTGCTCTACGGGCTGGCCCTGGCCGGGCAGGAGGGCGTCGACCACGTGCTGCGCTGCCTGCTCGCCGAACTGGACCTCACCCTCGCGCTGTCCGGGTACGTCAGTCACCGCGGGCTGAGCCGGGAGTCGCTGGCCTGCGCCCAGCGGTCGGCCCCCTAGGCCAGGCCCCGACGGCGGGCCCCTACGCCAGGCCCCGAGGCCTCGCCCCGGGGCCAGGTCCCGAGCCGGTGGCCCGGACCTCGACGGTCCGGGCCACCGGCCCCACGCGGGCGATCGCGACCGGCCCCCGGGGAGGCCTTCCCCCGGGGGCCGGTCCCGGTCACTCCCGGCCGGGCGCCGCCAGGATGCACAGCAGGGAGCAGGCCACCGCCGAGGACGGCGCGGTCGTGGTCGGGGCGGTGCCGGCGGGCGAGTTCGCGGGGACGAAGCTCGCGGTCGCGGTGTTCTTCAGCGGCAGCGCCAGCAGGAACGAGTCGCAGTGGATCCGGCGGCTGCTCCCGGCCGCCAGGGTGAAGGTCCCGGCGGCCTTGCGGCACCCGGGCGTCACGGCGTCGTTGACGGTCACCGACACCGCGTCCACCGGCCCCGCGTTGGTCACGGTGATCCGCCAGTAGGCGGTGCCGAGCAGGCTGAGCAGGCCCACCGGGCTGCTCTTGGCCCAGGGACCCGGGCCGTCCGGCCCGCAGTCGTGCGGGTGGCCGGACGCGCAGATCTCCTTCTCCACGCTCACGACCGGCCGGCAGCCGGGGCCGGGGGCGACGGCGGTGGTCACGGTGTTGGAGGTGAGGGACCCGGTCGCGTCGGTACCGGTCGCGGTGTTGGTGAGGGCCGTGGTCGCGCAGTCCGGCGTGACCGTGGTGCGGAAGCAGATCTGCGGTGCGTCGCCCTGGTACTCGACCACCAGGGCCGGGTGGTTGTCGGCGGTGAAGTCGCCGGCCGCGGTCAGCACCAGCTGCACCGTGACGGTGATCGCGGGATGGGCCGCGACGGGGACGCCCGACAGGTCGACCGTGCCGGACCCGGTGAGGGCCGGGGTCGCGACCGGGGTGCCGTCCGGGTCGGTGACGACCACGCGGGAGGCCGCCAGGTCGACATGGGAGAGGTCGATGTCCGTGAGCCGGGCCCGGGTGTACGCCTGCACGTGGCCGGAGCCGCCGTCGCAGTAGAAGTCGGCCGGCTTGAGCGTGACGGCGGCGCCGCTGTGCACGCAGGGGGAGGCGCCGGTGGCGGGGTCGAGGGAGAACAGGACGCCGGCGTCGCCGAGGCCGATCAGGCACCGGGTGGTGGCGTCGTAGGCGTAGCCGTAGTCACGGGTGCTGCCGCCGTTGACGCCGGGGTGGAGCGCGGGCACCGGGAAGCCGGCGCACGGGGCGTCGTGCGTCCAGTCGTGGCAGACCGTCGCCCCCGGTACGCCGCCGCCCCAGACGGGGAACCAGCTGCGGGTCACCCCGTCCGCGGTGACCGCCTCCGGGTTGAAGGTCAGCACACCGCCGCCCAGCGCGGCGAGGGTGGCCGGCGCGGTGCGCGCCGAGCCGTCCAGGCCGTAGCAGGTGGTGAGCAGGGCCGGGCCGCCGACGGTGGTGGTGCAGACGCCGTCGGGCCGGCCGGCGGTGTCGTAGGCGGTGTACGCGTTGTAGGTGTAGTAGCCGGCGTTCGGGCCGGCCGGGTGCGGTGAGTCCCAGCCCGCGCAGACGGCCCGGGCGGTGGTGTCGAAGCAGCCCAGCACGGGCGGGCCGGAGGCCGTGGAGCCGCCGCTCTGCGGGGAGGAGGACGCGAAGATCCTGTCCCCGACGACGGTCAGCGCGCCGAGGTAGAGGGCGGTGGGTGTGCTGGGCAGGTCGTGGTTGGGGACGACGACCGGCGCGTACGGCTGGCCGGCGCACGGGGTGCGGTGGGCCAGCGAGAGGCAGAGGACCTGCCCGGTGGTGGCGACGCCGTAGAGGCTGCCGCCGGCGGCGACCAGGCCGGCCAGGCTGTTGGTGCTGCCGGGCGAGCCGCCGGTGCTCTGCAGGGCCACGAAGCCGCAGTTGGCCCGCGCGTCGAGGTCCAGGCAGCCCACCCCCACCGCGCCCGCGGTGACGGCGGGGTAGTACAGCAGGCCCGGGCGCTCGGGGTCGAGCACGTACTGCGGTGTCAGGGGACTGCCGATGTCACCGGTGTTGCCCGCGCCCAGCGGGCCGACGGTGGTGTTCAGCGGCCGCGGCCAGGGGCCGCCGGCGCACGGCAGGCCGGTCGACAGGCTGCTGCAGACGACCTGCCGGGCGGTGGGGCCGGCGTGGTGGTAGATGTTCCACGACTCGACCTCCCCGGAGGCCGTCCGGTGGAGGATCGGGGTGAATCCGTCGCCGCCGGTGGACTGCGCGGTCGGCCGGACGGGGGCGAGCAGCGGCGCGGAGAGGCCGGTGCCGCCGCTGCGCGCCGTGGGGTTCTGGGCCCGGACGGCGGCGGTGGCCGCGCCCGGGTCGGTGGCCGTCCAGGAGGTGCCGTCGGTGGACCAGGACGGCGTCCAGCCGGGCGGGACGTGCAGGGAGCCGGGGAGGTAGGCCTGGGCGCTCCCGGCGCCGGTGACGGGGTCGGTGACCGTGGCCGGTGCGGCGGCGTCGCCGGGGGCGGCGTTCTCGTACCGGACGGTCCAGTTGACGGTGTCCCCGTGGTCGACCGGGACGGCCCCGGGGTGGGTGACGTTCTGGACGCTCTTGACCAGCGTGGACGCCGCTGCGGCGGGCGCGCCGTCGGCGGTCGCCGCGGCGGCGCCGGGGGCGGTGTTCCCCAGGCCGAGCAGGAGGAGGGCGGCGGTGAGGGCGGCGGCCGTGACGGCGCGCAGCGGGCGGATCGGAACGGGCGGACGCGGGCTTCTCAGCACTGGTTCTCCACCTCAGGTCGCCAGGCGGGCTGACGGTTCGTCAACCCGCGCTTCCGATCACGCTAGGTCGTGCGGAGAGCATCACAGGGGGCATTTTTTCGTATTGGTCATGTCATGACCGAAGTTGACTGAACTGTCGGGGGTCCGCTCGCGTGACGGCCGGGCGCTTCCGGCGGGCCGGCCCGGCCCGGTCGCGCGCGCTCCCGGGGTGCCGGGCCGGGTTGGCGGGCCGGAAGCGCCGCCCCATGGGCCTTGCTCCCGGCGGGCGTTCGGCCCGTTCCGGAACACAGGCTTCCGCCCGGGCGCCAGCACGGGGCGGTAACAAGATGTTAACCGGACCAGCACAGGTTCCTCCCAGGCACGGGTTTTGCCTTTCGGATACCCATGCTTTACTGACGCTTGACGAAGCATCAGGTCACCGGCAGGTCACCGACGGTCATCGGCGCGCGGCCCTGCCGCGCCCGGCGGCCGGTCAGGGGCCCGGGGCCGGTGCCGACGACCACTGCCCCGATCCGACCGCCCGCCCCCGCCGTCCACGGCGAGGAGGCAGAAGGAGGCACCCCCTCATGGAACCGCTGATCGACCGCGCCCGGGCCTTCCCGCAGCGCGCCGGCCGGTCCGGCCGCGAGCTCGACGGCCTCGCCACCGGCCAGTCGCCGCAAGCGCTCTTCATCACCTGCTCGGACTCCCGGGTGGTGCCGGCCCTGATCACCGGGGCCGACCCCGGCGACCTGTTCGAACTGCGCACCGCCGGCAACATCGTCCCGCCGTACCGCGCCGACGCCGCCGCCGGCGAGACCGCCACCATCGAGTACGCCGTCGAAGCCCTCGGTGTGCGGGACGTCGTGGTGTGCGGCCACTCGCACTGCGGGGCGGTCGGCGCGGTGGTCCGCGGCGACGATCTCAGCGTGACGCCCGCCGTCCGGTCCTGGCTGCGCAACGCCGACCGCGGCGTGCTGCTGGCCGACGGGACGGACGTCTTCGACCCGACCGTGGCCGGTCCGGTGCAACGCCACGTCCTCGCCCAGCTGGACCAGTTGCGCGGCTATCCGGGCATCGCCCGGAGGCTGCTCGACGGCCGGGTCCGGCTGCACGGCTGGTTCTACGAGGTCCACACCGGGCTGGTGCTCGCGCACCGGGCCGACTCCGGGCACTTCCTCCCGCTGTGACCCGGCCCCTGCCCTCCGTCCACTCCGTCGAACCGAGGACCTGATGATCCGTCGTCCCGCCCTCCGGCCCCCCGTCGGCCGCTCGTCCGGCGCGGACCGGCTCGCCCGCCTGCGAGCCGATCTCCCCGCCTCGCTCGTCGTCTTCCTGGTCGCGCTGCCGCTCTGCGTCGGGGTCGCCGTCGCCTCCGGCGTCCCGGCCGAACTCGGCCTGCTCACCGGCATCGTCGGCGGGCTGCTCACCGGGCTGCTGCCGGGCAGCAGCCTCCAGGTGTCCGGACCGGCCGCGGGGCTCACCGTCCTGGTGTTCGCCGCCGTGCAGGAGCACGGGCTCGCCACCCTCGGCGTGATCACCGCCGCCGCCGGGCTGCTCCAGGTCGCCATGGGCGCCCTGCGGCTCGGGCGGCTGTTCCGCGCGATCTCGGTCTCGGTCGTCCAGGGCATGCTGGCGGGGATCGGCCTGGTGCTGATCTCCGGCCAGCTCTACGCCCTGGCCGACGCCGAGGCACCCGGCAGCGGACTCGGCAAGCTCGCCGGCTTACCCGGCCTGCTCGCCTCCACCGCGGCCTCGCCGCGGGCGCTCACGGCCGGCGCGATCGGCATCGGCACCGTCGCCGTCCTGGTGCTCTGGCCCAGACTGCCCGCCCGGGTCCGGGTCGTCCCCGCGCCGCTGGCCGCCGTCGCCGCGGCCACCGCCGTCACCGCGCTGCTCGACCTCTCCGTCGGCAAGGTCCAGGTCGCCGGCCTGGCCGGGGTGGTCGACCTGCCCGGCGGCGCGGACCTCGCGGCGCTCGGCGAGGGCGCCGTCCTCGGCACGGTGCTCGCCTTCGCCCTGATCGCGTCCGCCGAGAGCCTGTTCAGCGCCGCGGCGGTGGACCGCCTGCACGACGGCCCGCGCACGCACTACGACCGGGAGCTGATGGCCCAGGGCGTCGGCAACACCGTCTGCGGCGTGCTCGGGGCGCTCCCGATGACCGCCGTCATCGTGCGCAGCGCGGCCAACGTCCAGGCCGGGGCGCGGACCAAGGCCTCCCGGGTGCTGCACGGCCTCTGGCTGCTGCTGTTCGCCGCGTTCTTCCCCGCCGCCCTCTCGGTCATCCCGCTCGCCGCGCTGGCCGGCGTCCTGGTGCACGCCGGGGCCAAGCTGGTGCCGGCCAAGGCGCTCGTCCCGCTGTGGCGGGAGCACCGCGGGGAGGCCCTGATCCTGGTGGTCACGGCGGTCGCCGTGGTGGTGACCAACCTCTTCGAGGGCGTGCTGCTCGGCCTGCTGCTCTCGGTGCTGAAGAGCGCCTGGGACACCTCGCACCTCCAGGTGGACGTCGACGAGCGCGCGGACGGGGTCCGGGTGACGCTGGCCGGCAACGCCACCTTCCTGCGGCTGCCCCGGCTCCTGGACGCGCTGGAGCAACTGCCCACCGGCCGGATCGTCCAGCTGGACCTGACCGGCCTGCGCCATCTCGACCACGCCTGCCGGAGCGCCCTGGAGACCTGGGAGGAACGCCACAACCGGGTGGGGGAGGCGGTCGTCGTCCGGGTTCCGGCCGGGGTCTGACGGCGGCCGGCCGCCGGGTCGGACCATGATCCGCGGCGCGGCGCCCGTCGACGGCGGGTGCCGGGCCGTCCCCCTTTTTGTCCCGCCGGGACTCATGTCCCAGTGGGACATTTCCGGGTGTACGGTGGACGGCGTGAGCATCGAGAAGGCAGCAGACCCCGAGCGGTCCGGGGCGACGGAGCAGGCACCCGCCGGACGGCGCGCCCGCAAGGCGCTCCGGACCAGGGAGTCGCTGGCCGCCGCCGCGCTCCGGCTGGTGCTGGAACGGGGCCTGGCGGCGGTGTCCGTCGAGGACGTCACCGACCTGGCCGACGTCTCCCGGCGCACCTTCAGCCGGTACTTCCCGTCCCGCGAGGACGCCGTGCTGGACTGCCTGCGGGCCGACTTCGCCCGGATCAACGCGGCGCTGGCCGCCCGCCCGGCCGACGAGAGCCCGCTGACCGCCTACCGGGCGGCGCTGCGGGTCTGGCTGACGGACGAGCACGATCCCGCCTGGCACCGGCGCCCGGGCGTGCGCGAGCTGTTCGGGCTGATCGCCGAGGAGCCGACGCTGACCGCCGCCTACCGGCGGATCTGCGTCGACGAGGAGGAGACCTCCGTCCGGATCGCCGCCGGCCGGCTGGGCCTGGACGCCGGGCGCGACCTGCGCCCCGCCGTCGCCGTCGGCCTCGGCGTGGCCGCCCTCCAGGCCGCCTCCCGCGCGTGGGTCCGGCACCCCGGGACCGGCCCGGCCGGCGCCCCCGGCCTGCCGGAACTCGTCGAGGAGGCCTTCGCCCTGCTCGCCGCCGAGCCGCCACCGGACGGCCCGGACGTGTGACCCCGCGCGCCCGGACGCCTGACCCCACGCGCCCGAAGCGTGACCCCGCGCGCCCACCCCCGCGCGCACCCGCAAGGAAAGGACGTACCGCCATGACCGCGACCGCGGACATCACCGACTACACCCGGGAGTTCACCGGACGGGTGGCCCTGATCACCGGCGGGGCCTCCGGCATCGGCCTGGCCGTGGCCCGCCGGCTGGCGGCCGGCGGCGCCGCCGTCGCGGTCGCCGACCACGACCTCGAAGGCGCCCGCAAGGCCGCCGCCGGCCTCGCCGCCGACGGCGCCCGCACCCTGGCCGTCGAGGTGGACGTCACCGACCCCGAGTCGGTGCGCACGGCCGTCCGGGCGACCGTCGACGGCCTCGGCGCCCTGCACCTGGCCGTCAACAACGCCGGCATCGCCGGCCCGTCCGCCCCCACCGGGGACTACCAGCCCGCGGACTGGCGCCGGGTACTGGCCACCAACCTCGACGGGGTCTTCTACTCGCTGCACCACGAGCTGCCCGCCATCCTGGCCTCCGGCGGCGGCGCGGTGGTCAACATGGCCTCCATCCTCGGCACCAACGGCTTCGCCGGCTCGCCCGCCTACGCGGCCGCCAAGCACGGCGTGGTCGGCCTCACCAAGACCGCCGCGCTCGAATACGCCGCGCGCGGCGTGCGGATCAACGCCGTCGGCCCGGGGTTCATCGACACCCCGCTGCTGCGCGACGCCGACCCCGCGGCCCGGGACGCCCTGGTCGCGCTGCACCCGGCCGGCCGGCTCGGCCGGGCCGAGGAGGTGGCCGAGCTGACCGCCTTCCTGCTCTCGGACCGGGCCTCCTTCGTCCACGGCAGCTACCACCTGGTGGACGGCGCCTACGCGGCCCGCTGACCGCCGACCCCCTGACCGCCCGCCCGTGGACGGACGGACGTCACGGGCGGGGGCGGGGGCGGGGGCGGGGGGAGAGACCCGGGGGGCCGGGGGCCGCACCGCAGAGGAGAAACGCATCATGAAGGCAGTCCAGTACCGCACCGTCGGCGCCGCCCCCGAGGTGGTCACCCTCCCCGACCCCGAACCCGGCCCCGGGCAGGTCCTGCTGAAGGTGACCGCGGCCGGCGTCTGCCACTCCGACATCGCCGTGATGAGCATGCCCGCCGGGCAGCTGCCCTTCCCGCTGCCGCTCACCCTCGGGCACGAGGGCGTGGGCACCGTCGCCGCCCTCGGCGCGGGCGTGACCGGCCTCGCCGAGGGCGAGGCGGTCGCCGTCTACGGGCCGTGGGGCTGCGGCCGCTGCGCCAAGTGCGCGGAGGGCAAGGAGAACTACTGCCTGCGCGCCGCCGAACTCGGAATCCGCCCGCCCGGCCTGGGCGCCCCCGGTGCGATGGCCGAGTACCTGCTCGTCGACGACCCGCGGCACCTCGTCCCGCTCGGCGGTCTCGACCCGGTGCGGGCCGTCCCGCTCACCGACGCCGGCCTGACGCCGTACCACGCGATCAGGCGCTCGCTCGGCAAGCTGCTGCCCGGCAGCACGGTCGCGGTGATCGGCGCCGGCGGCCTCGGGCACGTCGCGGTCCAGCTGCTGCGCGCGATGACCGCGGCCCGGGTGGTCGTCCTGGACGTGACCGAGGAGAAGCTCGCCCTGGCCCGGGCGGTCGGGGCGCACGAGACGGTGCTCTCGGACGCCTCGGCGGCGGCCGCCGTCCGCGAGCTGACCGGCGGTGCCGGCGCCCAGGTGGTGCTGGACTTCGTCGGCGCCCCGCCGACCGTGGCCGCGGCCGGCGCGATGGTGGCGGTCGAGGGCGACGTCACCATCGTCGGCCTCGGCGGCGGCACCCTCCCGGTCGGGTTCGGCGCCCTGCCGCACGAGGTCTCGGTGGCAGCCCCCTACTGGGGCACCCGCGCCGAGCTGATCGAGGTGCTCGACCTCGCCCGGGCCGGCGCCGTCGAGGTCCACGTCGAGACCTACAGGATCGACGAGGCGCCGCTCGCGTACGAGCGGCTGCACGCGGGGCGGGTCGCCGGCCGCGCGGTGATCCTCCCGAACGGCTGACGGCGCCGCGGAAACCCGCTGGTGGGCGTCGGCGCGGCCGCCGTAGACTCCGGTGCTCGTGACCGAGATCAGCACGCACCCGACCACCGATCCCGCCGCGACCGGCCCGGCGTCCCCGACGAGTCCCGCCGGGGACGCCGAGCTGGTCGCCGCGGCCGTGGCCGCCGCCGGGCGGGGCATGACCGACCGTGAGACGGTCGCCGAGGTGGTCACGCTCTGCGCGGTGGCCGGCGAGCACCTGCTGGTCGTCGGGCCGCCGGGCACCGCCAAGTCCGAGGCGGTGCGCCGGGTCGCCGGGCAGTTCGGCGGCCGCTACTTCGAGTACCTGCTCGGCCGGTTCACCGAGCCCAACGAGCTGTTCGGCCCGGTGGACCTGCGGCAACTGCGTGAGGGGAGGGTCGAGTTCGAGACCGCCGGGATGCTCCCCGAGGCCGACGTCGCCTTCCTGGACGAGGTGTTCCTCGGATCGACGGCGGTGCTCAACACCCTGCTCGGCCTGCTCAACGAGCGGGTCTTCCGCCGCGGCCGCACCGTGCTCGCCAGCCCGCTGCGGGTCTGCGTCGGCGCCGCCAACCACCTGCCGGACGACCCCGCCCTGGCCGCCTTCGCCGACCGCTTCCTGGCCCGGGTGTTCGTGGAGCCGGTGGCCGACGCCCGGCTGGAGGAGCTGCTGGAGGAGGGCCGGCGTCCCGCACCGGCGCAGGCCGGCCCCGGCGGCCCGGCCGGCCTGCTCGCCGCCGTGGACCGGCTGGCGTCCGCCGCCCGGACCTGCGACCTGGACGAGGTGACCCCGTTGGTGGCGGCCGCGCTGCGCCGGCTGCGCGGGGCCGGCGTCCCGGTCAGCGACCGGCGGGCGGTGCGCTCGCAGAAGCTGGTGGCCGCCGCCGCCGTGCTGGACGGCCGGAGCACCGCCTCCGCACGCGACCTGTGGGTGCTCCCGCTGATCGCCCCGACCGCCGACACCCAGGCGCTGGCCCGGGACACCCTGGCCGACCTGATCGAGAAGGCCGCCAACCGCAGCCTGGTGCACGCGGCCGATGAGCTCTCCCGCAGCACCGCCGCCCGGGCCGAGCGGATCGCCCGCACCGGTACCGCCCTGCTGGCCGAGCACCGCGGCCTCCCGGCCGGGCGCGACTCACGGTTGCGGCTGGAGGCGGCCCTGCGGGAGATCGACGCCGGCTTCGACCCGGCCGACCTGCCGGTCGCGCTGGCCGGCATACGCGCCGAGCTGGTCGCGGCGGTCGCGCCCTCGTGAGCACCCCGACCCCGCCCGGCCCGCCGTTCGGCGCACCGTCCGACTCACCGTCCGAGCCCCCGGCCGGCCCGAAGCCCGGTCTGTCGCACCTCGCGCCGTCCGGTGCCCGGCCCGGGCCGCCGTCCTTCGCGTTGCGCTGGGAGCGTCGTGAGCCGCCGCTGCCGGCCGCCGCCGTGCTGGCGGTGGGCGACACCGTGCCCGCGCTGGCCGCCGCCACCCGGGACCGGCTGCTCGGCGGTGCCCGGCTCGCCGTCCTCGCCGACGACGGACCGCTGCAGGACGACGGCCCGCCGGCCGACACCCTCGCGCCGCCGGCCGCCGTTGCGGTACCGGGTGCCTCCGGGGTGCCCGCTGCCGGCGACATGCCCGCTGCCGCCCGGACGCCCGCCCCCGTCGGCCGGCCCGACGGCGGTGGCCCGCCGGCCCCGCCCGGCCCTCGCGCCCTGCCCGCGGCCCCGCCGCTGCTGCTGGTGCTCGGGGCCGAGGAGGACCTGCCGTGGGCCGACGGCGCCCGCTACCTCGGCCTCGACGCCGGCCTGCTGGTCCCGACCACCGCCCGCCCGGGGCCCGCCCCCGCACTCTGGCGCCGCGCCCTCGGAGCGGCGGAGGGCCGGCTCTGCGTCCTCGTCCCCGGCCACGCCCTGGTCGCCGACCCGCCACCACCCGCCACCCCGGCCGCCCTGGAGCCGTACACCGGGAGAACCGCCCGATGACGACCGCCCGACTGCCCGCCGCCCTGGCCCCCTGGGCCGCCACCCTCGCCGCACTCAGCCCCGAACTCGCCGTCGCCCTCGGCCCGTTGCTCCGCCGGCTGGACACCCTGGTCGGCGAGCGCGAGCCGCTCACCGACGGCCTCGGCGACCCGGAGGGCCTCGGCGGCCTCGCCCGCACCGGCCGTCCGGACGCCCTGCTGCCCGCGGAGTGGCTGCTCGCCGACGCCTACCCGGACGAGTTCATGCGCCGCCTTGTCGACGGTGAACTGCTCTATTTCGCCCCCGAGTTCCGCACGCCCGCCGCCCGCGGCCGAGTCGTCGCGCTGGTCGACACCGGCCCCCTTCAGGCCGGTGCCGGGCGGCTGGTCCAGCTGGCCGCGCTGCTCGTCCTGCACCGCCGGGCGGCCGCCCGCGGCACCGAACTGGTCGTCGGCGTACTCGGCGACCCGGCCGGGGGGTGGCTCACCGGTGACCTCGCGGAGCTGCTGCCGGCCTGGTTGGAGGCCCGCCGCCATGCCGACCCCACCCCCGAGGACGTGCGGAACGCGCTGGAGGGCCTCGACGCCGACGACCGGGTCTGGCTGCTGACCTCCCCCCAGCCGGCCGGCCGGCACCCGGCCCGCGTCCGGGTGCTGACCGGCGAGCCGAGCCGCTGGTCCGCCACCGGCGCCACCCACGTCACCGTGCACCTCGACGGGACGGGCGCCGAACTGCCCCTGCCCGCCCCCGAGATCGCGGTGCGGGCGCTGCGCGGTGCGGAGTTCCGCCGGGCCCCCGACCCGACCGTCGCAGAGCTGCCCGCCGGCGTCCGCGGGGGAGCCCTGCCCGCCTTCACCACCGACGCCCGGACCGTGCTCGCCCGCGGCCCGCGCGCGACCACCCTGCTCGCCGTCAACCTGCCCGGCGGCGGCTACGGCTCCCACGCCACCCCGGTCCGGGCCCGGCGCCACCGGCTGCCCGGCCCGGTGGTCGCCGCCGGGCGGATCGGCCGGCGACTGATCGCCCTGTACGCCGACGGAAACCGCCTCACCCCCTACGTGAGCGGACGCCCGATCAGCGGACGCGGCGGCGAGCCGGGCGGCTTCACCGCCGAACTGGGCGCCTTCGGGCTGGATCGCGACCTGCCGGCCGCCCTCCTCACCCGGCCCGTCCTGCCGCTGCTGCGCGACGGCGACGACCTGCTGCTCCCGCTGGCCGGCCGCTGGTGGCGGGTCACCCCCGAGGGCGCCGTCACGGACGACGGGGAGACCGCCGGCGGGGCCGAGGGGCAGCTCCCCTTCGACCGCTTCCGCGAGCCCCGCCTGTTCGCCGGGCCCCTGCCGCCCGAGGCGGCCGGAGCCCGCCACCTCGTGCACAGCGGCGCCACCGTCGGCTGGTCGCCGGACGGCAGGAGCTGGCAGCTGCGGACCGGGACGGACCGGCCGGTGCGCCTCTCCTTCCGGGAGAACGCCGACGTGATCGGCCTGGTCCACCACGGCGGGACGCCCAGCCTGATCACCTGCACCCGCGCCGGCCGCCTGGTGCGGGCCGTCCGTGCCGACGGGGTCCGCACGCTGAGCCGCTTCTCCGGCGGTCCCACCCCGCCGGCCGTCCACCCGAGCCTGCCGCTGATCGCCGCCGAGACCCGGCCGGGCCGGATCGTGATCGGCGACGCGCACACCGGCCGGATCCACCACCTGATCGGGAGCGACGATTGAACGCCACCCCCGCCGCCACCCGAGCCGCGGCGTCCGGCGCCGGCCTCGCCGCCGGCTTCGTCCTCGACGTGCCCGTGATCGGCGCGGCCGAGGCCGCCGGGCGTGTCCTGGCGCACTGGCAGGAGGGCGCCGAGCTGCGCGAACTCCCGGACGGCCGCTGGCTGCTGGTGCTGGCCGAGCCGGTGTGGACGAGGGCCGACCGGGCCCCCGGGCTGCCACTGCGACGCACCGGCGCCGGCGTCCTGCTCGCCCTCGGCACCGGCACCGCTGACGGACCCCCGGCCGAGCCCGGCCACCTGGTGCACCCGGTGGGCGGACGGACGCTCACCCACCGGATCTCCGGTCTGACCCTGCTGGACCCGGCCGGCTGGCTCGACCCGACCGGCCTCACCCTGCACCGCCCGCGGCCGCTCGGATCCGCCGACGGCCGCACGGCCGAACCCGTCCTGGAGGCCCTGCCGCCCCACCCGCGGCCCGACCTGAGAACGGCCGCCGGCATCGGCCCCCGCACCGAACGGGCCCGCCGGCTCACCGAGGACGCCCCGGGCCGAGCGGGTGGCCGGTCGTTCCTCCGGCGGCGGCCGGCCGTCCTCGCGGCGCTGTCCCGCCAGGCCGCACGCGGCGTCGCTGCCGTCCGTCCGGCGGCCGCCGTGCTGCTCGTCCTGCCGGCCCTGGCCGGGCTGCTGGGGCTGATCGGCCTCCTGCGGCTGGTCGGCGAGCACGGCCTGAACCCGCTCGTGCTGATCGTGGCGATCGCCGTCGGGCTGTCCGCCGTTCGCCGTCGCACCGGCTCCGCGGCCGGTGCCACCCACCGCCCCGGAGCGCCCGGCCAGGCGTCGCCCGCCGCCGGGCGCAGGCCCCGTCGCCGCCCGTTGGCCGACCTGGTGGCCCGCCTGACCATGCGCAGCCCGGCCGGGCGGCTGGTGGCCGGCCGGCACGCCCGCTACCTGCGCGAACTCACCCACGCCTTCGAACAGCGCCGCTGGGAGGACGCGCTGCGCGACGCCGTCCGGGTCGCCGGGGACACCCCGGGCACCCAACGGCCATGGCTCTCGCTCACCCTTCCCCGCCGGTACACCGGCGAGCTGCGTGCCACCCCAGGGGAAGCCGGGCCCGGCGGTGCCTCACCGCTCTCCGCCCCCACCGTCCACCAGCACCTGTCCGGTCTCTACCGCGGCGCCGCCGAGGCCCTGGAACGCGAAGGCCGGGTCGACGAGGCGGCGTTCGTCCTCGCCGACCTGCTGAACGCGCCGGAGGAGGCCGTCGCCCTGCTGGACCGGCACGGCCGCACCGCGCAGGCCGCCGAGCTGGCCGAGGGCCGCCGGCTGGCCGCCGACCTGGTGGTCCGGCTCTGGTGGCGGGCCGGCGAGCACGAGCGCGCCGTCCGCACGGCGCACCGCCGGGGAGCCTTCGCCACCGCCGTGGACCGGCTCACCGCCGACGGCCACCCGCAGGAGGCCCGCGACCTGCGGCTGGCCTGGGCGCGGCACTGCCGGGAGGCGGGGGACCGGCTGGGCGCCGTCGAGGCGGTCTGGCCCGACGAGGCGCTGCGCCCCACGGTCGTCGGCGACCTGCGCGACGCGGTGGCCCTCGGCGGCCCGGCCCGGGGCCGGGCGCTGCCGCACCTGCTGGCGCTCGGGGCGGGCGAGTCCACGAAGGGGCTCGCGCTCGCGGTGCTGGCCGGCGACGGGGACCCGGGGCGCACCGGGCGGTCCGCGCTGGCCGTGGTCCTCGCCGGCCTGCCGGCCGCCGACCCGGCCACCGACCGTGAACTCGCCACCGCGGCCGCCCGGGCCGCCGTGCGGGACGGCGGCTTCGGCGACAACCCGGGCGGCCGGACCGACACCGCCCTGTTCGACCGGCTCGGCCGCCGCGCCGACCCGCTGGCCGTCGCCGACCTGCCCCGGCCCCGGGGGCGCGCCCGCACCGCCGGGACCACGCCCCTCCACACCGCCCCGGACCGGCCCGGCACGCTGCCGGTGCTGGACGCGGCCCTGCTCGGGTCGGGGTCGGTGCTGGTGGCCTGCGGCCACGCCGGGGTGCGGCTGCTCGCCGCCGACGGCCGCACCAGGGCCCGCTGGGACGTGCCCGCCGACCGCCTGGTGCTCGCCGACCACGGCGGCAGCGCACTGCTGGTGGCCGGCTACGGACGGGTCCGCGAGGTCGCCCGGCTCGACCTCGCCACCCGCGCCGTCCGGTCCTGGGCGACCTTGCCGGCCGCGCACTTCGTGCCGTCCTTCGACGGTCGTCACCTGATCACCGCCGACCAGGAGGGCATCTCGGTGCTGGACACCCTGACCGCCCGGCCGAGCGTGGTCTGGCGCGAACTGGGCGACGGGCAGAGGCTGGTGGGCCGGATCGCCCGCACGGCCGGGGGCTGCTCGGCCGTGGTGGTCTCGACCCTGCCCGACGGCTCGCCGCTCACCGAGCTGTGGCGCTGGGACCTGCCCGGCTGGGAGCTGCGCTCCCGCCGCCGGCTGGACGACGCCGAGGCAGACCCCGCCGCCTCGGTGGTGCTCGCCGCCGGCGGACTGCTCACCACCGCCCTGCCCGACGGGCCGGGCGCGGAGCCGGCGCGGACCACCACGCTCCGCCGGGCCACCGAGTCCGGCCGGCCGGCGCCCGAGCTGACCGTCGAGGGCGTCGCCCCCGGCGGCCCGGTGGTGGACGGTGACCACTGGGCGCTGACCGTCCCGCGCCCCGACGGCTCCGGCCTCCTGGTGCACACGGGCAGCGGCCCGGCCGCCGGGCCGTCCGCGACCGTGGCCCTCCCGCACGCGGACCCGCCGGTGGTCGGGATCCGGCGGCACGGCGACGCCCTGACCCTCTGGCACCGCTCCGGCCGGGTCCTGGCGACCTCCGCCGACGGCTCCGCCGTCCTCGCCGCCCTACGGGTCACGGCAGACTGAGGCCGGGCCGTCCCGGGCGCCCGGGACGGCCCGGCCTGCCGGCAAGCCCACGCAGCGATCACTGATGACCCGAACCTCCAGGGGGATGCCGCATGATGCTTTCGCTGTCCTCGGCCGACGTGTCACGGGAAGAGCGGTTCGACTGGTTCGCGGACCTGGTCGGGCGCGCCATCTCGCCCACCGAGATCATCCACGACCGGTCGGGGGACTTCGCCGCCGATGCCTCCGTCCTCGGCCTCGGGCCGGTGCAACTGTCGAGCTTCTCCTACACGCCGCTGCGGTCGCGTCGCACCCCCGGCCTGATACGGCGGGGCGATCCGGAGCAGTACCACCTGGCCGTCGTGACCGGGAGCCCGATGTGGATCAGCCAGCAGGGCTCGGAATCGGGACTCGTCACCGGCGCCATGGTGCTGTGGGACACCTCCCGCCCCTACGAATCCGGAGCCAGGGACGACGGCTCCCCGGTGCGGTCGACCATTCTGCAGATCCCCAAGACGGACATCGGTCACACCCTGTCCAACAGGATCGACCGATTACTGGCTCGCCCGCTGCAGGTCGATTCCGGCATCGGAGCGGTCCTCGCCCAGTACCTTTCCTCCTTGGCCGTGCACGGCGACGAACTGGCGGCGGACGACCGCGGTCGCCTGGGGAGAATCGCCACGGACCTCTTCACCTCACTCATGGCGCAGCACCTCGACACCGCCGCCCGTCTCCCGCCCGAGTCGCTGGCCGACACCCTGCGAGCGCGAATCACCCACTTCATCGACGAGAACCTCGGTGATCCCGCTCTGACCCCCAGGACCGTCGCCGCCCGGCACAACATCTCGCTGCGCCGCCTGCACCAGCTCTTCGAGGGCCGGAGCGAGAGCGTCGCCGCCACCATTCGTCATCGGCGGCTCGGCAGGTGCCACTCGGACCTGACCGACCCCCGGCTCCGCCACCTCCCGGTGTACGCCGTGGCGGCCCGGTGGGGATTCGCCAGCGCCGCCGCCTTCAACCGCAGCTTCCGCCACGCCTACGGCATCACCCCCACCCAACTGCGCCGGCAGTCCGGAGCGTAGGACTGCACGGCAGGCCAAGAACCTCTGCACGGAGGGTGAAACAGCGCCGCGCGGATCCTCCTAGGCTCCCTCAGGGGGCGGCCGACGGTCTGCGCGGCGTCCCGGCGGGGGAGCTTCTCGGCTCTCCCGGACATCACTTTCCTGGGGGTTGAAGTGAAGATGTCCTTGCTCAAGGTCGCAAAGAAGGGACTTCGCGCGGGTGGGTCCGCCGCGCTGGGGGTGTCCCTCGTCTCGGCCGCACTGGTCGGGGCGGCCGGCTCCTCCTCGGCCGAGACCGTCTCGTCGGCCCGGACCGCACAGACCCAGATCACTGCCCGGAGCGGCAGCGCACAGCTTTCCGCGCTCGCGGCCGCCGCCCAGCACTACAAGAACGCGAACAGCGGCAAGTGCCTGGTGGTGCAGGGCACGGCGAACAACAGCGGCGCCTTCCAGTACGACTGCGCCAACTTCGCCGACCAGCAGTGGAACGTCTCCTGGAATGCCAGCGGTACGGCGTTCCAGCTCGTCAACAGCAACAGCGGGAAGTGCCTGGTCGTGCAGGGCACCGCGAACAACAGCGGCGCCTTCCAGTACGGCTGCGGCAACTTCGCCGACCAGTTCTGGTACGGCTGGGTGGACAGTGCGGGCCGGTACCAGTTCCAGAACGCGAACAGCGGCAAGTGCCTGGTGGTGCAGGGCACCGCGAACAACAGCGGCGCCTTCCAGTACGACTGCGGCAACTTCGCCGACCAGCTCTGGTGGGTGTACTAGTCCTGGTCCCGTGAGCGCCCGCCGGTCCGACCGGCGGGCGCTCGTCGCGCCCCGACGGCGATCGTTGACCCACGGTGCAGCGTGGGCGGGGCACGTGGGCGTAGGAGCCGCGTGATCGGGCACGAGTAGAGTGGGCCTGTCGGGAGCGGGGCGAGAAAGGGAGCCGGGGTGAGGACAGCACGCGGGGTGGCGACGCTCGATCCGGTGGACGTCGGGGACCACATCTGCTGGATCGCCGGTCCCGGTGAGGACACGGCCGGGCCGGCGCGTGCCTTCGTGGCCGACGGCGAGCTGTTCGGCGACATGGTGCTGGTCCTCGGGAGCGCCGGCGATGCGCCCTGCGGACCCCAGTCCTGGGAGTCGCTCTTCCGTGAGGTACGGCGGGGTACCGAGCGTGCTGCCCGGGAGGGGTTCCGCGCCCTGCGGGTGCTGGCGGACCTGAGCGGTCTCGCCGGCACCGAAACCCGCCCGGACGTCCTCGCCCGGCACGAACTGAGGCTGGACGCCCTGGTCGCCGACAGCGGCGCGATCCTCGTCTGCCGCTACGCCCGGGCGGTGCTGACCCCGGAAGCCGTCGACCAGGTCGCCGGAGTACATCCGCAGCATCTGGGCAGAGGACCGGTCGGCCCGGCGTTCCGGCTGTTCCTTGCGTCCCGGGACAGGTGGAGCGTCAGTGGTGTCGTGGACACGGAGGGCGCCGAGACCTTCCGCACGGCGCTCGGCGAGCTGCTCAGTTCGGCACCGGTGTTGCACCTGGAATGCGGGGATCTGGAATTCATGGACAGTGCCGGGATGACGGCCCTGGCGGCGGTGGCCCGTGGGTTGCCGGACCGCCGTATCGAACTCCACCATGCCAACGCGACCCTGAGCCGCAGTTGGTCGCTGCTCGGGTTCGAGCACCCCGAGATCCCCGTGGAGCTGAAGCGGTGAACCACCCCGACACGGCTTCCGCCGCCGTCCCCGCGCCGGAGACGGGGCTCCGGCACGTCCTCTTCCCCTACGCCGACGAGGACGGGTTCCTGGCCGGCACCGTCTCGTTCGTCGAGCACGCGCTCGGCGCGGGCGAGACGGTCGTGGTCGCCGTCTCGGGCCCGCGCGAGCAACTGCTGCGCGAGGCGCTCGCGGACACCGGCAGCGCGGACGGGGTGGCCTTCCTGGACGCCGGCGGGATCAGCAGCAACCCGGGCCGGCTGATCCCCGTCTGGCAGTCCTGGATGGAGAAGGTGGCGCAGTCGGGGCGTCCGGTCCGCGCCATCAGCGAGAACCGGTGGACCGGGCGTACCAGCGCCGAGAGCGCCGAGCTGCGGTACCACGAATGGCTGCTGAACCGGGCGTTCGCGGAGTCCCCGGTGTGGTGGCTGCTCTGCCCGTTCGACACCGGGGCCGTCGCCGACGGGACTCTGGAGGCGCTGGAAGGCTGTCATCCGCTGTTGCTCGGCCAGGACGGCCCGGTGCCGGCCGCCGGGTACGCCGAGGTGCCGTACGCCTTCGAGGCCCTCGGGGACCCTTGTGATCCGGACGAGGAACTGGTCTTCTCGGCCGGCGCCCTCGCCGCGGTCCGTGAGCGGGTCACCCTCTGCGCCGCTCGGCACGGTCTGCCCGGCGACCGTCTGCGGGATCTGCTCGTCGCCGTCACCGAGGTCGCCGCCAACAGCATCAAGTACGCGGGCGGCGGGACGCTGCGCACCTGGGCCGAGGACGGCCGGGTGATCTGCGAGGTCCGCGACGGCGGGTTCATCGCGGACCCGATGGCCGGCCGGATCAGGCCGACGCTCGACCAGAACGGCGGCCGCGGCCTCTGGCTCGTCCAGCAGATGTGCGACCTGGTCCAGATCCGGACCAGTGCGGAGAACGGCACCGTCATCCGTCTCACCATGGGCACCGAAGGCGCCTGAGCACCCGGCCGGTGCGCCGAGGCGCGGCGTCGTGCGACGGCGCCAGGACCTCTCAGGAGGGCTCAGCCACGATCCGGTGTCCGACGAGGCGGCCGGCGGCGACGCGCACCAGGTCAGGACCGTGCGGCCGCGCACCGCAGGCCGGCGGTCGGCGGCGGCCTGCGCGCACCGCAGCGGCGCGGCGCCCGGGCCGGCCGGTCCCGCGTCACCGGGCTCGCGGGCGGCCTGTTCCTGGTGCGCGGAGCCGAAAACCGGACGGCCAGGACGTCGAGGCGAGCGCCTTTGATGAGATGAAATGTCTTTTCCCCGGGGCCTTTTTCCGGCCCCCAGGAATCCGTACCTTATTCGTGGACACACCACTTATGGATGCTGCCGAACCTTCGGGAGGGGAATTCATGCTCGCCGTGCGCGCCTGCGTCATCGCCGCCACCACCGTCCTGCTCGCCGCCGCCGGGGCCACGGCCTCCGCGCAGACCGTCAGCCGTTTCGACGACGGCAGTTTCGAGAACCCCAGGGCGGCGGTCAACAGCTTCAACACCCTGACCGCGGGACAGACCGTCGGACCCTGGGGGGTCACTGCGGGGAGCGTCGACCTGATCGGCGCGGGTTTCTGGCAGGCGGCGGAAGGAGACCAGTCCGTCGACCTCAACGGCAGGGGGCCGGGCGCGGTGGCCCAGACCTTCAGCACCGTCCCCGGCGCGACCTACACCGTCACCTATGCCCTGGCGGGCAATCCCGGAGGCGGCCCCGCCCTCAAGACCGGCAGTGCCCTCGTCGACGGGCAGGACTTCCAGGACTTCTCCTTCAACACCACCGGCAAATCGTTCACGAACATGGGATACGTCAACCGGCAGTTCACCTTCCGGGCCACCGGTACGGCCACCGTCATCGCTTTCGCCAGCACCACGACGACCGGACCGTACGGTCCGGTCGTCGACGACGTCCGGATCGAGCGCTGCGCACCCTGCCCGCCCTGCGGCAACGGCTGACGGGCGCGGCACGCGGGCCCGGCCCGAGCGCCTGACGCCGGCCCGGCCGTGCCGGCCACCCGGCCGGCCGGGACCCGTACGGCCCTGGGGCTGCCCGGAGCGGGCGGCCCCGGGGCCCCGTGTTCACACGGCGGCCCGCTCCTGGCCGGAGGGGCCAGCGGCGCCGATGCCGTGCTGCTCGTCCTCGGGGCGTCCCCGCCGGGGCAGCAGGAGGGTGACGGCGAGGAACGCGACCAGCAGGCAGGCCTGGACGACGAGGGCGTGGTGGAAGGCGCCGGTGAAGTCGGCGCTCCTGGCCCGGGCGAAGAAGACCGAGCCGAAGATCGCGACGCCGATCGACCCGCCGACGGCCTGCACCGCGGACAGCACCCCGGAGGCCGAGCCGATCTCGTGGTCGTCCACCGCGGCGAGGACGAAACTGAACAGGGCGGCGATCACCAGGCCCGCTCCGACGCCGGAGAGGGCCACACCCGCGGCGATGTCCCAGATCGAGAACGAGGCCGGGGAGAGGCCGTCGAGCTGGAACCAGAGCAGGGCGGCGCCGGCCAGCTGGACCAGCGGGCCGATCTGCAGGACGGCGCGGCCGATCCGGTCCGCCAGGAACGCCCCGCTGAGCGCGCCGCCGATCGCCGTGCCCACCGCCAGCGGCAGGTTGCCCAGCCCCGCGTCGCCGGCGCTGAACTGACGGCCGATCTGGAGGTAGAGGGTGAGCACGAGCTGGGTGCCGACGAGCCCGCCGAAGAACAGGGCGATGCCGCCGAGCCCGACCGTGAAGGCGGGCTTGCGCAGCAGGCCCGGGGTCACCAGCGGTTCACGGCCGGCCGCGGCCGTACGGCGCTGCCGCAGGGCGAACAGGGCGAACCCGACGACCGAGGCGACCAGGCACAGCCAGGTCCACAGGGGCCAGCCGTCCTGCTGCCCCTGGTTCAGCGGCAGGACGAGGAGCGCGCACGCGGCCGCGACCAGTCCGGCGCCGACGGTGTCGACGCTCACGCCGGGGTGGCCCGGCTTCTTCGGTACGAACCTGGCGGCGATGACCAGGGCCACGATCCCGACGGGCAGGTTGACCAGGAACACCGACCGCCAGCCCAGACCGAGGAAGTCGCCCTCGACGAGGAAGCCGCCCAGGACCGGGCCGATGATGCCGCCGAGCCCGAGGACCGGGCCGAAGACCGCGAAGACCTTGGTGAGTTCCGGCCCGTCGAAGTTCTCCCGCAGCAGGCCCAGGCCCTGGGGCAGCAGGACCGCGCCCGCGGCGCCCTGCAGCAGCCGCAGGACGATCAGGAGCTCGATGGTCGGGGCCAGCGCGCACAGCAGGGAGGTGGCGGTGAAGGCGCTCAGGCCGATCAGGAACATGCGCCGGCGCCCGTAGCGGTCGCCGAGCCTGCCGCCGAGCACCAGCCCGGCTCCCAGCGTGAGCGCGTATCCGCCGATCACCCATTGCAGGCCCACGGGGCCGGCGCCGAGCGATTCCTCCAGGGCGGGGCCGGCGACGTTGACGATCGAGGCGTCCAGCAGGTCCATGACCTCCGCGACGAGCATCGCCACGAGGATCAGCCAGCGCCACCGGTAGGGGCCGGTGGTTTCGCCGGGGGTGGTGGTCTCGCCGGGGTCGGCGGTCGTGCCGGGGTCGGCGGTCCGGTAGGGACTGGTGGCGGGGGACGGGTCTCGCACGGTTGATACCTCCATCATGAAGTAATTCCATGGTGAAGGTAAAGTGGGGACGGTAGGTTGTCAAAGCGGGCGCCGAAGCGGACCGCGCGGCAGGCGAGAAGGGTGGCGGGCCTCCATGGCGGGACCGGACGGCGACGGTGTGGCGGCGCAGCGCGAGCGACTGATGGAAGGACTGCGGATCTACGGCGGTCAGTACGCCGAACTCGGCCGGCGCTTCGCCGCCTGGCTGGGACTGCACTCCACCGACGCGACGGCGGTGCTGGAGATCGCCGCCGCCGAAGAGCGCGGGACCCCCCTCTCGCCCGCCCGCCTGAGCGAGCGCATCGCCCTGTCCACGGGCGCCACCACCGCGCTCCTGAACCGCCTCGAAGCGGCCGGGCACATCACCCGATCCCGCGAGCACCCGGACCGGCGCATCGTCACCCTGCGCAGCGGCGCGCACATCCAGGAACGCGCGGACGAGTTCTTCGGCCCGCTGGCCCACCGCCTGGACACCGCGATGGCCGACTACCCGCCGGAGCTCCTCCAGCGCTTCGAGGCCTTCGTGGCCGACCTGAACGCGACCCTGGAGGCCCACCTCGCCGAGCGGAAGCCGGGCGACTGAGGAGCCGCGCCGCCGCCGGGCCGCCCCGGCTGTCCCGTCCGCCCCGACGGGAGTGGCTGGTCCCGGCACGCGGTGGTCCGCCGGTGCCGCCGGTGCCGCCGGTCCGCCGACAGCGCGAGGGTGCCCGCCCTCGGTCGGTGGGACCGGGACGGGCACCCCCGCGCTCGCGACGCTCCTCGGCGCCGGACCCGGAGCCTAGGCCGGGTCCGACACGGCCTAGGCCGGGAGGAAGAAGCCGGTGATCTCGGCGAGGCGTCCGTCCTCGTGGTGGCGGGCGGTGCTGATGCCGGCCGAGGCGCGCTCGCCCCGGCCGTCGAGCTGGGTCCAGCGCGCGAGGGAGCGGTCGTGGTGCTCCAGCACCTCGTCGATGCGGAACCGGTGGCCGGGGAAGGCGTCGGCGAAGCCGGCCATGTAGGCGGCGAGTCCGGTCAGGCCGCCGACCTCGGTGCCGGGGTCGCGATAGGCGACCTCGTCCACCGCGACCGCGCCGAGGGCGGCCGGCCGGTCCGCGGGGGCGGCCGACCAGCAGGCGGCGTAGTCGTTCCAGAGCTGCTGGGTGTCACTCATGGTCGTCCTGCTTCCGTGGGGTTCTCAAAGAACCGATCGACGCGATCGCGCCGTCGGTGACGCCGTGCAGGGTGGTGCGGGGCAGGCCGGCCCGGACGAGCACCAGCAGGCCCTGGTAGAGCGCGAGCAGATGGGCGGCGGTGGCCGCGACGTCGAGGTCGGGCGGCGTGTCGCCGCGGTGCCGGGCGCGGGTCAGCGCGTCGGCGAAGCCGCCTTCGATCGCCGCCAGGCCGTGGTGCACGCCGGCCGCGGCCCGGGGGAGGGTGAAGGACTCGACGGCGGTGTTGGTGAGCAGGCAGCCCGGGTCGGGTTCGGCGCCGGTCTCCACCGCCGAGGTGAAGAACGAGCGGATGCCGGCCAGGGGGTCCGCCGGCTCCAGCAGGTGGACCCGGACCCGGCCCTGCACCACCCGCTCGTTGTAGGCGTCCAGTGCGGCGTGGAACAGGCCGTCCTTGTTCCCGAACGTCCGGTACAGGCTCCCGGGGTGCAGTCCGGTGGCCTCCTCGATGTCCCGCAGCGAGGCGCCCTGGTACCCCCGGTGGCGGAAGAGCCGCATGGCCGAGGCCAGCACCTCGTCCTGGTCCCAGAGTTGTTTGCGCCCCATCGCGGCCTCCGTAGTTGAACGATTGCTCACAAAAATAGCACGGCCTGGGCGGTCGGCTCGCCGTGCTCAGCTGGATGTCGGTCCGGTCGGCCGGCCACGCTCCCCGGCCCCGGCGGCACGAGGACGGCCCCAGTACTCCCTGTGCCGGCCCAGGGGGCCCACGGGCGAGCGACCGGGGACGCGCGACCGGGGCGTTCCGCTGTCTCCGGGGCCGGCCGTCGTGATCGCCCTGGCCCCGGAGCTACGACTGGTGTCCACCCAGGTGGCGCTGAAGGCGATCAACCCCGAACCGCGGTACCGGGCCGACCTGCTGCGCCGCTTCGGGCGCGAGACGTAGGTGGTGGCCCATGGACCCGGCCGCCTGCGGCGGACGGGCGCTGGGCCCCGGGCCCCGGGGTGGGCGCCGGGCGGTCGTACCGGGCGTTGTAGTCGCCGGACGGGCGGCCGTACCGCGCGATGGAGTCACCGGGCGGGCGGGCGCTCGACGCCCGCCCCGGGGCAGGGGCCGATCCGCTCGCCGCAGGCCGTGCGGGTGCCGGCCCGGGCACCGGCCGTGGCGTGGTCCGTGGTGCACCGGCTCGGCCTGGTCCACCGCGACCTCAGGGCCGCGACCATCACGCTGACCACCGCCGGACCGCGCCTGCGCCGGCTCGGCTTCGCGGCGGCCGGCACCCGGTCACCCGCGGCGGCGGCGGACCGGGGACCGTCACGTACGTGACGCCGGAGGAGTGCGGCGACGAGCATCCGGGCCCGGCCGCCGACGTCCGGGCCCGGGCGTGCCGGGTGGTGTGCGCCGCAGCGCCGCGGTGCGCCCGGACCGGGCACACCGCGGGGCTCCGGCGCCGGCGGTCAGCGTCCCGCGGCGGCGTAGGCGGAGCCGACCGCGTTCGGCGCACCGCCGGGCTGGAACAGGCCGGTCGCCCCGGGCTCGGTGGCGGGCAGCGCGAACCAGGCGTACCGCTGGACGTAGGGCAGGCCCTGGAGCATCGCGGTCGACGCCTTGACGAAGGCCACCTGCTGGTCGGCGGTCGGAAAGCTGGTGCCGCCGGCGAACTTGATCAGCGCGTACTCGGTCAGCCACACCGGCAGTTGGTAGCGGTCGTGCACCGCCTTGAGGTACTGCTGGAGCTGCCCGACGGCCTCCGTGGTCCGGAAGTCCGAGCCGTACCAGTGCAGGGCGATGAAGTCGACCCGGTACCCGCGGCTCCGGGCCCCCTGCATGAACTGGTCCAGCCAGCCGCCCGGATCGGCGCCGCCGTAGGCGACGGCGGGACTGCCGAGGGTGAGCCCGGTGGCCATCAGCTTCGGCCAGAGGTCCAGGGCCTGCTGCGGAGTCAGGTTGGACTGCGCCGCGAGGTCCGGCTCGTTGAAGCCCAGCAGGGTGCTGCTGCCCTGCTGGGTGGCCTTGGCCAGGGAGCCGTTGCCGACCGCCGCCGAGCCCCAGATCATCGGGACGAAGTCGACGCCGGCCGGCCCCGCGATGCCCGGGTGGTCGGGGCCCCAGGTGTAGTACCAGGAGGCCCCAGAGCCCGTCAGCGCCGTGCCCACGCCGTCGAAGGACCAGGTCGACACGCCCTTCTTGGCGCCGCGGACCGGCTGGGCGGCGGGCGCCGGGCCACCGGTCGCGGCGGCGGGGGACGACGGCGCCGGCTTGCTCGAAGGCGCCGCGGTGGGCCGCGCCGACGCCGTCGCCGTGGTGGGCACCGCGGACGGGGAGGGGGACGGCTCCGCGGACGGCTGCCCGGCCGTCTCCGGCGCGGCCGCCGACGGCGTGTCACCGGCCGGGGCCGAGGAGGGGAGCAGCGGCCCGGAGGCGGCGGCGGGGCGCGGATCGTTGCCGTTCAGGCTCGCCGCCAGCAGGCCCAGCGCTGCCACGGCGGCCACCACGCCCACCATCAGGCCGACACTCTTCACGGTGGCCCGGCCGCCGGCCCGGACGGCCCGGTGACCCTGCCGGGCCGCCCGCCGTCCGGCGTGCGCGCCCTGCTCCGCGCCGGTGCCGTGTGCCGGGCCCGGGTTGACGTCCGCCACCGGGTTGACGCCCGGGCCGTTGACGCCCGGGCCCGGATCCGCGCCCGGCCCGGCGCCGTGCTCCGCGGCGGGGGTCGGGGCCGGGGCGCCGATCGCCTCGCCGCCGCCGGGCGGCGGCAGCGGCAGCGGGTGACCGGTCGGTACGGGGACGAGTGCCAACCCGGCCAACAGGCCCTCGGCGGGTATCAGCCCCCGCGCACCCGCCGTGCACCGCGCACAGTCCCGCGTGTGCCGGGCCAGCCGCTTGCGCCAGAGCGGCCCGGGAACCTCGTCCCAGGGCTCGGCGAGCGCCGCCAGCTCCGGGCAGACCGGCCGGCGCTCCAGCGCCCGCACCAGCGAGCGGGCGATGTCGAGCTGCCGCTTCATCCGCTGCACCCGCACGGCTGTGTGCGCCGGGGAGAGGCCGAGGGCCGCCGCGAGTTCGGCCCGCCCGAGCTGTCCGGCGGCCTCCAGCCACCACAGGGCGAGCAACTCCTGGTCGGCCGGGTCGAGCCAGCGGGTCGCCAGCGCCACCTCCCGGCGCTGGCCGGTGAGCCCCAGCCGCAGGATCGACAGGTCCACGAAGTCCGCCTGCGGATCGGCCGGTTCCGGCACCTCCTCCAGGGCCGCGGACGGCTCCACCTCCACCTGTTCCGCCCGGTACCAGCGCACCTGCCGGACGGTGACCGCGACCAGCCAGCTGCGGAAGGCGGCGGGGTCGCGCAGCTGGGGCAGCCCGGCGACGACCCGGAGCAGGATCTCCTGCGACAGGTCGTCCACCTCGCCGGGCCGGCCCAGCGACCGGCCGACGATGTTGTAGACCAGCGGCAGGCAGAACGCCAACAGCTCGTCCAGCGCCGCACCGTCGCCCTGCTGCGCGGCCGCGACCCTGGCCGCGGTGAGGCCGCCGTCCTCGAATGTGCTCATGGTGCCTCTCGCTCCTCGTCGCGGCGGACCGCCGGACGGACCGGAATGTACATCCCACAGTCGGAGTCCTGAGCTGCGGTATGCCGATAACAGAAACCTGCGGGGGTGGTGGGGGGACGCCGGGGCAGGCGCCGGGGCAGGCGCCCGCCCGCAGCCGACCCCGGGAGGACCCCGCCCGCCGGCCGCCCCGGCGGCCGGCGGGACGGCGCCCCCGCCTCGTCCGGGCTAGCCGAGCGCCTCCCAGAGCGCGACGGTGTGCGGCGCGTCGGGGTCGGTCTCCTCCCACTGCTCCGCCAGGGCCAGCACCCGCTCCAGGGCCTCCCGCAGGAGGGCCTCCGCCGGCCCGACCGGTGGCTGGTTCGGGTAGGAGGTGAACGGCAGGGGAGCGACCAGCCGGAGCACCGGAGGGGCCGGGCTGGGCGCGGGCGGCATGGCGGGCGGCACGGCGGCCGAGGCGTCGCGCAGCGGCGGGTGAACGGGCCGGGGTGTGGTGTTCATACCGGCCCTCCGGTCGGGCGTGGCTCGAACGTGGACATGGTGCCTCCCGCTCCTGGTCGTGGCGGGCCGCCGGACGGACCGCCAGGACGCGCCGGAATGCACGTCCCACCGGAGGAGTCCGGACCTGAGGTGCGCCGATAACAGAAATTTTCTGGCGGAGGCATTCCCTGCTGCCCGTGCGACCGGCCTCCCCACGGGTCCGGTCTCCCCGTACGACCGGCTTCCCCCCTACTACCGGCGGTCCCGCACGACCGGCAGGGTGCCCGGGCCGGTCCCGGCCAGGACCCGGACCACGCCCCCGACCGGGCCCGGCCGGAGCGCCGGCCGGGTGCGGTTCCGGACGACGGAGCCTCGTCCGCGCCCCGGCGGTGCTAGTGTCGCGCCATGTCCAAGACCGAGATCGACGCGGTGACCGCCGAGTTCTTCGGCGCCTTCGACAATCGGGGCGGCAAGCCCGCCGACGTGGCCCGGATCCGCCGGCTGGTCATCCCGGGCGGCGTGATCGTCAAGGCCGGCCCCGACTTCACGGTCTACACCGTGGACGAGTTCGTCGAACCGCGCGAGGCCCTGCTCGCCGACGGCCGGCTGGTCGAGTTCGCGGAGTGGGAGACCTCCGAACGGACCGAGATCGTGGGCGACATCGCGTCCAGGGTCGGCGAGTACCGCAAGTCCGGCATCGCGGACGGCGAACCGTTCGAGGGCGGCGGGACGAAGACCATCCAGTTCGTCCGCACCCCGGAGGGCTGGCGGATCGCCGCCTTCGCCTGGTTCGACCAGCCCTGACCCCTGACTCCTGGCCCCTGGCCCGTCGGTCCGGCTGCTTCGCGGTCCGGTGCCCGGCCGACTACGGTGCGAGCCGGGCGAGTTCGGCGCCACGGCTGCGCCGGATGTCGGCGGCCAGCTCGCGGGTGGCGTGGTCCCTGCCCGCCGCGTTCTCGGAGTCGGCGAGCCGGACCGACTGCTCCAGGTACTCGCGCAGGTACGTGCTCACCAGACGGTCGAAGGCCGCGCCGGTCTCCTGCTGGGCGGCGGCGTACTCGGTGGCGGTGGTCATGCCCGGCATGTCATGGCCTTCGTGCGGGCGGGCCTGGTCGGCGTCGGCCCGTACGAGGAGCGCGTGCAGACGGGTCAGGTCGGCACCGTCGGCGGCGGTGACGGCCGCTGCCAGCTCGCGCAGGTCCGGTGAGGCTGCCCGAGCGGTCACCAACTCGGCCAGTCGCAAGGCCTGTTCGGTCATCGGAGCGGCCAGTTGGAGCCAGGCGAGATCCGTCGGGTTGAACGCGGCCCCGGCGATCGAGGCGGCGTCCGTCGCGGACGTCCCGGCGCCGGCCGCGGTGCCGGGGCCGCCGCCGGCTACCGTTCCGGCCCCTGCCGCGGGTTCCCGGCTGGACGCCGCTCCGGTGACGGCGGGTGCCTGCTTCCCGCCGGCGCCGGGGACCGCGACGGCGGCGAGCCCGCCGCACACGACGAGCGAGGCCACCGCCGCGCCGACGAACGCTCTTCTCATCGGGAACCCTTCCGAAAGGACGCCGGTGGCCCGGGCGGGAGGGCTGTGCCGCCCCGCCCGGGCCGGTGAACGGGAGTGGAGTGCCTAGGCGTCAAGGACGCCCGTCGGCACCGCACTTCACGATCGGGTTGATGCAGTCACGGACGCGCCGCTCCATCTCGGCGGCCGGCCAGACGTTGAAGAAGTCCCCGTGCATCGTGTAGCCGGGGCCGGAGGCCAGCCGCAGCCGCGACGGGTCGCCGGTGACCGGGTAGCGCAGCACCTGGCGGAGCTTGGGCACCGGCACCGGGTGGGTGGCCGGGCAGGCACCGCCCACGGGGTACGCCATGTGGCTCTTGTGGTCGGCCGAGTCGAGGTCCTTGCCGTTCCAGCACTGCGGGAAGTCCAGGTACGACTCCAGCATCGTGCCCGCCGGGCAGTTCACGAAGTTGTGGGACGGGTTGACCTCGCCGGCGTGCAGGCACGACCAGCGCGAGATGGTGTTGTCGTCCGGCCCGGTAGCCTTGGCGTTGCCCGCGACGATCCGCAGACCCCGCGGCAGCGGCTGGGTGTTGGCGATGACGTCGTCCCGGACACCCTCCCCGAGGTAGTAGAAGGTGGTTCCGGTCGGCTCGACCGGGACGTTGTCCGCGTACAGGGTGGGCACCCAGTAGGAGGAGATGTCGGTCACCGGGTTGCAGGTGCCGCCGGACGTCGCGAGCCGCCCGAGGTCGGAGAACGCGTCGGTGGCGTTGTTGCCGAAGAAGCTGTGCATGTGCGAGCCGCCGGGCAGGCCGGGCAGCACGATCGGATCGTCCGGCAGGCGGTGGCTGTAGGGGCAGTCCGCGAGGAACTCCGCGACCCGCACCGCCCCGGGCGGCACCGCCTGGGTGCCGGCCGTGCCGAAGACCTGGAACTCCCAGAGCGAGACGCCCCAGGCGGTGGCCCGCGCGGTGGCGAGCACCCGCACGTACCGGCCGGTGGCCGAGAGGTCCAGGGTCTGCTGCCCGGCGGCTCCGGTGGCGTTGCGGACGGTGACCCAGTTGGTGCCGTCGGCCGACACCTGCAGCTGGTAGGTACTGGCGTACGCGGCCTCCCAGTTCAGGACGACGCGGTTGATCGCGGAGTTCGCGCCGAGGTCGACCCGGATCCACTGGTTGTCGGCGGCCGCGCTGGACCAGCGGGTCCCGCCGTTCCCGTCGACGGCGAGCCCGGCCGGGTAGGCCGCGTTCTCGACGGAGGAGGCGGTGACCGGACGGCCCTGCGAGAGCGGGGTGTCCACGGCCTGGGCCTGGCCGGTGGTGCCGGTGAGCAGTGCCCCGGCGGTGACGACGGCCGCGACGAGGCCGGTCAGCCGTCGGCGCAGCATGCCGGAGGCGGAGTGCGAGCGGGCGCGCGAAGGGGGTCGCGGAACCGGGGACCGGAGCGGCGACCGCAGGGTGAAGGACCTCATGGCTTCCAATCGGGTGGGGGAAGGAGCCGGAAAGGTGCGGTGAGGGTGCATGACGGGCACTCGACATCCATGGGGGGAGAGAGCGCTCTCCGAAGCTAGGATCCCGTGCGACCACTGTCAAGTCATCCCGCTGGTCCTCCGTCAACGTACCAACGCTGGAAGGCTGTTGCCGACCCCTTGGGGAGAGCGCTCCCACCTGTGCCGGCCAGCAAGGAAGGCCTGAGGTTGCGGCAGGCGTCGGACTCCTGCCGTCGAAGGCCGCTCTGGGAGGGTGTCGACCAGGAGTCCGGGCCGCGGGGTGCGGCCGACCCCTCGTCAGTTCCGCGGTCCGGCCGTGGTCGGGCCGTGGGGCCGAAGGCCGATGAAATGCCTGGGCCTGTCCCTGGTCGGCGGGCCCACCTGCGCCGAGGAGGGCTCGAAGGCGGTCATCCGGGTGAAGAGGGACCAAACCGCCCACCGGAAGATCAAGGGCCCCGCAGGCGGCCGGCCCGTCCACCACGACGCGGGCGTGACAGGACCTCGGACGGCTACCTCGTCGGCCTCCACCTACGCGCCGCGATCACCGGGATCAAAGGTCTCACTCGGAGCACCCATTGAGCACACCTCAACACGTGCCCTAACGCCCTCGTCCGCGGCCGCGCTGCCGGCTGCTCCCGCCCTTGCCGCGCCGTCTGCCCGTGGCCTTGTCCCTGCGCTCGCCCGGGGCTTGAACCGGGCGGTCCTGCCGGTCGATGCTGCCGTCCTCCGACAGGCTCGCGGCGTACGAGAGCGCGTGCTGGACCAGCAGGGACAGAAGGCGCTTGGACTCCGCCGAGGGAAGCTCACTCTGCCAGGGACAGACCGGGTACCAGCCCTGGCCCGGATCCGTGAGGGGCGGGCAGGGCGCTGCGGGCTCCAGGAGTTCGGGGGGCGCCTCGGGGAGGCGCACCAGCAACGTGCCCATGCCCTGGGCGACGACCGCCGCGACGCCCTTGGCCGCCAGCACCGGAACGCCGAAGGCCGGCAGGACCGGCCACTGCGGGGCAAGGTCCTCAAGTCTCTCGACGAGATCGGGGTGGGTGTGCAGCGCCCACCCCTCGTAGACAAATTCACCGTGCTCCTGCGGAACGCCCTGTCCCCGCAGCAGGTCGAGCAGCACTGCATTCTGAGGCAGGTCCGGCAGCAGTGTCATGCCCGGAGATGCTACGCGCCGTCCGGCGGCAGGGGCAGTTGCAGTAGTCCGCTCCACCACCCCGGTCAGGAGCGCGAGGAGCACTCGGCCGATCGCGGCATGCGCTCACCGAGCGGGTGCCTCACGGGGCAGTTCCACCACCGCTTGAGGCCGGCCCCCTGACGGGCGCGGTGGCTACGTGGGGATCGTCATGGTGTCGCGGATGCGGCGGGTGCGGTCAGCGGCGTCAGCCTGGTCGAGGGGGCCGGTTGACCGTCGACCCACGCCGTGAAGGTCACCGAGCCGGCGGTGTAGTGATTCACCCAGAGGCATGTGGTCATGACGATCATCGCCTCGGTCGAGGCTCCGCACTTGAGGCTGCTGTGCTGGTCGTGCGGGTCCCCGGGCGTCGGCGCCGGTCGGCGGAACGGTTGTGCTGGTGCTCAGAGCCGGAGTGCTCCGGGCGGGGAGCCGAGGCGGCGGCCGTACTCGGTGAGGGCCAGTACGCCGGTGCCGCGGGCCGGGGTGCTCGCTCCGATCGACCGGAGGTCCAGGCTCAGTTCGGCGGACAGGCCGGGGGCCAGTTCGAGCAGTTCCCACTCCCATTCGTCCTCGTCCTCCTCGGTGAGGAGGTGGCCCGCTGCCAGGGAGGGCAGAGCGAGCGCGGTCCGCCGCCGCTGTTCGTAGGGAAGGGGGGCGCCCAGCTCCAGGTGCCGCGTGTCCTCACCGGGTATGTAGGCGAAGCGCCGCACGACGGTGCCCTGTTCGGCGATCAGCACGGCCGATCCGTCGTGCTGGTTGCTGTACCAGTAGGCCTGGGCGTGCCCGTACCGGGTGCTCAGGCGCGTACACGCCTCCAGGACCTCGGCCTCGCGCTCGGCGGAGGCCGGGTCGCACCACGAGCCGACCACCAGGGTCCAGCCGGCGAGCTCCGGGGTGACGAACACACGGCGGTACTGGTCCAGCGGGTTCTCGTCCAGGCCGGCATGGCTGTCCAGGTCGGCGGCGAGCACCCCGGCGACGAACGGCACCGGGCGCGGCGCCGACAGGCCGAGGAGGTCCATCACTCCGCTCTGGTCGCCGGTGCGCACCGCGATCCAGGACAGGAAGCAGCACGTCACCGGAGAGGGAAGGTCCTCGGGCAGCTTGAGCCGTACCAGTCGCTCCAACGCCGCCATGTCGCGGGCGCTCAGCACGCCCTCGCCGCCGATCTCCGCCAGCGCCTCCAGGGCACCGGCCCGCGCGGCACCCGGACCGGCGTGGCGCACAGCCTGCAACAGCGGCACCACGGCCGTGCCCCAGGTGGAGAACGACCGAACTGCCGTGCGCCGTACCTCGGCGTCAGGGTCGCCCAGCAACGGCAGCACGTGCTCCGCGGCCCGCACTCCGTCCGCACCGCACCCGTGTATCGCCCGGACCGCTGCGCCGCGCACCACCGGATCCTCATGGGTCAGCGCATCGGTGTAGTCGGGCAGCGCCGTGGCCCCCAGGCCGGTGAACACCCGCAGCGCCCGCCAGGACGCCTCTCCCGGTGCCGCGCTTCGCAGAGCGTCCAGGACCGGCTGGAACGCCGGGGCGCCGGACCGTCGCAGGGCGGTCAGCAGAATGTCCGGGCGCACCGGAGAGGCAGCGTCGCGCACGTGCTCGATCAGGGCCGGCAGGGCTGCCGGGCCGAGCTGGGCCAGAGCGTCTTCGGCCACTTGTCGCTCAGCCTTGTCGGGAGCGGCGAGAGCCAGCACCAGTTGGTGGGTCGTCATGGCCGCTCACGCTAGCCGCCGCCACCGACAGCCGGGCCCGCAGGAAGGCGCCCGGGCCGGTCACGGCGTCGCGGAGATGCTCCCCGGGGGCGAAGGGGCACAAGTCAGCTGAAGCCAAGCTCGGTGAAGGCGCATCCCCCGCGCTCGGCGTAGGGCAACGCCTGCCCGGACACGAGCTCCGGAGCCTGCCGGAAGTACTGGCGGAATCCGGAGGCGCGGAACTTCAACTCGAACGCATGGCCCTCGATGTGCCAGAGCGGCATGTGTGAAAAGCTCGGGCGAGTGTCGTCCGGCGCCAGCCGGTGCACCGTGTCGATCTCCAGTTCCAAGGTCAAACCCTTGAAGTCGAGGCGCCCTCAAGGTCGATCGCACCGCTGCCGCCTGTCGCCGGCCGCTGCTGTCCTGCGGTTGAACGTGAACGGCAGCGTCGACGTCAACGGCCGTCGGCCGGCCGCACTTCCTGCGCCACCCCGCAATCCAGGCAGGGCCACCGACCGGCGAGGAGCGTCGTTCCACACGTGCGACGTCCGGAGCTGTCGGCGGTGTCAGAGGCGTGGGCTACGGTGCCTGGTCGTGGAAGCAGCTGATCTCGACTACCGGGCCCGGACACAATCGGGCTGTCTCTCACCGCGCCTGGTCTCCCGGCTTCTTGAACTCGGCCTGGCCGAGGAGGTGGAGTTCTGGGCCGGCCGTGGTGAGTGGTTCTGCGCGCGGGAGTGGGCCCGGTCGCTCGCCGAGCGGGGCCGGCAGGCCGAGGCGCTGGAGGTGCTCGCGCCGTACGTCGCCACGGGTTGGTGGACGGCTGCCGAGGCCATGGCGGGGCTGCTGGAGGCGAACGGCCGGGCCGACGAGGCCATCGCGCTGGTACGACCGCACGCGGAGGGCGGGGAACGACTGGGGCTGGGATTCTTGGCGCGCCTGCTCGCCCGCCACGGCCGGGGCGACGAGGCCTTCGACCTGCTGCGCCCGCACATCGAGGACTGGTACCTCGCCGAGCCGCTCGTCGACATCGCCGGGCCCACCGGCCGTCACGAGGAGGCCTACCGACTGCTGGCAGACCGGATCGAGAACGCCCCGCCCTCGCGCTGCTGCGACCACCCGTCCTGCGGCAGCCGTCGCGTCGAGCCGTTCAACGCCATCAACCTGCTCGCCACGATCCGCGAGCGCCAGGGCCGCGTCGACGACGCCATCGCCCTGCTCCGCA
>NZ_BNBO01000050.1 GCF_014655955.1 Kitasatospora indigofera
GCCGGCCCCCGCCGGGGAGCCGCCCGCTCCGGCGTGCCGGGAACTACCCCGCCACCTGCACCTTGTCGGCCTGGAGCCCCTTCGGGCCCTGGACCGCCTCGAAGGTCACCTTCTGCCCCTCGGCCAGGGACTTGAAGCCGTCTCCCTCGATCGCCCGGAAGTGCACGAACAGGTCGGGGCCGGACTCCGGGGTGATGAACCCGTAGCCCTTCTCGTCGTTGAACCACTTCACCGTGCCGTTCTGCCGCTCCGCCACAACCACTCCTGCCCGGAAGACCCGTGAATCGCAACACGGCGATCATGGCAGGGCCCGGGGCTCCGGCGAGGCCGCAACACAGGGCCGGCCGGCCCTTTCGGCCGGCGGTCACCCGGACCGGTGACCCGCGCGGCCGGTGTCGCGCGCGGCCGGTGTCGCGCCCGTGCGCGCCGGCGCGGCCGCCTCCGGCCCGTCAGTCCCGCAGGGCCGCCAACTGCGCCGCGAGGGTGTCGCTGTGCTGGAAGGTCAGGCCGGCCAGGGCCACGTGCTTCCAGCGGACGGTGCCGTCGCCGTCCAGGATGAAGACCGAGCGGCGCAGGCCGAGGCCGGGGACGGCGATGCCGTAGGCGCGGGCGATGGCGCGGTCGGTGTCGGCGAGCAGGGGGAAGGCCAGGCGGTGCTTGCGGGCGAAGCGCTCGTGGCTGTCGAGGTCCTGCGGGCTGACGCCCCAGACGGTGGCGCCGAGGTCCTTGAAGCGGTCCAGGTCCGAGGTGTACGAGCAGAGCTGCTTCGTGCAGACGGCGGTGTCGTCGCCGGGGTAGAAGACCAGCACGAGCGGGCTGCCCTTGGCCTCGGTGAGGCGGTAGTCGCGGCGTTCGGCGATGTCCTCTTCGAGCAGGACGCCGGGCAGGGTGAACTCGGGGGCCCGGCTGCCGGGCTCGGGGGGCTTGGGCATGAGGGTGGCCTTCCGGGGGGATGGGGGACGTTTCGGGAAGGTGGGGCGAGGGTGCCGCGGCGACGGCGGTGGGGCCGCCGGTCGCCTCCTCGCACCTTACGCCGCAGGTGCGGGGTGCCCTTCGGCCGAGTGGTCCCCCCGCGCGCTCCGGGACCGGCGCGGGCGTGGCCCCGGCCCGGCGGAGGTGGGCCGGGGGCGGGGCCGGTGCCCGCCGGGCCGGGCAACGGGATTGCCGGCCGGGCGTCCCGGAGCCGCCGGCCGCCCGCCGGGCCCGGTGCGGAGATCCGCACGCCGGCGGCGGGTCGCCCGGGCGGGTGACGGTGGCCGGTGGGGACCCGGCCCGCTGCTCGCGGGCCGACGGCTCCTCGGCGGCTACCCCGCGGCGTCCCCGGCGCGGGCGGCCCTGATCTCGTCGAGGTGCGTCTCGGCCCAGCGGCAGAGCTCCGCCAGCAGGGGCGCGAGGGAGTCGCCGAGCGGCGTCAGCGAGTACTCGACGTGCGGCGGCAGGACGGGGAGGGACTCCCGGCGGACGATGCCGTCGGCCTCCAGGCCCCGGAGCGTCTGGGTGAGCATCTTCTGGCTGATCCCGCCGAGCGCCCGCCGGAGTTCGGCGTGCCGCAGGGTGCGGCCGCGCAGGGCGTAGAGGACCAGGGCGCTCCACCGGTCGGCGATCAGGCCGAGCACCTCGCGTGATCCGCACCGGGGGTCGAACACGTCGGGTTCCATCGCTCTCCCCCGGGACAGGCACCGAAAAGTACGTACTACCGCCCCGGACGGTACCGCCCTACGGTCGGGTGCGGCAGCCGATCGGCCCGGGCGGACCGCGGGGCCGAGGGGCGGGCCGGGCCGAGGGCTCGTCCCCGCCCGGTGCCCGCCCCGGAGCAAGATCGGGAAGTGCCTGTCGGGGGCGCCGCCGACCGGCATGATCGGTCCGACGCCGTGGCCGCCGAACTCGCGGCCTCCGTACGGTGATGACGCATGGACGAGAAGGAGAGCAAGCGGATGAGGATCGCGGTTCTGGGCACCGGAGAGGTCGGCCGCAGGCTGGCCGGCAAGCTCGCCTCGCTCGGCCACCAGGTCACCCTCGGCTCCCGGACGGCGGACAACGCCGAGGCGAAGCAGTGGGCCGCGGACAACGGTGGTGCGCACGGCACCTTCGCGGACGCCGCCGCGGCCGGGGACCTGGTGGTGAACGCCACCGGTGGCCTGGTCTCGATGGCGGTGCTGGAGGCGGCCGGCGCGGACAGTCTGCGCGGCAAGGTGCTGGTCGACGTGTCCAACGCCCTGGACTTCTCCGCCGGCTTCCCGCCCGGCGTCGTCACCCCGGACGGCGGCAGCCTCGCGGAGCAGCTGCAGAAGGCGTTCCCGGAGACCCGGGTGGTCAAGACCCTGAACACCATGAACAACACCGTGATGGTCGACCCCGGCCGGGTCCCCGGCCACCACAACGTGTTCGTCAGCGGCGACGACGCGGGCGCCAAGGCGGAGGTCTCGGCGATCCTGGAGTCCTTCGGCTGGGCGCCGGACCGGATCATCGACCTGGGGGACCTGTCGAGTGCCCGCGCCACCGAGCTGCTGATGCCGCTGTGGCTCCGGCTGTACGGGGTGCTCGGCCCGGTGGACTTCAACATCTCGGTGGTCACGGGGCCGCCCGCGGAGTGACGTCGGTGCCCGGTGCCCGGTGCCCGGTGCCCGGTGCCCGGTGACGGTGACGGTGGTCGGTCCCGGTCCCGGTGACGGTGCCGGGCACCGGCCGCGCCGCAGGCCGCCCGCCGGGCCCGGCCGCGGGCCGTCGTAGGGTCGGGGCATGACCGTGCTGCGCTCCACCCTGCTGTTCGTCCTCGCCGCCGTCCTGGAGATCGGCGGTGCCTGGCTGGTCTGGCAGGGCGTGCGGGAGCACCGGGGGTGGGCCTGGGCCGGTGCGGGCGTGGTCGCGCTCGGGGCGTACGGCTTCGTCGCCACCCTCCAGCAGGACGCGAACTTCGGCCGGATCCTGGCGGCGTACGGCGGGGTGTTCGTGGCCGGCTCGCTGGCCTGGGGGATGGCGCTGGACGGCTACCGGCCTGACCGCTACGACGTGGCCGGCGCCCTGGTCTGCCTGGCCGGCGTGGCGGTCATCATGTACGCCCCGCGCGGCAACTGAGGCCGGCGGGGCGTCCGGCCGCCGCGCCCCGCCGCCGCCGCGCCCTGCCGCCGCCGCGCCCTGCCGCCGCCGTGCCCTGCCGCCGCCGTGCCCTACTGCCGGTACGTCGTCAGGAAGCGGCCGATCCGGCTGATCGCCGTCTCCAGGTCGTCGGCGCGCGGGAGGGTGACGAAGCGGAAGTGGTCGGGGCGGGGCCAGTTGAAGCCGGTCCCCTGGACGATGTGGATCTTCTCGCGGAGCAGCAGGTCCAGGACGAACTTCTCGTCGTCGACGATCTTGTGCACGGCCGGGTCGAGCTTGGCGAAGGCGTACAGCGCGCCCTTCGGCTTGACGCAGCTGACGCCGGGGATGTCGTTGAGGGCCCGCCAGGCGACGTCCCGCTGTTCGGCGAGCCGGCCGGTCGGCAGCACCAGGTCGTTGATGGACTGGTGACCGCCGAGTGCCGCCTGCACGGCGTACTGGGCGGGGACGTTGGGGCACAGGCGCATGCCGGCCAGCATGGTCAGGCCCTCCAGGTAGTCCTTGGCGCGGGCCTTGGGGCCGGAGACGACCAGCCAGCCGCTGCGGAAGCCCGCCACCCGGTAGGACTTGGAGAGGCCGTTGAAGGTGAGGGTGACCACGTCGTCGGCGAGGGCGGCCAGGCAGTGGTGCTCGGTGCCGTCGTAGAGGATCTTGTCGTAGATCTCGTCGGCGAGGACCATCAGGTTGTGCCGCCGGGCCAGGTCGAGGATGCCCTCCAGCAGTTCCTTCGGGTAGACGGCGCCCGTCGGGTTGTTGGGGTTGATGACGACGATGGCCTTGGTGCGGTGGGAGATCTTGGAGGCGATGTCGTCCAGGTCGGGGTACCAGTCGGCCTCCTCGTCGCAGAGGTAGTGCACGGCCTTGCCGCCGGCGAGCCGCACCACGGCCGTCCAGAGCGGGAAGTCGGGGGCCGGGACGAGTACTTCGTCGCCGTCGTCCACCAGGGCCTGCACGGACATCTGGATCAGCTCGGAGACGCCGTTGCCGAGGTAGACGTCGTCCACCGTGACGCCGGCGACGCCGCGCTGCTGGTAGTACTGCACCACGGCGCGGCGGGCCGGCAGGATGCCGCGCGAGTCGCTGTAGCCGTGGGCGTTCGGGAGGTTGCGGACGATGTCCTGGATGATCTCCTCGGGCGCCTCGAAGCCGAAGGTGGCGGGGTTGCCGGTGTTCAGCCGCAGGACGCTGTGCCCGGCCTCCTCCAGCGCGTTCGCCTGGTCGACCACCGGCCCGCGGATCTCGTAGCAGACATCCTTGAGCTTGCTGGACTGGCGGAACTCCATCAGCGGCCTCCCGAGCCTCACCCTCACCAACCTGGTCGCTTTGTTCTACCAAGTAACCACTTGGAAAGTCCAACCTTTTGGCTATGCTGATCCCCATGTCACGCCGAAGCTACGACCAGTACTGCGCCGTCGCCCGCGCCCTGGACGCGGTGGGGGAGCGCTGGAGCCTTCTGATCGTCCGTGAACTCCTCGGCGGCCCGCGCCGCTACACCGACCTGCACGCCGACCTGCCCGGCGTCTCCACCGACATCCTCGCCGCCCGCCTCAAGCAGCTGGAGGCGGACGGCCTCGTCCTGCGCCGCAAGCTGGAGCGGCCCGCCAACGCCGTGGTGTACGAGCTGACCGGGCGCGGCACCGCGCTGCGCCAGGTCGTCCTCGCGCTCGGGGAGTGGGGCACCGGCCTGCTCGGGGAGCAGCGCCCGACCGACGCCGTCCGGGAGCACTGGTTCGGCTCGCCGGCGGCGGTGCGGGCCGCCTCGGCCGGCGGCTGAGCACCGGCTGGACGGGGAGCAGGTGGACGGGGAGCGGGTGGACGGTGCCGCCGGAGCGGGTCCGGACCGGCGGGGTCAGGCGTACCGCACGGAGGACTTGAGCGCCACGGCCAGCCAGTGGTGCGCCGACCCCATGTCCGGCTCCCCGTCCGCCCGCAACTCGGCGGCCAGCGACCAGTAGCGCTCCATCCGGGTGTCCCGCCGCCCCGCCGTACGGTGGGCCAGCCCGCGGCGGAAGTCCGCCGTGTCGGTGCGGTGTTCGGCCGCCGCGTGGGCCTGGACGAAGCAGTCCAGCGCGCCGCCGGCGGCGGGCGGGCGGCCCGCCCGCAGCTCCTGCCCGGCCAGCTCGTACGCCTCGCCGAGCCCCTCGTACATCCGCACCGCGTCGCAGTCCGGCCCCGGGCCGGTCAGCTCCCGGATGGACGCGGCGGCGGCCCGGTCCGAGGCGAGCGCGTGCAGCCGGGCGTACGCCAGGGCCTGGCCCGGGGTCGGATCGCCCGGCAGCTCGGGCACGGCCGAGGCGACGATCGCCGACATCAGCCGGGCGGGCAGCCGGACCGGCAGGATCCGCCGCCAGAACGCCGCCAGGACGTCCGGGCCCGGCGGGTTCTCCAGGGCCTCGCCGAGCAGCTCCAGCCCCTCCGGCCCGGTGAGCTCGAAGGCCGCCAGGGTGGCCTCCCGCCAGCGCAGTTCCACCATCTGGCGACGGGTCTCCCGGCGTTGCCGGGCCAGTGCGCCGGCCAGTTCGGCCTCGCCGTGCAGGATCTCGGCGACCGCCGGCAGGGCCAGGCCCAGCGCCCGCAGCCGCCGGACCGTCCGCAGCCGCTCCAGCGCCCCGGCGCCGTACCGGCGGTGGCCGCCGGGGCTGCGCCCGGCCTCGGGCAGCAGCCCGGAGTCGGAGTAGAACCGGACGGTCTTCACACTGACCCCGGCCGCCTCGGCCAGCTCGCCGATGCTGTAGCCGGCCTGGTGCTCCGCCGCCGGGGCGTCCGGGGCGGCGGCCGGGCCGAGGAGCGCCGGCGGGTCCGCCGGCCGTGACGGTGCGTTCATTCCTGGCTTCCCCCTTGCCTTCGGATCTCCAGCATGACGCAGATCCGCCGCGGGGGCCGTCGGCCGGCCGGGCGGGGCGGGGGTGGGGGCCGGGCCGGGGCGGGCGCAGGGGGCGGGCGGCGGCCTGGGCCGCCGCCCGTCAGGAGGCCCACGGCGGGGTGAACACCGAGCCGTCGGGGAGGGTGGCGGTGAGCCCGGTGCTGGTGGTCACCCAGGCCTGCGCCGGCCGGTCGCCGGGGTTGTCGACCCGCAGGACGGTGCCGGCCGGGACGATCGCGGTGTCGCCGGGCAGCAGCGTGCGCGCCTGTTCGTCGAGGGTGATCAGCAGCGAGCCGTCGAGCAGCAGCAGGATCTCCTCGCGCCCGACGGTGTGCGGCACGCCCGCGCTGCCGGCCGGGACGTCCAGCCGCCAGGCGCACAGTTCGGTGCTGCCGGAGGCGGTGGACGCGTAGGAGGTGAAGCGGGCGCCGTGGATCTCGTGGACGGTGGCGGCGTCGGCGGGGACGAAGGGCATGGCGGGTTCCTCTTCCGATGGGTCGGGCGAAGGCCGGTCGGCCGGGCAAAGTAGTCAAGATGCTTGACTAGATGGTCAAGGGGATTGACCATCCTGTCAAGTGCTCTGGCAGACTCCCTGCCATGACCGAGAACGCCGACAGCTCCCTCGTCCCGCTGATCCTCGGCCTGGCCACGGACCTCGTGCAGGCCGTCGACGCCGGCGTCCGGGACCGCGGCTTCGACGACATCCGGCCCGCGCACGGCTTCGCCTTCGTCCGCCTCGCCCCGGACGGCGCCGGCGTCGGCGAGATCGCCGCCCACCTGGGCGTGACCAAGCAGGCGGCGAGCCAGCTGGTCGACGAACTCGTCCGCAAGGGCTACGTCGAGCGACGCCCGCACCCGACCGACGCCCGGGCCAGGCTGGTCGTCCTCACCGAACGCGGCTGGGCCTGCACCCGCGCCGCCGACGAGGCCGCCGCCGACGCCGTCCGCCCCTGGGCCGAGCTGCTCGGCGAGCGGCGGATCCGGGAGCTGCGCGAGGACCTGGCCCGGCTCGGCCCGTCCGGGCGGATCCGCCCGGTCTGGTGACCGGTGCCGGCCGCCGGCCGCACCCGGCGGGTCGCGCGGCGGGTCGCGCGGCGGCCGGCCGGGGGCCGGAGCCCGGACGGGTTACGGACGGGTAGGGGCAGTCGCGGGCGCCCCGACCGGTCCGCGTACGATCGTCGCGCCATGGAGAACTCAGCCACTTCCAGCGTGTCCCGCGGCCCCGGCCGCCCCGACCGCTACGCCAGCTTCACCAGCTACGTCGCCGTCGGGGACTCCTTCACCGAGGGCATGTGCGACGACGTGCTCCCGAACGGCCGTTACCGCGGCTGGGCCGACCGGGTGGCCGCCCGGCTGGCCGCGGAGCAGCCCGGGGGCGCGGGCCTCCGGTACGCCAACCTCGCCGTGCGCGGCAAGCTGATCGGCCAGATCCACGACGAGCAGATCGGCGAGGCGGCGGGTCTGCGCGGCGAGCTGGTCACCCTGGCCGGCGGCCTGAACGACGTCCTGCGACCCGGCTGCGACGTCGACCGGGTGGAGGAGCTGCTCGGGCGGTCCGCCGCCGCGCTGCTCGACTCCGGCGCCGTCGTCGTCCTCTTCAGCAGCACCGACCCGACCCGCCGGCTGGGCGGCAGCGCCCGGCTGCTGCCCGCGATCCTGCGGATGAAGGCCTTCGTCGAGGGCCTCGCCGCCGATCCCAGGGTGGTGGTCGTCGACCTGTTCTCGGCCCCCTGCTTCGACGACCCCAGGCTCTGGGCCGAGGACCGCCTGCACCTCTCGCCCGAGGGCCACCGCCGGGTCGCCGAGGCCGTCCTGGAGGCGCTCGGCCGCCCGGCCGGCTTCGACTGGCGGGCGCCGCTGCCGGCCGCCGCGCCGCCCGGCCGGCTCGCGAAGCTCCGGTCGGACCTGCGCTGGCTCGGCTCCCACCTCGGCCCGTGGATCGGCCGCCGCCTCACCGGCCGCTCCTCCGGCGACGGGATGACGGGCGCGCACTTCCGCCCGGAGCTCGGCCGGGTCGTCCCCACCGTGATCACCTGGCTGGGCATGCCGGCGGCGGGCGAGCGCCCCTGGGCGGACGACCTGCCGCACGGCGCGGCCCACGCCGAGGGGCGCTGAACGGCGGCGGAGCCCCCGGCCCGGACGGCCCTCGCGGCCGGCCGGGGCCCGGACGCCCGCGCCGTTCACCCCTGGCCATCACCCGGCGCCCGCCCTCGCGCAACCTGTAGAGTCGCTCGGCATCGGACAGCGCGCACCCTGGGGGGACAGTGCCGGACGGCCTGCTCGTGCACCTCGTGGATCAGTTCGTCACCCGCCGGGAGCAGGTGGCGACCGCAGGGCTTTCCTACCTCGCCCGGGAGTACCCGCCGGTGCGGGAGGTGCTCGGCGCACTGTCGGCCGTCGACCCGGCCGACCGGGACCGCCTGCTGTACCGGCCCGAGGCGGTGGCCGCGGACGCACAGGGGCGGCCCGACATCGTCGGCGAGCGCGGCGGCGAGCGCTGGGTGGTGGTCGAGGGGAAGTTCTGGGCGAAGCTGACCGACGCCCAGCCCTGCGGCTACCTGCGCGGGGTGTCCGAGGGCGGCGTGGTGCTGTTCCTCTGCCCGAGCTCCCGGATCGAGCCGCTCTGCGCCGAGCTGGCCGAGCGGGTGCGCCAGGAGGGCCTGGGCTACGACGAGTTCACCCCGGACGGCACCGGGCTGCAGGTGATGACCACCAGCGGCAGACGCCACCTGGTGGTGGCCTCCTGGCCGGTGCTGCTGCGCCGGATCCGCGCGGCCGCGGCCGGTGACTTCCCCCAGCTGGACTTCGAGGTGGATCAGTTGGAGGGGCTGGTGGGGCGCTTGGAGAAGGAACTGGTGGAGTGGTCGCGGGCCGAGCTTGAGCAGGGCGTCACCCGCGGCACCTTCCGCAAGGCCGTCACCACCGCCGAGCTGCTCTTCGACGGCATGGACCGGGACGCCCGCACCACCCGGACGGGCAACCCCAAGTGGGTGGACCGCAACGGGGTGCACTTCCGCGCCAGGTACGCGGTCGGCGGGCTGCACCTCTACGTCGGCTACGAGCCCGAGAAGTGGTCCCCGGACTTCCCGACCCCGCTCACCTTCGGCATCTGGAGCCCGGACGTCCCGCAGGAGCTGAAGCAGCCCCTGCACCGCGCGTACAGCGGCCTGGCCGCCCGGATCTGGGCCGCCTCCGACTTCCCCGGCCCCGGGTTCACCCCGGCGCACGAGGGCGCCACCTGGTGGTGGGGGCCGATACCGGTCGCCGCGGACCGCCCGGCGGACGAGACCAGGGCCCGCCTGACGCAGGGCCTGGACGAGCTGCTCGGGACGCTCGACGCCCTGCGCTGAGATGCGGCGGGGCGTGGGACGGCGGTGCCGCGCGGCGGTCGCGCACGGGGTGGCGGCGGGCGGTGCACGGGGCGGCGGTGCGCGGCCGTGGTGCGGGCTCGCGGGGCTGGGCTCAGCGGGCCAGGATCCGCCGGAGCCAGCGGGTGCGGGCCTCGCGCGCGTCCCGGCTGAGGGCCGCCCGTGGCGCGAGGGTGTCGAAGCCGTGGAACGCGCCGGGCCAGACGTGCAGTTCGGCCTCGCCGCCGGCCCGCCAGATCGCGTCGGCGTAGGCCACGCCCTCGTCCCGGAAGGTCTCGGCCGACCCGACCTCGACGTAGGCCGGGGGCAGGCCGGACAGGTCGGTGGCCCGCGCGGCGGCCGCGTACGGCGACAGGCCGGCGGCGCCGTACCGTTCGCCCAGCAGGGCCTGCCACGCGGTCGCGTTGGAGGTCCGGTCCCAGGTGTCGAGGCCCGCCAGCTGCCGGCCGGAGAAGGTGTTGTCGCGGTCGTCGAGCATCGGGCTGAGCAGCAGCTGGCCGATCGGGGCCGGGCCGCCGCGGTCGCGGGTCAGCAGGGCGAGTGCCGCCGCGAGCCCGCCGCCCGCGCTCTTCCCGCCGAGGACGACGCGGCCCGGGTCGAGGCCGAGCGCGGCCGCCCGCCCGGTCACCCCGACGAGGCCGGCGTAGCAGTCCTCCACGGGCTGCAGGTACCGCGCCCCCGGTGCCAGCCGGTACTCGACGGAGACGACCGCCAGGTGCAGCGGGAGGGCCCATTCGCGCAGCAGCCGGGGCAGCACGGACCACGCGTTGCCCATGATCATTCCGCCGCCGTGCAGGTAGTACAGGACGGGCAGCGGCCCGGCGGCCCCGGCCGGCCGGGCGACGACCAGGGCGACCTCCGTCCCGTCGGGGCCGGCCGGTGCCCGCAGCTCCGTCACCTCGAACCTGCCGTCGGCCCGCAGCTCCCCGAGCGTCGGCCGGGGCCGGGCCGTGGCGTCCCGCCGCTGGGCGGCCGCCAGGCCGGCCGGGGTGACCGGCCCCCTGGCCGCCGGCCCCGCGGCGGCCAGCGCGGCGGCCAGCTCCGGGTCGAAGGGCGGTACTTGCCGGGCCACCGGGCCGCGGTCGCGCCGCGGCTGGCTTCCCTCGTCGTCCACGACCCGACCCCCTCGGCCTGGGGAGGCCGGCGGCATCCCGTTCGGTACAGCGTGCGGGCCCGGGGCGATCCGGGGAGGGCCGGGCCTACCGCGCCCCCGCGGTGCGGGGCACCGCGGCCGCTCCTTGCTCGCCGACGGCGGCGACCAGGGACCGGACGTGCCTCGTGGCCAGCGCGCGGGAGGTGAACGGCAGGGTGACACTGCGCGGTTCCGGCCCGCCCACCTCGACGGTCAGGCGGTATCCCGGCCTCCTGCCGATCCGGCGCACGAGGGCCGACACCGCGGTTCCGACGCCGATGAGTACGGCGAGCACGAGCCCGGCGAGGACGCCTCCGGGCAGACTCGCGGCGGACCAGTCCAACTGCCCGCTGTCGGGCCCGCGCAGCCGGACCGTCACCGGGACGCCGTCCGGTCCGACGACCGCGTCGCCGAGCGACGCACCGTACTTCTGGTCCGGGTTCCCCTCCCGGAAGGCCAGGCCGGCGGTGTCCTCGGTGCCGAGGGCGGCGGCCCGCATGCCGAGGATCCGTCGGCCGGTGTCCTCCACACGCTTCCGGTCGCTGCTCGCCGTCGACCGCACCACCAGCTCCCGGCCGTCGCGCAGCCGCAGCTCGACCAGCCAGTAGTCCGTCCCCTTGCTCCCCCGCCCCTCGCGGACCGCGACCTCCTCGACGTCCTGCCAGGGGGTGCGGCGGGGGCGGAGCTGCACCCCTTCGGCGATGCCGTTCCGGTCGACGACCAGCCCCAGCCGGGCCGTCACGACGCACCAGGACGCGGAGAGGATCACGATGACGGCCGAGAACACCTGCCCGCCGACCGACGGGCGGAACAGGCCAGGGGCCGACAGCAGCAGGAAGAGCACGCCCAGGGCGACCAGGAGCAGCCGCGCCGGCTCGTAGGATTTCACCGGCTCCATGGAATCCCCCCATGATCCTTGACCGGCCGGCCCGTACGGCCGGTGGGTCCGGCGTACCGCCCGTCGGCCGGCGCACCGAACGTTCACCAATGACGCTGCGTCACATGGTAGCCCGGGGTGCGGTCGTCGCGCAGGGGCGGACCGCAACTTCCCGCCCGGCGGACGGGTGTGGCGGGCCGGGGGCGGCAACGTGCCGACGCAACGGCGTTGCCCCCGGCCGCGCCGGGATGTCAGGACCGGCGGATCTCGTTGCCGTCGTCGCCGATGCTGGTGGTGCCGTAGCAGCCGGTGCGCAGGTCCTGCCAGGTGCATCCGTCGCATCCGGCATCGGCGCGGACCCGGTGCTGGATCTTGCCGTGCGCCGAGCGGTCGTCGGCGGAGAGGCCGTTGACGTACAGCCGGTCGCCGTCCGGGTGGAAGGTCGAACTGCCCAGCTCTTGTTCGAGTGAGCTGAGACACGGGCCGGTGGCCCGGTCGTGCCGTGATGGTCGGGCGACGGTCCTCAGGAGGCTCCCGGTCGCCGGTCGTGCTGCTTTCCCTGTCCGCCGGGGGCTGTCCCGGGGGTTCGTTCGTCTGCGGGGGTTCCGCAACGAGCGATGTCTCGCTACGCAAAAACACAAGTCTCTGATGAAGTTTGATGGCACAGCTTTGCAAGTCTTTGGCAGAAGGCTTGTGGAGGGCCGTGTGCGCGCCCTACTGTCGCCTCACCCTCAAGGCGTTCGCGGGTGCCGCGCAGCGTCTCCAGGCACCCGCCCTCCCGAGAGAAACGAGCAGTGCGATGTCACGGAACGTCACAGGAACCGGCGCGAGACGGACCGCGCGGCGGACGGGCGGCAACGGCGGTGCCGCGGGGGCCGCGGTCGCGGCGGTGACCGCGGCGACCGTCGGCCTCGGCGTCCTGATGACCGGCCCGGCCTTCGCCGCCGGGGCCGGCCCGGCCGCGGCGGGCGGGGCCCAGGCGCCGGTGGTGACCCGCGCCGGGCTGGACCCCTCGCTCGTCGCGGGCCGCGGGGCGAGCGTCGGCTTCGCCGAGCAGGAAGCGGAGAACGCGGCCACCAACGGTTCGGTGATCGGCCCGGACCGCACCGCGTACACCCTGCCGGCGGAGGCCTCCGGCCGTAAGGCGGTCAAGCTGACGCCCGGCCAGTACGTCGAGTTCACCCTGCCGAGCGCGGCCAACGCGCTCACCGTCCGCTACAGCATCCCGGACGCGCCGGGCGGCGGCGGCATCACCGCGCCGCTGGACGTCACCGTGAACGGGAAGAACCGCACCACGGCGACCCTCACCTCGCAGTACTCCTGGCTCTACAACCAGTACCCGTTCAGCAACGACCCGGGCGCCGGCCTGCTGCACCCGGACTGGTGGATCACCGAGTGCGGCTGCGTGCCCGCCGCCACCACGCCGGCCCCCGAGATCACCAAGCCCTTCCGGCCGAACCACTTCTACGACGAGCAGCGCCTGCTGCTCGGCCAGAAGTACCGTGCGGGCGACAAGGTCCGGCTGACCGTCCCGGCCGGCAGCAACGCCGCCTGGACCGTCATCGACCTGGTCGACACGGAGCTGGTCGGACTGCCGCACGTCGACCTCGCCGCGGCCAACGTGCTCGCCTTCGGCGCCGACCCGACCGGCCGGCGGGACTCCGCCGACGCGATCGACCGGGCCATCGCGTTCGCGCAGCGCACGCACCTCAAGGTCTACATCCCGCCGGGCACCTACCAGGTGAACCGTCACATCGTCGTGGACAACGTGACGATCGAGGGCGCCGGCAGCTGGTACACGATCATCAAGGGCCACCAGGTCGACCTGGCCACCCCGGCCCCGGACGGCTCGGTGCACACCGGGGTCGGCTTCTACGGCAAGGACGCGGCGGCGGGCGGCAGCAGCAACGTCCACCTGTCCGGCTTCGCGATCGAGGGTGACGTCCGCGAGCGGATCGACACCGACCAGGTGAACGGCATCGGCGGCGCGCTGAGCGACTCCACCATCGACGGCCTGTACATCCACCACACCAAGGTGGGCCTCTGGTTCGACGGGCCGATGAAGAACCTGCGGATCACCCGCAACGTGATCGCCGACCAGATCGCCGACGGCCTCAACTTCCACACCGGCGTCACCGGTTCGCTGGTGCAGAACAACTTCGTCCGCAACTCCGGCGACGACGGCCTCGCCATGTGGTCCGAGAAGATCGCGGACGCGAACAACACCTTCGACCACAACACCGTCCAGACCCCGGTGCTGGCCAACGGCATCGCGATCTACGGCGGTACCGACAACACCGTCTCCGGCAACCTGATCGCCGACCCGGTCCGTGAGGGCAGCGCGATCCACGTCGGCTCCCGCTTCGGCGCCGAGGCCTTCACCGGGCGGCTGTCGATCACCGACAACACCACCGTCCGGGCCGGGACGTACGAGCTGAACTGGAACATCGGCCTCGGCGCGATCTGGTTCTCCGCGCTGGACAAGAGCATCGACGCCGACATCCGGGTCACGGGTGACAACTTCCTCGACAACACCTACAACGCGATCATGCTGGTCGCGGACTGGCCGGTGAAGGACCAGTACTCCATCACCAACGTCCACTTCAAGGACATCAAGGTCGACGGCACCGGCACCTCCGTGGTCAGTGCCCGCGCGGCCGGCTCCGCGACCTTCGAGAACGTGGACGCCCGCAACGTCGGCGCGGTCGGCGTGAACAACTGCGGGACCTTCCACTTCACCCCCGCCGGTTCGGAGTTCGCGCTGAACGACCTCGGCGGGAACGACGGCGGCGGCACCACCGGCCCCTGGCTGGCCGGCTGGGAGCTGCCGAACACCATCACCTGCGACGACCGCCCGCCGGTGGTCGCGCCGCCGGCGCCGTCCGCCTGGTGAACCGAGGGCGCTGACGCCCGCCCGGTGAACGGGGGACGCCGGCCCCGGCCGGAACCGCAGCACGTGCCGTACCGCCCCGCCACCGCGCGGCGCGGTACGGCACGGCCACGTGCGCCCGACGCAGGCCGGCGCCGCGGCCGGCGGATCGCGCCGGGTATCCTCCGACCGTCACGGCCGGACGGGCCGTCCCGCCCGGCCGCGCGCCGGCGGCCGGGAACGAGGAGAGGTCCGCCCGATGGACGAAGGCCGGCGCACCGGTCCGTGGAGCGGACCGCGGTGGTGAGCATGGACCAGCACCTCCCGGCCCTGGCCGGGCTGCCCGCCGACGAGCACGAGCGGTACGCGCACTACCTGCGTCTGCTGGCGGACGTCCCCGAGGCGGCGGAGTTCGCGCTGGTGGCGGCCGTTCTGCGGGACGCCGACCCGGCCATCGGCCGGGCCGCCGTCGAGTTCCACGTCGACCTGCGGGCCGCGGAGCTCCTGCGCACTCCGGCACTGGCCGGCTGGGCGGCGGCGATGTCGGAGCTGCTCGGGCCGGACTCGTTCGGGCACCGGCGGATCCGGGAGTGGCTGCTGCGCGCGGCCGTCGTACGCGGCGAGGAGTGGAGCGCCGACGACCTCACCGCCGCCTCGGTCTGGCTCCAACTCGCCCTGGTGGAGAGCGGTGAGTGCCCCGAGGTCCTGCCCCTGCTGGCCGAGAACGGCACGAGCCGCCGGATCCGCAACATTGCCGCCGCCCGGCTGCGGCGCCGCCCGCCTCGGGCCCTGACCGGGCCCTGACCGGGCCCTGACCGGGGCCCCGGGCAGGCCCCGCCCCTGCCCGCAGCCAGGATCAGGACCTGGATCAGGACCAGGACCGGGGTCGCCGATCCGCTGTCGGAGCCGCCCTCTAGGCTGCGCGGATGGTGTTCGATCGAATCAGTTTCCACCGCCCGGGCCGCAAGCCGGTCCAGCCGGCCCGACCGGCCCTGGCGGCCGGGTTCTCCCGCCTGGAGGCGGCCGTCGCGGCCGAGGACTCCGCGGCCTTCGAGGCCGCCTGCCGGGACCTCCAGCAGGCGATCGGCCGGGCCGAGCCCGTCGAACTCCGTTCGGCCGGGCCGAGGCTGGCGGGCATGCTGGCCGCCGTGCCGCCGTGGCCGCGCGCGTACCTGGCCGTGATGACCGGTGCCTGTGTGGAGAACGGCGCCGACCCGGTGGCCTGCTCGGGGCCGATCCTGGCCGGCGTACGGGAGGCGCTGGAGGGGGCGCTCCGGTTCGCCGAGGCCTGGGAACGGGCGGCCGGCGAGCGGGAGTTGCCGGAGCCGGAGGACGACGCCGACCCGGACGCGGCGACCGAGCTGCTGCTCGGCGGGGCGGATCCGGACGCGCCGGAGGCCCGCGACGTCCGCCGGGCCGTCACCGCCTGGTGGACCCTGCACCTGTGGGAGATGGCCGCGGTGGCGGTGCTCTCGCACGCCGCCGTCCGCCGGGCCGCGGCCGCGGCCGGCACGACCGCCGGCCTGCTCGCGCTCGCGGACCGCTACGCCGGGGCGCACCACGAACTCAAGTGCCTGACGTACGCGGCGGCGACGCTCGACGAGGAGCCGCTGCTGGTGCTGGACCGGCCGTCCGGCACCGGGTACCTGATGCGGATGAGCGGGGTGGTGGACAACTTCCAGCTGCACACCCTGCTGGCGCACGTCCTGATCGGTGGGCGGCACCTCGCGGGGGAGGCGCCGGAGCGGGCCGCGGTGGAGGTCTGCCGCGCAGAGGACCTCCCGCCGGAGCGCCGGCCGCACACCACGGGCTCGTTCAACCTGCTGGCCCCGGACGGCTCGTGGATCTGGAACGAGGGAACGCCGAGCGACATCCCGGTGGTGGACGGCGTCCGCACCCTCGTCCTGGACCCGCCGCCGTACCGGCGGAGCTGGCCGGCCGGCCGGTTCATCCCCGGGATCCCGGGCGATCTGGTGATGGTCCGGGTGCTGACGGCCGGGGAGAGCGCCGCGGCGCTGGCGAAGGTCTCCCCGTCGGAGCGCTGACCGGGCCGGAGTGCCGGCCGGTCCGGAGCGGCGGTGCCCGGGCGGCTCCGGCGGGTGCTCCCGCTACCGGCGCGGGCCGAGGTGGAGGTCGAACGCGGCCGTCCCGGGGTCGACGGCCGTCACCCCGCCGTCCACCGTGAGCACGGCGCCGTTGACGAGGCTCGCCGCGGGGGAGAGCAGCCAGCCGACGGCCTCGGCGACCTCGCGCGGCTCGCCGGGGCGGCGGACGGGCGTGAGGCCGGTCGCCTCCCGGTAGGCCTGCTCGACGCCGCCGGGCAGCGCCTCCTCCTCGGCGAACCGGGCCATCCGGCGGTCCGCCATCTCGGTGCGGACCCAGCTCGGGCAGACGATGTTCGCGCGCAGCCCGCGGTGGCCGTAGTCGACCGCGAGGGAGCGGCAGAGCTGCAGCAGTGCGGCCTTGGAGGTGGCGTACGCGGCGTTGCCGGCGCCGTTGCGCAGGGCGGACACCGAGGCGACCGCGACCACCGCGCCCCGGGACTCCAACAGGTGCGGCAGCGCGGCCTTCTGGAGCAGGAAGGGGCCGGTGACGTTGATCCGCATGACGGCCTCCCAGTCCTCCACCGAGAGGTCGCCGACCGCGCCGCCGCGTCCGATGCCGGCGTTGAGGACCAGACCGTCCAGCCGCCCGAACCGGGCCACGGTGGACGCCACCAGGTCGGTCACGTCCGCGGGGTCGGCGGTGTCGGAGGGGTGGGCCACCGCGCCGGTCTCCTCGGCGACCAGGCGCAGCGGCTCGGGCCGGCGGCCGGAGACCACCACCTGGTGGCCCTCGGCGCGGAGCAGCCGGGCGGTGGCCGCGCCGATGCCCGTCCCGCCGCCGGTGACGATGACAACTCGCTGGTCGGACATGGGGTTCGGAGCTCCGATGCAGGCCTGGACGGACGGTTCGATCATAGGCTCATGACGCCCCGTCAGTCGCGTCGGGCGTCGGGCGTCGGGCGTCGGGCGTCGGGCGTCGCGGGCGGGGCAGACGTACGTGGACAGGGCCGGTACGGGCGGCCGGTGTCCGGCCGCCCGACGGCCCTCAGACGCCGATCGCCCCGTCGATCCGCTCCCGGAGCAGGTCGGCGTGCCCGTTGTGCCGGGCGTACTCCTCGATCAGGTGGATGAGCACCCAGCGCAGCGACACCGGCCCTCGCCAGGGGTTCACGCCGCTGACGTCCAGGCCGGGTGCGGCCGCGACGAACTCCTCGGCGAACGCCACCTCTTCGTGCCAGGCCAGCCAGGCCTCGGTGACCAGAGCCGGGTCGGGCGCGGCCCCGTCGAAGTCCTGGTCGGGGGCGGTCTCGGAGGAGAAGCGCGGCGGCGCGTCCTGCCCGGCCAGGGTCCGCCGGAACCAGCCGCGTTCCACGTCGGCGAGGTGCCGGACGAGCCCGAGCAGCGAGAGGGTGGAGGGTTCCACCGCCCGCCGGGCCAGTTCGTCCGCCAGGCCGGCGCACTTGAGCTCCAGGGTGGCCCGCTGGCCGCGCAGGAAGTCGAGCAGCATGGTGCGCTCGTCGACGGTGGCGGAGGTGCTGAACCGGTCCTCCGACCGGGCGTCGGGGAACAGGTCGGCTCGTCTGGATGCGGGGAGGGTGGCCATGGCGGCCATTGTGCCTCCGCCCCCGTCCCCGCGTCCCGGACATCCGCGACGCGGGGACGGCCGGCGGCCTCAGCCGCTCGGGCAGGTGGTCCCGGCGGCGGGCATGGCGCCGCCGGTCAGGAAGCCGTTCACGGCGGTGCTGATGCAGGTGCTCTTCCCGTACCCGGTGTGGCCCTCGCCCTCGCGGGTGAGCAGCACGCCGTTGGCCAGCCCGGTGGCGAGCTTCTGCGACCAGGCGTACGGGGTGGCCGGGTCGCCGGTGGAGCCGACGACCAGGATCGGGGCGCTGCCGGTGGCCTTGATCTGGTGCGGCTGCTCGGTCGAACGGTAGGTCCAGGCACGGCAGTCGGGGTCGAACAGGGCTTGCTCGGGGTTGTGCTTGCTGACCAGCGGGGCCTTCTCGCGGAGTTCGGCGACGGTGGCCTGCAGCTTCTCGGGGGTGGGGGTGTCGACGCCGCCGTCCGCGCAGTGGATGGCGAGGTAGGCGTCCAGGGTGTTGCCGTAATGGCCCTGGGCGTCCCGCCCGTTGTAGTTGTCGGCGGCCTGGAGCAGGTAGTCCCCCTTGCCCTTCACCATGGCCCAGGCGATCACGTTGCGCAGGTTCTCCCAGCCCTTCTCGCTGCCGTAGAGGGAGCTGAGGACGGCCGTCCAGCCCTCGGAGGCGGTGAGTTTGCGGCCGTTGCCGGTGACCAGGGGCTTGTCCTTGAGGCCGTCGAGGAAGTCGGCGAGCTTCTGCGCGGCCCTGGCCGGGTCGCGGCCGAGCGAACAGCCGTCGTGCTTCACGCAGTCGGCCGCGAAGTCGTTGAGGGACTTCTCGAAGCCGGCCTGCTGCTGGACGTTGAGCTGCAGCAGGTCCATGGTCGGGTCGACGGCGCCGTCCAGGACGAGCCGGCCGGTCCGGTCCGGGAACTCCTCGGCGTACAGGCTGCCGAGGTACGTGCCGTAGGAGAAGCCCAGGTAGTTGAGCTTCTGGTCACCGAGGACGGCCCGCAGCACGTCCATGTCGCGGGCGCTGTTGCGGGTGCCGACGAACGGGAGCACCTTGCCGGAGTTGGCCTGGCAGGCGTCGGCGAGCACCTTGCCGTGGGCGGCGCCCTGGTCGTCCGTCTCGTTCCAGGCGTCGCGGGCGGTGTCGTCGAGGCAGCGCACCGGCGCGGTCTGCCGGACGCCGCGCGGGTCGAAGCCGACGATGTCGAAGCGGTCGCGCAGCGGGCCGGCCCAGCCCTCGGGGTCGGAGGTCACCATGGTGACGCCGGAGCCGCCGGGCCCGCCGGGGTTGACCAGCAGGGAGCCGAGCCGCTGGTCCGGCTTGCCGGCCGGGAACCGGGCGACCTCGACCTCGACGGTGTCGGCGGCCGGGTTGGCGTAGTCGAGGGGCACCCGCAGCTTGCCGCACTGGGCGGCCGACTCGTCGGCCTTCTTGGTGGCGGGGTCGTCCGCGCACTGCGCCCAGCTGATCTGCTGGCCGTAGAAGGGTTGCAGGGCGGGGTCCGCGGCGCCGGTGGGCTTGACGGTCGGGGTGGGTGCCGGGGCGGGGGTGGTGGCGGGGGCCGGACTCGCGGAGGCGGACGCCCGGTCGTCGGGGTGGCCCGCCGGGGTGCTGGTGCAGCCGGCCAGGACCGTTGCCGCGACGGCGGCGAGGAGGAGCCGGCGGGAGAGCCGGGAGACGGTGATGATCACCGCACACGACTATCACCTGACCATCATAAAGATCATCCGGTTATCGGCCCGGTCCCACTGGCTGGACCGGGACCCGGGGCCCGGGATGCGGACCCGTGCCCGCGCCGGAGCCTGGACCCGTCCCGTACCCCGACCGCCTACCGGCCGACCGCCTACCGGCCGACCGCCTACCGCCGGGCCCCGCCCGGCCGGGCCAGCGCCAGCCGGACCAGCGCCACGATCGCGCCCGGGGCCAGCAGGGCGGCGGTGAGCAGCGGCACCTGCCACCAGTTCTGGCCGTCGCTCGTCCAGCGGGCCCGCTGGGAGGCGTCCTGGGCGTAGAAGAACATGATCACGACGGCGAGCGCCGAGAGCCCCACCAGCAGGCCCAGGAACAGCCGGCGCACCGGCCCGCGGCCCATCGGCAGCAGCGCGAGGACCAGCCAGAAGACCGGTACCAGCAGGGAGACGCTCATCGGAGCCTCGCATTCTCTCGGCGTACCTGGAGTGTTGACGCTCAGACGGAGGTGTCCCGGTGTCGGTGTACCCAAGGCGGCCACCGGACATGCCGCGCCGGGCCACCGCCTGGGGCCCAACGGATTGGTCCCGGCACGGGCCTCGTCGCGCTGCCGGCCGCAACTCCGTGGTGTAAGTCGGCCTCTTGGAGGTCATGGTCGATCTGGCGGCCTCCGGCGGCGGATCCTGCCCCTGACCGGCGGGCGGCGGGCGACGGGCGCCGGTCAGTCGCGGAGGGCCGCGTCGAGCCGGTGCCGGAGCACCTCCGCCCGGCTGCGGCCGGGGCCGCGGGCGGGCAGCTGCGCCAGGATGCCGCGGACGGCGGGCGGGGCGTGCTCGATCGCCCGGCGGATCTCCAGGTCGCCGCAGCTGTCGCCGGTGCCGGTTCCGCTGCTGCCGTCGGCCGCGAGTTCGCGTGCGCGGGCCGTCTGGACGGCCGGGGCGAGCACGTGGTTCGACTGGTGCGGGCTGGCCAGCGCGTGGATGTACGGGGTCGCCGCCGCGTAGCCGGCCGCGCGGGCGGCGGCGGTGGCGGCCGGGGCGCCGGCCTCGCGAGCCGCTGCCAGGGCCGCATGGGCGAGGGGGCGCAGCGGACCGCGCGGGATCTCGCCGCGCGCGTAGCGCCGGATGCCCTCGATCGCCTCGCGCGGGCGGGTGTCGGCGGGGGCGTCGGCCTCGAACAGGTGCAGCACCCGCTCGGCGCAGTCGGCGGCCCAGGCGCCGAGTTGCCGGCGGTCCTCTTCGCTGATGGTGACCTCGTCCATCCGCACATTCTGCCGGTCGGTCCCCGAGCCCCGGTCCCCGGTCGCCACCTCCTCGGTGCCTGCCCGGGTGAACCGCAGGAGCAGCTGGGTGGCGGCCGGGTGCAGCGCCGCGACCTGTCCGGGCGTGACCCGGGCGCCGGCGCTCTGGCTGATGCTGGAGGCGAAGCCGACGATGGTCAGCGGCGGTGCGCCGGGCAGCAGCAGCCGGTTGCCGAGGGTCTCGCGGACGCCGTGGTGCTGGCCGGGCGGGCGCATCAGCACGATCTCGCCGGGTGCGCCGGCCCAGCGTCCCTCCCAGAGGTCGACCCGGTCCACCGGCCCGCCCGGGTCGGCGCGGCCGACGACGGTGATCGGCCCGGGGGCCGGGGTGTACACGCCGTCGACCGGGGCGGGCCGGCCGGGCGGCACGTTCAGCACGGCCTGCGGGAACGGTCCGGCGGTCTCCGTGCCCGCGGCCGCGCCGACGGCGCCCTTGGTGTCACGGACCGTCAGTGGTGTGGCAGAGTCGAGGAGTTGTCCCAGTGACCACTGTTGTACGCCGTACGAGGGGGAGCCATGGCTCACGAGATCGTCGCCCGGGAAGTCGCCGTCGAGGTCGGCGGCGGGGCCCCGATGGCCGCCTACCTGGCCCGGCCCGCGGCGCCGGCCGGGGCCGGCGGGTACCCGGCGGTGCTGGTCGGGTCGGAGCTGTGGGGGCTGACGGAGGAGGTCCGGGACGTCGTGCGGCAGGTGGCGGCGCTCGGGTACGTGGCGATCGCGCCGAACCTGTACCACCGGTCCGGCCCGGAGACGGCCGCCGGGCTGGTGGAGAGCGACGAGAACCGGGCGCGGGGCTTCGAGCTGCTCGGGCGGCTGACCCGGGACGAGGTGGAGGCCGATCTGAGGGCGGCCCTGGGCCACGTACGGGAGCGGGAGGCCGCCACCGGCAGGGCCGGGGTGCTCGGCTTCAGCCTCGGCGGGCACATCGCCTATTTCGCGGCCGGGCGGCTGGACCTCGCGGCGGCGGCGGTCTTCTACCCGGGCTGGCTGCCCACGGCGGGCACCGCGCTCAGCCGGCCGGACCCGTTGCTGGACGCGGTGACCGGCGGTGTCGCGGAGCGGGACGTCCGGCTGCTGATGTTCTTCGCGGAGCTGGACCACGTGATCGACGCCGAGCAGCGGGACCGGATCGGTGCGCGGCTGGCGGCGTCCGGGGTGCGGCACGAGCTGCTGGTGTACCCGGGGGCGCGGCACGCGTTCTTCTTCCCGGGCCGGGAGCCGTACGACAGGGCGGCGGCCGAGGACTCCTGGGCGCGGGTGCGGGAGCTCTTCGCGGCCGAGCTGGGCCAGGGCCCGTCCTAGGCGCCGGCCCGCCCGGGCGGGCCGCCCGCCCGCGGGCGGTGAAGGGGCCGGGGTGCGGGCACACAGGCCCCGGGTGCGGGCGCGAGGAGGCCGGGGTGCGGACAGCTCCGCACCCCGGTACCGGCGAGGACCGGGATCCCGCCGTCGTTCCCGCGGTGTACTCGCGCGGGGATCGGTCAGGGCTGCGCCTGGTACGGCAGCCGGGCCGCCGGGTCGGTGCTCTCGATGACGCTGATCCGGCGGGGCCGCGGCGTCCGCGGGCCGTTGTCACGCCGGGGCAGTTCGATGACCTTGGTGCCGGCGCCGGCCAGGAAGTCGGCGACGGAGTTGGCGGTGTGCTCGTCGAGGGAGAAGACCCAGCGGCCGGGGACCAGAACGGTGTCGATCAGTTCGACGGAGGCCAGCGAGAGCAGCAGGCGCAGCTGGGGCTGGACGCCCCGGCAGGAGACACCGTTGTCAAGGAACTTCCGGGGGGTGCCCAGGCCGAGCCGGCGGGCGTGGTCCTCCAGCGCTTGCGCGTGGGCCTGCATCTGCCAGTCGTCGTAGGGATAGCAGCGCAGGTAGGCCGCGGTTCTGACCCGGTTGGTGGGTTTGATCGTCATCGTCGCTCCTCGTCGAGCGGGCTGGTCCCAGGCGGTGGCCCAGTGAAGACCTCCTCCGTCGGCGGACGGGATTCCGGCCGGCAGCCGTAGGGCGTGCGGTCACGAGGAGGTGAACGGTGCGCGGGCCCGGCGGGGATCGCGCGATGGGCTGTGTCCGGCCGGTGGGGGTTGCCGCCGGCAGGCGGTGGGTGCGGGCCGGACGCAGACGAGGGGAGCCGCGGTCGGCGGCGGGGTCGGCGGCGCGGGGCGGGGCGTCCGGGTGGGGGACGTCTCACCGACGGGAGTCGGCCTCGGCGGGCGGAGTGCGGCGCGGCCGGTGTCGGCCATGTCCGTAAACCTCCCGGTTCGTGTCTCATGGTGACCCAGGCCGTCCGTGCATGTCTAGACCAACTTTCCTCAAGATCGGCTACCGACCGTAACCGGGGCCGGGCGCCGGGAGCAGCCCGGGAACACCCTGTGACCGTACGGGTACGGGGCGCCGGACCGGGGCGCCGGCCGTCCGGGGGAGGCGGTCGGGCGGTCAGGCGACCGGGCGTCCCCCGCGTCCGTTCCAGTCGGCCTCGAACTCCCACAGGGGGTGGCTGTCACTGCCGAGCAGTTCCCGGCTCAGGTGGTACTCGCCGGTGATCAGTGCGGCCAGGAATGCCGTGGTGCCGCCGGGGAAGACGTCCCACAGCTCCAGGTCCTGGATCCAGACCACGACGGGCCAGCGGTCCTGGTCGGGGTCGGCCGTGAGCCAGAAGACGTAGTTGCCCCGGTTGTCACCGCCCCAGGGCAGCAGCCCTCCCGGCTCCGGGAGCATCTCGTAGGGCGGCCGGTCGGGGGTCTCCGGGAACCGCGGCTCCTCATGCGTCAGTTCGACCTGCTCGTAGGCGTCCGCCGTGTAGGCCCGGAACGCCGCGAAGCCCCCGCGGTCCCGCTGCGGGCCGTAGATCCCGAAGTCGGACCTGATCCTGATCTCCCCGTAGGTGTCCACCAGCCACCGGTAGTCGGCCGGGAAGCGGAGACCGTCGAGGACGGCCGCGCTGTCCTCCCACGGCACCTGGGCGGGCCGCCGGTCCGGTGCCCCGAGGAGCCCGGCAAGTCTCTCCACCGTCATGTCCGCCGGTCTCCTCGATGGTCGGGCCGTCGCCGCTCGACGGGTTCCCCAGTCTGTCAGCCGGCTGGTCCGGGCACTCCGCCGCCCGGGCCCCGGTGCCGTCAGGGCCCGCTGCCGCCAGGGCCGTCGGGGCGTCCCGTCCGGTGCGGACGGGACGCCCCGACGGCCGTGCGTCGTGCGTCGTGCGGTTCGTCAGCGGAGCGGGAGCCGGCGCAGGAACGCGTCGGCGTGGCCGTCGGTGTCCTGGGGGACGAGGGTGCCGTCGTCGGAGCTGAACAGGGCGGTCGTGCCGAGTGCGTCGATCACCGCTCCGGACGAGGAACCGGTGGACTGGGCGCCGTCCGCGGCGACGCTGACCCGTTCGACCGCGCCGGTCCGGAGGTCGCGCCGGAAGACGTCCTGGGCCTGGTTGGTGTCGCCGGCGACCAGGTTGGTGGCGGCGGAGGAGAAGTACACCCGGCGGCCGTCGGCCGAGATGACGCCGTCCCAGGACATCCCGTCGCCCTGGGTGCCGTCGGCCGCCGAACTGACCAGCCGGTTCCGGCCGGTGGCGAGGTCGCGGACGAAGACGTCGATCTGGCGGTTGGTGTCGCCGGGGACCACGGTGTCGGAGTTGGTGCTGAACACCACGTACCGGCCGTCGGCGCTGAGCGTCCCGGTGTTGGCCCAGGTGAGTTCTCCGTCGGCCCCGACGCTGCCGCCGACGGTGCGGCCGGCCCGCAGGTCGCGGACGTAGTAGGGGTAGACCCGCGGCTTGTTGATCCCCGGCTCCCCGGCGCCCGCGGGGGCCTCGGCCCGGGCCGGTGTCCCGGGGAGCAGGTTGCCCGCCCGGGAGGTGAAGCCGACGCTGCCGCCGTCCGCGGAGATGTGCGGGTTGGTGGAGGCACTGTCGGCCTCGCTCCCGTCGGCCCCGACGGTGGCCCTGGTGGTGGTCCCGGTCCAGCGGTCCACCACGAAGACGTCGGCCGCGTGGTTGGTGTCGCCGGGCACCAGGTCGCTGCGGCCGGAGACGAAGGCCACGTAGCGGCCGTTCCAGCTGATCGAGGGCGTGTCCGAGCCGCCGGGCTGCTGCTGGGCCGGGTCGCCGGCGGTGAGCCGCTCGGTGCGCCCGGTCCACCGGTCCCGGACGAAGACGTCCGAGGTGCCGTTGGTGTCGCCGGGCACCAGGTTGTCGGAGTCCGAGGCGAAGGCGACGTACCGGCCGTCCGCGCTGACGGCGCCGCCGGCCGAGAAGGCGTTGCCCTGGACGCCGCCCGTTCCCACGCTGACCCGCTCGGTGCGGCCGTCGCGCAGGTCCCGGAGGAAGACGTCGTAGAAGCCGTTGGTGTCCCCCGGTACCAGGTTGTCGGCCTCGGAGCTGAACACCGCGAAGCGGCCGTCCGCGCTGAGCGACTCGCCGTACGCCATGGCGTTCGCCCGGACGCCGCCCGCGCCGACGCTGACCTGCTCGGTCCGGGCCGGTCCGCCCGCCGCCCCGGCCGGCGTCACGGTCGCCGCCAGGGCGACCGCGGTCAGCGCCACGGCGCCGCGGACGGTCGTCCGCCTGGTCCGTCCTGATCCGTTCATCGTGCCCTCCCCTTGGTGGAGCTCCCCCCGGTGGGCGCAGGCCGGTGCAGGGCGTCGCCCACCGATGACGAGCCGTCCCCTCGGCCGCCTGATCGGCCTCGGCTCGCCTCCAGCTTCGCCGCAACTCCCGATCCCCGCAGGGGAATTCGGAAGTCCGGCCGAAAGGGTGGCCGGGCGCGGGCGGGTCGGCGGGGGCCGGGCAGCTCAGCGCGGGCGTACCCCGTCGATGGCGAGGCTGAGCAACCGGTCGGCCTCGGCCGCGCCGTCGGGCTCCCGCTCGGTGGCCAGGGCGATGGCGCTGACGAGCTTGAGCAGTTGGGTGGTGGTGACCTCGGGGCGGACGGCGTGCGCCTGGCGGGCGCGGGCGAGGAGGGCGTCGCCGGCGTCGACGATCATGGCGTGGCAGGTGCTCCCGAGTGCTGGGTCCGCGTCGCGGGCGCCCTGCATCAGCGACGCCCCGAGGCCCCGGTTGGCCACGGCGTGGGCGCCGACGGCGCGGAGCCAGGTGATCAGTGCGGCGGCCGGGTCCGGGTCGGGGAGCAGGTCCTGCGCCTTGGCGCAGAGCGCCTCCACCCGGCCCTTGAAGACGGTCTCCAGGAGCGCCTGCCGGGTCGGGAAGTGCCGGTGCAGGGTGGCGGAGCCGACGCCGGCGTGGCGGGCGATCTGTTCCAGGGAGGCCTCGGCGCCGTGTTCGGCGATCACGGCCCCGGCGACGGCCACGATCCGGTCGTGGTTGCGGCGGGCGTCGGCGCGCATCGCCGGCGGCTGGGGCTGGGGCTGGCGCTGGGGGCGTGCGGGCGGCGCCGGGTGGGTCGGCGGCCGGCCGGGCGGGGTCGGGGCGGCGTCCTCGGGCACGGGAACTCCTGGTCGCCTGCTAACCGGGGTGGGCCCCCATATCGTAGCGAACGGTAACCGGAGGGCCACCCCGGTTGTCGGGCGGAGCCTGCCGCCCCGGGTGGGCGAGGGGAGAGAGCGTGGAACGGACAGGAAGGCCGGCCGTCGGCGTGGCGGTGGCCGGGCCGCCGGCGGTGGCAGCGGCGGGGGTCATGCCGGTGGTGGTGACGGCAGCCGGTTCGCGGGCCGGAGCGCCGCCGGCCGCCCGGGGCGGCACGGAGCCGCGCGCATGAGCGCCGGCGGGCCCGTGCTCGGGCGCGTCGGGATCTGGGCGGGCGACAGCGACGGGTACCCGGCGGCCGGTCTGCGCGCCGCCGCCGCGGCGGTCGAGGAGCTCGGCTACGGCGCCCTCTGGTTCGCCGAGACCGCCGGGCGGGAGGCGATGGCGCAGGCCGCGATCCTGCTGTCGGCCACCCGGCGGATCACGGTGGCCGCCGGCATGACCGACATCTACGCCCGCGACGCCGTCACCACCGCCGCCGCCCGGCGCACCCTGGCGGAGGCGTTCCCGGGCCGGTTCCTGCTCGGCCTCTGGGAGAGCCACCCCAGCCTCGCCGAGGAGGTCCGCGGTCACCGCTTCCGGCCGGCGCAGGAGGCCGTGCGCTCGTACCTGGACGCCCTGGACGCCGCCCCGTTCGGGCCGTCCGCCGGGACCGGCCCGCCGGGCCACCTGCTCGCCGCCCTGGACGTCGGCATGCTTCGGCTCGCCGCCGAACGCACCCGGGGGGCCAACGTGCTGGGCATGCCGGTCGAGCACACCCGCAGGGCGAGGGCGGCGCTCGGCCCCGACCGCCTGCTGGCCGTCACCCAACTGTGCGTGCTCGGGCCCGACCGCTCCCGCACGGCCGGGCCGGCCCGGGCCACGGCGGCGGCTGCCCTGCCCAACCGCCGGGCCCTGCTCGACGACCTGGGGCACCGGGAGGTGGACGCGCTCGGCGAGCGGCTGGTGGACGCGATCGTGGCCCACGGCGACGCCGGGGCGATCGCCCGCCGCGTCCATGAGCACCTCGACGCCGGTGCCGATCACGTCAGCCTCCACCTGGTCACCGCCACGCCGCACGTCCCGCCCGTGCGGGAGTGGGAGCAACTGGCCGGGTACCTCCCGGTCTGACCGGGAGCCGGCCGTGGCACCTGGGTGGCGGTCGCCCGGCGCCCAGGAGGCGCGCACGGCGCAGGCGACCGCCCGGGCGCCCGTGAGGCGTTCGCCTAGGAAGCCCCGCCCACGGTCAACGCGGTCCGGGCCAGCCCGCGCAGCCATGCGTGGGCCTGGTCGGTGTCGTAGCGCTGGTGCCACGACAGGTGGACCGGCGCCGGCGGCAGTTCGAGCGGCAGGGGGAGCACGGCCAGGCCCAGGCCGGCGGCCGCGGAGCGGGTGGTGGCCCCGGGGACGCTGATCAGCAGGTCGGAGGCGCGCGCGAACTCCAGCGCGGCCGCCTCCGTGGGCGCGGTCGCCACCACGCGACGGGTGAGGCCGAGCCGCGCCAGCGCGTCGTCGAGGGCGTTGCCCAGGTTTCCCCGGCGCGAGACGGTGACGTGCTCGGCGGCGGCGTACTGCTCGGCGGTGACGGTCCCGGCGCGGGTGAGGGGGTGTCCCTGCCGCACGACGATGACGACGCGGGTCTCGCCCACCTTCTCGGTGCGGATGTCCGGTGCGCCCGCGCGGTTGGCGTTCGCCTCCAGGTCGACCTCGCCGCGCCGCAGCCCGGGGGTGTCCACGTCCGATTCCGCGACGAAGCGCAGCCGCACGCCCGGCGCCTCCCGGCGCACGGCCGCCAGCAGTGCGGGGCCGCTCAGGGCGACGAGGGAATCGTGCCAGCGGAGGGTGAAGGTGCGCTCCAGCGTCGCCAGATCGAGTTCACGGCTCGGTGCCAGCACCCCCTGGACCTCGTGCAGCAGCTCGTGCACCTGCTGCCGGACGGCGACGGCGTACGGCGTCGGGGTCATCGTGCGGCCGGTGCGGACCAGGATCTGGTCCCCGGTCGTCCGCCGGATCCGGCCCAGGCTCCGGCTCATCGCGGGGGCGGTGACGTGCAGGCGCGCGGCCGCCCCGGCCACGCTGCCCTCCTCCAGCAGGGCGTCGAGCGCGGCGAGCAGGTTCAAGTCCAATTGCATGTGAGTAATCCTATCCGTGCTTGACATGCATTTGAAGTTAATGGCGGGGCTCTATACCTTCGAGGAGAAGGCGCAGGACGGAATGCGCCGCCCGGCCCGAACGGCCGAATCCCCCCTCCTCGCAAAGGAGTTCCACCATGTCCGAGCTGCTTCAGACCACCGGTGCCGCCGCCTCCGACGCCGACCTGCTCAGCGGGACCGTGACCGCCGTGCGTGCGGCCGGATCGGTACTGCGCGAGCGCTTCGGCGAGGTGGTCCCCTACGGGACCCGCGAGGAGCTGATGCGCGCGCTCGCCGCCAACGACGACGCGGCCCTCGACATCCTGCGCCCCGGCCTCACCCGCCTGCGCCCGGACGCCGGCTGGGTGGAGGACGAACTGGACGGCGGGGAGCTGCCGCCCGGCGAATGGTGGGTCGTGGACCCGGCCGAAGGCAACGTCAACCACCTGCACGCCCTGCCGGACTGGGCCGTGACCGCCACCCTGGTGCGCGACAACCGGCCGGTGCTCACCGTGGTCCACCTGCCGTTGACCGGCGAGACCTACACCGCGCTCACCGGCGCGGGCGCCCACCTCGACGGGCGGCCGTTGCGCGTCTCCCCGACCGCGGACCTCGGCCTGAGCATCGTGGCCACCAGCCAGGCCCGGCCGGACGAGGACGAGGAGGTCGTGCGGCGGGTCGGCTCCTCGATCACCGCCATGCTCTTCGACGCGCTGGTCGTCCGGACCGCCGTGCCCGCGACCCTGCACCTGGTGAACGTGGCCGCCGGCCGGACGGACGTCTTCTGGCAGTTCGCCGGCGCCCGCGCGGACCTGCTGCCCGGCGCCCTGCTCGTCACCGAGGCCGGCGGGCGGATCTCCGACGCCGAGGGCCGCCCCTGGACCCCGGGGAGCGGGAGCTTCCTGGCCGCCGCGCCGGGCGTCCACGCCGAGGCCGTCGCCACGCTCTCCCGCTGACCCCGCTGACCCCGCAGACCCCGCAGACCTGAACCTGCCTCACGACCTGCGCCTGAACCCGCACCACGACCTGCACCCGAACCAGCACCCAGGAATGGACCGGATCATCATGACCACGATCGCAGTTCTCGGAAACGGCCGCGTCGGCGGCAACCTCGCCACCGCCCTCACCCGGGCCGGGCACGAGGTGACCGTCGCGGACCGCACACCCGGTGCCGCCGCCGACGCCACCCGGACGGCCCGGATCGTCATCAACGCCACCCCCGGCGCCGGCTCGCTGGAGCGGCTCGCCGACCTGCGCGCGGAACTGCGCGGCAAGATCCTCGTCGACGTCTCCAACGCCACCGTCGACGGACCGGACGGACTGCCCGCCGACCTGATCCACCCCGGCTCCAGCCTCGCCGAGCACCTGCAGGAAGCACTCCCGGAGACGCGCGTCGTCAAGACGCTCAACACCATGCTCTACCCGGTGATGACCGCCCCGGCCATGCTCACCCGGGCGCCCGACGCCTTCCTCTCCGGCGATGACCCGCAGGCCAAGCAGACCGTCCACGACCTGCTCCTCGACCTCGGCTGGCACAAGGAGTGGATCACCGACCTCGGCGGGATCCGGACCGCCCGCGCCACGGAGGCCGCGATCCTGTTCGTGCCGCACGTGATCCGGTCCGGCGGATTCGCGCCGTTCGCGATCTCGATCGCGCGCTGACCCGCCCGAGCGTCCGCCAAGTACGGCCGTATCCGCAGGACTTGAACGGTCAGTGGCCGACGGCGGGGAGCTCGCCCTGCCGGACGCCGGTGACGAAGGACTGCCAGGCGTCGGGGCGGAACAGCAGGGCGGGGCCCTCGGGGTCCTTGGAGTCGCGGACGGGGACGAGGCCGGGGACGTTCTCGGCGACCTCGATGCAGTTGCCGGCGTCGTGGTCGCTGTAACTGGCCTTGCGCCAGGAGGCCTTGGAGAGATCGGGGGTGGTGGAGTCCATGTTGAGCAGTCCTTCCATCACACTGCGGATCAGGCGCGCGCTGTCCTGGGCGGAGAGGGCCTCTGCCCGCAGCAGATCATACCGACGCTGCCATCGCTGGACTCGTTGCGGATCCTCGTCGAAGCGGCCGTGCGTGAGGCTTTCCGAGTAGGCGCGCCTTTTCCCGTCGGGTGAGGTCAGGATGATGAGGGAGGAGCCGAAACGAACTCGCTCGCCAAGGGAGAACGGGGCGACCTGGATCGTCACGTTCGGCAGTCGTCCCATGCGCAGAAGGTGTTGCAGTTGATCATGCATCACCTGCGGTCCGCCAACTGTCTGGCGCAGCGCGGTTTCGCCGAGGATCACCGTCAGCAATGGCGCGTCAGGTCCGGTGAGACGGTGTTGCCGGGCAAGGCGGGCGGCGACCCATTCTTCGATCTGCCGTGGATCGTCGGCCGCGTTCCCGAGGGAGATCAGCGCGCGGGCGTACGCCTCGGTCTGCAACAGCCCGGAGATCCAAGGCGTCTGGAACTCCTGGATGCTCGTGGCCTTCGCCTCGATGAGCACGAAGCGCTGGAACCAGTTCGGATGGTCCACCTGCGCGTACCAGTCGACCTCCTCCCAGATCTCCAGCAACTCCCCACCGGTCTCCAGGATGCGGTCACAGGCCGTCACCAGGGGGTGCTGCGGCACCCGGCTCCCGTTCTCGATCCGGGTGAGGTGCGGGCGGCTGCAGGGGATCTGCCGGGCCAGCTCGCCCTGCGACATCTTGCGGGCCTCGCGGGTCCGCCGCAGGAGCGTCCCGAACAGGCCGGCGGCGCTGGATCGCAGGTGGGGTCCGCTGGGCGGTACACGGGTCATGGTGGGTCCCCAGGTGTCAGAGAGGCCGGTGGAACCGGCTGATCTCTCGTCACGGTAGCTCCACCTGACGATGCTTGGTGGCAGAACGAGTCAGCTTGCTCGCTCTGCGTGACTCCGCGCGCCCGGTCTCTCCGCCGTGCGCCGGATCACGCCCCCGACCAGGACTTTCCGCTCCCTCGGAGGTGGTTGCGCCATGCCCGGAACCCTCGACAGACCATCACCCGCCGTGACGGTCGACTTCGCTGCCTGGCTGCCCCGGCACCGCCGCTCGGCCGGTGCCGCCAGGCGGCTGCTGCGGACCTTCCTGGCCGGCCTGGACGGTGCGGAACCGCTGCTGGAAGTGGGCGAGTTGCTCGCCGGCGAGCTGGTGGCGAACGCCGTCGAGCACGCCCGGGGCCCGTCCGGGCGGCTGGTCGAGGTCCGGTACGCGGTGAGCGCGGGGCGGTTGCGGATCGAGGTGCACGACGCGGGCAACGAGCTGCCTGAGGTGCGCGAGCCGGCGCCGGAGGAGGAGTCCGGGCGCGGACTGTGGCTGGTCCGGGAGCTCGCCGCCGCGTGGGGCTGCTGCCCGCGCGAGGGCGGGGCCGGCAAGTGCGTCTGGGCGGTGGTCGGGCCGCCGGCACCGCCCGGCGGCGGCCTCGCCGGGGGGCCCGTGACGGACCTGCCCGCTCAGGCCGCGACGGGCCGGGGGGCGGCCGCGTGAGCAGGCGTGGACCGGCGGCGCTCTGGGCGGCCGTCCTGCGGGCCCACGAGGAGGGGCGGCCCCGGACCCTGAAGGAGGTCATCGGCCCCGTCCGGGCCTACCTGCTCTGGGCGTTGGACGCCGACCGGCCGTTCGAGGGCGCGACGGTCTTCGCGGGCGAGATCGACCAGGCCGGCCGGACGGCCGTCCGGGTCCGGGTGGAGCTGGTCGCCGTCGAGCCGGACGGCCGGGTGGCGGGCGGACCTCCGGTCCGTCCGCCGGTGCCCGGAGAGCCCGGGCCCTCCTCCGCGGACTCTAGGGAGAAGGACTGATGGCGCCGTTCAGGTCCATGTCGAAGAGGCCGTTGGTCTTGCCGCCGACATTGGTGTGCTTCAGCCAGTGCTTCGACACGTTGTGCAGGTTCTTGTGCTGCACCTCCCAGGGCATCGAGTGGCCGGCGCACTTCACCGTGACCAGCAGCTTGTGCGGCCCCGTGATGGCGTTGTAGAGCGCGGGGACGTGGAAGTCGAGCGCGGGGACGGCGGGGTTGGGCGGCGTCGTGTTGGCGGTCCGGTCGAACTCGCCGTGCACGATGAGCACGGGCACGCTGCCGCCCAGGACACCGCCCTGGCCCGCGGTGGTGCTGTTCCAGCCCCACGACACGAAGTTGCGGTACCGGCTGGCGCCCGCGGGCTTCCCGGTCGACGCGTCGATCTTGCCCCAGGTGCGGCCGATCGGGTCGTTCTCCATCAGGGCGGCCCACGCGACGTCGATCATGCCGGGCTCGCGCTGGGTCGCGCAGTGCACCTCGTTGGACCAGGCCTGGTCCAGGCCCGGGTACGTGAGCACGTGGGTGGGGAAACCGGGGGCCGGCAGGGTCGGCGGGTCCGGGGGGCCGGCCGGCGGGAAGATCGGCGCGAGCAGGAAGAGGCTCTCCACCTTGCCCGGATTCCTGACGGCGTAGGGCCCCATGGCGAACGCGGCCGCCGACCACCCGATGAGCGCGACCTTGGAGACGTCGCGCAGGGCCCGGATGTACTCGACCACGGTACTGAGCTCGTCCTGGTCGCTCTGGGAGTTGGTCAGGACGAAGGGGTAGCTCGCGGTGCGCGGGCCCGACAGCGGGGGAGTGACGGCGGCCTGCTGCTTCGGGTTGACGTTGCACGGGTCCTCCATCCGGGGGCGGGGTGACCGGCCCGAGCCCTGGAGGTCCATCATGAAGACGTCGTAGCCGGCCTGGGCCAATGCCTCGGCCCACCCGTACGAGGTGTGCTGGAGGTCGAAACCGGCCAGCACCGGCACGCTCCTGCCGTGCAGCATGAGGACGACCTTGCGGTCCGCCGGGGGGGCCGGCGGGCGCCTTGGCGCACTCGCGTACGAAGAGTTCGACGTGTTCGCCCCTGTTGGCGGGGACGGTCGACGTGTGGGGGACGAGGTGGTCCGTCCTGGTGACAGCCATGGAGATCCTTCCGGGCAGCAAGATCGTAGACGAAGTACTTCTTCGGCCCAGGGTCGGTGAGGTGGACGCCCACCGCCACCGGAGCTCGGCCGCCCGGCCCCGGCGGGCGGGACGCACCCGCCCGCCGGGCCCGCGGCGCCCGCCGCCCCTTCCTTCAGTCGTCCGCCTGGACGAGCGTCCGGGGGCGCATCAGGTCGTCGTCCCCGTGTTCGGGCATGTGGCAGTGGTGGACGTACCTCGCGGGGAGTTCGGTACCGCTGCCAGGGACGGAGGCGACCGGCTCCGTCGGCGGGCCGAACCGGGTGACGTACCCTCGGCCGGCGTTCAGCTGCCTGCGGGCGACTCCGCCGAGGCCTGCAGCAGCAGGTCGCGCAGGGCGACGGCGGCGTCCGAGGGCTCGGCGGGGGTGAGGACGACCTGGTCGGCGGTGGTCGAAGGGCCGGCCAGGGGGATGACGCGCAGACCGGGCGGCTCGTGGTCGAGGGCGGACTCGACGGTGATGCCGATGCCCGTGCCCGCGGCGACATGGGCGGCGATGGCGTGCACGCTGTCGGCGGTCCTGATGATCCGCAGGTCGGCCCCGCCGATCCGGAAGGCGGACAGGAGGCGGTCGCAGAGGCCGCTGTTGATCTGGTGCGGCCAGGTCAGCAGGTCCGCGGTGGAGAGTTCGGACGCGCTCAGCTCGGCGTGCCCGGCCAGGGGGTGGGCCGCGGGCACCAGCGCCATGAACCGCTCGGTGGACAGCACCCTCGCCCGTACGCCGGTGACCCCGTCGGTCGCCCAGCCGATGCCCAGCCCGATCGTCTCCGCCCGCAGGGCGGTGAGCTGGGCCGCGGTCGGCATGGTCTCCGGCACGATCGTCACCTCGGGGAACCGGTCGCGCAGTTGCGGCAGGCAGCGCAACAGCAGCTGGTGGCCGGTGTATTCGGCGTGCGCGACCACGAGGGTGGTGCGGGTGCCCCCACCGGCGGCCAGGGATCGCCCGCGCTGCTGGAACCGGCGCAACTGGGCCAGCGCGGCGTGCGCGTCCGGCAGCAGCGCCTCACCCAGGCCGGTCAACGACACCCGGCGGCTGGTGCGGTGGAACAGCCGCCCGCCCAGCGTGCTCTCCAGCCGCCTGACGGCGTCGCTGACGGTGGGCTGCCCCCGGTGCAGGCGCTCGGCGGCGCGGCCGAAGTGAAGCTCCTCCGCGACCGCGACGAAGGCTTCCAGTTCCATCCTGTCCACCCGGCCAGCCTACGGCCTGTCCCGGCACGATCGATCGGTACGACCGATCGCTGTGCGCCGAAGTTCGCCGTTGATGCCCTGCCCCGGGCGGAGTGTGATGGCTGGACAGCAGGGACCTCCCACGACCGAAGGCAGCGACAAGACATGACATTCGACGAAGCCGGCCATGAGCACGACGTCCCCACGGTCACGGTGACGGTGGTCCACCACTCGGTGCACGGGCACACCCGGGTGCTGGCCGAGCACCTCGCCGACGGCGCCCGGCTGGTGCCGGGCGCCCGGGTGCACCTCGTCGAGATCAGGCCCGAGGACGTCGTCGCGGGCCGCTGGCACGACGCCGGGGTGCTGGCGCTGCTCGACCGCTCGGACGCGATCGTGCTCGGCTGCCCGACCCTGATGGGCAGCGTGTCGGCGGTGTTCAAGGCGTTCATGGAGGCGGCGTTCACGCCGTTCACGACCCAGGCCTGGAAGGACAAGCTGGCCGGCGGGTTCACCATGTCCGCCTCGCAGAGCGGCGACAAGCTGGCCGTCCTGGAGCAACTCGCGGTCTTCGCCGCGCAGCTGGGCATGCAGTGGATCGGCGTGGGCGACATGCCGGGCAACAACTGGACCGGCGGCACCCGCGACGACCTGAACCGGCTGGGGTCGTGGCTGGGCCTGATGAGCCAGAGCCACGCCGACCAGGGCCCCGAGCAGGCCGGGTCGCGCGGCGACCTGATCACCGCGCAGCGCTACGGCGAGCGGATCGCCCGGCTGACCCAGCGCTGGGTCAACGCCGTGCCGTACGAGACCCCCAGGACGACCGAGCACGAGGCCCGCGCCCTGTCCGCCTCCCTCCGGGAGCCGCAGGACGCACCGCCGGCGCTGACCGGCGCCTGACCTCGCGGACCGCCCGCCGGACGGCCCCGGCCCGGCGGGTACGCCGGCGGCCACCCCGTGAGCGCTCGCCGGACCGGGGCCGGGCACCGTCATGATCGCGGTACTAGGCTGGCGCCATGACGACGCGCGGGCCCGTACAGGTGAATGTCGACGCGATGATCGAGGACCTCAGGACCCTCGTCGAGGTCGAGTCCCCGTCGCGCGACCACGAGGCGCTGACGGCGTCGGCCAAGACCGTCGCCGGCGTCGTCGAGAGCCGGCTCGGCGGGCACGCCCGCCTGGTGGAGGGGGAGGCCGGGCCGCACGTCCACTGGTCGGGCGGGGGCGAACCGAGGGTGCTGATCCTCGGGCACCACGACACGGTCTTCCCGCTCGGGACGCTGGCGCGCCGGCCGTTCCGGGTCGAGGGCGGGCACGCCACCGGCCCGGGGGTCTTCGACATGCTCGGCGGCCTGGTGCAGGCCGTGCACGGGGTGGCGGCGCTCGACGACCGGTCCGGGGTCGAGATCCTGGTGACGGCGGACGAAGAGGTCGGCTCCCGCACCTCCCGCGCCCTGCTGGAGGAGCGCGCCCTCGCCTGCGGGGCCGTCCTGGTGATGGAGGGAGCGGCCGACGGCGGCGGCCTGAAGACCGGCCGCAAGGGCTGCGGCACCTTCGAGGTGACCGTCACCGGCCGGGCCTCGCACGCCGGCCTGGAGCCCGCGGCCGGGATCAACGCCCTGGTCGAGGCCGCGCACCAGGTGCTCGCCATCGCGGCGCTGGGCCGCCCCGAGGCCGGGACCACCGTCACCCCGACCGTCGCCACCGCGGGGACCCTCGACAACGTCGTGCCCGCCGGGGCGACCGTGACCGTCGACGTCCGGGTGGAGACGGCCGAGGAGACGGAACGCGTGGAAGCCGCCTTCGCCGCCCTGGCCCCGCACCTGCCGGGGGCGCGGATCACCGTCCGGGGCTCGGTCGGCCGGCCGCCGATGCCCGAGTCCGCATCGGCCGGGCTCTTCGCGCTCGCCCGGGAGCTGCACCCGGGCCTGGCGGGCCGGGCGGTCGGCGGCGGCAGCGACGGCAACTTCACCGCCGCGCTCGGAGTGCCGACGCTCGACGGGCTGGGCGCGGTCGGCGGCGGCGCCCACGCCGACCACGAGTACCTGGTGGTCGACGCGATGGCCGAACGGGCGGGCCTGGTCGCCGGGCTGGTGGACGCGATCCGGAACGGCCGGCAGGCCGGGGAGCTCGCGGCCGGCGCCCCGCGGCGGGGCGGCGGCCGGTAACAGAACCGGCCCGGAGGCGTCCCGAAGACGTTCCGAATCCCCGGGAACCCGATGCGCCGGTGATCGCGTCACTACGGTGGGTCGCGGTTCCAGTTGTCAGGGGTGAGGGGACATCATGAATCCGGTCCGAAGAATCACAGCGTTCGCCATGCTCGCGCCCGCCGTCCTGCTGACGGCCTGTGAGGGGAGCGGCGGCGGTGGGGCGGACGCCGCCCCGAGCACCCGTACCACCGCGACCGGCGCCGCTCCGACGGCCGCGGACTCGCCGTCCGCCGGCGCCCGGAGCACCGGGCCGAGCGCGGCCGCCGTGCCCTCGGCCGTACCGCTGCCGGCCCTGGTGGACCCGGCCTCGCTGCCGGCCGGCGGCGAGGCCCGCGGGCTGGTCCTCTCGCAGCTGCGGAACGAGGGGAAGGCCGACGAGAGCTGCGTCCTGGTCACCATCGGCGCCGACGGCCCGCTCGCCCGGGTCCGGACCTTCGTCATCGGGAACAGCACCACCAGTCCGCCGGCGAGCTTCATCGGCTGCGCCGACCCGGCCGTCTTCACGGTCGGCTTCACCGGCATGGTCGGCATCGGCCACTACGACTTCAAAACCCCCGTCCAGAACGGCGACCCGCACATCTCGCTGCTCGGCCAGGGCGGCCCGACCGACCACAAGGACATCTCCGGCCTGCCGGCCGGCCCCGGGAACTACCAGGACACCCCGGTGGTCGACCCTGCCTCCGGCGACGTCGTCCACTGGAACAAGGCGAAGACCGGCGGCTACCGCCTGCGGGCCGTCCACCCGGACGGCACCGGGGAGCGCTTCCTGGAGACGCCCGCCGGGGTGAAGGACCTCAACCGCGTCGTGTTCCTCGGCGGCCGGATGGTGAAGAGCGACACGGCCGACCGGGCGGTCGCGAATCCCGACGGCTCGCTCGCCGCCTTCGTCGACGACAACCGCAAGCTGCGCGTGGGGCCGGTGGCCACGCTGGAGACCAACCCCGTCGCGGTGTCCGACGGCGGCAGGATGCTCAACCCGAAGGCGTTCGTCGGGACCAACCAGGTCCTCAGCGTCAGCGGCAACGAGATCTCCCTGGCGACCCTCGACGTCTCCGACCCCGCCGCGCCGCGCTTCACCCTGCGCGCGATCGCTGATGTCCCGCCGGCGCTCAGCGGCGCCCGGGGAGCCCAGGACGAGACCTTCGTGATCAGCCGCGGCGAGAACGCGGCCTACACCACGATGAATCTGAGCGCCGACAAGCTCGGGAACCCCAGGCGCGTGGTGGTGCTGCGGATCGACCTCGCCACCGGCGCCCTGAAGGTGGTCGCCCTGCTGAAGGTCGACGGCAGCGGGTTCGCCCCGCTGGCGTACGTCGGGTAGGTCCGGTCCGGCGGACCCGGAGGAGTCCCGGCCGGGGGCCGGGGCTCCTCCGATCCCCGGCGCGGGGCCGGTGAACCGGGGCGGGGGTAGGTGTTCGGGCCGGGCCGGACGGGCGGTAGGCTGCGGCGCTCCACGTTCTTGATCAATTGGGGGAGAAGCCGTGAGCAACGTCCACCAGGAACCTCCGCCCGAGGCCCCGGGCCCGCCCGGAGCGCCGGGCGCGCCGGGCTGGTGGCCCGGACCGCAGGGTTGGCCGCCGTACGTTCCCGCCGCCCCGCAGCCCGGGGTGATCCCGCTGCGCCCGCTCGGACTGGGCGACATCCTCCGCGCCGTCGTCGCCGTGATCCGCCGGTACGGCACGGTCCTCTACCGCCAGTTGCTCGGGGCGACCGTCGGGGCCCTGCTGGTCGTACCGGCCTACGCCGTCTTCGCCGACGCGGCGCTGTCCGGGCTCATCCGGGACACCCAGGCGGACCCGGACCACACGCCGACCGGTGGCCAGGTGGCCGCGCTGATCGGGGTGGCCGGCGGCGGCTACCTGCTGCTCCTCGGCTTCGCCCTGGCGATCCAGGTCATCGCGACGGCCACCAGCACGAAGCTGGTGCAGCACGCGGTGCTCGGCCGCCCGGTGAGCGCCCGCCGGCTGGCCGCCGAGGCGCGCCCGTACCTGTGGCGGGTCTGCGGCTCCTTCGTGCTGCTGGCGCTCGGGGTCGCCGCCGTGATGGTGGTCGGCCTGCTGCCGGCCGCGATCGCCGGCCTGGCCGGCGCCGGGCCGTTCTCCCTGATGCTGCTCCCGCTGGCGGCTCTCGCCGCCGGCGCGGGAGTGTACGCGCAGGTCAGGCTGGTGCTGCAGATGCCCGTCCTGATCATGGAGGACGCCCGGCCGGCGGCCGCCGTCCGGCGGGCCTGGCGGCTCAACGAGGGTGCCTGGTGGCGCAGTCTGGGCATCCCGTACCTGGTCGGCATGATCGGCTCGGCAGCGGCCCAGATCCTGATGGCGCCGTTCTTCTTCCTCGGCTTCGTGCTGATGATCGTCTTCGGCGGGACCTCGGCGGACGGTACCTGGGAGCCCGGCCCCACCTCGCTGATCGCCCTGTCGGCGTGCCTGCTCGCGGGCCTGCTGGTGGCGGTCGTGGTCGGCGCGCCGCTGGCGCCGCTGACCCATGCACTGCTGTACGTCGACCAGCGGATCCGCCGGGAGGGCCTGGACATCGCCCTGGCGCAGGCCGCCGGCCTTCACCCCGGCCCGGCCGCTCCCGGTCCGGCCGCTCCCGTCCCGGCCCAGGCCGGGCCCCCGGAGGCCGGCGCGGCGCAGCCGCCCACCGGGGCTCCGGGTACGGGTCAGGCGGGCGCGGCCCCGGAGGCCGTTGCACCGGAGGCCGTTGCCCCGGACAGCGCCGGATCGGACGTCGCCGCCCGGGACAGTGCCGGGCCCGACCTCGCCAAGCGGCCCGGCCCGGTCGTCCCGGCTCAGGGCCAGGGCCAGGACGAGCCCCAGGGCCAGGGCCAGGGCCAGGACGAGAGTCAGGGCCAGGGCCAGGGCGAGGACCAGAGCCAGGGCCAGGGCCCCGGGACGCCCACCGCCGAACGGCCCGACCCGGAGGCGAACGGCCCGGCCCGGACCTGATCCGGTCCGGAGGCCAGGCCCCACCCGGTCACCGCTGCAAGGTTTCTGTCACCGGGTCACCCGGTCCGTGCCCGCCACCCCGCCCGGGGCGGCGGGCACGGGCGTGCCGGCGGCCGGCGCCGAGGTCCGGGACCGTCGCCCCGGCACTCCGAACTAGAGTCTTGATCATGATGTTCTTCAGGTCGAAGAAGACCGCCGCCCCTCACGACCCGCACCTGCCCGCCCTGACCGTCGACGAGGCCGAGCGCCTGCGCGAGCTGGTCCGCCACGAACTCGCCCGCAGGGGAGTCGCCGTGACGGTCGCCGGCGACACCGTGCACGCGCCCCAGGGCACCAACTCCCTGTTCAACCTGGCCGAGACGTGCCGCCGCTCCGACCCGCGGAGCTGGCCCCAGCTGGTGGAGCAGCACTTCGGCGCGCTGGCGAACGCCGGCCGGACGATGGACGACGGCGCCGCCCAACTCCTGCGCGGCGCCTACCTGCGGCTCGTCCCGGACGACTCCCTCCCGCCCGAGGCGCTGGCCGACTCCTTCCGCTACGCCCGCCCGGTCGCCACCGGACTGCTGGAGGCCCTCGCGCTGGACCTCCCGGACTCCGTCCGGCTCCTCACCGACCAGGACGTCGCCCGGGCCGGCCTCGACGCGCTGCGCACCGCCGGGCGGGCCAACCTGCTCGCCGAGCCCGCCGAGCACGAGGTGATAGCCACCCCGAGTGGCGCCACCCTGCACAGCGTCTCCGGTCCGTCGCTGTTCGTCGCCAGCAAGGCCCTGGTCCTGGCGGACCTGGTCCGCTCGCTGACCGGACGTGAAGTACCGGAGCACGGCGTGCTGTTCACCGTGCCCAGCCGCCACCTCCTGGTGTTCCACCCGGTGGCCGACCGGCACGCGGTCGGCGCGGTCAACGACCTGGCGGCCTTCGGGCTCGGCGCCCACCAGGACAACCCCGGCCCGCTCTCGCCCCGCCTGTACTGGTGGCACCAGGGCGCCGTGACCTGCCTGACCCGGATCGACGAGGTGACCCGGACCTTCTCCATCGCCGCGCCGGACGAGCTGATGACCGCCCTGCGCGCCCTGAGCGCCTGACGGCCCGGGGCAGGCACCGTACCGGCCCGGGGCGGGCCCGCCGGGGGGACGGCCGGGGGCCCGCCCGCCGCCCGGCCGGCCGTACCGTCCGAACGGGCGGCCGCACCGCTCCCGAGGGGGCCTCAGCCCTGTCGTTCGCGCAGCTCCGCCGCGTCCGGCGGATTCGCCCCGGCCCGGGACACGGTGACGGCGGCGGCCAGCGCGGCCTGCGCCAGGACCTCCGCCAGCGCCGGCCCGTCCAGGGCGGCGAGGGCCGCCCGGGCCGGGGCGCCGAGCAGCGAGCGGGCGGCCAGGGCGTCCAGGGTCGCGGACATGAACGAGTCGCCGGCGCCGACCGTGTCCACCACCGTGGTCCGGACGGCCGGGCGGGCCACCTCGGCGGACCGGGTGAACCCCACCGCGCCGTCACCGCCGCGGGTCACCACGACCACCGCCGGCCCGGCCGCCAGCCAGCGGGCCGCCACCCGCTCGACCGGCTCGCCCGGGTACAGCCAGGCCAGGTCCTCGTCACTGGCCTTCACCAGGTCGCTGAGCGCCACGCAGCGCTCGACCCGGGCCAGGGCCCCGGCCCGGTCCCCCGACAGGGCGGGCCTGATGTTCGGGTCGTAGCTCACCGAGGCGTCCGCCCCAAGCCGCTCCGCCAGCGCCACCACGGTCGCCGCGCCTGGCTCCCGGACGGCGGCCACCGATCCCAGGTGCACGTGCCGCGGCGCGGCCGGCGGCTCCACCGCCCGCAGGGTCCAGTCGAAGTCGAAGGCGTACGAGGCCCGGCCCTCCCCGTCGAGGCTGACGACCGCCGTGGGCGTCCGCACCTCCGGCCGTCCGTCCGTCAGCACCCGGACGCCCGCCGAACGCAGGTGGGCGCCGATCAGCGCGCCCATCGGGTCCCGGCCCAACTGGGTCAGCAGCGTCACCGGCCGGCCGAGCCGGGCCAGCCCGTACGCGACGTTGGCGGGGCTGCCGCCCGGGTGCGCGACGTCGGCCCGGCCGGGCACGCGGACGATGTCGGCGACGCACTCGCCGATCACCAGGAAGTCGGTCATCTGCTCGAACTCCGGAGGCGGTGGGGCGGGCCGTCCCGAGGACGTCCCGGGGGAGCGGGTGAGGGGCGCGGGCGGGTGTCCGGCCGCGGGCCGGGAGCCCGCGGGCGCCGGCCGCCGCGGCGGCCGCCCCCGGACAGGGTAGGCGCCCGGGCCCACGCCCGGCCGCACGCCCGGTACCGTCCCGGGCGCGGTAGGGCCCGAGCCCGGTACTCCCGCACGCCGGCGGGCGGTCCGGCGCTACCGTGGGGCGGAGCAGGTCTGTTGAGCACAGGGGAAGGTCTGGCCGCTGATGGTGATACCGAAGGGCGCGAACGTGCCGCTGGACGCGGCCGGTGTCCGCGTCGAACTCGGCTGGCAGGGCGGACCGGGCGTGCCCGACGCCGATGCCTCCGCGCTGCTGCTCGCCGGCGGCAAGGTCCGCTCCGACGACGACTTCGTCTTCTACAACCAGCCGCAGGACGCCTCCGGCGCGGTCCGCCACCTCGGGAAGCAGCAGCTCCCCGGTGGCGTCGTCGACACGCTGACGGTGTCGCTCGCCGCACTCGAACCGGCCGTGCAGACGGTGCTGCTGGCCGCCTCCAGCGACGGCGGGACCTTCGGCAGCCTGCCCGGCCTGCACCTGCGGGTGCTGGACGCGGACTCGGGACGGGAGCTGGTCCGCTTCGAGGACACCGGGGCCAGCACCGAGACGGCCTTCGTCCTCGGCGAGCTGTACCGGCGCGGCGAGGGCTGGAAGTTCCGCGCGGTCGGCCAGGGCTACGACTCCGGGCTGGCGGGGCTGGCCACCGACTACGGCATCCAGGTCGACGCGGAGCCGGCACCCGCTCAGGCACCCGCCCCGGCCGCCGTTTCCGCTCCCGTGCCCGTCCTGGCCCCCGAGCCCGCCCCGGCCCCCGCGCCCCCGCAGCACCCGTTCGCCGCGACGCCGGCGCCGCCCGCGCAGCCGTCCGCACCGGAGCCGGAGCCGGAGCACTTCCAGCTCCCGGACCCGCAGCAGTACGCGCCGCCGCAGCAGTTCCCGACGCCCCCGGCGTCGTACCAGCCGGCCTCGTACCCGCCGCAGCCGCTGCCCTCGGCGCCGGACCCCCGGCAGTTCGGGGCCCCGCCGGTACCGCCCGCCCCGACCCTCGCCCAGCCCGTGCCGTACCCGGACCCGGCCCCGTACCCCGCTCCTGTCCCGCAGCCGCAGCCGCAGCCGCAGCCGTACCCCGGGCCCGCGCCGTACCCGGCCCCGGACCAGCAGTCGTACGGGGGCCACGGCCAGGCCCCGCCCGCCGCCGCGCCGCTCAACCTCAGCAAGGTCTCGCTGACCGCCAAGGACCCGGTGCTCTCGCTGGTCAAGCACGGCGCTACCGGCGGCCTGATGCGGGTGAACCTCAACTGGACACCCGTCGGCGGCGCGCCGAAGGCACCGGAGCGCGGTGGCTGGCTCGGCAAGAAGCTCCGGGGCGCGCAGGGCGCGGGCCCGGCTCCGCAGGACAGCGGCCGGGACCTGGACCTCGCCTGCCTGTGGGAACTGCAGGACGGCAGCAGGGACATCGTCCAGGCGGTCGGCCAGAAGTTCGGGAACCTCTACGCGCCGCCGTTCATCCAACTGGCCAACGACGACCGCACCGGTTCGCTGGCCACCGGTGAGGACCTCTGGATCAACCTCGACCGGGCCGCCGAGATCAAGCGGCTGCTGATCTTCGCCTTCGCCTTCGACCAGCGCCCGCTGACCGGCCTCCACGGCCTGGCCACGCTCTTCCCCGCGGCCGGGCCGCCGGTGGAACTCGCCGTCGACGGATGCGAGTTCCCGGCCACCAGCTGCGTGGTGGCGCTGCTGGAGAACGACGGCACCGGCCTCACCGTGCACCGGCAGGGCCAGTACTACCAGCGCACCCCCGACTTCTCGGACCATCAGTTCATCGACCAGGCCTACGGCTGGGGCCTCACCTGGGTGAACGGCAAGAAGTAGCCGGGCACGGCCGGGTCGGGGCCGGCCGCCCGGGCACGGCCGACCGGTACCGGCCGGCTGCCGGGCGGCCCGCACCCGGCCGGGTTCACCCGCGGGCGAACCCGGCCAGGTAGGCCTTGAGCGCGTCCGGGTCGCCGAACACGTCGAGCCGCTCGGCCGGACGGCGGCCCCAGAGGAGCAGCAGCAGGTCCGAGGCGGTGCCCCGGACGGCCGCCGCGCCCCTGCCGTGCTCGTGGCCGATCCGCCAGCCGCCGTCCACCGCCCGCAGCGTCCACTCGCCGCCGGCCTCGCCCGCCGCACCGTCGGTGGCGTGCAGGTGCAGCCCGGCCGCGGCCAGCCCGGCGGGCGGCACGGGCGGCAGGAAGTGGGCCAGCAACTCGTCCACGCCGTCCAGCGCGAGGAGCCGCTCCACCGGTTCGTCCCGGCCGGCGGCGTTCACCGCGTCCCAGGCGTGCACGGCGGTCTCCTGGGCCATCCGGCGCTGGATGAACCCGGCGTCCGCGCGGTCCGCCCAACTCCACCGGGGGAGTGCCGGGTCCAGAGCCTCCAGGACGGCCGCGGCGCGCTCGGCTCCCTCGGCGAACCAGGCGACCAGGTCCGGCTCGGGCGGCCGCGACGGCTCGGTGTGCTGCTCGGGGCCGGCGATCTCCCCGGCGGCGACCAGCCGCCAGAACCGGTGCACCACACCGGTGTGCCAGACCAGGTCGGCCACCGTCCAGTCCGGGCAGCTCGGCACCCGCGCCGTGAGACCGCCCTCGGCGGCGGCCGCCAGGCGGGCACTGTCGCGGCGGAGGGCCGCAATGTAGTCGGTTCTGTCCATGCGGCCGACGGTAGGCCATGCCCGACGGTTCCCGCCCGGCATATTCTCCCGGCCGCGCGCCCCGCGCCCAGCCGGCCGGGTCCCGGCCTGACCGGCGGACCCGGCCGGCGGCGGCCGGGGTTCCCCGGCCCGTCGCCGCCCCCCACCTGGGCGGTCGTCAGCCGCAGGCTAGGATCTGCGGATCTTGGCCGAGTGGGAGGACGTTCCGTGAGTGGTGGGCCGAAACTGGTGGGACTCGTCGCATCGGTACGGATACAGGCGTCCCTGCTGCTCCCGGTGAGTCTGGTGAGCTGCGTGCCGGCCTATGCCTGGGGAACCCACCGGCTGGACCTCACGATGAGCGTGGCGATCGCCGTGCTCCTCTTCGCGACGACGTTCTCGGCACTCCTGAAGGCCCGCCGGCCCTGGTACGGGGAGCGGCTGGCGCGGATGACGCCGCCGCCGGCGGACGCTGAGCTGGTCGCGCGGGAGGAGACCTTCGACCTGTTCTCCCGCGGCCTCACCAAGCCGCTGCTGCTGGTCCTGCTGACCGGACTCGTGCTCAGCTACGCCACGGGGGTGCCGGCCGGCATGCTCCTGGCGGGCCTGGCGGGCGCGATGCTCCGGCAGTCCTGGTGGCTGGCGGCCGAGGAGGAGCGGCTGGGCGGCCGCATCGTGTGCCTGCACACGCCGGTCCACGTCACGGCCGACGACCCCGCCGGCCCGGCGTACCGGCGGGCCCGCTTCTGGATCGTCCGCGAGGCGTCCTGACCCGGCCGTCCCGAGCCGGCCGGGCCCCGGTCCGCGGCCGGCCGCCGGATTTTGATGAACATTGACCAAAGCGCGGGCGAGCGCTGACGAACCCCGTCCGTAGGGTCACCGGTATGCCCTCACAACCCCGGAGGCCCTCGGGGCTCCCCGTGCTGCCCTACCGCAAACCCACACCCGGGCGGGACTACTGGATCCTCGACGACGCACTGCCCGACATCGACGCCGTCCGCGCCCGCGTCCTCGCCCGCGACGACTGGGCCGAGGGCTACCCGCACAAGCCGGAGAGCTGGCCGGGCCTGCGGACCATGCCCGGCCTCGAACCGGACGAACTCGCCCACATCGAGAAGCTGGTACGGCGCGCCACCGGCGCCCACCGACTCTGGGTGGAGACCGCCCCCGGCGGCGCCACCCTCAACCACAACTGCATCCAGGTGGTCGGCAAGGACGAGTGCGAGCCACGCCCGCACACCGACTCCCGGGCGCTCTGCCGCTACGCCGCCGTGCTCTACCTCAACCCTGACGTGCCCAAGGACACCGGCACCAGCTTCTACCGGCAGAGCATGCCCGGCGGCCGGCTCGGCGGGAACCTGGTGACGGCCCCGCACACCAACCTGGTGGAGGCCCTGGGCACCCGTTTCGTCCCCGCCGACGCGTTCACCGAGGACGTCCGGGTGCCGAACCGCTACAACCGCCTGCTGCTCTACACCTCCAACCTGATCCACACCGCGACCGGCTACTGGGGCAGCACCCTGGAGGAGAAACGCATGACGGCGGTCTTCTTCTGGATGGCCTGAACCGGCCGGGTGGGGGCCCGAAGCCGACCGGACCGACGCCATGACCGCAGGCCCTGTCCGTCGTGAGCCCGAGCCGGATCCGGCCACCCCTCCTCACCGAGGCTGACCGTCCCCCGTCCCGCAGGGTGAGGCCGGACCGCTCCGCAGGACGATGCCCGCCCGCCCGGGCCGGTGCCAGGCTGGCCGCGAGGCCGGAGGGGACCGGCCCGGGAGGGAACACCATGCCTGACGTACAGTCGTCCGACCCGCGGGCCGGCCGCGCCCGCCGCACCGGCACCGGCCGCGCCGCCGCCCGCCGGATCGCCGCCGGGGTGCTGGCCGGCGCCGCCCTGCTGGCCTTCGCGCCCACCGCATCGGCCGCCGGCCTCCCGCCCGGGCCGGGCGACCCGGCCGCGGCCGGGGCCCGCCACGGCGACTCCGCCGCCCTGGACCGCGCCCTCGACGCGCTGGTCACCGACGCCGGTGTGTCGGCGGCGCTCGGCGAGGTCCGCGACCACGGCCGCGCGGTGTGGCGCGGTGCCTCCGGCCGGGCGGACCTGGACACCGGGGCCGCCGCCCGCCCCGACGGCCGGTTCCGGATCGGCAGCGTCACCAAGACCTTCGTGTCCACCGTCGTCCTGCAACTCGTCGCCGAGGGACGGGTGAAGCTGGACGAGCCGATCGAGCGGTACCTGCCCGGCGCGGTGCGCGGCGGCGAGGGCATCACCGTCCGCCAACTGCTCAACCACACCAGCGGCCTCCACGACTACCTGGCCGACCCGAGCGTCTACTTCCACGACGAGGCCGACCTGGACAGCTGGCTCACCACCGGCCGCTGGACCACCTACCGGCCCCAGCAACTGCTGGACATCGCCAACCGGTACGCCCCCGACTTCCCGCCCGGCCGGCAGTGGAGCTACTCCAACACCAACTACGTGGTGATCGGCATGATGATTGAGAAGATCACCGGCCGGACCTGGAACCAGGAGGTCGAACGCCGGATCATCCGCCCGCTCGGCCTCGACCGCACCACCATGCCGGCCGGCTCCACCACGATCCCGGGCCGCTACGCCCACGGCTACCTCAAGCGGGCCTCCGGGGAGCGGGTGGACGTCAGCGAACTCAACCCCTCGGTGGCCTACGCCGCCGGGGCCGGCATCTCCACCACCGACGACCTGGCCCGCTTCAACGCCGCCCTGCTCGGCGGCCGCCTGCTGCGCCCCGCCCAGCTGAAGGAGATGATGACCACCGTCCCCGTCGACGAGGACGGCCGCTACGGCTACGGGCTGGGGCTGACACGGCAGACGCTGCCCTGCGGGGATTTCTGGGGCCACGACGGCGGCATCGCCGGCTACGCCACCTTCCTGCTCGGCGACGCCGCCGGCCGGCACCAGGTGGCGCTGTCGGTGAACCCCTACCAGGGCGGCGACCCGGACCGCGCCGCCGCCGCGCTGGACGCCGCCCTGGTCAAGACGGCCTGCGGCCCCGACACGCCCGTCCCGCCGGCGCCGAAGGCCCCGGCCGCGCCCGGTGCCCGCGCGCAGGCCCTGACGGCGGTGCCGGGCCTGCGCTGAGGCCTGCGCCGAGACCTGCGCCGGGCCGGGGGAGGCTCGGGGGAGCGGGGTACGGGGGCTCGGGGGAGCGGGGGAGCGGCGTACGGGGGTACGGGGGAACGGGCCGGGCCCGCCACGCAGGGTGCGTGGCGGGCCCGGTGGTGCAGGTGGTTCGGGTGATGCGTGGGGGACCCCGGCGCGGGTCAGGCGATCCGCAGGCTCGACAGCCAGCCGCCGGTCAGCGTCTCGCGCGGGCCGAGCTGGACGGGCGGCTGCCAGACCTGGTCGGTGTACGGCATGCACTGCCAGAGGATCAGCCGGGTGTTGTCCGCCGTGCTGCTGCCCGGCGAGGCCAGGCACCAGTTGACGCCGTTGACGCCGTCGTAGCCCCGGTTCTGCAGGTGGCCGTCCGGCAGGCCCAGCCACTGCTGGGCCGGGGAGCCGTTGCAGGGCGCGAGCACGCCGAGCGGGTTGGAGTTGGGCGGCACCGTGATGTCCAGGCACTTGCCCAGCGTCATCAGGCTGTTGTTGTTCCAGGTCCAGTGCTGGTTGCCGCCGCCCAGGCAGGTGAACAGGATGGCGTCGGTCTGCGCGTAGGCGATGTCCACGCACTTGTTGCCGATGCCGGTGATGCTGCTGGAGACGGAGCTGCTGAAGCCGTTGGCGCCGTCGCCGTGCCAGAAGCGCATGGCGCCGTCGACGGTGATGCCGACCAGGTCGACCTTGCCGTCGAGGTCGAGGTCGCCCGGCGCGGAGAGGCTCTTCAGGGCGGCGGTGCCCCAGCCGGTGGTGCCCAGCGGCACCCGGGTCGAGCCGGCGCCGAGGCTGGTCGCGCCGGCGGCCGGGACGTACGGGTACATCCGCAGGCCGTCCGTGGTGGAGGTGCGGGAGCGGGCGATCAGGTCGGGGTTGCCGTCACCGGTGAGGTCCACCGCGCGGATGATCTCCATGCCGTTCCAGCCGGCGTTGCCGACCTCCTGCGGCGCGCTGAAGGCGCACTCGCCGTCGGTGGTGAGGCAGGCCCGGCCGTAGATGGCGTACAGCTTGTCGTTGGCCACCACCAGGAGGTCCTGGACGTTGTCCTTGGCCGTGGACGTGGCGGAGGTGCCGATGTCGCCCGCGGCGGCGAGCTGGGTCACGTCGGCCCAGCCGAAGGGGGCGCCCGCGGTCAGCTTCGGGTCGACGACGCTGGTGCCCATGGTGTTCTGGAACTGCACCGCGCCCGCGCCGGGCCCGCCACCGTCGTTGGCGTAGAGGTAGAGCGCGCGCCGGGTCGGGTCGCCGATGGCCGGCTGGATCGCCAGTACGTCCTGGGCGCCGTCGTCCCAGCTGGTCCGGGGCTGGCCGGCCGGCGGCTGGTCGGGGACGCCGTCGTTGACGTAGTCGCCGCCGCGGGCCACCAGGGCGCTCTGCCAGGCCGGCGGCTCGGCGGAGAGCGGATCGGTGCCGCGGGCGAAGGCGGAGGTCACCAGGCCGGTGGCGTTGTCGACGGAGGCGGTGCCCTTGTAGAAGTAGAGCCGCTCCTCGTCGCTCACGGTGCCGACCAGGTCCACGTAGCCGTCGTTGTCGAAGTCGCCCGCGACCTTGGGCGCGGTGGCCGGGCGGGTCGGGTAGAAGCGGTACGCGGCGGTGGAGGAGCGGTTTCCGGCCGGGTCCACGCTCGCCGCGTACAGGGTGTGCAGGCCGGCGCCGGCCGGCGTGTACGACGGCAGGGTGACCAGGCCGCCGGAGGTGGTGGTGGCCGTGCCGGCGAGGCTGTCGGTGTCGTACGAGTAGACGTACTTCACCACGTCCGGGTCGCCGCCCCCGTTGAGGGTGAAGTTGGTCGCGGTGCCGGCCGGGGCGCCGAACCGCTGCGCCGGGTACTGCGGCGAGGCGATGGCGGGCGGGTTCTTCGGGCCCAGCGGGTCCACCTTGAAGTGGCAGGGGACGGCGGGTACGCCGGCGGAGGCGTCGGTGCCGTCCTCGGCCCGGACCTGCCAGCGCAGGCTGATCGGCCGGTCGGTGGGGATGTACTGGGCCGGGATCGGGAAGCTCACCGGGCTGCCGCTGTTGACGAAGCCCGAGGTCCAGTCGGTCAGCAGGGTGTTGGTGTCGTCGTCGGCCAGCCAGAAGTGCGCCCGGACCTGGTCGCCCTGCGGGTCGCTGACGGTGGCCTGGAGCTGGATGAGGTTCGTCCCGGTGGTGGCGCCGAGGACGGTCGCGCCCGTCGCCGTGGTCGCGCAGACCGTGGACGGGTTGGTCCCGTAGGCCGTCGGCGCGTCCGGCGGGTAGTTGTAGTTGACGACCAGCCGGGGGTTGTTGTCGAACTTCTTCCAGCCGTAGGTGTCGCTCTCGTTGCTCGCCCGCAGGCCGAGGGTCAGGCTGGGCGACTGGTACTGCACGCCCGCCATCACGGCGTTGTAGGCGTTGAAGTAGACCCAGTCGTCACCGCAGCCGTGCGCCTCGTTGCCCTTGGCGACGTTCTGGGTGTCGGACCAGCCGCCCCAGCCCGGCTGGTTGTTCCAGTTGGTGCCGGAGTTGATCGCGCCGGTCCACCAGAGCTCCACCGGCCGCGCCGAGCAGCTCCAGGCGTGGGTCTCGACGATCTCGAAGCGGGCGCTGTTGATCCGCACGCCCGGCCGGGTGAAGTTCCAGCTGTCCATCTGGAAGAACGACCGGCTGGTGCCGCCGTCCTGGTCCTCGTGACCGACCCGGGCGATGTCGTTGGCGTTCCAGTAGGCCTGGTTGGGGTAGCTCTTGTCGACCCGGGTCCACGCCTGGCGCCCGAAGGCGGTCACGGACGGGTCGATCACCAGCGGGAACTCGGTGTCGGCGGCGGTGAGCAGCCGGGCGTCGGGCTTCACCTCCAGGGTGTCGCCCACCACGGAGATCGGCAGGTGGGCCGTCCGGTCGGTCGGATCGGGGGCCTCCTCGGCGGGGATGTCCTGCGGTCCGGGCGCGGCCGGCCCGGCACCGTCGGCGGCCGCCGCCGCTCCCTTGGCCGCGGGGCTCTTGGCCGCGGTGCCGGCGGCCGCCGCCGCGTCGCCGCGCGAGTCCCACATCAGGGCGCTGGGCCCGGCCCAGACGGTGGCGCCGGTGGTGTCCTTGACCTCCAGCCCGCCGCCCTCGCCGGTGGAGACGGCGACGTTCTGGCCGTCGAGACGGAACCGGAGGTCGGCCAGCCGGGGATCGAGCGCGGCCTGACGGGTCTTCACCACCAGTACCTGGGTGTAGCCGTCGCCGGTGGCGGTCACCTTGAGGTCGACGTCGGGCAGCACCGCCGGGTAGGTCGCGGTGGCGCCGTCCAGGGTCGGCGCGGGCAGCGCGTCGGGCCAGCTGATGCTGAGCCTGCGCGGCCCCTTGGCCAGGGTGATCAGCGGCTTGCCGCCGCCCCCGGAGAACGCGACGTCCACGGCGGAGGCCGCGGGCCTGACCGTCCCGTCGGCGGCGGCCTTCAGCGTGGGGTCGACCGGGGTCCAGCCGCCGCCGGTGCGGATCCGGACCGGCCGCAGGTGCTGGGTGACGGTGTGGCTGCCGTCCGGATTGACCACCTGCTCGCTGGTCTCGCTCCGGGCCGCGAGGAGCTCCACCGGCTGCCCGGTGCGCGCGGCCTGCTGGCGGGCGCTCTCCGCCTCGGCGGCCGGGGCGCTCTGCCCGGAGTCCGACCGCGGGGCGGCCGCGCCGGCCGGTGCGGCGGGAATCCCGGCGACCGACAGGGCCAGGCCGCCGACCAGGAGGGGTACGAGCCCCCGACCGCCGATTCTTCTGAATCTCACGTAATTCCTCCGGGTGAATATCGAATAGCAGGGACACCCTACTCACTGCGGTCGAAATCTGCTGGACAAATATGATCCGGACAATCCTTGCCAGGTGCGACAAAATCACGGAGGGATATCGGCATTTAGGTGGCATGTCCGATGTGGCCTGTGCTTCCCCGGTGCCTGATGCTGCATCACTTGCCCCGGTAGAAAGCCACTCATGACGTTCAGTTTGCTATGTCTGAATTGTTCCTGGGGTGTCGGTGGTCGAAATGTCGGGCTGCCGGAAATGCGCTGGGAAAAGGGGTGGGCAGGGTACTTGCCGCCCTGGTACGTTCCACGGGCCGCTGATCACTGTGGGGGGTTGCGACGTGCCTGTAACCGGCATGAGGACGTATTGGAAGTCGGGGATATCGGGGATACCCCGGCATCGCCGGCCGGTCGCCGCGATCGCCGTGGCGGTGGTGTCGGCGCTCGGGTTCTCCCTGCTGTCGCCGGTGCCCGCGCTGGCCGCCGGGAAGAAGCCCCCGGCCCCCCGCGCCCTGCAGAAGGACGCGCCGGTCAAGGGCGGCCCGGTGGCGTCCAAGCCCTTCGACGAGGCCCGGCTGGCCGAGAACAGATGGCCCGGCCCAGGAGCCGTCGACTGGCCGGCCGCGCAGTCCGTGGAGGTCGATCCGGCCGCGCCGGCGCCCACGGCCAAGTCCGCCGGGGCCGCGCCCGCGGCCGGGCAGCAGGCGGGCTCCTCGCCGGTCCGGATCTCGCCGGCCAGGACCGAGGCCGCCCCTGCGGCGCAGCCCGCCGCGGGCGCGCAGTCCGCCGCCGCGCCCGCCAAGGCGGCCGCCACCCCCGCCAAGGTCAGGGTGCGGACCCTCGACCGTCCCGCCACCGAGCGGGCCGGCGTCCGGGGCCTGCTGCTCGGACTCGCCCGCGCCGACGGCGCCGCCGCGCCCGGCGCGGTCACGGCCGAGATCGACTACTCCGGCTTCAAGAACGCCTTCGGCGGCGACTGGGCCTCCCGGCTCACCCTGGTGGAGCTGCCCGCCTGCGCGCTCACCACGCCCGAACTCGCCGAGTGCCGCACCCGGACGCCCGTCCCCACCGCCAACGACCTGGCCGGCGCCAAGCTCACCGCCGAGGTGGGCCTCGCCGCCGCGCCGGTCGCCGCGACCGGCCCGGAGGCACGCGCCGCCGCCCCCGTGAGCTCCGGCGTCACCCTGCTCGCCGCCGAGGCCGACGCCTCCGGCAGCGGCGGCACCTACGCCGCCACCTCGCTCTCGCCGTCCGGCTCCTGGCAGGTCGGCGGCTCCGCCGGGGACTTCACCTACTCCTACCCGATCGAGGTGCCGCCCTCGCTCGGCGGACCCTCCCCGCAGGTCGGCCTGACCTACTCCTCCGGTTCGGTGGACGGCCGCACCGTCGCCACCAACAGCCAGGCCTCCGCGATCGGTGACGGCTGGGAGGTGGGCGCCGGCGGCTACGTCGAGCGCCGCTACCGCCAGTGCGCCGACGACAAGGGCAAGAACCTCGCGAACCAGCTGCCCAACAACACCACCGACACCGGGGACCTCTGCTACGCGGGCCCGGTCGTCGCGATGTCGCTCAACGGCCGCTCCACCGAACTGATCCTGGACGACGCCACCGGGCAGTGGAAGCCCGCCAGCGACGACGGCAGCACCGTCGAGCTGAAGACCGGCGCCGCCAACGGCGCCTACGGCGGCGAGCACTGGGTGGTCACCACGCCCGAGGGCACCCGCTACACCTTCGGCAAGGGGCAGCTGCCCGGCTGGTCCAGCGGGAAGACCGAGACCAAGGCCGTCTTCACCGAGCCGGTCTACGGCAACCACCCCGGCGAGCCCTGCCACGCGGCCACCTACGCGGCCTCGCAGTGCGCCAACCTCGGCTGGCGCTGGAACCTCGACCTGGTCGAGGACGTGCACGGCAACGCGATGTCGTACTACTACGAGCCCGAGACCAACAACTACGCCCCCAACATGGGCAGCGCCGCCGTGAGTTACGTCCGCGGCGGCCAGCTGAAGCGGATCGACTACGGCCTGCGGGCGGACAACCTCTACGCCACCGCGCCCGCCCAGGTGAACTTCGCCACCGACGAGCGCTGCACGGCCAACTGCGGCGCCTTCGACAGTGCGCACGCCGCCAACTGGCCCGACGTCCCGTTCGACCAGGTCTGCTCGGCCGCCACCTGCACCCAGCACACCCCCTCCTTCTTCAACCGCAAGCGGCTGACCGCCATCAGCACCCAGGTCTGGAACGGCAGTTCCTACCAGGAGATCGACACCTGGAACCTGGACCAGGAGTTCAAGGGCGCGGGCGACGCCTTCTCCCCGGCGCTGTGGCTCAACGCCGTCACCCGGACCGGCAAGGCCGCCGGGGCGGGCATCGGCGGCGCGGCCGTCAAGCTCCCGCGCACCGTCTTCACCGGAAAGCCGATGGCCAACCGGGTCTGGGGCGGCACCGACCCGCTGCCCTACCTCGCCAGGCTGCGGATCACCGCGGTGGGCCTCGACTCGGGCGGCCAGATCGACGTCACCTACTCCGACCCGGAGTGCCGCCGTGAGGCGCCGGCCGTGCTGCCGGGCGCCCTCGACCAGAACACCCTGCGCTGCTTCCCGGTGCACTGGACGCCGCCGCAGAGCCAGGTCGCCCACGACGACCTCTTCCACAAGTACGTGGTCACCCGGGTCGACGAGAGCGACCGCCTGGCCGAGGCCCGCTCGAAGACCACCCGGTACGAGTACCTCGGCGGCGCCGCCTGGCACTACGACACCAGCGAGGGCACCGACGACGCCGACCGGACCTGGAGCGACTACCGCGGCTACGGCCGGGTCCGCACCCTGCACGGCGACGCCGGCCAGGGCGACCAGGTCACCCGGACGGAGTCCGTCTACTTCCGCGGGATGAACGGCGACAAGCTCGCGGGCGGCACCCGCAGCGTCACCGTCGCCGACTCCCAGGGCGCCGCCATCGCCGACGAGGACGGCCTCACCGGGACGCTGCGCGAGAGCATCACCTACTCGGGCGAGAACGGCACCCCCACCGGCACCGTCTCCTACGAGCCGTGGCGCTCGGACGCCACCGCCACCCGCAACCGGGCCGGCACCCCGGGCCCGCTGAAGGGCTACCGGCGCGACACCTCCAAGGTCGTCTCCCGCACCCTCGTCACCACCAGTTCGGCCGGCGCCACCGCCTGGCAGAGCACCGAGGTCGGCAAGACCTTCGACGCGCTCGGCCGGATCTCCACCGTCAACGACGAGGGCGACCCGACCCGCGCCGACGACGACTCCTGCACCCGCTTCTGGTACACCGACAGCGGCGGCCGGATCAAGGACAAGGTCTACCGGACGGAGAAGGTCGCGGTCGACTGCGCCACCACGCCCGTCTACCCGGCCGACAGCGTCCAGGACGCCCGGATCTACTACGACGACTCCGCCGGTCTGACCGCCGCACCCACCCGCGGCCTGGTCACCAGGACGGAGGAGGTCGCCTCGTACAGCGGGCAGACCCCGCAGTACCAGACCCTCACCCGGGCGAGCTTCGACGCCAACGGCCGCCCGTCGACCTCGACCGACGCCTACGGGGACACCACCCTCACCAGCTACACCACCAACACCAACGGCCTGACCACGTCCATCACCACCAAGGTGCCGATGGACCGCCCGGCCACCAAGTGGCTCACCAGCACCACCTACCTGGACGGCCTGCGCGGCGACCAGACCGGCTCGGAGGACGCCAACGCCAACCGGACGGACCTGGAGTACGACGCGGCCGGCCGGCTCGCCAAGGTCTGGCTGCCCGCCTGGACCAAGGCCGCCCACCCCACCCAGCCCAGCAGCAGCTTCGGCTACGCGCTGCCGGTCGACGCCACCAACAACGTCAACGGCCCGGTCTCCTCCAGCAGTTCGACCCGGATGGAGGCCGGCGGCTACCGCACCTCGTACCAGATCTTCGACGGCCTCGGCCGGATCCGGCAGACCCAGGAGCCCGGCGCCAAGTCCACCAGCACCACGGTGACCAACCGGATGGTGGCCGACACCTTCTACAACTCGCTCGGCGCGGTCAACCAGACCAACCCGCCCTACCTGGTCGCAGGCGCCCCCGGCGGTGCCGTCGAGAAGACCCCCGACAACAAGATCCCCACCCAGAACGGCTTCCTCTTCGACGGCCAGGGCCGCCCCACCGACGAGATCACCTACTCGCTCGCCGTCGAGAAGTGGCGCACCACCACCACCTACGGCGGCAACTGGGCCGCGACCGTACCGCCCGAGGGCGGCACCCGCACCCTGGTGGTCAACGACGCCACCGGCCGCCCGACCGAGATGCGGCAGTACCACTCGCAGAGCGCCGTCCCGGCCATCGACGCCACCGCCACCGCGTACGACACCACCCGCTACACCTACACCAAGCGCGGCGAGCAGGCCTCCGTGGTCGACGCCACCGGGGCCAACACCTGGAGCTGGACGTACGACCTGCGCGGCCGTCCGGTGGAGACCAACGACCCCGACAAGGGCCGGTCCACCGCGAGCTACGACTTCGCCGGCCGGATGCTGACCAGCACCGACGCGCGGGGCAAGACCCTCCAGCCGCAGTACGACGTGCTCGGCCGCAAGACCGCGATCAAGGACGCCGGCACCGGCACCACCCTCGCCACCTGGACCTTCGACACCGCGACCAAGGGCCTCGGCCTGCCCGCCTCGGCGACCCGGGTGGCCGGCGGCGCCTCCTACACCAGCGCCGTCACCGGCTACAACGCCGCCGGTCAGCCGCTCGGCAGCACCGTCACCATCCCGTCCGTCCCGGGCGAGGAGCAACTGGCCGGCAGCTACAGCACCAGCATGTCGTACACCTCGGTCGGCGCCCTCGGCTCGACCCTGCTCCCCAAGGCCGGCGGCCTGCCGCTGGAGAACCTGGTCCTCGGCTACTCCCCGATGGGCCAGCCCACCTCGCTGAGCGGCGCCACGTCGTACGTGCGCGGCACCACCTACAGCGACAGCGGCGAGATCCTCGCGCACGTCGTGGGCAGCGCCGCCAACCCCATCACCCAGGCCTACTACTACGAGACGGGCACCCACCGCCTCACCGACTCCGTCGTCTCCCGCACCACCGGGACCGTCGCCGAGATCTCCGCCACCAGCTACAGCTACGACAAGGCCGGGAACATCACCGGCATCAAGGAGACGGCCGACACCGGAGCCGTCGACCAGCAGTGCTTCCGCTACGACTACCTGCGGCGGATGAACGCGGCCTGGACGGCGAAGACGGACTGCGCCACCACCCCGACCGCCGCCAACGCGGCCACCACCGTCGGCGGCCCCGACGCCTACTGGAACACCTACGGCTTCGACGTCACCGGCAACCGGACCACCGAGACGGTCAACGACCCGACCGGCGACACCACCAGGAACATCAACCGCACCCTCGCCTACCCCGCCCCCGGCGCGGCCCGGCCGCACGCCTCCACCTCCACCACCTCCACCGGCCCCGGCGGAACGCGCCTGGACGAGTACGTCTACGACGCGGCCGGCAACCAGATCACCCGGCGGGTCTCCGGCTCCGAGCAGAGCCTCGAATGGGACGTCGAGGGCCACCTGGCGAAGGTGACCGAGGGTCCCAAGGTCACCTCCTACCTCTACGACGCCGACGGCTCCAGGCTGATCAAGCGCGCCCCGGACGGCGTGACGCTCTACCTCGGCACCACCGAGCTCAAGCTCACCGGCGGGGGCACGCCGTCCGCCGCCGTCTGCGGCACCCGCTACTACAGCCACGGCTCCTCGCCCACCCTGGTCCGCGGCTGCGACGGCAAGATCGCCATCCAGACCGCGGACCACCAGGGCACCGCCCAGCTCTCCGTCGACTCCGCCACCGGCACCGTCACCCGCCGCAAGTCCATGCCCTTCGGCGGCGAGCGCGGCACCGCCCCCGCCCTGTGGCCCGGCACCAAGGGCTTCGTCGGCGGCACCAAGGACGACTCCACCGGTCTGGTCCACCTCGGCGCCCGCGAGTACGACCCCGCCACCGGCCGCTTCGTCTCGGTGGACCCGGTGCTGGACACCAGCAACTCCCAGCTGATGAACGCCTACGCGTACTCCAACAACTCGCCGGTGACCAGCAGCGACCCCAGCGGCCTCTACTGCGACAGCTGCAACGACGGCCAGGGCTGGCCGACCCCCAACGGCTACGAGGACGACGGCGGCGGGGGCACCGACGACGCCGACCCACCGATCCCCGCGCCGCCGGCCGACAAGGTCGAGGAGGCCAAGAAGACCAAGAAGAAGACCCTGGTCGACGTCGTGGTCGAGGCCGGCGGCGAGATCCTGATGGAGGTCCTCGGGATCAACGACATCAGGGACTGCTTCACCAAGGGCTCGATCGGCGCCTGCGCCTCGATGATCATCGGCGTCATCCCCTGGGGCAAGATCTTCAAGGCCAAGAAGATCGTCAAGGCCCTCGACAAGGCCTACGACGCCTACCGATCCTTCGAGAAGCGCCTCACCGAGGCCAACGCCATCCTCAAGTGGGCCGACGACGCGGCCGCGTACGCGTCGCGGAAGGCCGACGACCTCAAGGCGGCGCTGGCGAAGAAGGGGGCACCGGACGCTCCGGCAGCAAGTCATGCGGATGGGCCGAGTCCTGGGCCGTCCTGCGAGACAAACAGCTTCACCCCCGACACACCGGTCCTGATGGCCGACGGCACCACCAAGCCCATCGACCAGGTCGAGGTCGGCGACGAGGTCGCCACCACCGACCCCGAGCAGGGCGTCGACGGATCCCACACCGTCCTCGCGACCATCATCGGCACAGGTTCGAAGAACCTCGTCGAGATCACGGTCGACACCGACGGGCTCGCGGGCGACAAGACCGACACCGTCACGGCCACCGACCACCACCCGTTCTGGGTCGCCGAAACGCAGACCTGGACCGACGCCACCGACCTCAAGGCCGGCCAGTGGCTGCGGACCAGCGCGGGGACGTACGTCCAGATCACCGCGGTCAAGCACTGGACCCAGCAGAGCACGGTCCGCAACCTGACCGTCGCCGACGTGCACACGTACTATGTGCTCGCGGGTGGCGCTCCGGTCCTCGTCCACAACTGCCCTGGTACGGCGACCGTCCATTACGATCCCGAGCAGGGAGCGGACGGGCATGCCATCATTCAGATCGACATGGCTGATGGCCGGACGGCCACGACTGAGGCCATGCCACAGGGGAGGCCCAGGTCGCCCGGCAACTATGCTGGCCTTCCGAATGTGGGTGGCGAGGCATTCCTGGAGGACATGGGGCCGAGGACCATATCCAGGACGTTTGAGCTCCCCAATGCGGAGGCCGCCTGGGAAGCTCAGAAGGGATCCGTCGACGTGAACTTCGGTCCCTACGGCCCGGGAAACAACTGCGTGACCTACTGCGTCTCCATACTGCGGGCGGGTGGGGTTGACCTCCCGGCGGGTGCAAGGGGTGTGGCCACGCTGCGGCTGGCCCTCAGGCGAGGAAAGTGAGGAGTTCCATCCGCGATGTACGTTCCCGATCCTGCTCTCAGAGTGCTCGCTGAGATCGTAGTCAGCGCAAACGTAGGAGCGGTTCACCTACGTCGTGCAGGCGAGGTCTTGGTTGCACGGGCAGAAATGAATGACAGGATCCTCGATCCGGGAATCAGGAGTCGAATTTCTGGCAATTCTCTGGATGAGCTGCTGTTCTCCATCGCCGATATCGAGGATGCGTACATCGAGGCATGGCAAGCCTGTGAGGCGGGTTCGAGGGAATGGTGCAAGGCTGAAGGGTTGCCGGCTTTGGACGCTGCGCTAAAGCATGCCGCGGAATGCTTTCATGTGATTGCGTCCCGGGAGTGACCGTCCCTGCCGGCGAGTTGCGCAGTGCCCCTGGAGCCTGAAGGTCGCGTGCCCCGGCAGGTAGTCCGGGAGGCCCTCCTCCTGTCCAGATCACAGCGGCCCCACTGGGTTCGTTCCAGTGGGGCCGCTGTGATCTGGCGGCCGCAGTCGACGGCGCGGTAGGACGGGCTGGACCAAGCGGCGGACTACCCACCGTCGAACAGTTCAGTGGCGACCTCGGAGGAGTTACTGAACTGAACCCAAGTAGGCGGAGGTTCACCCCGCCGGCGTGATCCGGATCCCGATCGTCCCCTTGTCGCCGCGCCGCAGCTTGCTGCCGGCCAGGGTGAGCACGCCCAGCAGGCCGTACTTGCGCCGCAGCAGGGTGCGGTAGGCGGCGGTCTCGGCGGGGGAGAGGATCTCGGCGGTGGCGGGGACGGACTCGCCGGTGGGGTTGCCGCGGACGTCGCAGGGGCCGACCAGGACGTCGGCGCGGTTGCGGATCCGCTTGACCTTCCAGGAGTCGGCGACCGTCCAGATGCCGAGGGCGTTGCCGTCGCGGACCACCCAGACCGGGGTGGCGACGGTGCTGCCGTCCTTCTTGTAGGTGGTCACCAGCAGGTAGCTCCCGGCGGCGAGGCGGATGATGCGTTCGAGCTGCTCGGGCGTGGCGTCCATGGGCGGAAGTGTACGGGGGCGACGGCGCGGCTCCGGGCACGGACATGGCTGCCGGGAAGGTTCGACGGGGGGCGAACGGATGTCGGGCACCGCGCACGGCCCCGGGGCTGCCAGAATGCTGGGCGTACATGCTGGGCGTACGGCGCCGGCAACGCGGCGACACTGGAGAAGGTGACCGGCTAGTGAGCACGGCAGTCGAACAGGCGGCCCAGCGGGCGGTGGAGCGCAAGATCGCCGAGGAACTCGGCGTCCGCGAGGGGCAGGTGAAGGCGGCGGTCGACCTGCTCGACGGCGGCTCGACCGTCCCCTTCATCGCCCGGTACCGCAAGGAGGCGACGGGCGAACTCGACGACGCCCAGCTGCGTGCGCTGGAGGAGCGGCTGCGCTACCTGCGCGAGTTGGAGGAGCGGCGCAGCGCGATCCTGGAGTCCGTCGAGGCGCAGGGCAAGCTGGACGACACCCTGCGCGGGCAGATCCTCGCCGCCGACTCCAAGGCCCGGCTGGAGGACATCTACCTCCCGTTCAAGCCCAAGCGCCGCACCAAGGCGCAGATCGCCCGCGAGGCCGGCCTGGAGCCGCTCGCCGACGCGCTGCTCGCCGACCCGGGCCTGGACCCGCAGGCCACGGCGGCCGGTTACCTCAACGAGTCGGTCGCGGACCAGGCCGCCGCGCTGGACGGCGCCCGGTCGATCCTGGTCGAGCGCTTCGCCGAGGACGCCGACCTGATCGGCACCCTGCGCGAGCGGATGTGGACCCGGGGCCGGCTGGTCGCCACCGTCCGCGACGGCAAGGAGCAGGACGGGGCCAAGTTCTCCGACTACTTCGACTTCGCCGAGCCGTACACCAAGCTCCCCTCGCACCGCATCCTGGCGATGCTGCGCGGCGAGAAGGAGGAGGTCCTCGACCTCGAACTCTCGCCCGAGGACGGCCAGGACTCCGGCGACCTGCCCGGCCAGAGCGACTACGAGCAGCGGATCGCGGCCCGCTTCGGCGTGGCCGACCACGGCCGCCCGGGCGACAAGTGGCTGGGCGACACCGTCCGCTGGGCCTGGCGCACCCGGATCCTGGTCCGGCTCGGCATCGACCTGCGGACCCGGCTGCGCCAGGAGGCCGAGGAGGAGGCCGTCCGGGTCTTCGCCGCCAACCTCCGCGACCTGCTGCTCGCCGCCCCGGCCGGCACCCGCGCCACGATGGGCCTGGACCCGGGCTTCCGCACCGGTGTGAAGGTCGCCGTGGTCGACGCCACCGGCAAGGTCGTCGCGCACGACACCATCTACCCCCACCAGCCGGCCAACAAGTGGGACGCGTCGATCGCCACCCTCGCGGCGCTGGCGAAGAAGCACGACGTCGACCTGGTCGCGATCGGCAACGGCACCGCCTCCCGCGAGACGGACAAGCTCGCCGAGGACCTGATCAAGCGGCACCCGGAGCTGAAGCTCACCAAGGCGATCGTCTCCGAGGCCGGCGCCTCGGTGTACTCCGCCTCCGCGTACGCCTCGCAGGAGCTGCCCGACCTCAACGTCTCGATCCGCGGCGCGGTCTCCATCGCCCGGCGCCTCCAGGACCCGCTGGCCGAACTGGTCAAGATCGACCCCAAGTCGATCGGGGTCGGCCAGTACCAGCACGACCTCAGCGAGTTGAAGCTCTCCCGCTCGCTGGACGCGGTGGTCGAGGACTGCGTCAACGCCGTCGGCGTGGACGTCAACACGGCCTCCTCCCCGCTGCTCACCCGGGTCTCCGGCATCACCGGCACGCTGGCCGACAACATCGTCGCCCACCGCGACGCCAACGGCCCGTTCCGGACCCGGCGGGCCCTGAAGGACGTGGCCCGGCTCGGCCCGAAGGCCTTCGAGCAGTGCGCCGGCTTCCTGCGGATCCCCGGCGGGGAGGACCCGCTGGACGCCTCCAGCGTGCACCCCGAGGCCTATCCGGTGGTCCGGCGGATCCTCGCCGCGACCGGCGGCGACCTGCCCTCGCTGATCGGCAACAGCACCGCCCTGCGGGCCCTGCGCCCCGGCGACTTCGCGGACGACACCTTCGGCGTCCCGACCGTCACCGACATCCTCGGCGAGCTGGACAAGCCCGGCCGTGACCCGCGTCCCGCCTTCAGGACCGCCACCTTCAAGGAGGGCGTCGACAAGATCGGCGACCTGGAGGTCGGCATGGTGCTGGAGGGCGTGGTCACCAACGTCGCCGCGTTCGGCGCCTTCGTGGACGTGGGCGTGCACCAGGACGGCCTGGTGCACGTGTCCGCGCTGTCGAAGAACTTCGTGAAGGACCCCCGTGAGGTGGTCAAGCCCGGTGACATCGTCAAGGTCCGGGTGACCGCGGTGGACGTGCCGCGCAAGCGGATCGGGCTGACGCTGCGACTCGACGACGAGGTCGGCCGCCCGCAGGGCGGCGGCTCGGGCGGCGGTGGGCGGGAGCGCGGTGGCGACCGCGGCGGCGAGCGTGGTGGCGAGCGCGGACCGCGCCCGCCCCGGCAGGACCGGCGGGGCTCCGGCGGTGGCGGCTCCGGCAACGGCGGCAGCGGTGGCGCTCCGGCGGGCAACAGCGCCATGGCGGACGCGCTGCGCCGGGCCGGCCTGGCCGGCGGATCGGGGCCGGGCCAGGGATCGGGCTCCGGCGGCAGGTCCGGACGGCGCTGAGCACCGCGTAGCGGAGCACGGCAACGCGAACGGCAACGGCAACGGCAACGGGAACGGGCCGGCGGACACCTCGTCCGCCGGCCCGTTCCCGTCGTGATTCCCGTTCGCCGGCCTCCGGCCGTCCGCTCCCGTCCCGGCCGGGTCAGATGCCCATCCGGGCGGCGATGCCGTCGAGGACGCAGTCCAGCCCGGTCTCGAACTGCCACTGCGGGTCGTCCTTGCGGGTGGCGTCCAGCGCGTACCGGTGGAAGGCCGGGTAGCGGCCGGTGCCCATCAGCCAGGTCATCTGCGGGGCCAGCCCCGTCCGGGTGTCGTGCCCGCTGGTCCAGCCCCGCTTGCGCATCTCCCGGAGCAGGCCGACCTCGGCCTCGGCCGCGCCCTTGGCGTAGGCCGTCACCGTCCGGAAGACGGCCATCCTCCGGTCGGCGTCCAGGCCGAGGTCGTCGAGCGCCGTCAGGACCCGCTCCGGCACGGCCAGTTGGTTCGGGGTCAGGGCGAGAACCGAGGCCTGCGTCATCCAGGGGTGGTCCAGCAGCAGGTCCCTGGTCCGCAGGGCCAGCGTGCGCATGACCTCCCGCCAGCCGGCGCCGCTCTCCGCGGGCGCCAGCTCGCCGTAGACGAAGTCGACCATCAGCTCCAGCAGTTCGTCCTTGCCGGAGACGTACCGGTAGGCGGCCATCGGGGCCACGCCCAACTCGGTCGCGAGGCGGCGCATGGTGACGGCGTCGAGTCCTTCGGCGTCGGCGACGCCGACCGCGACGGTGGCGATCCGCTCCGGGGTGAGCGTGGAGCGCGGGGCGGGCGCCGGGCGTTCCAGCCGCTCCCAGAGCGAGGTCAGGGGCTTCTCCTCGCCCTTCGCCCGGCGGTCCTGCTGCTGGTCGGCGGCCATCGGCTGGCTCCTCTGTCCGGGGATGTGTGTACAGCGTATCAGTAGTAGACAATGTACACACTGCTGTGTACGTTGTATCTCGATCGATACGGTGTACGCATCGAGGGGGATTCCCATGGCCACGACGAACGGAACCACGCGGGCGACCGATCAGCGGGACGCGGCCGACGCGGGCGACGCGGGCGGTCCGAGCGGCCCGGCCGGGGACCGGCTGCGGGTCGCGGTCGTCCTCGCCAGCACCAGGGCGGGCCGGTTCGGCCCCGTCGTCGCGGACTGGCTGCTCCGCCGGGCCGCCGAGCACGGGGGCCTGGAGACGGACCTCGTCGACCTGGTCGCGACCCCGCTGCCCAGCACCTTCCCGGCCTTCGGCGCGCCGCTGCCCGCCGACGTCCAGGCGCAGTTCGCCGCCGTGTCACCACGGCTGGAGGCCGCCGACGCCTTCGTGATCGTCACACCCGAGTACAACCACAGCTTCCCGGCGCCGCTGAAGAACGCCATCGACCTCCACACCCACCAGTGGCACGCCAAGCCGGTCGGCTTCGTCTCGTACGGCGGGCGCTCCGGCGGCCTGCGGGCGGTCGAGCAACTGCGCCCGGTACTGGCCGAACTGCACGCCGTCACCCTCCGCGAGACCGTCAGCTTCCACGACTACGGCGACAAGTTCGACGCCGACGGCCAGGTGCTCGACCCGGCCGCCGACGGCGCCGCCAAGTCCATGCTCGACCAGCTCACCTGGTGGGCCCACGCCCTGCGCGACGCCAGGCGCCTGCGCCCCTACAGCGCCTGACCGCGCAGGCCACCGGACCGGGGGACAGGAGTGAAGCGCATGAAGGACGCGAGCGGCACGAACGATGCGAGCAGCAGGCAGGACGGGAGCGGGCCGACGGGCGTGAACGACCGGACGAGGGCCGACGGCATCACCGGCGCGAACGCCGGGCCGCCGGGCCCGCCCCGCCCGCCACTGCCCCGCCCGCCGCTGCCCTACCCGGGCATCTTCGGGCTGATGCTCGGCATCTTCCTGGCCACCCTCGACGGGCAGATCGTCAGCACCGCGCTGCCCACCGTGGTGGGTGACCTCGGCGGCCTCGACCGGCTCTCCTGGGTGGTGACGGCCTACCTGCTGACCGCCGCCGCGGCCACCCCGATCTGGGGCAAGCTCGGCGACCTGTACGGGCGCAAGGGCGCCTACCTGTCCTCGGTGGTGCTCTTCCTGGCCGGCTCCGTCCTCTCCGGCCTGGCCCAGGACATGAACCAGCTGATCGCCTTCCGTGCCCTGCAAGGGCTGGGGGCGGGCGGGCTGATGGTCGGCGCGCTGTCGATCATCGGGGTGCTGGTGGCCGCCGAGGACCGCGGCCGGATCCAGTCGATGATCGGCGTGCTGATGCCGGTCGCCTTCGTCGGCGGCCCGCTGCTCGGCGGCTTCCTCACCGACCACCTGAGCTGGCGCTGGGCGTTCTACGTCAACCTGCCGGTCGGCGCGGTGGCGCTGCTGGCCGTCGGCACCGGGATCCGGCTGCGGACCGCCCGCACGAGCGTCCGGATCGACTTCGCCGGTGCGGCCCTGCTGACCGTCGCCGTTCTCGGACTCACCCTGCTCAGCAGTCTGGGCGGCACCTCCTACCCCTGGACCTCACCGCGGATCCTCCTGCTCGGCGCGGTGAGCGCCGCCGCCCTCGGTTGGTTCGTCCGGGTGGAGCGGCGGGCCCCGGAGCCGGTCATCCCGCCCCGGCTCTTCCGCAGCCGCACCTTCGCCGTGGCCCAGCTGCTCAGCTTCCTGGTCGGCGCGGTGATGCTGGCCGTGGTGATCCACCTGCCGCAGTACCTGCAGTTCGTCCGGGGCGCCTCCTCGACCACCGGCGGTCTGCTGCTGCTCCTGCTCGGCCGGCAGACTCCGACGGCGCTGGTCTCGGCGCTCACCCTGGTCAGCGGCGTCGGCATCGGCCTGGTCATGCAGAGCACCATGCTCACCACGATGACCAGCGCCGCGCCCCGCGACATGGGTGCCGCCACCGGCACCGTCACGCTGGCCCGTACCATCGGCGGCTCGCTCGGGGTCGCCGCGCTCGGCGCCGTCCACACCGGCCGGACGGACGCCGTGCTGGCCGGGCGGCTCGGGCGGGAGGCGGCGGACCGGCTGGTGGCCGGCGGACAGCTGACCCCGGCCCTGCTCCGGGAGGTGCCCGCCGACGTCCGCACGGCCGTGCAGGACGCCGTGGTGAGCGGCCTGCACGGAGTCCTGGCCGGGGCGGCCGTGCTGTCCGCCGTCGTCCTCGGGGCGGCCTGGCTGCTCGGGGACGGCGGTCCGGGGCCGGCCGGTCCGGGGACGCGGGCGGGTGAGCGGCAGGCGGCCGGGGAGCCGGTGCGGCGCGGCCGGGCCGGGGCCGCCGCGGAGTGACGGCCGCCGTCCGGGCCCTGCCGCTGCGGCGGGAGCGGCCCGTACGGCGGCCGTGTGTGCGGTCCGCACCGGTCCGGTCGGTGTGGTCCGGGTGTGTGGTCCGGTGGTGTGGGTGGCGGTGGGTGTGGTGTTGGTGGCGGTG
>NZ_BNBO01000051.1 GCF_014655955.1 Kitasatospora indigofera
GCGGCCAGGGTGGCCGCCACGGTGAGCAGGCAGGCGGCGGTGAGGGTACGGGATCCTCTGATGGACATGCTCACGACACTCCTTGGATGCGGCGAGGGTGGTCGCCGGGCGGTTCACGGGCCTTGGGCGGCCGGATGGTGCGGCCGGCCACGGGTGGGTGGCCCGCCCGGTCTGCCGGAAGGGCGGTCGGCGTCCGGGCGGTGCCCCGTCGGTGCCTTCGTGGCACACCGTCGCCGATGTTTACAACGTTATACACATCTCATCCAGGGCCGACAAGAGAGCGTTCTCCGGGAATGTCGACGACGGCACCCGGTGGCGGACAGGTTCCGGTCCAAGTCGGTCAGGACTCTGGACACGACAACTGACGCATGCTCTGATGCCGTTGGCGAAGCTGTTTCCAACGTTGGAAGAACGGCCCTGTCGCCGCACGCTGCACGCTGCACCGCCGCATGCCGTAAGCCCCGTCTCGTTCGTCGCAGGCTCCGCACCCCGCACCCGCACCCGCGCCCCGGAACCTGCGGCCGCGCACGCCGTAGCTCCGGCCCCGCCCCGCCCCGCGCCCCCGTCAGCACCCGCCCGGACGGCCCCCGCCCGCCCGGACATCGGCGTGGGCCGGCTCCGCACCCGCCCACCCGTACGGACTCCGGCTCCCCCACCCGAGGAGTACCGCCATGCCCCTGAACCGCCGTCAGTTCGTCAACGGCACCGTCGCCGCCGGTGCCTCCGCCCTGGCCCTGAACGGTGCGGACCTCGCGTCCGCGGCCCCCGCGCCACCCGCCGGCCGCGGAACACCCACCGTCGCCGGGTCCTCCCTCGTCGCCCCCGCCCGCGGCGGCTTCTACACCCCCAACGCCGCGCCGCTCCAGCCCACCGCCTTCCTGCGGCTGCCGCCCGGCAGCATCACCGCCCGCGGCTGGTTGGACGGCCAACTCCGCCTCCAACTGGCCGGCTTGTGCGGATGCTACGAGGAGTTCTCGCACTTCCTCGACATGAACACCAGCGGCTGGGTGCGCCCCGACCGGGCCGGCTGGGAGGAACTGCCCTACTGGCTGCGCGGCTACGTGGACCTCGCCGTCGCCACCGGCGACGCCACCGCCCTGGCCGGCGCCCGTCGTTGGATCGACGCGATCGTCGCCACCCGGCAGCCCGACGGCTTCTTCGGCCCGGCCGCACTGCGCACCTCGCTGAACGGCGGCCTCGACGCCTGGCCCTTCCTGCCGCTGACCTGGGCGCTGCGCAGCTGGCAGGAGTACTCCGGCGACACCCGGATCATCCCGCTGCTCAGCGGCTTCTTCCGCTACCTGGACGGGCAGGGCCCCGGCGCCTTCAACAGCAGCTGGGTGTCCCAGCGTTGGGGCGACGCCCTGGACAGCGTCTTCTGGCTGTTCAACCGCACCGGCGAGAGCTTCCTGCTGGGCCTGGCGGACCGGATGCACAGCGGCGGCGCCAACTGGGTGGACAACCTGCCCAGCCCGCACAACGTCAACATCGCCCAGGGCTACCGTGAGCCCGCCCAGTACGCGCTGCGCTCCGGATCGGCCGCGCACACCGCCGCCGCGTACCACAACTACGACTCGGTGATGGCGGGTTACGGGCAGTTCCCCGGCGGCGGGTTCGCCGGTGACGAGAACGTACGGCCCGGCTTCGGCGACCCGCGGCAGGGCTTCGAGACCTGCGGGATCGTCGAGTTCATGGCCAGCCACCAGCTGATGAACCGCCTGACCGGAGACCCGGTCTGGGCCGACCGCTGCGAGGACCTCGCCTTCAACTCGCTGCCCGCGTCGCTGGACCCGTCCGGCCGGGCGGTGCACTACGTCACCAGTGCCAACAGCGTGGACCTGGACGACGCCGCGAAGACCCAGGGCCAGTTCCAGAACGGCTTCGCCATGCAGGCCTACCAGGCCGGCGTCGACCAGTACCGCTGCTGCCCGCACAACTACGGCATGGGCTGGCCGTACCTCCTGGAGGAGCTCTGGCTGGCCACCCCCGACCGCGGCCTCGCGGCGGCGATGTACGCCGCGAGCACGGTCACCGCGAAGGTCGGCGACGGCACCGCCGTGACGTTCACGGAGACCACCGACTACCCCTTCTCGGAGACGGTCACGCTGCGCCTGTCGACCCCGCGCGCGGTGGCGTTCCCGCTGTACCTGCGGGTCCCCGGCTGGTGCCAGGCCCCTGTGCTCGCGGTGAACGGCGCGCCGGTGCCGGCCCCGGCCGGACCGGCGTACACCGTGGTCACCCGTACCTGGAGGGACGGCGACACCGTCACCCTGCGGCTGCCGCAGCGCACCACCGTCCGCACCTGGGGCGCCAACCACGGCGCCGTCTCGGTGGACCACGGGCCGCTGACCTACTCGCTGCGGATCGGTGAGCAGTTCACCCGGTACGGGGGCAGCGCCGCCTTCCCCTCGTACGCCGTGCACGCCACCACTCCCTGGAACTACGGCCTGGCCCTGGACGCCGGGGCGCCCGCGTTCTCCGCCGCGGGCGGGCCGCTCGCCGCCAACCCGTTCACCCAGGCCGGCGCCCCGCTGCGGATCACCGTGCCGGCCCGGCGGATCGCCGAGTGGCAGGCCGACAGCCAGCACGTCGTCACCCCGCTGCAGGACGGCCCGGCCCGCAGCACGGCCGCGGTCGAGACCGTCACGCTGATCCCGATGGGCGCCGCCCGGCTGCGGATCACCGCCTTCCCCACCACCTCGCCCACCGGCCGGCCGTGGACCCCGCCCGCCCCCTGGGTCCGGATCCGCAACCAGAACTCGGGCAAGGTGCTGGGGGTGGACCTGATGTCGACGGCCGACAGTGCCCGGGTGGTGCAGTTCGCGGACAACGGGACGGCGGACCACCTGTGGCAGCTGGTGGACAGCGGTGGTGGCTGGTACCGGATCCGCAACCAGAACTCGGGCAAGGTGCTGGGGGTGGACCTGATGTCGACGGCGGACAGTGCCCGGGTGGTGCAGTTCGCGGACAACGGGACGGCCGATCACCTGTGGCAGCTGGTGGACAGCGGTGGTGGCTGGTACCGGATCCGCAACCAGAACTCGGGCAAGGTGCTGGGCGTCGACCTGATGTCGACCGCCGACAGCGCCCAGGTCGTCCAGTTCGCCGACAACGGCACCGCCGACCACCTGTGGCAGCTGGTCTGACCGCTGCCCGGCCCCGAGCGCCCGCTGAGGCCACGCTCGCGTGCGCCCTCCGGGTGTCATGCCCCCGCGCGCCCCTTGCTCTCCCGCCCCACCCCACCGGAGGAGAACAGATGCACAGCTCAGCCCTGCCCGGGCCGTCACCGGCCCGCCGCCGGCCGATCGCCCTGCTCGCCGTGCTCGCCCTGGCGGCCGCCGTGATGCTGGCCTTCCAGACGCCCGCCCGGGCCGCCGGCTGGACGCCCAGAACGGCTCCCATGACGACCCCCTGGACCAGCCAGGTGCCGGTCGACAACCCCTTGCCCGAGTACCCCAGGCCGCAGCTCACCCGCCCCGACTGGGCCAACCTCAACGGCATCTGGGACTTCGCGGTGACCGCCGCCGGGGCCGGCCAGCCGGCCTCGTTCAACGAGCAGATCCGGGTGCCCTTCGTCGCGGAGTCCGCGCTCTCCGGCATCCAGCGGCAGGTCTCGCAGAACGACAAGCTCTGGTACAAGCGGACCTTCACCGTCCCGGCCGGCTGGAACGGGCGGCGGGTGCTGCTCAACTTCGGCGCCAGCGACTGGCAGACCACCGTCTGGGTGAACGGGCAGCAGGCCGGCGCCGCGCACAGCGGCGGCTACGACGCCTTCGGCTACGACATCACCCCGTACCTGACCACCGGCACCAACACCGTGGTGGTCTCGGTCTACGACCCGACCCAGACCGGCGGCGGCGCCGTCGGCAAGCAGCGCAACAACAACAGCGTCACCCCGCACTCCGGCGGCGGCATCTTCTACACCGCGGCCTCCGGCATCTGGCAGACGGTCTGGCTGGAGCCCGTCGCCCCGGCCCACGTCAGCCGCCTCGACCTGGTGCCCAACCTGACGGACAACACCCTCCGGGCGACCGTGCTCGCCGACGGCGCCAACGGGCAGACCGTCCGGGTCACCGTCTCGACCGGCGGCACGGTGGTCGGCACCGCCACCGGCGCGGTGGGCGGCCAGATCGCGGTGCCCGTGCCCAGCCCGCACGTCTGGTCGCCGGAGGACCCGTTCCTCTACGACGTCCGCGCCGACCTGCTCTCCGGCAGCAGCACGGTCGACTCGGTCGGCAGCTACGCCGGCATGCGCACCATCGCCGTGGCCAAGGTCAACAACGTCCTGCGGCCGGTGCTGAACGGCAAGTTCGTCTTCCAGACCGGCACCCTGGACCAGGGCTACTGGCCGGACGGCATCTACACCGCGCCGACCGACGCGGCCCTGCGCTCCGACCTCCAGGCGCACAAGGACCTCGGCTTCAACATGGTGCGCAAGCACATCAAGGTGGAGCCGCAGCGCTGGTTCTACTGGGCGGACAAGCTGGGCCTGCTGGTCTGGCAGGACATGCCGGCGATGGACACCCGGACGCCCGACGCCGCCGCCCGCACCCAGTGGGAGGCCGAGTACCACCGCATCATCGACCAGCACCGCAGCTCGCCCGCGCTGATCCAGTGGGTGGACGAGAACGAGGGCTGGGGCCAGTACGACCAGGCCCGGATCGCCAACGACGTCAAGGCCTACGACCCGTCCCGGCTGGTCGACAACATGAGCGGCGTCAACTGCTGCGGCGCGGTGGACGGCGGCAACGGCGACGTGGTCGACAACCACGTCTACGTCGGCCCCGGCAGCACCCTGCCCACCGCGACCCGGGCCGCCGTGCTCGGCGAGTACGGCGGGCTGGGCTTCCGGATCCCGGGCCACGAGTGGTTCCCGGGCGGCGGGTTCAGCTACGAGGACCAGCCCAGCCAGGCGGCGCTCACCGACCGCTTCGTCGGCCTGATCGACAGCCTGCGCGACAACCAGATGCCCGCCGGGCTGTCGGCGTCCGTCTACACCGAGATCACCGATGTGGAGAACGAGGTCAACGGCCTGCTCACGTACGACCGCCAGGTGGTCAAGGTGGACGCCGCGCGGGTGAAGGCCGCCAACCTGGCGCTGATCAACGCCTCCCGGAACCCCCCGGCCCCGGTCACCCTGCCGACCGGGCAGTACAAGTCGCTGCGGGTCACCACGCCCGGCTACACCAACCGGTACCTGCGGCACTTCACCGGGCTGGCCAACACCGAGGTGGTGGACGCCAACAGCAGCGCGGTGCTGAAGAGCGACGCCACCTGGAAGATCGTCCCTGGTCTGGCCGACGGCTCCTGCTACTCCTTCGAGTCGCGGAACTACCCCGGCGAGTACCTGCGCCACCGGGACAGCAGGGTCTACCGCGAGGCCGGCAGCGGGGCGCTGTACAACTCCGACACCACCTTCTGCGCGCACCCGGGGAACGGCGGGGTCCGGCTGACGGCGCTGGCCTACCCGGACCGCTACCTGCGGCACATCAACTCCGAGGTGTGGATCGCCACCCAGGGCGGCAACAACCCGTGGGACGGCAACCCGGGCAGCTTCCTGGCCGACACCACCTGGTCGGTGGACGCGCCCTGGGCGCCGTGACCCGGAGCCGGGGGTAGCGGGGGCCGGGCCGTGGTGGCCCGGCCCCCGTCCGGCGGCGCCGGGAGGCGGCGGAGCCGTGGGGGGGGTGGTGCGGGGCGCCGCCCCGCCCCGCCCCGCACCACGGCCGGTCCCGCCGGCGGGTCAGGGGTAGCTGACCAGATTCGCCACGTTGCTGCCGGAGTTGGCGGCCGCGCCACTGTTGTTGATGACGTGGCTGATCGTCCCGGTCCCGCCGAGCGAGACCGTCACCATGTCGTGGAAGCGGACGCCCGCGGTGTTCGGCACCTCGAAGGAGTGCGCCTCGACGACCGCCGGGTTGACGTTGAAGTAGGCGTAACTGCCCAGCCCCCAGGCCTCGTGGCTGGTCACCGCCGGGGCGACCTTGTACGCGGCCCAGCCCTGGGTGGAGCCGTTCATCCAGGCGGACTGGTTGGGCGGGTCGTAGGGCAGTTCGTTCTGGTAGAAGTACGTCCGCCCGCCGTTGCCGTTCCAGATGGTCTGGTACTGCTGGTAGTGCTCGACGAACAGGCCGTACATGGTGACGTCGTTGCCGTTCACCACCAGCCCGTTGGCGGCGGTGTTGGAGGTCCAGCCCACTCCGCTGCCGTGGTCGGCGCGCCAGAGCCAGAGGTGGTCGCCGATCACGTTGTTGCTGTTGACCACCAGGCTCTGCGCGGCCTTGCCGACGCCCGCGCCGCCGATCCGGAAGAACACGTCGCTGAGCGTGGTCGGGTTGGCGGCGTGGTTCGCGGTGGAGCCGGCCGGGCCGACCTGGACCAGCACGGAGGAGCTGGTGGTGCCCGCGTCGACCAGCAGGCCGGCCAGCTTGACGCCGTCGACGTCCGCGACCGAGAGGGCGGTGACGCCGTTGTCCGGGACGAGGGTGGCCAGGCCCAGGCCCAGGACCACGGTGTCCGGGCGGGTCACCCGGACGGTGTCGTCGAGGTGGAAGACCCCGGGGGTGAGGAGCAGGTTCTTCCCGGCGGCCAGGGCCGCGTTGATGGTGGCGGCCGAGTCGCCGGGCTTGGCGATGAAGAACTGCGAGATCGGCAGCGAGGACCCGGCGGTGCTGCCGCCGGCCCAGCTGGTGCCCGAGGTGTTGGTCCGCAGCGCGGGGACGAAGACCTGGTAGCCGCCGGCCTGGTCGACGTAGAGGAAGGGCTTCTCCCGGACGGCCGGGGCCTGGCCGACGGTGGTGATCGGCGGGTTGGGGAAGGTGGTGGCGGGCGCGCCGTTGACGCCGACGAAGACCATGTTCCAGTTGGAGCCGGACCAGCTGCCGAACTGGTCGCTGCGGGACAGCCATTGCTGCTGGGAGCCGGAGCGGACCTGGCCGTCGATCTTCGAGTCGGACAGGAAGCCGCCGCTGGACCAGCCGCCGTCGTCCAGCTGGAGGTCGCCGCGGATGTGCACCCGGCGCATCGGCGCGGCCTGCGAGACCGCCCAACGGTCGGTGCCGCCCGAGGGGTTGACCGAGAAGTTCTCGGCGTCCCGCCAGAAGTTCTGGGTGGCGTTGCCCTGGAACCAGTCCGCCTCGGCGTGCACGGCGCCGTTGACGGTGACGTCGTCGGGGGAGAGGCCGAGGCCCGCCACCTGGGTGTAGAAGCCCACGTTGGCATCGACGTTGTAGGTGCCGGGCTTGAACAGCAGGGCGTACCTGGCGCTGCCGAACTGGTTGGTCTCCTGCTGGGAGAAGACCGAGTTCAGGGTGGACTGGATGGTCGCGGCCGGCATCGACGGGTCGAAGATCTTCACGTTCGGCCCGAAGTCCGGGGTGCCCGCCGGGGGTGCGGGCGTGCCGAAGGAGAAGGACTGCGCGCCGGTGCCGTTGCAGGTGTACTGGCCCAGCTGGACGCTGTCGGCGGCGGAGGCGGCCGGCACGTCCAGGCACTTGCCGCTGTTGCGGTTGACGAAGTGGTAGTAGCCGCCGCCCTCGGAGACCGGCTGCCACTGCTGGTTCAGGCCGCCGGAGTAGGACCAGAGCTGGACGAGGGCGTTGTCGGCGGCCGAGACCCCGGTGACGTCCCAGGCGCGGCTCGCGTCGATCCGGCTGTTCACCCGGACGTTGCCCGCGTCGGTGCCCTGGAGCTGCCACTGCTGGGCGGTGGTGCCGTTGCAGGCGTACTGCTGGACGGCGGTGCCGTCGGTGGCGGCCGCCGCGCGGGCGTCCACGCACTTGCCGTTGGCCTTGTTGACGACGGTGGTCCAGCCGGTGGGCAGGGTGTCGGCGGCCAGGGCCTGCGGCGCGGCCCCGAGGGTGAGCCCGAGGGTGGCCAGCAGGGCGCCGGTCACCGTCAGGGCCAGGCCGCGGTGGCCTGCCGCGGACGGTTTCGGCCGGGCGGGCGGGGGGAGTTCGGCTCTGGTCATGAAGGTCCTCCATCTTCGGCGCCGATGGGGCGGCGCCGGCGTAGGGGCCCGCCAGCCGGTGGTCCGCTCATCGGCTGCCGGTCGGCTGTCGGGGTGTGGCCTGGTGTCGCGCGAGGTCGTGCCGCCTCGCGCGGGGCATGCCGAGCCGGCCGGCGATCGGGGTCGGGGACCGTCGCGGGTACTGCCCGTTACGTCGGCGCGGTGGCGCGAACGGGCTTTGTTCGGCTCTTAGTTCAAGTCGCGATTTAACTGGTCTAGACAGGACCGCGTCAATACTCCGGGCGGGCCCGGCTCCTCGGCCGGTGGCGGGTACGGCCCGCCGTGCGGGGCGAGTTGGCGACCGCAGCGGCACGAACGGCCTGCTCCGCGGGTGGTCCGGAGCCCTGGACGCCCCGGCTCCGGGGCGGGCCGGGCGGCGGCGGGACCGCGGGCGCGGGGAAGAAAATTGCGGACCACGCAATATTGCTTGTCGCGCAGATTCTTCCTAGGGTGGAGCCATGACGAGCGACAAGCCAGGGCCCGGTGACGCCCCGGGAGGGCTGCGGGAGCGCAAGAAGCTGGCCACCCGGCAGGCCCTGAGCTGGGCGGCGCTCCGCCTGGCGCAGGAGCACGGGCTGGAGAACGTCCGGATCGACGACATCGCCGCCGAGGCGGGAGTGTCCCCGCGGACCTTCAACAACTACTTCTCCAGCAAGTACGAGGCGATCGTCTCCAGGAGTACCGACCGCATCCGGCGGGCCGCCGGGGCCCTGCGGGCGCGGCCGGCCGACGAGCCGCTCTGGGAGGCGCTGGAGCAGGTCGTGCTGGCCGACTTCGAGGAGGCCGACCGCAGTCCGGATCCGGCCTGGACCGCCGGCGTGCGGCTGCTGCTCGCCGAACCCGCCCTGCAGGCCGAGATGGTGAAGGCCGGTGCGGCGGCCGGGGGCGACTTCGCGGCCGCCGTCGCCGCGCGGACCGGCACCGACGCCGAGACCGACCTCTATCCGGGCCTGGTCGCGGCCGCCGTGCAGGCGGCCCAGCAGGCGGCCGCCGACCGGTGGCTCCGGGCCGACCCGCCCGTCCCGCTGCTCCCGCTGGTCCGCGAGGCCCTCGGGCTGCTCGCCGCGGGCCTGCCGGACCCGTCCGACGGCCGTACGGCGGGGTAGCGCCCGCCCGGCCGTCCTGCGCGCCCTCGGTGGCGGGCCCGGCCCGCGCCGGGGCGGTCCCCGCCCCGTCATTGTCATGCCCTGATCATGCGGCCGGGTCGACGCCGGCCATGCCCGTGCCGAGGGCCGCGCCCCGGCCCCGACAGTTCCTCCGAAGGAGAAGTCCGATGACGTTCGACGTCCTGATCGCCGGCGCCGGCCCCAACGGGCTGATGCTGGCCTGCGAACTCGCCCTGGCCGGCGTCCGCCCGCTGGTCCTGGAACGGCTGCCGGAGCGCAGCACCGAGCCCAAGGCCAACGGGCTGGTCGGACAGGTCGTCCGGCTGCTCGACCACCGCGGCCTCCACGAGGGCCTCGGCGGCGGCCCCGGCGCGCCCAGGCCGGTACCGCACTACGTCTTCGGCGCCTTCACGCTGGACCTGGGCGGGCTCGACCACAACCCCGTCACCATCCTGCCCGTCCAGCAGCGGCGCCTGGAGGAGCGGTTGGAGCAGCGCGCGCTGGCCCTCGGCGTGGAGATCCGGCGCGGGCACCGCCTGGTCGCCCTGGCCGAGGAGGAGCACGGCGACGGAGGCCCGGCCGGGGGCGGCCCCGGCCCGGTGACCGTCGACGTCGAGGGCCCTGCGGGCCACTACCGCCTCCGCGCCCGCTACCTGGTCGGCTGCGACGGCGGTCGCAGCACCGTCCGCAAACTGGCCGGGATCGCCTTCCCCGGTGTCACCGGCCCGGACCTGATCTCCAGGACCGGCCACGTCACCCTGCCCGAGGCCCTGCTGGTGCCGGGGACGGGCGAACTCGACATCCCCGGCTTCGGCCGGCTGCGGCCCTTCACCCACACCCGCACCGAACGCGGGGTGGTCGTCTTCGCGGCGCCGGAGCCCGGCAAGCCGCTGCTCAGCACGCTGGAATGGGGCCCGCCACCGGCCGGCGAGGACGGGCCGATGACACTGGCCGAGCTGCGCGCCAGCGTCGGCCGGGTGCTCGGCGTCGACCTGCCCGTCGGGCCGCCGACCTCGCCCGGCCCGCACCTGCTGCGCCGGACCACCGGCGGGAACACCCGGCTGGCCGAACGCTACCGGCAGGGGCGGGTGCTGCTGGCCGGCGACGCCGCGCACGTGCACTCGGCGGTCGGCGGGCCCGGCCTCAACCTCGGGCTGCAGGACGCCGCCAACCTCGGCTGGAAGCTCGCCGCCACCGTCCGGGGCTGGGCGCCGCCCGGCCTGCTCGACACGTACCACGCCGAACGCCACCCGGTGGGCGAGCGGGTGTTCGTCCACTCGCAGGCCCAACTCGCCCTGATGGCACCGGGTGAGGGTGTCACCGCGCTGCGCGGCCTGTTCGCCGAGCTGCTGACGCACAAGGACAACGTCCAGCACATCGCCGACACCCTGGCGGGGAGCGACGTGCGCTACGCCACGACCTGCGCGCACCCGTTGGCCGGACGGTTCGCCCCCGACACCACTCCGGTGACCGCCTCCGGTCCGGTCCGGTTGGCCGAACTCATGCGTGAGGGGCGGCCGTTGCTGCTCGACCTGACCGGCGGGGCCGGACTGCCGGCGGCCGTCGCGGCGCCCTGGCGGGACCGGGTCGACGTGGTCACGGCCGGCTGCGCCGCTCCGCCCGCCGCCGCCCTGCTGGTCCGCCCGGACGGCTACGTGGCCTGGGCGGCGGAGGACGGTGAGCCGGACGGGCGGCTCGCCGAGGGGCTCCGCACCGCGCTGGCGGCCTGGTTCGGCGCGCCCGCCGCGGCCTGAGCCCGCTCGGCGGGGCGGACGCGCACGGGTGCCGTCCCCGGCGGTGCGGCAGCACGGCCGGGGACGGCGGTCCGGGTGGCCCGGCCCGGTTCGGGGGCCGGGCCGGTAGGTCAGCAGGCGCCGTCGTCGGCCCAGACGCCCCACTGGCCGCTGGCGGTCGGGACCTCGTTCAGCGTCCACCACTTGGCGTGGTACTTGTGGCCCGCGTACGAGACCTTGTTGCCGTTGGTGTAGGTCGTGCCGGCGTTCCACGGCGGGTCCGTGCAGACCCCGCCGGGGTTGGTCGGCGAGACGGTCGGCGAGGCGGTGGCCGTGGGGCTGGCGCTCGGGGTGCTGGTGGGCGGGACGGCGCCGGCGAACTTCACCGTGTACTTGGTGAAGTCCCAGTCGGCCTGGGCCACGCTGGAGCACGCCCCGGACAGACCGGGGTCGACGGTGCCGGGGCACTGCCGGTCGCGGTTGACGGACCAGTACGTGTAGCGGGCCAGCCCGTGCGAGGTGGCGAAGTCCAGCACGGTCTGGAAGTCGGCCTGCTTGAAGTACTCGGCGGCGTCGGTGCGGCCGTTCATCAGCGAGACGCCCTCGTGGGCGTAGGCGACGGCCTCGCTCCAGCCGAAGGTGGTGCGCAGCAGGCCGTTGAACTTCACCAGCGCGTCGGTCTGCGCGGCGGCGCCGTTGAACCCGCCGTCGAACGGCATGATGGAGAAGTTGTTCGGCGTGAAGCCCTGCGACTTGGCCTCGTTGAGCATCTGCTGCCCGAACCAGCCGGTGCCGGCGTTGGTGCCGGCCGTGGTGATCGAGACGTACAGGCCGGGGTTGTTCTGCTGGAGGATGCGGGCCGCGCCGATCTCGTTGTGGATGGCCGCGGTGTTCTCGTACTCCGGCTCCTCCAGGTCGAAGTCGATGGCCTTCAGCGCGTACTTGGTGATCACCTTCTGGTAGCCGGCGGCGGTCGCCTCGGGGGTGCCGCAGCTCTGGCCCAGCTTGTTGCCGCCGTAGCCGCCGATCGAGACCGAGACGTCGCCGCCCTTGTCGCGGATCTTCTGGATCACGGCGGGCATGGTGGTGTCGGTGTCGATCGAGGAGGTGCCGCCCCAGGCGGGCTTGCAGCCGCCGGAGTCGAGGATGAAGGCCAGCTGGAACGCCTTCTGGCCGGTGGCGTCCATCACCGCCGCGACGTCCGGCGGGCTGTTGTCCTCGGGCATCAGGTACGGCGCGGAGGCGTACCAGTTGCTGCCGAGCGCGGTGGTGGCGTTGGCGGAGGCGAGCGCGTCGCCGCCGGTGGCCAGTGCGGTCAGGCCGCCGGCCAGCAGGCCGAAGGCGGCCATGGCCGTCACGGCGCGGCGGCGCCGGCGGTGGCGGCCGGGAACGGGAGGTGCGGATGTCACCGGAGGCCGGCTTCGTTCCATGGTGAACCTCTCAGGGCAGGCTGTGGGGGAGGCCGCCCGCCCAAGGTGTGGGAGGCCGTGACCCGTACGCCGGAGGGGACTTGGGCGCCGGGCAGCGGGCGGATCGGCTTGCCCCTAAGTTGGACTAGACCAGTTGACAGGTCAAGGCCTGAACGCCCGTGGAGTGCTCACCGTCAATGATTTGACCAACCGTTGACCCTGCGACAAGGTCCGGGCCGCCCCGCGCCGCGGCCCGGCACAGCCCGAAGGGGCGCACCACGCGGCCTGTGCGTGGTGCGCCCCTGTCGTCGGGGGGCCGGCCTCGGCGCCGGCCGGGCCCGGGAGCCGGTCAGCCCTGGGCGGGCGGCTCCGAGGGGTTGAGCAGGACGAAGTCCGCGCCGTTCGGGTCGAGGCAGACGGCGAGCCGGCCGACCCCCTCCGCGTCCTCCGGGCCCATCTGGACGCTGCCGCCGTTGCCGCTCACCTTGGCCACCGAGGCGTCGCAGTCCGCGGTGCCGAAGACCGGGTGCCAGTAGGCCTTGCCACCGGTGGCCTGCAAGAACTGCGGCGGGAGCTCCATCAGGCCGCCGTGCATCCGCTCGGGCGGCAGCCCGGCCGGGGTGATCAGGGTGTACACGCCCTCGTCGCCGCCGGGCAGCGGCTGGTCCTGGTACGTCCAGCCGAAGACGCCGCCGTAGAAGGCCTGGGCCGCCTTGGCGTCGGTGGTGTACAGCTCGATCCAGCTCAGGCTGCCGGTCGCGTCCACCGTCTCCAGGGCCGGTCCGGTGCCGCCCGGCTGCCAGATCGCGAACTGCCCGCCCTGCGGGTCGGTGAGCTGGGCGATCCGGCCGCCGTCGGGGATGTCGAACGGCTCCGCGCGCACCGCGCCGCCGGCCTCGGTGACGGCCCGGGTGGTGGCGTCGGCGTCCGTGACGCGGAAGTAGACCATCCAGGCCGAGCGGGCGCCCTCCTCGGTGAGCCTGCCGATCGCGCCGACCGTCCGGCCGCCGAGCTTGAAGGCGCCGTAGCCCTGCGCCTCCTCGCCGTAGGACTCGAATTCCCAGCCGAAGACCGCGCTGTAGAAGCCGGCCGTGGCCTTGACGTCCGGGGCGCCGAGGTCGAGCCAGCACGGGGAGCCGGGAACGAAGTCAGTGGTGATCATGATGATTCCCTTCGGGTGTCCCTTGCCCAGTCAGGGTGGCACCCGGCCCCGGCACCCGCCCGTCACCTGCGGCAGTCGGGGGACGCCCGGGCCCGGGTCCGGCGGGCCGCCCGCCCGCCGGACCCGGGCGGTGCCTCAGCCGCGCGGGAGGACCATGGACTGGACCTCGGGCAGGTGGCGCCAGTCGCTGGAGACGACGCTCGCGTGCGCGGCGGCCAGCTGGGTGGCCCGTCCGCGGGCCTGGTCGGCGGTCGGGTCGGTGGCGCTGATCGCCGGGGCGACGTTCTGGGCGTCGGTCATCACCAGCAGGTAGTGCCGGGCGTCGTACCAGCCGGTGTCGATGCCGGAGACGTAGGCCGCGGCGTCACCGTCGAAGACGACGAACCAGGGGCGGATCGAGGTCTCCGCGTACTGGTCGCGGGGGTCGCCGGAGCGGGCGCCGTGCACCACGGGGAAGACCTGCGCGCGCGAGGCCTGCCCGGACGCCACCAGGTCGCGCAGGTGGCGGGCGTACTCCACGTCGGTGTGCAGGGTGTCGAAGGGGTTCTGCTCCTCCACCGTTCCCGGGATGACGTCCAGCAGGACCCGGCCGGCGAGCGCGGCCCGGCTCGGCCAGTTGCCCGCGCGGGCGGCCTCGTCCAGGGTGGCGTACGAGCCGCCGCCCGGCTTGGCGAGCAGGTCGGCCGGGCGGAACACGGCGCTGCCGAGGTGCGCCGCTATCAGGGCGTCGAGCTGGGCCGGGCCCATCCCGCGGTTGCCGGCGAAGCCGCCCTTCAGCTCCAGCTTGACCACCAGCGGGCCGGCGCCGGGGTGGGCGCCGAGCCAGACCCGGATGTCGTCCAGGCAGGTCTCCAGGTTCTTGTTGGCGCCCCCGGTGTAGAGCTGCGCCGGGGTGGTGGCGCTCACGCAGTTGTTGGCGTTGCCCAGCGGGTTGGAGTGGCTGACCTTCCACTCCTTGGTGACGGTGTCCGTCCACGCGTCGAGTTCGATCATGCCCGTGCCCGTGTCCAGGGCCTGGGCGAGGAAGGGGAAGGCGGCCGGGTCGTAGGTGTTGTGCAGCCCGACCGTGGTCGCGGAGCCGAACGGGAGGTCCGCCGGGGCGGTCGCCCCGGCCGCCTCCGCGGGTGCGGCGACGGCGACCGCGGAGGCGGCCAGGAACAGGGCGGTGGCGGCGATGATGCGGCGTACGGACACGGTGTCTCCTCGTCAGATGCCGGGACGGCGGCCAAAGCCTGGTCCATCCGAGCGGATTCGAGGTGACATGACAAGGAATTCTCCTGACACCGTGTCGGAAGACCTCCGAACGGCGACAGGAGTGACGGGTGAGGCGGGGCGGACCGAACCGGCGCCCGGCCGGCGGGAGTTGGCGGGACCCTCGTGGGGCGGGGCGGCGCCGGGTGCTGCTCAAGGCCGGCGCGACCGGCTGCTCCAGCATGGCCGTGCTGGCCGACCGGCACGGTCGGCGACCTCTACGAGATCGGCGGCACCGGCGGGATCGTCGGCACGGGCTTCACCCTCGGGTGGGTGGAGGGCTCCCGAGCCACCGCGCCGCACGGCGGACGGGCCGCCCCGACACCTTGCGCAGGTGTCGGGGCGGCCCGTCCGGGTGGCGGTACCGGCGGGTCAGCGCGGGATCACTGGTAGACCCGCACGTAGTCGACCAGCATCTTCTGCGGGAAGACGGTGGTGGCGTCCGGCGAGCCGGGCCAGTCCCCGCCGACCGCGTTGTTGAGGATGATGTAGAAGGGGTGGTCGTAGACCCACGGGCCGCGGGTCTGCTCCAGGGTGCTGCGGTTGACGGTGAAGAAGGCGTTGCCGTCGACCGAGAAGGTCATGTGGCTGGAGTCCCAGTCCAGGGCGTAGGTGTGGAAGGCCGAGGCGAAGTCGGTGCCCGGCAGCGTGTACGGCGAGCCGTAGCCGGCGGCGCCGAAGTAGGCGGGGGCGTGCAGCGTGGAGTAGACGCTGTCCGCGACCTTGCCGACGTGCTCCATGATGTCGATCTCACCGCAGTTGGGCCACGGCGTACCGGTCTTGAAGTCGGAGCCGAGCAGCCAGAACGCCGGCCACAGGCCCTGGGTGCCGGTCACCTTGATCCGCGACTCGACGTGGCCGTAGGTGAAGTTGAGGTGGTCCGAGGTGTTGATCCGGCCGGAGGTGTACTGGCAGACGGTGCTGCCGCTCAGCGGGTCGCGCGGGCAGGCGGAGCCGGGGGTGACCTCCTTGCGCGCCTCGATCACCATGTTGCCGGTGCCGTCCTGGTACGTGTTCTTGTTGCCGGTGGTGTAGTACTCCAGCTCGTTGTTGACGCCCGCGCCGGCGTCGCTGGTCCACTTGGACTGGTCCGGCCCGGTGCCGGCCGAGGCGTTGAACTCGTCGCTCCAGACCAGCTTCTCGGGGTTGCCCGGGTTCGGCGGGGTGGCCGGCGGGGCGGTCGGGTTGCCACCGGTGCCGTACACGTCGAAGCCCCAGAGCGAGTAGCCGTACGCGGTGCCCCGGGCGGTGCCGTACATCCGGACGTAGCGGCCGGTGCCGGAGACGTTCAGCGTCTCCTTGAAGCCGGCGCCGGTGGTGGTGGAGTAGACCGTGGTCCAGTTGGCGCCGTCGGCGGAGGTCTGGATCTGGTAGGCCTTGCCGAAGGCCGGGTCCCACTGGAGGACGACCTTGCTGATGGTGGCGGTGGCCCCCAGGTCGACGGCGATCCAGGCCGGGTCGCTCCAGCCGGTGGTGGCGTTGGTGGCCCAGCGGGTGGCGGCGTTGGCGTCGAAGGCCTTGGCCGGGGTGCAGCCGGAGCAGTTGCCGTCGTCCTGGAAGGTGGAGGCGGTGGCGGGCTTGGCGTAGGACAGCAGCACCGGGCCGTTGTCGGCCGGCGTGCCGGTGAACACCTGGAACTCCCAGAGCGAGTAGCCGTACTGGGTGGCCCGCTGGGTGCCGTACATCCGGACGTAGCGGCCGGTGCCGGAGAGCGTGATCAGCTCGGTGGCGCCGGGGCCGGTCGTGGTGGAGTAGACGGTGGTCCAGGTGGCGCCGTCGTTGGAGATCTGGATCTGGTAGGCCTTGGCGTAGGCGGCCTCCCAGCTCAGCTGGACCCCGCAGACCGACTGGACGGAGCCGAGGTCGACCTGGACCCACTGCGGGTCGGTGGCCGAACTCGACCAGCGGGTGCCCGCGTTGCCGTCGAAGGCGGCGCTCGCCGGGGTGCCGGCGTTCTCGGCGGTCGAGGCGGTGGCGGCGTGGTTCAGTGCCGCATTGTTGCTGCTGCAGCCGCCGCCGGTGCCGCCACCGCTGCCGTAGACCTGGAACTCCCAGAGCGAGTAGCCGTACTGGGTGGCCCGCTGGGTGCCGTTCACCCGGACGTAGCGGCCGCTGCCGGTGACGTTCAGGGTCTCGGTGCCGCCGGCGCCGGTGGTGGTGGCGTGGATGGTGGTCCAGGTGGCGCCGTCGGCCGAGGTCTGGATCTGGTAGGCCTTGGCGTAGGCGGCCTCCCAGACCAGCACGACCTGGCCGATCGTCACGGTCGAGCCGAGGTCGACCTGGATCCACTGCGGGTCACTGGCCGAACTCGACCAGCGGGTGCCGGTGTTGCCGTCCACGGCGGCCGAGGCGGGGGTGCCCGCGTTCTCCACGGAGGAGGCGGTCACCGGTTTGCCCTGGGACAGCAGGGTGCCGGCGGCCCGCGCGGGGCTCCCGGTCACCGCCAGCACGAGGCCGGCGATCATGGCGACGACCAGCAGCAGGGTGACGGAGCGGCGCCGCTGCGCCGGACCTGACCGTGTTCGGAAGTCGAAAGGAAGGGTGAGCACGAAACCTCCTGGGGGAAGCGGTTCCGAATGGGTGGGGGTGACGCTGCGGATCGCTGGAGAGTTCGTACAGCCGGGCGGGCGAGGGTGGGGAGAACGCTCTCCGACAGAGGTGATGATTGCGGCGACGTTTCCGACGTGTCAAGGCATGTGCACGCGGAACGCTTCGATATGTCGTTGTTGTACAGGTTCTGACGTTAATTCTGGAACACGGGGACGCTCTGCCGGAGCTGGTCCGCCGACCGGGTCGCGGGCATGCCGAAGGGGGTGGCGGCACCGCCGTGCCGCCACCCCCTGGTCCAGTGCTCAGGTCAGCTCAGGGTCACCACCGGGGCCGGGTTGCTGCCGCTCCAGGTGCCGTTGAAGCCCAGGGTGACCGAACCGCCGGGGCCGACCGTCCCGTTCCAGGCGGCGTTCGAGCAGCTGACATGGGCGCCGCTCTGGGTGCAGACGCCGCTCCAGGCCTGGGTGAGCTGCTGGCCGGCGGTGAAGTTCCAGTCCAGGTGCCAGCTGCTCAGCGAGGCACCCGCCGGGCAGCTGACGGTGACGCTGCCGCTGAAGCCGGTGTTCCACTGGTTGGGCACCGCGTAGGCGGCGGTGCAGCCGGTGCCGCCGGGCGGCGGCGAGCTGGTCGAGGTCGAGGTCGGGGTGGCCGTCGCGGTCGGGCTCGGGCTCGGCGAGGCCGGGGAGGAGGCCGTCGGGGAGGGGGAGTTGGTCGGGGACGGGCTGACCGTGCCGCCCAGGGCGGTGGCCACCGCCCGGACCGCGGGCTTGGGCTGGTAGCTCTCGTCGTACAGGGTCGCCGCGCCGTAGCCGGAGAACACGCTCGGCACCCAGGAGTCCGCGTCCGAGATGTCCCAGCCGGTGACCCCCTTGCAGCGGGCGACCGCCAGGCAGGCCTTCACCACCGTGCTGTAGTCGGTGGCCTGTTGGGCCAGCTTGGCCTCGGTGGCGGGGGTCTGCATCCGGACGTCGAGCTCGGTGACGGCGACGTCCACCCCGAGATCGGCGAAGCGCTGGAGGTTGGCCTGCAGGGTGGACGGGACCTGTCCGAGCACGAAGTGCGCCTGGAACCCGACCCCGTCGATCGGGGCGCCCTGCGCCTTCAGCGAGCGGACCAGGTTGTAGAGGGCGTCGCTCTTGGTCCCCAGCCCCTCGACGTTGTAGTCGTTGATGTACAACTTGGCGGCCGGGTCGGCCTGGTGGGCCCAGGTGAGGGAGTCCGCGACGAATCCGGCGCCCAGCGTGCCGTACCAGGGCGAGGAGCGGAAGGTGCCGTCCTCGTTGAACAGTTCGTTGAGGACGTCCCAGGCGTAGATCTTGCCCTGGTAGCGCCCGACCTCGGTGGCGATGTGCTGCTGGAGGATGCCGCGCAGCTCGGTCGCGCCGAAGCCGCCGTTGGTCAGCCAGTTGGGGTTCTGGCTATGCCAGACCAGCGTGTGGCCGCGGACCTGCTGGTTGTGGGCCTGGGCGAAGGCCACGATCTGGTCGGCCTCGGCCCAGTTGAAGCTGCCCCTGGTGGGCTCGACCGAGCCCCACTTCATGGCGTTCTCCGGGGTCAGCGAGTTGAACTGGCCGCCGGCCAGGGCCGCGTACTGGGCGTTGCCGCTGAGCTTGCCGCCGGCCACCGCGTTGCCGATGTACACCCCCTTGGCCGCGGCGAGGTCGCGCAGCGGCGGGTCGGCGGCCTGGGCGGCCCCGGGCAGCAGGACGGCGCCCAGCGCGGTGCAGACCAGGGCCGTCACGGCCAGGGCGGTGCGGCGCAGCAGGCCGCCGGCCCGGGCGGGCGGCTCGGTACGGGCGGGGGCGGGGGCGGGGGAGGGGGAGGGGGAGGGGGTGTGGGCACGGACGTGGGTCCGGGCGGGCGGCTCGCCGCCGGGGTTCGGGTGTCGCACGGGAGGGGTCCTCTCGGGTGGGGAAGGACGTCGGTGGTGGGGCCTGACGGTGCGGTGGGGCGGACGTGCTGGTGGGGCCCCGTGGGTGGTGGAAGCGCGGTACCGGTCAGGCGCAGACCGCGCCGTTCAGGGTGAACCGGGCGGGGGCGTCGTTCGCGCCGGTCCGGCCGGCCTGGAAGCCGAAGCTCGTCGTGCCGCCGGGTGCGACGGCGCCGTTCCAGCCGAGGTCCTCGGCGGTGACGCCGGCCCCGCTCTGGGTCACGACGGCGTTCCAGGCGTTGGTGATCTTCTGGTCCGCGGGGAACGACCAGCCCAGCGACCAGCCCTGGAGGGCGGTGGGCCCGGTGTTCCTCAGGGTCACGGTGGCGGTGAACCCGCCGGCCCACGCGCTGTCGACGTGGTACGTGACCTGGCAGGCGGCCGGGGCCGGCTGGTCGTCGTCGACCTCGGTGGCCGTCAGGGCGGCACCGTCCGCGCCCGGGCCGGCCAGCGTGAGGACCGCGGTGCCGGCCGTCGTGTCGGCGTCCTGGGCGGCCGCCAGCGTCACGCTCTGCTCGGTGGACCAGTCGGCCGGGGTGAAGACCAGCGCCGCACCGGCGACGACCGTCAGGTCCGGGTCGCCGGAGGCGCGGGCCACCGTGACGCCCACGTTCGTGGCCGGCGCGGCCGACAGCCTGACCCGGACGGCGGCGGTGCCGCCCTCGGGGACGCCGACCGTGCCTGGGCTCACCAGGATCCGCGGCGCGGGCCGGGCGGGCGGGCCGTGCCGCTCCGCGGCGTAGGCGGCCAGCCAGGCGAGCGGCGCGTTCCAGTTGATCGCGACCTCGTTGGTGGAGTACGAGCCGATGTCGTCCAGGTAGCAGGTGGCCGGCTTGCAGCCCGCCAGCCGGGCCTGGGCGATCGGGTCCTGGATCCCGGCGTTCGGGCCGCCGGCGAAGGAGCCGTTCGGCGGGTGCGGCAGCGAGGCGTCGTTCTGGTGCGCCCAGAAGCGGTGGTGCTGGTTCGCCGAGGCCTGCTCGCCGTAGCCGGTGACGTAGGACCGGTTGAGCGCGTTGCGGCCGAGCAGGTAGTCCATGGCCTCCAACGCGCCCGCCCGGTAGCGCTCCTGGCCGGTGAGCTCGTGGGCGACCGCCATCACCACGGCGTTGTTGGCGACCTGGCTGTTGGAGCCCCACACGTACCCGTCCACGGGCAGCGGGACGGCGTAGCCCTGGCCGCCCGCCGTGGCGAGGTAGCGGTCGGCGGCCGAGGTGACCGAGGCGCGGACCCGGGCCAGGTCGGCGGCGGGCAGGCCGACGCCGGGGACGGTGGCCAGGGTGATCCGGCCGAGCGCCGCCGTGTCGGACCACGAGAAGCCGCCCGGCGCGAACACCTCGGAGGTGTGGAAGGCGGAGCCGGTCACCGCGTCGCGGTACTGCGCCTCGCCGGTGGTCGCGTACAGCTCGGCGGCGGCCCAGTAGAACTCGTCGCCGACCTGCGCGTCGTCGTAGGCGCCGCCGCCGGTGGTGTCGGAGGCCGGTGCGAGCATCGCCGGGTTCGCCCGGGCGGCCGTCCAGGCGCGGCGCGCGGAGTCCAGGCACCTGGCGGCGAAGGCGGCGTCGTAGCGGGCGTACACCCGGGCGCACTGGGCGCCGGTGGCGGCCAGGTTCAGGGTGGCGGCGGTCGACGGGCGGTGCAGCTCGCGCCGCTGGGCGTCCCGTTCGGGCCTGGTCGGCAGGTCGGTCCAGGCGGCGTCGTGGATCTTGTGGAAGGCCGTCCCGGCCAGCGGCCTCCCGTCCGGCACCTGCATCCGGAGCAGGAACTCCAGCTCCCAGCGGGCCTCGTCCAGCACGTCCGGCACGGCGTTGCCGCGCTCGGGCACCCGCAGGGTCGAGTCGCCCAGCGCCGCGTCCGTCCCGGCCCGCGCGGCCCGCTCGAAGGAGTTGACCAGCTGCCAGGTGGCGATGCCGCCGTTGACCACGTACTTGCCCTGGTCACCGGCGTCGTACCAGCCGCCGCGGACGTCCTGGGTGCCGTCGCAGACTCCCGCCTGGCAGGGCACCGCGACGTCGCCCTGGTTGGGCGCGACCCCGAGGTGGCCGGCCGGGCGGCCGTAGCCGGCGCCGGCCAGTGCCGGGTCGATAGCGATGCCGCTGCGCTGCTGGTAGAAGAAGGAGAGGCTGTCCGCGCGCAGGCCGTCGTAGAGGCCGGCCGAGATGTCGAACGGGTAGCCGGCCTGCCCGTTCACGACCAGGGTGAACCCGGTGCCCGTCCCGGTGTACGCGGAGAAGTCCACCAGGTGGGTCGGGTCGCCGGAGGCGGGGTCCGCGCCGTGCACGACGGTGCTGCCGGTGGCTGCCACCCGCCCCGCGGCGTCGCGCAGCTCCCAGCCGAGCGGGGCGGTCGCGGAGCTGACCACGGTGGCGCGCTTGGGCCCGTCGGGCAGGTAGCCCAGCTGGTTGACCCGGACGGCCGGGCCGGTGCCGGCGGCCTGGGCCGTGGCGGCCGTGGTGGCGGCGGCCGCGAGGGCCGGCGGGGCGGCCGTCGCGGCGCCGGCGAGCAGGACGGCGGCCAGCAGCGCCGGGGCGGAGCGGGAGCCGGCGCGCCGGGCGCGGGCGGGGGTGGTGACGGGAGGCACGGTGGGGGAGCCTTTCGTCGGGCGGAGGCGGGGTGCCTGCGAGGAGCGCCGCCCCGGGGCAGGGGGTACCAGCGGGGCGGCGCGGCTCCCGGGGGCGGGGTGGGTGGTGCCCCGCCCCCGGAGTACGACGGTCAGGAGGCGGTGCAGCTCAGCGTCGGCGCGGTGTTGCCGCCCGACCAGGTGCCCTGCAGCCCGAAGGTGGTCGAACCGCCCACCGCGAGCGTCCCGTTGTACGCCAGGCTGGCCGCGGTGACCGAGGCGCCGGACTGCTGCACGGTGGCGTTCCAGGACCCGGTCAGCTGCTGGCCGGACGGCCAGGTCCAGCCCACCTGCCAGGACTTGGTGGCCGCGGTCGCGGTCACCGTCACCGTCGCCGTGAAGCCGGTGCTCCACTGGTTGTCGACGTGCCAGCCGGCCGTGCACCCCGCGCCGCCGCCCGAGCCGCCCCCGGCGGTGGTGGCGCTGACGGCGGCCGAGGCCGCCGACACGTTCCCGGCGGCGTCCCGGGCCCGGACGGAGTACGAGTACGCCGTGGCGGCGGTCAGGCCGGTGTCGGTGTACGAGGTGCCGGCGGTCGTGCCCACCAGGGCGCCGCCGCGGTAGACGTCGTAGCCGGTGGCGGCGACGTTGTCGGTGGCGGCCGTCCAGGCCAGCGAGACCGTGGCGGCGGTGGTGCCGGTCGCGGCCAGGCCGGCCGGGGTGCTGGGCGCCTGGGTGTCCCCGCCGCCGCCGCCGCCCCCGCCGGCCGCGCCGAAGCCCGGGGCCTTGACGTCGGCCAGGTAGGCGTCCTTGGTGGTGTTGACGGTCGTCCAGTCGTCGTTCAGGATCCCGCCGGTGTCACCGGAGTTGGGGTTCCAGGACCAGAACGTCCAGCTGATGCTGTCGGCCCCGTACTGCGCGGTCGGCCGCAGGTACTGCACCAGCGCCTTCAGCCACCTCTGGTCGACGGTGGCCTGCAGGGTGGTGCCGAACTCGCCGACCCAGACGGGGGCGATGTTCTGGTTGAACAGGTAGCCCCAGTTCTTGTCCCACACGCCCGGCATGTTGGCGGGGAAGGACGGGTCGGAGAACCAGGTCTGCTGCGCCACGCTGGTCGCGTAGTCGTGCACCGAGTAGACCAGCCGGTTGGGCACGTTCAGCCGGACGGGGTACTGCGCGGCGCCCTGGAGGTTGCCGCCCCACCAGTACGAACTGCCGTTGAAGGACTGGTTGCCCTCGACGAAGACCAGCAGCTTGGGGTTGGCCGCCAGCACCGCGTTGCCGGCGCGTTCGGCGGCCAGCCGCCAGTCGACGGTGGTGTCGCCGCAGCCCCAGCAGGCCGGGTCGTGCGGCTCGTTGTGCAGGTCGATGCCGATCATCGCGGGCTTGCCCGTGTAGCGGGTGGCGAGCGCGGTGAGGTCGTTGATCCAGGTGGTCTCGGGGACGGCGGCCGTGTACCAGAGCGCGGACTGACCGGCGGAGTCCGGGCGGTGACGGTCCAGGATGACCTTGAGCCCGGTGGTCCCCGCGTAGTCGACGATCTTGTCCATCACCTGGAGTGAGTTCAGGCCCTGAAGGTCCGCGTTCATGCCACCCGAGGTGTTGACGCTGACCGGTGAGGTGCCCTTGAAGATGTCGTCGCTGTAGGGCAGCCGGATGGTGTTGTAGCCCAGCGTCTTCATCTGGTCGATCATGCTCTTGTAGTCCCGGGACCAGAGCCCGTGCGGGACGTAGTTGGCGGTCTCGAAGCCGAACCAGTTGATGCCCGCGATGCGGACCGGGCGGTTGCTCTCGTCGAGCAGTTGACGGCCGCTGGTGTGCCAGTAGCCGGAGCCGGCCGCGGTGGCATCGGCCGTGGTGGCGGCCGTGGCGGTGGTCGATGGCGCGGTGCCGGCGGCCTGTGCGGCCGGGACGGTGGCGATCAGTGCGGTTGACGCGAGGGCGACGGCCAGTAGGGCCTCGCGCAGGCGGCGTACGGGGTGGGGCACGTCGCTGTCCTCTCTGGGACGGTCCGGCCGGAGCCGCGGGGGAGCGCGTGGAGTGAGTGGGAGCGCTCCCACTTTCGACGTCCGAGGACGCCGTCGGTTCCTGCCGGAGGTGGGGGGTGGAGCCCGGTGGCGAACGCGGGCACGCCGAGTTGGCGGGGTCCAGTGAATCCATGGACGGTCGGGGCGTCAATAGCGAGTTCAGTATTCAATTCTTGAACGCGGTCGCCGGGTCCGGCCTCGGTAACCCGCCCGCCCCGTACGCCGGCTGACGGACCGTGGGCCCCGCCGTGCTGCCTGCGGCCCCCGCCGGGCGCCCGACGGCCCCGGGCACGGGAGCGGGCACGGGAGCGGGGGCGGCCCCGGGCACCGGAGCGAGGGCGGCCCGGACCGCGGACCGCCCCCGCTCGTACGCCGCTCGCCGGGCCGCCGGCCCGGGCCGGATCAGGCCAGCTGGGCCGCCTGCAGCCCTGCGTACGCCCCGCCGCTGCGCAGCAGTTCGGCGTGCGAGCCGATCTCGGCGATCCGGCCCTCGTCCATCACCACGATCCGGTCGGCGCCCTTGATGGTCGACAGCCGGTGCGCGACCACGAAGACCGTCCGCCCCCGCACCAGCCGGCCCAGCGCCTGCTGCACCAGTGCCTCGGAGCGGGAGTCCAGCGCCGAGGTGGCCTCGTCCAGCACCAGCACCCGGGGGTCGCGGATCAGCGCGCGGGCGATCGCCAGCCGCTGCTTCTGCCCGCCGGAGAGCCGCGCGCCGCGCTCGCCCACGACGGTGTCCAGGCCCTGCGGCAGCCGGTCGATGAACTCCAGCGCGTTGGCGTCCCGCAGCGCCGTCCGGACGGTCTCCTCGGTCACCGCGGGCATCCCGTACGTCACGTTCTCCCGGACGGTGCCCTCGAAGAGGATCGACTCCTGCGGCACCACCGACAGGAACTTGCGGTAGCTGCGCAGGTCCAGCGACTCCATGTCCTGGCCGTCCAGCAGGATCCGGCCCTCGGTCGGGCGCAGGAAGCCGATCACCAGGTTGAGCACCGTCGACTTGCCGGCGCCCGAACCGCCGACCAGGGCGACGGTCTCGCCGGGGCGCACGGTCAGGTCGAACCCGCCGACCGAGGGCCGGTCCGCCCCCTCGTACCGGTAGCCGACCCCGCGGAAGTCCACCCGGCCGCGGACCTGGCCGACCTCCGCCTTGCCGGAGTTGACCTCCAGGTCCGGGGCCTGCAGCACCTCGCCGGCCGAACGGACGGAGGCCAGCCCCTTGCCGATCACCGGGGTCAGGCTCATCAGGCTGGTCACCGAGCCGGTCAGGGTGGAGAAGTAGGCGCTGAGCATGACCACCTGGCCCGCGCTGACGTTCATCCAGCCGTAGTACGCGACCAGCGCGGATCCGGCCAGGCAGCTCACCCCGATGGCGTTCAGCAGGATCCAGGTCAGCGCGCCGAACCGGCCGTTCAGCAGGTCCAGCCGCAGGCCGGCGCTGAGCACCGTGCCGAGCGTCCGGTCGACCCGGCGCAGCGCGGTGCGCTCCAGCCCGTGCGCCCGGGTTATCGGGATCAGTGTCGTCATCTCGTTGATCCGGGAGGAGAGTTGCTCGACCTGGACCCGGAACGACTCGTTGTCGGAGCGCAGCCGCTCGCGCAGCCGGACCACCAGCAGCGCCGAGGCCGGCACGATGACCAGGAACACCGGCAGGAACACCGGCGCCTGCACGGCGAGCACCAGCACCCCGCCGGTCAGGGTGGCGATGGCGCCCAGCCCCATGTCGGCGGTCTGCTGGGTGGCGTTCTCGATTCCCTCGACGTCCCGCACCACCTTGGCCTGGAGCACACCGGCGCTGACCCGCGAGTGGTAGCCGATGGAGAGCTGCTGCATCCGGTGGCAGAGCGCCGACCGCAGCCGGGTGCCGGTGCGGCGGATGCTGCCGTGCATCCAGCGGACGTAGAGCAGGTGCAGCGGCAGGTTGAGCAGCAGGATCACCAGCAGGACGGCGGCGTTCCACCACAGCACCGAGATCGGCCGGTGCTGGACCACCACGTCGATGATGTTCGCGGTGATCAGCGGCAGCAGCCAGACCGGGGTGTGCTTGGCGAAGTAGGCGAGGACGGCGAGCAGCACCCGTCGCCGGTCGGGGTGGAACAGGTAGAGCAGGGTGCGGACGGGGTGTTCGCCGCGGTAGCGGTGGCTGAGCGGGCCTTCCGGCAACGCCATGTACGTCTCCTGGGGGCGGAGGTCGGTGCGGGGAGGGACGTGAGGGAGGCACCATCCTCGCAGCGCGGGCGCACGCCGCGACACTGCTTTTGGTGCCCGCCTCCGCGGCCCCGGGGCGGCCCGCTCCACCGCCGCTCCGCCGCCGGCCGGCGCGTCCGGGTGTCCCGCCCAGCGCCCGGGGACACCGGGCCCGCCCGGCGCCGCCGCTCCCACCGTGCGCCCGTTCGGCGGTCTAACGTGCAGCCTGTACCCGCCGGACACGACGAGAGGTCCTTCCGATGCCGGAATCGCACAGCATGCTGTTCGTCACCTTCGACGACCCGGCGGCCGTCCGCGCCGCCTACGACGAGGTCAGGGAACTGCACGGGGTGCGCCAGGCGGCGGTGCTGGAGCGCTCGGCGGACGGCATCCTCGACGTGCCGGAGAGCTGGGTGCACGGCGCCGGCACGCCGACCGTGGTGAGCGGGCTGCTCGGCGGCCTGGTCGGCCTGCTGGGCGGCCCGGTCGGGTTCTTCCTCGGCTGGACGGCCGGCACCGTGCTCGGCGGGGCGACCGAGTTCAAGCGCTTCCAGGACGCCGCCGAGGGGCTCACGGTCTTCAGCAGCGGCCTGGCCGAGGGCGAGTCGATGCTGATCGTGGACCTGCGGGAGGAGTCGCCGGACCCGGTCGACGCGATCGCCGGGCGGCACGGCGGACGCCTGGACCGCCGCCCGGCCGAGGAGGTGGAGGCCGAGGTCAGGGCGGCCCAGCGGACGGCGGAGGACGAGGTCCGCAAGGAGCAGGAGGACGCCGAGGGCTGACGCCGGCCGGACGGCCGGCCCGCGCCTCCGTGGCCGGGTCAGCCGGCCGGGCTCGCCTCCTCCTCGAACAGCCACCGCCCGCCCGGGCGGGCCGGCCGGGCGGTGACCACCCGCAGGACGGTCCGCTCCTCGTCCGGCTCGACCAGCACCACGCCGCGGGCGTGCAGTTCGTGGAGGCCGGCCCGGACGTCCTCGGCCCTGCCGGCGGGTGCCCCGAGCAGGCCGGCCAGCTCCGCCACCGGCAGGCCGACGGTGCCGCCGGCCCGGCGCAGCAGCAGTTCGCCCTCGTCCACCGCCAGGTCCAGCCAGAGCGCCTGCACCGGAACCTGGGGCCCGTACACCGGGCGGAGCCTGGCCAGGCGCCGCATCATGCCGACGGCCCCCGGGGTGATCAGCGGGTCGGCGGCGGCCTTGTCGGGGCTCATCCCGGGCGCGACCGTGATCCACTCCTCGTAGCCGGGCGGCCGGAGCTCCCGCAGCGAGTACTCGGCCGCGGCCCGCTCCCGGCGCGGCTTGCCGGTCTTCCTGCGTCCCATCCCGGGTGTCCTCTCGGCTCGTGCCCTGGCGGGCCTGCCCATTGAACACCCTCCGGATCCGGCCGCTCCCCCAGGGTCACGATTGGGGGCTCCCGGAGCCCCGGCGCGCGCCGGTGGGAACGATCGTGGGTGTACGACTCAGCCCTGCGGGTGATCATGAGGGCCGAACGGCCCTGAACGGGATTTCCGCAGGTTGCGCCTGGACACGCTGGTTGCCATCCGGCCCCGCCCACGAAAGGCACCCGATGGTCACCCTGTTCCTGCTCACCGCCCCGCTGCTGCTCGCCGTCGTCCTGGCCGGGTCCGGCCGCGGCCATCGGCGGGCCCGCCCGCCGGTGTACCGCCGACATAGCCGGGGCGCGGCCCGGCACGCGGCCCGGCGCCGGATCGAGGCCTGACCCAGCCGCTTCCCCCTCCGGGTGAGGTCGTGGCAGGCCACTCCTGAAGAAAGTTTCGGCCGGCCGGGTTTGCTCCCGGGAATCCGGGTCAGACGTCTGGTCGGGACGGCTCGTACACTCCCCCCGGGCGGGCCGCCCGCAGCGCAGCCCCGGACCTACCCCCCAGGTCCGGGGCTGCTGCACGCCCGCCGCCGGCCACGGCCGGCCGGTCCGTCCCCGCCCGGCGGCGCGCCCCGGGCGTCCCCCCGTCCGGGCCGGTCCGGATCCTGCCACCGGCCGGGATCCGTGCCCGGTCAGGACGCGTCGACGGTGATGACGATCTTGCCGCGGGTGTGCTTGCCGGCGAAGTCGGCCACCGCGTCGACGGCTCGGTCGAACGGGTAGCGGGCGCCCAGCTCGACCCGCAGCCGGCCGTCCGCCGCGCGGTGGGCGAGGTCCTCCAGGTCGCCGGGCGCCGGGTCGAAGGAGCCGATGTAGACCGGCGTCACCTCGCGCTCCAGCTCGGCCGGGCCGAACAGCGGGGAGACCAGCCGCCCGCCGGGCCGGGCGGCCTGCGCGGTGGCGGCCAGGCCCTCGCCCCGGTTGACCAGGTCCAGCACCACGTCGACGCCGCCGGGCACCAGCCGCAGGGTCTGCTCCACCACGTCCCCGGCGCGGTGGTCGACGGTGTCGGCGGCGCCGAGCCCCCGGACGTACCCGGCGTCGTCCGCCGAGGCGGTGGCGATCACCCGGGCCCCGAGGGCGGTGGCGAGCTGGACGGCGTACAGGCCGATGCCGCCGGTGGCGCCGATCACCAGCAGGCTCTCGTCCGCGCCCAGGCCGACCGCGCGGAGCAGGCAGACCGCCGTCATGCCGGACTCCGGGATCGCCGCGCCGTGCTCGGCGTCCAGGCCGGCGGGCCGCCGGGCGAGCCGCGGGCCGACCGTCGCCACGGTGTACTCGGCCACCGTGCCGCCGGAGGGGACGAAGGCGAGCACCTGGTCGCCGGGCGCGTATCCGGCGGCGTCGGGGCCGACCTCGGTCACCGTGCCGGCCACGTCCATCCCCACCACATGGGGGTGGTCGACCGGGTAGAAGTCCTTCATCGCGCCGGTGATCAGGGCGAGGTCGAGCGGATTGAGCGCCGCCGCGGAGACCTTGACCAGGACCTGGCCGGGGCCGGCGGCGGGCTTCGGCCGGTCGGCCAGGGAGATCCGGTCGAGCGGCTGGTACTCGGTCGAGACGAGGGCCTTCATGGCTGGCTCCTGACGGGGTGCGGGGGGAAGGGCCGGGCGGCCGCCACCGGCCTGTTGCCCGTACCTTTCTATGCCGCCGGCAGGGCCGGGACCCGGCGGGGAGCGGGGCGCGCCGCCGAATGGGGCACGGGGCCGCGCCCCGGCCCCCGCCGTCGCAGGGCCGGGCTCAGCCCGCGAAGTTCAGCGCGTAGAGCCTCCGGACGTCCGGCTCGGTCACGAAGTCCATCGGGACGGTGCCGAGCACCGCCGGGCCACCGCTCCGGCCGGCGGCGGAGGCGTAGCCGGCCACCCGGGGGTTGATCACGTCGGCGGCCGTGTGCGGCCAGAGCCCCCAGCCCGAACTCGACGTGAAGGTGAGGAAGAGCCGCTGCGGGTCGCCGGCGGCCCGGGCGGCGTCCAGGTGGGCGGTTACCTCGGGCCACTTGCGGGAGTCGAGTTCGAAGACGGTGCCGATCTGGTAGTCGTCCTCGATGTCCGTCAGCGGGCCGCCCCAGCGGATCCCCGGCAGGGCGGGGTGGTCGGCCAGCAGCACCACCCGGCCGCGGACCTCGTCGAGCCGGGGGACACCGTCCTCCGTCCGGAGGAGTCCGGGCCAACGGTCCCGGTAGCCGGCGAAGATCGCCCCGAACTCGGCGTCGGAGGCGGTCGAGTACTCCTGCCGGACGCGCATCAGCAGGGTCTCGCGCGGGTGCGCGGCGAGGAAGGCCCGGCAGGCGTTGAGCACGTCGCCGAAGAAGACCTGCTGGAACACCGGGCCGTGGTGGATCGCGAAGACGCCGTTGACCACCCGGCATCGGATGTCCAGGAACCGCACACCTGCGCTGAGTTGGGCGGCCAGCGGGAGCGTCTGGGTCTCGGTGAGGGCGCCGCCGTGGAGCGAGCAGGTGTCGTGCGTGCCGGGGACGGTCAGCCGCGCCAGCGGGGTCTGCCCGTCGAGGGCGCCCATCCAGTCCGCGCCGCCGGGCAGTGCGCCGGCGGCGGCCGCGGCGGTGCCCGGGCCGAGGCCCGCCAGCAGTCCCGCCGTGCCGGTGGCGAGCGCTCCGCGCGTGAAGACGCGCCTGGTCATCGTGCGGTCGGTCGGACTCACGGGCCACTACCTCCGGAGACGGTGGATTGTGGCATGGACATTATCGGTGGGGCGGGGCGTGCGGATAGACCCGTGCAGGAGGACGGAGGGTGGGGCGGGATGCCGGGCGGCGGGTGGGGCGCAGCCGGCGGGCGCCCGGCGCGGCTGCGGCCCGGGCGGCCGCCGGCCCTGGGTCCGGCCCGGGCCGGCCTCCGCCGCTACCGGCGGGTAGCTCCGGGCGGGTTCGAAGCCCTGCCCGGCGTGGCGCGGCGGCAGATGATGCCGGGTCCGCCGGGAGCCGCGATGATCGGAGCAGCCGCCGGGTCGGACCGGCGGCCCCGACGCGCCGGCGCCCAGCCGGCCGGGCCGGGAATCGGGCCGTGGCGACGGGCCGGGGCAGCCGCCCGCTCCCGCCGGCCGCGCCGCGCGAGGAGGACCTCCGCATGACCACTGCACGGGCCAAGAGCGCCGCGAAGAAGCCCGCCAAGACCGCGGCCAAGGGGCCGGCCAGGACCGCCGCGAAGAAGCCGGCGCCGGCGGCTCCCTCACCCGAACGGACCCTTACCCCCGAGGAGCGGGTGGCCCGCGGCAGAGCCGCCCGGGCGGCCTCGCCCCGCTCGGGTCACGGCCTGTTCGAGCCGCCGCCGGACCGCGAGGACCCGGTGGACATCCTGGAGCGGCAGTCGGCCGAGCGGGTGCCCGAACTGATCCCGATCCGCTACGGCCGGATGACCGAATCCCCGTTCCGCTTCTACCGGGGCGCCGCCGCTATCATGGCCGCCGACCTGGGCGGCACCCCCGACTCCCGGCTGCGCGCCCAACTCTGCGGGGACGCTCACCTGTTGAACTTCCGGTTGATGGCCTCGCCGGAGCGCCACCTGATCTTCGACATCAACGACTTCGACGAGACCCTGCCGGGCCCGTGGGAGTGGGACGTCAAGCGGCTGGCGACCAGCCTGGTGATCGCCGGCCGGGCGAACGACTTCAGCGACAAGGAGCGCGCCAAGATCGTGCGCGCCGCCGTCGGCTCCTACCGGGAGCGGATGCACATGTTCGCCGGGATGCGCCGGATCGACATCTGGTACGCCCAGGCCGACGTGGACCGGCTGCGCGAACTGGCCGCCGGACGGCTGGAGAAGGCCGGGCGCAAGAACCTGGAGAAGGCCGTGGCGAAGGCCCACGGCCGGGACAGCCTCCAGGCGTACGACCGGCTGACCGACCTGGTCGGCGGCCGGCGCCGGATCGCCCCGGACCCGCCGCTGCTGGTACCGGTGGGCGACCTGCTGGCGGGTGTCGAGCGGGACGCGCTGATGAGCGAGCTGGGCCGCATGGTCGAGAGCTACTCCCGCAGCCTCTCGTCCGACCGCAGGCACCTGCTCCAGCAGTACCGGCTGGTGGACGCGGCCCGCAAGGTGGTCGGCGTCGGCAGCGTCGGCACCCGCTGCTGGATCATCCTGATGCTCGGCCGGGACGACGAGGACCCGCTGTTCCTGCAGGCCAAGGAGGCGGGGCCGTCCGTGCTGGCCCCCTACGTGGGCGCGAGCGAGTACGACAACCAGGGCGAGCGGGTGGCCTCGGGGCAGCGGCTGATGCAGGCCGCCAGCGACATCTTCCTCGGCTGGGAGCGGACCACCGGCATCGACGGCCGGCAACGTGACTTCTACGTACGCCAGTTGCGTGACTGGAAGGGCATCGCGAAACCCGAACTGATGCCGCCGGGCGGTCTCCAGGCCTTCGGCGAACTGTGCGGTGGCACCCTGGCGCGCGCCCACGCGCGGTCCGGCGACCCGATCGCGATCGCGGCCTACCTCGGGCAGAGCGACGCCTTCGACCGCGCGCTGGTCGGCTTCGCCGAGAGCTACGCCGACCAGAACGAGCGCGATTTCCAGGCCCTGGTCGACGCGGTGGCCTCCGGCCGGGTGGTCGCGGAGCGGGAGCCCGAGCAGGACTGACGGGCCGCCCGGCGGCGGCCCCCGCCGCCGGGCCGGCTCAGTGCGCCGGCACCCGCTGGCTGGCCACCAGCTCCCGGTAGGGCGTGCAGCGCTCCAGCAGGGTGGGGTGGTCGCCCGCGTCCACCACGGTGCCCCCGGTCAGCATGATCACGTGGTGGGCGTGCTGGACGGTGGAGAGCCGGTGGGCGACCACGATCACCGCCCGGGTGGCCGCCAGGTCCTGCACGACGGCGCGGAACCGCTGCTCGTTCAGCCCGTCCAACTGGCTGGTCGGCTCGTCCAGCAGGACGATCTCGGCGTCCGAGAGCAGGGCGCGGGCCAGCGCCATCCGCTGGCGCTGGCCCCCGGACAGGTCCGACTCGCGGCCGAGCGGCGTGTCCAGGCCCTGCGGCAGCCGGGCGATGTCCTCGGTCAGGCCGACGGCGTCCAGCGCGGCCGCCAGCTCACCGTCACTGGCCCGGGTGGTCCGGCCGAGCTGCAGGTTCTCCCGGGCGGTGGCCTCCAGCAGGGTGAACGCCTGGTCCACGTAGGCGATCCGGGCGCGCAGCGCGTCCAGCGGCCACTGCCGGGTGTCGTGGCCGAGCACGCTGATCGAGCCGGAGGACGGCCGGATGAACCGGTCGATCAGCGAGAGCGTGGTGCTCTTCCCGGCCCCCGAGGGGCCCACCACCGCGGTCAGGCCGGTGCGGGCGGTGCTGAAGGAGATCCCGCGCAGGGCGGCGTCGCCGGCCCCGGCGTGGGTGTACGACACGGAGCTGAACACCACCGCGGGGGCGCCCGGCAGCGGGACCGGGGCGGTCCGCCCGGCGTCCTGGGGGTCGCTCTCCGGGGCCAGCGCCAGCAGCTCGTTGCAGCGGTCCCGGGCGGCCAGGCCGGACTGCAGCCGGCCGAAACCGGTCGCCAGCGTGCTGACCGAGGGCACCGTCTGCAGGAGGTAGAGCAGGAACGCGGCGAAGGCCGCCACCCCGAGGTCGCCGGCGGCCAGCCGGGCGCCGCCGGTCAGGATCACCGCGATCATCGCGAGCTGGTTTCCCAGCGTCAGCGCCGCCGGGATCAGCGCGCCGAGGCGGGCCCCCCGCAGCGAGATCGCCCGCAGCCGCTCCGCGTCCGCCGCCAGCGCCCGGGCGGCCACCGGCTCGGCCCGGTAGGCCTTGATGGTGGTGAGGGCCTCCAGGTCGGCGGTGAAGCGCTGGGCGATCCGCCCGACCGCGTTCTGCTGACCCGTGACGTTGTCCTTCAGCCGGCGCAGGATCAGCACCACCAGCACGGTCAGCACGGCCAGCGACAGGACGGTGACCAGGGTCAGGACCCAGTCGATCCAGACCATCACCAGCAGCGTGCAGGTGACGGTCAGCGCCGCCAGCGGCAGCTGGGTGGCGATCTCCACCACCTGGCGCAGGAGCAGGGCGTCCGAGGTGATCCGGGCGGCGAGGTCGCCGGTGCCCTGCGCGCGGACCACGGCCAGCGGCAGGCGCAGGGCGTGGTCCATGATGCGGATCCGCAGCCGGTAGGTCATCCGCTCGCCGATCCTGGCCAGCAGGAACCCGGACACCGCCGTGGTGAGGGCGCCGCCGACGGCCGCGACGCACATCATCGCGATGTCGGGGCCCAACGACCGGTGGGCGGAGAAGTCGTTGATGATCTTCTGGACGAGCAGCGGCAGCGCGAGGGCCGCCGCGGTGGCGCCCAGTGCGAGCAGCAGGGCGCAGGTGAGCCGGCCGGGGTCGGTGGTGAGTTCGCGGCGCAGCCGCACCTTGTCCGGCGCGGGGCCGGCGGTGCGAGCGGGCTGGTCGGCCACGGCAAACCTCTCTGACGGTGCGGTGCGGTGGGGTGCAGTGGTGTGCGGTCCGGTGCGACCGGCCGCCGGACGGCGGACCGGGCCGGAGCGGCGGTGTGCCGCGCCGGCCCGGTGGCCGGCCGGGCCCGTGAAGACGGCCCGGCCGGCTGCGCCGAGTCACCCGCCCCTGCGGGCGGGCACCCGGTTCAGAGGCAGATCAGCGTGCTGACGGTGCTGGTGCCACAGTTGAGGACGCTCAGCGAACTGGTGCTGGCGAGGGTGTCGTCGATCGGGGCCGCCTCGGTCTCGGGCAGCTCCATGGTCTGGAGGTCGAGGATCGCCATGACTGTCTCCTTCATCAAGAGGGTGGATCGCCCGGCCGGCGGCCGGGAGTCGGTGGGGGCGCGTCGGGCGCGCCCTGGGCGTTCGGGCCGGTGGGCCCGTCAGCCGGGGGTGCCGGCGGTCGGCGCGGGCGCGCCGGACGGGCCGGTCCAGGGGAGGAAGGGCGTGCCGGCCAGGGCCGTGCCCAGTGCCAGCAGCACGCCGGCCGAGCCGGTGGCCAAGTCCGCCGAGAGTCGCAGCAAGTGGTCCCCGGGGAAGGCGAGTTCACCCCGGTAGGAGACCTGGTGCAGGGTCAGCAGGGCCCGCTGCCGGGCCAGCAGGGCCGCCCCGGCCTTCGCCTCCGCCGTCGGTGCCCCGGCGGCCGTCGGCGTTGCGTCCGCCGCCCCGGTGCCGGCCCGGGCGTCCGCCCGGGGCTGGGTCAGCGCCAGGTAGCCGAGCAGGCCGGCCCGCCCGTTGAACAGGCCGGGCTGGATGATGAACTCGGGCTCGGCCGCCCGCCGGATGGCGGGCTCGTGGCCGGCCGACGGGCTGTCGGGGCGGTGGGCCAGCAGGGCGTCCAGCGCGAGGCCGACGCCGGCGCTGCCGGTCTCCAGGTAGGGCAGCACCCGGCGGCCGTCGACCACCTGGAAGGTGCCGTCGGCGACGCTCGCGCACCGGTCGAGGTCCAGTTCCAGCAGGTGTTCGGCCTGGTCGAGCAACGCGTGGTCGCCGGTGTGCTCGTACAGCCGGACCAGCGCCAGGGCGGTGCCGGAGGCGCCGGCCAGCAGGCCCGCCCGGCGCCGTGGGTCCCCGCGGCCGGCCTTCTCCAGGGCGTCGGCGGCGGACCGGGCGAGCGACAGCGCCTCGTCCAGCAGCCGGGCCTCGCCGGTGGCGGCCGCGAAGTGCAGCAGGGCCAGGGCCGTACCGGGGGCGCCGGCGCCCAGGCCCGGCCCCGGGTCCTCGTCCGCCGTGCCGAGCCGCCGGAGCAGGCCGAGCGCCTCCTCGCGTTCGCCCAGCAGGTCGAGCACGTAGGCGACGCCGTGCCCGCCGAAGTACAGCCCCGGTGCGGCGGGACGGCTCCGGGCGGCGCGGACCAGCCAGCGGACGTGCCCGGGGTCGACGGCGGCGCCGGTGGCGTGCAGGGCGTACAGGACGCCGGCCGCGCCGTGCGCCAGGCCGAGGCCGCCGCGGGTGAACTGGGCGACGTCCCCGGGGAAGAGCCGGTCGGGGCGCTCGGGGGTGGCCATCGCCGCGATGCCGGCGGCGAGCGAGTCCCTGATCCGGGGCCAGTCGGGGGCCGGGGCGGCCAGCAGGGCGTTGGCCTCCGCGCGGCGCTGCCCGAGCTCGGGGCGGGCGGCCCGGCCGTCGGCGGGGGAGGAGCCGAGCAGGCGGCGGACCTCGTCGGTGTAGCCGGGCGGCACCGGGAAGCGGCGCTCCAGGGCGTCCGCCAGCTCGCCGGCCTTGCCCGGGTCCAGCGCGGTCAGCTGAGCCAGCGGCAGGAAGAGCCAGAGCCGGATCGCGGCCAGCCCGTACCGGTCGATCTGCGCCCCGGTGTAGCCCTTGGGGGCGGTGAAGCCGGCGGCGCCCAGTGCCGGGCGGACGAAGTCCTCGGCGGTGCTGGCGAGTTCGAAGTCGATGAAGCAGATGTCGCCGTCCGGCCGGATGATCAGGTTCCGTGGGTGCAGGTCGCCGAAGACCACCCCGCGGGCGTGGATGCCGGCCAGGGCCCGCTCCACCCGCTCCACGATCCCCAGCGCCTCGCGGGTGTACTCCGCCACCGTGGCCGGGTCGGCGTCCGGGTGGATCAGCGGGTAGTTGGCGGTCAGCCACTCGCTGAGCGAGCGGCCCTCCACGTACTCCTGGACCAGGAACTCGTGCTCCCAGGCCGTCAGCAGCCCGTGCTGCGCCGGCACCCCGGGCACCCCCGCCAGCCTGGCCAGGATGTCGTGCTCGTTGCGCAGCCGGGCCACCGCGTCGACGCCGCGCTGGTCCAGCCCGGCGTACGGCCGGGCCTCCTTGAGCACCAGCTGCGGCCCGTCGGCCCCGTCCCGGGCCAGGTACACGCCCCCCGCGTTGGAGAAGTGCAGGACCCGCTCCACGGCGTACGGCAGCCCGGAGTCCTTCTGCACCGCGCGCTCGGCCACCGCCGCGGCGATGGCCGCCGGCACCGGCGCCCAGTCGGGGACGGAGAAGCCGGCGCCGCGGACGTCCGGGACGAGCCGTCCGTCCGGTCCTTCGAGGGCGAGCACCCGCTCCCCGGCCTCGTTGCGGCAGTGGCGTTCGGCGAATCCCCCGTACCGCAGGTAGAGCGGGCCCTCGGCCCAGCGCAGGTCGCTCAGGATGTACGGGCCCCTGCGCCCGGCGAGCAGCCCGCCGAGGCCGTCGAGACATCGCTCCAACTCGGCGTCGTCGACCGGGTAGACGGTGCAGAACTTGCCGCTGGAGCCGCGTGGCGCGTACTTGGAGTTCTGCACCTGGAGGATCGGCAGGCCGCGCAGGAACTTGAAGGTGAGGCGCTCGCGCAGACAGTAGGCGTAGACCTCCTCCAGCACCGCCTCGGCGTCCTCGGCGCACGAGGAGACGTGGATCTTCCAGCCCTGCGAGGGGAGCCGGACGTCCGTCGGGCGCACCACGGCCCAGATCTCCAGCTCGCCGCGCTCCCACCCGGCCGGCAGCGGGCGGCTGACGGCGGCGAACTCCTCCTGGGCGCCCCAGCGCCGGGGCGAGTCGTAGAAGAGCGGGTCGGCGTAGGCGTAGGCCTCGTACTGGTTGTCCATCGGAGCCCTCCTCGGTGCGGGACGTACGCGGGGTTGTGGGGCGGCGGAGGCGCCGGCATCGGCGCCCCGCCCGGGAGGCGGGGCCGCCGGCGGACCGGCGACGTCGGCCCGGAATTCCCGGACCGCGATGCGACAATCGAATTGTTGGGTCATCACGAGTTCGTACGCAACGGCGCAGAGGAAGATATTTCGACGGAACATTCACCCCGGCGTGACGGACCGTCGGTGGAGCGAGCCGGGGCGTACGGGCGTGCGCCGGTACCGGCCGGAGTACGTACCCGAAGGGGGTCACGGCGCTCCCGGCGGCCTGCCGGCCGGGCCGCCGAGGTATCGCCAAATCCCTGCTGAGCTGGCACGATGTGGGACTGCTCCGGATGCCCGGCGGGCCGGGGGAGCCCGACGGCGCAGCGGGGGCGGGGCGGCGCACGCGGGGGGCGGTTCATCCCGTCGTCGGCCGGCGGTCGCCGGGAGGGGGGCGCGAGTTCGGCGAAGGGACGCGAACGAATGAATAAGTGTCGATTCTCTGTGCTAATAACGGTCGAATTTCGGTGCATTGATTCGGCGGGCGACCGACCCGCCCCCGGCCGTCGCCGGGGACCGCCGGAATGCGGCGGTCCTCTCCCCGCGCGGCGGCCCGCGCCGCCGTGAGGGGAACGCGAACGGGCCCGGGGCGGCGCGCCGACGGCGCGTCACCCCGGGCCCGTCCCGGCGGGCGGGAGCCGGTCAGCCCGGGTTGCCCGCGTGGGTCAGGGTCTCCCAGGCGGTGAAGAGGTTGTCCGTCCCGGCCGGACGGCGTTGCTCGGTGAGTGCCTGGGTGTTGTCCATGCCGTAACCGAGCCGGTTGTGCAGGGCGTTGAAGCCCACCTCGGTCACCGGGCCGAGGCCCTTGTCCAGGCTGCCGTTGCACAGCCAGGACGGCACGGCCGTGCCCAGCTCGTACTTGGCCTGGAGGCCGAGGGCGTGCCGGAGCCGGTCGGCCACCTCCGGGTAGAGGTCCTGGCCCTGGATCCGGCTGGTCTCGGCCACGTGGGCGATCGCCGAGAGGCCGTACCCGGTGTGGGTGAAGTCCCGGCAGGTCTCCTGGGTGAGCCCGTCGACGAAGGTGCTCTGGCCCTGCCAGTAGGAGACGATCTGGTCGCGGGTGTTCAGCCCGCTGCCCGGAGCGGTCTTCGGCAGCGCGCCGTCCGAGGCCAGGTAGATGTACGCCGGCACCCGGCCGCGGAACTTGGCGACGGCCTTGTCGTAGACCGTCCGGTCGTTCAGGAACACGGCGATGCCGATGGTGGCCTCGTTCATGCTGAGTTCCCAGTTGCCGTTGCTGTTAGAGCCGTTGACCACCTCGGGCAGGTAGACGTTGCGCAGCATGGTGCCGAACCGGCTGACCTTGTCGGCGGCCCACCCGGTGTAGGTGTAGCGGATGATCTCGGCGGCGCGCGGCCAGGTGGAGGCCGACCAGGCGCTCTGCAGCGGTGCGTTGCTGTTGGTGTGGTCGGTGATCGTGCCGGACCAGGCGTCCATGATCTGGACGGCCTTCGCCGCGTAGCGGCTGTCCTGGGTGATGTACCACTCCAGCGCCAGGGTGTACGCCGCGATGGCGTCCTCGCGCTCGTCGGTGCAGCCGATGTTCGGGTTGGAGTACGAACCGCACTCGACCACCGAACGCGGCTTGGGGGTCCGGCTCAGCGAGGCGTACCTGCTGGCGTGCATCTGGTCGTAGGCGGCCTTCCACGGCTGTTCGCCGGCCTTCACCTTGGCCCGGACGAAGTCGAGCTGGGCCCGGCTGTTCAGCACTCCGGGGTGGGCGAAGGTGGTGGGTGCGGCCTCGGCGGCGGGGGCGCTGCCCAGGCCGGATGCGAGCAGGGTCAGCAGTCCGGCCAGGGCCGGCAGCTTGCGCAGGTGACGGTGCACGGCGTGGTCCTCTCGATCGGGTTCGGCCGTGGTCAGGCGGGCAGCAGCCACTGCTGGTTGGCGGCGCCGAAGCAGTCCCACAGCTGCAGTCGGGTGCCGTTGGCGGAGCTGGGGCCGGTCGCGTCGACGCAGCGGCCGGAGACCGGGTTGACCAGGGTCGAGCCGCTGCCCGGCTGCCACTTCTGGGCGCCGGTGCCGTTGCAGTCCCACAGCTGGAGCTGGGTGCCGTTCGCGGTGCCGGCGCCGGTCGCGTCCAGGCACTTGCCGAGCGCCTGCAGCGAACCGTCCGCGGCGACCGTCCAGTTCTGGGCGGCCGTGCCGTTGCAGTCGTAGAGCTGGACGGCCGTGCCGTTGGCGCTGGAGGCCGCCGCGACGTCCACGCACTTGCCGCCGTAGCCGCTGATCCGGCCGGTCGGGCGGGGGTTGCCGGTGCCACCGCCGGTGATCCCGTTGAAGGTGCTCGCGAACTGGTAGGCGCTCTGCGGCGTTCCGCTGCAGGTGTCGGAGAGGGTGCCGTTGGTGGCGCAGGCCTTGTCCCGGCCGAGCGCCCAGAAGGCCAGCAGCTGGATGCCGTTGCTCCGGGCGAAGTTGGTGAGGGTGGTGGCGTTGGCGGTGGTGAACACCTCGTTGGTGCTGTCGTTGACCCCGATCATCGGGGTGTTGCCCTCCATCGCCCACAGCTGCTGGGAGGTCTTGGTGGTCCAGATCTGCCCGAGCTGGGTGTGCAGCGCGGTGGCGGCGTCGGTGGCGGCCTTGCCCATGTCCAGGGTGGGGCCGTAGTCCATGGTCATGATGTTGACCACGCCGACGTTCAGGCCGCGGCTCTTGGCGTTGTTGAGCAGGCTGATCGAGTTGGACTCCAGGCCGGTCGGGTTGACCGGCAGGGTGTAGTGCACGGCCAGGTTGCGCCCGGCGGCGGCGTACTCCTGCTGGAGCTGGGCGAGGGCCTGGTTGCGGCGGTCGTTGGCGGTGGTGTCGCCGAGCGCGCCGCCCTCGATGTCGAGGTCGATCTTGGTGAGGTTGAGGGTGTCGACCACCCGCTTGTACTGGGCCTTCAGGCTGCTCACCGTGGTGCAGGCCTGGCCGAGTTCGGTGCCGGACGCGCCGCCGAAGGAGGCGATCACGTCACCGCCGGCCGCCCGCAGGCTGTTGATCGCCGACTGCCAGCCGGCGTCCGTGATGGCGGTGTTGCCGTTGAAGGTGGCGTTGCAGCTGCCGTCGCTGATGACGAAGGCGAGGGTGAAGTACTTGAGCCCGGTGGCGTTGCGGGCGTTGGCGAGAGCGGCGGGGGAGCCCCAGGTCTCGACGTAGGGCGCGGCGTACTGGGCGGGGAAGCCGGGGCCGGGGTTGGCGGCGGCGTGGGCGGCCGGGGCGGCGGCCAGCAGGGTGCCCGCGGCCAGGGCGAGCGGCGCGAGCAGCGCGGTGAGGCGTGAGGGGCGTCGCATGGGTGTCCTCCTGGGACAGCGTGGGGGTTCGGCCGTGCGGTGGGGCGGACGTCCGTCCGCGTCGACACGTACGGGCGGGGACGCTGGACGGCGGGCCGAGCGTGTGGGGGCCCGGTGCGAGGGAGTGCGGTGCCGCTCGGCTCGGCACCGGAGTCAACCGGACCGCGGAGGGCGCCGTCAAGGGTTATTGACTGGAAGGTTTACTAACCGTCGATCCGTCAACTGATGAACGATCAACGGGCCTCAGGCCCGCACTTTGCCTTCACGACTTGGTGACAATTGGTAGAGACCAAAGGGTTGACGCTCCAACAGTTACAGGAGTTGAATCACTCCGCGACACCGGGCTGCCCGTCCCCAGGCCACCTCCCCGGTGCCGATCCCCCACCCGAGGCGCCCCCGGCCGCACCCGCGACCGCGTCCAACCCCGCCCTCGGCCCACGGAATCCGGAGCCGACCATGCCCAGGCATCGATCTGCCCACCGTTCACGGCCCCGCCGGGCGACCGCCGTCCTGCTGGCCGGCGCCCTCGCCGCCGCGGGCCTGCTGGCCACCGGCGGCGCCGCCCACGCGGCCGGCGAGCCGGTCTCGATCTGGCTGACCACCACCGACGACGCCGGCGGCCGGCACGTCACCCGAGGACTGCAGCAGCAGGCCGGCACCGCCTTCGGCGCCGGCGCGGGCAGCGGCGGACAGCTGATCACCGTCGACGACTCCACCCGCTACCAGCAGTTCACCGGCGGCGGCGCCTCGTTCACCGACACCGCCGCCTGGCTGCTGAACAGCAGCGGAGCACTGAGCGCCGCCACCCGGGACGCCACCATGCGGGGGCTCTTCTCGCCCACCGACGGCATCGGGCTCTCCTTCCTCCGCAACCCGATGGGCTCCTCGGACCTGGCCCGGTACGGCTACACCTACGACGACCGCCCGGCCGGCCAGACCGATCCCGCGCTGGCGAACTTCAGCATCGCCCACGACCTGGTGGACGTGCTGCCGCTCACCAAGCAGGCCGCGCAGCTCAACCCGGGCCTCAGCGTGATGGCCTCGCCGTGGACCGCCCCCGCCTGGATGAAGGACAGCGGCAACCTCGACGGCGGCTGGCTGAAGGCGGACTACTACGGCAGCTACGCCCAGTACTTCGTCAAGTACCTCCAGGCCTACCAGGCCCAGGGCGTACCGGTGAAGTACGTGACCGTCCAGAACGAGCCCACCTGCTGCTCGGGCTATCCGTCGATGAGCTGGAACGGCTCGGGCCTCGCCTACTTCACCAAGACGAACCTGCTGCCCGCCCTGGCCGCGGCCGGCCTGAACACCAAGGTCCTGTCGCTGGACTGGAACTGGGACCAGTACGCGTCCTACGCCGCCCCCACCGTCGACGACCCGGCCGTCCGCAGCCACCCCAACTTCGGCGGCATCGCCTGGCACGGGTACGGCGGCGACGTCGCCACCCAGACCACGGTGCACAACCAGTACCCGGCCGTGGACGCCTTCGACACCGAGCACTCCGGCGGCACCTGGATCGGCAACCAGCAGCAGGAGGACATGCGCAACATCATCGACTACACCCGCAACTGGGGTAAGTCGGTGACCAAGTGGAGCCTGGCGGTCGACCAGAACATGGGCCCGCACTACGGCGGTTGCGGCACCTGCACCGGTCTGGCCACCGTGCACAACGGCGACGCGCGCAGCGGTCAGGTCGACTGGACCGTCGAGTACTACACCATGGGCCACCTCACCAAGTTCGTCCGGCCAGGCGCCTACCGGATCGCCTCCACCGCCAACTCGGCCGTCCCGAACGTCGCCTGGCTCAACCCGGACGGCTCGAAGGCGCTGGTCGCCTACAACGACAGCGGCACCGCGCAGAACGTCCGGGTGGTCTGGGGCGGGCAGAACTTCACCTACAACCTGCCCGCCAAGACCTCGGCCACCTTCACCTGGAACGGCGGCGGCGGCAACCAGGGCGGCGCGAGCGGCCCGGTCACCGGACTGGCCGGCAAGTGCCTGGACGTGGCCGCGGCCGGCACGGCCAACGGCACCGCCGTCCAGCTCTACGACTGCAACGGCACCACCGCGCAGACCTGGACGCTCGGCACCGACGGCACCGTCCGTGCGCTCGGCAAGTGCCTGGACGTGACCGGCGGGGCCACCGCGGACGGCAGCAAGGTGCAGCTCTGGGACTGCAACGGCTCCGGCGCCCAGCAGTGGACGTACTCACCGGGCTCGCACGACATCGTCAACCCGGCCGCGAACAAGTGCCTGGACGCCACCGGCAACAGTTCGGCCAACGGCACCCGCGCCCAGATCTGGACCTGCACCGGCGCCGCCAACCAGAAGTGGACCGCGCCGACACCCTGAAACCGGACCCGCGCACCCGCCGGACGGGCGGCCGCCGGGGAGGTTCCCCCCGGCGGCCGCCGCCTTCCGGTCCCCCAGGCCCGTCCGGCCCGGCTAAGGTGGCCCGCCATGGGTACTGCCACCGGACCGAACGAGCGGCTCGCCGCCTTCGGTGACGAACTGACCGAGATCCACCACCGGCTGCAGGAGGAGCTGGCGGCCCTGCGGGGTGACGTCGACGCCTTCCTGGACGGGCGCGGCGGCCGGCCGCGGGAGCTGAAGGAACACTGCCTCTCCTTCTGCGCCGTCCTGACCAGGCACCACACCGGCGAGGACACGGGCGCGTTCCCGCTGCTGGCCACGGAGTTCCCCGAACTGCGTCCCGTCCTCGCCAAGCTGGCGGAGGACCACCAGCTGGTCAGCGGGATCGTGCGCAGCCTGGAGGCACTCCTCGGCGGGATCGCGGCCGATCCGGACGCGACCGAGGCCGAGCGGGTCCGGCGGGAGCTGGACGGCCTGACGGCCATCCTCACCTCGCACTTCGCCTTCGAGGAGCGCCGGATCGTCGAGGCGCTCAACTCGCTGCCGCCCGGGGCGGGGACCACCGAGAGCCTGCTGGGCCTGCCGATGGACGCCCGGGGCTGACCCGGCCCGGCCCGGAGGCGCCCGGCCGTCCGAACGCCCGGGCGCCTTCGGGCCGGGACACGTCGGGTCAGGGCGCCGCCGGGGTCCGCGCCTCCTCCCGGCGCAGCCGCAGTTCGCAGACGACCGCCCAGACCACCGAGACCACGGGGACCGCCACGACCGCACCGATCACCCCGGCCAGGATGCCACCGGCGATCACCGAGAGGGCGACCGCCACCGGGTGCAGCCGGACGGCCCAGCTCATCACCAGCGGATGCAGCAGGTGGCCCTCGATCTGCCCGATCACCACGATCAGCGCCAGCACGATCAGCGCCGTCACCGGGCCCTTCGCGGCCAGCGCGACCACCGCGGCGATCGCCATCGCGACCGGGGAGCCGATCAGCGGCACCAGCGTGGCGAAGAACTCCAGCACCGTCAGCGGCAGCGCCAGCGGCACCCCCAGCAGGGCCAGCGCGATGCCGACCAGCGCCGCGTTGCTGGCCGCGACGATCATGATGCCCCGGGTGTAGCCGGCGAAGGTCCGCCAGGCGGCCCGTCCCGCGTGGTCCCAGGTCTCCCGGGCGCCGTGCGGCAGCTGGTGCTTCGCCCAGCGCCACATGCCCTCGCCGGAGTGGATGAAGAAGATCGAGCAGAACAGGGACAGGGCCGCGCCGGTGACGATCTCCACCACCCGGCTGGCCTCGTCGACGGCCCGGCTGACCAGGGTGGAGCGGTGTTCGGAGAGGAAGGAGCCGATCTTCGTCTGGAGGTCCGACACGGTGGCCGGCTCGATGTGGAAGGGCGGGCCCTTCAGCCACTGCTCGATCCGGTCGATGCCGCCGTGGAACTCGTCGCCGAGCTGCTTCCACTCGCCGGCCACGTTCTCGCCGATCAGGGCCAGCACGCCGGCGAGCAGCAGGAGCGCGCCGAGCACGGTGACCGCGACGGCCGGCCCGCGGGGCATCCAGCGGTTGACCAGGTCGGCGGCCGGCCGCAGCACCGCGGTGATCACCAGGGCGACGAACACCGCGACCACGGGCAGCACCAGCCGGCCCAGCAAGGACAGCACGGCGTACACGGCGGCGCCCACCAGGAGCAGCCGCCAGGCGTACCCGGCCGCGTGCTCCAGCCCCGGCGGAACCTGGTGGCCGGACGGCGCGCCGCCGCGGGGGACCGGCCGGCGGGTGGCCGGGGTGCCGGGCCGGGGGCGCCGGCGGTCCGGCCTGCCGCCCCGCTCCGGGTCCTGCCCCGCTGCCGCCCGAGGAGTCATCGCGGTGTGCCTTCCTTGTGTGTCGACCCACCTGCCGGCCCCGCCCCCGACGTTACGTCAGAGCCGACCGGCTCCCGCCGCACCGGCCGGGGACCCCGATCGCGTGTCGCCCCGCTGCGCCCTGGCCCGTCGTGTCGTGGCCCGTCGTGTCCCGGTCCGTCGTGTCCCGGTCCGTTGGGCCCGGCGCCGCCGAGCACCGGTCCGTTGCGTCCGGCCCCACCTCGTGCCGCCCGCCCGAGGCGTGTCCCCGCCGGTCCGCCGGGGGCACGGCGCCACCCGGTCGCGCCGCCACCCTGCCGGACCGTCATCCGGACCCCGGCCCCGGGCCGAGGCCGACCCCGCGGGTCAGCAGCGCGGCCGCCGCCGTCGCGGCCAGCACCAGGGTGGCGAGGAACGGGACCCGGCTCCGCGCCCGGCCCGGCACGGGCAGCACGGTGAGCGGCGCCATCAGGCCGGTGATACCCAGCGCCGCCCAGCCGGCCGCGCCGGGCGGCCCCGGCGGTCCGACCGACAGGACCACTGCCGCTGCGCCCAGGACCAGCGCGGCGAGCACCCGGGTGGGCCCGCCGCCCAGGCGTTGCGGCAGGCCCCGGACCCCGGCCGCCAGGTCGGCCTCGATGTCGGGCAGCACGTTGGTGAGATGGGCGCCGACCCCGAGCAGGGCCCCGCCGAGCACCGCCCAGCCGGGCGGCCAGGGCCGGCCCGGCAGCCCCAGGGCGACGAAGGCGGGCAGCAGGCCGAACCCCACCGCGTACGGCAGCCAGGACAGCACGGTCCGCTTCAGGCCCAGGTTGTAGGCCCAGGCCGCGCCGACCCCGGTCAGATGGGCCAGGCCCGCGAGCGGTCCGACCGCCAGCGAGAGCGGGACGCACAGGGCCAGCGCGGTGCCGGCGGCCCGGCTGAGGACGTGCGGCCGGAGAACGCCGTCGACGAGGGGTTTGTCCGTCCGCCCGGCGGCCACGTCACGGCCGTGGTCGACCCGGTCGTTGCACCAGCCGACGGACAACTGGCCGGTGAGCACGGCGCCCGCCACCAGCAGACAGCGGGCGGGCCCGAGGCCGGATGCCGCCGCCAGGGCGGTGACCAGGGCGGTCACCACCGCCGTCGGTTCGGGGTGACACGCCCGGACGAGTCCGGCGACCGCCCCCGGAACGCGCCGGTCCGGCAGCCGAACTGACGCCTCGACCTGCTGGGTTCCGGTCTCTCGCACCCGACGATGCTAGCCGCCGGATGCCCGGGATGTCCCGATAGGCAAAGTTGCTGGCGATTCTCCCTAGTATGGGGTGATGACGCGAATCGCGGCCGTCCACGGAGTCCTCCCGCCCCACCGCTACCACCAGCACGAGATCCGGGACGCCCTCGCGGAGATCTTCCTGGCCGGCGGCGCCGACCGCAGGTCGCTCGACCGGCTGCACGCCACCGCGACCGTCGGCACCCGCCACCTGGCCCTGCCGCTGGAGCGGTACGCCGGGCTGACCGGATTCGGCGCGGCCAACGACCTCTTCATCGAACACGCCCTGGAGCTGGGGGAGCGGGCGCTGCGCGGGGCCCTGGACGAGGCCGGCCTGCGCCCCGAGGACGTCGACCTGGTGATCTCCACCTCGGTCACCGGGATCGCCGCGCCCTCGGTCGAGGCCCGGCTCGCCCACCGGCTCGGGCTGCGGCCCGACGTCAAGCGGCTGCCGCTCTTCGGCCTCGGCTGCGTGGCCGGGGCGGCCGGCCTCGCCCGGCTGCACGACTACCTCCGCGGGCACCCTGACCAGGTCGCGGTGCTGCTCTCGGTCGAACTCTGCTCGCTGACCGTCCAGCGCGGCGACGGGTCCCCCGCCAACCTGGTCGCCGGTGCGCTGTTCGGCGACGGCGCCGCCGCGGTGGTCGCCGTCGGACCCGAGGCCCCGGTGGGCGGCGCCGCCGGGCCCACCGTCCGGGCCACCCGCAGCCACCTCTACCCGGGCACCACCGACCTGCTCGGCTGGCACATCCGCGACCAGGGCTTCCGCATCATGCTCGGCAGCGATCTGCCGGAGGTCGTCCGGGCGCACCTCGGCGACGAGGTGCGCTCCTTCCTCGCCGACCACGAGCTGAAGCGGGACGACGTCACCGCCTGGGTCTGCCACCCGGGCGGGCCCAAGGTGCTGGACGCCGTCCGCGAATCGCTGGACCTGCCGGCCCGGGCGCTGGAGCTGAGCCGGCGTTCGCTGGCCGAGGTCGGCAACCTCTCCTCCGCCTCCGTGCTGCACATCCTGCGCGACACCCTCGCCACCCGGCCGCCGCTGCCCGGTACCCCCGGGGTGCTGCTCGCGCTGGGGCCCGGCCTCAGCTCCGAACTCGTCCTTCTCACCTGGTAGGCATCCGATGGCCCCCTACACCCTGCTGGTGCTGCTGGTCGCCCTCGAACGGCTGGCCGAACTCGTCACCGCCCGCCGCAACGCCGCCTGGAGCCGCCGGCACGGCGCGACCGAGTACGGCGGCGGCCACTACCCGGTGATGGTCCTGCTGCACACCGGGCTGCTGGCCGGCTGCCTGGCCGAAACCGCCCTGGCCGACCGGCCGTTCGTCCCCGCCCTCGGCTGGCCGATGCTCGCCCTCGCCCTTGCCGCGCAGGGCCTGCGCTGGTGGTGCATCGCCACCCTGGGCCCGCGCTGGAACACCCGGGTGATCGTCGTGCCAGGCCTGCCCCTGGTCGACCGCGGCCCGTACCGCCTGCTCTCCCACCCCAACTACCTCGCGGTGGTGGCCGAGGGGATCGCCCTGCCGCTGGTGCACGGCAACTGGCTCACCGCCACCGGCTTCACCCTGCTCAACCTGCCGCTGCTGGCCGTCCGGCTGCGCTGCGAGAACGCCGCCCTCGCCACCCTGCCCGCACCCGCCGCCGCGCCGGCCCTCCGGTAGCCGGGGCCCGCCGTGATCGACCTGCTCGTCGCCGGCGGCGGCCCGGCCGGGCTCGCCACCGCCATCCACGCCGCCCTGGCCGGCCTGGAGGTGGTGGTGGCCGAACCCCGAGCCACCCCGATCGACAAGGCCTGCGGCGAAGGCCTGATGCCCCCGGCGCTGCGCGGCCTGACCGGCCTCGGCGTCACCCTCCAGGGGCACCCCCTGCGCGGCATCCGCTACCTGGACGGGGCCCGCAACATCGCCGAGGCCCCCTTCGGCACCGGCCCGGGCCTGGGCGTACGCCGCACCGAGCTGCACCACGCCCTCGCCCGCCGCGCGGCCGAACTGGGCGTCCTGGTCGAGCCGGTCCGGGTCGGCGCCGTCCACCAGCACGACGACCACGTCAGCGCCGCCGGGCTGCGCGCCCGCTACCTGGCCGCCGCCGACGGACTGCACTCACCGATCCGCCGCAGCCTCGGCCTGGGCCTGCCGGACGACCGCCCGGCCCGCTACGGGCTGCGCCGGCACTACGCGGTGGCGCCCTGGAGCGACCACGTCGAGGTGCACTGGTCGGCCGGGAGCGAGGCCTATGTCACCCCGCTCGGCCCGGAGTTGGTCGGCGTCGCCGTCCTCACCGGGCACCGCGAGCCGTTCGAGCAGCAGCTCGCGCGGTTCCCGCAGCTCGGCCGCAGGCTCCCGCCCGCCGCGGCGACCGGCCGGGCCCGGGGCGCCGGCGCGCTGCGCCAGCGGGTGCGGCGCCGGGTCGCGGGGCGCGTCCTGCTGGTGGGGGACGCCGCCGGCTACGTCGACGCGCTCACCGGCGAGGGCATCTCGGTGGCGCTGGCCGGCGCGGCCCGGCTGGTCGACTGCGTACGGGCCGGCCGCCCGCAGGACTACGAACGCGCCTGGTGCCGGGCCACCCGCCGCTACCGGCTGCTCACCGAGTCGCTGCTCCGGCTGCGCGGCCGGCCGGCGGTGGCGGCCCGGATCGTCCCGCTGGCCGCCCGGTGCCCCGCCGCCTTCGCCGCCGCCGTCCGCTGCCTGGGCTGACGGAGCCTCAGCGACGGTGGACGACCGCCCGTACCGCGGCCGGGCCGGTGGCCGGGTGCGGCGCGCCGCCAACCTGGCTTTTCGGACCAGCGAGCCACGTCGACGGTGACGTCCGCACCGGGGCGGCACCGCAGTGCGGCCGGTGGCCCGGGCGAGATCCGGGAGACCAGGACCGGGTCTCGTGCGGTTGAGAAGGGGGTCCGCAGCCCCCTGCTCGACCACCATGCCGTCCGGCCCCTGATGCCCAGGGCCACACACCAGGGGCGGGGGACCCATGTCACCCGCAGCCCGTGTGTGTCATGGCCCGCCATGTTCTCGCCCAGGCCACGCCCGGGGGTCTCGTGCCGACACTGACCCACACTCTGGCCGGGAGAACCGGACACCTGCTACCCCCATTGGTAGCGGGGTCTGACCGGCCCCTCGAACGCGTCCGGTCACGGCGCAGTCTGACGCCTGACGCAAGATGCACGCCCACGGTCTCCACCGAAGCCCTCGCCGGTGCGAGGTGCACGCGAGCGCTGCAATGCCTACGTTGGAGGTAATAGCAGCCTCGCGGCTCAGCAAACCCGTGGACCTGGGGTGCTCATGTCTTGGTGGAGAGAGAATCCTGGGCAGTGGCTCCGCGTAAAAGTCCCCAGACCGGCCGCCGGTGGGTACGGCTGGCTGAGTGGGTTCTTATTCGCGGCGGTCGCCGCCTTGTGGGGTGTAGCGGCATTCTGGCAAAACTCTCGGAGTATCGAGGGGGACGCTTGGATTGCCGCACTGAGGGTTTCGAGTCCATTCCGGTTCTTCATCGTCGGAGTTTTTACCGTCACAGCTTGCTACTGTTTTCGCCGTTTCCGCATCAGTCGTCGAATGATATTACCTGGTCCAATCTCTGTGCCTACCTTCAGTCGCGAAGGTGAAGGTTCTGGAATCGAAGTCGAGAGATTGACGACGAACTTCCGTGAGGCTCTGGCCGAGGTCAGCCTAGAAGCCCCTTCGCCTATGCCGGGAGGTTCGCAGCAAATAGACTTCGTGGAAGTACTGCATAGTCCAGCAATGGAGTCCAGTAGTACATCTGCCAGCATGGCGTCAGCGCTCGGGCGGCTGCTGAGCCTAACGCATGTCAGTTACTCGTACCAGGTCAACGGCGTACTCTATCGAGCCCCGGGGGACAGGTGCAGCGTAACGGTTCAAGTCATCGTGCTACCTAAATGGGCCAGTCAATCCATAACTTGCACTGAATCGACTTTTGAAGCTGCCATAAGAAGTGCTGCTTATGAGGTCTGCGCCTTCATTCTTCCGCTGACGCGGCTTGTCGAGAAGCCGCCCTGGGCCGCGTGGCATGGCTTGGCCATCCCACACGGTCTGTTCAGAGATGTGCAAGAGGCGCAGAGGTGCAAGTTCTCCAGGCGTTACGATGAAGCTCTCGGCAAGTATTTCGATGCCATTTCACAGGATCCGCATAATCCGTTCCTTCGGCTCGAAGTTGGTTTCATCCAGGAACAGCTCGGCCTTTCTCTTGATGCCTTGATGACCTATCAGGATGTGATCAAGCTCGGGCTGGAGAGAGATCTTGGGCACTTTTCTTGGATGAGAGGAAGCCCGGCATATTTTCGAAAAATCGGGACTCATAGGAACTGGTGGCGTTCGGCATTGCTCACGGCACGTTATCGCCAGGCGGTACTCCTCGGCATGGGCGAGCAGCTGATAGACGACTGGTGCTCGTACAAAAGAATTCCAGCCGGGGAGCGCAAGCGGGATGCCGAGCTCCAGCATCTGGGCACCCGAATCCGCCAGATGTTCGGTGCATATGAAGCAGGCTTTGCCGAGTATCTGAATGATCATGGCGAAGAGGCTGGTGATGGCGGTCGTCGAGACGTCAAGGCCCTGCTGGACTGCGATTTCTCGGACGAGCCAGGGGACGAGGGTGGAAAACTTCTACTGCAGGAGTTCTTTCAGTTTGTCGGACAGAGCAAGGCGCAGGATCTGTGTCGCGCCTACCGCTTCCGAAGAATCCCTGGTGGAACCGTTTCGCGGGTCGCTCTGAGGCTCATGCTTGTTTGGGCGCCGGCGCGGCGGTGCTGGACCAGGGCAACCCGTAGAGACTTGGCTCGAAGGGAACCGGACTCGGCAAAGGAATGGAAAGCTCCCTGTGAGCTGAAATACGCCAGAGTATACAGAAATTCGCATCTGGCGAAGGTGCGAAAATCAACGTCAAAAGTTCTGGCGAAGATCTCCGGACGGGAGTGGCAGTGGCCGATGACCGTCGAGCATATCAATCGGGAAATTCGAATTGCTTGGTTCTCCGGCATGCCACTGCTGCGCCGGAGCCCCTGGCACGACTTCTACTATGCTGCGTGTATCTTCGCCATCGGACTCCTTCCTCTCGAAAGGGGCCGGCTGTGCAATCCGGAAGAGATCAGTGAAAGTGGTGATCGGAATGACTTCACAGCATCTCTTGCCGGAGAGGCTGTCGACTTCCTTGACAGGGCATGCCGGCGAGCGGATAGCAGTTCCATCGCCTCTATGCGGTCCTGGATCGTCGCAGAGGATCCGGACCTTGCAGGGCTGCGAACATTCACTGAGTTCGTGGACTGGGAGGACGAGCACTATCCGATCAAGAACCCGGCGTACCTCCGCCCTGTCGATGTGCACGGTCTGGAGCTCACCAGATACCAGCACCATCTTGTAGAAAAAGTGGCAGGCCTGATGGTTCAGATTTGGGAACGTCGCGAGTGCGAGCTGTTGAGTACGCACCCTCATGCCGACGGGATGCTGCAGAGATGGATCGACGAGGAGAACAGTACCTGGACGATGGCTCGCGCCTTCGTCGTCGATCGGCATCACTGGCAGACCAGGTTCGATTTCATCAGGACAATGCAGGAATTTGCCCAGATCAATTCATTCCTTTTCGAATATCCATGTCCGAGCTATAGTGACGACCCAGTGATGCAGCTCGGAGAATCTTTCCGTCGCCGTCAGGGAGCAGATGATTCCCATCAGCTGTTCCAGGATACGGTGAGCTCGGTCCACGAACATCGAAAGGAAAGGATGGGTGACTTGGGCGAGCTCTTGGGGACGGAGCGAAACCTCAAAGAGCAGATTTGCATCACGGAGCCCAAGGCGTCAAGCCAAAAGGATATACGCCGCCTCTGCATCGAGCGGTCGCGGATGTGGGCGCGACTAGAGAAGGCTTTTTCCGAGAGGCCTGGGGAGGACACGGTAGAGGTGCTTGGGGACCTTGCCTCTGTCTTCGAGGAGCCCGGCAGGAAGTAAGTGGCTTGGCCGACCAGCGGAAATTCCTTTCAGCGCCGTCCGTAGGGCTCGGATCCGGCCGCGGCTCTGTCCTGGCCAGCGGCCCCGGTTCTGCGGGCAGTACGAATGGAAGTCGTCGCCGTTGACCCAGTGGATCGCATCGTGGACCCGGTGGGCACTCGTGAACGTCACCTCTGAGCCCCGCCACAGGCATACGCGGGCGGGCAGCCGTGGAATCTGGGCGCGTCGCCAGGTCAGCGCGCACAGATCGCTGTGGCCCCACCAGCCAACGTGGTTCCGCTTTCAATAAGCCGATGCGATCGTGCAGGGTCCACCCCATGTCGCTTCGCCGCAGGCCGTGCCACGAGCGAGAGGGTTCCGCAGGTCTGGCGGGGTGACAGCTCCGCAGCGATGAAGCAGGTGGCCGAGCGGCTCTACGTGGTTTGTCCGGGCCCAAGGCAGTGCCGTGAGAGACCTGCCCTTGGCCCAGACCTGCTACGTCGAGCACGAGCGCCTCTCCTCGGCCCTCCGACTTGGGGGAGGCTGGACAACGGTGCCGGAGTCGATCGCACGGTCCGCTGCGGCCCTTTCTCTCGGCGCGACGTCGTGGCGCGGGGTCGTATGACGTCCTGACTGCTGCGCGGCGGCATCACCCGGAACGACTGAGGGGACCCGGCCGGCCCGGGGTGTGGGACCGACGGCACCGGGCTCCCCGGGGACGGCAGGTCCGAGGGGAGGCCCGGTGCGTTCGCCCGCGCGCCGGGTCAGCCGCGGAACTCCGCCGGGCGCTCCGGGGAGGCCGCCGCCAGTGCGGCGGTCACCTCGGCGGTGCCGGCCGCGAGCCCGTAGACCGGGGTGCCCGGCTGCTGGCGCCAGGACTCGTCGAGGCCGCCGGCGTCGACCACGTCGAAGCCGAGTTCGTCGAGCAGGGACCGGACGGTCTTCTTCGCCCCCTCGTCGTCACCGGCGATCGGCAGCGCGATCCGGTCGGGGGCGCCCGCGGGGCGCGGCTTGTCCAGGATGTGCTGTGCGTAGGTGCCGTTGAAGGCCTTCACCACCGGCCGGCCCAGCCGGCGCTCCGTCCAGCGGCTCTCGGTGAGGCCCTCGTCCTCGATCCCGGCGATCCGCCCGTCGCGCTGCTGCGGGTAGTAGTTGCCGGTCTCGATCACGGTGAAGCCCTCGGCCGCTCCGTCGAACACCCCGGCGGGCAGGTCGGGGACGTTCTTCAGCGGGATGGTCACCACGATCACTTCCGCGCCGCGCGCCACCTCCGAGACGGGTACCGCGGTGGCGCCGGTCTCCCCGGCGAGCGCGGACAGCGTCTCGGGGCCGCGCGAATTGGCCACGGAGACGTCGTGCCCGAGGGCCGTCAGGCGGCGGGTGAGGTTGCCGCCGATGTGTCCCGCGCCGATGATGCCGATCTTCATGTGCTCTCCACGATGTCTGGATACGTGCGCCTTCGGATGCCGCAGCGACGACAACCGCGAGGAAGATCGGCGTCATTCCCCCGGAGCGCAGGTTCCCCCGAACGGGGTTCCCCCGGAGGAGGCGGCCCCGCCCGAGGGGAGTGGCTTCGCGCTCGCCCTACAGCCCGAAATCCAGGGGAAGGCACGAGTAGAAGGTCCACGACCGTTCCGGGTTGTAGGGGTCGGCCTCCCCGGGCTCCGGGACGTCCCGGACTTCGGTCATGTCCTCGAAGCGGATGCGTTCGGGCAGGCTGCCGAACCGTGCGCGCCGGGCCGCCGCGGCGGCCTCGGTGCTCTCGTCCTCGTTCATGCTTCTCCTCCGCTCTCCCGTCCTGCCAGCATGCCTCCGATTGCATAACCGGTCAAGATGGTTACCAAGGAGAGCGGGCGGGATCGGCCGGGCCCCGCCGGGCATGTCCCGTCGAGCCGGGCCCGGCCACCGCGCACGTATGGCACACGTGTGGACCCCGGGCCCGGGCACCCGAGGGGGAATCCGCCCCGCTAGGGTGTGCGCATGACTCTCCGCAAAGGCATCGTCCTGGACTTCGGGGGCGTGCTGACGACGGCTCTGCTGCCCGCCGCGCTGGCCTTCGAACAGCGTGAAGGCCTCCCTGCGGGAGCGCTCCTGACCTCGCTCTACCTGGATCCCGAGGGAGTGCGCCGCACCCAGGAACTGGAGCGCGGGACGCTGACCCAGGCCGAGTGGAACGAGGCGGCCGGCCGGAGCCTGGGCGTGCCGCACGACAACCTGATGGGCCGGATCTTCGCCGACCTGCTCCCGGAGCCTTCGGTGATCGAGGCCGCCGCCGCGGCCCGCCGGGCCGGGATCAAGGTCGGTGTCCTGTCCAACTCGGTGGGCCGGTCGCCGTGGGACCTCTACCAGGGCTACCGCCTGGAGAGCCTGTACGACGCCGTGGTGGTGTCCGAGGACCACGGCCTGCGCAAGCCCGAGCCGGAGATCTTCCGGCTGATGCTCGACATGTTGGACCTGCCGGCCGAGGAGTGCGTGTTCGTCGACGACACGGAGTCCTACCTGCCGCCCGCGGCCGGGCTGGGCTTCGCCACCGTCCACGCGGTGCGGCCGGATCGGACGATCGCCGAGCTGGAGGCCCTGCTCGGCATCCCGCTGGCGGCCCGGGGCTGAGCGGCGCCGCCGTCCCGGCCGGGCCGCCGCCAGCAGGCGTCTGGCCGCCTGACGGCCGCCCGACGGGGTGCGGGGCGCCGAAGTCCCGCACCCCGGCTGCCTGCCCGCGTCCCGGGGGCCGGTTCAGGCGGCGAGGAAGGCCAGCAGGGCCTGGTTGACCTCCTCGGCGTGCGTCCACAGCAGACCGTGCGGGCCGCCCTCGACCTCGACGTAGGTCGCGGCGGGCAGGGCCTGGTGGAACGGCCGGGCGGTCGCTTCGAGGGGCAGGATGCGGTCGGCCGTGCCGTGCAGGATGAGGGCCGGCACGTCGATCTTCGCGATGTCGGCGCGGAAGTCGGTGGGCCAGGTCAGCGGCGCGGCGGCGGCCGCGTGCGCCCCGCCGCTCGCCGCGACGTCCCAACTGGCGCGCAGGGCCTCCTCGCTGATCCGGGTGCCGAGGTGGTCGTCGAGGTTGTAGAAGTCCTGGAAGAACGAGGTGTAGTAGGCGTACCGGTCGGCGGCCGCCGCCTGCGAGACGCTCCGGAAGAACTCGGCGGGTGCCGCACCGCCGGGGTTCTCGTCGGTCAGCAGCAGCCAGGGCTCCAGCGAGGCCAGGAAGGCCACCCGGGCGATGCGGGCGGTGCCGTAGGTGCCCACGTAGCGGGCGACCTCGCCGGTGCCCATGGAGAAGCCGACGAGCACCGCGTCGTCCAGCTCCAGCGCCTCCAGGACCGCGTGCAGGTCGGCCGCGAAGGTGTCGTAGTCGTAGCCGGTGGTGGGCTGGGACGAGCGGCCGAAGCCGCGGCGGTCGTAGGTGACGACGCGGTGGCCGGCCGCGAGCAGGGCCGCGGTCTGCTTCTCCCACGAGCGGCCGCTGAGCGGGTAGCCGTGGATCAGGACGACGGGCCGGCCGGTGCCGTGGTCCTCGTAGTACAGCTCGATGTCGGCGGAGTTCTGGCGGCCGACGGTGATGTACGGCATGGGTGTGCTCCTTCGGTGGACGGATCCCGGCCGGTGCCGGGCTGTCGGATTGCGTGGGGTGTCGGGCGGGCGGTGCGGTGGCCGGCCGCGGGGAGCGGCGGTGTGGGCACCACCGGGCCCGTTGGTCCCGAGGGGGCGGCTGGGGGACGGCCGCCCCCTCGGGGGCCTGGCGACGGCCTGCGCCGGGACGCGGGCCCGCCGGGGCGGGCTCCCGCGTGCTGGTGCGCGGCCGCCGGTGCTCTGCCGTGCGTGTCAGCGGCCGGCCTTGGCCGCCTCCTCGACGACCTGGGCGACCAGGGCCGGGTGCGAGACCGCGACGGAGTGCGAGGCGGCCACCTCGGTGATGTGGGCGTGCGCGCGGCGGGCCATGTACAGCTGCGCGGCCGCGGGGATGTTGAGGTCCTGGGTGGTGACGATGTCCCAGCTCGGCTTCTCCTGCCAGGCGGCCGTGGTGGCCTGCTCCGCCAGGGCGCTCTGGGCGATGGGCCGCTGGGCGGCGGCCATGACCGCGGCCTGGGCGGTCGGCACATCGGCGGCGAACTGGTGGCGGAACTTGTCCGCCCGGATGTACAGGTCGGTGGTGGGGGTGCCGCCGGCCGGGGTGTAGGTGACCGGGTTCAGGGCGTCCGGGAGGGTGGAGCCCGGGAATTTGTTGGTGAGTTCCAGCGCGCTCTCGCCCGGCGCCGGGAGGAACGCGGCCACGTAGACCAGGGCCTTGACCTCGGGGTCGTTCGCGCCGGCGGCGCTGATGACGGAGCCTCCGTAGGAGTGCCCGACCAGGATCTTGGGCCCCTTGACGCTGTCCAGGACGCTGCGCAGCGCCGCGGCGTCGGCGGCCGGCCCGCGCAGCGGGTTGGCGGGGGCGATCACCGGGTAGCCGTCGGCCCGCAGCCGGGTGATGACACCGCTCCAGCTGGAGCCGTCGGCGAAGGCACCGTGCTCCAGGACGATGGTGGGCCTGGCCCGCTCGACGGTCACGGTGGGCGTGGTGGCGCTCGCCGCGCCGCCGACGGCGACGGAGGCCAGGACGACACCGGCCGCGACCGCCGGGACGACGGCTGCCGGGAACCACCGCTTGCGCCAGTTGCTGCTACCTGCCATGGGAGTACCCCTTCCGGGTGAGATCGACATGTGGGGAGGGAAGCCGCCCCGGGCCGTGCGCGGCACGGTCGGCCGCTCCGCTGCGGGGCGGCGTCCGAGGGGCTTGACGGGCTTCACCCTGGCTGCCGGGCCGGGGGCCGGGGATCCGTCACATGACGGTCGGTTGCCGGGCCCCGCGCCGTGGGCCCCTACGTCACGCGGACCGCCTGGGCCGTGCGGTGCCGTCGGCCGCGTGTCCGCGGCCGCCCGGACGCGCGTCGGCGGGTGCCCGGGCCGGCCTGCCGCGGTCCGCTCGCCCGGCGTCGGGTCCCGCGGGGTACGCGTGTGGGCCTGCGGGGCCGCCGTCGTCGCACGCCCACCACCTGGCCGCCCGCGGCCGCGAGGGCCGGCCGGGGACGCCCGGACCGGGCGCATCGTGGTGGTCCCGGTGCTGCCCGACCGTCAACTGACTGATGTGCCCCGGTGGTGGGGCGGCCGAGAGTGGACGGCGCCGGGCTCGTCGCCGTTCGCGAGGAGCACATCCTGCCCGCCCGCACCGGGCGCCGGACCACGGCGGCTGCCACGTCGCGCCGGCCCGGGGCACCGTGCCCCGCCGGCCGGCACGGCGGCAGCGCCGTTCCGGCCGGGCACCGCCGCCCGGCCGGATCACCCACCCCGTCCTCGGTTCGAGTGCCCGCCCCGCCGGCGATCACCGGCCGGCCGCGCCCGGCCGGAACGACCCGTGCGACGGCACGCCCACCAGAAGGAGAACGCCCCCATGAGAAGCAGCAACCCGATCCTGTCCCGGCGGGGAGCCGGCCGCGTCGACGCCCAGGGGACGGAGGCCGCGCGGCCCCGGCCGGTCGGCCTGCCCGTCGGCGCGCGGCGGCCCGGCGACGGCCCCGCAGGCCCCTACGCGGGGTTCGACGCCCCGGGCCCCGCCGAGCGGGCCACCGCCGGCAGCACACCCATGACGCTGGACGACGTGGTGGTCCGTACCGCCGCGACCCTGGGCACGGTGGCGCTGGCGGCGGTGCTCTCCTGGACCCTGCTGCCCGTGGACCGGACCGGCGTCGCCCGCTCGTACGCCGTCGCCGTCGGCTGCGCGCTGGTGGCGTTCGTCCTGGCGCTCGTGCAGACGTCCAGGCGCACGCCGTCACCGCCGCTGATCCTCGGGTACGCGGCTTTCGAGGGCGTCTTCGTCGGCGTCCTGTCCGACGTGACCTCGACGTACATCGCCCCCGGGGTCGTCGTCCAGGCGGTGCTAGGGACCCTGACGGTCTTCGCCGGTGTGCTGATCGCCTACCGGATGCGCTGGATCCGCGTCACCGCCCGGTTCGCCGGCTTCGTGCTGGCCGCGGCGACCGGATTCGTCCTGCTGACCGTCGCCGACCTGCTCCTCTCGGCCTTCGGCGGCGGGCACGGGCTGGGCTTCGGCAGTGGCGGCCTCGGCATCGCGTTCGGCGTCGCCGGGATCGTCCTGGGCGCCTGCTTCCTGGCCCTGGACTTCCGGCAGGTGGAGGACGCCGTGGCGGACGGCGCCCCGCGCGAGGAGGCGTGGCTGGCGGCCTTCGGGCTCACCCTGACCCTGGTCTGGATCTACCTGGAGGTGCTCCGGGTGCTGACGCTGCTGCGGGGTGAGGACTGATGCCCCGGCCCGCCCCGTTCCTTCGTCCGCTGGAGGTGCTCGCGGCTTCGCTCGCCCGCGGCGCCGGGGCGCGAGTCCCGGCGGAACTCGACGGGGCCGCGACCGTGGCCTGGCTGGTGGCGGGTCAGCTGCCGGCGTCCCTGCCGCCGGCGTCCTACTGGCTGCGTCCCTGGCCGGCGGGTGGTGGCGCCGGGTACGGAGACTGACGGCGCCGGGCCGCACGGGCGGTCGGCCACCTCGCTCCGGTGTCCCCGGGGAGGGGGCCCGCCCGCGCCTGGTAACCGTCTTGACAGGTGATGTCAGCCCATGGAAAAGTCGTCACCTGTCAAAGCGGTTACGTTTTCGGGAAGGTCCACCATGGCAGTCGTCCGCATCCACCTGGTCTCCACGCTGAGCCCGTCGGCCGTCCGGGAGGTGCTCACCGACTTCGGCCCCTCCCGTCCACGGGTCTGGTCCACGATCGACGCCGACCACTTCACGGTCCACGACCTCGGCGTCGACCGGGCCGAGGTGACCGAGGGAACCGCCGCGGCCTGGGAGCGCGCCCGCTACGAGTGGGCCCCTGACGGCGACACCGTCACCGTCACGACGCTCGACTCGAAGCTCTTCGGCGCCGGCGGCGGCTGGGTCTTCCGGATGACCCCCGAGGGCGAGGGCACCCGCGTCGACGTGGAACTGACGCGACGACCCCGCTCCCTCAAGGGAAAGATCCTCGCCTCGCTGCTCCCCGTCGTCGCCCCCGCGGCCCTGCGCAAGTCCCTCGCCGGTCCGCTGCGGGCGGGATGACGGACCGACCGGGCCGAAGGCACCGTCCGCACCGTCGGCGGTGCGCCGGCCGGCCGGGGAAGCTGCCTGCCAACCGCCTGTCTGCCGCCTGGTCCTGAGGCGGCGGCGCGGAGGAGGCTGGGGCCGGTAAGAGCGATCCCCCTCCGGCCGGCCGGAGCCGGTCACCCGGGAGCGGTCACGCGGCGGCGGACCTGTCCGTTCACGCCCCCCGGGGCCCGGGCGGAGCCGTTCCGCGGGCCGTCCCGCCCGGAGCGGGGGAGCGCGGGGCGCGCCTCGGCCGGGTGTCCGGCGGCAGGCGTTCGCAGGGATCCGACGGGAGGGGCGCACCCAGGCCCGTCCGGGGAAGGGAGCAGGAGTGGAGTCGCTCGCGTCGCCCATCGTGGGCCGGGAGGCGGAGGAATCGGTGCTCTCCTCGTTCGTCACCTCGACCGGGGGCCAGGCCCTCGTGGTGAGGGGCGAGACGGGCGTGGGGAAGAGCGCGCTGCTGAAGCACGTCGCCGAGCGGGCCGCGGGCGCCGGGTTCCGGGTGGTCCGGGCGGTCGGTGTCGAGGCCGAGTCGAACCTGCCCTTCGCCGGCCTGCACCAGCTGCTGCATCCGCTGCTCGGGCACGCCGAGCAGCTGGACGGCGTCCACCGGGTCGCCTTCGACGTGGTGTTCGGGCGGAGCCGGGCGGACGCCCCGTCCGTCATGACGCTGGGCACCGCGGTGCTGGACCTGATCACCGTCGCGGCCGCGCAGTCACGCCTGCTGCTGGTCCTCGACGACGGCCAGTGGTTCGACGCGGCCAGCACCGCGGTCTGCGGCTTCGTGGGCCGTCGTCTCGCCGGCAGCACCGTGAAGCTGCTGGTCGCCATGCGCCCGGAGGCGGCCTCGGGCTTCGAGTCGGCCGCCCTCCCGGTGCTCCCGCTGCCACCGCTGTCCGAGCCCGCCGCGACCCACCTGCTGGACACCCGGCACCCGCGACTGGACCCGAAGGTCCGCCGCCGGGTCCTGGAGGAGGCCCAGGGGAACCCCCTCGCACTGCTGGAACTCCCCTCCTACCTCGGCGCCAACACCGCCGAGCACACCTTCGACATGCTGTCCGGGTACGGGCTCGTCCCCCTGCTCGACCGGTTCCAGCAGGTGTACGGGGCGCGCCTCGCCGCTCTCGGGCCGGCCATGCGGGCGGAGCTCCTGCTCGGCGCGCTGGACGGTGTCCACGCCGGAGCGGTGACCGGCCTCCCGGGATCCGCGCGGTACCGCATGCGGGACGTCGACGAGGCGGTGGCGGCAGGCCTGCTGGACCTGGACCCGGACAGCGGGGAGTTCGTGTTCCGGCACCCGCTGGTGCGCTCGACGGTCGTCCGGTCGGCCGCCCCGAACGCCCGCCGGGCCGCCCACGGCACCCTGGCGCAGGTGCACCGCAACGACGTCGAACGCCGGGCCACGCACCTGGCCGCCGCCACGGTCGACCCGGACGAGGGCGTCGCCGCGGCCCTGCAGGAGGCGGCGGAGTCGGCGACCCGGCGAGGCGGCGCCGCCGCCGCGGTGACCTGGCTGACCCGCGCGGCGGAGCTGAGCGAGACCCGCGAGGACCGGTCCCGCCGGCTGGCGAACGCCGCGTTCGTCGCCGGGCACGCCGGACTGCTCGACCGGGCCCAGCGGCTCCTCGACACCGACCGCGGGCCGAGCGAGAACGAATCCACCGCCTCGGTGCTGGTCTCCGCGTACGCCGCGCTCTACGAGGACGGCGACGTGCGGTCCTCGCACCGGCAGCTGACAGCGGCCGTCGAGCGGAAGCGGGACAGCGGGGCGGCCGGACCGGACGAGGAGCTCACCAGGCTGGTCAACCTCCTGCTGGCCATCAGCCAGTACGCCGGCGACCGCGACGCCTGGCAGCGGACCCACCGCCTGCTGGACTCGCTGGGGGACCTCGTCCCCCCGATGTCGCGGATCTACCAGGACGCCTGGAGCGACGTGGTCCGCCGGGGCCGCGGCGTCCAGGAGCGGGTGGCCTCGGCCTACGCCGCCTTCCCGCACCTCGACCCGTGGGACATCACCCGGCTCGGCGTCGCCGCCTACCACGTCGACACCCTGGGGGAGCACCGGAGGCACCTCGCCCGCAGCGTGGAGCGCGAACTGCGGACCGGAGCCGTGATGAACGGCATGACCATGCTGCACCTGATCACGCTCGACCAGATCGCCTCGGGCGACTGGGAGGCCGGCGAGGAGACCGGGCAGCGGGTACTGGAACTGACCACGGCGCACGGCAACGTGCTCTTCGCCCATCACAGCCGGGCCTACCTGGCGCTGCTCGCCGCCCTGCGCGGCGACCTCGACCGGGCCCGCGAGCTGCGGTCCGTCGTCGACCGCTGGGCCCGCCCCCGCAGGATCGGCTTCCTCACCCAGATCGCCGACGCCGTGGCGACGACGGTCGCCCTGAGCGAGGGGGACTACGAGAGCGCCTACCTCTGCGCGACCGGCATCACCGCGCCCGGCACCTTCGAACCCGGTGCGCACCAGGCCCCGCGCACCCTGCTCGACCTGGTCGAGGCCGCCCTGCACACCGGCCGGGCCCGGGAGGCCCGCGACCACGCCCTGGCGGCGCAGGCGGCGCACCTGCCGGACGTCTCACCCCGTCTCGCCCTGGTCACCTTCGGGGCGCTCGCCATGACGGCCGAGGACAACGACCGGGCGGCCGAGCTGTTCCGGCGGGCCGAGACGCACCCCGGCGCCGCGGACTTCCCCTTCGAACGGGCCCGCATCCGCCTGGCGCACGGCGTCCGGCTGCGCCACAGCCAGGGGCCAAGGGCCGCCCGGCAACTGCTGGGCCAGGCCGCCGAGACCTTCGAACGCCTCGGCGCCCGGGCCTGGGCCGAGCGGGCGCACGCCGAACTGCGCGCCTGCGGGGCGCCCGCCCAGCACCGCTCCACCGACCCGGCGGCGCTGACCTGGCAGGAGCACCGGATCGCCGACCTCGCCGCACGCGGCCTGACCAACAAGGAGATCGGGGAGCGGACCCACCTGTCCCCGCGCACCGTCAGTTCCCACCTGTACCGGGTGTTCCCCAAGCTGGGCATCACCTCGCGGGCGGCCCTGCGCGACGCCCTGGCGGCGATCCCGGACGACGCCGGAGCGGGATCGTAGCCGGGACGGCCCGGGGAATTCTCCGGCGCCCCAGGGCTCGCGCCCCGCGAGGTGCTATCCGGCGGCCGCGGCCCCGGGGGCGCCGCCGTCCAGGGTGTACATCACGGACCGCTCCTCCTTGTGACGCCGCACCTGGCCCTTCGCGACCAAGGACTCCAGGGTGTTCCGCACGACCTGCGGGGTCGGCTCCCGAGCCGGGTGCCTCGCCATCAGCTCGTCGCGCAGGTCCTTCGCCAGGCGCGGCTCGCCGTACCCGGCGAGCAGCTCCAGGAGGATGTCTCCCAGCAACGGCCGCGGTGCCTTCGCCGTCCCGCCGGACTTCGCGGCGGCCGCGGATGACGCCGCCGTACCGGGGACGGACTTCGCGCGCCGCTGCCGCCGGGCGGGTGCCGGCTCGTCCTGGGGCTGCTCCGGGAGGGGGGAGGGCTCCGCGCCGTCCTGGTAGTGCTCGGCCAGTGTCATGATGTCGATCAGGAGCGCCTCCTCCTGCTGCAGCGACCTGAGTTTCTCGGTCAGGTCCTGCTGTCGGCGGCGGTTCTCCTCCAGATCCGACGCGGCCTGTGCGACGTACCGCGATCGGAGCGTGTCGGCTGATTGGCTGGTCACAACCGGTCACTCCTCCGTACATGGGATGGTGCTGCGTATGTCTCGATGCCGAGGTCCGGGACACCTGGACGGGTGCCGGGGTGGTGCGGAGGCCGGCAAACGTGGTTCGCCACCGTACCGCCCTGAGCACCGCCTCCCTCGGATACCTGCCCCGAGGTGTGCCGGTGAACCGCCGGCGGCGACCATCCTGGCACATCTCCTGCCCGCCCGTGCCGGTGCCCGGGATCCTGGGGCCCGGCGCGACGAGGACGGTCCCCGGGTGCCGCAGCCGGGCGGCCGCGCCGGGGAGCGGACGACGGCCGGCCCGGCCGGGCCGCCGTCATGGGTCACACATGTTGCGCTCCCCGCGATACGGACATACGTTTCTCCGGTGCGGTCGTGGCCCTGATCCCGGCGAGGTGCCCCGGGACACACCTGCGGGTCCGCCCACCTGGAGCATGGCCGGGCCCGCCCCGAGGGACCGGGCCCCGCCGACGGCCCGGGCCGAGTCCGCCGCGGCGGTGGGAGGAAGACCCCCTTGTACGTCCTGGTGCCCGACGACCCGGTGTTCTTCGCCAAGTTCCAGAGCCTGGAGGACCTGCTCCTGCGCTGCCTGTACGTCCTTCAGGTGGAGGGAGTCGACTCCGAGGAGGCGCGCCTGGTCGCCGACGCGTACGACAGCTGGGTCAGGGTGCTGCTGAAGCTTCCGCTGTGGTCCCGCCGGCGGGAGGACGCGACCGACCTCTCGCGGACCGACTACAAGCTCTACGCCCCGGGGGGCGCCGAGCTGACGAGCCTGTACCCGGTGGAACTCGCGGTCGGCGACGTCGAGCAACTGTGGCTCTGCCTGCGGGTCCTCCGCGACTCCGGGGCGGAGCGGACGGGTGCGCCGCTCCTGGCGGCCGGCGCGGCCGGAACCGCGCCGGAGCACCTGATCGGTGTCTTCCGGCGCGTGGTGGGCGTGCTGCTGCTGCCGGCACCGCCCGAGCTGACGCGGACGCTGCGCCAGGTCCTCTCAGGCGCGCCCGCGGTGACCCTCGGGCACCGTGAGGAGGCCCAGTACCGGCGCTACTGCACGACCCTCGTGCGGCTCCTCAGCTCCGGCGACGGGTTCGGCTACCGGAATCACCTGGCCATGTACCGGTGAGGTGACGGGAGAGCCGGTCGCTCCGGTCACCCCTTCGTCCCCCGCACCGGCGCGATCCTCGTCCACGCCGGCCGCGGCCGGCCGTCGCGCTCGTCCTGACCGGGCACCGGCGCCGTGCGCCGCGCGCGCTCCGCAGGAGCGCCCCGGGCGGTGGGACCGTCGAATGACCTAGGGCGCCACGGCCACGCGCCGGCCACGGTACCCGTCCGAGGCCGTCACCCCGCCGAAGTCACCGCGACGACCTGCGCTTTCGGCGCCGCGGCCGGGGCCCGGCCGGTCCGGCGGGCCGCCCCCGGGCGCCGGCTGCCGCCGCCGTCAACTGACTGATGTGCGCTCCCCCCGCACCGGGCCAGTCTGAATCCCGTCAGCAGCGGACCGCACGGCGCCCCTTCCCGGCCGCGTGCACCCCGCGCCCACGGCCCGCGACCGGCCGTCCCGCCGGCTCCTGGCCCGCCCACCCGCCCCCGACGCACGCACCACCGCGTCCCGGCGGACCGAAACGACCCCACTACCTTGGACGGTACATCGATGAATCGACTTCTGACGGTCCTCGCCGCCGGAGTACCCCTGGCCGCCGCCATCTACGCGCCGAGTGCCTCGGCGGCCCCGGGCGGCCCCGCGGCCACCGCCCACAGCTGCGCCGCCCCCGCGGTGAAGGCCCCGGCCGGGACCCAGGTGGAGAGCGTCACCGCGGTGGCGCACGCCGCCGGCACCTTCGAGGTGCCCGCGGTGTTCCCGCTGCCCGCGGCGCACATCCCGGACGTCCCGGCCTTCTGCGACGTCACGGTCACCCTCACCCACCCCGGCCAGGGCGACCACGCCAAGGTGCGGGTCTGGCTTCCGCAGCAGAACTGGAACGGCCGGCTGCAGTCGGTGGGCGGCAGCGCGTACGCCGCCGGCGACTACGGCACCGACCTGGCCGCCGCGGTCAAGGGCGGCTACGCGGCCGCCACCACCGACGCCGGCGTCAGCACCTACATCGACGCGAGCTGGGCCCTCGGTGCCGACGGCAAGGTCAACACCGGGCTGCTGGAGAACTTCGCCTCGCGCTCCGAGCACGAGGCGGCCCTCGTCGCGAAGGCGGTCGTCGCCGGCCACTACAACCGCGCCGCCTCCTACTCCTACTTCACCGGCTGCTCGACCGGCGGGCGCCAGGGCTACG
>NZ_BNBO01000052.1 GCF_014655955.1 Kitasatospora indigofera
CGCAACGCCCGAGGGCGCCCCCACCAGGGGGCGCCCTCAGCCGTTCCCGGGACCGGCGCCACGAAGCCCGCGTACGGGGCCGTCCACGGGGGCCGTCCACGGGGGCCGCACCTGGTGGCGGCCCGTCCGACTCCCGGAGCGGTCCGGTGCGGCCCGGAGCGGCCCGGGCCGGGCCGGACATGCCGAACGGGCCCATCCGCGCGATGCTGGTGATCACGCCGCCCACCGGCGGTGCCCTGGCTGGCCAAGGACCGGAGGACAATCGTGTTCCAACTGCTCTGGATTCTCCTGATCGGGTTCATCCTCGGCGTACTGGCCAAGCTGCTGCTGCGCGGCCCGCAGTCCATTCCGTGGTGGCTGACCATGATCCTCGGCGCCGTCGGCGCCCTGCTCGGCAACGCGGTGGCCGGATGGATCGGGGTGGCGCACACCTCCGGCATCGACTGGACCCGCCACGCGCTGCAGATCGGCTTCGCCGTCCTGCTGGTGGCGCTGGTCGCCCCGGCCTGGGGCAGCCGAAAAGCCGGACGCTGACGGGAAATCCCGAAGCCCGGCCTGCCACCGTCGGGTTTCAGGCCACGCCGTCACGCCGTCAGGAGCGGCCCGCCGGGCCCGCACGCAGGCTCGGCGGGCCGCTCGCGTCCGCCCCTCCTCCGGCGGTGGGCAGGGGCGGCGGGACAGGTGGCAGAGAGCGCCCGGCAGACGGGCCCGGGCAGACGGGCCGGGCCGGCCGCCGTCTCCGCCGTGCCGCGGGCCTGGCGGACGTCCGGGCGCCCCGGTGCACGCCAGGCCCGCCCCGCCGTCAAGGCAGCGCCGGGGAGCAGCGCCGTCGGACGATCGCCCAGACCTCCTCGACGCCCCCGGCGACGAGGGCCTCGTGGGCGGCGCGGGCGCAGGCCTCGGCGTCGAGCCGGCGGACCCGGGCCCTGATCTCGTCCAGGGCGGCGGGCGCGGCGGACAGCACGTCGCAGCCGAGACCGATCAGCAGCGGCATCACCAGGGGGTGGGCGGCGGCGTCCCCGCAGACCGACACCTGCCGGCGGTGGCGATGGGCGGCCTCGACCACCCGCCCGATCGCCCGCAGGACCTCCGGGTGCGCGGTGTGGGCGGGCCCGGCGGCGGGGTCGCGGCGGTCGAGCCCGAGGATCCGGCTGGTGAGGTCGTTGCTGCCGACGGAGAGGAAGGCCGACTCCCGGGCAAGCTCGTCGGCACGGTCCACGGCCTCGGGCAGTTCGACCATCGCGCCCAGCGGCGGCACCGGGACGCCGAGGGACTCGGCCGCCGCCCGCAGCAGCTCCCGGCAGGCCCGCAGCTCCTCGGGGGCGGCGACCATCGGGATCATGATCCGCAGGTCGGTGCCGGCACCGGTGGTGAGGAGGGCCCGGAACTGGGCCGTGAAGGCCTCCGGCCGCGCCAGCATCAGCGGCAGGCCGCGCCCGATCCGGCCGTCCGGGCCGGCCCCGGCCAGGAAGGGCGGGACCTTGTCGTCGGCGAAGTCCAGGGTCCGCACGGTGACCGGACGGCCGGCGAGTTCGCGCAGCACGGGGGCCAGCGCGGCCGCGTGCTGCTCCTCCCCGGGCCAGCGGCGGGCCTCCAGGAAGGGCAGTTCGGTGCGCAGCAGGCCGACTCCGTCGGCGCCGGCCCGCAGCGCCGCCTCGCTGTCCGCCGCGGTGGCGACGTTGGCGCGCAGGATCACGCTGTGCCGGTCGAGGGTCTCGCAGGGCAGGTGCCGTTCGGCGGCCAGCGCGGCCCGGCGGGTGCGGGCCCGGTCCATCGCGGCCAGCGCGCCGGCCCGCTCGCCGGGGGCGGGGTGGACGGTGAGGCCGGCCCGGGCGGCGTCGACGAGTGTCTCGGCGCCGTCGGGCAGGTCGAGCACGGCCGGGTCCAGGCCGAGCAGCAGCGGGATGCCGAGCGAGCGGGCGACGATCGCCGCGTGCGAGTTGGGGCCGCCGGTGACGGAGCCGGCGGCGACCACCTCGCTGCCGGGTTCGAGCAGGTCGGCCGCACCGATCTCGTGGGCGACCAGGACGAGCGGGCCCGCGGGTCGGGCGAGGCCGGCGCCGCCGAGCCAGGCCAGCGCGCGGCGGCCGACCTGGCGGAGGTCGGCGGCCCGCTCGGCGAGCGTGGGGTCCGCCAGTGCTCCGATGGCCCGGGCGTACTCCTCGACGGCGGCCCGGACGGCTTCGGCGGCCGACGCGCCCCCGGCGGCCCGGCGGGTGGCGGCGGCGCGCAGGTCGGTGTCCTGGGCGAGGTAGCCGCCGACCTCCATGATGTCGGCCTGCTCGATCCGGCCGCCGGCCCGCAGCGAGGCGGAGAGCCGGGCCTGGTGCTCGGCGACCGCGTCGAAGGCGGCCTCGATCTCGCGGGCCGCGGCCTGCCCGGGTGCCGTCCCGTTCCCGCCGGCGGGAGCGGCGGGCCCGGACGGTGCTCCGGCGCCGCCCCGGCCGCCCCGGTCCTCGGTCCGGCTCCCGGCCGAAATCTCCGTCCGGCTCCCGGCCGAGTTGTCTGCCCAGTTGTCAGCCGGACCCTCCGCCCGGCCCCCGCCCTCCCGCGGTCGTGCCGGCGCCGGCGGACGGTCCGGGCGGTGCAGCGTGCCGAGCGCGACACCGGCCGAGGCGGCCCGCCCGCCGAAGGAGCGCCGGCTCATCGCGCGGCCGCCGTGGCGAGGGCGCCGAAGACCAGCGCGGTGGAGGTGGCGCCCGGGTCCTGGTGGCCGATGCTGCGCGGGCCGAGGTAGGAGGCCCGGCCCTTGCGCGCCTGCAGCGGGACGGTGGCGCGGGCGCCGTCCTCGGCCGCGCGGGCGGCCCGCGCCGCGGCGGCGGCGAGGTCGCCGCCGGCCCGCACCTCCTCCTCGAAGGCGTCCAGGGCGGGCAGGAACGCGTCGACCATGGTCTTGTCGCCGGGGGCGGCCGCACCGAGTTCGCGCACCGCGTCGAGCCCGGCCCGCAGGGCGGCGAGCAGCTCGGCCGGGTCCGGGTCGGTGCCGGGCAGGGCCTTGCCGGCGGCCCGGAACGCGGTGCCGTAGAGCGGGCCGGAGGCGCCGCCGACGCTGGAGATCAGCGTGGTGCCGACCTTGACCAGCAACTGGCTCACCGAGTCGGGCCGGTAGGAGACCTGGGTGGCGAGGACGGCGTTGAATCCGCGGTGCATGTTCGCGCCGTGGTCGGCGTCGCCGATGGCGGAGTCCAGCTGGGTGAGCCGGTCCTGGTGCTCGTCCATGGCGACGGCGATGGCCTGCACCCAGTGCCTCGCGAGGGCGATGTCCATCGGGGTTCTCCTTCATGCTGGTCGGGCTCGGGCTGGGCGGCGCGGGGAGCGGTACGGGGGCCGGTTCGCAGGGGGACCGGCCGGGCCGGGGGCCGGCCGGGGCCCGGAACGCCGTCGGGGCGTACGGGCGTCGGTGCCCCGGGGTTCGGCGGTCCGGCTGGTAGGGCGGGTCCGGTGGGTGCGGCGGTCCGGCCGGTTCGGCGGTCCGGGTGGCCGCGGCGGGTCGGGTGGGTGCGCCCGGCCGGGAGTGGGGGTCACCGGCCGGACGCACCCGGTCTCAGCCGCCCCAGCGCAGGGCGGGGGTGTCCACGGGCGCGTCCCACAGCGCGAGCAGCTGCTCGTCCGCCCGGCAGACGGTGATCGAGGCGCCGGCCATGTCCAGGCTGGTCACGTAGTTCCCGACCAGGCTGCGGGCGATGGTGACGCCCTGGGCCGCGAGCTGCGTGCTGACTTCGTTGAACAGCACGTACAGCTCGATCAGCGGGGTGCCGCCGAGGCCGTTGACCATCACCAGGGCCTGGTCGGTGCCGGTGAGCACGGGCTCGGCGAGGACGGCCGCCAGGGCCTCGGCGACGATCTCGCGGGCCGTGCCCAGCTTCTCGCGGCGGCGGCCGGGCTCGCCGTGGATGCCGACGCCGACCTCCATCTCGTCCTCGGGCAGGTCGAAGCCGGGCTTGCCGGCCGCCGGGGTGGTGCAGGCGGTCAGCGCGACGGCGAAGGACCGGGACAGCTCGTTGACCCGGCGGCCGACGGCGGCCACCTCGTCGAGGCCGGCGCCCCGCTCGGCCAGCGCGCCGGCGATCTTCTCCACGAAGACCGTGGCACCGGTGCCGCGGCGCCCCGCCGTCCAGGTGGAGTCCGTCACCGCCACGTCGTCGTCGACCAGGACGGTCCGCACCTCGATGCCCTCGTCGGCGGCGAGTTCGGCGGCCATCCGGAAGTTCAGCACGTCACCGGTGTAGTTCTTGACGATCAGGACCACACCCGCACCCTGGTCGACGGCGGTCGCGGCCGCCAGCACCTGGTCGGGCACCGGGGAGGTGAAGATCTCGCCGGGACAGGCGGCGTCGAGCATCCCGGTGCCGACGAAGCCGCCGTGCAGGGGCTCGTGGCCGGACCCGCCGCCGGAGACCAGCGCCACCTTGCCGGCCCGGCCGGCGCCGGCCCGCCGGACGACCCGCGCCTCGACGTCGACGTCGAGGCGCGGGTGGGCGGCGGCCAGGCCCGCGAGCGCGTCGGCGAGCACGGACTCCGGCGTGTTGAGGAACTTCTTCACGAGAGCACTCCTTCGACGTCGGCGGCGGTCCTGACCGGGGCCGGCCCGCGGGCGGCGGGCCGGCGGTTCAGGACCCGGTACGCGAGGCCCGCCAGCACCCCGCCGGCCAGCTCGGCGGCTAGGTGGACCGGGAGTTGGCCCCAGTGCACCGTCCCGCCGCCGAGTCCGGCGACCAGCATCGGGCCGAAGGCGCGGGCCGGGTTGACGGCCGCACCGGTGGCCGGCGCCACCGGGAGGATGACCGCGAAGACCGCGAAGCCGACGGCGATCCCCGCGAAGCCGCGCGGGGCCCGCGCGTCGATCGCGCCGAACACCACGAAGACCAGCAGGAAGGTGCCGATCGCCTCCGCGGCGAGGGCGTGTCCGGCGCCGACCCGCGGCCCGTAGGCGGCCACCCCGAGCCCGACGTCCACCGCCCGGTGCCCGAGCACCGCGATGACGGCGTAGCCGCCGGCCACCGCCCCGGCGAACTGGGCCGCCAGGTGGCCGGGGACCTCCCGCCACGGCATCCGGCCGGTGACGGCGAGCGCCAGGGTGACCGCGGGGTTGATCTGACAGCCGGAGATGTGCCCGATCGCCTGCACCAGTGCCACCACCGCCAGGGCGAACGCCAGTGCGATCATGCCCAGTTGGGCCATCGTGAACGGTGCGTCAGCACCGAGGAGCACCGTCGCGGACACCGAACCGACACCGATGAAGACCAGGGTGGCCGTGCCGAGCAGCTCGGCGAACAGCTTCTGGGGGAAGGAGTTCTCTGTCATGGGTACGCCTGCGGCCCGCTCGGGACACAGGGCGGTCACCTCCTCCGCGTGCGCGGATCAGAAGGGGTCGGGCCCTGGCCGGGGTGGAGAAATACTCAGGAAACCCGTTCGTCATACCTGAAACGTGTTCGGAACTTAAGCCCGCGTTTCACGGAGTGTCAAGAGCCCTGTCCACACTCTGTCAGCCACCGCTGCACACACGGTGGCCACCCCCCGGGGGCCCGCCGCGCCCGGCCCCGGGCACGGCGACGAGGCCGCCGCCCGGGCAGGGCCACGACCTCGGACGATCCCCGGCCGGGCGGCCGGTGCGGCTCAGGCCCCGGCCTGCCAGGGGGTGCCGCGACCGGCGCCGAGTTCCCGCGACAGGTTCCTGGCCACCTCGCGGACGGCCACCGCGTGCTTCTGGCGCACCGCGTCGTCCGCCAGCAGCCGTTCGACCGGGCCGACCACGCCGATCGCGCCGACCGCCTCGCCGGAGCGGTCGAAGACGGCCGAGGCGATGCCGGCGTCGCCGAGCGCCGCCTCCTGCTCCTCGGTCGCGTACCCGATCCCCCGCACCTCCTCCAACTGCGCGGCGAGCGCGGCCGGGTCGGTCAGGGTCCGGCCGGTCAGCCGGACCAGTTCGCCGGCCAGCAGGGCGGTCCGCTGCGACGACGGCTGGAAGGCGACGACCGCCTTGCCGAGCGCGCAGGTGTGCCAGGGGATGCTGGCGCCGACCTCCAGGATCTGCACGGCCCCCTCGGGCCTGAAGGCGTGGTGCACCACCAGCACGTGGTCACCGGCGAGCACCGCCACCCAGACCGCCTCGCCCGTCCCGGTCGCCAGCGCGTCGGCCCAGGTCACCGACCGGGTGCGGAGCTCCTGGGTGTCCAGGTAGGAGTTGCCGAGCTGGAGCAGGCCCGGGCCGAGCAGGTACTTGCCGGTCTCCCGGTCCTGGCGCACCAGGCCCTCGGCCTCCAGGGTGCGCAGCAGCGCGTGCACGGTGGGCTTGGCGATGCCGATCCGCTCGGCCAGTTCGGTCACGCCCAGCCGGGGGCCAGCGGTGGACAACTCCCGAAGGACACGGACCGCCCGGTGGACCGACTGAACCATGAGGGTTTACCTGCTTTCGGTATTGCAGAACACTGTTCCAAAATCTAGCATCTGCCCATGAGTCAAACTGTCGGCATCGTACTCGTGTCCCACAGCCCCGGACTGGCCTGCGGACTGCGCGATCTCCTGGCGCAGATCGGCTCCGGCAGCGTCCCGGTGATCGCCGCGGGCGGTACCGCGGACGGCGGCATCGGCACCAGCTACGACCTCGTTCTCGATGCCCTCGACCGGGCGGACCGCGGCGCCGGCGTGGTGCTGCTGCCGGACCTCGGCAGTTCGGTACTGACGGCCCGTGCGGTGCTGGCGGACCATCCGCGTCCGGGCGTCGTCCTGGTGGACGCCCCCTTCGTCGAGGGTGCGGTGGCCGCCGCCGTCACCGCCTCGGTCGGAGCCGACCTGCAGACCGTCGCCGTCGCCGCCGAGGAGGCCCGCGATGTCCGGAAGTTCTGAGGCCGCGCCCGCCGCACCGCCGGTACCGCCCGCGTCCGTCGCACCGCCCGCACCCGCCACGCCCGGAACCCCCGCCGCCCCGGCAGCACCGGCAGCACCGGAAGCACCTGAAGCACCGGCAGCCCTCCGGGTGGAACTCCCCGCCCCCGCCCAGGTCCCGGCCGTCCCGCCGGCGACCGCCGAGGCGACCGTCCGGCTCCCCGCCAACCTGCACGCCCGGCCGGCCGGCGCCCTCGCCAGGGCGGCCGCCGCCTTCCGCAGCACCGTCCGGATCGAGCACGCCGGCCGGTCCGTCAGCCCGACCGGCATCCTGGCCGTGATGGGGCTGGGCGCCACCCGGGGCACCGAGGTCACCGTCCGGGCCGAGGGCGAGGACGCGGCCGCCGCCGTCGCGGCCCTGGCGCTCGTCCTCACCGAAGCGGAGTAGGCACCACCGCGGCGGAGGAGGCACCACCGGCCGGCCGCAGGCACGCGCGCCGTCACCGGCCGGCAGCCCCGGGACCCCGGCAGTCCGGCAACGGCCGGTCAGCGGCCGGCCGCTCCGCTGCGCAGCCTCGGGGTGTTCGGCGCGACCGAGTACGCGGGACGGGTGGCCTGTTCACCGGCCCAGCGGGCCAGCGCGGTCACGTCGATCCCGTACGGCGCGCTCCGCGCGAAGGGCGCCAGCGCCTCGGCCGCCCGGGCCAGCAGCGCGCCGGAGCCGGCCGAGTTGCCGCGCGCGGCATGGGTCAGGCCGACGGCGAACTGGGCGAGCCCGCGCCAGAGTTGCCGCTCGGAGGCCGGAGCGGCCTTCCACATGTCCTCCAGCACCTCGTGCGCGTGGAACGGCCGCCCGGCGTCCAGCAGGCGCTGGGCCTCGGCGAGCGCCTCCTCCGGCGAGCGCGGCACGCCCTCCTCCTGCCGGGTCACACCGGCCGCGCCGTACGGCAGCGGCCGCCCGAGGCCGTCCCTCGGCCGCGCGTTGCGGGCCCGGCCCGCCGCGTCACGATCCCGGTCGGTCCGCTGCCCCGGATCCCCGCCCTCGCCCACCGATTCGCTCATGCCCCGATTGTCCAACGAAGCGCCCACTACGGGGAGCAAAACGGCGAACACCGACAGCGAACACCGGCCCCGTCCGTCACCGCACCGGGCGGCCGGGAGATCGCCCGAACGGTGCGAGCGGGGCATTTCGCACGATACTGGGGCCATGGCTGAGAAAACCCTGCCTCCGCACGAACCCTCGAAGGTCACGGTCAAGGGCCGGGCGGTACGGCTGCGCACGATCGGGATCGGCATCCTCGTCGTTCTCGCGATCTGGTTCATCGCCGCCAACACCGGCTCGGTCTCGATCCGGCTGTGGGTCCCCACCGTCACCCTGCCGCTCTGGGTGGTGCTGACGGTGACCCTGCTGGTCGGGATGGTCATCGGCTTCTTCGTCGCCCGCCGCCGGGCGAGACGCTGACGGGGCACCGGGCGGCCGGTGGGCCTAGACTCCGAGTATGGGAGAGCGCGCCGGCGCGCCCAGCGCGCCGCCACTGGTCCTGGCCACCGACACCGACTCGCAGCTGATCGCCCCGAGCCGGGCGTACCACGTCGGACGGGACCCCACCAGCGAGATCGTCCTGGACGATCCCCGGGTGTCCTGGCACCACGCGGTGCTGCGGGCGGACGACGGGCACTGGCTGCTGGAGGACGTCGGCAGCACCAACGGCACCTTCGCCGAGGGCCACCGGGTCCGGCAGTGGGGTGTGGAGCCGGGCAGCACCGTGCGGTTCGGCAATCCGACCGACGGGCCCTCGGCGAGCTTCAGCAGCCTCCCCGAGCCGACCGTCTACGAGCGGCCCTCGCTGGTCGCGCCCGAGGCGTCCGGGATCTTCCGGGAGCCGACCCGGGTCCGGCCGCTGCCGGCCCGGACCATCAGGATCGGCCGCGCCGACGACAACGACCTGGTGCTGGACGACCTGGTGGTCTCCCGGCACCACGCCGAACTGCGCGTGCTGCCGGACGGCCGGTACGAGATCGCCGACCTGGCCAGCCACAACGGGACCTTCCTCAACGGCAGCCCGGTCACGGCGGCCCCGGTCGGCCCGGCCGACATCATCGGCATCGGGCACTCGGCCTTCTGCCTCCAGGGCGGCGAACTGGTCGAGTACGCCGACACCGGCTCGGTCTCCCTGAACGTCCAGGGGCTCACCGTCCGGGTCGGCAAGGAGCAGCGCGTCCTGCTGGACAACGTCAGCTTCCCGGTCGGCGAGAAGACCCTGGTGGCCGTCGCGGGGCCGAGCGGGGCCGGCAAGTCCACCCTGCTCAACGCCCTCACCGGCCTGCGGCCCGCCGACGACGGCAGCGTCCTCTACGACGGCCGCGACCTCTACCGGGACTACGCGGAGCTGCGCCAGCGGATCGGGCTCGTCCCGCAGGACGACATCCTGCACACCCAGCTGACGGTACGGCGCGCCCTGCGCTACGCCGCCGAATTACGCTTCCCCGGCGACACCGCGAAGGCCGAGCGCGAGGCCCGGGTCACCGAGGTGATCCATGAACTCGGCCTGGACCAACGGGCCGACCAGGTGATCTCCAGCCTCTCCGGCGGGCAGCGCAAGCGGGTGAGCGTCGCCCTCGAACTGCTCACCAAGCCCTCGCTGCTCTTCCTCGACGAGCCGACCTCCGGTCTCGACCCCGGCATGGACCGCTCGGTGATGCAGATGCTGCGCGGGCTGGCGGACGACGGCCGGACGGTCGTCGTGGTCACCCACAGCGTGCTCAGCCTGGACGTCTGCGACCGCCTGCTGGTGCTCGCGCCGGGCGGGCGCACCGCCTACTACGGACCGCCCGAGGAGGCACTGGCCTTCTTCGGCTTCGACGAGTGGCCGCAGGCCTTCGAGGCCTTCGAGGGCGACGACGACCGGGCCTGGGCGAGCCGGTTCCGGGAGTCCTCCCGGTACGGCGAGTACATCGCCTCCGCCGTCGACCGGCCGGCCCCGCCGGCCGCGGCCGCGCAGGCCTACGCGCCGCCGCCCAAGCCGCAGAGCTGGAGGTCCCAGCTCAGCACGCTGGTGCGCCGGTACTCCTCGGTGCTGGCCGCCGACCGGATGTTCCTCATCATCATGGTGGCGCTGCCCTTCATCGTGGGCGCGATGTGCCGGGCGATGGCGGGCTCCAGGCTGACCTCGGAGAACGCGCTCAACTGCCTGCTCACGCTCTGCATCGGCGGCGTGCTGACCGGCTCCGCCAACGCCGTCCGTGAAGTGATCAAGGAGACGGCGATCTACCGCCGGGAACGGGTGGTGGGCCTGTCCCGGTCCGCCTACCTCGTCTCCAAGATCGTGGTTCTCGGGGTGGTCACCGTGGTCCAGGCGGCCGTCCTCACCACCGTCGGACTGCTCGGGGTCGACCTGAACGTGGCCGTGAGCAGCGGGCTGTACTTCGACCCCTTGATCGAGATCACGCTCGCCGTCGCCCTGCTCTCCTTCACCGCGATGATGCTCGGCCTGCTCATCTCCGCCCTGGTGAGCCGGGAGGAGGCCACCATGCCGATGCTGGTGCTGCTCTCGGTCGTCCAGATCGTGTTCAGCGGCGCCATGCTCAAACTGCACGGCGTGCCCGGACTGGAACAGTTCGCCTGGCTGGTCCCGTCCCGCTGGGGCCTCGGCGCGATGGCCGCCACCATCGACCTGCACCGGATCCTGCCGACCAACCTCACCGCCGACCCGCTGTTCCGCCACACCTCCTCGGTCTGGCTGACCTGCATGGGGATGCTGGTGGTGCTCTCGCTGGCACTCGCCGTCGCGATCTCCCTGCTGCTGCGCCGGCACGAGCCCGCGATCATGCGGAAGTAGCGGGAGCGGGGCGCCCCGCCGGGCGGGTCCGGCAGCGGCCCCGTTCGGCGGCAGGGCCCGCCTGCCCGGTGCCGAGTGGCGGACGGGCCTCCGGATGGATAGGACCGGTGTATGAACGAGTTCGTGTTCCGTCCCACCCATGTGGCACCGCAGGACGGAATGCCGACCTGGACGGCGCCGGACCCTTCGCACCCGTCGGCCCGGCTCGACCCGCTGCTGCCGGTCCAGTTGCTGGACCGGCAGGGCGACTGGAGCCGGATCGTCTGCTCCAACGGGTGGTCGGCCTGGGTGGACGGCCGGCTGCTGATCACCCTGCCCGCCGAGCCCGGCGCCGCGGCCGGACCGCTCAGCCGGGCGGCGGACCCCCGGCCGATGATGGCCGAGGCCGAGCGCGCGCTGGGCCTGCACCGGGCGTTGCTGGACGACCTCGCCGAGGGGCGGGTCGACCTGGAGACCTTCGGGCGCCGGGCCCAGGGGCTGCGGATCGGCGTCCTGGTCGACGGGGAGTCGCTCTGGGTGTACGACCACGTGCACGACCGCTGGTGCTACTGCGACGGCCTCCAGTTGCAGACCTACGCGGCCGGCCGGGCCGCCGACCCGTCGGCGCCGGCCACACCGCCGCCCGCCCCGGCGCCCGGCGGGCCCGCCCGCCCGAGCAGTCCGCCGCCGGGCGGCCCGCCCACGCCCGGCGGCGGCCGCCCGGCCGGGTACGAACCCACCCGGACGGGTGACCGGTGAACGCCGGACCGGGGCCGCAGCCGGACCAGCCGACCGAACGGGTGCCGGAGAAGACCACCGAGCCCTCGCCCAGCCTGCCCGCGGGCATGGTGGGCCGCCGGATCGCCGGGTACGAGCTGGAGCGGGAGAGCGGCCGGGGCGGCATGGCCGTGGTCTACCGCGCGAAGGACCTGCGGCTGGGCCGGACGGTCGCGGTCAAGCTGCTGGCGCCCGAGCTGGCCCGCAACGAGGTGTTCCGCCAGCGCTTCATCCACGAGTCCCAGGTCGCCGCCGCGATCGACCACCCGAACATCATCCCCGTCTTCGAGGCCGGCGAGGCGGACGGGATCCTCTACATCGCCATGCGCTACGTCCCCGGGCGGGACCTGCGCACCCTGCTCAACCGCGACGGCCCGCTGCCGGCCGACCAGACCGTCCGGATGGCGGCCCAGGTGGCCTCCGCGCTGGACGCGGCGCACGAGCACGAGCTGGTCCACCGGGACGTCAAGCCGGGCAACATCCTGGTCGCTGCGGGAACGGACAGCGAGCACCCGGAGCACCTCTACCTGGCCGACTTCGGGCTCACCAAGAAGTCGCTCTCGCTCAGCGGGCTGACCACCGTCGGGCAGATCGTCGGCACCCTGGACTACGCGGCGCCGGAGCAGATCTCCGGGCGGCCGGTGGACGGCCGGTGCGACCTCTACAGCCTCGGCTGCGTGGTGTTCGAGATGCTGGCGGGCGCCCCGCCGTTCCGGCGCGAGGACGACGTGGCGCTGCTCTGGGCCCACCTCAACGAGCCGCCGCCCCCGGTCACCCCGCTCCGGCCGGACCTCCCGCCGGCGGTGGACGCCGTCCTGGCCGGCGCCCTCGCCAAGACGCCCGAGGAGCGGTACGACACCTGTCTGGGCTTCGTCGCGGAGCTGCGCGCCGCCACGACGGGGGCACCCGCCGAACCGGGCCGCTGGCAGTCGGCCGGGCCGGCCACCGAGGTCGTCCCGGGCCTGGCGGCGGCGCGTCCCGGCGGGATGCCGCCGGAGCCGGCCGCGCCGCCCTCGCCGCCCGCCTGGGCCTGGCCCGTCTTCGCCCCCGGCCGGCCCGGCCCCGGCAGCTGAGCCACCCGCACCCGCCGCGCGGCCGGCACCGGCCCGCGCACCGCCGGGTGCGGCCGGCCGAGCCGACGGCACCGCTCCGGCCCGGTCAGCCCCCGCCGTCCCGCTCGGCGACCTCGCCACGGCGCCGGACGTGGCCCGCCAGCAGACCTCCCAGCGCACCGGCCACCATCCCCCACCCGGCCCCCAGCAGCACCGCCCACCACAGCTCGGGCTGCAGCGACAGCGAGCCGTTGCCCAGGCTCCGCGCGGTGCTCTCCCCCAGCACCGAGCCGATCAGCCCGCCCAGTCCTCCCTCGTCCGTGTCCACCCCCAGGACGGCCAGGCCGTACGCGGCGGAGACCCGGGACAGCACCCCGACCAGCAGCATGGTGACCGCCAGCGCCAGACCCATCCGCACGGCGTGCTGCCAGAGCCGTACGCCCTTCGGCGAACGGAACGCCATCAGGAAGCCGGCGGCCAGCAGCAGCACCCCGGACAGCACCGGGAGCCACCAGATCCGGCCGTCGTACCCGGCGAGGGTGCTCAGGCTCACGGTGACCTCCTCGCCCTCCGGCGTCCGCAGCACGTCCGCCAGCACCGGCGGCATCGGCAGGCCGATCGCGCCGGTCAGGTGCCCGTGCCAGTGCGCCCCCAGGCCCAGGCCGAAGGCCGGCCAGGCCAGGTTGGGCACCGCCAGCAGCACCACGGCCAGGGTCTCCCGGGCGTTCCCGTGGACCAGCGCGGTGACCACCCCGACCGCCACCCCGATCACCGCGTACGCCAGCAGCACCATCAGCACCGCGAAGGCCGCCGGGCGGACGGCCTGCTGGTACGGCAGCGCCGCTCGCGGCAGCGGCGCCCGGCGCGAGACCGCGAACGCCGCCGCCAGCACCACCAGCAACCAGAGCAGCCCGAGGCCGAGGGTGCGCAGGGCGTCCGCGTGGAACCCGACCTCGGGGGTCAGGCCGAGGGCTCCGCCGATGGTCCGGGCCAGGTCGCCGCCGATCTCCACCACGAAGGTGTGCCGGGCCACCGCGACGATCACCGCGAGCGCCGCCAGCCAGAGCACCACCACCCTCGCCACCCGCCCGAGCAGTTCGCCGCCCGCGGCGACCGCCCGGAACCGCAACTGGCGCAGGAACACCTCGACCATCACCAGGGCGCCGGCCAGCCCCACCGAGAGCGGCATCACCGTGATGCCGGCGTTCACCTCGGCGAAGAAGCCCGCACCGCCGTCGATCCGCACGCTGCCGCCGACCGCCAGGGCCAGCGTCGCGGCCAGCACGGACGGGAACGAGCCACCCGGGAGCGAGTCCGCCCGGCCGAGCAGCAGGCCGCCGGCGGCCAGCGCGGTCATCACCACCAGCCCGGAGAGCACCACCGCCAGCGCGTCCAGCCAGCCGCGCAGCAGGCCCGGGGAGCCGGGCCGGCGGGGCGGGACCGCCTCGCCGGGCGGCCGGTCCGGGCCGTGCGGGGACTGCTGCTGCATACCTGCTCCTGGGGGCCGGGAGTGTCGGTGTCGCGTCGGTGTGGCGTCGGTGGCGGATCCGGGTCGAGCCGTCGGCGGCCGGCCGGAACGGCGCCGCCGGCCACCCGTGGATCCAGGGTGGCCCAGGTCCGGCGGGCCCGCCCGCCCGCTGTGGGCCGAACGCACCCGGCGGCCCGCCGGCCAGGACCGGCGTGCCCCGTTCGGCCTCCACGGCTTGCGCCGTCGGCCGGCAGCGCCTCCGGCCGGGCACCGCCGTCCGCCAACTCCGTTTGCTGTTGCGGGTGGTGATGATCCGGGGCAGAAAGGACAGGACATCAGCCTGTCGGCAGCGATACCCGGCCGCCGCCGGAATGGAGACCCGATGAGTTCCCCCACGCAGTCCGGCCCCCCGTCCGGTCCGCCCTCCGGACCGCTCTCCGGGTCCTCGTCGGGTGCGGGTTCGGGCCCCGGCTCCGGCCCGGGTTCGGGCCCGGGCTCCGGCCCCCCGCCGTCGCCGCCGAGCGGGCCGGCCGGGCAGCCGCCGTCACCCTGGTGGCGGAACTGGCGCCGGGTGGCGCCGATCGCGGGGACGGCGGTGCTGGCGCTGGTCGCCGGCCTGCTGATCGTCACTCACCAGAGCGGCAGCAGCAGCCCCGCCGTCAAGGAGGTCGCCCTGCAGACGCCGGCGGACGCGGGTGAGGCCCCGTTCACGGAGTCGGTGGCCACCGAGACCGGGCCCGCGGAGTCCCCGGCCGCCTCCGCCGCGTCCAAGGGCGCGGGCCAGGTGTCACCGTCCGGCACCACCGCCATCCGCAGCGTCCAGGGGTCGGCCACCGGCCTGTACGGCGGCGAGATGAAGAAGCCGGCCTGCGACGTCGAGAAGCTCATCACCCTGACGGCCTCCGGCGACAAGGGCAAGGCCTGGGCCGCCGCCGAGGGCATCGAGCAGTCCGCGATCCCGGGCTACCTGCGCTCGCTCACCTCGGTGGTGCTGCGGGCGGACACCCGGGTCACCAACCACAACTTCCAGAACGGCAGCGCCAACGGTTACCAGGCCGTCCTCCAGGCCGGCACCGCCGTGCTGGTCGACTCCCAGGGCGTCCCCCGGGTCCGCTGCGCCTGCGGGAACCCGCTGACCCCGCCGGTGCTGGCCTCGGGCGGGGTGACGTACACCGGAAAGCCCTGGTCGTCCTTCCAGCCCTCGTCGCTGATCGTGGTGACGCCCGCGCCGGCCCCGGTGACCCAGATCGTCCTGGTCAACGTCTCCACCGGCACCTGGTTCGCCCGCGAGACGGGCCACCCGACCACGGCGGACAAGCCCGTCCCCGCGCCGAAGGAGCCGCTGGCCCCGGGCGTCCCGGCGACCTCCCCGACGGCGAGTGCCTCGGCCTCCGCGTCGGGCTCCGCGTCAGCTTCCTCGTCGGCCTCCTCGCACCCGGCGACCGGGACGCCGTCCACGGGATCGCCGTCCTCCGGCTCCTCCTCGGCCGGCTCGTCGGCCTCCTCCAACCCGGCGACCGGGACCCCGTCCACGGGATCGCCGTCCTCCGGCTCCTCCTCGGCCGGCTCGTCGGCGAGCAAGTCCTCGCCGCCGGTGACCCTCTCGCCGTCGGCCTCGGAGGCGTCGACCGCCACCACGAAGGCCACCGCGACGGCGACGGCCACCTCGGCGAACTCGGCCACCTCCACCGGTTCCGCCGGCGGGACGGCGAGCGCGACCTCGACCTCGGACCAGGATCCGGCCTCGCCGCCGCCCGCCCTGCTGCCCGTGTCCGCGGACGCCTGACCGGACCGCACCGGACCGCACCGCTCGCCGCCCCCGCCGCCCGGGGGCGGCGAGCGGTGGTTGGCCGGCCGGGCAGGTGCCAAGCTGGAGGGAACGGACGAACCGCGCTGAAGGGACGGATTCCCATGGCCGAGCACCCGCACGTCGCACTGGTCCGCAGAGGGTACGAGGCGTTCTCCCGCGGGGACATGCAGACGATGTCCGAGATCATCGCCAAGGACGCCACGCACCACGTCCCCGGCACCCACACCCTGTCCGGCGACTACAAGGGGCTGGACGCCGTCCTCGGTTACTACCAGCAGCTCGGCCTCCAGACCGCGGGGACCTTCCGGGTCGAGCTGCAGCGCCTGTTCGTCGACGGCCGCGGGCACGTGATGTCGGTGCACCGGGCCACCGCGACCCGGGGCGGGCACAGCCTGGACGCGATGGGCGGGATCATGTTCCGGATCATCGGCGAGAAGGTCACCGACCTGGACGAATGCGTGGAGGACCTGGAGATCGCCGACGGGTTCTGGGCCTGACACCGCCCGGGGCACGGCCGTCCGGTCGTGACGGAGCGGTCGGAGGGACGCACGGGAGCCGGCGGGGCTACTCGCCGATGTCCTCGGACCAGAGTTCGGGGTGCTCGGCGACGAAGCCGCGCATCAGGGCGGCGCACTCCTCGTCGTCCAGCACCGTCACCCGCACCCCGTGGTCGGCGAGCCAGTCGTGCCCGCCGTGGAAGGTCCGCGCCTCGCCCACCACCACCCGGCCGATGCCGAACTGGCGGACCAGACCGCTGCAGTACCAGCAGGGCGAGAGCGTGGTCACCATGGTCGTCCCGGCGTAGCCGCGCAGCCGGCCGGCCGCCCGGAAGGCCGCCGTCTCGGCGTGCACGGACGGGTCGCCGTCCTGGACGCGGCGGTTGCGGCCCCGGCCCAGCAGGACGCCGCCGGGGCCGAAGAGGGCGGCGCCGACCGGGATCCCGCCCTCGGCGAGACCGCGCCGGGCCTCCTCCAGCGCCACCGCCAGCATGGCCCGCTCGTCGGTCGTCATCCCGCCACTGTCCCGGGGCCGCCGGGCCGGCGCAAGCCGCCGGGCGGCCCGGGTCTCAGGTGGCGACCGGCAGCGGGGGCAGCGGCCCCTGCCAGAGCCAGGCGTTCAGCAGGGTGTCGAGCCGGCGGTCGGTGTAGCGCCCGGCGTGCGCGACCAGGTCGGCGGTGCTGACCACGCCGTGCCGGTGTATCGCCGTCCAGTCCTTGACCATCCGGAAGAACGCCTCCTGGCCCAGTGCGCAGCGGAGCGCGTGCACGGTCAGCCCGCCGCGCTCGTAGAGCCGGTCGTCGAACATCAGCTTCTTGCCGGGGTCGGCCAGCCGGAGGTCCTGCGGCAGCGCGGCCAGCTTGGCGTGCGCGGTGGCCGCGTGCTGCGCCGCCGTCCGGCCGCCGGAGCGCTCGGCCCACAGCCACTCCGCGTACTTGGCGAAGCCCTCGTTCAGCCAGATGTGCCGCCAGTCGGCGATCGTCACGCTGTTGCCGAACCACTGGTGGGCCAGCTCGTGGGCGACCAGCCGCTCGGAGCCCCGCACGCCGTCCAGGTGGTTGGTCCCGAAGGTGGACACCCCCTGCGCCTCGAACGGGACGTCCAGCTCCTCGTCCGCGACGACCACCGCGTACTCGCCGAACGGGTACGGGCCGAAGAGCTCCTCGAAGAGGTGCATCATCTGGGGCTGGCGGCCGAAGTCGTGGGTGAACCGCGGCATCAGCGGGGTGGGCAGGTAGGCGGTCTGCGGCACCCGGCGCAGCGGCTCGGCGCCCGCGGCCGGGTCGGTGACCCGCAGCGTCTCGTACGCGCCGATCGAGACCGTCACCAGGTAGCTGGAGGTGGGCGCCGCCTGCTCGTAGACCCAGGTGGTGCTGGAGGCACGGGTGGTGCGGGTGAGCAGCCGGCCGCCGACGATCACCGTGTAGGGCGAGGGCGTGGTGATCGAGATCTGGTACGAGGCCTTGTCGGCGGGCCGGTCGTTGCAGGGGTACCAGGACGGCGCGCCGACGGGCTGGCTGGCGACCAGCGCGCCGTCGGTCAGCTCCTCCCAGCCCAGGCCGCCCCACTGGCTGCGGACCGGCTTCGGGTTCCCGGTGTAGTGCACCTCGACCGTGAAGGCGGCGCCGGCCGCGAGGGCCTTGGCCGGCCGGATCCGCAGCTTGCCGGCCCGGTGGGTGTAGTGCGCGGGCCGCCCGTCCACCAGGATCCGGCCGATCCGGAACTCGGCCAGGTCGAGCGCGAACTCGCGCAGCGGCTCGGTGCCCGCGACCGCGCTGAGCCGCGCCGTGCCGCCGAGCCGGTTGGGGCCGGGCCGGTAGTCCAGCGCCAGTTCGTAGCGGTGGACCCGGTACCGGGCGTCGCCGTGTCCCGGGAAGTAGGTGTCCACGCCGGGGGCGGGCAGCTGCTTGGGACTCACCGGTTCGTACGCTCCCTGCGTTCTCTGACCTGCGATGTGCGGCGTGCGGTGAACCGCGTGCGGTGTGCTGGATGCCGGTGGAGCGGGTGCGCTCCGGTCTGCCAGTGTGCCCTGTGGGGCGGGTGTGATCCAGATCGCGGGTCTGCTCCAGGTTTGGCGCGTGCTCGGGGGTGGCGGGTGTGTTCGGGGTTGCGGGTGCGGTGTGCGGGGCCGGTGGAGCCGGGCGGTGCCCGGCCCGGCACGGCGGCGTGCCGGGGGCGGCGCCGTCGTACGCCCCCGCGGTCCGCGAGGGCCTGCTACGCCTGCCAGGCCTCGATGGGGTTGCCCAGCCACCGGGTGTCCGGCGGGACGGACTCGGCCCGCATCACCAGCGAGGCCGGCCCCAGGGTGCTGCGGGCCCCGACGGTGCTTCCGGGCAGGACGATCCCGCCAGGGCCGAGCGTGGCGCCCTCGCGGAGGATCACAGTATCCATCCGCATGATCCGGTCGTGGAAGAGGTGGGTCTGCACGACGCAGCCGCGGTTGATCGTCACCCCGTCACCGAGGGTGACCAGGTCCGCCTCGGGCAGCCAGTAGCTCTCGCACCACACGCCCCGGCCGACCTTGGCGCCCAGGCCGCGGAGCCAGAGGTTGAGCACCGGCGTGCCGGGCACGGCGCCGATCAGCCACGGCGCCGCCAGCACCTCGACGAAGGTGTCGGCCAGCTCGTTGCGCCAGACGAAACCGCTCCAGAGCGGGTGCTCCACCGCCCGGAACCGGCCGACCAGCACCCACTTCGCGGCGATCGACACCAGGCAGGCGACCGTGCCGGCGGCGATCAGCAGCACCCCGGAGAGCAGCGCGGCCAGCAGCGCGGAGCCCGCCTGGGCCAGCCACGCCAGCCCGGCCAGGGTCAGCACGCCCAGCGCGGCGGAGGCCAGCACCGGCACCAGCCGGCAGACCTCGACCAGCCCGCGGGCCCAGAGCAGCCGGGCCGGCGGGTCGTAGGTGAGGCTCTGGTCGCCGGCGTCGGCGGAGCGCGGCAGCCGCATCGGCGGCATGCCGAGGTAGGAGCTGCCCTTCTTGGCCTTCTTCGGGGTGGCGGACAGCACGCCGACCAGGCCCCGGTCCGGGACGGCCCGGCCCGGGGCGGTCATCCCGGAGTTCCCGAGGAAGGCCCGCTCGCCGACCTCGGCCTCGCCGAGCCGCAGCCAGCCGCCGCCCAGCTCGTACGGCGCGATCAGGGTGTCGTCGGCCAGGAAGGCGCCGTCACCGACGGTGGTCAGGCTGGGCAGCGCCAGCACCGTCGACACCTCGGCCCCGCTGCCGACCTTCATCCCGAGCGCGCGCAGCCACAGCGGCGTGACCAGGCCCGCGTACAGCGGGAAGAGCGTCTCCCGGGCGAGGTCCATCAGCTGGCTGACCGTCCAGGCCTGCCAGCCGATCCGGCCGTGCAACGGGTGGTGGCCGGGGCGCAGGCCCACGCTCAGCAGGCGGACGGCGGCCACCAGCAGCACCGCGTACGTCAGGCCGAAGGCCAGTGTGGCGGGCAGCAGCGCGACCAGCGCGCCGCGCAGGGCCTCCGCCAGGCTGTCGCCGGGCCGGACGAAGCCGCTGACCACGGCGAGGGCCGCCAGCGAGGAGAGCACCGGGAGCAGGCTCAGGCCGAGGCCGCTGGCGCCGTACGCGGCCGCCCAGCGGGCGCGGCGCCGCGGGCGCTGCTTCGGCCAGCTCCGGTCGGCCTTGCCGAGCTTCCTGGCGGGGGCGCCGCCCCAGCGCTGGCCGGTCGGCACCTGGCCGGTGACGCCCGAACCGGGCGCGACCTCGGCCCGCTTGCCGACCCGGGAGCCGGGGAAGAGCGTGCTGCGGGTGCCGACCACGGCGCCCGAACCGATCCGGACGGTGCCGATCTCCAGCCGGTCGCCGTCCAGCCAGTAGCCGGAGAGGTCGACCTCGGCCTCGACGGCGCAGCCCCGGCCGAGCCGGAGCATGCCGGTGACCGGCGGCAGCGAGTGCAGGTCGGTCTCGGGGGCGATCCGGGCGCCCAGTGCCCGGCCGTAGCGGACCAGCCAGGCGCCGGACAGCGAGGTCGCCCCGCTCAGCTCGGCGAGCCGTTCGGCGGTCCACAGCCGCAGGTGGACGCTGCCCCCGCGCGGGTAGGTCCCCGGTTGCAGGCCGCGCAGCAGCAGCCGGGCGCCGCCGGCCGAGAGGGCCAGCCGGCCCGGCGGGCTGAACAGCAGCAGTGCGCCCGCCCCGACCGCCCACCAGGAGGCGGTGGGCGCCCACGGGTAGCCGCCGAACCGGGCCAGCACGTTGCCGAGGGCCAGCAGGGCGGTCGTCCAGCGCAGCCCGACCAGGGTGAACAGCGGCAGCATCAGCAGCAGCTGGAGGACCTTGGCGCGGGCCGGCACGGGGGCGATGACGCGGGTGGCGCCGTCGCCCTGGGCGGAGCGCTCCAGGTGGCGGGCCAGCTTGCGCAGCACCGGCTGCTGGTAGATGTCGAGGACGGCCGCCGAGGGGTAGCGGGTCCGCAGCAGGGTGGTGAGCTGCGCGGCGGCCAGGCTGGAGCCGCCGATCGCGAAGAAGTCGTCCTGGGCGCCGGTCACCTGCACGCCGAGGATCTCGCTCCACTGCTCGGCCAGCCAGGCCTCGGTGCCGTAGAGCCGCTCGGCGGGCCCGCCGGTCTCCAGGCCGGGCAGCGGCCAGGGCAGCGCCGCCCGGTCGACCTTGCCGGAGGTACGGGTGGGCAGCGAGTCGACCGGGGCGAGCAGCGGTACCAGGGCGGCGGGCAGCCCGGCGCGCAGCCGCTCGACGGCCGCGGCGTGGTCCCAGCCCTCCTGGGTGACCAGGTAGCCGACCAGCAGCTGGTTGCCGCCGCGGGCGGTCCGGACGGCCGCCGCGGCGCCGGCCACGCCCGGCAGGGCCTGCAGGGCGGCGTCCACCTCGCCCAGCTCGATCCGGCGCCCGCCGAGCTTGATCTGCTCGTCGGCGCGGCCGAGGAAGAGCAGGCCCTCGGGCTCGGCCTGGACGAGGTCGCCGCTGCGGTAGGCCCGCTCCCAGTCGAGCGACTTGAGCGGGGCGTACTTCTCGGCGTCCTTCTCGGGGTCGAGGTAGCGGGCCAGGCCGACGCCGCCGATCACCAGCTGGCCGGTGGCGCCCATCGGGACGGGGTCGCCGGCCTCGTCGACCACGGCCAGCTCCCAGCCGTCCAGCGGCAGGCCGATCCTGACCGGGCCGTCGCCGGTCATCAGGGACGCGCAGGCGACCACGGTGGCCTCGGTCGGGCCGTAGGTGTTCCACACCTCGCGACCCTCGGTGACCAGCCGCTGGACCAGCTCGGGCGGGCAGGCCTCGCCGCCGAAGATCAGCAGCCGGACCTCGATCAGCGCCTCGGCCGGCCAGAGCGCGGCCAGCGTCGGCACCGTGGAGACCACGGTGATCTCCTGCTCGGCGAGCCACGGGCCCAGGTCGGCGCCGCTGCGCACCTGGGAGCGCGGCACCGGGACGAGGCAGGCGCCGTGCCGCCAGGCCAGCCACATCTCCTCGCAGGAGGCGTCGAAGGCGACGGACAGCCCGGCCATCACCCGGTCGCCGGGGCCGATCGGTTCGTCCTGGAGGAAGAGCGCGGCCTCGGCGTCGACGAAGGCGGCAGCGTTGCGGTGGGTGACGGCGACGCCCTTGGGCCGGCCGGTGGAGCCGGAGGTGAAGATGATCCAGGCGTCGTCGCCGGGGCCCGGCCGGCCGGGCGAGGCCGGGGCGCCCTCGGCGGACGGGGCGCCGGTGCGCGGACCGGTCGGGGTGATGCTGCGGCCGGCGCCGAGGACGGCGCTGACGGCGGCCTCGCCGAACACCAGGGCGGCGCGCTCGTCCGGGTCCTCGGCGTCCACCGGGACGTAGGCGGCGCCGGCCGCGAGGACGGCGAGGATGCAGACGTACAGGTCGTTGGTACCCGAAGGAACCCGCACCCCCACCCGGTCGCCGACGCCCACACCCGCCGCGACCAACCGCTTGCGCATGGTCTCGACCTCGGCCGCCAGCGCCCGGTAGCTGAGCGCGGTGCGGCCGTCGTCCAGGGCGGGCTCGTTCGGGTGGGTCCGCACGGTGGCGTCCAGCAGGTCCACCAGGGTCCGCGGGGCGGGGGCCGGACGCCCGGGGAAGAGCGCGGGCCCGCCGGGCACCGGCGCGGCCCCCGGGGCCTGCTCCGGCGCGCCGGAGGGGGCCTCGCCGGGCCGGGCCGGGGCGGCCTCCGCCGGTGCGGCGGGCCCGTGCGGCGCGAGGTCCAGCGGCGCCAGGCCGAGCCGTGCGACGGTGAGCGGCTTCAGCTCCGGCGTACCCGGGTCCGGCCCGTCCAGGCCCGGCTTGCCCAGGCTCTGCGGTGTGAGACTGTGCGTCATGAAAGCGGTTCGCTCCTCGTCCCTCGTGCCGGCCGACGGACCGGTGCCAGGCCTTCGAGGACTGCGAGAACGCGTCCGGCCGGGCGCTCCGCTCCAGGCCGGAGCAGGGCAACCCGATCGATACTAGCCCGGCCGTGATCGACGCGGCCGGTCGGCGATGCAGTCAACTGGCGCCCGATCAATCGGATCTGACGATCCATCAGCCCATGTATGCCCTGTCGCACAAGTGATATGACTGTGCGTCAGGTGTTTTGACGGTCCGTCAGACGATTTTCGACGCCGTGACCCATGCCACACCCGGATGGGGCATTCGGGCCACCCGCCCGGACGAACCGAGCCATTCCGACCCTACTCCTGCCCGGCGCGAGACCCCCGCCGCCACTCTGAGTCGGCCCCCGATCACTCCGGCCACGTCCTGGGGGCGGTCGGCCCCCAGGCCGGCCGGGCCGCGGCGTACGGCCCCGGCGGCGGGGCCCGGCGGCCGGCCGGCCCCACAGCGGGTGCGCCGGGGCGGCCGCAGGCCCGGGGCGGCCGCGATTACGCCGGGTGGCGCAGTCGGCGCTGCGGGTGTCCGCGGCGCGTTCCTACCGTGGTGCATGGGCCGCCCAGGACTCCCCCGCACCCTCCCGCTCCGCACCGCCGTCGCCCTGGGCGCCGGGGTGCTCGCCGTACTGCCCGTCGCGCCCGCCAGGGCCGAGGGCCAGCCGCCGCGCCAGCCGCCGCCGGGCATGTCCGTGGTCGGCGGGGCCCGGCTCGGGCAGCCCGGCGTGCAGGTCGACCAGGCCGGCGCCGGCACCCTGCCCGAGCTGTCGGCCCTCGCCTGGATGATCAGCGACATCGGCACCGGGGACGTCCTGGCGGCGAAGAACGCGCACTGGCCGCTGCCGCCCGCCAGCACCCTCAAGACGCTCTTCGCCGACGCGCTGCTGCCCAGGCAGGCGCCGGACACCGTGCACAAGGTCACCGCCGCCGAGCTGACCGGCCTGGGCGCGGGCAGCAGCCTGGTCGGCATCCAGGCCGGACAGTCCTACAAGGTCTCCGACCTGTGGCTGGGGGTGCTGCTGCGCTCGGGCAACGACGCCGTCCGGACGCTCGCCGTGATGAACGGCGGCGTCACCGCGACGGTCGCGGCCATGCAGGCGCGGGCCGACACGCTGGGCGCGCGGGACACCGAGGTGGTCTCCCCCGACGGCTACGACGCGCCCGGCCAGGTGTCCTCGGCCTACGACCTGACGCTGATCCTGCGGTCCGCGCTGGCCAACCCGGACTTCACCCGCTACTCCGCCACCAGGGTCGCCCAGTTCCCCGGCGGGCGCGACGCCAAGGGCGCACCGGCCCCGTCCTTCCAGATCCAGAACGGCAACCGGCTGCTCGCCGGCACCGACGGGGTCACCCGCTACCCCGGCCTGGTCGCCGGGAAGAGCGGCTACACCGCGCAGGCCGGGAACACCCTGGTCACGGCGGCCGCCCGGGACGGCCACACGCTGGTCGCGACCGTCCTCAACCCGCAGAGCGGCAAGTCCAACGCCGTCTACAACGAGACCCGGCAACTGCTCGACTGGGGGTTCGCGGCGCGGGCCCGGGTCGCCCCGGTCGGCTCCCTCGTGCACACCCCGACGGCGGGCGGCCCGGCCGGCCCGGTGCAGCGGCCCACGGAGCACCCCGCCCTGGCCGGCGCGCGACTGACCGCCCGATGGGGCGCGCTGCTGGCGCTGCCGCTCGCCGGGCTCGTCGTCCTGACGCTGCGGCAGTGGCGGCGGCAGCAGGCCCGGCGGCGGCGCCGGGCCCGGGTCGCGGCCTTCCTGCAACGGGACTGAGGGCCGGGGCCCCGGCCGCGGGCGGGGGACCTCCTGGTGGAGGCCCCGCCGGCGGCCGCCCCGCCGGGTCAGCCGGCCTGCTGCCCGTACACGTGGTCGACCTTCATCGTCATCAGCACCCGGCGGTCGGCCACCATCACCGCCCGGTACTCGTCCCAGTCCGGGTGCTCCCCGGCCGCGGTGCGGTAGTAGCTCACCAGCGCCTCGACCTCGGGGCCGTGCGGATCCGTCCCCGGCCCGGTGAGCGTCACCTCGCCCTCGGCGGTGGCCCAGGAGCGGCCGTCGGGGCTGGTGACCTCCAGCGCGGCGCGCGGGTCCCGTCGAAGGTTGGCCGTCTTGGCCCGGCCCTCGGTCATCGAGACGTAGAGCACCTCGGCCTGCCGGTCGTAGAAGGGCATCACCGGGGACAGCTGGGGGCGGCCGTCCGACTTGATGGTGGCGAGGACCCCGAGCCGGCTTTCCCCGAGCAGCGTGCGCGGGTCGAACGTGATGGCTGTCATGTCAGTGCACAAGTCGCCACGGGACGGCCGCTATTCCCGGCGGGGAGCACGCGCCGCACCGGCCCGGGACCGGCCGGCCGCGAGGCGGCCCCCGCCGCTGCGGCCGGCCCTTCTCAGAACTGCAGGGCCCAGCTGTCGAGGTACCCCGCGAAGTACTCCGATCCGCCGGCCACCCGCAGCCGCCACACGCCGTTGGCCGTCCTGGCGGAGGCGTCGATCCCGAAGACGGTGTGGATGCCGCCGTCCAGCCCGTCGGTGAAGTCCACGTCCTTGAGCCGGAAGACGGTGCCGTCGGGCGCGATCAGGTCCAGCACCAGGTCGTCCGCCCACTGGTGCGGGTCGACCGCGATGTCCAGGTCGGCCGGCCCGCGCCCGGGAACGCCGGTGACGGTCAGCCGCGACTCGACCGGGGCCTCCTCGACCGGGACGTCCACGTCGTAGGTGAACCGCGGACCGGCCGGGCGGGCGGGGAGGGCCCCGGTGTACAGCAGCCGGTCGGGCGTGCCCTCGGGCAGCATGTGCAGGGACCCGACGGTGGCGGACGAGGTCAGCGCGGCGGCCACCTGCGCCGGGGTGGCCGTGCGGTGGTCCGCCAGGTAGAGGGCGGCGGCGCCCGCAGCGTGCGGCGCGGCCATCGAGGTGCCCGACATGGTGGTCGAGTCCTCGTCGTAGGCCCTCCCGGCCGAGGTGATGTCCACCCCGGGGGCGTAGAGATCCACCAGCGGGCCGTAGTTGGAGAACCAGGCGGCCCGGTCGTTGCTCGCGCTCGCCCCGACGGTGATGGCCGTCGCCACCCGCGCGGGTGAGTGCTCCGACGCGTCGACGCCCTCGTTGCCCGCCGCGACGGTGTAGGTCAGGCCGGTGGCGATGGAGTTGCGGACGGCGGCGTCCAGCACGTCGTCCGGGTCGCTGCCGAGGCTCAGGTTGACGACGGCGGGCCTGACGGCGTGGGCGGTCACCCAGTCCAGCCCCGCGACGACCCCCTCGATGCTCCCCTCGCCCCCGTCGTCGAGCACCCGGACCGCGACCACCGAGGCCTGCTTGGCCACGCCGTGGCCGGCACCGGCCACGGTGGCGGCCACGTGGGTCCCGTGCCCGTGGCCGTCGTCGGCCTCGGCGTCCCCGTCCACGGCGTCGAAGCCGTACGAGGCCCGGCCCCCGAAGTCCTCGTGGCTGATCCGGACGCCGGTGTCGACGATGTACGCGGTGACGCCCCGGCCGGCGGTGACCGGGTAGTCGAAGCGGTCGGTCATCGGCGGGCGCTTCTGGTCGATCCGGTCCAGCCCCCAGGACGGCGGCGCCGGCTGGCTCCCTTCGAGGGAGACCTTGCGGTTCTGCACGACCTCGGCGACGGCGGGATCCGCGGCCAGCCGGCGGGCCTGCCGTTCGGAGAGCGCGGCGGAGAATCCGTGCAGCGCCGAGCCGAAGGTCCGCCGGACGCTGCCTCCGTGGTGGGCGGTGAGGGCCGCGCCCTGCCCCGCCACCGTCCTGCCGTCCTGGGCCTTGAGCAGGACGAGGTAGCTGCCGGGGATCGTGCCGGGCGCCCCGGCGCTGCGCACCACGCCCTCCGGTGCGCTCGCCGCGGCCGGCAGGGCGCCGCCCGCGCCCAGTGCCAACGCCGCCGCCACCGCGGCCAGTCCCCGGTACACATGCCGCCTCGCCGCCATCGGCCCCCCTCGGTTCCGGACCGGACCCACCCGGCGCCAACGCCGGGAATGGATTCTGAATGTCCGTCAAATTGGTATCTACAGAACAAGATTGACGCATCATCAGTGCATGGACAAGGGTGCGGCGGGCTCACCGGCCCGGGCCGGGGCGGACGGGGGCGTCCCCGGTCGGCCACCCGTCCCGCGAATGCACCCGTACGCCGGTACCGCCCCCGGCGCACGCCCGGCCCGCCGGGTCGACCCGACCGGACTCCGGGCCGCCGACCGCGCCGGGCCGGGCGTGCGGCCGGCGGCGCAATCCCGCGTGCGGGGACGCCCGCACGCTCCCGGGCGTACCCGAGGACGGCCGGGAGGGCCCGCCGTTCGCCGGTGGCCCGGTGACGGTGCGGCGCCAATTCCGCGGCCGGACGCCATTGGCTCTTGCGTTGTCGGTCCCAGGGCGAAGAATGGTGCGATGTTGACGTTGCGCCCTGGAGTCGGTGTGGCCCTGCCGAACGCGGCCGGGTTGTTGAGGTTCGGGATGTCCCCCGCCGAGGTCCACGGCCTGTTGACGGCGGGCGGCGAGGTGAGGCGCAGCCGCCCGATCATGCGACTGGCCCTGGCGCAGTACGCGGAACTGCGGCACGCGCACGACGCCTGGCTGAGCGGGCTGCTCTTCGAGCCCGACTGGAACCTCAGCGCGGTCGTCGACGGCGTGGTGCTGACCGTCGGCGGTGGCGGCCCCGGCGCCCCGGAGGGCCTGGCCCGGATCGACATCCGGGCCGACGACCCGTCGGCCGGGCCCGAACCGGGCGTGGTCGCCTGGGACGACATCGACCTCTTCGGCTACCCCGCCGACGAGATAGCGAGCGTCCTGCCCGATCCCGCCGCCGTGCCCGGCACCGCCCCCGCCGACGTGATGGTGGAGCCCCTGGGCCTGCGGCTGTGGCGCGGCGGCCCCACCGAGTCCGCCGACTGGCGCGGGGTCACCCTGCTCGGCCCGGGCGCCGACGGCTGGAGAACCTGCTGCCCGGGCGCGCTGGTCTGCGCCCGGGACGGCGACGCCCTGGTGGGCATCGTCCGCTGAACCGGCCCCGCCGGACACCCGGGGGCACGGCCGCCGGGCAGCTCCCGGGGCCCCCGGACCGTCCCCGAATTGCCTGGCAGCGGCCCGGCGGCCACTGGCATGCTGGCCGGGTGGAGAAACCGGAGATCTGGCTGAGCTTTGCCCCTGAACTGCACCTCTTCGTCGCCGCGGCACGGCGGGCCGGACGATCGGCGGTGCGGACCGACGGCGTCTCCACCCTCGGGCACGTGGTCGAGTCGCTGGGGGTCCCGCTCACCGAGGCGGGCACGTTGCTGGTCGGCGGGCGGCAGGTGCCCGTCTCGCACGTCCCCGCGGACGGCGAGGAGGTCACCGTCCTGGCCGTCCGCAGGCCGCAGCCGCTCCCGGGCCCGGCCCGCTTCCTGCTCGACGTCCACCTGGGCACCCTGGCCCGACGGCTGCGGCTGCTGGGCGTCGACGCCGCGTACGAGAGCGTCGACATCGGCGACGCGGCACTGGCCACCCGCTCCGCCGCCGAGCAGCGGGTGATGCTCTCCCGGGACCGGGGACTGCTCCACCGGCGCGAACTCTGGGCCGGCGCGTACGTCTACAGCCACCGACCGCCCGAGCAACTGCGGGACGTGCTGTCCCGCTTCGCCCCGCCGCTCGCCCCCTGGACCAGGTGCACGGCCTGCAACGGGACCCTCCGCGAGGCCGCGAAGGAGTCGGTGCACGAGCAGCTGCAGGACGGCACCGAGCGCGCCTACGACGCGTTCGCGCAGTGCACGGACTGCAGGCAGGTCTACTGGCGCGGCGCCCACCACGCCAGCCTCAACGCGATCGTGGAGGAGTCGGTGCGCGAGTTCGGCAGCCCCGGCCCGGCCGAGGTGCTGCCCTAGCCAGGCGACGGATTCCGGCCGGGCGCCGACGTGGCCGGGGCACCGCCGGGACCTCGGCGGCCTGGCGCACACTCCCTCATGTCCGCTGCTGCTGCCGGAAGGTGCTCGGGGACACCCCGATCCGGCGGGTGAAGGCCCTGGTGAAGTACGCGGGGTCCGGGTAGCCGACCGTGCGGGCCACGTCGGCGATCGAGCGGTCGGTGAACGCGAGGAGCCCCTTGGCCCGGTTCAGGCGGAGCCGGGTGAGGTGGTCGGTGGGCGTCGAACCGGTGAGGCGACGGACCTGGGTGGCCAGCGTGTCCCGGGAGACCGACAGCTCCCGGGCGACCGCGCCGATGCTCACCGGGCCGGCCGCGTCACGTGCGAGGACGGCCAGGGCCCGTCGTCCGACGTCCAGCGACGCGTCCGCCGCGGGTCGCGGTGCCGCGTGCGGGGTGCCGACCGCGGCGATCAGTACCTGCAAGGTGGCCGCCGCGGCGACGTGGGAGCTCAACGACTCGGGTCCTGAGCCGAGTTCCAGCAGCTTGTCGAGGGCCGCGCGGGTGCCGGCGGGGTCGGCCGGCTCGACGGGGGCCGGGCCGGCCGCCAGGTAGCCGAGGTCCTCGTAGCGGCCGGTGGCGGGCCCCTCGAACAGCACCCAGTACTCCGACCAGGTGCCCGGGGTGGGGCCGTAGGTGTGCGGCACGCCCGGGGGCAGCCAGAAGAACGATCCCGCCGGGACCGCGTGCCGGCCGGGTGCGCCCCGCAGGGCGAGCGATCCGGCGCCCTCCGTGACCAGCACGCCCGCGTACCCGGGCAGCGCACGGTCGACGCGGGTCGAGCACTGGCCGACGATCCGGCCCACCGCCGTGACGGCGAGCCCCAGCGCGTGGACCTCCGCCGGGGGCGTCAGGTAGTACGCGGTCGACTGCATGACAGCCCTCCTGGTCGACAGGAATCCAAGTGGAGCCGGAACCGGTGCATGGCCTCTCCATCAGCACAGGTAAGACCATGGGCGGCATGGAAGACAACCGATCACCCGTCCCGACGGGAGTCCTGAGATCCAACGGGTACCGGCTCGACCGGAGCAGCCGGCGCCTCGGCCGCCTGCTGCCGGTCCCGGCCCAGGAGCGCGGCGACCTCGGCGCCCTGCGGGCCCGCTTCGAGCGGGACGGCCACCTGTTCCTGCCCGGCTTCTTCGACCGGGAGACCGTCCTCCGCTTCCGTCGCCACTACTTCTCCACGCTGGCGCCCAGCGGACTGACCCGCCCGGGCACCGATCCCGGCAAGGGCATCGCCGCCCCGCGGGGAACGCTCGACCCGGCGCGGCTGCGCACCCTCCTCTTCCAGGACCTGGTGCCGGGGCCGCAGTACGAGGCCCTGTGCCACCACCCGCGGCTGACGGAGTTCCACCGGTGGTTCCTCGGCACCCAGGACCTGCACCTGCACCGCCGGAAGATCATCCGGCACGTCGGACCGGGCGAGGCCGGGATCGGCACGGCCACCCAGGCCCACTACGACCTGGTCTACCTGCGGGAGGGCAGCAACAACGTGGTCTCCTCGTGGATCCCGCTGGGCGACGTCCCGATCGGCCGCGGGCCGCTCGTCTACCTGGAGGGCAGCCACCACGCCGTCAGGGCGCAGGAGGCGGCCGGCACGCTGAAGCGCCCCGCCGCCTCGATCACCGCCGACCTGCCGGCGCTGGCGGAGGAGTACGACGCCCGCTGGCTGGTGACCGGCTTCTCGGCCGGGGACCTGATGGTCCACAGCGCGCACATCATCCACGCCTCGTTGGACAACGAGGATCCCGCAGGGCTGTTCCGGCTCTCCACCGACATCCGCCACCAGCCGGCCGGCGAACCGATCGACGGGCGCTGGCAGAGCCACTGGCACGACGGGGACGGGCTGTGACCGTCCCCCCGGGCGCGCTACCCGACCCGCACGGTGAGCCCGAGACGTGCCGGGTGGCCGGGGGCGCTGACCAGCGGCCGGCGGATCCTGGCCGTCTCCACGCAGGCGAAGCCGTGGTGGCCACCGGCGGCCAGGTCGGTGCACCCGGGCTCCCCCGGGTTCCACAGCACCACGTCGCTCTGCCCGCGGTGCCGGACCTCGATGGTGCGCCCCCGGCCAGGGTCGTTGATCAGGCTGACGTCGTCGGCCTGCGGGTAGACCCGGTCCAGCGGGGTCGTGAAGGCCAGGTCCCCCTCCTGCCGGCCTTCCGTCCCGAGCAGGTCGTCGAGGTAGGTCTTCCCGAGGCCGGCCACGGTGACGGTGTCGATGTCGCCGACCCGGAAGTAACTGTGCAGGGCCGCGGTGCTCTCGTGGTCGCCGTGGGCCTCCAGGTCGATCGCGCACTCAAGACCCAGCCTGATGGTGACGCGTGCCGTGAACGCGTGCGGCCAGTACGTCCTCGACCGCTCGCTCTCCCGCAGGGTCAGGGTCAGCGTCACCCCGGAGCCGTCCTCGCCGGACTCGGTGAGCTCCCAGGGCAGGAGGCGGGCGAAGCCGTGGGAGGGCTCGGCGACCGGGCCGAACCACGGCCAGCAGATCGGCACCCCGCCGCGGACGGCCCGACCCGGCTCGAACCGCGCCTGTTCGCTCAGCCAGAGCACCGGTTCGGCTCCGGCGGGCTGCCAGGCGATCAGTTGCGCGCCTTGCAGGGTCACCGCGGCCCGCGCCCGCGGATGGTCGATCACCAGGACCGGCAACCGGTCCAGCCGGCGCTCGCTGACGGACGCGCTGATCGTCCGGACGACCGGGAGCCCGAAGAACCTGTCGCTCATGTCCAAGATCCTTTCATTCACGGTCCGGCCTGCGCCGCCTCCGGCCCGCGAGCCGGACGACGCCGCCGGGGCCGGAGCACCCGGTGTCCCGGCCGCAGCTGCCGCCCGGCTCCCGCCGAGGTCAGCGTGCGTTCACCGCCCGTCCGGCGCCCGCCGAGGAGCCGGTGTCACGCGGCGCGAGGGCGGCCCGCGGGCCGGAGGGACCAGGAGGCGAGCTGCCGGCGCGAGGTGCGCACGGGTCCGCAGACCGACCGGGACGACCCCGCACCGGGTCGGGGGCAGCCCGCGACACGTCACGGCGGACCTCGGCGGAAGTGACGGACACCGGCCGGCCCGCCGTCAGGGATGCAGAGGTGCCTGCACTGTCGTGCGCGGATTCAAGCAGAACTGGTCACGATCGAGCAAGAAGGGCTGATCGACACTCCCCCTGGCGCAGGGCGTGCGCAGGACACCGACCCGGCCCGTCCCCGAGCCGCGGGACCGGCCCAGGCCGCTCCCCCCACCTCCGGTCACCATCGCTCAGCGCCACTTGTGCACGCCGTTCTTCACATTCCCAGGCCGAGGCGATCGGCCGGGCACAGGCCGGCCGGCAGCGGGCGGGCCACACCCGAACGTACCGGGACGACCCGCCATGGCCTGCGCCAACGTCGTCGGCCCCGCCGGCACGCGCCTCGGTCCCGCGGCCGCCCGGTTCGGCGGTCGCGGGCGGATTCCAGCCGCGGCCCGCCGAGGTTTGAATGGATTGTGTGCATGTTTTCACAGGTGAGGACTTCGGTTCCGGCTGCGGGCTGTTCATGATCCGGTGGCTTCCGGCCGAAGTCCCCGGGGCCCATTGCCCGGCGGTACGCGAGTGGGAGAGGCTCGCTCACATGCAGCGAGGGTGCGGCCTCCTGGTGTTCCTCTACAAGAATGGACTACACCATCATGGCTATGCGCAACGCAGTCTCCACCCTGGCCCTGGCCGGACTCCTCGCCGGCGGTGCGCTGCTGACCGCCCCGGCCGCCCAGGCGTCCGGCTACACCTACATCGGCATGTACCCGAGCGCCGCCGCGTGCGAGAGCGCCGGCAAGGCGTACGTGACGTCCGGTCAGGCGGTCACCTACTTCTGTGACACCGCCCCGAACACGGCCCGCCTCTCCGTCCTGTTCTACTGATCCTCCCCCGATCCGGTGAGCAGGCAGGGCCGGCACCCGGTGGTGCCGGCCCTGCGCCGTGCGGACGGACTCCGCCACCGGGGCGGCCGCCGCGCGGCGACGGCCTGACCGGCTGCCCGCCACCCGCGACGTCCGGCGCCCGGGACCGGCTGGCCACCGCCCGCGCGGAGCGCCTTCCAGGCCTCGGCCGAAGGGCCGGCCCGGCCGGGGACACCGTCCTGCCCCCGGTTCACGAACCACCGGGACCGTGAACCGCCGACAAAGTCGGGGCACGCCTTCGGGGCGGCCCCCGGGAGGGGCTTTGACGTACAGTCCGTGGTGGAATCGGCCGGGCCGGCCCGAACGCACCGCGGGGAGCGGGGCGCACGGGTGCCGGAACCCGGTCCTCGGCGCAGTCGGTGGGGGCGGGGCAGGCCATGGAGGCGTTGGACGCGGCGGATCCCCGGCAGATCGGCCAGTACCGGCTGCTCCGGCGGCTGGGGGCCGGGGGCATGGGCCAGGTCTATCTCGGCCGCACAGCCGGCGGGCGGACGGTGGCCGTGAAGACCGTGCACCGGGAGTACGCGGCGGACCACGAGTTCCGGACGCGGTTCCGCCAGGAGGTCAGCGCGGCCCGGCGGGTGGGCGGACGGTGGACGGCCCCGGTCCTGGACGCCGACACCGAGGGCGAGCGTCCGTGGGTCGCCACGGCCTATGTCGCGGGACCGTCCCTCGCCACCGCCGTACGGGAGTTCGGCCCGCTGCCCGGCCCGGCGGTCCGCGTGCTGGCACTCGGACTCGCCGAGGCGCTGGCGGCCGTGCACGCGCTCGGGCTGGTGCACCGCGACGTCAAGCCGTCCAACGTCCTGCTGGCGCTGGACGGTCCGCGCCTGATCGACTTCGGCATCACCCGGTCGCTCGACGCGGCCACCGCGCTCACGCAGTCGGGATTCGTGATCGGCTCCCCCGGCTACCTCTCCCCCGAACAGGCCCGGGGCCTGCCCTCCGGCCCGGCGGGGGACGTGTTCTCGCTCGGCGCCGTCCTCGCCTACGCGGCCACCGGCAACGCCCCGTTCGGGTCGGACACCGGCGCCCCGGCCCTGCTCTACCGCGTGGTGCACGAGGAGCCCGACCTCAGCCGGCTGCTGCCGCAGGATGCGGAGCTCCGGGAGCTTCTGACCGCCTGTCTGGCCAAGGAACCGGAGCGGAGGCCAACGCCGGAGCGGCTGCGGGAGGTGCTGGCCCCGGCGAGCGGGCCCGGAGCCGGCCGGGCGGCGAACCGGCTCGGCGGGGACTGGCTGCCCCCGGCGGTCGCCGGCTCGCTCGCCCGCCTGGCCGTCGAGCTGCTGGACCTGGACTCCGCAGCCGAGCCGGCCGCACCCGGCGAGGCGCCCCCCGGCGGCGCCGCCCGCCCGGACACCGGCCGGGCACCCGGGCCGGCACCGACCGCCCCCGGCCACTCCGGCCCCGGCGCAGCGGGGACACCAGGCACACCAGGCACACCAGGGGCAGCGGGGGCGGCGGGGGCGCCCAGCGGCCGGTTCGGGCCGCCCGAGCCGTGGATCTCGCCACCGCCGCCCGCCACCGCCCCGGGTCCCTGGCCCGGGCAGCCCGGCGCGGGCACCGCGACCGGCGTCAACCCGCCCGGCACGCCCCGGACTCCGGCGGCCCGGCTGCGGCGCGCCCTGCCGGTCGCCGTCCTGCCGGTGGTGGCCCTCGCCGGCCTGGCCGGCTGGCTGGTCCCCGAGTGGGGCTCCTCCTCCGGCGGCACGGGCACCGCGCCCCCGGCCGCCACCGGACCGGCGACGGCCGGCTCGCCCGGAGCCACCCCGTCCGCGACCGGGCCGGGTGCCGGCACGGATCCGGCAGGACAGCAGGCGGGCCTGGTCCCGGCCGAGTACCTGGGCACCTGGTCCGGCGTCCTGACCTCCCCGGCGGTGGCGCTCCGGGCCGACTTCCGGATCACCATCGGCCAGGGCGGGAAGGACGACCCGGTGGGCAGCATCCACAACAACACCGGCGCCGGCACGCCGTACTGCGACAGCAGCGCCCTGCTGATCTCCGTCGGCGCCGACCGCCTGGTGCTGCGCACGGCGCCGACCTCCGGCCTCAGCGGCTGCGTGGCGAACCCGGCGCGGCAGATCTACACCCGCAACAGCGACGGCAGCCTGCACCTGGAGGTCGACGGCTTCACCGGCGACCTGGCCGCGCAGCACTGAGGGCACCGGGAGCGTCCCGGTCCCGCCCGGGGCGGGACCGGCGGCCCGGACGGACGCCCGGGCCTGGACCCTCCGGCAGCCGGCGGGCGGAGCGCGGCCGGCCAGGGCGCGGCGCCCGGGCCGGCCGACCGCCCCTGCGGCCCGGCCGGGGGCCTGCGGGACGATGGACCCATGACTTGTGCCGAGTACCGCGCCGCGATGTCCGCCCGCCTGGACGGCGAGGACGCCGGCGGGACGAACGGGCACGAGCACTCCTGCGCCGGCTGCGCCCGCTGGCTGGCCACGGCCCGGCGCCTGCGGGACTTCTCGGCGCGGGCGCCGGGCCCGTCCGCGGAGTGGTCGGAGGGGCTGCTGGGACGGCTGGGCCTCGGGCAGGCCGAGGACCGGGGCAGCGCCGAGGACTTGGACCGGGGCGAGGAGCGGGGCGAGGACCGAGCCTAGGGAGCAGGGCCAGGGGCCCGCGGACCCCCGATGTCCGGCCGACCGGTGCCGGGCCCGGCACCGGCTCCGGGCAGGGCCGGCCGCCGGCCGCGGTGGCGTCCGCCGCCCGCTACCGCCGCAGCAGCGCACCCCGGACGAAGGCGGCCTGCCCGACGTGCTGGAGGTCGTCCGACAGCACGCTGACCAGCCGCACCCCCAGGGTCACCGGCGGGGTCCAGGCCTCGTCCACCACCCGGTCGAGGGCCGCGCCGGTGAGCGGGCCGACGAAGGCCAGGGTCCGCTCGTGCACGGCGTCGTGATAGCCGGTGAGCAGGCCGCCCGACGGCACCCGGACCTGTGCCACCTCGCGGGCGGTGTGGCCGTAGCCGGTGGCCCGGACCGCGAAGGGCAGCGCGAAGCGGTCGGCCCAGCCCTGCTCGCTCCAGACCTGCTCGGTGCCCGCCACGTCGGCGATGTGGTCGTCCTGGATCCGGGTGAGGTGCCAGACCAGCCAGGCGATCGAGTTCGCGCCCTCGTCGAGGCGGACCGCCAGGGCGTCGGCGTCGAGCCCCTCCACCACGTCGTGGACGGCCGTCCGGATCCGGCCGAAGGCGTCGGCCAGCAGACCGGCACAGTTCATCGCGGACTCCTCCCGGCCCGGCGGGCGCGCTCCGCGACCGGTGGCCGCCTCGATTCTGCCCCGGCCCGGGGCCCGCGGGGCGCAGCGACAGGCCGGGGCGGCGTGTCCGGACCGCCGTCCACAGGGTGACGGCCGACCCGGCCCGAGGCGGACGCATCGGGGCATCCGGCCCGCTCCGGCGGCCGGCGCGCTACCGTGCCCGTCATGACCTCCGTTCCACCCGCGGCCCCCGGCCCCCCGCCGGACCTCCCCGTCGCCCGCGACCGCCACGGCCTGCGCGTCTACCCGTACCGGGACCCCCGGCCGCACCCCGCGCTGGGCAATTCACCGATCAGCTTCGTCTCGGCCGAGCTCTGGCAGGCCCTCGCGGACCTCGCCATCGCGCCGGCCGCGGCGGAGGCGACCGTGCTGGCCCTGCTGCGGACCATCGCCTCGGACGCCACGGACGCGGCGCTCGCCCCCGGCAACGAGCGGGCGCCGCGGCACGACCTGTACGTGAGCGCCCCCGCGTACATCGGGGCGCGCCGCCGGATGGTGTGGTTCCAGCGCGACGGCGCCGGCGGTCCGGTCACCGCGTTCTTCCCGCCGGACGACACGCTGCCCGCCCGGCCCGCGCCACGGCCCTGAGCCGCCCGGACGCCGGCGGGCCGGCCGCGGGCGGCCCGCGCGAGTGGCGGCCCCCGGCCCGGCGGAGGCAGGCTGAAGGTGATGCGGTCGTGCATCGTCCCGAGGCCGGGGAGAGACCATGGGCGACACCGAGGTGCTGGTGGTGGGTGCGGGCCCGGTCGGCCTGACCGCCGCGGCGGAGCTGCGCCGCCGTGGTGTGGACTGCCGGATCGTCGACAAGCTCGCGGAGCCGCAGCCCTACGCCAAGGCGGTCGGCATCCAGCCCCGGACGCTGGAGATCTGGGACGCGATGGGCCTGGCCCGCGAGGCCCTGGACGTGGCCCTCCCGATGCTCGGCCAGCTGACCTACATCGACGGGAAGCCGGGCCCGCGGATCGACCTGGACCTGCCGGCGGACATCCCGTACGGCTTCGCGGCGATCCCGCAGTACGCGACCGAGCGGCTGCTGACGGCCCACCTGGCGGGGTACGGCACCGCCGTCGAGCGCGGGACGGAGCTGATCGACCTAGGCCAGGACGCCGACGGCGTGCGAGCCGTGCTCAGGACGCCGGAGGGCCGCGAGGACGTCCAGGCGCGCTACCTGATCGGCTGCGACGGCGCGCACAGTCCGGTCCGGCGGGCGATGGGGATCCGCTTCGACGGCGACGCGTTCCCCGAGCAGTACATGCTGGGGGACGTCGAGGTGGACTGGGACCTGCCGGCCGGCTTCGGCCTGCGCGTCGTCCACCACGACGCCGAGGGCCGCGTCGACGACCTGCTGGTCTGCATCCCGCTCCCCGGCCGGGGGCGCTACCGGATGTCCATGCTGGTACCGGCCGAGCTGGAGGCCGTGGCGGCGGTCGGCGGCACGAACGGGGAGGTGGCGCACGGGCTGGAGTCCGGCCGCACCCCGCAGCTGCGGCACATCCAGACCGTCCTGGACCGGCTCTCCCCCACCCCGACCACGGCCTCCGGGCTGCGCTGGTCCTCCGTCTTCCGGATCAGCCACCGCCTGGTCGACCGCTACCGCGAGGGCCGGGTCCTGCTGGCCGGGGACGCCGCCCACATCCACCCGCCGACCGGCGCGCAGGGGATGAACACCGGCGTGCAGGACGCCTACAACCTGGCCTGGAAGCTGGCCCTGGTGGTCGGCGGCACCGCCGCGGAGGGACTGCTCGACACCTACCAGGGCGAACGGCACCCGATCGGCGAGGAGGTCGTCGGCCGCACCGTCCGGCACGCCCGGGCGGGCGTCGAGGCCGACCCGGACGACTTCACCACGATCCTGCTGCGGGAGGCCCAGCTGCTGGTCAACTACCGGGACAGCCCGCTGGTCGACGGGCCCGCCGCCTGGGGCGGCCCGGGCCCCGCCCCCGGCGACCGGGCGCCCGACTGCGGCGGGCTGGCGCGGGACCTCGCCCGGTACCCGCTGCGCCTGTTCGACCTGCTCCGCGGCCCGCACCACACCCTGCTGCTGCACGCCGGGCAGGACACCCCGGCCGAGCTGCTGCACCGTTGCGCCGGGGCGGCGACGGCGGCGGCGCACGGCCTGCTGGACGTCTACGTCGTCCTCGCCCCGGACGCCCGGCCGGCCGGCGTCCGGCTGCCCTGCGTCCGGGACGCCGAGGGCGCCTTCGCGGCCGCCTACGCGGCCCGCCCCGGCGAGGCCGTCATCGTGCGGCCCGACGGGTACCTCGCTGCCCGCTGCCACCCCGCCGACCCGGAGCGGCTGGTGGCCCGGCTGCGCCGGACCTTCGCCCCGGCCTGACCCGGTCTGACCCGGCGGCACGGCACACCTGCCGGGGGCGGGTGCTCCGCCGGGCGGGCGCCGCACCCGGCGGGCCCGCCCGGCCGGCCGTCTGCGGCCCCTGAACCCGACGCGGCGGTCCGAGCGCGAACGCCCCTGCCGTGGCGCGTGGTTCCGCCCGGCGGAACCGGCCCGCGGCCGTCGCCGGACCGTCAGAAGGCCGCCGGGCCCCGGCCGGTCGCGCTGCGGCCGGCCTGCGGACCACCCCGGCCGCCACCGGGCCGGTGCCCGGCCCCGGTGCGCCGGCCGCTTCGCAACGGCCCGCGGCGGCGGCCTCGGAACGGCCCGGGCGGCGCCCGTTCACCTGTCCCGGCAGCCCGGACGGGAGTCGGCACGGCCTCACATTCTGGCCCCCTTTTGACTATTGGTCCAGACCTATTGACGCGCCTTGCGGCCCCTCCTACGATCCAGTTCGGCACAGCCCCACATGTCCCCACCTCACCCAGAGCCGGGCGTCGCGCCCCCACGCGTCGGTCATGTCCATGACGCCCTGCGGGAAAGGGAGCACAGCATGTTCCGTCGAAGGTCGCGCACGCCACGTCCGTCGGACGACTTCCGCCCCTGTCCGGAGCCCGGCCGCCTCGCGGACGAGCAGGCCGGGAGCGAGCCGCTCCGGGCCTCCCGCCCCCAGCGGGCGGCTGTGGAACGCGCGGGCCAGGTGCACCGGGCCGGCCGCGCCGCGAACGGACGGACCGTCATGGTGCGCTCGCTCGCCGGGGTGAGCGCGGCCGCCGTCATCGGCGCCGGCCTCACCATGGCCGGCTCCGTCACCGCGGGAGCCGCCACCACCAACCTGGTGGCCAACCCGGGCTTCGAGAGCGCCCTGTCCGGCTGGACCTGCTCCGGCGGCTCCGGCACTGCCGTCGGCAGCCCGGTCCACGCCGGCACCTCCGCGCTCAAGGCCACGCCGACCGGCCAGGACACCGGCCAGTGCGCCCAGACCGTCAGCGTGCAGCCCAACTCCCAGTACACGCTGAGCGCCTGGGTCCAGGGCAGCTACGTCTACCTGGGCGCCACCGGCACCGGCCTCACGGGCACCACGTCCACCTGGACGCCGAGCAGCGCGTCGTACAGCCAGCTCAGCGTCAGCTTCAGCACCGGGCCGAGCACCACCTCGGTCTCCGTCTACCTGCACGGCTGGTACGGGCAGCCCGCGTACTACGCGGACGACGTCTCGCTCGCCGGCCCCGGCGGCAGCAGCCCCTCCCCCACCGTCACCCCGACGGTGACCCCGACGGTCACGCCCACCGTCACCCCCACGGTGACCCCGACCGTCACGCCCACCGTCACGCCGACGGTCACGCCGACCGTGACGCCGACCAGCGGCGAGACCTGCGCCACCAAGCCCAAGCCCTCCGGCAAGGTCCTCCAGGGCTACTGGGAGAACTGGGACGGCGCCTCCAACGGGGTCCACCCCGGCCTGGGCTGGGTCCCGATCACGGACAGCCGGATCGCCGCGCACGGCTACAACGTCATCAACGCCGCCTTCCCGGTGATCCTCTCCGACGGCACCGTCCTGTGGCAGGACGGCATGGACGCCGGCGTCAAGGTCTCGACCCCCGCCGAGATGTGCCAGGCCAAGGCCGCCGGGGCGACGCTCCTGATGTCGATCGGCGGCGCCGCCGCGGGCATCGACCTGAGCTCCAGCACCGTCGCCGACAAGTTCGTCGCGACCGTCGTCCCGATCCTCAAGAAGTACAACTTCGACGGCATCGACATCGACATCGAGACCGGCCTGTCCGGCAGCGGCAACATCAACACGCTGTCCGCCTCCCAGTCCAACCTGATCCGCATCATCGACGGCGTCCTCGCCCAGATGCCGGCCGGCTTCGGCCTCACCATGGCCCCCGAGACCGCGTACGTCACCGGCGGCAGCGTCACCTACGGGTCCATCTGGGGCTCCTACCTGCCGATCATCAAGAAGTACGTCGACAACGGCCGCCTGTGGTGGCTGAACATGCAGTACTACAACGGCAGCATGTACGGCTGCTCCGGCGACTCCTACTCGGCCGGCACCGTCCAGGGCTTCACCGCGCAGACCACCTGCCTCAACAACGGCCTGACCGTCCAGGGCACCACCATCAAGGTGCCCTACGACAAGCAGGTGCCCGGCCTGCCCGCGCAGTCCGGCGCGGGTGGCGGCTACATGGCACCGAGCCTGGTCAGCCAGGCCTACAGCTCCTACAGCGGCCAGCTGAAGGGCCTGATGACCTGGTCGATCAACTGGGACGGCTCGAAGGGCTGGACCTTCGGCGACAACGTCAAGTCCCTCCAGGGCCGTTGATCCCCGGCTGACCGACCGGCCGTGAACCGGCAATGAGGGGAGCGGGGCCCCGGGAGCGCAGGACGCTCCCGGGGCCCCGCTGCTCGCGCGGGTACCGGCGAGGGGCGGGGGCGGCTACGACCGTCGTCCTGGCCGGGCCCGGCGGCGCCGCGATGCTGCGATGCTGCGATGCCGCGGCGACTGTGCCGCGACGGCGAAGACGTGACGCCGCGGTCAGAGCGGGGTCTCGTCGGCCGGCGAAGGCGCGGCGAACGGCCGGAGGACCATGAGCGAGTCCTCCGAGGCCGCCACCATCGCGAACGGGAACCGGTCCAGCTCAAGGCAGAGCGCGACGTCGTCGGGATGGACTCCCTGGCGCACGCCCGTCGCCAACTCGTGGGCGGCGCGCGACCCGCCGGCGCGGCGGAGGTACCCGGCCGCCGCCGTCCCGGCTCCGGCGGCCCTCCCGGCGATGTACTGGGCGCACGCCAGATCCTCGTCGGCGCGCCCGTCCTCGCCGGTGACCACGAAGGTGACACTGCCGCACTCACGGGCCCGCAGGACCTGGGCCGTCGCCTCCGCCACCACGAAGCCCGCGCACAGCACCAAGTCCGCCTCCCGGACGGCGAGGGCGCCGACCGTCCCCGCCGTGGTCTTCTGCACGACCGTCCGCCCGGTGAGGTCCACGGACCGCAGCAGGCCGGGCGAGTTGACGGCGTCGAACCCGGCCGCCGCCGGACCGTCCTTCAGCGCCACCCAGTCCGGGTGGCGGCCCTTGAGTGCCAGGGCCTCGTCCAGGGACCCGGCCAGAACGATCTTCTCCGCCCCTCGGGCAAAAGCCCAGGCCGCCACCGTGTAGGCACGCATGACGTCCACCACCACGGCCACGGAGGGGACTTCGGCGAGCTCGGCGATGCCGAGGAAACGAGCATCCATCCGATCATGATCCCCCATGGCCGGCCCGCAGCGCCCGGACGGTGACGCGCATCACAGGAGGACGGGAGCCGCGCCGGGGACAGCGGCCGCCCGGCCCGCGGGAGCTTGCCGCCCGGTCAGCCGACCTGACCGATCAGCTCGGTGACGTCCGCGAAGAGCCTCTCCCCCGCGGCCGCGGCGGCGGGGGAGACGGTGTCGAGGGTGAGGAAGCCGTGGACCATCCCGCCCTCGCAGCGGTGCCCGACCGGGACACCCGCGGCGGCCAGCCGGGCCGCGTAGGCGTCGCCCTCGTCCCGGAGCGGATCGTGCTCCGCGGTGACCACCACGGCGGGCGGGAGCCCGCCGAGTTCGGCGGCGTACAGGGGGCTGACCGCGGGGTCGGCGCGCCGGGACGGGTCCGGGACCCACTGCTCGGCCCCCCACGCGACGTCGTCGGCCGCCAGCCCCCAACCCGTGCCCTTCGACCGCACACTGGGAGCGGAGAGGGTCAGATCGGTGTTGGGGTACGCCAGGACCTGGGCGGCCGGCAGCGGTCCGCCCTCGTCCCGCAGCCGCAGGCAGGCGAGCGCGGCAAGGTTCCCTCCCGAGCTGTCGCCCATGACCAGCGTCGGCCCGGCGATCCCGGCGCCCGCGGCTCCGCCGGCGAGCGCCCACCGGACGGCCTGCACGCCGTCGTCGACGGCCGCCGGCCACGGGTGCTCCGGAGCCCGCCGGTGGTCGACGCTCAGCACCGCCGCACCGGTGCCGGCCGCCAGTCTGCGACAGGCCCGGTCGTGCGACTCCAGATCACCGATCGTCCACATCCCGCCGTGCAGGAAGACCACGAGCGCCCGGGGCTCCGGGGCGGGCCGGTAGAGGCGGGCACCGGCCGCGGCCGGGCCGACCACCAGGTCCTCGACGTGGGGGATCTCGGGGCCCGGGGGCCGGGCGGCCACCCGGAGCCGCTGCGCGCGCCTCAGCTCCGCCGCGCCCACGGCACGGGCCGGGAGCCCCGGGTCCCGCCGAACCGCCGCGACGAAGGCGGCCAGTTCGGCGTCGGCGAGCGAGGGGTCGGTCGGTTCGGCCATCCGACCAGGATGCCACCCTGACGCGGACGGCCCCCACCCAGGGACGGTCTCCCGGCCGGCACCCTCCAGCACGCCGTCCCGCACGCCCCGCAGCGCCGCCCGGCCCGCCGCCGTCGGGTCCGCCGCCGTCGGTCCGGCGTGGGTGACCATCCGTCAGCATCGCCGGAGGTCGGCGACTTCTGGTCCCGCCCGGGGGCCGGGCCCGGGGGTTCACCCCGTCGGCCGCCGGCGCTGGAGCAGCAGCACGGCCGCGGTGGCCGCGACGACGCCGGCGGAGAGCACCCCGGCACTGGACCGCCAGGACATCACGGACCAGCGGGACCGTGCGGAGAGCAACGAGCCCGCGCTCGCCCAGGATCCCACCGAGAACACGGACAGGGCCGACCCGACGGAACCGACCGACAGCACCGAGCCGACCGAGCCGATGGACAGCACCGAGCCCACCGAGGCGACGGACAGCAGCGAATCCTTCGACCAGAGGGACAGTGCCGAGCCCTCCGGGCCCGTCCGGACCTGATCCGTCGATGACCTGCGCACGCGGGGATCTCCTTGCTCGGGGGGACGGTCGCACCTCCAGGGCCGCCTCGCCGGGAGCGACGGGCACACCGAGGACGGCAGCACGATCCTAGGCCTGTCCGGCTCCGCCCTGCGGTCGCCGGGCCGGGCCGGGACGGGCCGGGCCTGCAGCACGGCAGCCCGGTGGGCCCCGACGAGATCCGCCGGGGCCCACCGGGGCCTGCTCCGGGCCGGGCCGGGGCCGCGGGGCCTCATCCGCGGTCCCGGGGTCGCCTACGGCACCCAGTAGTTGCCAGAGGCGACGATCATCGACTGCAGCTGCACGCTGCCGCCGTAGTAGAGCGAGGAACTGATCGGCGTCGCGGCCAGCTTGGTCCAGAGCGCGTCGAGCCAGGCCTGCGAGCCGGGATCGGTCATCGCGGTGACCACGAAGGGCGCCGTGAAGGCCATGTCCTTGCCGGTGCCGAAGGCCGTGCCGTTGAGGTGGTACCCGGTGACGATGGTGTCCGGGTTCCCACCGGCCTTGGTCTTGATCCACGCGTTGAGCTTGCGCGCGGAGGCGAGCGAGGCGGCGTCGCCGCCGGTGACGGCGTCGGTCCCGATCCGCCAGGGGTCCCGGCAGGCGTTCCAGCCGTAGTCCCCGTCGTTGGGGCTCTCCAGCACCTCGCCGGCGGCCGGCTTGGGGGTGCTGTTGGTGTTGACGATGAAGTCCGCCACCAGGCCGGTGCCGGCGGCGTACTTGCTCTGCTGCGAGGTGATCAGGTTCTGGTGCGCGGTGCGGATGGTGTCCCAGGCGCCGTCGCCGGTGGCGGCCTTGAAGGCCCGGAAGTGGTCGAGCATGAAGTCCGAGGAACGGGTGATCCAGTACTGCGGGTCGCCGGAGGCGGACCAGTCGCCGAGCAGCATCAGGTGGGTGGTCGGGTTGACCTCGCTCGCCTTGATGGCGTTGATGTGCTTGACCGCGAGGTCCTTGTAGTTGTAACTCCCGCTGCTGCCCCACTGCTTGTCGGCGAGCAGCAGGCCGTACGCCACGTCGAGGTCGCCGTCGGTCGCCGAGTCGGAGCCGTTGACGCTCTTGCACGAGGTGTCCTGCTCGGCGGCCAGCAGGTTGGCGTTGTTCACCGACTTGTGGGCGAGCATGTACTTCACCATTCCGTCGAAGACGGTCCGGGCGTTCGGGTCCGCGCCCGCCATGGTGGCGGTGACGACCATGCCGTAGCCCTGGGCCTCGGCCACGTACGGGTGGTCGGCGTCCGGCGAGATCACCTCGTACCAGCCGTTGCCGCAGTTCTGCTTGACGAAGGCGGCCTTCCAGGCGTTGTAGGTGCTGATCACCTGCTGGTCGAGCGCCGACTGGGCCCCCGAAGGCTTCAAGGTGCCTGCGGCGTAAGGGAACTGGTGGCTGCCGAAGGGGACGGCCGGGCCGCCGGGAGGCGTGCTGGTGCCGAGGTCGGCGTCCAGGTAGTCCACGTTGGGCAGGCCGCCGGTGGTGGTGGAGGTCAGCCGGATCCGGTTGGCGCCCGCCGCGAGCTGGGTGGTGAGGGTGGCCGTGGACCAGGTGTCCCAGGTGCCGGTGCCCGTGAAGGCGCGCGCCGCCGAGACGACGGTGCCGTTGACGGCGATGTCGGCGGGCCGGTTGACGGTGGTGCCGTTGGCGTACCGGATACCGAGGGTGGCGGTTCCCGCGGCCGGGGCAGTCACCGTGAACTCCACCCAACTGCCCACCGCGTTGTCGCCGTTGACGAATCCGGTGCCGGAGAACCCGGCGTGGTTGGCCTCCACCACGCCGAGCGAGACACTCGCGCCCTCCGCCTCGTAGCGGGTCACGGCGGCGGAGGCCGGGGCGGCGACGACGCCCACCACCAGGCCGGCGGCGACGAGCACGGCGGCGCCCGTTCTGTGCAGGTTCTTCATTCCTGAGCTCCTCAGCGGTCGTACCGGACAACGCCCTCGGTGAAGCCGTGGCGGGACGGGATCAGAATCGGGGCCTGAGGTGGCATGGTCAAGAGTTTTCGTTAGGAAAGTTTCCTGACGAGCATCGCGGGGCCGACCGAAGGCGGCCCCCTCGCACCGCGAGGGCTTGACGCATCAAGTAATGCTCTTTAACTTGAAGCCCCTCGCGGGCCGTAGCCCACCAGGCCCCGCCCTTCCGCCTCTCCCCCGTGCTCGGAGGCCCCGGTGTCCCCAGGTTTCACCCGCAAACTCGGCCTCTTCCAGGCCACCACCATCAACATGAGCCAGATGTGCGGCATCGGACCGTTCGTCACCATCCCGCTGATGGTGGCCGCGTTCGGCGGCCCGCAGGCGGTCATCGGCTGGATCGCCGGGGCCGTCCTCGCGCTGGCCGACGGCCTGGTCTGGGCCGAACTAGGCGCCTCGTTGCCCGGAGCCGGCGGGAGTTACGTCTACCTCCGCGAAGCCTTCCAGTACCGCACCGGCCGGCTGATGCCGTTCCTGTTCGTCTGGACGGCGATGCTCTTCATCCCGCTGATCATGTCCACCGGGGTGGTCGGCTTCGTCCAGTACCTCGGCTACCTCTGGCCGGGGATGACCAAGGGCCAGGGCGACCTGGTCGGGCTGGCCTTCTGCGCCCTGGTCGTCCTGCTGCTCTGGCGCCGGGTGGAGAGCATCGCCCGGCTCACCACCGTGATGTGGGGCGTGATGATCACCTCGGTGGCCGCCGTGATCCTGGCGGCGTTCAGCGGCTTCAGCCCGAGCCGGGCGTTCAGCTGGCCCGCGCACGCCGTCGAGCTGACCCACGGACAGTTCTGGATCGGCTTCGCCGCCGGCCTGACCATCGGCATCTACGACTACCTCGGCTACAACACGGCCGCCTACCTGGGAGCCGAGGTGAAGGACCCCGGCCGGGTCCTGCCCCGCGCCATCATCTACTCGATCATCGGCATCATGGGGATCTACCTGCTGCTGCAGGTCGGCGTCCTCGGCGCGATGGACTGGCACCAACTGCTCGACCCGGACTCCGTCGCCTCCAGGTCGGTGGCCTCCGCCGTGCTGGAGCAGGCCTGGGGCAGGGCCGCCGCGGACGTGGTCACCGTCCTCATCCTGGTCACCGCCTTCGCCTCCGTCCTGGCCGGCCTGCTCGGCGGCTCCCGAGTGCCCTACGACGCCGCCCGCGACGGCACCTTCTTCCGGGCCTACGGCAAGCTGCACCCCCGGCACGGCTTCCCCGTCCTCGGGCTGGTCACCATGGTGCTGGTCACCGCCGCCGGTTTCTACCTGAGCCGGCACGTCGGCAACACCGTCGAGCACCCGCCGCTGACCGTCCTGATCACCGTGCTCACCACCGTGATGGTGATCGTCCAGGCGCTCGCCCAGATCGCCGCCGTCGTCGTCCTGCGCCGCCGGCAGCCCGACCTGCCCCGGCCCTACCGGATGTGGCTCCACCCGTTGCCCGGCGTGGTGGCCGCGATCGGCTGGCTGGTCATCTACGGCTACGCGGACCGCAACTCCCCCGGGTACCACCCGGTGGAGTGGTCGCTGGCCTGGGTCGCGCTGGGCTGCGTCGCCTTCCTCCTCTGGGCCAGGACGGAGCACACCTGGCCGTTCGGCCCCAAGGAGATCCGCGAGGAGTTCCTCCGTCCCGCCGAGCCGGCGGCGCCGGCGGAGCAGCACACGGCGTGACGAACGCCGGGCGGGCCCGGTGCGCGCCGCTCCCGGTGCGCGCCGGGCCCGGCCGTTGCCGGCCCGGGTCGCGCTGGGCTGCGTCGTCGGCCGGGGCTGTCGGCCCGCGTTGCCGGGCTGGGTTGCCAGGCAGCGGTCCCGGCACGTCGCCCGCCACCGGCGGCGGGCGACGGGCGACGGGCGACGGGCGACGGGCGACGGGGCATCGGACAGCCCTCAGGCGTTCGGCACGATGTCGTGGGCGACCGCGAAGCGGGTGAGGTCGGCCCGGCGCCGGGAGCCGATCTTGTCCCGCAACCGGTCCAGGTGCGAGTGCACGGTGTGCTCGCTGATCCCCAGCCGTTCGGCGATCCCGTGGTCCGTCTCACCGTTCGCGACCAGTTCCAGGATCTGCCGTTCGCGTTCGGTGACCCGGCACTGCGGCTCCGCCCAGCGGCGCACCGCGAGGGCGGCCGACACGTACCCGCAGCCGGAGGCGACCAGCCGGATCGCCGCCAGCAGCTCCAGTTCGCCGGCCTGCCTGCTCAGACAGCCGCGGGCGCCGGCCTCCATCGGCGGCACGATGTCGTGCTGCAGCGGGGAGCAGAGCACCAGCACCTCCGCGCCCCGGCCGGCCAGCCGGAACACCGCGGCGGACAGGTCGGCGGGTGCCAACTGCAGGTCGACCAGGACCACATCGCCGCCCTGCAGCCTGCCCTCGGCCTCCTCGACCGACCCGGCGGCCAGGACCAGCGCCAGGTCCGTGGTGGACTCGACCACCTGGGCCAGGCCGCGCCGGAACAGCGGACAGTCACCGACGACGGCGACCCGTCTCACCTCGGCACTCATGGCAGGCCCTCGGTAGCGTGGCTGCCCGGCGCTCCGCACGCCGTACCGGCACGGGGCCTCCGGACCTTCGCACCTCCCAGTCTTCGCCCTCCCCGGCCGGACGGCCCGCCGAGGCCCGCCCGGCCCGCCCGGCCCGGTAAACACTTCGCAAAGACCCGTCCGCCGCCGCGCGAGGCGCGGGAGGCAGGTGGCGCGGGAGAGCGGAGGAGCGGTAGGCAAAGGGCGCACAAAGGGTGCACAAAGGGGGCAACTGTACCCCGCGGCCTGTGGGTGTTTCTGCCCTTGGGCGGTCCGGCGCCCCGGACCAGACTGGGGCCGAGCCCTCCGCGCTCGCCGAATCTCCGGGAGGGGTTCTGCCATGAGTGCCATCTTCGGTGAGATCCTCACCTTCACCCAGCAGCACGGCGGTGACGTGGCCCTCGCCACCATCGGCGACGACAAGTACGCCCGCTACGAGACCGTCGACGGCTTCAGCGTCGTCTACGACGAGAGCCGGGAGGGGTACTGCTACGCCGACGTGGACGGACCCGGCCCCGGGCGCCGCTTCCGCTCCACCGGCGTACGGATCTCGGAGCGGCCGCCGAAAGGGCTGCGGCGTCACCTCAAGGAAGGGCAGGAATACCGTCGCCTGCTGGTGAAGCAGCGCTCCGAGCGGGCGGTGCCGCAGGACCAGTTGGAGGCACTCGACCCCGACGGCCTGTTCACCTTCGGGGCCAACCGGGGCCTGCTGCTCGGCGACCGGCTGAGCGAGGGCGACGTCCAGGGACTCACGATCCTGGTCACCTTCCCCGGGACGAGCACCACCGTGACGCCCGCGGACGTGGACGCCATGCTGAACGGACCGGACTACCACGCGAACGGGAACCACTGCTCGGTCAGGGAGTTCTTCCGCGCCATGTCGTCGGACCGGCTGAGGTTCGGCAACACCGTGGTGGGGCCCTTCCGGATGAGCCGGTCCCGGCTGACCTACGCCAACAACGAGGGGCTGCTGGCCCCCGAGGCGATCGCGGCGGCGGTGGACGCCGGCGTCGACTTCAGCCGGTTCGACTCGCAGGGCCGGGGCATCGTCGACTCGATCTGCGTCCTGTACGCCGGGCCGACCGAGTTCGCCGGCGACCTGTGGCCGCACAGCACCGTGTTCAGCCGGGACGTCGGCCAGGGCATGCGGACCCAGTTCCACACCGTCACCAGCATGGGCCGCACCCCGGCCGAGCAGAGCATCGGCACCTTCTGCCACGAGAGCGGCCACCTGCTCTGCCGCTGGCCCGACCTCTACGACTACGGCACGATCGAGCGCGAGGGCGACGACTTCACCAGTGCGGGCCTCGGCTCGTACTGCGTGATGGGCGCCGGCAACCACCTCGGCAACGGACGCAAGCCGTCCCCCGTCTGCGTCTACCTCCGGCGGCTGGTCGGCTGGTGCGCCACCGACGTCGACATCGCCACCCCGGGCACCTACCAGGCCGAGCACGCGGACTACGACACCGCGCTGATCTACCAGAACCCCGACCGCGAGGACGCCGAGTACTACCTGGTCGAGAACCGCAGCCGGATCGACTTCGACGAGAAGCTCACCTCCGGCGGACTCGCCGTCTACCACTGCGACATCAAGGGCTCGAACGAGTTCCAGCAGGGCTCGCTGCTGCACCACTACCAGTGCGCGCTGCTGCAGGCCGACGGCCACCTGGACCTGGAGACCAACGCCAACCAGGGCGACGGCGGGGACCTCTACGGACCCACCGAGGGCACCGCGGTCTCGCACAGCAGCCGGCCGGCGTCGACCTGGTGGGACGGCGGCGAGTCCGGCCTGACCATCTCCGGGATCGGCGCCCCGGGGCCGGTGATCTCCTTCCGGACCGGGGAGCAGAGCCCCGGGGGGGCGGCCGTCAGCGGGAGTTCCGCGCCGCAGGCGCTCATCCCGGAGCTGGACCCGGGCGGCCTGACCGACGCCATCACCCTCCAGGGCGCGGGAACCGTCCGCGAGTTGGCGGTGTCCATCGACATCGAGCACCCGCGGATCGGTGACCTGCGGGTGGTGCTGATGAACCCCTCGGGCCGTCGCGCCGTGCTGCACAACCGCTCCGGCGGCAACACCAAGAACCTGCTGCTCAAGCTGGACTCCCGGCCGCCGTCGGCACTGGCCCCGCTGACCGGGGACGCCGTCACCGGCAGCTGGAAGCTCAAGATCACCGACTCGGCCCAGCCGGGCGCCGGCACCCTGCGCCGCTGGGAGCTGAAGGTCCGGACGGCCGGCTGAGCGGGCCGGCCCGCCCGCCCGCGACCCGCCGCCGCCTGCCGGGGCCGCTCCCTCCGCGGGCGCGCGGCGCGGGCCGCCGCCCGCAGGAGCCGCCGCCCTCACGAAGGGAAGATCGTCATGCCTGCCCCCACCGCCACACCCACCGACCGCCCGGCCCCGGACAGCACCGCCCAGCGGGAGCAACTCATAGCCTCACTGAGGCAGTTCGTCCGCACCCGCGGACCCGGCTACTTGCAGGACCCGAACATCTCCTCGATCGGCGTGGGCTACCGGACGAACAGCGGCCCGGAGGCCCGGGAGATCGCCCTCCAGTTCACCGTGGACAAGAAGGTGGGGCCCGAAGAGCTGGAAGCGCTGGGCACCACCGCCGTACCGGAGTCCGTGACGGTGGACGGTGTCGAGGTGCCCACGCAGGTGATCGAGCGCACCTTCGCCCCCGACTTCCGGGTGGTCGCCGAGACCGAGAGCCCCGTCCGCAAGCGGCGCCTCGACCCGGTGGTCCCGGGCGTCAGCGTCGGGAACGCCCACGGGCCGACCGGCACCATCGGCCTCCTGGTGTTCGACCGCGCCGACGGCACCCCCTACGTCCTGAGCAACTGGCACGTGCTGCACGGGGCGGAGGGCGCCCTGGGCGACCGGACGGTGCAGCCGGGCGCCCGCGACGACAACCGCGTCACCCAGAACCTGCTCGGCCCGCTGGTCCGCTCCCACCTGGGCATGGCCGGCGACTGCGCGGTGGCCGCCGTCAGGGACCGCCGCTTCGACCCCACGATCCTCGAACTCGGCGTCGCACCGACCGCGTTGGGCGACCCGCAGCTCGGCGACAAGGTGGTCAAGAGCGGCCGGACCACCGGCGTGACCCACGGCGTGGTGCGCCGGGTGGACACCATCGCCAAGATCGACTACGAGGGGGCGGGGGAACAGCTGATCGGCTGCTTCGAGATCGCCCTCGACCCCGGACACCTCCCGGCCGACGGCGAGGTGAGCAGCGGCGGCGACTCCGGCTCGGCCTGGATGTTCACCGGCGCCGACGGCACCGCGACCACCGTCGTCGCGGGGCTGCACTTCGGGGGCGAGACCGCGGGCAACCCCGACGAGCACGCACTGGCCTGCCTGCCGGCGTCGGTCTTCGAGAAGCTCGGGATCAGCCTGGACCAGCCCGGCGCCGAGGCCCTGGAGGCGGTCGGCGGCTACAACCCCGACTTCCTCGGGGCGGAGCTGCGGATCGGCACGCCGGAACTCCACGAGAAGATCAAGCACGACGCCTTCCGGCTGGACGGCTCCGAGGTGATCCCCTACACCCACTTCTCGCTGGCCCAGAGCGAGTCCCGGCGGTTCGCCCTCTGGGTCGCCTGGAACGTCGACGGTGGGACCCTGAAGAACCTCGCCCGCAGCGGCATCGACTTCCGCACCGACCCCAGACTGCCCCACGACGTCCAGGTGGGCAACGAGCTGTACCGGAACAACCGGCTCGACCGGGGCCACATCGCCCGCCGGGCCGACCTGCTCTGGGGCAGCGCCGCCGAGGCGGAGCGGGCCAACGTGGACTCGTTCTTCTACACCAACATCACGCCCCAGATGGACGACTTCAACCAGAGCTCGCAGGCCGGGGTGTGGGGGCGCCTGGAGGACGCCCTGTTCGCCGAGGTCGAGGTCGACGACCTGCGGATCAGCGTGTTCGGCGGACCGGTCCACCAGGACGACGACCGGATCTACCGGGGCATCCGCATCCCCCGGGAGTTCTGGAAGGTGATCGCCTTCGCGGACCAGGGCGTGCTCAGGGCCAAGGCCTTCCTGCTGACCCAGAACCTCGACCAGCTGGAGGCCCTGGACCTGGACGAGTTCCGCGTCTTCCAGATCAACCTGGGCGAGCTGGAGGAGCGGACCCAGCTGCGGTTCCCGGTCGCGCTGCGCAAGGCCGACACCCTCGCCGTCCCGGAGGCCCTGACGGACCGGCGGCCGCTCGACACACCCGCCGACATCCAGTGGCGCTGATCGCCTGACGGTACGTCATTCCCCTGGTGGCCGGCCGCAGTGGCAGCACTGCGGCCGGACCCGTCCGGCGACGGCCGCCCCTACTGGTTGCGCCGCGCGATCGAGAGTCCGATCACCCCGACGATCGCGACCGGCCCCGCCACCAGGCCGAGCAACGGCACCTTGCCGATCAGCCCGATCGCGACCCCGACGGCCCCGAGCAGGACAAGTGTCCGCCACACCACGAGATTTCCGGGCTGCTGCTGCGCCATGTCCGTCCCCCCAAAGCGAGTTGTGCGTGAAGTCACCCCACCCGGTACGACGACAAGACTGGCAGTGCGGCACCGGGAGGACAAGAGCGCGGCCGGCAGGCTCCGGTCACCGGTCCGCCCGGAGGGCGCCGTCGCTCGGCCCGCCCGGTGGTGCACCCGCCCGGGCGCCGGACGGGGGCTCAACCAGGGGGCTCAGCCGGGGCGCTCAGCCGGGACGGCCGGCACCGGCCGGAGCCGGTCCGGCGGGCGGCACCGGGCCCGCCGGGCCGCCGGCGCCCTCTCCACCGGGTGGTCCACCGCGAGGAGGCGCAGGGGTGAGGGTGTAGTCGGTGCCGAGGATGCCCGAGCCGGCGCCCCGGTGCCAGAGCGGCACGACCACGATCATCGCCGGGACCGGCCTGCGGTCATTCACCGGAGGACGCCCCGTCGGTCGCGCGACCTTCGGCGGACCGCCGGTCGGCCTCCAGGGAGCGCTCCAGCCCCGACAGCAGGGTGCGGAAGCGGGCGGCGTCGTGGTCCGACAGGTGCTCTGCCGACGGTGTCTCGGTCGATGGCTGGCTCATGGCCGGGCGTCTCGATTCTGCGGGGCGGGTCGGGCGGCCCGGCCCGCGGGGCGGGCCGGCGCTCCCGGAGCGAGAGCTGACGAGACGTTAGAACGACGGGATCAACGCCCACTAAACAACCGCAGGCCCTCCCGTCACACGTTCCCCAGCCGGTCCGCGCGAAACCCCGGCTCCCGGGCCCGGGCCCGCCGGGTGGGCACGGCGGGCCCGGCCCACCGCACCCCCACCCACACGTACACCCGCACCCACACGTACACCCGCACCCGCACCCGCACCCGCACCCGCGGCGTTTCCGTCGGACGCCGGCCGCCGGACGCCCGTCAGGCCAGGCCCGCCGCCCGCAGGACGGAGGCCCGCCCCAGCACCTTGTCGACGCTGATCTCGATCACGACCCGGTCCGGGTTGACCCGCGGCTGGCGGTAGCGCTCGGCATAGCGGCGGACGGCCTCCGCGACGGATTCCGGATCCTCCCGCACCACCGCGACACCCTCCAGCGTGGACCAGCGCGCCCAGTCCACCTGGCAGAGCGCCACCCGCATCCCGGCCGGTCCGGCCGCCTGGACGTTGCGGGCCTTGCGGCTGGCGCGGTTGGTGATCACCCTGGCCAGACCGGCCTCCGGGTCGTAGGTGACGCCGACCGGCACCACGTGCGGGGTGCCGTCGGGACGCGCGGTGGTCAGGGTGGAGAGGAGACGCTCGCGCCAGAATGCCAGGAAGACGTCGTCGGGGTTGCTGAGGTCATGAACCATGCTGGGGATCGTACGACCCCGGTGACCTGGCCTGCACCACCCGCCCGCCGGCCGGCCCCGGGCCGCTCCGGCGGTCCGGGTGACGGCCGAGCCGGGTGACGACCGAGCCGGGCGCCGGCCGGGCGAGGACGGCCCGTACGGCCGGCGGTCCGGGGACGGTCCGGCGAAGCACGCGTCATCGACGCGGTTCAGCCCGCCCCGGCGGCCCCGCCCAGCGCCGCTGCCGCGAGGCGCTGAACCTCGTCGTCCTGGACGATGCCCCGCCAACCGCCTTCACCGACGATCCGCTCGTCCTGGTCCAGGCAGGCCTGCAGCAGGGGTACCGGTGCGCGGGCCGCGGGCCCCGCCTCCGCGACCCGCCGCAACGCGGCCAGCTCGACCGGGCTGAAGGACTGCCCGGGCCCGCGGGTCAGCAGGCGGGCGAAGACCCGGCGGGCCAGGTCGCCGTCCCCGGTCACCCGCCAGTGCGCCCAGGCGACGTCGACGGCCTCGTGGCTGCGCCACCACCCCTCGTTGCCGCGCAGCCAGCGCTCGGTCCAGCCGACGCGGCCGGCCCCGGCCGCCGGCCCGAGCGGCGCGAGGCAGCGGGCCAGCGCGCTCGCGAGCGCCGCCGCCTCCCGCGCTGCCGCGGCCTCCTCCGCGGACCCCGGGCGGCCGCCCTCGCCGCCCCCGGTGACGCTCCGGCGCAGCGGGGCCGTCACCGCGAGCACCTGGTCGACGGTGCGCAGCAGGGCCGCCCCGTCACCGGTGACGGCGAAGTGGGCCCGAGCCGTGGTCAGGGCGGTGATCCATGGATCCGCCAGTCCCGGTTCGGCCCGTCGCCCCGGCGGCGGACCGGACGGTGCCGGGCGTCCGGGAAGGGCGACGTCCCGGTACCGTTCCGACATCCGCGCGGCCGCCACGACCAGGGCCTCGGCCCCGACCCGTTCGAGCTGCGGGGCGAGGTCCGCGACTGCCGGCCCCGCCGCCTCGACGACGGTGCAGGCCAACTGCGGGTGGGTGGAGTCGAGCAGCCGGGCCAGCTCCGGCCCGGCGACGGCTGCGGCCGGCCCGCAGGCGGCGAGCGCCTCGCAGAGCAGGTGCAGCCGGGGCAGTGCGTCCGCGCGCAGGCCGCCGGGAGTGCCGTGCCCGGTACGGGACGACGTCAGGCACCGCGCGAGGGCGGCGCGCAGAGCCGGTGCCAGCCGTGCTCCGTGCCGCTCCCCGCAGGCGACCAGCGCCTCGCGCAACGGCGGTCGGGTGAACCAGTAGGAGGTCCCGCTGTAGAAGGCCGACGGGCCGAAGCCGTCTTCCTCCTCGTCCTCGTCCAGGGCGCGGACCAGTGCCGGGAGCGCACGCGGGTCACCGTGCCGGGCCAACGCCCACGCGGCCCGGACGGCCGTCGGCCGGTGCGGGTCGTCGAGGGCGGCGGCGAGGCGGTCGTCGAGCCGCTCGTCGGCCGTTCCCGCCGCGGCCAACAGGTCGGCGGCCATCATCCGGTGTTCGGGCTCGGGGTCGGACAGCAGGCCGCCGACCAGCGGGAGCAGCTCCGGCACCGCCGACCGCCACCGCAGCATCGCGTCCGCGGCCGCCCGCAGTGCGCCCTCGCGGACCCGGGCCCGCTGATCGCCGATCAGCGCCCGGGTGATGTTCAGCCAGGCGGCGGTGTCGTCGCCGCACATGCCGCAGAGTTCCGGGGCCAGGCGGGCGCCGTCCTCCGCCCATGCCCGGTAGGCCTGCTGCGGGGTGGCCGGCGCGAGCGCCGCGTCGAGCAGGTCCCGCCAGCCGACCGACGGGTCGTCGAGCCGCCGCCGCGCGGCCAGGCGGGCGAGCCTCAGCCCGTCCGTGTCCGGGTCCGGATCCGTGTCCGGGTCGTGGTCCGCGTCGTGGGCCGGTGACCGGGTGAGCCGGTCGACGGCCGCCATCAGCGGGGCGGCCGAAGGGGCCTCTGCCGCCCGGGCCGCTGCCGCCGCCCGGGCTCCCTGCGTGCGCAGCAGCACCCGCAGCCGGAGGTCCGGCTCGACGGCGTCACGGCCCACCAGTGCCCGGGCGGCGTCCTGCGCGCGCGGCGACCATCGCGCGTACGTCCAGAGCAGCGCGGCCGCCGCCGTCCGCACCTCGGCCCCGGCGTCGTCCAGCAGCCCGACCAGGCCGTCGTGCCCGGCGACCAGCGCCGCCCGGCACTCCACGGCGGACCCGGCCGAGCGCCAGGGTTCACGCATCTCGTTCTGCAGCGCGGCGAACCGGCCGAGGAGCTCCACGATCTCGGCCCTGAGCGGCAGGCCGGGCGTGCACGCGATCTCGACCAGGAACGGTACGACGGCCGCACCCGCCGAGTACACGGCTCCGCCCTGGTGGTAGACCGCGGCGTCCAGGTCGTCGAGCCGCTCGCCACGGTCGGGGTCCTCCCCCGGCCGTGCCAGGGCCCGGAGCAGTCCGGGGACGTCGGCGGCGGACCCGTACGCGTGCCGCAGCCCGGCCCAGGGGACGTCGTCCAGGCCGCCGAGCGGTGCCAGGGCCGCGTCCTGCTCCGGCGTCACGGCCGGTGCCGGCCACGACGCGGGTCCGGGTCCGGGCCCGGGTCCGGGCTCCGGTACGGGCTCCGGTACGGGCGCGAACCCGGGCTCGGCTGCGGCACGGTGGTCCGTGCCGTCGGAACGTGTGAGCCGACCGGCCATCGCAGGACTTCCTTCAGGAGCCGGGGCCGACCGCCCCGGACGTCGTCGCAGGCCGGGCCTGCACGGGCGGGGCCCCGGCGTGAGCGCCGTGGCCCGGGCGAACGCGCCGTCCGGGCGCCCCGCCGTACCCGGCCCATCAGTACGCGATCCGCCGGGCGCCCGCAACGGGGTTCCGCGCCGGCGGCCCGGGGGGCGGTCCCGGCGGTGCTCCCGGGGGCGGTCCCGGGGGAAAGTGCCCCACCCGCACGACATCCTGACGCCTCGCGTAGTCATGAGGGGTATGCACGGGGATCACGGAACAAGCGAACAGGCGGTAACCGAGTGAAATCAGCACAGGAGGATGAGTACCTGGAGTTCGTGGCCGCGAGGGCGAAGGCGCTCTACCGTTCGGCGTACGTCCTCGCGGCCGGTGACACGCATCTCGCCGAGGACCTGGTCCAGGAGACCCTCAGCCGGATGTACGTGCACTGGAACAGGGTGGCCGGTGCGGACAACCCGGCGGCCTACGCCCAGACGGTGCTGGTCCGCACCTTCCTCAGCCTGCGGCGTCGCAGGAGCACCGGCGAGCGCCCGGTCGGGACCCTGCCCGACGGTGCGGCGCCCGGCCCGGACACCGCCCTGCGGCTCACCCTGCTGGACGCGCTCGGCCAACTCCCGCCCCGCGACCGGGCGGTGCTCCTGCTGCGCTACTGGGAGGACCGCAGCATCGAGGAGACCGCCCGGATGCTCAGGCTGAGCAGCAGCGCGGTCCGCTCGCAGGGCACCCGCGCACTCGGCAGGGTGCGTGCGCTGCTCGGCGACAGCCTGTCCGACCTGGTCCCGCACTGAGTACCGGTGCACGCAGGTCACACCCGCCGCAAGGCCCCCATCAGCGACCGAAAGGTGACGCCAGCATGCCGTTCGAAGCAGACCTCGCCCATGCCCTGGACCGCACGACCGACTCCCTCGACCCCGATCTCACCGCCCTGCTGGGCGGAGCCGTCGAACGCGGGCGGAACCGTCGGCGCCGGCGCCGCGCCGCCGTCGTCACCGGGATCGGCGCCGGGGTGGGCGCCTGCGTCGTGATCGCGGCGGCCGCCGGCCTGGTGGTCCCCGGCGGGCTCCCCGGGACCCGCTCCGCGGGCTCCGACATCGAGCCGGTGGCGCTGGCGATGCCGCGTTCCGCGATCACCGGCGACCAGATGGTCCAGGCCCTGGAGATGACGCTCCCCGGGGGCCGGTTCAGCCAGGTGACCGGGCAGAGCAACAACCCCTCCGACCCGTCCGGCGGGTACGTCGCCAACGGCGAACTGATCGTCGACGACGGGCAGGGCGCCGCCATGGTCGGCGTCTCGGCCGTGCGGCTCAAGCTGCCGCTCGGCGACGGCGACGGGCTGAGCTGCGAGCGGACGCCCGCCCGCGCCAAGGGTGACACCTGCAAGCTGAGCGAACTGCCGAGCAGTGCCGCCGTCCCCGGCGGCGCCGTGGTGATGACGGAGCAGAACGCGGCCGAGCACCCCGTCCGGGCCGACACCGCCCACCGCTGGACGGTGACGGTGACGCTGAAGTCGACCGGCGCGCAGCTCCAGCTGGTGGAGTGGAACAGCACCGGTGGCGGCAGCGGCGCCGACACGCCGAAGGCGACCCGCACCGCTCCCCCGCTCACCGAGCAGCAGGTGGTGGCCGCGCTCACCGGCCCCGCCTGGGCGCCGATCCTCGGTGCCGTCGGCTGACCCGCCGCAGCGCCGGACGGGCGGCGCGTCAGGCCCGCCGGACGGCGGCGGGCGGACGGCGGACGCGCGTCGGCCGCCCGCCGGGCCTGACCCGGGGTGGGGGGACGCGGGATGGGTGGGCCTGGGATGGGTAGGCGCGGGGTGGCCGGGCCCCCGGGGTGGGTGGACGCGGCCCGCACCCATGGACGATCATGGCGCGATGTCGCTCCGTACGTACGAGGCCGATCTGTTCGAGAGCTCCAGGGGCCGCCTGGAGGCGATCGCCTACCGGCTGCTGGGATCGGCCGGCGACGCCGAGGACGCGGTGCAGGAGACGTACCTGCGGTGGCACGCGGCGGACCGGGCCTTGATCGAGACGCCCGAGGCATGGCTCACCAAGGTGCTGACCAACCTCTGCCTCAACCAGCTCACCTCGGCGCGGGCCAGGCGGGAGACCTACGTCGGCCAGTGGCTCCCGGAGCCCGTCCTGGCCGGGGACCGGCTGCTCGGTCCGGCCGACACCGTCGAGCAGCGCGAGTCGGTCTCCATCGCGATGCTCACGCTCATGGAGCGGCTGTCGCCCAACGAGCGCGTGGTGTACGTGCTGCGCGAGGCGTTCGGGTACGCCCACCGTGAGCTCGGCGAGATCCTCGACCTCACCGAGGCCAACTGCCAGCAGATCCACCGGCGGGCCAAGCAGCACCTCGCCTCCGACCGGGCCCGCACCGAGGTCGACGCGGCCGCCGCGCGGAGGGTCGTCGAGGAGTTCCTCGCGGCGGCCCTCAGCGGCGACACCGAGCCGCTCGTCCGGCTGCTCGCCGGCGACGCGGTCAGCGTGGCCGACGGCGGCGCCCGGGTCCAGGCCCGCAGGACCCCGGTCGTCGGTGCGCTCGGCATCGCCCGCTACCTGCGCGGTCTGTTCCGGCCGGGCGGAGCCAAGCGGGCCCATGTCGGGAGCAGTGACCGGGTCGCCCTGCACGCCGCCGTCGTCAACGGCGGCCCGGCCGCGCTGATCGAGGCCGGCGGGCGGGTCCTCGGGATCATCTGCCTGGAGCCCACCGCCGAGGGCGTCGGCGCGATCCACATCCAGGTCAACCCCGACAAGCTGGAGCGCGTCACGCGCCGGTGGGCGGCCACCGGCCCCCATCGACCGCTCTTCGAGATCTGGTGACCCACGTCACACGGGATTCCTGTCAGGGATCGCCCGGCTGTCCGGTTCAGGAGGTGAGTCCGACCGAACCGAACAGGAGCGAGCCATGAATCACCGCATCATCGTCCTCGGAGCCGGGTACGCCGGAGCCACCGTCGCCGGCCGCCTCGCCCGGCGGCTGCACCGCGACGAGGTCGGGATCACCCTGGTCAACGGCGACCCCGACTTCGTCGAGCGGGTGCGGCTGCACCAGCTCGCGAGCGGACAGGACCTGCCGCGACGCCCGCTGCGTGACCTGTACGCGGGCACCGGGGTGCAGGTGCGGCAGGCCTGGGTCACCGCCGTCGACGTGGACCGCAGGACCGTCACCCTCACCGGCGGGGAGGGCGCCGGGACGCTCGCCTACGACACCCTCGTGTACGCGCTCGGGAGCACCACCGCCGACCACGGCGTCCCCGGGGTCGCCGAGCACGCCCACAACGTCGCCGGGAAGCAGGCCGCGCTGCGACTGCGGGCGCGCCTGGCCGAGCTGGAGCCGGGCGGGACGGTCCTGGTGGCGGGCGGTGGCCTGACCGGTATCGAGGCGGCCGCCGAGATCGCCGAGGCGCACCCCGGCCTCAAGGTCGCGATCGCCGCCCGCGGCGGCGTCGGCGACCGGCTCAGCGACAAGGCCCGGCGTCACCTGCACGCGGTCTTCGACCGGCTCGGCATCACGGTCCACGAGCAGACCGTGATCACCCGCGTCGAGGCGGACCGGGTGGTCACCGCGACGGGCGGGGAGATCCCGGCCCGGGTGACGGTGTGGACCGCGGGCTTCGCCGTGCACCCGATCGCGGCCGCCAGCGCCCTGGAGGTGTCCGGCACCGGGCAGATCGTCGTCGACGCCACCATGCGCTCGGTCTCGCACCCCGAGGTGTACGCCGTCGGCGACGCCGCGCTCGCCGACGGCCCGGGCGGCAGGCCGCTGCGGATGGCCTGCGCCACGGCGACCCCGATGGCCTGGCAGGCCGCCGACGCGCTCGCCGCGCGCCTGACCGGCCGCGAGGTCCCCCAGGCGACCATCAGCTACTCGCTCCAGTGCATCAGCTTGGGGCGCCGCGACGGGATCCTCCAGCGGGTGACCCCCGACGACCAGGTCACGTCCACCGTCATCGCGGGCCGGACCGGCGCCCGCATCAAGGAGTTCATCTGCTCGGGCGCGGCCTGGAGCGTCGCCCACCCGACCATGCTGCTGCCGAGCCGCCGCCACCACCTCGCGGCCACCGAGGCCGCACCCCGCCTGGCCGCCCTGTGACGCGGCCGCCGCGTCCGGACGCGGCGGCGGACCGGAGGCCGGAGCCTCCGGTCCGCCGCCACCTCCGGCGGCCCTGGCCCGTGCCGTGGCGAGGGCCCTGAGAAAGGTCCTGACAGAGCCGCGAACGAGGGCACGGAAACCCTTCGACCACGCTCGCGGGGACCACTAGGGTGTGGCGGTCGGGTCGCCCGACGATCATGCTTCCGGCAGCCCGCCGGCCTGGTCCCACACCTCTCTGACGGGATGTCACCTCCATGACCCGCAAGTCCATGACCCGCAAGACCCGTGCAGCCGCCGCCCTGCTGGGTGCCGGCCTCGTCGTCGGCGCGGGCCTGCCCGCCGCCGCCGCGGACTCCCGGTTCCATCCGTCCGGTGTGCCGGACGTCGTCGTCCTGGGCATCGCCAACAGTCCGCACTGCCTGGAGATCGCCGACTGGCGCAGCGACAACGGCGCCCCCGCCCGGCAGTGGGACTGCACCGGCGGCGCCAGCCAGCAGTGGAGCCTGACGGCCGGCCCCGCGGGATCGCTGGTCAACGTCAACAGCGGCAAGTGCCTGGAGATCGCCGACTGGCGCAGCGACAACGGCGCCCCGGCCCGCCAGTGGGACTGCACCGGCGGCGCCAGCCAGCAGTGGTCCTGGACGCACGTCCCCGGCACCGGGTACGTCCTGCGCAACGTCAACAGCGGCAAGTGCCTGGAGATCGACGGCCGGCGTTACGACAACGGCGCCCTCGGCCAGCAGTGGGACTGCTGGAACGGGAACAACCAGATCTGGTACCCCCTGGCGGCGAACCGCTGACCTGGACGGCCGTCGCCCCCGCCGGGCGGGTGACGGCTGACGCCCCGCACCTGCCGCAGCCCCGGCGACACGCCCCGTCCACGCCCGTTCCCCCTCGGTGCTCGCCTCCTGGGGCCCGCTCCGCCGGGGAGCCGGGCGGAGCGCGCTCCGGTCAGGGCGTCCGGTGCTGCCTGCTCCGGTCAGGGCGTCCAGGGAGCGGTGACGACCCAGCTGACGTCGTCGGGCCAGAGGGCGGTGGCGTCGAAACTGTTGGAGCCGCCGTCCGAGGCGATGTACCCGGTGCCGGCGTAGTGGCGGACGTAGCGGTCGGCGAAGTTGTAGGAGACCAGGGAATTGCCCTGGCCGTTCACGCCGGCCTGCGAGCAGAAGGTGGCGTCGTTGGCGAACAGGGCACTGCCGTCGTCGGGGTGCAGGTAGAGCTGGAAGTTCTGGTGCCGCAGGTAGCTGCCCGGCGTGTTCTTCGACTCGAAGGAGCGGCAGGCGCCGTTGGCCAGGCCCGGCCGGACGGTCCAGGAGGCGTTGGCCTTCTCGGCCGCCGAGCCGGCGGCGGTGACGACCGCCGTGGCGACGGCCGCGCCGGAGTGGCTCAGGTATCGGTCGGTGCAGCAGGCGGTCGTCGCCCGGAGCGAGACCGTCGAGCCGGTGTTGAGGGCCGCCCCGCCGCCCGAGCCCTGCGCGTAGCCGGCCGCGACGATGTTGGCCTGGACGGCGCTCTCGGTGGCGTCGGAGGGATAGCCGGAGGTCATGACGCCCTCGTAGAAGGTGCCGGCGGAACTGTTGCTGTTGTCCCCGCCGATGCCGAGGATGATCGCGCCCTCCTTCTTCATCGGGTTGTAGCCGGCCGCGTTCGGCCGCGCGCCGTTGTAGTAGGTGGACAGCCCGCCGGACTGGGCGTTCCCGGCGCGGATGGCCCAGTGGTTCGGCTCGCCCTTGACGATCGCGGTGAGGAAGCGGTGCGTCACGGTCGGATCGCCCGCGTTGTAGCCGGGATTGACGCCCGAGAACAGGCCGTTCTCCTGGTCGGCCATCACCCACGGACCGTTCCCGGCACCGGACCCCCAGCCGCGGCTGTTGCCGAAGTAGATGGTCTCCATGGTGCCGTTCCCGTTGTCGCGGCTGTTGGTCTCGGCGTTGCCGTAGTCGAAGCAGCAACCGTCGTTGTAGTGCGTGCCGTCGAGGATCGCGTACATGCCCTCGGGCTGGTCGCCGGTCGCGATCCCGTTGGTGCTGTTGTTGCGGTAGCCGGTTCCCGGCGAGACGAAGACGCCGTAGGCACGGTTGCCGTTGAGGGTGACCGGAGCCATCGTGGCGTTGGCCAGCTTGTCGTACCCGCCCGCGGCGGGGCCGTTGAATCCCCCGGGAGGCGCCTGGGTGAGGCGGTTGTTGCGGCCGGTCTGGTCGTAGACGATCGTGATGACGCAGCTGGTGCCGGCACAGAACGAGTCCTGCGCGGCGGCGTTGGCGTATCCGCCCGCGCCGAGGACCCCGATGTCGCGGGTGGCGTTGTCCGAGAGGCGGCGCACCTGGTACAGCGCTCCGGTGTAATTCCCGTACAGCGCACGGGTGGTGCTGTGCGCGGCGACGCACGGGGTGCCGCCGGCGGCGTAGAGGTCGCAGGGCTGCGTCGTCGTCGCAGCCTGCGAGGTCGCGGCGCCCGAGAGGGTCCCCGCCACGAGCATCGCGGCGGAGGCCGCGGTCAGCAGGGCGGTGGGCCGGCGGAGGGCGGCGGGGGGCATCTTCACGTCTGTCCTCGATTCTTGGGTGGGTTTCCGGAGTGCCGGGGCGACGGGGGCCGGATCGGAACCTGGTCGGGACGGCCCCGGCACGGTGGCTCGCCGGGTCAGGGCGGGAGTCGCCGCTGCCCGGGGCCGGAGTGGGGCGTACTGCACGGTGCGGGGTGCTCGGCGGCGTCATGAACGTCAGCGTCATGAACGTCAGCGTCATGAACGTCAGCGTCATGAACAGCGGCGGGACGAACAGCAGCGTGACGAACAGCGGAGCCATGAACGGCGGCCGGGCGCGCCGGCGGCTCTGCTGCCTCACGGGGCAGCGGCGTAAGGGAGTTGGGACGCGGCCGGTCCACCGCCGGTGCGCTCCGCGCACCCCGCAGGAGACGCCCGACCCGGGGTGAGTGCGCCCGGAGTGCGCCTGGGTGACGGTCCGGCCGGTGGCGGCGGATGTGGTGCTGATGTTGCTGACGGGACGATTCGGCGGGGCCCGGTGGTCCGCGTGCTCGCACGGCCGGAGCCCGGCACCGCAGGCTGGGCAGGCCCTCCGGTGGACCGTGGTTCACCGGGGAGACCGGAGACGGACTCCGCGAAGAGCGGCCCTGCGTCGCCGCCCGCCGGGCTTCCGAACCGGATCTGTTAGCGCTAACAAATCCGACCTGACGTCGAGCGGGGGGTGGTCGCTCGAATGGCATAGACGCTAGAGCGCCGGGGCGGAGCACACAAGAGGTACGGCCAACTCTCCCGAACGGTGTTTGCACGCAAGCCCGTTCGGCATATTCAAGGCTGCCCGCCGGGCCGGCCCCGAGCCGCGCGTGGGGCCGGCGGCGGTCAAGGTCCGCGCCGGCCCGCGGGGCTCGCCACCGGCGGCCGGCCTACGGCGGGGCAGCCCGCCGCCGGCGGCCGCGCCGGGCCGCCGACCGGCGAGGTGGCGGCGCCCCGGCGGCCCCCGCCGGCACGGGGCCGGTCCGGTCTCAGCTTGTCGTTTTACCTCCGGTGATCACCTTCTGGCGTGTTCGGGTTCTCGC
>NZ_BNBO01000053.1 GCF_014655955.1 Kitasatospora indigofera
GGGCCGGGCCCCGGAATCGGGGCCCGGCCCGGCGACGCGTGCGGAGCCTGCGGTTCCTCCGGTGGAGCGAATAGCGGCCTTCGTCTCCGCCCTCCTGGAACGGTGGCCCGAGGACGAGTACGACACCTCGCCTTGGTCGACCGGTCCGCTGATCCGTGAGGCCCGTGGGCCGCTGATCTACTTCCCCATGCGCTGGGGCATGGCGGTGGAGGCATCCGCCTACGCGGCGGAAGTCGCTTCGTCGACGGGCCTCAACTGCTTCGACCCGCAGGCGCGGCAACTGCGGCCGTGACGATCACGCAGGAGCGGTCGGACCCACCGTGACCTGCGTCGACCAGATTGCTTCTCGGCCGCGCCGGGGCGCCTCAGGTGATGTGGTCGCGCAGGTCACGGCCCTACACGCAGAACCAGATCATCTGAACTTCCGGAGCAAGAGCTTCAGGGCTGTACGACGGGGATGAGGTCGCCGCTGTCGATCGCGTCGAGCAGCGCGTCTTTGATCTGGGGCGGCATCAGGTTCAGCGCGTCGACGGCCTCGGTGGTGAGCGGGACTTCCTCGAGCAGGTACTCGCCCTGGTCGTCACGCTGGAACTCGGGGCCGGTGCGGTTGTCGAAGTTCCAGGTGGCGATCCGGGCGGTGTAGAAGTGCTCGACCTCGCCCTTGTCGGTCGTCAGCTGCCGGAACGGGCGCAGGTCGGTGGCCTCGCCGGCGATCTCCTCGCGGATCTCGCGCAGCAGGGCGGCCTCCAGGTCGGCGTCGTCGTCCTCGACCCCGCCGCCGACGAGGACCTGGTACGGGGGGATGCCGGGCCGGATGCGGGTGATCACCAGCATGGTGCCTGCGTCGGTGAACAGGACGGCGCGGACGCGTTCCTTCATGGGTGCTCTCCCTGGTGGTGGTCGGTCGCGGTCAGTGGGGCATCCTGCCGCCGTTGATGTGCAACGACTGGGCGCCGATGAAGGATCCGGCGGGACTGGTGAGGAAGGCGATGGCGGCGGCGTCCTCGGCCTTGCCCCGGCGGGGACGCACTGACGGGTCCTTCCGGCGATGACCAGCATCTCCTACCCGTGGCGCTGACCGGACGCCGAGTCCTTCAAGGCCGCCCCCAGGACGACCTGGCCCACCTCGACGCCCCGGCCACCGCCCGCGGCGGCCAGGAGGAATAGGACCCGCGCCGGCTGCGGCTGCCGCTCATCGCCGCCGGCGCAGGGGCCGACGAAGCGGTCGCACGGGCCCGGGCTCGTCCCGAGGGCAACACCTCGTACGCGTGGCCGTACGCTGGGCCTCCCCATGCACATCCGAGGCGTGGACATCATGGCCGAGGAGAGCGATCGTGGCGCAGGGACGTAGTGGTATCAGGGGTTCCCGCATCGGTGCAGGGCCGATGGGGGAGTCCGAGCGTGGCGACTTCGCCCCTCGCAGAGCGGTGTCGTTCTGGTGCGGCAACGGCCACCACACCCAGCCCAGCTTCGCGGTCGAGGCCGTGGTACCGGAGACCTGGGACTGTCCCAAGTGCGGCCTGCCCGCCGGCCCCGACCCCGACCAGGCCCCCGTCGCCGCGGGCAACGCCCCCTACAGGACGCACCTGGGCTACGTCCGGCAACGCCGGAGCCAGGAGGACGGCGAGATCCTGCTCAACGAAGCACTGGCCAAGCTGCGCGGGACCATCTGACCGCCCCGGGACGGCGCCGCGGCGGAAGGCGGGTTGCGCACGGCCCACCGGGGGGCCGACGACTCAGGGCGTTGGCGAACTCGCTGCACTCACCCCCGAAGCGGACGGCATCCGCAGCGCGCCCCAGGCGTCCCACCAGATCAGCCCCAACCCGCTCGATGACCGGCCGCGCCGCATCGAAGCCGTCGCCGACCAGGCCCGCGCCCGGTTCGGGGCAGCGAGCATCGGCCCCGCCTCCCTGTACGGCGCGGCGCGGCGCGGCGCTCGCACCGGCCCCGTCGAGCGCCGCGCTCGTCGTCTCCGCGGCCCGCTCCCGCCGAATCCCATGGGCGCGATCGACGGGCCCTGCTACCATGGTCGGCAACGGAGCACTCCACTCCCTCCCGCGAACTGATCGCGGTCGAGAAAACGGCAGACGCACTTCCTGCCAGCGGAGACCGCACCGCAGATCACGGCGGCACCAGCTTTCGGCGTCGCACCATGCGCAGGCCCAGGTCGCGTGCCGCAACCGCGCCGACCATGCCGCAGCCGGCCCTGCCGGGACACCACCGCGTTCCGGCGCACCTCGCGCTGCACGGCCCACCTGGTGCTGCCGCCCTTCGACACCACCTCCAGGGGGAGGACCCTCTCATGAGCACTTCAACCGAACCATCAACCACATCCCGAACCCTCCTGCGTGAACCGGCCGCCGGCCACCCCGCGCTGGACGGCCTGCTGCGCGCCGAGCTCCACCAACTCGCCTCCACCCTCGGCGTCCCAGGCACCGCGCGGCTTCGCAAGGGCGAGCTCGTCGATGCGATCACCGCCAAACGCGCCGCCCGTCCGGCCACGAACCCCCGACCCGCCGGCGCCACCGCCCCTCCGGCCACGAACCCCCGACCCGCCGGCGCCGCCGGCCCCCGCACCTCACCGGACGTACCGTCACAGCGGCCGCCAGCCGGCCGCCGCCCGCACCAGGCCGCATCCACCGCGAAGAGCGACCTCGTTCCGGCCGCCGGCATCCTGGACATCCGCAACGACCACGCCTTCCTGCGCACCTCCGGCTACCAGGCCGGGCCGGACGACCTGTACGTGTCCTTGGCCCAGGTGCGCACCTTCGGCCTGCGTCCCGGCGACGTACTGACCGGAGCAACCCGCGCCCCGGGCCACGGCGACCGCCGCCCCGCCCTGGCCCACGTCGACACCGTCAACAGCCGAGCCGCCGACCAGGCCCGCGACCGGGCCGAGTTCACCAAGCTGACGCCGCTCCACCCGCAGCAGCGGCTGAGCCTGGAAACCGACCCGGGGCAGCTGAACGGCCGCGTCATCGACCTGATCGCCCCGATCGGCAAGGGCCAACGCGCTCTGATCGTCGCCCCGCCGAAGACCGGCAAGACAATGATCATGCAGGCCGTTGCGGACGCGATCACCCGCAACCACCCCGAGGCCCACCTGATGGTCGTCCTCGTCGACGAGCGCCCGGAGGAGGTCACCGACATGCAACGCTCGGTCAAGGGCGAGGTCATCGCCTCGACCTTCGACCGGCCCGCCCGCGACCACATCACCATCGCCGAGCTCGCCATCGAGCGCGCCAAACGCCTGGTGGAACTCGGCCACGACGTGGTCGTGCTGCTCGACTCGATCACGCGGCTCGCCCGCGCCTACAACACCGCAGCCCCCGCCTCCGGCCGCACCCTCACCGGCGGCCTCGACTCCGCGGCGATCTACCGGCCGAAGAAGTTCTTCGGCGCCGCCCGCAACATCGAGAACGGCGGCTCCCTCACCATCGTGGCCACCGCCCTGGTCGACACCGGCTCCCGCATGGACGACCTGATCTTCGAAGAGTTCAAGAGCACCGGCAACATGGAGCTGCGCCTGGACCGCAGGCTCGCGGACAAGCGCATCTTCCCCGCCGTCGACGTCCAGGCCTCCGGCACCCGCCGCGAGGAACTCCTCCTCGGCCCCGCCCGCACCTCCGCAACCTGGACACTGCGCCGCGTGCTCAGCGGCCTGGACACCCAGCAGGCGATGGAACTGCTCCAGGACCGGCTGAAGAAGACCATGAGCAACACCGAGTTCCTCCGCCAGGTCACCGCGACCCGGCCCAACACCGGCTGACCGCTTCAAGTCGCTCCACCAACAGCGTCAGCGCCGCCGGATCCGCCGACGAGCACGTCAGGACGACGGCGAGGAAGACGGCATACCCGGCTCACCGGGGTAGAGCTGTGCTTCACGCCCACGTACGCGTCCTGGGCGAACCCGATCGAGGCCCACTTCGGGCCGCCGCGGCAGTTCACGATCGTCAACTCGAACCACCGCAACCACACGGTCCAGACCCGCACACGTTCCAGACCCGCGCCCTGCACGCCTACCTGTGCTGGCGCAACCAAGACGCCCGCCATCTCGATGTCCTCGCCGCCCAACGACGCGAACGCGCCCGCATCCGCAGGGACAAGGGCATCCGCTGGGGCGGACGGATGCGTATCACGGCGTCCTGACCACCGGAGAAGCAAGCTCGCAGGCGAGCGGTAGGGTCACCCGCGTGCGGTCCAGGCGCAGGCCTGTCGCAGGCGGCTTGGGAGGCCCGATGACCACATGGCGGCGGTTCGAACGCCAAGAGGCCACGCTCGAATTCTGGGAGATCCGCCAGGAGGGGATCCGCTGCTTCCTTCGCTGGGGCTCCGATCGCACCTCGGGCAAGGGGAGCACGACAATCCTCGACGACGAGGAACAGGCGCGACGCCACACAGCACGCAAGATCAACGAACGTCTCCGCAAGGGCTTCACCGAGGTGGACCCGCCCAGCGACCCGGCAGAAACCGAGGCCGGAACACCGGTGCTCGACGTCATCACCAGGGCGGTCGGTCCTCACGCGCCGGCACCCCAGTACCTGCTGGTCGACGGCTTCGACCAGGTCTATCGCCGCGCACACACGCCCGATCACCCGATGGGCTTCTTCGAGTACTACGTGCTGCGCGAGCAGGGCCGCAGCGCGGTTCGTTTCACAGTGCGAGCCGGCAGCCACCAGGACACGGTGGTCGCTGGGTTCCTGGAGTTCCTCTGCACCAGGCGTGACCTCGCCTTCGCCGGCCAGTCCCACCACAAGGTGACGTTGCCGAGCCCGGTCGGGTCCTTCGACCACGCGCTGTTCTGCTCGCCGTCACTGGGCCGGGCCTGCGCCGCGTATCCGGGAGTGGCAGCGAGGGTCGCGACAGCCTTCCCCGTGTTCAACTGCGAGATCGGGGACGAGGACCCGGAGGTGCTGGTCGACGGTCGCATCCACGGTCACGCCGCGCTGCCCTACAGCGACTGGGGACGATCGCCGTATCCCGCCGTGGACATGCGCTTCGACATCCAGTTGACGCACTACCGACCGTCACCGAAATTCAAGGTCTACCGGTCGGCCGACCTCCAGAAGCTCATGGAAGTACTGCCGACGGCATCGCCGCAGAGCTGGCTGGAGGTGCGGTCCTTCCGAGGCGAAACCACGCGCCTCCAACCCGACACGCCCCTGTCCTTCGCTGACCTGTTGTCCTCTCTGACCAACTGACGAAACGGCCTGGCGGCCGTTTGCCACATCCCCGGGCTTCCGGAGGTCACCGGACCGCAGCCGGTGAACTCCTCGTTGGCCTGTTGACCGAGGTCGTCCTGGAGGGCGGGGTGAGGCTGGTGGTCCTCAACATCGCCTGGGGTTATGACATCGGGGACGCGTACGCGCACGTGACGACCAATGTGAGCCCCTTTGTCGAGGGAGCGGAGATCGACTTCTTCTTCACCTCCTCGGTCACCGCGATCGCTGATGCTTCAACTGGCGGGGCCGCTGCGCCGGGTGGGCGGCCGGCTCCTTGCCGGGTTGGGACAGACCGGTCCCAGGCCTGTCCCACTGATCTCTCAGCGCGCCGGGTATGTCCGTTTCGCTAGGACGGTCTGCCATCCGATCTTGACCAGTGGTGAGGAGGCAGGGTCCGCGGGGTTGTTCCCTCCCGGGGCGTGCAAGGATCCCTGCTGTGGAAGCCAGAGGTGCGTGGAGTGCCGGACCGGAGGTCGACGCGGGGGCGGAGGGCGGCGGCCATCTGGAACCGCTGCTGCGATGGGCTGCTGTACGGGAGCCGCACGGGCGAATCGTGATCACGCCCCTCGTCTGCCGGTTCTGCGACTGGGACCGGTTCGAAGTGGCCGCGGACGAGTGCTTCTGTGAGGGGTGCTGCCTACCGCTCGGTATAGCGGACGGAGATGTCTATGAGGGCGGCTTCACCTGGGAACTCGCGGCCTCCGCCCTTCCACTCCCATGGCTGCGCAGGGTCTTCCGCAAGCCGGCTGACCCCGCATGCCCCGCCGGGCACGACGTGTTCCAGGTGGCGGTCGCCTACGCCCTTGCCGCGGACGGCCAGGTCTGCCGCCTCTCGGTCGGCCTGCGATGCCCGGTTGACGGCGCGTTGAGTCTTTACCTCGACAACGTGCGTGTGCTGCCGAACAGGGCCTGACGCGCACCGCCCGGCGGTTGGCGGGGACGAGATTGCCTCGGTGGTCAAGATCTCTTGTCAATCGGTCAAGGCTGTCTGTCAGAGGACAGCCGCTGACCCGCCTCATCGAAGTTCGACCGGTCTCAGTGGACTCTGACCGGTGGCGGTTGGCGTTGTGGGCATCCCGGCTTCGGTCGGGCGGAGACTGTCGGTGGCAGTTCGTAGGGTGCGCGTGTGAACATCGATGATCTTTCTTGGCAGGCGCGCCACCATGGTGGCGTCTACCCGCGGATGGTGCGGACCCTCCTCGACCTGGGGCAGTTGGAACTGCTGATCCGGGCGGCGCGGGAGCGCGGGGACTGGAACTGCGCGGAGGCGGCGGCCCGGGAGTTGTGCGCGGCCGGCGAGTTCGACCGGGCGCTCGCGCTGGTGGGACCGTTCGCGGAGATCGGCTGGCGGGCCGCCGAGTGGGTCACCGCCGAGATCATGATCCACCGGGGCGAGGGTGACGAGGCGCTCGCGACGGTGCGCCCGGACGCGGCCGAGCTGGGCGACGGCCACGTGTGCGCCCGCTACGCCGAGCTGTTGTCGAAGGCCGGACGGGCCGGGGAGGCCGTCGGCCTGCTCACGCCCCATCTCGGGGAGTACTGGCTGCGCTCCCGCCTGGTCGAGGTGACCGAGGGGCAGGGGCACGACGACCTGGTCCTGGAGGTGCTCACGCGGGAAGCGGAGCGCATGGAGCCTGTGGAGAGCGCGGCGTGCGAGCGGTGTGGTGAATCCTGCTGGACGGGCCGCACGGACCGCTGGAGCGTACTGCTCCTGATCTCCCGGGTGCTGGAGCGGGCCGGGCGTACGGACGAGGCTGTCGAGGTCCTGCGCGCCGAGAGGGCCACGGGCCGGCGTCATCCCGTCAACCTCCCGGAGTACTACGCGGAGCTCCTTGCCAGGCAGGGCCTGATCGAGGAGTTGGGGGCCCTCGCCGCCGAAGACCACCGCTCCGCCCTCGACGTGTACGCGAAGGCGCTGGAGGACGCGGGGCGGGCGGCCGAGGCGGAGACCGTGCTGCGCGAGGGGATCGAGGCCCATGACCATCCGAAGGACCGGGCGGCGCTGATGCGCCTCCTCGTCCGCCAGGGGAGGGTCGACGAGGCCGTCGAGACCGGCCGGCCCACCTACGAGTACTACGACTGCTGGAACTTCCTCCACTGGGCGCTGGACCTGCTCGTCGACGACGGCCGGCCCGACCGGGCACTCGCACTCCTGGAAGGGCTCACCGACGAATACGTCGAGGAGCACGAGGACCAGGTCCGCCACCTGCGGCTCTGGCTGTTGGGCGTGGCGGGCCGCTGCAAGGAGGGCATCGCGGAGGCCACCGCCCTCAACGACCGGGAGCCGGGGGAGTGGGACACCGCGCTGGCCGGGCTGCTGGAGCGGGACGGCCGGACGGAAGAAGCCCTCGCACTGCTCCGCTCCTCCACTCACTACCTGGTCCGCCACGAGTTGCCCGACATGCTGATCAGGCACGGCCGCCCGGCCGAGGCCCTCGACTCCATCCCCACGATCGCCGAGACGCGCGCGGCCGCCGAACGGCGGGAGCGGGAGACGGCGGAGCAGCGGGAGCAGGACGACCCCTGGGCGGTGACAGGCGAGTTCACCGTGGAGCCCCCGTTCTAGCCAGGGGCGCCGCGGTTCGTATTGGCGGGCGCCGGGGTTGGTGAGCTTGGTGGTGTCGTCCTTTGCGGGGCACGGTGGCCGGCATGACGTTCGAGGCGGGGGCCCTGGTGGGGCAGCTGTGGCGGGTGGTGATGCGGGCCGGGGAGTGGCCGCGCTGCTGGGCGAGGCGCGGTCGGGGTCCTGGCGGTGGGGGAGGGCGTCGGGGGAGAAGGGCGTTGGGGGTGGCGCGCGGCGGTGAGCGCGGCGTGCGCGGTCGCCTTCGTCGACATCCTGCACGCGGCGCAGGAGAACGGTGCCGGGGGCGCGACCGTCGGAGACGCCCGCCGGGTGAGGGTCGTGAACGCGGGCGGTCTCGGCCCCCTTGCCTGCGCTGGTCGCAGTGCGCGGACTGCTGGGGCTGCGGCTGCCGACTCCCTCGGAGGTACCGACGGCCGTACCCGGCACGGCCGGCAATGCGGCTGACGGAGGATCGGGACGGGGTCCCGTGAGGGCTCGGGACGAGACGCCGCGGGACGTTCCTGCGGTTCACGGGCCTGACGGTGGTCGACCCGACGACGGCACTGCACTTCGCCACGCCGGGGACGGGAAGGGGCGGCCCGGGTGGTGCGGCGACGGGGTGGCGTTCGTGGCCAGGGTGTGCAATGGCCTCGCTGATGTGGCAGCAGTTCCCGGCGTTCGTAGGGGTGTTTGATGGGCGTGCGCCTCTCGCCGTAGGCGCGGCGACCGACCTGCTGCGCCGGGTACGGGCCGGCGGGATACTACGCTGTGCAACTGCTCCGGGTGTATTGGGCAACGGCTGTGGCTGGTGCCACCAAGACGGTCGGCGGAGGCGGGAACCCCGCAGGACATGGTGACGGACCGTCACATGCTGATCGCTCCGGGCGGAGCCTGCGGGCGGCTTTGCCGGGGCATTGGCGTGATCGGGGGCGCATTGGCGGTCCTTTCGATCACGCAAACCCCATCAAAAGCTGGCATTTCCGGCCCGATTTCTTGATCCTTACCCCTGGTAAATGCCAACTGACCTGCACCGTCAGGGAATTACTTGATTACCGACCGCAACCGCCCGTAGCTTCATGGGCGGTGCAACGAGCACCACCCGGATTCACCCCGATGCACGGCCCGCCGGCCGATCCCCGGAGCGAGGGCCGTGCCCGTCGACCGGCCAAGCTCGAAGGACGGGCCGGCGGCAAGCGGGGAGACCGGGGCGGCACGGCACGTCGGACACGTGCCCGGCCGCCCATCGAGTGAGGTGAGCGAAACCTGGGCCCCACCGGGGCCTGGTTCCGCATGCCTGCCTGGGGCTTGTCGAGAGGATGTTCATGACCGTCGGTCACGAGACCACCGCTGCCACCACCTCCACCAAGGCCACCACCAAGCGCAACCGGGTCCGCGTAGCCGTTGTGGCCGGCGCTGCCGTCGCCGCGCTGCCGGTGGCCGGACTTGTCGCGGCCCCACCGGCCTCGGCCGCCTCCGCCTCGACCTGGGACGCCGTCGCCCAGTGCGAGAGCGGCGGCAACTGGTCGATCAACACCGGCAACGGCTTCTACGGCGGTCTGCAGTTCACCGCAGGCACCTGGCGGGCGTACGGCGGCACCGCATACGCGCCGCAGGCGAACCAGGCCGGCAGGGCACAGCAGATCGCTGTCGCCGAGAAGGTGCTCGCCTCACAGGGCCCCGGCGCCTGGCCGGTCTGCTCCAGGAAGGCCGGTCTGGCCAGGGGCGGCACGCCGGCCCAGGCCGACACCGCCCCCCAGGCCCAGCCGGCCGCGCCCAAGGCCCAGGCCCCGAAAACGCAGCCGAAGGCGGCGCCCCCCAAGCCCGCCCCTGTCCCGACAACCGACCGGAGCTCCACCGACACCACGCGATCGGGGCGGACGCCGGCCCCGTCAGCCCCGGTCAACTCCCCGAGGAACAGCGTCCCCATCGGTACCTACACCGTCAGGAGCGGCGACACCCTGAGCGAGATCGCGGTCAAGTTCGGCACGGACGTGCGGAGCCTGTACGCGAAGAACATCCGGACCATAGGCGGGGACCCGGACCTGATCTTCCCGGACCAGGTGCTGGACCTCTGACCTCCGGTCGGACCAGGGCCGGCCGCCCCTCCAAGGGACGGCCGGCTCCGGCGCGTGGACCGCGGTGTCCGGCCCCGTACGTGGACCCGTGCGCGCACCGTACGCGGCCCTCGGCACGCGACCGGACGGGATCCGGTCGCTGTATCGGGCCGGCCGGCACGACGACCTTCTCGCCCTGAACGAGAGCCACCACCTCGGGACCCCCCTCCTGCGTTCACAGCCCAGCTTCCTGGACGTGAGGACCTCGCCGAACCGGCCCGGGCTGTCCGCTGCCCCCGGACCGGTTGGGGCCGGGCACGCAGGAAGGACGTCCGTGCTGGTGCGCGGCCCGGCCGACGGGGCCCTGCGTCCGCCGGTGGGACCGCAGCCGACGCGCTCGGTCGTGGGCGTCCAGGTACCGACGCCCACGACCGGCACAGGCCTGTTCGGCACCGCCGTCACCCACCGGCGCCGAATCGCCGTCGCTCCGAGGACCGGCGGCGGCCGCCTGCCCACCACCGGACAGCCGAAGGTCACGGCCCGTCGAGATTTGCTGTGAAACATTCGGGTGCCCTCGTGTCGTCATAGGGCGGATACCGCGAGGGGACAGGAGAACACAGTGGGCACAGCTCGACAGCGGGCGGCCTCGGAGGAGGAGTTCGTCGCGTTCGCGACGGCCCGCAGCGGGCAGCTCTACCGGTCGGCGTACTTCCTCACCGGGGGCGACGCGCACCTGGCCGAGGACCTGGTGCAGGACACACTGGGCCAGATGTACACGCAGTGGCACCGGCTGCAGCGGCCGAGCTGGGCCGGGCGGATCGACAACCCGGCCGGCTACGCCCGGACCGTGCTGGTCCGGGCCTACCTGTCGCACCACCGCAGGCGCAGCAGTGCCGAGCGGCCCAGCCAGGTGCTGCCGGAGGTGCCGGCACCCGAGCAGGACGCGGCGCTGCGGCTGGCGTTGGTCGGCGCCCTGGCCCAGCTTCCGCCGCGCGACCGGGCGGTGGTGGTGCTCCGTTACTGGGAGGACCGGAGCGTGGAGGAGACGGCGGCGATCGTCAAGGACAGCTCGGCGGCGGTGCGGACCAGGTGCAGCCGGGCGCTGGCCCGGCTGCGGTCCCTCCTGGGGGCCGACCTGGCGGAGCTGGTGGCACGGTGAGCGGGCGGGACGGGTCGGTGGACGGGGTCTTCGGTGACGGGAGTGGCGAAGTGAGCGGCGGGGACGAAGAGTTCGAGGTCCGGTTGAGCACGACCTTCGGACGGGCCGCCGAGGGTCTCGGGGTGGCCGCGGCCGCCCGGCTGGTCGACGGCGGTTTGGAGGCCGGACGGCGGCGCCGGCGCCGGCGGCGGACGGTCATGCTGGTCGGCGCGTTGACCTTGGCCGTTGCGGTGGGGGCGAGCGCGCTGACCCTTCCGTCGGGGCTGCCGGGGCGGGCCTCCGGCGCGCTGGAGGCGGCGTCCTCGGGCGCGCCCGCGCCGCTCGAGCGTGGGGTGACCATCCTGCTGATCGGTCTGGAGGCCACCACCGACGCCCAGAACCGGCCGGCGCCTGCGGAACTGCGGCGCGGGGAGCTGCACGCCGGGGCGGCGGACGTGGACGTCGCGGACACCCTGGTGCTGGTGCACATCCCGGCCGGAGGCGGGACGGCGCGTCAGCTGTCGATTCCCCGGGATGTGCTGGTCGACGCGCCCGGCGGCGGTGCCAAGGTGGCCATCAGGCAGGTGTATGCGCAGGCCGAGGCTGCGGAGACGACACGCTCTCAGGGGCAGGGGGTTTCCGGCGCCGAACTGCGATGGCGCGGCCGGGAGGCCGGCCGAGCCGCGCTGATCCGGTCCGTTCAAGAGCTGGCAGGTGTGCCGGTGGACCACTTCGCAGAGGTCACGATGACCGGGTTCTACCGGGCCGCGCAAGCCGTTGGCACAGTGCCGGTCTGTCTGAACCACGCGGTGGACGACGAGCTCAGCGGAGCGAGCCTGCCCGCCGGCCGGTCCGAGCTCGGCCCCGCGCAGGCGCTGGCGTTCGTACGGCAGCGGCACGGAGTGGGTGACGGGTCGGACCTGCAGCGCACGCGCCGGGCGCAGGCGTTCCTCGCCGGCGTGTTGCAGAAGTTGCGTGCCGGCGGGGTGATGGCGGACGCCGGCAAGCTGAGGGCGCTGTACGACGCGCTGAAGGAGGACCTGGTGGTTGACAAGGGGTGGAACCCGGTCGACTTCGTCCGCCAGGTGCCCGCCTTCGCACAGGGGCGAGCGGCGACCTCGGAGCTGCCCGTGCAGTCCGAGGGGGCGGTGCTGACGGCGGAGCCGGGCAAGGCGAAGGAGATTCTGGCCGGTGAGGGGACGAGTGCAGCACCGGCTGTGAACGAGGTGCCTTGCGTCGACTGAGCGGGCACGCGAGCTGATTTCCCGTTCGTCGCCGCGACGGCGTCCCCGGCGGATCCGAGGACCGGCGGGCTGACCGCATCTTCGGAAACCGCTGGCGGCCGCCACCATGTGGTGACGGCCGCCACGATGCCGACGACCACCTGCGCCAGGTTTGCGGGCCGGCTGGAGCGCACCCGTCAGGTCGCGCTGCATCTGCCCCCACCGGGCCGGTCGTCCGGCGGCCGCGGCCGGACAGCTGGAGCAAGCGGCAGGCGGGCCGTGCCCAGTCCTGGGGGCGGACGCGGAAAGCGCCGACACCTTCATCCCGCCGGGCGAGGAACCGGAACGCCAAGCGGGGGCCTGAGCGGAAGACGCCAAGTCGGTCAGACTGCGGTGAGACTCGTCAAAGTTCGGTGAGACGGGACAGGGCCGCTGTCCCCTGGCACGCGACCTTGACTAATCGGCAAGAGATCTTGACCAGCGCGGTTGAGCGTCTGCTGGTACGGGCTGTCACTGCTCTGCCGTACGGTCCCCAGGCTGGAAGGGCCGGCCGGTTTGGGCCCCGGGCCGGCAGCGAGAAGGGGTGCCGGACATATGAGCTGGGATGTTGTCGCGGCGGACGAGCGGATTCGGTGGACGTTGGAGCCGCTCCACCGGGTGGGCCCGCTGTGGTTCGGGATGACGGCCGAGGAGGCGGAGCAGGCGCTCGACGGCGAGCTCGTACCCGACCCGTGGGGGAGGGTCCGACCGCACAACGGGTCCGTGGTGAGCCGCGAGTTCAATCTCCCGCACGTGCCGACCTTGGCGGCCGTCACCGCGTACTTCGGCACCGGGCGCCTGGTGGGCGCGGCGTTCGACGCGCGGCGCGGCCCCCAGGTCCTTCTGGACGACCTGCCGCTGGTGGGCCGCGTGCCGTCCGAGCTGGTGGCCGACCTCACCGCGTACGCCGACACCCGCGACGTCTACCTGGAGCACAACCACCTGGGGGACCTCGCCTCGGAGGAACTCGGGCTGTTCAGCAGCACCCAGAGGGCCGATGACGTGCTCCTCACGAGGGCGATGCTCGTCGACTCCCGCTGGGCGGACCGGATCGGCGACTACTACGAGACCTGGGGTCCGCGGTGCCCCCTCGGGCGGCCGGGCTGCGCCCCGCCTGTCAGCGGCCGGCCCCGGCCCCCGCGTCCCGGCTCCTCGACTGTGGCTGCGCCCGGGCCTCCCGCGCTGCCGGGACGTCGCCATGGCCGACGTTCCGGCAGCCCTGCCCCTGCTGAGGACCGAGGTGGTGGTGTCCGGTTGGACGGCGTCATGAATGAGTTCGCGCATCCTGAGTCCATAACATCGGGAAATCGGAAATGGAGGGGAAGCCGGCCGATCCGTTGTGGCGCATCGACGGGGATTCCTTCGACCTGAAGTTCCGGATACCGGCAGTATTTTCGCCAGGAGCCCCGCTCTGCTCGGGCTGTCGGGGAGCCCGTACCCGCTCGACATCCTCCGGCCGGCTGGCACTCACGATTCGGCCTCCCCCGCGCGGGGGAAGCCGGATGGCCCGTGGGATGGATGTGATCAGGGTCGGTGGCGCGGAATCGTGGAGCGTCGGCAATCCGGATATACGGGGGTCACGGTGGTTGTTCCTGCGAACTCGGAGGCAGGTGGCGTCCCTGAGCCGCCGATCGCAAGCCCGGGGCGGGTGTTGTGGAGGCGGCGCTGGCCTGTGTGGGCGCCCGTGGTCGCTGCAGTGTGGGGCGTGTTGTACGCCGCGGTCGAGGTCACCTGGGCGGTGACGGGCACCACCGTGCAATGGAAGGAGCACTCCGCCTACGCGCCGGAGGTCCAGCTCTTCCTGGCGGCCCTCGCACTCCTGGCCGGCGGCGCCTGCCTGGCAGGCACCCGGACTCTTGCCGGGCCCGGCCGGGTTGCGGTGGCAACGGCGCTGATCGTGGCGCTCCCGGTGTTCGTCGTGGGAATGAACGGGCTGCCGATCTATTTCGTGACAATGGTGGCGCTCTCGGGGGTCGAGAGCGCCACCGGGCTGGCCCAGGTGCTGCTGAACACGGCCGGTGCCGCCCTCCTGCTCCTCGCCGGTTTGTCGTACCGCCGGCGGCTGCGCGGAGACTGCCCGCGATGCGGGCGGCCGCACAGCGGCGCAGCCGACGGACCGCTGGCCCACCCGGCCGCCTCCCGAGCCCCGAGGCGGACCCGCGTCGCGGTGTACCTGCTCATGGGCGGACTTCTGCCGTGGGCGGGAGCCAAGACCGTCTGGACGCTGGGCGGAGACGCGCTCGGCGTCGCGGGCGACGACTGGCAGAGGGCGACGAGCGTCGGCGCGTCGGGGCCGTCGAGGGCGGCCGCGGCGGCGGGGATCGACGTGACCGTCCTGGCGGCGATGGTCGGGGTCTTCCTGCTGCTGGGGTTGCTGTACCCGTGGGGGCAGGTGTTCCCCCGCTGGACGCTGTTCCTCTCCGGACGACGGGTCCCGCGCCTGCTGCCCTTGATCCCGGCCTGGCTGACGGGCATCCCTCTGACGATGTACGGGGCCGTCCTCATCGTCATGGCCCCACTCATGGCTGTCGGCGTGCTGCCCACGATCGAGCCGTCCCCGCCGTTCACCGCCGGCTCGGGGATCACTTGGATGGTCGAGTTCGGCGGTCTGGCATTCGCCGGTCTGGGCAGCGGTCTCGTTGTGGCCGCCTGCTCCTACGCGGCCCGCACCCGCCCCGTCTGCGCCGGCGCCACGGCAGGTAGGCATACAGGGCCCGGGTCCGGGCAGCGTGGTTGCGGTGGTTCGAGTTCGCGATCGTGAACTGTCGCGGCGGCCCGAAGCGGCCTTCGATCGGGTCGGCCCGTGACGCGTAGGTCGGGGTGAAGGACAGCTCGACCGGTTCTTCCCCGCCCAGCGTCGGATGGCCTCGCCCTTGTGCGCGGACAGGTTGTCCAGGATGACGGAGATCGGGGCACCGTGCGGGCGGGCCGCGCGGATCGGCCTGAGAACGGACCGCCGCGTGCTCATGGCGCCCGTCATGCGGCGGTCGACGCCCCACAGATCGCCGACCGAGTAGCAGCCATGGAAGTACCGGATGCCGTGCGTGCGACGGCCGAGTCTCCGAGGGCCGTCTTCGTGCGCCCGGATGGGCGCCGCTGGATGCCGGGTGCCGTCGGACGGGGCGAAATCGGTGGGGGCCGGGCATACCGGCCGAAGGCCGGGGCAGGCGCTCGTCCGGCCGATGAAGCCCGGACGGTCTGCTTCGGTGCCTCGGAGTTCGTCCCCGGGTAGCGCTCGGCCAAGGGCGGTCGTGCTTGAGGATCGCCGGCCCGGCCCTCCGTCGGCGGCTGCCGGCCTGCGGTCCAGGGTACGGGCGCCCGGGCTCGCCGTCCGTCGTTCCGTCGATCCCCGGTCCTCAGCTTCTTCCTCGCCCGGCCGCCGGCATCCCGGGACCGTCATCGTGAGGCGGTGACGAGTTCTCACGGAGAGCCGGCCGGCGTGTGTGCCGGCTCGCGTACTTCGCCAGGCCGCGCTCACCGGCCCGTCGGCCCGCCCGGGCGGCCGTCCCGTCCTGCGGCTCGCCCCCCGCGGCCGGTCTGCCTCCTTGTACGCTCGTCCGGCTCGTCCGGTCCCGCGACGTCGGGTGACGCGGTGCACGTCGCTCCGGGGCCGGCGCTCCCCGTGCACGGCCCGCGGGTGGACCAGGGCCAGCCGCGGGACATCCGCCGCCACGCGCGCCCCCGCCCGTCCGGGCCTCGGCCTGCAGGGCACGGCCGCAGTGGCCGACGTCCCCACAGGAAACGGCCCGGCGCGGCCGATTCGAACATTCTGCCGCACGGTGGCCCCGGCGGCGGGTACGCTCACATCAGGTGTGCCGGGAAGACTGGTCGGCGAATAGCTGCCGCCTGTCCCGAGGAGAGCTGTGACCACCAGCGAGCACCCGACCCCCGACCCCTCCGCCCTGCCGACTGCCGGCCTCGGCCCACTGGTGCGGATCGGCGGCCAGTGGCTCATCGGCGACCACGAGCGCACGGCCCATATCGCGCTCCTCCCCGAGGGGTTGGAGCACCGAGTAGCCGGTCGGGATCCCGTCCTGGTGCCATGGCCGCGTTTGATGAGCCTGGGAATCGGGGTCAGCAGCGGCCGCTTCCTGAGCACGCCGGCGGGCGGCCTGCTGTCCAAGTACGACGACATCACCGTTCACGGCTCCTGCCTGAACGCCATGGTCAGGAACCCGTACGACATGTGGAAGCCCCGCTTCTTCCACCACCGCCAGCGGTACCCGGCGGTGGAGATCCTGATCGTGCGCCAGCTGCTGGAGGAGACCGTCCGGCTGGGCCGCGCCGATCTGCTCGGCGATGACGCCTGGCTGACCTCCGCACTCCGCGATCTGGCGCCCGCACGCCTCCCGTGGACCAGGAAGGGGCAACTGTCCCAGCAGGAGCGGGTGGCAGCACTCGTCTCCGACGCGCGCTGACCAGCCCCATGGCCTTTCATCAGGATCGCGTCGGCCCGTGACGCCGGGGCCCGCTCGACGCTGAGGGGCCGTCAAGGTGTCTATGAGGGCGGCCTCCGCCGACAGGGCGGTGCTCCCGGTGGGACTCCCGGTAGGTGGTGTCCAGGTAGATCTCGATGGCCTGGTGTGTGGAGGCGATCGGGATTTCGGGGGTTTTGTGCCGCCCTCAGCGGGCCGTGCGCCGTCCGGGCCGGGGGAGGCCCGCGAACCGGCCGAGGTCTCCGGCCGGTGCATCGGACGCGAAGACCCGTGCCGGCAATGCGCCCCGCAGCGGCCCGGCCGTCGGCATGGCGCTGCAACCCCCTACACGCGTGGCGGTGGAAGCCGCCCGGCGGCCCGGCTTGTCACCTGGGGAGGGGCTGGTCCGGTCGGTCCGGGCGGCAGTAGCGGTGAATGAGTGCGGCATGCTCGGGGAAGCGTGCCACGAGTTCGTGGGGCCGGCCGAGGGTCAGGTCGGCGTAGTCGAACCCGGGGACGACGGCTTCACTGATCAGGGCGTGGTCTCCCGCGGTGAGGTGGGACGCCTTCCAGGTGCCTCCCGGCACGGCGACGGTGAGGAGCTGCCCTGCGTCGGGGTCCTGGCCGAGGACTGCGGTGCTGTGGCGGCCGTCCGGGTGGAGCAGGTGGTAGGTGATCGGTTCGCCGTGATGGTGGAAGTGCAGGATGTCGGACCGGTTCAGGTGCCAGTGCCCCACCGGCGACCAGTGGGTGAGCAGGTAGTGGATGGAGGTGACGGCGTACCGGTCGCCTCCTGGCGTGCGAGTCCGGGGCCGGTGGTCGGCCTGGTAGGTCCGGCGGAAGTACCCGCCCTCCACGTGGGCTTCGAGACCGAGGGCGTCGATCCAATGGCGTGCGGTGATCACGGGGTCTCCTGAGAGTCATGAGCGGCCGGGCAGCGTCCTCGCCGCCACGGCCTGCCGCGGCGGCGGCCACATCCCCGCCCGCCAGGTCCACAACATGATCCTCGAATCCCACCTCGCCGACGCCGCGCCCCGCACCGGGTGGGCCGACGGGCACCTGGTCGTCGTCCACCCCGGCCTGGAGATCCCGGGCCGGCCCAACCCGGTGCGGGACGCCAGTCTCCGCCCGGCCCACCGCCATCCGCCTGCGCGGGCGTCAGACCTTGGTCGCGTCCATCAGGGCGAGCCCGGCGAGCGCGACCACGGCGGAGACCGAGACCGTGATCCGCTGCCACCGCACCCAGTTCGCCCAGCCCCGCTCACACTTGCTGCCGACCATCATCCCGACGCCCCCCGCCATGAAGGTGCCCAGCGCGAACCACATCATGACCAGCAGCGTAGCCACGGACCGGCCGGCGGTCATCGGAACCGGACGAGCCACCTGCGTGCCGCAGTACCGGTGTGAGCAGACTCCGGTGGGCGGGCATCGTGGAACGGGCCGCCGTGATCGTCACCGGCTACGACGCCGTCGGCGGCTGCACCCTGCGCCAGGCCTTCGCCCTACGGTTTGAGACCGTCTCAGCGAACGGGTGACCGCGCCGTCGGCCACGCCTTACGCGTTCGGGTCCCAGGCGAAGAGCCGCTCGAAGATGACCCGGTCGCCGTCGATCTTCACCGACTCCAGCGGTGTGCGTCCGTAGAACCACAGGACCAGCTCGGCGGCCGTGCCCCGGGCGGAGGCGTCGGCCGGGGCATGGGCCTCGCCCTCGCCGACAGCCGGGAGGCGGACGGCGCGGGCGCCGTCCGCCTCGACCGTGAAGCGCCAGGAGCGGCCTTCGGCGGCGTGGTAGTCGACGACGGCCGGCTCGTGCGGCCAGACGCCCGACCACGCGCAGCAGGTGAACAGGAAGTCCTCGACGCCGTCCAGCGCCACCTCCGCCGGCAGCGGCTGCGCGGCGCCCACGGTGAGCTGGGCGTCATAGGTGTGCATCGCGATCTCCTGGAGCTGGTGCCGGGCGACGGCACCGCTGGTCCGCGGCGACTGCGAGGCGCCCCACCACGTCCAGCACTCGGCGTCCGGGCCGACCTCCCGCAGGGTGTCCAGCAGCTCCTGCGTCGACGCGGCCAGCCAGGCCACCAACGCCTCGCGCTCCCGGGGCGCCTGCGCCTCGGCGCGCGCCGCCACGGCCTCGGCCGGCGGGGCGTCGGCCGGACCGGCCTCGACGACGGCGGCCCAGAACGGGCGGCCCGAGCCCAGGTGCCGCGCCAGGTCGAACAGCGTCCACTCGGGACAGGTCGGCACCTGCACGTCCAGGCTGGGCGCGGCGGCGATCGCGGCCCGGAAGGCCGTCGCCCGCTCGTCGATCAGTCGCAGCAGGTCGGGAAGTTCAAGATTCTTCTGCACTACGGCTGTCTATCACCGCACTTCGGAGGCCGAAAGCGAATTTCCCGGCCGCCGCCTGCCGACGCCGCCGTCGAACCGCACATCGACAGCACCGTCCTCGCCGCCCGGATCGCCGAAGAAGAACGCCAACGCGCCCGACCACGGGAGTTCACCGACCAGGCGCTCCGTTCCTTCGGCCCCGGAGCCTGAACCGGCGGTCGAACTCGCCTCTCAATCGGTCAAGGTCGCCTGCCAGAGGACACCGCTGACCCGTCGCACCTAAGTTTGACCGGTGGGCTGATCGGAAATGCCCAGGCGCGCCCAGCTGGGCTTCTGCCATCCTCGGGCGCGTGCCAGCTCGTAACCGCCGCCTGCCGCAGCACCTGTCGTGGCCGCTCACCTCGACGGACATCTGCTCCGCGCTCGGTGAGACGCCTTCCCACGCCCTCCAGCTCAGCTTCTTCGACCACCACTGGACGGACGGCACTCTCCTCAAGGCCAGGTGGGTGCCACCGACCAGCTCGAACTACGGCGCCGGCCTTCCTTCCGACCGGTGGTCGAGTGTCTGGATTACCGTCGCTCCCATACCGGGCAGCGAGCGGGCCGCTGCCCGCCAGATCCTGCGCGAGCAGGCGCTCCCCGAGCTGCGGAACTGGGTGGAGAAAGCCCGGAACGGCTCCGAGGCATGGGCGCTGAGCAGGCACAGCATCGCCTGGCGGTACGTCAACCGGTTCCTGCACCTCAGCCATGACCAGCAGCCGTACCAGCCGGTCAAACTTCCCTGAGACTCGCCAAACGCCTGACGGGCCAACAGTCGCTGTACCGGGACGGCCACCGTCGCCTCGCCACGGCCCTGCCGTCACCACCCCGGTGCCGCAGGCATCCGGGCCCGCCGCCAGCTCCCCGCGGGGCCGTCAGGCCTCCGCCCCGGCCACTCCCGGTCCGGCCGCCAGGCCGGCACCCCCTTCACGGCCGCAGGCCGCCTGTTGGTGGGCGCGCTGGAGGATCAGGAGGACCAGGAGGGGCTGGAGGATCGGGTGGTGGTGCCCGGCTGCGCCCCGGCCCCGCGAGGCCGCTCTCGGGGCCGGTCCTTGCTGCGCCTGGGCGCCACCAGGCCATTCCTGGCCGGCCTGCCGGCCGTCCCCGGGATGGCCGATGCTTGACGGGGCTGTGTTGTGCCGAATTAACGCCGTTCCGGCTGTCTCCAAAATCGCGGCGGGCGCTGTCTGCCGCTGGCGTTTTCCCGTGCGGTGATGTCATTCGGCCCGCCCTCAGGCCAGTACTGAGCCGTTATCCGGCCGCATCGTCCGTCTTCCAGACGTGTACTTCTGTGCTGTGAAGCGGAGGTTCTGCCGCACTGCTATTCATCGAAAAGGACTGGCTCTCGTGTCATGACGTTGTGAACGGATTCGCTGAATTGTTCCCGAAGAGGGGTTATCCAGGTACTCCAGGCTTCTTCGCGTTCTTCTCTCGTTGTACCCGGGCCGCCTACGAGTCGTGTGACGCTCGTGCATCGGATGTTGATATCGCGGGCCAGCGCTCCGGCTTCGGATGGCCCGATCCCTCTGACCTCGTGAGCGATGCTGTGCATGTCGTAGGTGATGCCGTCCAGTGCTTCTTTGTCCATCCCTCGGAAGAGGGCGATGCGGAACCGGCCGAGGCATTCACGGAAGCGGTCGTAGGAGGCTCGGCGGGCGTCCAGGAGCCAGCGGTCGCGTTCTGCTCGGGCTTGGGCTCTTGCGACTTCGAGTGCGGACTGGTGGCTGGCGGCTGCCAGGGCGATCGCGCTGCGGTGGCTGGCCGCTGTCTGGGCGGCTTGGAGTTCGAGGGCGGCGCGGTGGCCTGCCTCGGCCTGGGCGAGGGCCGCCTGGTGGGCGGCTGCGGCACTCTCGCGGGCGGCCTGGTTGAGGGCGTGGGTCTGCTGCAGGGCGGTGCGTTTTTGCCAGTGGGCGACGAGGACGCTCACGGGGATGCCCGCGAGAGCCACCAGGGCCGCTATGCCTGTGAGGTCCATGACAGAGCATGATGCCCCGTCAGATCTGCGGGTCAGGCAGCAGGGCTGCACGTCCGCCTGCCCCGCTGCCTGCCCTGCCCCGCTGCCTGCCCTGCGCTGCGCCTGGCCGGATGCTCCCCGCCGGCCGGCTGCCCTGGCCTGCGCACCGCCGCCTCGCCGGCCCGCCGCCGGGGGCGGACGTGCTGCCTGCCGTCGCTCTCCCCGGGGGCGGGCTCCGGCAGGTGGTGCCGGGCGCGCCCCGGGCGGGGAGGCACCGAGGGGGTGTCGCCCGCGGGGGTGTGCTGCCGTCCCTGGGCCCGTAGGCTGCCCTCCCGGCCCACCACCCCGGCACCGCCGGGCACCGGCCACGCCCGCTGTGCCCCGTCAGGGGGCTGTAGGCCCCCGCCTGGGCTCACCTGCCACCCTCGCCGGTGCGACAAGGCCCGGCCCCGCCCACCCGCGCGCCGCGGTACCACCAGGCCCTGCCACTGGCCGCCCACCATGCCGCGGGGCCGTCAGGCCCCGGCCCCCGGCCGCTCGCCGGCGCCCCCACCGCGGCCGCAGGCCGCCCGCGCTGAGGGTGGTGGCCGTTGGGGGGCAGGGTGGGGGGGTCGGGCTGCGCCCCGGTCCGGGTTCGCTTCCGCCGGGGGTGTGGTGCTGTTTCCTGTGCTGTCCTTGGGGGTCGGGGGTGAGTTCCTGACAGCTCTTGCATCTCGGCCCCCGAGTGCGTGACACCTCTTGCATCTTGTCGCGCCGCAGGTCGGAGGGGGGCGGGCCGCCAGGAGCCGCCTGTCCGGGCTGTTTCTGGCCGCCGACCCTGCTGCTGTCATGGCCGCCTTCGTGCCGTCAGCTGCTGCGCAGTCCTGAGAGGAGCGTGAGCACCTGCGCCCACCCCGCCGCCTGTGCGGCGGCGTTCCCGGCACGGGTGCCGCCGAAGTTCGTGGTGCGCTTGGAAGCTGCGCTGCCCAGGGTGGTGTCCGCGGCGAGGTAGGGGAAGGTGCCGACGAGGTGGCCCGCGTCGGGGTAGACGATCGCCTGGTGCGGATGGGGGTTCTGCGCGAGATCGAGTGCCTTCACCAGTTGGCCCGCCCAGTTCGCGGAAGGCCAGATCCTGTCGTCGGCGCCGGCGATCGCCAGCAGCGGACCGTCGAGCTTGTCGAGCGGGATCGTGCCGGTCGGCACCGGGCTGCCGTGAAGGGTCCAGGCGGTCGGCCCGCTCGGGAATCCGGGGTTGACCTGGGCCGAGGGTGCGTAGACCACGGCACCGTGGACCAGCGTCGGGTAGTCCTCGGCCAGCAGGAGAGCGGCTTCGCTGCCGCGCGAGTAGCCCAGGGCGAGGAGCTGTGCGGGGTCGACCTCCGGTTGGGCGGCCAACAGGCGCGCGGCGTCGGCGAAGTACTCCAGCGGGACGTCCTGCAGGGTGGACGGCAGCCCGGGCAGCCCGAAGTACCCCAGGGCCAGGGTCGGATATCCGTGGGAGGCGAGCAGCGCCGCTGTGAAGTTCTGGCCGGTGCCGCCCTCGGAGCCGCCGAAGGCCAGGACCGCGGGACGGCGGGCCGTCCCGGACGGTGGGAGGAAGAGCTCGCCCGCGATGCCGTCCTTCGCGGGGGTCAACTCGCGGGCGGTGACGCCGTCGGCCAGCCAGTGGCGTTCCAGCACCCGGACGGCCTGCTGTCGTCCGCCGGTTTCGACTGCCAGGCGGACCTGGTAGTAACCCTGGAGCTGGGGGAACTTGGGTACGAAGGCTGTTGCGGCGGCGTCCGCGGGGGGTTCCATCGACCAGAACAGGCCCATGCCATCGACGCCCTGATAGGAGCCGGAGCGCGGGGCAGTCGTGGCGAGGTCGACGGCGCCCTGCGGGTCGGCCACGAAGGCGGCGTGCGCCTGCCAGCTGCTCGCCCGGTAGTCCGAGGCCTGCGTGGTGACGGTCACCTCCGCTCCCGGCGCGAGCCCGGTGATCCGCACCCGGACCGCCTGATCCGCAAGCGCCTCCGGTTGGTCGACCTCGATCGCGACCGCGCCGGAACCCGAAATGGCTCTGTCATGCCCACCGGTGCAGCCGCTCACCGTGACACCGGTCAGCGCCAGCACGACTGCCGCCGCCCACGTCCTGACCGAACGACTCCTGGCCACGTCGCTATCCTCCCCCGATGACGGTGACATTCTCATATGGTCCAGACCAATGGTCAAGGTCGTTTGGGGCGCACAAGGGGCACGCCTGGACCATCAGCGGAGAGGACGGATGCCCTTCGGCGGTGCCGCTGCGCGAGGTCACGACATAGCGTTGGCCGCGGATGCTGAAGCCCTTGCCCTTCCTTGGAGCCGCCCTTGGCCGGGTCGACCGTGCTGGCATCCCCGGCAGACCCGCCGCGCTGCTCACCGTGCCCGCTGACAGGCCCAGGCCCGCCCCGGCCGCCCCTGCCGCCTACCGGGCCCGCTCCACGGGGCAGACCTCGGCGAGCAGGTCCAGCAGGTACTCCGCCACCTGCCCGGCCTCGCCGGCTTGCACCCATGTGTGGTGGCGTCCGGCGGGTGCCGCGCCGCCTCGGTGCTACGCCTGGTGCCGCTGCCGGTATCGGTCGGCTCCGGATCTCGCCGGGCGTCCGGCCGGCTGCCGGCAGGGTGGCGGCGAGCTCACCGAGCGCCTCACCCTCGCGGTACGCGTCCTCCGATTCCCGGAACACCTCGGCGGACCGCCCACCGGCTTCTACCGCCCGCCCGTACGCCTCAGCACCCCGCCACGCGGTGCCGAGGCTGTTCCAGGCCATGGCTTCGCGGTGGCGGTCGCCGAGGTCCTGGTAGATGTCGAGGGCGTGTTGGTGGGTGTCGCGGGCGTCGTCGAAGCGGCGCAACTCCCCGAGGGCGGTGCCGAGGTTGTTCCAGGCCGTTGCTTCGCGGTGGCGGTCGCCGAGGGAGGTGGCGGCGTCATGGGCGAGGGTGGCGACGGCCAGGGCGTCCTGCAGATGCCGACGTGAATTCAGGTAGTTCGCCAAGAGGGACGCCAGGGTGATGGTGGTGTCGGGGTGGCCGGTGGCGTGTGCGGTGTGGACGGCGGCGACGAGATTGGCGCGCTCCGCGTCGAACCAGGCCATGGCGGCGCCTCGGTCGGGGAAGCGCTTCTTGTCGCCGCCCGCCGTGGGGTTGAGATGGGCGGCGGCCCGCGCGGTGCGGGCGTAGTACTCGAAGAGGCGCAGCTGGGCCCTGGTGCTGTACTGGGGGCTCAGGCGGGCCTGTTCGGTGGCGGCGTAGGCGCGCACGAGATGGTGCATGCGCCAACGCTGCGTTTCGGGGTCCTGACGGATGAGGCTCGCCGCTTCGAGCGCGGTCAGGCGCAGACGGACGTCGCGCGGCTTGCCGATGCCGGTGAAGGCGACAGCGGTCTCGGTGGACAGGTCCGGCCCCCGGGGTTCACGGCGAGCAGCCGGAACAGCTCGGCGTGGGGACCAGCAGCCGCCGGTAGGAGCGTTCCAGGACCGCCCGAATCGCCCGCTTACCGTCGTCCAGCACAACCAGCCACTCGTCCAAGACCTCCAGGTCCTGCGCCAGCTGAGCCGGCTTCAAGCCCACGGCTCCTGATCAGCGGGGCACTGGAGCCCTGGGGGCTGCCCAGAGTCCCGCCGAGGCCTACAAATGGTGAGGTGGCGCCATTGAGGCCGCCCCTGTGCTCGTACCGGGGCGTTCGCCACAACACCCCTGATCGCCTCTGTGGCGCCCCGCCGAGCCGGCGCCCAAGCCCAGGTAGGGCCGTCGACCCCGGCCGGTGTTCGCCCGCCCCACGGCGGCGGGCGGCGACTGTTGCCGTGGAGGCTGCTCCTACCGCCTCCTCCGCGGGGCATTTGGAGGAGCCGGACCGGGAGCGGATCGGCTTCGGCGCCCGTCTGGACCAGGCGCAGCTGCTGGCTACGCTGTCCGGCATCTCAGCGAATGGCAGGCCGGCGGGAGGTCGGCACCGCAGGTATGAGATGCCGGGCGGGATCCGGCCGCCAACGATGGGGATCCGGGCGGTTTGGGTGTGGCCCCCGCAGACGATGTACCGACCACAGTCCAGGACCTTGATGGTGTGGGTGGCCGACTCCACGCAGGCGGTGTCCAAATATTTGGCACGGCGAACTCCAGACCCGGGGTTGCCCCCAGCAGCCGTGTGATTCGGCTGCCCGACCACCGTCAGGGAGCCGAGTCAGCCGCGATGGCATAGTCCATCGCTGCCGCTGCATCAGCAACATCCGCCAGGGACACCTTGCTGTTCAAAGCCGTGACCACGTTCTGGGTCAGCGGGCGGAGGGCATACACGTGTCGCACGGCATCGATGTTGACCGGGGTCTCGTAGTAGTCCTCAGCGAACCTCTGGAATGCCTCCGGCGACGGGTTGACCAGCAGGTGGAACAGCCAGCCCGAGCCGTCGGGGTCGGAGGTGTCCTCAGGGAAGTCGATCTCTCCCGCCTGCCAGTGGTCGCTCCCCGCCTCACGCCAGAGGCAGGCCGTCACCCTGGGCATTCCGTCGTCTGTGAAGGCCGGCTCTTCGACGTAACTACGGAACACCTCGGGGACCGAGTCCACCACGCCTGGCCAGGGCTCGTCGTCGACATACGGGCTCATCGCTGACTCATGGTCGAAGCCTCGGACAAACGCGCCCGCCGGAGAGAAGACGACGTCGAACTCGTCCCCCGAGCCGTTGCGCATGGAGGCGTTCTCCTCCGTCGCTGACCAGGCCGAACTGAATGAGTAGTAGCGCTCACCGTCCGGGTTCAGCACGCTCTCCAGCATGGCCATCGACCGACACCGGTCCCGCAACGTCGGGATATCAGGAAGCGCCTCGGCAACATCATGAACGGTCATGCGGACCATCCAAGCGCACGCCACCGACACTGATCCGCGTAGCCGGGCTGGTCGTGGCCCTGCCAATGACTGACGCCCTGCCAGGGCTGTCCCCGAGTTGTTCTGTCCACCTGGCCGGGCAGCCCCTCGGTGCGCCCGGGCAGGGTTCCGCTTCCGGCTGCCACCGGGAGCGCCACCGAGGAGCCGGAAGGCCGACAGATGAGCATGGATGCAGAGATTGGGTCATGGCCGCCCTGGACGCCGCGGCGGGCGGCTCTGGTCCGGCGAAGAACGATCAAGACAGGGGGCACCGGCATCGACCTGCGGGTCACGAACCCCGGCCTCTTGAACCAGCCCCGGCTGCTGGTCGTGATGTTCAGCAGCCCCGGCACATGCTGGCCGATGGTCAAGACCGGGTTCGTCTGCGACGGAGGAGAGCTGACCGACGACCAGCTCGATGGCATCGTCCTCGACCTCGAGGAACACACCGAGTGGCAGGTGCGGTCGGTCGCCCGGTGGGCGGACCTGATGAACCCACAGGAGTACACCCACCTCCAGCAGGTCGACTCGGCCCGCCGGACCGGCACCGCGGTGTACCTGCCCTTCTCCGGCGGCCCGACGCAGTCAGACCAGCCCCGCCCCGTAGCGCACGGCGACCGGCGCTGGCGAGTCGAGCGGGGCGGGGGCGGCGGCCGTGCCGTACTCACCGACGCCTGCGCCGGGGACTCGATGTGCTGCTCGATGGCATACGCACATCCCGTGTCCGGGGCCGTGCGGGGTCTGATCCTCTCCGGATCGGGGTGGCGGGGCCTTGCGACGGGCGAGATTCGGCCGAGCTCCGACCGCACGGCCGCATCCGGCTCCCGGGTCGGGGCCCGGGCGGGCCACGACCCGGGCGGTGACGCGCGCACCCCGGTCCGTTGGGGGCCGGGCGTCCTGCGGACCGCCGCGGCGGCGGGGCCCGAGGAGCAGAACGCGCCCCGTACGGCAAGAGCCTTGGCAGAACGTCCGATTATCGATCGTACCGGGAAGATGTCTGAGGATTCGTCAGTTAGCGGTCCGGAGGCGGCCGTGCGGCTGCCGCTCGATTCCCATGGCGACCACACCAGCTGACGAATCACCAGGAGACGACCGTGCGCATACTCTTCACCGGGCCGGCGGCGCCCACCCATGTGTTCCCGATGGTGCCGACCGCGCAGGCCCTGCGCGCCGCCGGGCACGAGGTCCTGTTCGCCGGCCCCACGCCCGTGGACCAGCTCCGCCAGGCCGGGTTCCCGGTCGTCGAGATCGGCGACGGCCGCCCGCTGCGCGACTCCTTCGATTCCGTCTCCGGTGCGGAGACCCGATACGCCAGGCCCGACCTGACCCAGGACCAGATCCTCGACCTGGCGGCGGCCGCCTTCGCCCACGCCTCCCGCTCCACCGTGGACGGCCTGCTCGCCGCCGCTGACGCCTGGGACGCCGACCTGCTGGTCCACGACTCCTGCCTGGCGTCCGCCCAACTGGTCGCCGCCAAGCTCAAGATCCCGGCCGCCCTGCACAACTTCGGCTTCAGCTCCGGGCTGGACATGGCGGGCCGCCTCGCCGGCCACTTCACCGACCTCTACGAGACGCACGGCGTGGCCGGCCCGGCCGATACCACCCCGCTGAACATCGTTCCGGCCTCGCTCGGCGGCGACCCCGGCGGCCTGCGGATGCGCTACCTGCCGTACAACGGCGGCGGCGTGGTCCCCGCCGACCTGCTGGGCCGAAGCACGCGGCCGAGGGTCGCCGTCACCCTGGGCACCGTGGTTGCCGAGGTGGACGGCGTGGACGCCATCGCCCGGCTGGTCGCGGCCGCTGCCGAGGTCGACGCGGACTTCCTGCTCGCCGTCGGGGGCGCCGACCTAACCCACCTCGGCACCCTCCCGGCCAACGTCAGGGCACTGCCCTGGGTGCCGCTCGCGGAACTGCTGCGGGTGTGCGACGCGGTGGTCCACCACGGCGGGTCCGGCAGTTCCCTCACCGGCCTCCAGGCCGGGATCCCGCAGCTCGTGCTGCCCCAGGGCGCCGACAACTTCATCGTCGCGGACACGCTGGTCTCCACCGGTGCGGGCCTGCGATCGACTTCCGATGACGTCGATACCACGCTGCTGGCCCGGCTGGTCACCGACCCGGAGCTGCGCGAGGCGGCCGTCCGTCTGCGGGCCGAGAACGAGGCGCTGCCGACGCCCGCCGCGAGCGTGCCCGCGATCGAGGCCCTGGCAGGCGGCCGGCGCTGAGCCGCCCGGCGGGAACCGCCGCCGGTCCGCCCGCCCCGGCCCACTGCTGGCCGGTCGGCACTCGCGGTCGCCTGCCGGTCCGCCGCCCGCCCGCCAGGTCCGCCCGCCGGCCGGGGCCGCTTCGGCGGGCCGTGAGCCGGCCGCCCGCCGCGCTGCCCGCCAGGGCGAACACCGGGAGCGGCCGGCCCACGTCCGTTGCTCCCGGCCTGCTCACGGCCTCGGCGCGGGCGGCTGACGGGAGCGTCGGGATGTCCTGTGCGGGCCGCTGCCGGACGGGTCGGCGCATTGGACACCGGAGTTTCATGGCGCGCGGCGGCCCGGAGCGCCCGGGCGTCCCCGGCCGGGTGGAGGTCGACGCGATCGCGCACCTGCACGACGAGGGCCGCCCGGCCGCGGACGATCCCCCGCAACGGTTACCGCCCGGGCGCGGGGATCCGTCGGGCCGGGCACAACCGGCTCTCCTCCTCACCCGCACCCGGCTGCGCCCCGGTCCTCACCAGCGGGCTGTTGGGGTGTTGGTCATGGGGATGGTGTCTACGGCTGTACGCGGCGGTGGGTCAGGTGCGGTGGCCGTTGCGCGGTGCGGGGATGCGGGGCATGAGCTCCCACAGTGGGCGGCCGCTGGAGGCCCAGCGGCCGAGCAGCTCGCGGTCGACCAGGAGCACGTTCTGCTCGGCTCCCCACTTCACCGCGTCCCGGGAGAACCGGCCGTTGGTCACCACCACCGGTACCTGGGCGCGGTGCACGCGCTGGTAGGTGCCGGCCAGCGAGTACAGCACGCCGACGCCGACGGCCTTGCCGCCGACCGGGTCCTGCTTGTGCTTGCACTGCAGGGCCCAGCGTCGGCCCAGCGGGTCGTCCGCCAGCACGTCCACGCTCTGGTCGTTGGACTGTCCGACCTTCCGGGCCCGGCAGCCGTCGCGGATCAGCAGGTCCCGCACCGCGTACTCGAACGCCTCGTGGCCCAGCTGGTCGATGCCGCCTGGACCGGTCAACGCCAGCCGCAGCGCCCGCCGGCCCTCCTGGGCGAGCCGCTCCTGCGCCGCCCGCGCGTAGAACACGGCGGCGCCGATGCCCGCCGCTGCGAGAAGCACCAGCAGCGGCACCCACCAGTGCGCGGCCAGCCACCGCAGCACCGCCGGCAGCAGGCTCACCCCCAGGATCAAGGCGACGGCCGCGAGGACCGTCGAGCCGCCCTCCATCCTCACCGCCGGCCTTCGCCCGCCCCTGCGCCGTGCCGGCCTTCGTGAACCCACCCGTGCCCCACCCCGCTTGTCGAACCGACACATCTGCGGCGCCATGACAGCACGCCCCGCCGGGGCACGTCAGCGGCGCACGGAAGCATTGCCGTCGGCCCGGCCCCGGGTGCTCACCTGCCCAGATGCCGTCCGGCCCAGGTCAGTGAGTGGCGTCGGCCGCCACTCCCACGAGGTGGAGGACCGCCTGCCCCAGGGGGGTGGTGGCGATCAGGATGCCGAAGGTTGCGGCGCTGAGGACGGTCAGCGTCTCGTCGACGCGGGAGCGGGACTCGGTGCGCCGCCTCAGGCGGACGAAGATGATGATCGCAAGGAAGACGCTCGCGCTGACGGTGTACTGCATGCCCCACCCCTGGTCGCAGCCTGATGACTCTCGGTGAGCATGCCAGAGAGCGGCGGCCGCGGGGGGCGAGATGCCGAAACTCGATCCGATGCGGAGGATCCCCGGCCCGCAAGGGTGCCGCCGTTGCCCAGACGTTGGCAAGCCGGCCGTTGCACCGTGCGGTCGGGCGCGCGTCGTCAGTTTTGGGTCTGCTCGGGTTCTTCTGCTTCTGTGGGGATGGTCCAGCGCAGGAGGGTGGTGGTGCCGGCCTGTTCCAGGGTGACGGCGTAGACTTGGTCCCAGGCGCGTTCTCCGTGGTGGCGCATGGAGTGGTCGCCCGGGTCCCAGCCCAGCTGCAGTACCTGGGATCCGTCGAGTTCGATTCGTCCGGCAAGCAGAGGGTGGGTCTCTGCGGCCCGGTCGAGCAGGTGGAAGTGGGTGTGCGCGTCCACGGAGACCACCAGGCCGATGCGGGGCCCTTTCGACAGCCAGTCCCGGAGCTGGTCGGCGAGCTGGTGAGCCTCGTGGAGGGGGAGGTCGAGCCGCCTGTAGGGGCCGCCGCGCCCGTCGGCCTGGGACGTCGGTGTGCCGCCGAATTGGGCGTGAGCGTCGTCCTCGTACTTCCCCCAGTAGGCGACGTCGGCGAGCCCGTCGATCGACTCTCCTGACAGTCCGACGAACGAATCGAGGGCGCGGGCGTCCCCGAGGACCATGCCGCACCGGTCGACCGGCAGGTCACCGAGCCGAATGGGCTCTCCGCCGGGATCGCCGGGCCAGGGCAGGCCGAGGTCGACTTCCAGGACTGTGATGACTGGCCCGTCGTACGAATCCCACGTCTGTGCGCGGACCTTCAACGGTCGGTCGGACGCGGCCGGCACCGCGACCGCCTCGCAGAACCACTCTTGGCTCGCGCTGTCCGCAGGCTCGTGAAGGTGGCCGCCGCCCTGCTCCGCGGCAGCCGTTGCCCGCACAGACAGCGGGTCGCCGTGCTTGGGCCACTGGTCGATCCAGCCGGCCATCCCCAGGACCAGCGCGCCCGATGGTGTTGTGACGACTCCCAGGTCGACAGAGGTCTCACTCATCCGCTGATTCAACCAGGCGCGGATCGGCTGGTTTCCAGGCCCTGGCAGTTGTGACTCAGCACGCTTCTTGTCGCTAACCGTACTACTCGACGTGCGCTTCTTCGGGTGAGTCAGCACGACGACCGTCGCCCATTCGGCGAGGTGTCTGTCGGCTGGTGATCGATCGGCAGGCAAGTTGTCGCCAACTCCGAAGAAGTCGCTCGCCGACGGCTGACGCTCAGATTGATGAGATTGGGGACCTTGGGGCCGTCCAAAAGGGTGTCGTACGCGGCTTCGCCGGGCCCGTGGCAGCGATGCGGCGCCAGTCTGCGACCCCGGGATCGGCCGCCTCCAGACAGGCTCTCACCCGCCCGTCCACGCACTCGGCAAACATGTCCTGACCTGGTGTTTTCCAGAGATTCGCCTAGGCTGAGGAGCTCTGCTGGACAGCATCGGAGGGGACATCATGAGCGAGGAAGCCAGCAAGTACGACGCCAGCCAGATCCAGGTGCTGGAGGGGTGGGAAGCCATCCGGAAGCGGCCTGGGATGTACATCGGCTCGACCGGTGAAGGCGGCCTGCTTCACATGGTCTTCGAGGTCGCCGACCGGGCCGTGAACGAGGTCCTCGCCGGCCACGCCAGCTGCGTCGCCGTCACCCTCGCACCCGATGGCGCCGTGCGTGTCGCCGACGACGGGCGGGGTGTCCGTATCGACGAATCGGGAGCCAGCGGCATTTCCGGCCTCGAAGCCCTGCTGACCCGGTTTCAGACCGGGCCGGCAACCGGAGGCCGCCACGACGTGACGCTCGGCTTCTGCGGGGTGGGACCCTTCGTCGTCAACGCCCTGTCGAGCCGGATGACGGCCGAAGTGCGGCGCGGGGGAGCCCGCTGGGTTCAGGAGTACACGCGCGGGGTGGCCGTCACCCCGCTCACCGAGGCGGGCACGTCGACTGGTAGCGGGACCACCATCACCTTCTGGCCCGATGCCGACATCTTCGGGGCCGCGGAGTTCTCGTTCGACGGGCTGGCCGAGCGTTTCCGGGAACTGGCTTTGCTTAACCGGGGCTTGGAGATCTCTCTGACCGATCAGCGCCGACCGGGCGAGGGCCGGTCGGCGCGGTTCCGGTACCCCGACGGCGCGCGGGACTTCGTGGCGATCCTTGACGAGCAGAAGGAGGAACCCGTTCATCCGCACATCATCGGCTTCGAGCGGGAGGAACCGCGGATGGCGGGGACGGTGGAGGTGGCCCTGCGTTGGCGTGCCTCCCACGACGAGCGGGTCCGGAGCTTCGCCAACAGCCGGCCCACTGACGGTGGCACACACGAGCGCGGCTTCCGCGACGGGGTGGCGGCCGCAGTCACCGCATATGCACGGGAGCGGCGGCTGCTGACTGCGACGGATCCCGACCTTGACGCTGATCGGATCGGCGAAGGTCTGACGGCGGTCGTGTCGGTGAAGCTGGACCATCCCGAGTTCGAGGGCTCCACGCGCGGCTGGCTGGGTAACGCCGCAGTGCGGGCCTGCGTCGAACAGGCCGTCCAGGAACACTTCGGCAAGTGGCTGGGAGGACACTCGGAACAGGCCGCAGCCGTCATTGACCGGATCATCCAGGGCGCCCGCCGGGACTGACCAGGGACAGGCCGCCCTGCCGGTCCCCGGGAATCGGGGTCGGCAGGGCGGCCTGCAGCACACGGCGGTCGACCCTGGGCTCGAAACCGTCCAAGGGAGACGTCGCGCTTCGGTGGGGCTGTTAGGTGGACGACAGATCCGGTGCTGACCCGACAGTTAGCGTGCCGAGTCACAACGGTTGTTCACCATGAGCCCAGAGCGGATAGCCGACTCCAGGTTCAACTGGCCAACTGAAGCGCTCAGTCACACTCGAGCCCAGGCAACCACTGTGAGTTACCTGTTCTGATCGGAGTCCAGTGGCGTTCTGATGACGTGGATTCCGTAGGTTTGGCTGGAATTTCTAAGCTCGCGGTGGATGGCCGCTGAGCTGCGGTGATGTGCTGATGGTGATCGTGGGTCGCGCTCAGGGGTGATCTGACCTGAGGGTTCGGATATTTGAGTGGAATCACGTGGATGTTGCTGGAATGCCTGTGTGTTTCGCTGTATTTGCGCAGGTCAGTGCCTTGCTTGATGTTCGGGAGATGTGTCGTGGGGTGGTGCCGTGTTGCTGGCGGTGGGTCAGTTTCTTTTAGGGCCGGTGCCGTTTCTCGTAGATGCGTTCGGCCTTGGGGGCTGGGTTTGATAGGGGAGTAGCACGGCTGTTCCGGAGCGGGACGGGTTTCGGGGCAGTCCGAGTGTGGTTGTGTCGGCGTCGGTGGGGGAGCGTCGGCGGTCCTGGTGGTCTGCCAGGGCGCGGGCAGCAGTTCGGTTTTCCTCCTGTTGTGGGGGAGGTGTGAGGGCTATGGTGTGCCTCCACCACATGCGCGTGACGCGCTGGACGTGTGGTGGACGGCAAGAGCACCGACTGCGACGACGATGTCGCGGGCTGGAGGACGGCGTGGCCGGGATGTCTTCGGGACTGTGGTCGGATGAGCCGACGCGGTTGGATCTGCTTTCCTTCGACGCGGTCGCCGAGACCGTGGTGTGGGCCGTGCTGGACGACGCGCTCGACCCGGTGACCGTCGGCGTCTCGGGCGCGTGGGGCAGCGGCAAGACCACGGTGCTGCGCCTGGTCGAGGACAGGCTCGCCCCGCAGGCGCCTGGGGGTGACACCAACGTGCTGGTGATCAGCACGGACCCGTGGCGTTACGACCCCGGGGTCGGCGTCAAGGAGACTTTGATCGGGGAGGTTCTCAGCGCTGTCGCCGCGGAACTCGCCAAGGCGGAGAAGCCGGGCCAGGTACGCAGCCGCGCGCGGGCGGTGCTGGCCACGCTGCGTAAGCGGGTCGACTGGGCGAAGGCGTTGCAGGTGGCGGCGAAGACGTCGCTGACGTTGCAACTTCCTTCGGTCGACGACCTCACCAGTCTGATCAACACCGACTCGGGCGGCCAGGAGGCCGACGCGGCGGAGCCGCTGTCGCGCGGCCTCGAGGAGTTCCGCGGCGAGTTTCGCACGCTGATGGAGTCGCCCGAGCTGACCCACCTGCGGCGCGTGGTCGTGCTCGTCGACGACTTGGACAGGTGTCTGCCCGAGACGGTCGTCGACACGCTGGAGACCATCCGGCTGTTCCTGGCGGTGCCGAAGATGGCGTTCGTCGTCGCTGCCGACGAGCGCCGGGTGGCCGACGCCCTGCGGGTGCGCTTCCCCACCCCGGGCGGCGGCCTGGGCACAGGTGAGGCGGACGCCGAGGAGCCCGCCAGTCTCTACCTGCACAAGATCGTGCAGACGACGGTGCCGCTGCCCACCCTGAGCCGCTTCGACACCGAGGCGTTCCTCGTCCTTCTGCAGCTTTCCCAGCGGCTGCCCGCCGACGAACTCGCTCCCTACATCGCGCAGTGCGTGCAACTGCGGCGGACGACGGGTGTGTTGGACGACCTCGCCGACGCGGTGGTCGGTGGTGACATCTCCACGGAGCTGGCCTTCGCCTCACGGATGACACCCATCCTCTACGAGAAGCTGCAGGGAAGTCCCCGCCGCATCAAACGCTTCCTCAACGACCTGCGGGTACGTCAGTCCGTCGCCGCTCACCGCGGCATCGCGCTCGAGGCGGACATCGTGGCCAAGCTCATGGTGCTGGAGAAGCTCCTGGACCACTCCTTCGCCACCATCCTGGAGTGGCTGGCGCGAGGCGAACTACGCGCACGCATGACCAAGCTCGAAGCTGCCGCCGGCCGACCCACGACGCAGGCCCCGGTGTCCGAGGAAGCACCCTCCACGGAGGGCGGACCGGACCCCGCTCCGGAGCCTGCCGAGGGGGAGCCGCTCGCCTTCGAGGACGATCTGCTCCGGTGGGCGAAGCTCCCCCCGGGGCTGGACGGCGTCGATCTGGCCCCCTACCTCTATCTGGCGGCGGCGTTCTCCGGCAAGCAGCTTCTCGACGCCGGGCTGCCCGGCCGACTGCGGGACATCGCGGCCGGCCTGCTGTCGACGGTCCGCTTCGACCAGCACCGGGTGACCGACGCCGACATCACCGCGCTCGGCGAGGACGACGCCCTGAGACTGGTGGAATACCTCGGCCGGGCGGCCCGGGACCGCCCGACCGAACAGAACCCGGCCGTGCGCGGCCTGGTGCGCATCGCCACCGCCTACCCGGCCATCACCGACCAGAGCGCCCGGCTGCTGCAATCCATCCCCACCGCCGAGCTTGAGCCGGCCACCATCCTCGCCCTACCCGCCGACAAGCCCGACTTCCGTCGCGTGCTGGAGCACTGGAAGGGCCACGCCCCCGCCAGCCCGGCCCGGATCAGAGCGACGCTGGAGATCGCCCTGAACACCGGAACCCGTCGCTGATGGGAACCAAGGGCTCCTACACGGGCAATGGCACACCGGCCAGCAAGGAACTCCAGAGCAACGTCACGCAGTGGCTCGACGCCCTGGCCGCCGCCGGTCCCGACGCACCCCCGCAGCAGCTCGACCCGGGCCAACTCCTGCCCTCCCTAGGGCTGTTCAGGTCGTCCGGCGGACATGCGGACGGTCCCGGAGCGGGGGCGGGAGGAGGTGGGACCGGCACAGGGGGCTCGGCCGGGGGAGGGGCGCAGCGCACCATCGCCCAGTCCTCCCGCACGGCCGGGCGCGCCGCAGCCGCGGCGTACGCGTACCGTACCGGCGACGCCGGGGCGCTGCGCGAACTGGGCCTCGACTACACCCAGTTGCGGGCAGCGGCCAGTGACCCGATCGACTGGACCAGCCGGATCGTGGACGCTGCCTGCGGGCCGCTGGCCGACGGCACGATCGAGGACAAGGAGCGCCGCTTCGTCGCCAGCGAGGTCGCCCAGTGGGTCTTGGAGGCCGGCACCGCCGACACGCCCCCCAGTGCGGAGGAGGTCGTCCGGGAAACCCTGGCAATGATCATCTTCGAGGCGGTCGTCAGCGAGACCGCGGCGAAGATGAACGACGGATCCCGTCCCGCCTGGGCCACCGCGGACGGTGAACGCCAACTGCGTGAGACCGCACGCGCCCTAGCCGACCGGGCCTCTCTCACGATCACCGGACCCAGCGCCTCCGAGATCACCCGGGCCGTCGAAGAGGGCATCGGGGCGATGCGGTCCATCTGGATGGAGCCCTGATGCCCGCCTACACCCTGAAGCTGGACGCCGACACCTCACACCCCGGCGCCGCCGGCACCACGTTCTGGTGGCCCCCCGGCCCGGCCGTCTCTTTCGTCTCCACCCTCGGGCCGTCCCTGGGAGCGCTGGGGCCGGTGCCCGAACCCAACATCGAACTGGTCCGCCTCGCCGCCCTGGTCTACGCCGCAGACCGCAGCACACCCCGGCGCGCGGCCCGCTCCAACTGGACCCGGCGCACCTTCGAGCTGAGCGTGCCCGTCCACGAGCCGGCCCGCTGGGACGCCGTCCGCGACCGGCTCGAGGAGCTCCTGGGATTCCTGTCCGGCGACCGCTGGTCGATCGGCTTCCACCGCGCTCCCGCCCCGCAGGAGACGGTCCGGGCCACCCCGTATCCCGGCATACGGCGCGTGGTCCTGCTCAGCGGCGGCGCCGACTCCGCCGTCGGCGCCCTCGTCTCACGCCACGGCCTCGGACCGGAGCGGCACCTGCTCCTGTCCCACGTCGGCGCCACCAACCTCGCGCCCCTGCAGAAGGACACCGCAGGTGACATCGCCCGTCTCATCGACGGCCCCCCGCAACACCACCAAGGGCTGCGATTCTCCCGCAAGGCCCGCCGGCCCGACGGCACGAAACTGCCCAACGAGTACTCCACCCGCACCCGCTCCCTGCTGTTTCTCGCCCTGGGCCTGGCCGCCGCGGCCGTCGAGGGGGTGCCGCTGTGGATCCCGGAGAACGGCTTCGCATCCCTCAACATCCCCCTCACCGCCGACCAGCGCGGCGCCCTGTCCACCCGTACCACCCACCCCCTGTTCCTGCAGAGCCTGGCCGCCATCGCGAAAGACGCCGGCGCCCACGCCGACATCCACAACCCCTTCGCCACCCGCACCAAAGGTGAAATGTTCCGCCAGGCCGCCGAACTCGTCGGCCCCACCCCGGCCGCCGAATTCCTCAGCCGCACCCACTCCTGCGCCCACACCGGGCACCGCAGCCACCGCATCCCCGTGCGCACCCACTGCGGAGTGTGCTTCGGCTGCCTGCTGCGCCGCGCCTCCTTCCTCGCCGCGAACCTCCACGACGCCACCGACTACCTCCACACCCGCCACGACGAGAACCTGCAGACCTACCTGCGCAACAAGTCGGTCGAACCGTCACTGCGCACCTTCCTCGCGCGGGGCCTGCGCCCCGCCGACGTCACCACACTGAGCCTTCCCGCCGACTACCCCGCCCGCCAGGCCTACGAGCTGTGCCGACGAGGCGTCGCAGAGCTGGAGTTGCTGTACCCATGAGGACAACCGCACTGCCGCCGCTGGACCTGCACGCGCACATCGACATCGGGGTGCCGGCCGACGACCTCGCCGGACTGGGCGCCGTGGTCTTCGCGGCCACCCGCTCCCTGGCCGAGGCCGCCACAGCCGTCCAACGCACGGACACGCAGATCATCTGGGGAGTGGGTGTCCACCCCGCACTCGCCCGCAGCCACACGGCCTTCGACCCCGACGGCTTCGCCGGCCTGATCGAGCGCACCCCACTCGTCAGCGAGATCGGCCTCGACGGCAGCAGCCGCATCCCGATGGACCGCCAGCGGGCCACCTTCCGCAGCATCCTCGACGCCCTGACCCGCACCCCGCGCATCACCAGCGTCCACAGCCACGCCGCCCACCAGCAGGTCCTGGACGAGCTGGAACGATCCCCCGCACCCGGCATGGTCCTGCACTGGTGGCTCGGGGACGCCGAGCTGACGGCCCGAGCCGTCGCCCTCGGCTGCTACTTCTCCCTCAACGCCGCCGCCGCCCGCAGAACTCCACTGCTGGACTCCATCCCCCTCGACCGGGTCCTGACCGAGACCGACCACCCTTTCGGGGACCGCAGTTCCCCCACGCCGCGCCCCGGCAACACGACCCGGGTGGAGCAGTCCCTCGCCCGCCACCACCGCACGACGCCCGAGCAGATCCGCCTGACCGCGTGGCAGAACCTGGCCGCGCTCGTGCGCGACACCCGCTGCTCGGCGCTGCTCGGCCGGCGCATCCGGTCCCACATCGTGGCCCTCCCCCGGTGACGGGCCGCCGGGGCAGGGTCAGTGGTCTCGGCTGGTGGTGACGGCGGCGAGTTCGGTGAGGGTGATGTTCTCGGTGCCGGTGAGGACGGCGCGGGTGGCGGCTTGGCTGATGAGCTGGGACAGGTCGCGGAAGTAGCCGCCGGTGCGCCGGTGGAGGTACAGGCTGTGCTTGGTCAGGGCTTTCTCGTCGAGGTTGTGCAGGCACAGGTGCTTCTCGTACCCGGCGAGGACGGTGGGCCAGGAGGTCTTGTCGTGGCGGTCGAAGGGGATCGGGTCGAGCCAGGTGACGGGCAGCCGGCCGTAGGCGAGTTCGTCCTTCTCGTCGGCCGCGGTGTAGCCGGGGTGGGCCGGGTCCTGCTCCCGGGCCCGGGCGAGGCGTTCGGCGCGCTGGCGCACCACGATGGTGTGGCGGTCGGCGATGGCGCGTGCTTCGTGGACGATGCTGCTGGCGCCGGTGCCGCAGAAGACGGTGGTGATGCCGAGCCGGTTGCGCAGGTAGTCGAAGTAGTTCAGGACGGGGGCGAGTTGGGCCGGGGTGACGCGTTGGATGTCGTCGACGAGCAGCAGCCGGGTCAGCGCGGTCTCCAGGACGTAGTTGACCGGCACGGACAGGTCCGGGTAGCTGCGCCAGCGCATGAGGTCGTCCTCGGTGGTGGGCTCGGGGTTGAGGCCGAGGAAGCAGGCGATCTCCCAGATCCAGTTGATCTTGTTGTCGGTGTCGGCGGGCGCCAGGATGTGCACGACGGGGATCTGGGATCCGGTGAAGTGGGGGTGCTCCTCGATCTCGAGTTGCACGGCGCGTCCGATCGTGCGCAGCAGCATGCTCTTGCCGGTGCCCGAGAGACCATCGATGACCCGGTCGCTCAGGCCCTCGCGGCGGCGGCTGTTGACCAGGACCGCCTCGAGCACGTCGTCCATGCCCGCGCTGGCGGCGGCGCTCTCCACCATCGTCAGGTGCCCGAGGAACCCCAGGCGGGGGTCTTTCCTGCGCTCCTTCTCCTCCTTGAGCGCGGGGTGGTCGGCGAGGGAGGGGACGACGAGGTGCTCGTGGGAGTAGTGGTTCCACCCGGGGAGGGTGTGGAGCCATTCGGGGCGCATCGGCGCGCTGAGCGCCCGCTGCAGCGCGCGTTCGCGCCGCTTGTCCCTGAGCGCGGCCGATGCTTTCACAGCTCTCCTTCGAAGAGGAGGGTGGAGGCGTCCCCGCCGAGGAGCGCTGCCCGCTGCTCCTGCTCCGGATCCTCGTCCTCGTCATCGGCGTCGTCGCCGAACAGGCCAGCGAGGGCGGCGGAGGCGGGAGCGGGGCGCTGCGTCGGCAGAGGTTCGGCGGTGGGCAGGACGCGTACGGGGGAGGGGACGATCGCGTCGAGGTCGAGGTCGCCGATTCCGGCGTACCGGTCCTCGGCCACCGCTTCGACGTCCAGCGCGGGCCCTTGGAAGGGCGGCAGGGCGTTGGTGCGGCTGCGGCGCGAGGGAGCGGTGCGGGTGCGGCGGCGCCGGTCCTTCACCGCCAGCGCGATCGCGGCGTGGTGGTCCTTGCGGCCGCCGTCCGCCAGGACGAGGGCGGTCGCCGCGTCCCAGTGGTCGACGGTCCACGGATCGGTCAGCAGGTGCCGGTGGACGAACTCCACCTTGATCCACCGTCCGGGGCTGCGGTGGTCGTACAGCCAGGCGACCTCGGGCCGGTAGGGGTCGTAGCGGACCTCCCACCGGCCGCCCGCGCCAGGGCCCTCCAGCCCGGAGTCCAGGCCCTCCAGCGGCTTGAGTTCGCCGCTCGGGCTCTGGTAGGGGCGGTTGTCGACCTCGAAGCCCTTGTCGGTGACCTTCACCCACGCCGGCACCAGCAGCTTGCGGCTGTCCTCGGGCGTCAGCGGCCGGGGCCGGTACCCGGACCGGGAGACCAGGGCCGCGTACATCTCGTTGGGGGACAGGTGCTGCCCGGGCAGCGCGGGGTGGGTAAGCCCCTTGTGCGGGAGCTGCTGGTACTCCAGGGCGACCCACTCGTTGGCCATCTGCTGCAGCTTGTTGATGGTCCACAGCGGGCCGCGGTCGATGCCGCGTCCGCGCGCCTGGTGGTTGCGGCCGGTCCAGCCGGCCACATGCTGGCTGAAGCCGTCGGCGAGGGTGGAGAAGAACCGTTCGCCGATCGGCTTGTCGGTGGGCTGGTCCTTGCGGGCGTAGCGGATGGCGATGCGGAGGAAGGCGCACACGTCCTCGAAGTGCCGGCTCAGGTACGGGCTTCCCTGGTCGAGGACGATCGTGGCGGGGTGGATGACGGGCCGGGCCGCGGTCGCCTCGGTGTAGCGCGGGTCGGCGGCGCGCAGTTCACCGAACGGCAGCGCGGAGGTGGCGGCGGCGGTCAGCGGATCCCAGCCGGGCTGGGTGGGGAGCGGCGCGAAGCACTGGGCGAGGGTGAGGACCAGATCGAAGGCGCGGGTCGCGCGGCCGCCGACCCGCTGGCCGGGCGGGCCGTCGCCGGTGACTGCCGGGACGATCATCAACCCGGCCACGCTGCGGGAGGCGACGTCGACCAGGGAGGTCAGTTCGGCCGAGACCACCTCCCCGTCCTCGCCCAGGGCCTTGATCTTCAAGGGCGTGGTGTCGATCTGGGTCAACTGGCCGGGCTTCTGCGCGTGCGAGGGGGCGTGGGGGCCCTTGGGTTTGCTGGCCCGGGCGGAGCGCTGGCGGGTCGTCTGGCGCAGGACGTCGGACAGTCCGAGCTCGGCCATCCGTTTGTAGAACGTGGACTGCGGCAGCAGCAGGCGCTCCGCCTCCGCCGGATCCCGCAGTTCCTTGGCGTACCGGCGCCGCACGAGATCTTCGACCAGGTCCAGCGCCCGGTTGATCCGCCCGCCGGACTCCTTCGCCAAGGCGTCGGTCACCTCGTGCATGGCCTCGATCAGGCGGGGGTCGGTGTGGCCGCCGGGCCGGGGCGGGCGGCCCTTGCGCCCGTCCACGATGAGCACCAGCGGGTTCTCGCCCGCCGCTTTCCACTTGCGGCGCTTGTCGTCCAGCGTCCGCCAGCTGACGCGGACATCGCCCAGGTCCTCCAGTTCGGCGGCCTTGGCCTGGCAGCGCTGCGCCACGGTAGTGGTGGCCGGGTCGTAGCCGGGCCGCGGGTGCAGGCGGCCGGGCCGGATCCCGGTGTCGATCTCCTTGATGTGCCGGTGCCAGTCCAGGGCGTTCGTGCGGTCCTCCTTGCTGACGCCCCGCAGCAGCGTCCCCAGGGGCGGCAGTCCGGTGCGTTCGACGGGCCGTCCGGCGGGGTCGAGGACGGCGAAGTCCGCGGCGCCGGCCACCGCCCTGTACAGAGCGTCGACGGGCGTACCCGCCCCGGGCGCCACCGGTTGCAGGGTGACGGTCGGCCCGGCGTGGGCGTCCATCCGGTACTCCTTGCCCCGCCACCGGACATGGTCGCCGACCCGGACCCGGCCGCTCTCGAACCGCCCGGGCAATCCTTCTCCGCTCACGGAACCCCTCCCTCTCATGCCCACACCGGGGCGTCCGCCAGCAGGGGCCGCGTCCAGTCGAACCGCAGGCGCTGCTGCCACAACAGGCGGTAGGCGAGATCCAGCGCCACCAGTCGCGGCACCCCGCACGCCGCCACCCCCTCGTCCAGCGGCCTTGGCTGCCGGAAGGCGGCCAGTACGGCGTTCTCCCGGTCCCGCTCGCCGGGGGCGGGGAAGCGGTAGTCCGCGAGCCACATGAGGTTCGCCAGCCGCACACCGCGCGGCACCGGCCACAGCCGCACCGTCCAGCCTGCCGCCTTCGCGACCTCGTGCAGCGCCGCCATCCGCTCCTGCCACTGCGGACCGGCACGGCGCTCGGGCGGGACGACCACCGCACAGCGCGATCCCCGGCGGGTGCGGGCGATGAAGTCCGGCCGCCACCGGTGCCGCACACGGCCCTGCAGCCAGTGCAGTTCGACGGGTTCACCGCTGAAGGGACCGATCCCGGCGGTGAAGTCCAGCTCCACCGCCACCCGCAGCCGGCGCAGCGACCCGCACACCACCGTCGAGCGGGACGACGACGGCCAGGCGGTGATGACGCCCTGGCGGCCGTGGTAGGCGACGGGGTCCGTCGGCGGCAGGCGCTCCTCGAGCGCCACGCCGGCCAGGTCGCCGGCCCGCGACGACGTCAGCTCGCCGTGCTCGTCAAGGTGCCACCCGACGACGTCGCGCACCGGACTCCCCCTTCCCCACCCTCCCGGACGCCACCAGCTTGAAGACACCGCCGGCCGAGCGGGGGAGCGCCAAGGCCGGTATCACCCGAACGGATGAGCTTCCTTGACGCGGGCCCGCGCCCGGTGGCCGTCGTTCGGTGCCGCGGCGCCGTGCCGCACGGCTGGCGCTGCGGACGGGCAAGCAGCACAGCAGCCGCGCCCGGCTCTGCGGCCGCGACCCCGGCCCTCCCGTACGACAGGCCACGCTCGCTGGCGCCGGCCGCTGCAGGCCTCAAGGCGCGCAGGACGCCCCGTACCCGGTCTTCGCCTACCTGCGCCCCTCGAGCCAGCGCAGGAGCTCGTCCCGGCCGACCTCGCAGTCCAGCCCCGCCCCTGCCATCAGGCCCTCGGCCTCCCTGAGCCAGCGGCTGCGGTCGGGACCGCCGAACCGGCCACCGCGTTCGAAACGCAGCATCGAGCACGCCAGGGCCGCCGCCTCTGGATAGATCACCAACGGCACGGCCCTGGCCGTGCGGGCTCCCAGCCCCGCCCGCCAGGCCCGCTCCGCCCACAACGGCTCCTCCGGCGCGGCAGCCCACCACAGCCGCACCACCCGGGAGGCATCCGCGAAGGCCCGGCTCCCGGCCGCCTTGAAGCGCCGCACCAGCCGCAGCCGCACCTGATGCGCCCGCACGCACTCCGGCAGCGCCCGCATGTCCACGAAGGAGGGCTCTTCCTGGCGGGAGTCGTCCGTCCACCGCAGGTGCCGCAGACACACCTGCCAGGGCTGCGGCGACATTAGCCACACGGGCTCGCCGATTTGGCGCGCGTACCCGCACAGGGCACACCGGCGGACCGGGTACCCGTTCTCCGCCTCCCACGGCCACTGCCACAGCGCCTCCCTGCCGCCGGGCAGCACGTACTGCTCGGCCAAACTCGGAAGCGCCCGCCGCAGCATCTGCGCCGGCAGGCCGGACAGGACTGCCAGGTGCCGCAGCCCGGGCTCGTTCACGTACATCTCGGTGGACTGCGGATACCTCTCGACTCGCTCGGGATCGGCCGAAGCCTGCCCTTGACCGACGCGGCCCAGGAACTCGGCCAGTCCCAGGCCGTTGCCGTGTGCGAGCCGCGCGACGAACGATCCCGTCGACTCACCTCTGAGCAGGCCTGCCCGGCCGGGCAGCGGCCACCGAGGACCGAACATCAGCCCCTGTCCATCCATCACATGCCCTCCGGCCACACTGCCCGACATCGCAGCCTCACCAGCGTGCCGCTCCCCGGTCAAGAAAGCGGTCACTCCTTCGGATGAACGCCCCGCAGACCTCCCCTTGCCAACGGCCGCTTCCCCCACGCTCGAACGCGAGGCCGCAGGCAGCCACCCGGGAGGGGACCTTGGCCACACCGACGTACGAGGGCCTGCGCAGCCCCCTGCGTGGACACCAGGACCTGGCCGTCGACTCGTGTGTGTCCGTCTTCAAGGAAGGCGCATCCCGGGCCACGGTCACCATGGCCACCGGAAGCGGCAAGACCCACGTCGCACTCAACACGGTCCACGAGATGGCCCCCACGGACGTGCTCTCGTGGTCGTACCGTCCCTGCGCCTGCTCGAACAGACCGCGGCTCTGTGGCACCACGAAGGACGTCCGGGACGGTACATCGGTGTCTGCTCGCGGGAGAAGCCTGCCGACCCGGCCCTGGCGGGGATCCTCACCACCATCGACCAGCCGGAGGACCTCGCGGCTCTGTCTGCACTGTCCGACGGGCCGCTCAACGTGTTCTGCACCTACCAGTCCCTGGACAAGGTCATCCAGGCACACGCCGCTCTCCACCTGCCCGGCTGGGACGTGATCGTCGTCGACGAGGCGCACCACACCACCGGCAATCTCGACAAAGCCTGGGCACAGGTCCACGACAACGACGTGCTCCCCGCCCGCCACCGCCTCTACATGACCGCGACCCCTCTCGTCTTCGACCGGCAGAAGGGGACCGAGCGCGGCGTACCGCCCGACCGTGTCGTCGCCTCCATGGACGACCACAGCCTCTACGGGCCCACCGTCTACAGCATCTCCCTCGCAAAATCGATCGACCAGGGACTGCTCGCCGACTACCGCATCGTCGTCATCACCGTCCGCAACGAAGACCTGCTCCACACCCTGCGCCGCGACACCAGCACCTGGACGTCCGAAGCGCTACGTGCCGCAGCTGCCCAACTCGCCCTCACCCTCGCCCAGCAGCGCTACGACCTGCGCCGCACCCTCACCTTCCACCCCTCCATCGCTGCCGCAAAGACCTTCGCCGACACTCTCCCCGGCACAGCCGCCCTCCGCCCGGGCTTCGACTGCTCCCTGCTGCACGTCGGCACCGTCAACTCCCACCAGACCCCCTTCGAACAGCACCAGGCCTACACCGCATTCGCCGCTACCCCCTCAACACCGGGCCCAGCACCGCGGCTCCACACCGTGCCGTCCTCACCAACTGCCGGTGCTGCAGCGAAGGCGTCGACATTCCCGCCATCGACTCCGTGCTCTTCGCCCACCCCAAGACCAGCACCGTCGACATCGTCCAGGCCGTCGGCCGAGCACTGCGCCAGACACCGGGCGACGGAAAGATCTCCACCATCGTCATCCCCATCTACCTCGCCCCGGGCGACGACATGGGAGAAGCCACCAGGAGAACACCCTGGCGCCTCCTCTACGAGGTCCTGATCGCCCTCAGCCTCTACGACGAGCACACCTTCCACCGCGTCGAACACCTGGAAGCACACCGCCGGGGCGAATCCGCACTACCCGAACTGGCAGCCGCCCCCGAACGCGCCGACGAGATCCTCCAATTCCTCGACCTCAGTGACACCCCCGCACCCAACCAGCTCTGGGACTACGGCTTCGCCAGCGCCGAGCGCTTCCACCGCGCACACGGACACCTCAACGTTCCCAGCCGCTACCTCGGCCCCGACCGCTTCTACCTCGGCTGGTGGATCGGCCAGCAACGCTCACTACGGCTGAACGCCATGCTGCTCCCGGACCGGATCAGCACCCTCGACACCCTCGGCATGCTGTGGGAACACCCTCCCCGCAGCATCGAACGCAAACTCCAAGTCGCCCGTGACTACATGAGCCGCAACGGACATCTGGCGCCGGCAGAACACGAACGCCACGGCGGCCTCCACCTCGGCCGCTGGCTCGCCGACCGCCGCAGAGAAGTACGCGACCGCACCCTTCCCGGCTGCTACCAGCGGGCCCTCGGCGAGATCTACCCATGGTGGAGCGAGCCATGGCCGCCCACCTGGAAACGGACCTACGCCCAGGCTCTCGCCGCTGCCCGCAAAGGCGATCTCGCCTTCCCGACCCTGCGCCCCCAGACCGACCACGACCCGCTCACCCGCTGGCTCGACGACCAGATCGACAACCTCACCAAGCTTGGTGACACCAGGCACAACCTTCTCGGCGCCCTCCCCTTCACCCACCCCCTCGCCCTCTTGCTGCGCCGTCCTCGCGGCGCCGCCGAGTGGGCTTTCGCACGAGGCCTGAGAGCGGCCCGAACCTTCAGGCGTAACCACCAGCACCTCGACGTGCCCTCCTGGTACCGCTGTGCTTTGGACGGCACCGACTTCCAGCTCGGCAGATGGATATCCGAGAGACGCCGAGACCCCGGCGCCCTGTCACGTGAACAGCTCGACGCTCTCGAAGCCCTCGATATGCGCTGGAGCTCACGCCGGCGCCCTTGTGCCGGCTGAAGGACGCTCCGGCGCACTCGCACTTCCACACCCAGGCGGCGGTCCTGGCCCTGGCGAATTGGGAGGTCTTCCATCTCCCTTCCTCCGCCACCAGCACATCCGTACTCCACCCCGGTGTTGCGAAGGTGCCCCGCCGCACCCACCCGAGTGAATGTGCTAGGAAAAGTTACATTCAAGAGTGACTTTCACGCTAGGGTGGGTGATGAAAGGGGAGGTGTTCCATGAGCGACGACCTGTTCTCGGCGATCGACGCGCTGCTGGAGCGGCCCAGGCCGGCGGACGACCTGCCAGTGCCCGCCGAGCGGGAGCGCCTGCGCAAGGCGGCCCAGTACACCCAGGAAGACCTGGCGAAGGCCCTGAGAACCCGCCGGGAGACGATCGTTCGCTGGGAGGCCGGGACGACGGACCCACGCCCACCCAAGCGCGAGGTCTACATCGCCTTCCTGGCGACGCTGGCGTTGCAGCACGGCACCGTCGAGCCCACCGAGTGGCTGCGCCGTGCCCAGGCCGCCGGCCTCGTGCGCCCCATCGCTCAGACCCCGCCGCCGCCCGCTGAATCCGCTCCGGCTCCCGCGCAGCCGCCCGCGCCCGCGTCAGGCGGCCCCGCACAGGTGCCCGCCGCCCCGGCCGCCGCGGTGGTGCCGCAGGCGTCGGCCAGGCAACAGGACCGGCACCAGGTGGTGGAGCTGGACCGCACCGCGGCCGGGGACCTGGTCTCCGAGCAGCCCGCACCATGTGTGCGGTGCGGCCGGCCCACGCCCTACCGCTCCGCCGGCCGTCCGGTGCACATGGGCGGCTGGTGCACCCCCGCCCCGGCCTCCGAGCCGACCGCAGCCATCCCGGGCACCGCGCAGCCCGCCGAGCAGGCCCCGGTGGCCGCTCCCCGACAGGCCGCCCCCGCCGCTGCGCCTGCGCGTCGTGCGGCGTCGTCTCGTCCGCTGGCGTCTTCGCGGACGCGCAAGGCCCCGGCGAGGACGGCCTCGGCGGTTGAGGGTCCGTCGGACTGGGAGGCAGCCGCGGTGGCGCGGTTCCCGTCCGGTCCGCTCGCGGTGCTCGACGTCGCCCCTAACGGCAAGTCGCTCGTGGCCTACCTCGCTGACGGCACGGTGGCGCCGACCGCTCCGGCCGGCCGCACGCTGGCGGCGGTGGTGGAGTGGGCGTTGGAGCAGAGGTTCGGCTCGCCGCGGCTGCACCGGTACGGAAAGGACGGTGATGCCCTGGTCGTCCTCACCGACGCCGCCCTCGCGGAGCTCGGCCTGCCCCCGCTTGGACGAGACGAGAAGACCGAGTTCGTGCCGCGCCTGGGCCAGCTGCCGAAGACCCACAGGGCCGTGAAGGCGGTGGAGAGGGCCGGCTGGCTGCTGACCCAGCGGGGCCTGGGCCCGTGGGCGCGGATCTACCGCACCCCGGAGGGCGGCAAGCGTCAGTGCGTGCAGTTGTGCATTCCGGCCTGGGGCGCGTTGGCCTCCGGCGGCTGGACCATCCCTGACGACCTCACAGCCTCGGACCTGGCCCGTCTTCTCGGCACCTACGCCACCCGGGTCCTCATCCCGCGCGGCTCCACCGCCGTGAGCGGCTTGGAGCTGGTCACCGCGCTGCGCCCGCCGACCCGGGCGGTGCGCACCGAAACGGGCTGGACGTCTGGCCGGGTGGAGGGCAGTAGGCCCAAGGACGCCTTCGACCCGGCGCCGCCGGAGGTCCCGGACGTCCATCCGCTCGCGCAGGACCGCGAGGAGGGCGGCGAGCTGGTCACCGAGGCGTGGGACTGGCACCGCGAGCTGACCGACGCGGAGAAGGACGCTCCGTTCGCGGTCGGCCTCGATGTCAACATGGCCTTCCTCGCAGCCGCCGGACGACTGGTCCTGCCACTGTCGGAGCCCGTCCACGAACTCAACCCCGCCTTCGACAAGAAAATCCCCGGCTCCTGGCTCGTCGACCTCACCGGCGCCCGGACGGACCCGCTGCTCCCGTCACCGTTCACCGCGGACGGCACGGCGCCGACCGGCCCGGCCTGGTACACCACCGCCAAGGTCGCCTACGCCGTCGAACTCGGCGCCGCCGTGCAGCCCACCGAGGGCTGGTTGCGGCACGAGAGCGGCCCCTACCTGGACCCCTGGCACAAGCACCTGCGCCAGGCCTACGTCGACACGATGGCCGCGCTCGGTGTCCCGCTCACCCTCGCCGACAGCGACCCGGTCGCATTCCTGGACGCCATGGCCGCCATCAAAACCGGTGACCCGGCCGAGGTCGCGGTGCTGACTGCCATCAAGCAGACCGCCAAGGGCACCATCGGCAAGATGCGCGAGCGCCCCCGCGGGCACGGCTACCGCCCCGGCCAACGCTGGCCGGCTCTGGAGCGCCCCACCTGGGATCCACTGATGCGCGCCCTGGTCATCGACACCGCCACCGTCAACTTCCACCGCAAACTCCGCAAAATGGCCGCCCAGACCGGCCTCCACTGCTTCGCCGTCCTCTCCGACTGCGCCGTCTTCGCCGCCCCCGGCCCCGGCGCCCTCGACATCCTCACCCGCCCCGACCACACCCTCACCACCGCGCTGCGCCTGGGTGTCAGCCCGGGGATGGTGAAGTTCGAGGGCTCCAGGCCGATGGCCGAGATCGTCGAGCTGATCGCCGACGGCGCGAACCCGGCCCGGCACATCAAGGCCGGCGGAGTCGTCTCCGTCGACGAGTAGCCGTTCCCTGGGCTGCCCGCCTCGACGGGCAGCCCGCTCAGACCCCAGAGAGCACCCCATTAAGGGGATGCCAGGAAGGACACCGCCGTGGGGGAGATCGACGAGGGTCTGGAGCGCGCCGAGCGCACCCGGCCCATCCCGCAGTCGTTGGGAGCCCGGATGAGGTTCCTGCTCAAGGGTGCCAAGGGCTCCACCAAGGCCCTAGCCGCCGAACTCGGCGTCTCCCAGCGCACCGTCCAGCGCTGGCTCAAGGGCGCTTCCACCCCCAAGCCCCAGGCCGCTGCGAAGGTCGAGCAGCACGTCCGCTCGAAGTGGCAGCCCCGCGTCAAGGACCGCGTTCGCAAGAACGCCGAACGCAACGGCTTCGTCCTGCACGTCCAGGCCCAGTTCGGCTACACCTCCGCGGCAGGATCCACGGACGATCCCCGCCTGCGGACCATCACCCAGAAGCTGCCCGGCGAGGTGGCCCACCGCCTCTACGCCGCCCGCGACGCCGGTGCGAGCCAAACCCAGCAGGAGCACCTGCTCGCCCAGGCCCTCCAGGAGCACTACTTCAAGGACGGCGGGCGCCGAGCCTCCGGCCTGACCGCTGAGATCAACGGCATGAACTGGGCCGACTTCGAGGTCGACGGTTAGCCCGCCGCCCGTCCCGACATGGAGCGGCGATGGGCGCGCCCCCGAAAGTCAGGTCCACGAGAAGGACAGGAAAGGAATGTCGTAGCTGTGGAGGGCCGCATTGCTGACCGGCGTGGGCGGGCCGACGGGCCAGTTCTGCCGCGCGTGGTGTCAGTGGCAGGGGGAAGAATACGAGGTGTTGCGAGAGGAGTGAACATGCCCGACAAGGGTTCTGACCTGCGCATACCTTCGCCCAGTGGCTGTCGCTGGTGCGGCGTGGACGAGCGTGAGCATATGCAGCGCTGGAAGCCCCCAGTGGGCTGGCACACCTGGCAGCCGCCCACGCTTGACCAACGAAAGGAGCGGATGCGGGCGCGGCGCTCGCGCAGGCAGTCGGGTGGCGCCGCGTCGCGCGCGGCTAATCCGCTAGCGTCCTGAGCTCGGAGAAGATCGTTCGCAGCTGCTCCGGAACGTCTGCGGGGTCGGTCAGGGCCATGGACAGTTCGTACATCATCTCCGGCTTTCCGCCCGGCCCGTCGGGGCTGCCGGCCTGCAGCATCTGCTGCACATCGGAACTGAACTTCCCCTGCCCGCGCAGCGCGGCGAAGTCGCCGTCCGCCCATGCCTGATCCGGGTCCGACCTGGGCCAGATCCGGTTGGCCACACGCGCCCACACCTCGTCCTTGAAGATCTCCTCCAGCTCATTGAACTTCTCCGCCTCCGGGGCGTCGTCCGCGGGCTCCCCGAGGAACTTCACATGCTTCGAGGCGCTGCCTCCGAAGAACTGGGTCAACTTGGCGGGCTTGAAGATGCTCTTGGACACGTTCCGGCTGTCGGCGTCGACCACCAGCATCACAGTGCGGCTCCGTGTGATCAGGTACTGGGCGAGGTGCAGAGCGCCTTCGTTGTTGGAGCAGGACCACAGGGCGACACCGGCAGCCTGCAAGGTGAGCCCTTCGCACAGCCGGAACAGCAGGGGAAAGGCGCGCTGCTCGGTGTCACCCTCGACAGCGAGGAAGCAACGCTCGTGCAGCAGAACGGAGTTGCGTAGGCCGACAGCGGCTGCGAGCTTGCCGAGGTAGTCGTCGATCGCGTCACCGACTATCCCGGCTCCGAGCCGCTCCACGACGGTGCGGTGATTGTCGAGCTTCAGGTGGACGACGTCGCTGATGTCGACGCCGTCGATGAGGTTCATGGAGTGGGTGGCGACCAGGACGCTGACGTGGGGGAGCGCGCTCTGTTCCCGGATCAGGGCCATGACCTTCCGCTGGTGCCCGTAGTCGAGGTGGGTGTCGGGCTCGTCGTACACGACGATGGTCTGCACCGGGCCCGGCTGCGCCGGCTCGTCGGAGTCCGCGGACTGCGGCGCGGTGTTCTCCTCATCGGCGAGCAGTTTACTGGTCCACTCCCACACGGCCAGCGACACGCGGCGGTTGCGTCCCAGACCCGAGCGCTCCAGGCCCACGGCCTCGCCGGCGGCCTGCGAGATGCGCAGCGGCGCCCCGCGGAAACCGTGCTGGAAGGAGACCTCGGGCGCCACGGTCACCTCGGAGAGGTCGGGGCAGCGAGACTGGATGTGCTTGCACAGCGATTCCGCGTCGACCCGCAGCCGGTCCTTGACCTCCTCCTCCACGATGCTCAACTTCTCCTTGACGTCGGAGTCGGCCACGTGGCTCTGAAAGCGCTCCGTCAATGCGGCCTTGACGGCATCGTCGGGGCGGGCGGCCTTGCCGTCGAACAGGAGGTATCTGGGCATGCGCTTGGACAGCCCGGCCGGCGCCGGGAGCCAGGCGTGCCGCGTGGCGTGGGCGCGCCCGTATGCACGGAGCACCGTGAGAAGGTCTGCCTTCAGCGTGCTGGCGGGGCTGAGCCCGAACTCCCCGACCAGAGTCTTCAGAGCGGGGACCATGAGCCGTTCCAGCGAGTGGAGGCGCTCGTCGTCGGGCTGGGCACCCCAAATCTCGAGCTGAGCCGACTGGTCGATCGACGCGTGCCTGCGCACCTCGACCCGGGCCGGAAGGTCGAACTGCTCCTGCTCCCAGTCGTCCAGGATGAAACGGCCGGTCACACTGGTGCTCTCGCAACGCCCAGGCGGCGAGGCCGGCTCACCGTCGCTGCCGACGCTCTGGTAGGTGCGGTCGTCGTCGGTGAGAACGCGCTCGCCCACCAAGAACGCGAGCGCGTCGAGCACAGCGCTCTTGCCGCCGTCGTTGTGCCCCGCCAGGATGGTCGGCCGGCTCACGGGAATGTCCGCCACGTCGGTGAGCGAGCGAAAGCCGCTCACACTGAAGCTGTCCAGGTGCACTGCGCTCGTCCCGCTCCACTTCGCTCGCCCGACCGCGGGTCCTCGCGACCCATCACACCACCAACTGCCCACAGGGGTAGCGGTGTCAGAGCACAACATCCTAGAACGTCCGCCCCACCCGCATTGTCCGCCCCGGATGCCACATGATCCAAACCAGCCCGAAAATGACAGAAGTTGACGCCTTTTATCGAACTTCTGCACCGAATTACTCTGACATGAACGTCAGTTCGTGTGACTGGTGAGTAGGCGCTACGGTCGCAGCCCATGAGGATCCTGCACACCTCGGACTGGCACCTGGGCCGCTCCTTCCACCGCGAACCCCTCCTCGCCGCCCAGCGTCTCTTCATCGAGAACCTGATCGACGTGGTACGACACGAACGCGTGGACGTCGTAGCCGTCGCAGGCGACATCTACGACCGGGCGATCCCTCCGCTGGAGGCCATCGACCTGTTCCAGAGGGTCCTCACGCAACTTGCCGAGCTGAAGATCCCCCTCGTCATGATCAGCGGGAACCACGACTCGCCCCGCCGACTCGGCGTGAACTCCCGACTGATCGAACACGCCGGCATCCACCTGCGCACCGACCCCCACGACGTGGCCCGCCCCGTACTGCTCCAGGACGAGTACGGCCACGTCGCCTTCTACGGTCTGCCCTACCTCGAGCCCGCCCTGGTACGAGAGAGCCTCGACGCCCCCGCCACCAGCCACCAGGCAGTCCTGGGCACAGCGATGGACCGGGTCCGAGAAGACCTCGCCACCCGGCCGGGTACCCGCGCGGTCGTCCTGGCCCACGCCTTCGTCACCGGCGCGGAGCCCAGCGCCAGCGAGCGCGACATCACCGTCGGCGGCGTCGCGAACGTCCCCGCAGCCCTGTTCGACGGAGTGGACTACGTGGCCCTCGGCCACCTGCACCGCAGCCAGCAGATCAGCGACCGCATCCGCTACAGCGGATCGCCGCTGCCCTACTCGTTCACCGAGGCCGGGCATCCCAAGAGCATGTGGCTCGTCGACCTGAACGGCGACGGCGCCGTGACCGCCCACACCATCCCCTGCCCCGAGCCCTACCGCCTCGCCCGCCTCCAGGGCGATCTGGAAGACCTCCTGACGCAGGACAAGCACGCCGACCTCGAACAAGCCTGGCTCCACGTCACCCTGACCGACACCAGCCGCCCCCACATGGCCATGGAGCGCCTGCGCCAGCGCTTCCCGCACGTCCTCAAGCTCACCCATGCCGCCACCGGCCCCTCCGCCGACGACCTGCCATCGCGCGAACGCATGGAAAGCCTCACCGACCACGAGATCGCCCTGGACTTCCTGCATCACGTCACCCACACCCACGCCACCGAACCCGAACGGGACCTGCTGCGCCGCGGCATCGAACACGTCCGCGTCACCGCCCAGGGGGAGACACTCTGATGCGCCTGCACACCATGACCGTCACCGCATTCGGACCGTTCGCCCGCACCGAAAACGTCGACTTCAACCAGCTGTTCAGCGCAGGCGTCTTCCTCCTCAAAGGCGTCACCGGCGCCGGCAAGACCAGCGTGCTCGACGCGGTGTGCTTCGCCCTGTACGGCTCGGTCCCCGGCCACCGGCCCACCACCAGACTGCGCAGCGACCACGCCCCTGACACCCTGCGAACCCGCGTGGAAATGCAGTTCAGCGTCTCTGGCCGCCGCTTCAAGATCGCCCGGACCCCGGTGCAGACCTACCGCAGCACCCGCGCCAAGGACGGCACCGCCACCGCCCAAGCCACCGCACAGCTGCACGAACGAATCACCCGCCCGGACGGCAGTACCGGCTGGGAGCCGGTCAGCGCCCACGTCCAGGAAGCCAGCACCCAGATCACCACACTCCTCGGCCTGACCAAAGAGCAGTTCTGCCAGGTAGTCCTGCTCCCGCAGGGTGACTTCGCCAAGTTCCTGCACGCCAGCGCAGGCGACCGACGCGCACTGCTGAGCCACCTGTTCACCACCCACAGGTTCCAGGACCTGCAGACCTGGCTGGCCACCCGGAGGAACACCCTCAGGAACGACCTCCAACAGGCACAGACAACCATCGACCGGCTCGGAGGCCGCCTCGAACAGGCGGCAGGACCCCAGCTCTCCGAGACGGCACCGCCACCCCGCGAACCCAACGGCCCCGACCTGCTCCCCTGGGCCCACGACCTCCTCATCCGCGCCTCGGCGGCCCACGACACCGCCAGGGCCGCCGAGGCGACGACCGACCAGGCCCACAAGGCAGCCAAGGCAGCCCTCGCCGCGGCCGCCGGCCTCGCCGGCCGCCAGCAGCGCCACAGCGAGGCCGCCACCCGCCGCACCACCCTGGACCAGAGCCGCGCACACAACCAGCAACTGCGGACCCGTCTGGAATACGCCCGCGGCGCCGAACACCTCAGCCCGCTGCTGGCCGCCGTACGCACCGGAGCCGACCAGCTCAGCGCCGCCCAGGACACCGAACGCGAACGCCGCAGGCTCCTGGACAACGCCCGCACGAACGCGACCACCCCCGAGCTGGAACAGGCCCACCAGGAGCTGCACGCCACCCTCGGGCACCTCGAAGCCCTGCGTCCCCGCGAAGCGCGCCACACCGAACTCGCCCACCAACTCGCAACCCTGGAAGAGAAGGAGAAACTCGCCCAGGAGGAACTGGACGACGCCCAGCAGTGGCTCGACAGCTGGCCCCACTCCCACGCCACCGCCACCGACCGCGTCACCGCGCTGCGCAGCGCCGCCGAACGGGTACCCCAGCTGGCGAAAGAGGAGAAGGCACTCGCGCAGCAGCTGGAGACGGCAGAGACCCGCGATGCGCTGGCCGCCGAACTCGAAAAGGCGACCAAGGCCGCGGACAAGCGCTCCGGCCAGGCTCTGGCCGCCCAGAAGACGTGGCTCGACCTGCGTGAGCAACGGCTGAACGGCATGGCGGCCGAACTGGCCGGTGACCTGCAGGACGGTCAGCCGTGTACGGTGTGCGGCTCCCCAGAACACCCCCGCCCCGCGCAGCCCTCCGCCCAGCAGCCGACCCGCACCGACGAGGAGAAGTCCGCCCAGGCCTACGAGAAGGCCCGGAAGCTCCAGGAAACAGCCGACCAGGCCCGCACCGATCTCGCCACCCGGCATGCCCAGGCGACGGGCGCCGCCGGTCCCGAACCCGTCACCGGGTTGCGCGCCCGGTTGGAGCACGCGCACACCACGCACACCGCGGTCCAGCAGGAGGCCGCCGAATTCGTACAGGCCCAGCAGAACCTGGAAGAACTGCAAGCCGAACACGACCGGCAGGACCAGCAGCGCACCCGGGCCCAGCAGCAGGTCACCGAATCCCAGAGCCGGGCCGCGACACTGCGCCAGGAACAGCAGCAGATCATTCGCGAACTCGACGGAGCCCGTGCCGACGCCCCCACACTGGAACACCGGATCACCGCGCTGACCGAAGACAGGGACCGTGTCGCCGACGTCATCGAGCACGCCCGGCGCACCACGGCGGCGGCCACCCGCTACACCGACGCCACCGCGACAGCCCACGACAGCGCCGCCAAGGCCGGGTTCCCCACCCTCGAAGAGGCCACCGACGCCCTCCAACCTGCTCCCATCATCCAGCAATGGCAGACGGAACTCGACCAGTGGGACAAGGACGACGCCGCTGTCGCCGACCTCCTGGCCACTCCGGAGCTCGTCGATGCCTCCCAACTGCCCCCTGCCGACCCAGCCGCGGCACAGGCGGCAGTGACAGCGGCGGAGACAGCCGTCAAGACCGCCACCAACAGCACCTATGAGGCTCACACCCGCGCCACCGAACTCCGCAGCCTGACAGACGAACTAGCCCCCGCCGTGGAGACGTTGGAGCGACTGCGCACCGACCATGCCCTGGCCGACCGCCTTGCTGAGGTCGCCAACGGCCGCAGCACCGCCAACACCCTCAGTATGGAACTCGAGGCATACGTCCTCGCCAGCCGCCTCAAAGAGATCGCTGCCGCGGCCAACACCCGACTGCTGAACATGACCTCCGAACGCTTCCTGCTGGTCTACAGCCAGGACAAGGACCCTGGAAAGGGCCGCACCAAGGCGGGTCTGAGCCTGCGCATCCTCGACAACTGGACCGGACTGGAACGCGAGACCTCCACCCTCTCCGGAGGAGAGACCTTCACCACCTCCCTCGCCCTCGCACTCGGCCTGGCCGACATCGTCACCGGCGAAGCAGGCGGACGCCCCCTGGGCGTGCTGTTCGTCGACGAGGGCTTCGGCAGCCTGGACGAACAGAGCCTCACGGACGTCATGGACGTCCTCGACCAACTCCGCGCAGGAGACCGCGCCGTAGGTGTGGTCAGCCACGTCGGAGACCTCAGCGACCGCATCCCCACCCAACTGCACATCCGCAAGGAACGCAACGGCTCGACCGTGCAGCCTGTGCTCGCCGACGCCTAGTGGATCATGCCGTCGGTCGTCGGGATCCAGAGGTTGTCCGACCGATCATGTGAGTGCGGACGACGGTCATCGCTTCAGCGCGGAGGGGGTGTCTGTGGCCCTGGGTCTTGATCACTCGATCAGGCGAACGGTCGGCAGAGATGCTGTCCGACCACCTCTTGATCATTAATGTGGGTTGCTCAATGTGACGAACGGTCACCCACCGGTGTGGGGAAAGTGAGGTCTTCCAGGGCGGCCCCGAAGGTGCTGTCGCCGATGCTATCGGCGATGCTCACCAGTCCGCGTCTGGCGAAGAACCGTGACCGTGCCTGGCTTTTCGCGTCGGTCCCTCCATCCTGGACGTATAGCGCCAGGAAGGTGCGTCCCGCCCTGCGGCCTTCTTCGGCCGCGAATCGCAGAAGCTGACTTCCCACCCCTTGGTCCCGCCGGTCCGCGCGGACGGCCAGAGCGAACACCCACACATGCATGCCCGGATGGTCCGGACGTTGGGCTTCGTGACCAACGTCGTACGCAAGATCGAACTCGATGACACCGATGACCTCTTCGGTGTTCGGGCAACAGGCCACGGCCGCCTGCCAGAACACCGGCAGTCCGGCGTCGTCGCCGAGCTTCTCCTCGGCGAGGATGTCCTCTGCCGCCGGGTAATCGCGATGGGTGGCGGTGCGCACAGTGATCACACGGCAGCGTAGCCCGGCTGGAGCACCTTCACCGCCGCCTCTCCGCGGTCCGCTGTATGCCTCTGGACGGCCGTTGAAGGCGACGTTTCGCCGGCGACCGGCGGGTGCCGTCGGGCATGGGGGTGAGGGGCCTGGGGGACGGCGGGGAAGTTGGCGCGGTGAGGTCGCGGCCGGAGCGAGACTGGGGCAATGCGCTTCCCCGGTCCAGTTGGAAGCCGTCCGTTCTTGGCTGGAAGATGCAGCAGGGTCGGAGAACGTGCGTTCGGCGAGCAGGACGGGCCAGAACGCCGGGCACCAAAAGCTGATCCACCATCAGCTTCGTCTCTGCGGCCGCCTCATCGCAGGTCGAGCTGCACCGGCGTGTTTCTCCAAGTCTTCAAGTTGTCGAAAAACACCTGGTCGGCCTTGTCCGGCTGGCCGAGGCGGACGGCACGGATGGCTGCGGCGAGGGCGCCGTGCAGCGGGGCGTCCTCGGCTACCGCGGCGAGGGCTTTCAGCTCGCGCATCCGTCGGACCCGGGCCGGCAGGGGCCGGTCGGCGGCCTCCAAGGCCTGTTGAGCGGCCCATCGGCGCAGGACGTCCCCGGGCAGGTACGGCTTGCCGTTGTGGGTCCACATCAGCGAGGCCCGGATCATGCCGGTCACGTACTCGTTGCTGTCGCTGGGGTGGCTGGTGAAGTCGCGCCACGGCTCGAGCGGCCCGCCCAGGCTATGGGGGCCGTCGGGGAGCCGAACGGTGAGGCTCAGCGTGTCCGCGGTGCCGGGCAGGAACCGGAGCATGGCCGTGACGAGGCCACCCAGGAAGATCGGTCCGCTCCGGGCCGCCGTTCCCGCGTCGATCTGCCAGTGAGAGGGTCCGGGGGTCACCAGAACGTCGCGGCAGCCCATGCCTTCGAGCAGGATTGCGATCATGCGCCGCTGGCCGGCAAAGCCGCAGAGCTGGTGCAGATCGAGGGTCCCGTAGCCGCTGATGCCGTGCCCGGCCAGCATCGCCGTCAGCGCGACCTGCCAGGCCAGCAGAGCTTCCTGCGCCTGGAGAGTGCCGTCGAGGACCTCGTCCCACGGAATGGCTCGGGAGGTAGACCGTAGGTCCATCACCAACCGGTCGTCCTCGTACCGCGCGGACGCGTGCGCCTGGGCATTGCGCAGGTCGCAGTCCAGCCCCTGGAACAGATCCGCCAGCTCCGGGTCCTGCTGCGCCGCCCGCACGATGGCGGTGGCGTCGTCATGGCGCAGCTTGGCGTAGGGCCTGGACTTGCGGCCCGAAGCGAGCATGATCATTGACGCCAGCACCCTGCCCGGTCCCTCCAGCAGGGACGCGGCGACATCCAGGAGAGCCCGCCCGGCATGGCGCGGGATGTGTGACTGCCGCAAGACCATTGAGATCTGCGTACAGCTGTCGAACACTTCCAGGAGGCCTGCCCTCAGATCATCCTCGAACACGCTGTCGGCGACGAGGGCGAGAACGCCGTCCGCATGGGCCGTGAGGAGTGCATGGGCTTGCCCGACGAGATCATTGAACCGTCGGCGGTCGAACATCGTGCGCGCGAACACGCCGTGCAGGGCGAACATCAAGCCTGACGCTCCCGGAGCCCGCGCTCCGAGGACGCCTTCCAGCTCCTCAAGGCCCGCAGCGTTGAGGCCGTAGAGATCCGAAGCGCCGTAAAACTCGAAACCCTGCGCGAAGAGGACATTAACGACATCCTCCACGGACTCCGCGCCGTCGAACTTGAGAGCCGTCCGGCTCATCCAGGCGGCCTCCTCCGTCAGCTCGGCGAGCACGTCCAGTCGCCGCTGCGCCGCGACGGCGCAGGTTTGGGCGGCAAGGGGGGAAGGGGAGCTGAGTGCTTCCAGGAGAGTTCGCAGTATCTGCTCCATGCTGTCGACGGCCTGGCATGCCAAGTCGACTTGGGCCAGCTGAGGGCGTCTTCGTATAGCGCCGGCAGTGTGGTCGCGCAGCCGGGTCAGCGAAACCACCGACTCGGCGAGGAGGTCTTCGCAGCCGGGGCTGCCCTTGGCTACACACCGAGCCGCGGCGAGGAAATCGTCGAGCCAGCCGGGGACTTCACGCAGGACACCGGAAGGAACGGACGACGGCGCGTCGCCCGGGGACGCGCTCGCCGGTGGAATGTCCAGCAGGCGGAGTGCATTCTGTACGGCCTTCACGCGGGCTTGACGACGGTGGTCGACCTCCCACGGCTCCGGTCGGCGGCCACAGTCCGGGCAGGCAAGGGATCGCACGCGGTTAATTCCGCAGCCTATGCACGATATCTGCGAGAAAGCCAGGATTATGCCCGAATTTCCCACCGCGCTGCTCCTCTCGCTCGCGCCCGGAGGTCGGCGGCATGCCGACGGATGCGAACCCTCATGGTCCACCATGGGGCTGACACACGGATACGGATTTTCGGGAGCCGCCGCCACCACCTGAACGCCGTCGCCGCCCCGAGACCTGTCGAGCGGTACACCGGGAAGAGCGACCTCACTACGTAGTACCTCTCCTCTTGCGTCCATAGAGGCCGTCGAGGCACTGAGTTCTTTCAGAGCGGCCACCGATCGGGTGACGGAGCCGAGGCGGCAGCCGGCACGCCCGACCGCGATCCCGCTGGTCCGGGTGGCCGTCAACGGCGGATGCGGCTCCACCCTGCGAGCAGCAGCTGGAAGGGCTCACTACTTGTCGAGCTTGACGGCTACAAGGCTTCAACACACAGTGGAGCCGCCACCTTGAAGTGACGGCTCGGCCTAGAACAAGCCCTTGCACCCCTTCCGACTACGCCCACTCCACGCCGTGCTCGGCGAGCTGCGCGAGCTGGCCCGGCGACAGCTTGGCCCGGCGGGCTTTCTGATTGTTGAGCCAGGTGCCCAGGGCGAAATGCGACACGACCACCTGCTCCTCACCTCCGGGGCCGGCCTCCATGGTCTCCAGCGGCTCCTTGTGCGGGCGGGGCACCCGAGGGTGCCGCTCCCGTTCCACGAAGGTGGCGAGGGCGGCCAGGCCCTGCTGGAACCGGTCGGCGCGGGAGATCGTTGGCTTCGCCTCGGCGGCGGCCTTCGCGGCCACCAGATCGGCGTCCTCCTCGATGCCGATCGCGGCCAGGAGGTCCTTCTGATCCTCCTCCAGACCAGGGAAGCCAGCGCACTGCGCCTGCACCCACCGGCCGAGCTGCTCACCCTCGAACACCGTCTCCGCGGGCAGCTGCGCCCAGTCGACCCGCCCGTCGGACTCCAGCCACCACTGCCGGGCGGTGGCGTAGGTGCGCTGCCAGGTGATCGGCCACGCCGGGCACCACCACGGGTCGATCTCCTCCAACGCGCGGCGCCGCTCCGCAGCGAGCGCCCCCGACTCCCCGGCCGGCACCTGCGCTGCCGCCCGGAGTTCAGAGAGCCAGGTGCCGATGGCGTAGCCGCCGACGGAGGCCCGTGCAGGCGCCGCGAGGGAGCCGGCGTGGTCCTTCGCCCAGACCCGCGCCCAGTCGAGGCCGGCCTCGAAGCGGGCGTCGGAGACGGACCAGATCATCCCGAACCCGTCGAGCTGCGTCACCCGCCATGACGCCAGCTCCCCGGCCGCATTCTCCGCACGCCGGTCCGACAGCCATTTACCCAAAGGGAAGTTCTGGTTTTCTCCGACCAACGCCGAATAGGGAACATCGAGACCACCGGTTTCTTTGAACCAGTGCCGTACGTGGCCGATCGCCTCACGCCACAGCTGTGTCTCGCTCGTCAGCACTCGTGAGGCGATGAACAACGCGAGGACGTCGTCACCCGGGTCGCTCTCGAACCGCACCGGCAGCGTGAACGCCCCCGCCCCACTCGTACCACCGGAGCCGCTAGCACCGCCTTCACCTGGGGCGAAGGCCGCCTCGGCATTGCGCCCGGTGGTCCGCTTCCCGGACTTCTGCGGCACCGCCAGGGCCTCGACCATGCGGGTGTCATGCGACCTCAAAGCTGTCAGGATTTTGACGAGCCCACCATAGCTGTCCGACTCCAGAATGTCCCCGGGCTTCTCCCCAGGCTTGAGAAAGACGGGCACGACAAGGCTCGCCATCTTGCCCTCGCCGGGCTTCATCCGCAGGGCCCGACCGACGGCCTGGACGATATCAACCATGCTGCCACGACCCATAAGGAGGATCGAATCCGCATTCGGGATATCGACTCCCTCGCCCATGATCTTGCACTGCGAGATCACCCGATAGCTCAGGCCGTCGTCTTCCTCGTCCTGTCCGAATTCGCCGATGACCTCCTCGCGGAAATCCACGGAGTGTTCGCCGGAGAGCCACTGCGCCCAGATTTCCTCAGGATACTTCTCCGGATTCTGGAAATGCAGTCGTTCCACCGTCTGGTTCAGCGTCTCGCTGAAATACCGCGCCTCAAGGGTGCGGTTGTGGAAGGTGATGGTGCGCTTCAGGCCGCGCTCCGCCGCCACCTTGAGCAGGCCGGCCTGCATCGCGGCCAGGTGCTCGGCCGGCACCTCGTCCGCGCTCCCGTCCTGCGCCTCGCCGACCCCGGCTCCCCAGGGCACCGGCTGCCTGCCGGCGGCATCGCGGTCGGCAAGCGGGTCGCGCAGCTCCAGCACCACCACCTCGAACGGCGCCAACAGGGATTTTTCGATCGACTCGGCCAGGCCCAGGGAGAACACGTGGGGCCCGTAGACACCTACGTCGTCCATGGACACCGCGAGCTCCTCCGGCAGCGGCTGATGGGCCCCTTCGCGGGCCTTGAGCATCCGCGTCGGCGGCGCCCAGATACGCGGGGTGGCGGTCATGTAGCACCTGCGGGCCGCCGGAATCTGCGCCTGGTCGTGCACCACCGTCCACGACTTCTCGACACTGCCGGAGGACCGGTGCGCCTCGTCGCAGACCATCAGGTCCAGCTCGGGCAGCAGCTCCTGCTTCTCCCTCGCCCAGTAGGCGTAGGCGTCGCGCACCGCGCCGACCGAGGCGTAGGTAGCGAACAGCGTGAGCGGGCGCCGGCCCCTGGCCGCCTTGGCGATCCAGCCCCCGACGATCAGCCCGCTGGTGGAGGCCAGCACCCCGGCCGGGAGCTCCTTCTGCATCAGGGAGCACACCGCGTGCATCTCCCCGGCCCGGCCGGCCTCCCGCCACGAGCCCATCATCTGCAGCAGCAGGTTCAGGGTGGGCACCACGACCAGGACCACGCCGCGGGGCGCCAGGCGCTGCCCGGCCACCGCCCCCACATAGCTCTTGCCGGTGCCGGTGGCCATCTGCACCGTCACTCGCAGACCATTCGGTGCCACCTGCCCCGGACGCAGCGTCAGCCCCCGCACGATGGCCGCCAGGGCCTCCTCCTGATGCCCCCGCAGCGTGACACCCCTGGTGGCTTCCACGGCCAGCAGACCCGGCTTTACGACACTCACGGAACTTCTCTCCCCTCACCCGAATTCACGACCCCGCACACGGCATCTCGCGGGATTCCCTGGCAGTGCGATCCTGATACATTCACCAGCCGACAACCGGAAAGCTTCGGACTGGAAATTCAAGTCACTTCACGACAGCTGCCCGGCAGGCTATCAGTCGAATGTCAAGATTTCTGGGGAATTCGCCAAAAGTGGGGTCCGCAGGCTCGCTACGGCGGGATCTTCTGACGATGCAAGGTTGATACACTCGGTCTCGTTGCTCACCCTCCCAAGGTAGCGCACCCCGACCCCTCATGGAGGTGAAACATTGGCCTGGACCACGGTCTAGACCAATCTGGCGGGAGTGAAGCCGACCCGCACGCGCATTGGGGCAGGCACCCCACTCCCAGTCAGCCTGTCGTGACATCAACCAAAAATCCAGTTCAACCGTGTGATCCCAGTGTGGCCACCGGAGGGAATGGAGCGAAGCGGAGTGACCGACAGGCCCGCGCGAAGCGCGGGCCGGCCTGACCGAAGGTCAGGCCACGGACACGCGGAGCGGGTCCGCCCACCGCCCGAAGGGCGGTGGCGAACGGAGGGCCGAAGGCTCGTAGGGACCCGCTCCGCGGG
>NZ_BNBO01000054.1 GCF_014655955.1 Kitasatospora indigofera
CACCGCCACCAACACCACACCCACCGCCACCCACACCACCGGACCACACACCCGGCCGAACACCCGACCGGACACGCAGAACGGCTCCGCCCCCACCGGAAGGTGGAGACGGAGCCGTCGGCTCCCGTCAGGAGCGGGCACCCGGTCCGGGCGCGCAGACCCGGCCGGACGGTGGAGGCGGACCCCGGCGGCCGGCGTCAGCCCTCGGGGCCGGCCCGGCCGTCCCCCGGGGCGCCATCGGGACCGGCATGGGGATCGGGCGCGGAATCGTCCTTGTCCGGTCCGCAGGCCTCACGACCGGTGTCCGAGTGCACCACCCGGACCACCCGGCCGGCGCCGCCGGGCACGACGCGTTGCGGGCGGCCGCAGCGCGGGCAGATCAGCGGGATTCGTTCCATGGGACCACCTCCCACCCGGTCACCCCCGCGCACCTCGCGGCCGCGGCCGTACGACGGAGTCCGCAGGCACCGCGGCGGCGGGCGGTACGGCCCGCGGCCGGGCGGCGGGCGCGGGGCCGGGCACTGTCACATCAGCGGATGCGTCGGGACGGTGCTGCCGCTCTGGATCTCGGCGTGCGCCTTGGTCAGCAGCTGGGACGCCAGGTCGTTCAGCGCCCGCGCCGCCGCGATCTCCTCGCCGACCCGCAGTTGCTCCGAGTCCGCGGGGTGGCGGCTGGTGAAGCCGTGGGCCCGGAGTTCCGAGCCGTCGGCGAGCCTGAGCAGGGCGGCCGCGGCCGTCCTCGCCCCTTCCTCGCGGAACTCCATCTCGATGTGCCAACCCACGAGAGTCTGCATGACGGACCACCTCCAGCGGATACCACTTCCAGGGTGCGCCGGGTGCCCGCCGAATTCCAGAGGGACGGCCGAGAGCCGGGCCGGCCTGGCCTGGGCAACGACTTGAACGCGTTCAATTCCTCCCGTAAGGTCGGCGCCAGAAGGATTTGAACACGTTCAAGCAAGGTCGTGACAGCATGCCCCCCAGCAGCACGGGCCACCGGCCCCCGGCCCGCCGGAGCCGGCCGTGACCCCCCTGGTGAACCTCCTCGTCATGCTCGGGATGCTGGTCGTCGTCCCCGTCGGCCTCACCCTGATCGACGGACCGGGCACGGCCGTGCTGCGGCGCTGCTGGCCGGCCGCCGCCGTCCCCGGCGCCGTCGCGCTCTGGCTCCCCCGGGGCCCGGCCGCCACCGCCCTCGCCGCGCTCTACGCGCTCGCCACCGCCGCGCTCGCCCTCCAGGCCCCGCGCCGGCTCGCCCGCACCCGCTCGGCCGCGCCCGGGGAGGTCGCCGTCCTCACCGCGCTGGCCACCCCGGCCGTGGCCGGGCTCGCCCTGGTCGCCGAACGCTCGGGCCACCGGCTGTTCGGCTTCGACCTCGGCATCCTCGCCCTGACCGTCCCGCACTTCCACTACGCCGGCTTCACCGCCGCCCTGGTCGCGGGGCTGGTCTGCCGGGCCGCCCCCGGCCTGCCCGCCGCCCGGTACGCGGCACTCAGCGTGCCGCTCGGCACCCTGCTCGTGCTGGCCGGCTACTTCGTCGACGACTGGGCCGAGCTGCTCGGCGCGGTCGTCCTCACCACCGGCATGTGGGCGGTCGGCCTGATCACCTGGCGCGACCTGCGCGGGCGCACCGCCGACCGCGTCACCGGCGCGCTGCTCGCCGTCTCGGCCGCGGTCCTCGCCCTCACCATGCTGCTCGCGCTCTGGTGGGCCCTCGGGGAGGCCGCCGGACTCCCGCACCCCACCCTGACCTGGATGGCCGCCACCCACGGCCTCGGCAACGCGCTCGGCTTCGCCCTCTGCTCGCTGCTCGCCTGGCGCCGCCTCAAGGAGACCCGCCCGTGAACGCCGGCCCCACCACCGGAGCGTGCCCGTCCGCGAGCTCCCTCAGCTACCCCGAGCGGCTGGCCAGCACCCGGCCCGGCGCGCTCCCGGCCGGCTACCGCCACCTGCGCCACCGCGTCCTGATCGGCCACGGCCGGGCCGTCCTGGAGACCGCCGGCGCCGCGATCACCAGCTGGCGGATGCACCGCGGGGCCGGCGTCCTGATCACCACCGCCACGGACCGGGCCACCGTCGGCGCCGCCGTCGAGTGCGCCCTCGGCCTCGGCCCGCTGCGGGTCGGCGCGCCCTGCGAGGTGGTGTGGACGGTCGACACCCCGGAGCGGATCGGCTTCGCCTACGGCACCCGGGCCGGGCACCTGGCCCGCGGCGAGGAGACCTTCCTGGTCGAGATGGGCCCCGACCGGGCCGTCTGGTTCACCGTCACCGCCTTCAGCCGCCCGGACCGCGGGTTCGCCCGCGCGGCCGGCCCGCTGCTCCCGCTCGCCCAGCGGATGTTCGCCCGCCGCTGCGGCCGGGTGGTGGCCCGGATCGCGGCCCGCCGGGCGTAGGACAGGAGCAGCCCGGACGGATGCGCAGCACGCCCGGCCCGCATCCGGCGGGGCCGCTCGCCCGGCGGACGCCGGCCCCTGTTCCCGGTGGAGGCGGCGGGCCTCGCGCGGTGGTCCGGCGCCGAAACCCGGATGCGTCCGGAGGCCCTCGGGCGGCAGAATCGGCCGATGATCACGACCGGGCCCGCGCCGGCCACCACCTCCGCACCGTCCACCTCCGCACCGTCCACCGCCGGGCCGCCCTGATGGCCGGCTTCCTGACCCATCGCGCGCTCGTCCTCGACGAGACCCTGCCGCCGCGCCGGCGGCACAGCGCGCTGCGGGCCTGTCTGACCGTCTTCGCCCCGTACCGGTTCCGCCCGACCTACCACCATCTGACGCTCAGCGCCCGGATCCCGCGCGACCTTTCGGCCGACCCCGCATCGCTCGTCCGGGCGGTGGCGGAGCTGCACGAGGCCCGGTTGCTGTGGCTGGCCGCGACCGACCGGTACGTACGGCGGCGGCGGGCCGAGAAGCGGGCCGGGCGGCGGCAGGGGCCGGACGAGCCGTGGCAGCTGGTGCGGCTGGACCAGGCCTGCTACCAGACGGACGTGTGCTGCCACCCCGCGATGTCCCTGCCCGCCTACGTCGCCCGCCGGATCGCCGTCCTGGAGGAGCGGCCGCTGCCGGGCTGCCACCGCTGCGGGGACGAGCGGCCGGTGGTGTCGCACCCGACCGGGCACGGGTCCGTCGACCTCTGCCGGGGCTGCGGCACGGTGCTGGCGTCCTGCTCCTGCGGTGCCGGGCACCCTCTGGATCCGCCGGAGCGGTACCAGTGGCCGGAGATCTGGCGCCGCGAGCACATGACGGACGGCGGGCTGCCCGTTCCCGGTTCCGCCCACGCCGCCGAGGGGCGCCCGGAGCGGCTGCGGTTGCGCGTCGGCCGCCCCGGCGTCCGAGGGCCGGCGGTCACGGTCCGCCGGCCGCACGACCCCCGGGCCGGGTGACGACGGCGCCGCCGGGGCGCGGCGGCCGGACCGGACGACGGCCCGGCGCCGTGGCGGTGTCCACGGCGCCGGCCCGTCGGGCCCGGCCCGCCGGGCGGGTCGGACAGGTCAAGCAGGTCAAGCAGGTCGGGCGGGTCCGGCGGGTCGGGCGAGCCCCTGCCCGGCGGGCCGGCCGGGCGCGGGTGCCGTGCCGCGGGACTCCGCGAGAGCCAGGCCCGCCACCGCCGACAGGAGCAGCAGCGTGCCCGCGACCGTCGCGGTCGTGAGCCGCTCGCCGAGCAGCGTCACCGCGAGCACCGTGGCGCTGACCGGCTCGATCAGCATCACCACCGCCGCGGTCGCCGCCCGCACCACCGCCGCCCCGGCGAAGTACAGCGGGTAGGCCAGCGCGGTGGTGACGGCCGCGACGTAGGCCATCAGCAGCAGCACCCGGACCGGGTGACCGGTGTGCGGCAGGAGTCCCTCGTGCCGGGCGAACGGCAGCAGCAGCGCCGCGCCGATCGCGAAGGACCACACGGTCAGGCCGTAGGGGGCCTCGCCCGTGCCGTGGCGCCCGGTCCAGCGGGCGAGGAGCGTGGCCACGGCGTAGCCGGCGGCGGACAGCAGCGAGAGCCACACCCCCGACGGACGGACGGTACCGGCCTGGTCCCCCAGCACGAGCGCCGCCAGACCGGTCAGGGCGCCGAGCACCGCGACGGCGCCGCGGCGCCCGATCGGCTCCCCGAGCAGGAGGCGGCCGCCGACGGCGATGAGGACGGGGCCGGAGCCCAAGGTCACGATGGTGGCGACGGCCAGCCCGGTCGCCTGCACCGCCGCGAAGTAGGCGGTCTGGAGGACGGCGAGCCCGAGGCCGGTCCCCGCCAGCAGCGGCAGTCGCCGGCGCAGCGGTCGCCTCTCGGGCGAGGCGGCGGGGGTGGCGGTGGTGCGCCGGGGACGGCGCAGGGCTCGGGCGGCGAGCAGCAGCGCCAGGCCGCCGACGTAGCGCCAGAAGGACAGGGCGAGCGGGCCGAGGTCGCTGGACCGGTGGACGATGTCCACGGCGGCCCCGGTGGTTCCCCAGGCGGCGCCGGCCGCGGCGAGGCAGGCGAGGCCGCGCCGCACGGGCAGGCGGGCGTCGGTGGGCAGGACGGGTTCTGCGACGGTTCGGGACACGGGTGCGTTCTCCGGACGTCAGGAGGTGGTCGTGGTCTCCTGTGTGCGGGCGCGACCGGTCTGCGCGTCGGGTCTGGGAGCCCGGCGCGCCGTCAGCTGTGGCCGACCCGCTTCAGCGGGCGGGAGGCGCGAGCACGGAAGAAGGCATGGGCACCACCGTACCGGCGGCCCCGCCACGGTCACCGGGCGGGGCGGCGGGGCGGGCCCGGCCCGGTGCCGGCGGGCGCTCCCCGCCGCCGGGCGCCCCGGCGGCCGGGCGTCCGCCGGTCAGGCCGGCACCGGTCAGGCCGCGACCGGCACGCTGACCAGGACCTGGTTGCCGTCCAGGGTGCGTACCTCGAAGTGGTCGATGTCCTTGAGCTGGAGCCCGGCGCCGCCGCTGGTGCGCAGGGCGTCGGGGGAGCCGGTGGTGCCGTAGCCGGCCGGCGGGACGGTCCAGGTGGTGACGGTCTGGCGCTCCCCGGCCCGCGAGACGGCGACCAGGTCACAGCTCAACGGCCCCTGGACGTGGGAGAGTTGCAGGCTGATCTGGCTGCCCCACTTCTTGCCCTCGACGCCGACGGTGGCCTGCGCGCCGGTGGTCGCGTCGGTGGCGCTGAACTGCTGCTGGGCGACCACCTGCGGGGCGTGGCCGCCCGGGTCGGCGGTGACCGCGGCGGTGACCGCCGGCCCGCCGACGACCAGCACGGCGGCCGCGGCGACCAGCACCAGCCGCCGCCGGCGACCGCGCCGGCGGGTGGCGGTGACCTCGTCGACCAGCCGGGTCAGCAGGTCGTCCCCGGGGCGCGGCACGGGGTCGGCCGGGTCGGCGGCGTCCGCGCCGCCGGCGGCCAGGAACTCGGCCAGCATCGGCTCCAGCGCACCGAGTTCGGCCACCTGCTCGGCGCACTGCGGGCAGCCGGCCAGGTGCTTCTCGAAGGCGCCGCGGTCCGCCGCGTCGAGTACGCCGAGGACGTACGCGCCGACATCGACGTGGTCTTCCCTGGGCGGCGTCACGATGTCACTCCTCGTTCCTCGAGCGCGAGCTTGAGCGAGCGCAGCGCGTAGAAGATCCGGGACCGCACGGTGCCCGCGGGGATGCCCAGTTCGGCGGCCGCCTCGGTGACCGTGCGGCCCTTCAGATAGGTCTCGACGATAACCGCCCGGTGGGCCTCGGTCAGGTCGTCGAGCGCGTCGGAGATCGTCATCAGCCTCAACGCCTTGTCGAGTTCGTCCTCGGCGGGCAGGAGTTCCAGCGGCGACGGGTCCACCTCGCGCGGCCGGGCCAGGCTGCTGCGGTGGTTGTCGATCACGATCCGCCGGGCGACCGTCACCAGCCACGGGCGCAGCGAGCCGGTGGCCGCGTCCAGCCGGTCGATGTTGCGCCAGGCCCGGACGAGCGTCTCCTGCACGACGTCCTCCGCCCGTTGGCGGTCCCCCGCGACCAGGCGCAGCACGAAGCCGAACAGCGGCCCGGCGTGCTCCTGGTAGAGGGTGCGCATCAGCACCTCGTCCGGCCCCGGGCCGTACGGCGGCCCGCCGCCGCGTTCGGCGTCACGGGAATGCTGATCGGTCACAGCGCTATCCTTGCGCACCCGTACCTCCGGGTCGAGAACTCGCCGTTCCGCTCGACGATGTCCGTCCGTGGCCGGCACCGGCCCGCCCGTCGGGCCGGTGGTGGCCGTGGTCTCCTTCGACGGCCCGGGCCGGGGCCGCCCGCCCCGGCCCTCCACGGGCCGGGGGTTCAGTAGCCGTAACCGCCGGGGGTGGTGGCCGGGGGCTGCGCCGGGGTGGCGGGCTGGCCCGCGGGGGCGCCCGCCTTCTTGCCGTCCGGGGTGACGACGAACCAGGTGCCGCCGACGCCCTGGCCCTTGGTGTCACCGGGCTTGGTGTCGGGCGCGTAGCGGTACACGGGCCAGCCGGCGAGGGTGAGCTGCTTGCTGCCGTCGGCGCGGGTGACGGTGCCGACCAGCTTGCTGTCGATGCCCTTCACGCTCACGTCGGCGCCGGCCGCGACCGGCGGCCAGGTGGTGGCGCAGGAGCCGTTGCAGTTGGAGGCGGACGGCTGCGCGGTGTCCTTGTCGAAGCGGTACAGCGTGAAGCCGGCGCCGTCGGTGACGATCGCGCCGAGTTTGGCGTCGGTGCCCGCCTGCAGTGCGGTGGCGCCGCCCTGGGCGGGCGCGCTCGCCCCGCCGGGGCTCGCGGGGGCGGTGGCGGCGGGCGGCTGCGCGGCACTCGTGCCGGTCGACCCGGAGTAGCCGGATCCGCTGGAGCCGCAGGCCGTGACCAGGGCCAGCGAGGTGACGGCGGTGGCGGTGAGCAGTGCGGCTCGGCTGGTGATGCGCATGGTGGTATCCCCCAAAGGACATGCCGGACAGCGCCACCGGGGGATCCCCGGCGGCGGGGGCGCCTTCCCCGCGCCCACACCCTTCAGTACGGGCCGGGCGCCCGGGGTGCTCAATGTCCGGCGATATTTTTTTCGGCGGGCCGCGGGGGCGGGGCCCACGACGCCCGCCGGGGGGGTCACGCACCGTCCCGGCCCGGGGCTCGCGCACCACGCCCGCGCACCGGGTGCGGCCGGTGGTGGGGCCGGTGGCGGGGCCCTGGACGGAATACCTCGTACGGTGGTCGGGTTGACGCCAGCGGACGCCTGATGACGCCGCCCCGAGGAAGGAACTCGCACATGAGCACGGTCGAGCTGACCAAGGAGAACTTCGACGAGGTCGTCCCCGGCCCCGAGGGTAAGGACTTCGTCTTCATCGACTTCTGGGCGGCGTGGTGCGGCCCGTGCCGGCAGTTCGCGCCGGTCTACGAGAAGGCGGCCGAGCGGCACACCGACCTGGTCTTCGCCAAGGTCGACACCGAGGCGCAGCAGGAGCTGGCGGCGGCCTTCGGGATCCAGTCGATCCCGACCCTGGCGATCATCCGCGAGGGCGTGCTGGTCTTCTCCCAGCCGGGGGCGCTCCCCGAGGCGGTCTTCGAGGACCTGATCGGCAAGGCCCGCGAGCTGGACATGGACGAGGTGAAGCGCAAGGCCGCCGAGTCGGCGGGGACGGTCTGACCCGGCGCGGCCGGTACGGCCGCCGGACGCGAAGGGCCCGGGGTGCGGTCACCCCGGGCCCTTCGTCGCGCCGGCCCGCCGGCTCCTGCCGGGCGGCCCGCCGCGGGCGGCGGCTCAGCTCCGGGCGAGGGCGAGTTCGTAGTCCCTGGCCGGGGCCCCGCCGGGCGCGGGCACAGAGTCACCGGTCCGGGTGAAGCCGGCCCGGAGGTACATCGCCTCGGCCCGGCCGTTCTGCTCGTGGACGAAGAGCCGCACCCGCTCGACCCGGGGCTCGGTGAGCTCCCAGGACCATGCCAGCGCGGCCCGGAAGAGCTCGTCCACCACTCCGGTGCCGCGGGCCTCGGGCCGGACGAAGACGCCGACGACGTGGGTCTGCGACTGCTCGGGGACGTCCTCGAAGAAGGTCTTCTCGCCGGCCGGTTCGACCAGTGCGGTCACCGTGCCGAGCCACCGCCCGTCGGCCCGCTCGGCGACGAACTGCCGGCTGGTCCGGCCCTCGGCGGCGCGGTCGGTGCGGTCCTGCCAGAACTCGTCCGGCCGGGCGAGGGCCTGCTCGTACGTCTCCAGGAAGGCGAGGTGGGCGACCGGGTCCCGCAGGGCGGCCAGGCGCAGTTCCTTGACCTTGGGCCAGTCCTCCTGCTGGACGGCTCTGATGTGATGGCTCATCCGGTGATCCTCGCACCGACCCCGGTGGGGTCCGCAACGAGGTTTCCGGCACCCCCGGCCCGGTCGGCGGCCCGGGCCAGGTCGGCGGCCCGGGCCGGGGCGGCCGGGGTCAGCCGCGGGCGGCGAGCCCGTCCAGCAGCAGCCGCAGGGCGAGTTCGAAGCCGCGGTCGTCCAGCCCGCCGGGGCCGCCGCCGCGCAGTGCGGACGCCTCCAGGGCCTCCGCCAGCGCCGGGTGGCGGGGGCGGTAGTCGGCCGGGGCGCGGGTGAAGCCGGCGGTGAAGGTCTCCAGGGCCGAGCCGAGCACGAGGTAGTCGATGGCGGCGGCGGCCTCGGCGGCGTCGGCGGGGGCGAGTCCGGTCCGGCCGAGACCGGCGAGCAGGGTCTCGTAGCCGAGCAGCTGCCGTTCGGCCTCGACCCGGCGGCGGGCGAGCAGCGCGATGGTGTGGGGGTGGCGCAGGAAGACCGCGCGGTAGCCCCGGATGTAGGCGGCCAGGCCGGGCCGCCAGTCGGCGGCGGTGAGGCCGGCCAGCGGGGTGAGGTCGATCTCGGCGTTGACGAGGTCGGCGAGCGCGTCGAGCAGCTCGTCCTTGCCGGCCACGTGGTTGTAGAGGGAGGCCGCCTTGACGCCCAGGCGGTCGGCGAGGGCCCGCATGGTGAGGCCGTCCGGGCCGTGCCCGTCGACCACGTCGAGCGCGGCCCGGGCGATGATCTCCCTGCTCAGCAGCGCTCTGCTCGGTCTGCCCACGGCCCTCCCCCTTCACGTCTGTGCCGACCCGGCACACGTTATTACAGCCTGGTGTCGGTCTCTTCCGCTCCCCCGGGTGCAGCGGCTACGGTCCGGAACTAACAAAGTTAGTTTTCGACGACGGCAAGGTGGACGAGCCATGACCGAGAGCCCCCCAAGAACCCCGGCCCCCTCCGACAGCGACCGGCTGGCGGCCCTCGGCTACCGCCAGGAGCTGCGCCGCAGCCTCGGCGTCCTCGGCAACATCTCGATGGGCTTCGCCGTCGTCTCCCCCGTGGTCGGCCTCTACGCCGTCAGCCAGGTCGGGATGAGCGTGGCCGGCGGTGCCTGGGTCTGGGCCCTGCCGCTCTGCCTGCTCGGCCAGGTCCTGGTGGTCTGCGTCTACTCCGAACTGGCCTCGCAGTGGCCACTGGCCGGCGGCGCGTACCAGTGGAGCCGGCGGCTCGCCGGACCCTCCTTCGCCTGGATGACCGGCTGGCTCTGGCAGTTCGCCATCATGTTCGCCAACACCACGGTCGCCTACCTCGCCTCCCCCTGGTTCTTCGCACTCTTCGGCCGCACCCCCTCACCGGCCCAACTCGTGCTCGTCGCAGCCGGGTTCATGCTGCTCTGCACCCTGGTGAACGCCTACGGCATCAACCTGCTGCGCCGCTTCGTCTCGCTCGGCATCGCCGCCGAGGCCCTGGCCTCCGTGGTGGTGGGCCTGGCCCTGCTGCTGTTCTGCCGGGAGCACGGCTTCGCGCTGCTCACCGACACCCTGGACGCGCCCGCCACCGCCGGGGTCTCCACCGGCGCGGCCTTCCTGGCCGTGATCGCGGTCGGCGGCTGGGCGTTCATCGGCTTCGACGCCTGCGTCTCGACCGCCGAGGAGACCCGCGACGCGGGCCGGCAGGTGCCCCGGGCGATGTGGTGGGCCCTGCTCAGCGTCGGCCTGGTGGTCGTCCTCAACGCCGTGTCGGTCGCGCTCGCCCACCCCGACCCGGCCGCCGTGGTGGCCGGCGCCGACCTCGACCCGGTGACCACCGCCGTGGTCACCGGCTTCGGCGACTGGGCGGCCAAGCCCTTCGTGGTGGTCGTCCTGGTCTCCTTCACCGCCTGCCTGATGGCCTCCCAGGGCGGCGCCGCCCGCGGCCTCTACTCGCTGGCCCGGGACGGCGTCTTCCCGTTCTCGGCGCAGGTCCGCAAGGTCAACCGGCACAAGGCTCCGATCGGCGGCCTGGTCGCGGCGACCCTGGTGAGCAGCGCCGCGCTGCCGCTGGGCCTGGAGTCCACCGCGATCGGCAGCCTGATCACCTTCGGCACCGCCGCGACCTTCGCCCCGTTCTTCCTGCTCTGCCTGGCGGCCCTGATCGCCCGCCTGCGCGGCACCTGGACCCCGGCCGGCGAGGTCTCGTACGGCCGGGCCGGCACCCTGCTGAACGCGCTGGCCGTGCTGTGGACGGGCCTCGAAGTCGTCAACATCTGCTGGCCGCGCACCGTCCTGGCCCCGCCCGGCGCCCCCTGGTACCAGGTCTGGGCGGCCCTGCTCGGCGTCGGCCTGGTGGTGCTGGCCGGCCTCGGCTACCTGCTGCTCCGCCGCCCCCAGCGGCTGATGCGGGCGGGTGTACCGCTCGGCAGCCCCGGCAGCGACGAGCTGGCCCCGGCCGTGCACTGAGCCCCGGCCGCCCGCCCCGCGCCCCCGGCCGGGGCGGCCCCGGCCGCGCCGGCGGCTGGGAGGATGTGCGGGCCGCACCCGTCCGACGGAAGAGAGACCCGGCATGGCCGTCATCCACCGCACCGACCTCAAGCCGACCAAACTGGAACTGCTCACCGCCTGGCTGCCCACCCGGCCGTGGTACCTCGGCGACGCGGGCGGACCGGAGCTGGCCAAGGCCGGCGGATTCCGGCTGGACGACCCGGCCGGCGCGGTGGGGATCGAGTTCCTGGTGGTCACCGACGGCTCCGGCGCCCGCCCGGCCGGCTACCTGGTGCCGCTCACCTACCGCGGCGCCCCGCTCGACGGGGCGGAGCACGCCCTGGTCGGCACCATGGAGCACGGGGTGCTGGGGCGGCGCTGGGCCTACGACGGCTGCCAGGACCCGGTACTGGTGGCCCAGCTGCTGGCTCTGGTCGAGGGCCGGGTGCAGGCCCAGGACCAGAACACCAGCGACGTCCCCGACCGGGACGTCACCCGCTCCTGCAACCGCACCGACGGCGCACTCGCCCACCCGGACTTCACCGCCGGCACCGCCACCGACCACCCGGCGGGCACCGACCTGCCCGCACCGCACGGGGCGACCCTTCGGCTGCACCGCGTCCTGCGTCCCGCGCCGGCCGGCGCGCCGCTCCCGCCGCCGGGTGCGACGGGCCACGTCGCCGGCTCCTGGCAACTGCCGGACGGCACCCGCGTGCGGGGGCTGTTCGCCGAGCTGCGCCCCGGCCGGCGCGACTAGGCTCCCGGCGTCCGGCGATACGGCCCTGCGGCGGTACGCCGGAACCGCCGCACACGATCCCCTCAACCTTGATCCACTTCTGGGCGGACCCGGCGGGACGACCACGCGACCTGGCGCCCCGGGACGGCCGGGTCAGCGTGTTCACCTGCGCGGACGACCGCCCGCGACGGAGGATGGGCCGCGAACCGGTGACCCGTCCGGCCCGGACGCCGACCGAGAGAGCGAGGCTGCCCCCGTCATGACCCAGAGCCAGATCCCCACCGAGAGACCGACGGAGAGCCCGGCCGAGGACCTCGCCGGGGGCCCGGAACAGCCCCCGCCGGCCTTCCGCAAGGTCACCACCGCCGTGGTGACCGGCAGCGCCGACGGCGACCCGTTCCACGTGGACGTCCGCTCGGGGGCGCACCGGTTCACGGCCGACGAGCCCGTCCGGCGGGGCGGGTCGGACAGCGGGCCGGAGCCGTTCGCGCTGCTGCTCCCCGCCCTCGGCTCGTGCACCGCGATCACCCTGCGGATGTACGCCGGGCGCAAGGGCCGGCCGCTCGCCGACGTCAAGGTCCGGCTCGGCCACGAGACCGACGGCCGGCACGGCCGGATCTCCCGCCGGGTGACCCTCGGCGGCGAGCTGGACCAGGCGCAGCGCGCCCGGCTGCTGGACATCTGCGAGCGCACCCCCGTCACCCTCGCCCTCCGGGCGGGCGTCGCGATCGACACCACCGAGGAGCACTGATGGACGAGCGGTCCGAGCAGTACGACGTGATCGTCCTGGGCGCCGGCCCGACCGGGGAGAACCTGGCGGACCGCACCACGGCCGCCGGGCTGCGGACGGTGATCGTCGAGAGCGAGCTGGTCGGCGGCGAGTGCTCGTACTGGGCCTGCATGCCCAGCAAGGCGCTGCTGCGCCCGGTGGCCGCGCTGGCCGCCGCCCGGGCGGTGGCCGGCTCCCGGGAGGCGGTGGGCGACGGCGCCCTGGACGCCGCGGCCGTGCTGGCCCGGCGGGACTCCTTCACCTCGCGCTGGCGCGACGACGGCCAGGTGGAGTGGCTGAACGGCGCCGGCATCGACCTGGTCCGCGGCCACGGCCGGCTGACCGGCGAGCGCACCGTCACGGTGACCGCCCCGGACGGCGCCGAGCGCCGGCTCACCGCCCGGCACGCGGTCGCGGTCTGCACCGGCAGCCGGGCCGTGCTGCCCGAGGGCGTACCGGGCCTGGCCGAGGCCCGCCCGTGGACCAGCCGGGAGGCGACCGCCTCGCCGAAGGTGCCGGGCCGCCTGGTGGTGGTCGGCGGCGGGGTGGTCGGCGTGGAGATGGCGACCGCCTGGCGGGCGCTCGGCGCCGAGGTGGTGCTGCTGGTGCGCGGCGCCGGGCTGCTGCCGCGGATGGAGCCCTTCGCCGGCGAGCTGGTCGCCGACGGGCTCCGCGAGGCCGGGGTGGACGTCCGCACCGGCACGTCGGTCGCCGCCCTGGAACGCCCGGCGGCGGACGGCCCGGTGACGGTCGTCCTGGCGGACGGCGGGCGGCTGACCGCCGACGAGGTGCTGTACGCGACCGGCCGGGCGCCGCGCACCGACGACCTCGGCCTGGAGCTGGTCGGCCTGGAGCCCGGCTCCTGGCTGGAGGTGGACGACAGCTGCGCCGTGCGCGGCGTCGAGGGCGGCTGGCTGTACGCGGCCGGCGACGTCAACCACCGGGCGCTGCTCACCCACCAGGGCAAGTACCAGGCGCGGATCGCCGGCAACGCGATCGGCGTGCTGGCCAAGGGCGAGCCGCTGGACACCGGGCGCTGGGGCGCGCACGTGGCCTCCGCCGACACGGCCGGCCCGCCGCAGGTGGTCTTCACCGAGCCGGAGGCCGCCTCGGTGGGCCTGAGCCTGGCGGAGGCGCGGCGGGCGGGCCTGCGGGTGAAGGCGGTGGACCACGAACTGGGCCGGGTCGCCGGGGCGTCGCTGTACGCGGACGACTACCGCGGCCGGGCCCGGGTCGTCCTCGACCTGGACAGGAGCGTGCTGGTCGGGGCGACCTTCGTCGGCCCCGGGGTGGCCGAGCTGCTGCACTCGGCGACGGTCGCGGTGGTCGGCGAGGTACCGGTCGACCGGCTGTGGCACGCGGTCCCCTCGTACCCGACGATGAGCGAGGTCTGGCTGCGCCTGCTGGAGGACTGCCGGGGCTGAACCCCACCGGGCCCGGGCACCCGCACGCGCGGGGCCCGGGCCCGGTCCCGTTCCGGTCGGGTCCGGTCAGGAGTGATCAGGACCGGCCAGGTCCGCTCGGGTCGCGGGGACGGGCGGACGGCGGGACCGGTGCGACCGGCGCGGCTCGGTGACCGCGCGGGTGGTCGGCGGGACACTGGCACAGGGGCCGAGACGCTGACCAGGTGGTGTGTTGTGATGACCGAAGTGTTGCTGGCCGTCGGGACGGAGAAGGGCCTGTTCCTCGGACGCAGTCGCGACCGGCTGGACTGGGAGTTCAGCGGGCCGCACTTCCCGATGAACGCGATCTACTCGGTGTCGGTGGACCGCCGCGGGGGCCGGGTCCGCCTGCTGGTGGGAGCCGACAGCAGCCACTGGGGGCCGTCGGTCTGGCGCTCGGACGACCTCGGCGCCAGCTGGTTCGAGCCGCCGCGGCCCACGATCAGGTTCCCCGAGCACACCGGCGCCTCGCTCACCCGGGTCTGGCAGCTCCAGCCGGCCGGCGAGGAGGCGCCCGGCGTGGTCTGGGCGGGCACCGAGCCGGCCGCCCTGTTCCGCTCCGAGGACGGCGGCGAGAGCTTCACGATGGTCGAGTCCCTGTGGACGCACCCGCAGCGGCCGGAGTGGGGCGCCGGCTACGGCGGACAGGGCCTGCACACCATCATCACCGACCCGCGCGACCCGCAGAAGCTGCTGGTCGCGGTCTCCAGCGGCGGCGTCTACCGGACGAAGGACGGCGGACAGAGCTGGCAGCCCTCCAACCAGGGCCTGCGGGCGGAGTTCCTGCCGGAGGAGAGCCAGTTCCCGGAGTTCGGGCAGTGCGTGCACAAGATCGCCACCGACCCGGTCGACCGGGACCGCCTCTACCTGCAGAACCACGGCGGGGTCTACCGCAGCGACGACGCCGGGGAGAGCTGGCGGTTCATCGCCGACGGCCTGCCGGCCGACTTCGGCTTCGCGATCGCCGCCCACCCGCGGCGGACCGGCACCGCGTACGTCTTCCCGCTGGAGGGCGCCGGCAGCCGGATCCCGCCCGGCCGCCGCTGCCGGGTCTTCCGCACCGAGGACGCCGGCGACAGCTGGCAGCCGCTGGCCGCGGGCCTGCCCGGCGAGGACCACTACGGCGTCGTCCTGCGCGACGCACTGCGCACCGACGACGCGGACCCGGCCGGCCTCTACTTCGGCAACCGCAACGGTGAGGTGCACGCCAGCGCGGACGAGGGCGCGAGCTGGCGCCTGCTGGTCTCCCACCTGCCGGACGTGCTCTGCGTCCGGGCCGCCGTGATCGGCTGAGGCACGGACGGCCGGGTCCGGCGCCGGCCAGGCCCGGTTGCGGTCCGGTCCGCCCCTGGTCCGCTCCGGTCGCCCGGTCCGGTCCGTGGTGCGCGACACGCCCGGCGGGACGGGCCGGGCCGGACCGCGACCGGGTGGACCGCCCGGCGCGGGATGGCAGCTGAGAGCCTGCCGCGCCGGTTCGGCCCGCAGCTGCGACAGTCCGTCAGAACCCGTTCTGACCTGCGCATTCCCAGCCGTTAGGGTGGGAACGGCACGATCGGAAGTCATCCGATTCCCTGATCGAGAACGAGGCATCCCCGATGAGCCTGAGCATCCGTAACCAGCTTCCCGGCACCGTCACCGCGATCGCCGCCGGTGAGGTGATGGCCACCGTCAAGGTGCGGCTGGGCTCCGGCCAGGAGGTCACGGCCGCCATCACGCTGGACTCCGTGAAGGACCTCGGCCTCGCCGAGGGCAGCCGGGTCCGCACCCTGGTGAAGTCCACCGAGGTGTCGCTGGCCACCGGGCCGGTGACCGGGCTGAGCATCCGCAACCAGATCCCGGGCACCGTCGTCGAGGTGGCGACCGGCGGCGCGATGGCCGGCGTGAAGGTGGCCGTGGACGGCGGCGAGCTGACCGCGGCGATCACCGCCGACGCGGTGTCGGACCTGGGCCTCGCGGCGGGCACCCCGGTGGTCGCGCTGATCAAGTCGACCGAGGTCTCGCTCGCCACCGCCTGACACCCGGCCGCCCGTCAGGGGCGACGTCACCGCGTCGAGCGTCCGGGCCCTGCCCGGGCGCTCGGCGGCGTCCGGCGCGGCCGGGGACGGGGACGGGGACGGGCGGGGACGGCCCTGAGCGAGGGCCGGCAGTCCGCGGAACAGGGCGGCACCGCGCCACGCCCTCGTCCGGGTGAGATGCCGGGGCGGCCAGGCCGTACGCGGTAGCTGTTGACGCATGATCAGCTCCCTCCGGTGGCGCGCGGCGGCGACCGCCGCGGTGTTCGCCGCCACCTTCAGCACCATCGCCCACGCCGTCACGGCCCAGCCGGGCCCGCTCCCCGACGGCGTGACCGGGGACCGGCTCACCGTCACGGTCTCCGACGGCGACGGGCCCGCCTCCCGCGGTACCCACGAGCTCCTCTGCCACCCGGCCGGCGGGGACCACCCGGCCGCGCAGGCCGCCTGCGACCGGCTCGACACGCTCACCGTCTGGGGACGGGACCTCTTCGCGCCCGTCCCGCCGGACGCCGTCTGCACCCTGCAGTACGGCGGGCCGGTCAACGCGCGGGTCACCGGCCACTGGGCCGGCCGGCCGGTGGACGCCCGCTTCTCCCGCCGCGACGGCTGCGAGATCGCCCGCTGGGACTCCTTCGTCCCGCTGCTGCCGGACGGTGACCGCCCCGGGGCCTGACCGCACGGCGAGCACCCCGGGGCCGGCCGCGACCGGCCTCAGCGGCGGGCGGCCCCGGCCGGCTCCGCGGCGGGCGGTCCGGTGGGGACGCGCCCCGAGGCGACCCCTTCGGCGCCGACCGCTTCGGCGCCGACCGCTTCGGCCCCGGCCGGCTCCGGGCCGGGGACCGGTCCGAGCCAGACGGCCGTGACGCCGCTGACGTAACGCGCTCCGCAGTGGTCGGCGGGGACGACCAGCTGCGGGCCGCTCTCGTCCAGCGGGGCGCCGTCCATGCTGGTGGCCAGCAGGATCCGCTGGCCACCGAAGTCGGGGTCGATCTCGGCCCAGGAGACCACCGCGCGGTGGCCGTCCGAACCGGTCACCGCCAGCAGGAACTTCAACCGGGGCTTGCGCGCGGCGAGATCGACCCTGGGCCCGGCGGCGCACAGCACGTCCCAGAGCGTGGGCCCCTCGTACCCGTGGCGCTGCTCGCCCTCCGTTCGGCAGTCGAAGGTGACCTCGACCCGGTGCGAGGGGAGGTCGCGGAGCTGGCCGACCGTCAGCTCGGCGGGCCGGTCCAGGTGGCCGTGCAGCCGGACGGTGGCGGGGTGTCTCATACGGCATGCTCCTCCCGGCCCGCGGGGTGCGGCCCTGGAGGGTGGTACCCGAGCAGGACGCCGCTCATTCGCAGATGCGGCCGTGGAATGATTCCACCAGCCGCAAAGACAAGGCATACGACTTCTTCATCCTCGCAGATGCGGTTAGGTGTCGGACGGGGACCGGACCAGGCCGGCCGCCCTTCACGCCCGGCAGGCCGCCACTCGGCACCCCGGCCGCTCCGGCGAGCGGAGCAGGAGCGCAATGGGACGGGCGACTGGTTCCAAGCACCGCCCGAGGGGGCCCCGCCTGGAGGATCGACCAAGGCGGATTCCGCTTCTCAGCCTTGCATTTACGATGCTTGTGCGCACTTCGCGCTTGCACTTGCAAGGTGGAGTCCGGCGCGGAGCACAAGGAGCGAAGAGCATGATCGTCGGAGACCTGCTGCACCTGGACGACCTGGACATCCGGCTGGCCTGGGGCACGCCCCAACTCCTGGCCCGCCAGATCACCGGCGTGACCTCCACCGACCTCCAGGACCCGGCCCGGTACCTGCAGCCCGGCGAGCTGGTCCTGACCGGCCTGGTCTGGTGGCAGCCGGAGGACGGCTCGGCGGCGCTGCGCTTCGCCACCGCCCTGCGCAGCGCCCGGGTCGCCGCCCTGATGGCCGGCGAGGGCACCCACGGCGCGGTGCCCGCGGGCCTCGCCGAGGCCTGCCGCACCCACGGCATCCCGCTGCTCGCCGTCCCGGCCGGCACCAGCTTCCGTGCCGTGACCGACCGGGTCTACCTGCGGCTCTGGGGCGGGCTGCAGGCGGGTGTGCAGGACGCGGCCGCGATCCCCGAGGCAGCCCGCCGGGAGCTGGCCGGCCTGATCGACTCCGGCGCGCGGGCCGCCGAGGTGCTGGCGCACGCGGTCAGCCGGCTCGGCGTGCCCGAGTGCTCGGTCAGCACCACCGGCGGGCGGGTCATCGCCGAACTGCCCCCGACCGCCGCCGCAGCACCGCCGGCCGGCCGGGCCACCGGCACCAGCACCAGCACCAGCACCAGCACCAATCCTGTCTCCGACCCTGGCACCGGCACCGCGCTGCCGGTCGGCCCGCAGGAGAACTCCCCCTTCGACGGCTGGCTGCTGCACGGCGGCCCCGCGGCCGAGGGGGCGGCCACCCCGATGCTGCGCGGCCTCGCCGACCTGCTCGCCCCGCTCGCCGCCCGCGCCCACGCCGAAGCGGCCGCGCGGCGCCAGGCGGCCGGCCGGCTGCTGGGCCTGCTGGCGGGCGACGGCCCGGCCGACCTCGCCGAGGCCCTCGCCGCCTGCGGTCTGCCCGCCGAGGGCCCACTGGTCACCGTGGCGGCCCGGATCGACGGCGGGCCGGACGACTGGGCGGCGCACGCCCTCGCCGAGGCGCTGCACCCGCTGGGCGTCCCGTTCGCCGCCGGCACCGACCCGGCCGGCCGCACCGCCGCCCTGGTCGCCGCGCCCGCCGCCCGGGTGGCGGAGCGGCTGCGCCGGGCCCGGCCCGCGCTGCAGGCCCGGCTGACCGGCAGGCGCAGCCTGCGCGCCGGCGTCGGCCCGGCGTCGGCGGCGGCCGCCGGGCCGCTGCGCGCCGCCCTGGTCCAGGCCCGGTACGTGCTGGCCGGGGCCGCCGGGCCGGTCGGCAGCACGGCCGAACTGGACTCGCTGGCCGGCCTGCTGCGCGGGATACCGCCCGAGGTGACGGCCGCCTTCCACACCCGGCTGCTCGCCCCGCTGGCCACGCACGACCGGGAGAACGCCGTCTCCCTGCTCGGCACCCTCACGGTCTTCCTGGACCACGACGGCTCCTGGGCCCGGACGGCCGAGTCGCTGCACATCCACGTCAACACCGTGCACTACCGGATCCGCCGGATCGAGGAGCTGACCGGCCGCAACCTGGCCAGGCTCCAGGACCGCCTGGACCTGCGGGCCGCCCTGCTCTGCGCACCGGCCGGGCGCTGACCGGGGCGCACGGCGCCCGGTACGGGCTCTGGACGCCCCCGATTACCCATGAGTAAGGTTCCGGCATGCCTACCGGCCGCAGCTACGACATCGTCCTGTTCGGCGCCACCGGGTTCACCGGCGAACTCACCGCCGAGTACCTCGCGCGGCACGCGCCCGCCGGCACCCGCTGGGCCCTGGCCGGGCGCAGCCCCGCGAAACTGGCCGCCGTCCGGGACCGGCTGGCCGCCGTCGATCCCGCGCTCGCCGGGCTGGACCTGCTGACGGCGGACGCCTCCGACCCGGCCGCGCTGCGGAAGGTCGCCGAGGCGGCCCGGGTGGTGGTCAGCACGGTGGGACCGTACCTGCAGCACGGCGACCCGCTGGTCGGCGCCTGCGCCGCGGCCGGCACGGACTACCTGGACCTCAGCGGCGAACCGGAGTTCGTCGACCGCAGCTACCTGCGCCACCACGCCACGGCGGTGGCCAGCGGCGCCCGCCTGGTGCACTGCTGCGGCTTCGACTCCGTCCCGTACGACCTCGGGGTCCGGTTCACCGTCGAGCAGCTGCCGGAGGGCGTGCCGGTCACCGTTCAGGGGTTCGTGAGCGCCTCCGCGACCTTCTCCGGCGGCACCTTCCACTCGGCGCTCACCGTGCTCTCCCGGCTGCGCGCGGGCGCGCGGGCGGCCGAGGCTCGCCACCGGGCGGAGCCCGGGCCGGCCGGCCGCCGGGTGCGCGGCCTGCCCGGCCGGCCCCGGCGGGAGCGGAGGATCGGCGCCTGGGCCCTGCCCGCCCCCACCATCGACCCGCAGATCGTGCTGCGCTCGGCCCGCGCACTGGAGCGCTACGGCCCGGACTTCCGGTACGGCCACCATCTGGCGGTCCGCCGGCTTCCGGCCGCGGCCGGGCTGGTGGGCGGGGTGGGCGCGCTGCTGGTGCTGGCCCAGATCCCGCCCGTCCGGGAGTGGCTGCTGGGCCGCCGGCGGCCGGGCGAGGGGCCCTCGGCCGAGAAGCGGGCGAAGTCCTGGTTCCGGGTGGTCTTCCTCGGCGAGGGCGGCGGGCGTCGGGTGGTCACCGAGGTCTCGGGCGGCGACCCGGGGTACGGCGAGACGGCGAAGATGCTCGCGGAGGCGGCGCTCTGCCTGGCGTTCGACCGGCTCCCGGACACCGCCGGCCAGGTCACCACGGCCGTGGCGATGGGCGAGGCGCTGACCGGGCGGCTGGTCGCGGCCGGCATCGGGTTCACGGTCCTGGAGAGCTGACGGGGCCGGCGCGGGTGCGCGGCGGCGGGTGCGCTCGGCGGCCGGCCCGTCGGCGGTCAGCCCCGGCGGGCCGCCAGGTGGCCGGCCGCCGTCCGCCAGGCATCGGTCACGGCCGCGTGGGCCCGGGCGGTGGCGGCCTCGACATCGCCGCCGAGCACCAGCGGCGCCCCGACGTGGACGTGCACGCCGGGGCGGCGCAGCGGCGCGGTGAACAGGCCCGTGACCTGCTTGGCCGTGGACCCGGAGCTGATCCGCCGGGCGCCGGCCTGCCCGAGCGGGACGACCGGTGCGCCGTCGGCGGCGAGCCGGGCCAGGCCGGTGCGGAACGGGCCGGGCGCGCTGTCGGCGGCGTCCACCCGGCGCGGGAGCCGGCCCTCGGCGTAGATCACCACCACCCGGCCGGCGGCCAGCGCGGCGGCCGCGGCCTCCAGTGCCTCCGCGGCCCGCTCGGTGCCGCGGTGCACGGGTATGTGGCCCTCGCGGACCAGTGCGCCGCGCAGCACCGGGATCCGCCACAGCCCGGCCGTGGCCAGCACGACCGGCTCGACGCCGAGGCGGCGGACGGCGGCGAGCACGACGCCCGGGTCGACCAGCGAGGAGTGGTTGGGCGCGACGATGCTGCCGGGGGCCAGCACCGCGGCCTCGTCCGTGGTCACGGTGAACCGGCCGAGGGCCGGGACGACGGCGCGGGCGACGGCGCTCAGCATGGGTGGTCCTCGGGGTCGGGATCGGGTGCCGCGCGGCCGGGGCGGCCGCCGCCCGCCCATTGTGGCGGTGGCGAGGCCCGGCAGGCCTGAGTCCGGGTACTCAGCGTGGTACTCACCCCGGCCGGCCGGGTCCGCGGCGGCGTCCGCGCGGGGGAAGCGGGCCGGACGGTCAGGCGCGCTCGTCCGCCCGCAGGCGCCGGCTGACCTCGCCGAGGCCGTCGGCGAGGACGGCGAGCTGCTCCCGGCTGAGGACGTCGATGAGCAGCTCGCGCACCATCGCGAGATGGCCGGGCGCCGCGTTGCGGACGGCCTCCCGGCCCTGCTCGGTGAGGTCGGCGAAGATGCCGCGGACGTCGCTGGGGCAGGAGCGGCGGCTCACCAGCCCGGCCTTCTCCAGCTGGGTGACCTGGTAGGTGAGCCCGCTCTTGGAGGTGATCAGCCGGTCCGCCAGCTCGGTCATCCGCAGCGAGCCCTCGGGGGCGGCGGAGAGGTGGACCAGGATCTCGTACTGGGTGTGGGAGAGCCCTGAATCGTCCTTGAGCTGCCGCTCCAGGCGCCGGTTGAGGAGGTTGCTGGCGGCCACGAAGCCCCGCCAGGCGGCCATCTCGTCCTGGTCCAGCCAGCGCGGTTCGTCCATGGGGGAATCGTACTCCCGTTGTTCGAATTCGAACCAAGGTGTACTCTCGACGTGTCGAGGTTCAAATTTGAACTACCCTGTGGCGAAGCACCCCGAACCACCGGCGGAACCACCCGAGGAAGGCCCCGATGAGCACCGCAGCCCCCGAGCGCATGCCAGCCCTCTACCTCTCGCACGGCGCGCCGCCGCTCGCCGACGACCCGGTCTGGCCCGGGCAGCTCGCCGCCTGGTCCGCCGGGCTGCCGCGCCCCAAGGCCATCCTGATGATCTCCGCCCACTGGGAGGAGGCGCCGCTCGCCCTCGGCGCCACCACCACCGTGCCGCTGGTCTACGACTTCTGGGGCTTCCCCGAGCACTACTACCGGGTGCAGTACGGCGCCCCGGGAGCGCCCGAACTCGCCGAGAGCGTGCGCAAACTGCTGCGCGCCCCCGGCACGCCGGTCCAGGACATCCCCGACCGCGGCCTCGACCACGGCGCGTACGTCCCGCTGGTGGAGATGTTCCCCGAGGCCGACATCCCCGTCCTCCAGGTCTCGATGCCGACGCTCGACCCGCAGCGGCTGCTGGAGATCGGCCGCCGGCTCGCCCCGCTGCGCGACGAGGGCGTGCTGATCGTCGGCAGCGGCTTCTTCACCCACAACCTGCGCGCCATCAGCCCCGACGGCACGGTGCCGTCCGTGATGGCCGAGTTCGACGACTGGGGCCGGCGCGCCCTGGAGGCCCGGGACCTCGACGCGCTGCTCGACTTCGAGCGCAAGGCCCCGGCCGGGCGTCTCGCCCACCCCCGCACCGAGCACTTCGCGCCGCTCTTCGTGACCCTGGGCGCCGGGGAGGCCGACCTCGACACCCAGCGCAGCGTGATCGACGGCTTCTGGATGGGCCTGGCCAAGCGCTCCGTCCAGCTCGGCTGAGGCCCGGGCGCGCGTCACCCCCGGTCTCCGCCCCGGCCCCCGCCGCACCGTTGCGCCGGGGGCCGCCCGGCTGTCAGGGTCGGGGCATGCGCGCGATGGACGAACGGGACGTCGGCCGGGCGGTGGCCGAGCTGCTGGCGGTGCTCGGACCGCACACGGCGGGGCCCCGCTGGCACACCCCGGCCGGCACCCTGGAGTGGACCTGCCGGGAGACCGCCGTCCACGTGGCGCACGACCTGCTCGGGTACGCCGGGCAGCTGGCCGGCCGCCCGGACACCGGCTACCTGCCGTTCGACCTCACCGTCCCCGCCACGGCAACACCCGCCGAGGTGCTCCAGGTGGTCGCCGCCTGCGGCGGGCTGCTGCGATCCGCCCTCGCGACCGCCGCCCCCGGCACCCTGGCCTGGCACCACGGGCCCTGCGACCCGGCCGGGTTCGCCGCGATGGGCGTCGCGGAGGTGCTCCTGCACACCTACGACATCACCCGGGGCCTCGGCCTGCCGTGGCTGCCGCCGGCCGCGCCCTGCGCGGCGGTGCTGGCACGCCTGTTCCCGGGCGCGCCGGCGGGCGACCCGGTCCAGGTCCTGCTCTGGTCGACCGGCCGGGCCGGACTCGACGGGCGCCCCCGGCTCACTTCGTGGAGCTGGCAGGCGGCCGTCGGCCGGACGCCGGACCGGACGGAGGCTCAGCACCGGCCCTGAACGGCGCCGGTGACGCTCCGACGGGCCGGGCCGGGGTCAGCCCCGCTCGGCCGCGCTGCACTCGACGCAGAACTCGTTGCCCTCGGGGTCGGCCAGGGTCGCCCAGCCCAGGCCGTCCTCGCGCCGGTGGTCCGACACCAGGACGGCGCCGAGGGCCAGCAGCCGCTCGACCTCCTCGTCACGGGTGCGGTCCTGCGGCTGGATGTCCAGATGGACCCGGTTCTTGACCGTCTTCACGTCGGGCACGGTGACGAAGAGCAGCACCGCGCCCTCGGAGGCCACCAGGGCCTCGGGATCGCCGGGCTTGTCGTCCTCGTGCACCGAGGCACCCAGCACCTCCGCCCAGAAACTGCCGAGCCGGTAGGCGTCGGCGCAGTCGAAGGTCACGTGTCGCACAAGGGAAGCCATGTTCACCACTATCCCCCGGCCGGGCACGGCTGCCCATCGAATTTCCGGGACCTTCACCGACCCCGGCCGGCTCCTCCCGGGATCACCCCGGGATCACCCCGGGACGGGACCTCCGGTGGCCCAGCGCAGGTGCAGGTGACCGTCCCTGGGGAACGGCGGCACCGCGGGCAGCACCCGCTCGAAGCCGTAGCCGGCCTTCTCGGCGACCCGGCAGGACGCGGTGTTGTCCACCTGGTGCATCAGCTCCAGGTACTCCAGCCCCTGGCCGGCGAAGGTCTCGAACACCCAGTCGGTCAGCACCTGCAAGGCCCTCGGGGCGACCCCCCGGCCGCGGGCGTGCGCGGCCGTCCAGTACCCCACCTCGCCGGCCGGACCCGCCGGTTCGGGGCGTTTGAGGACCACGTTGCCCGCCACCCGGCCGCCGCCCGGCTCCTCCTCCACCACGGCGAAGCTCAGCCGTCCGCCGCCCTCCCAGCCCGTCCGCTGGGCCTCCACCCAGCGGACGGCCGCCCCGGCGTCCGGCACCCCCAGCCTGGTCCAGGCACGGAGCACGGGATCGCGGTACGCCTCGACCAGCGCGTCCGCGTCCGCGGTGGTCCACCTGCGGAGCAGCAGCGCCGGGCCGGCCGCGGTGGCCGCCGCCCGGAGTACCACCTGCCTGGCAATCCCCCCTGTGGTCATCGCCGTTCAGCTCCCGCCCTGGAGGCCGTCCCAGCCCCAGCGCGGCGTGGGCCCGGGGTCGCCCAGGTCCTCGCCGACCGGTGCGGCCGAGACGTCCCGGGCGATCCTGGTTCCCCAGTCGAAGTACTCCAGCACCCGGCGGCGCAGCAGTTCGTCGTCCGGGAGCTCCTTCTGCACCGCGACGGTCATCAGCTCCATCCAGCGGACCCGCTGCCCCTCGGTGATGGACAGGCCCAGATGGGATCTCAGCAACGCCTGATGGCCGCCGAGTTCGGCGGTGAACCGGGCAGGCCCGCCGAAGATCTCGGCCAGCCAGACGGCGACGTGCTGGATGTGCGTGCGGGTGAAGTCCGCGAAGACGGGGGCGAGCAGCGGGTCGGCCAGCACGCCGTCGTAGAAGGTGTTGCTCAGGCGCCGGAGCGCCTCCAGCCCGCCGACGGCGTCGTACAGGCTCTCGCTCGGGTTCTGCTCCCCGGTCATCGGACCCTCCAAGGTCGGTGTTGCCCCCAGAATGCCCGCCGGCCGGCGCCGGACCGGGCATGTTCGCGGTCGGCTCACCGAGTGGAAGGCGGTGATCCTCTTGGGCGGCAACCGGCCCGCCCGGGCGGCCGTGGCCCGGCGGCCGCCCGGTGCGGGCGGTGCGGGCGGTGCGGGCGGGCGGGCGGGCGGGCGGGCGGGCGGCTTGACCTTGTCACCGGCGGCAGGGTTCCAAGCTGCCGCCATGACGACCGGCAACCAGCCCACGACCCCGTCCGCGCAGCCCGCCGACCGGCTCCGCGACCCCTCCCGCTCCCCCGCCGGCCCGCTCCGGCCGGCCGCCCCGCCCGCGTCACGCGTGGCCGTGGTCACCGGCGCGGGCAGCGGGATCGGCCGGGCCACCGCTCGGGCCTTCGCCGCCCAGGGCGTCCATGTCCTGGCGGTCGGCCGCCGGCCCGGCCCGCTGGCGGAGACCGCCGGGGCGGCCCCGGACCTCATCAGCCCGCTCCCGGCGGACGTCACCGGCGCCGGCGCCCCCGAGGAGATCGTCCGGGCCGCCCTGGACCGCTTCGGGCGACTCGACATCCTGGTGAACAACGCCGGCATCGTCCGTGGCGGCGGACTCGGCACCTACACCCGGGAGTTGATCGACGAGCAGGTGGCCACCAACCTGACCGCCCCCGTCCTGCTCACCCAGGCCGCGCTGCCCGCCCTCGCGTCGGCGGCCGGGGTGGTGGTGAACGTCACCACCTCGGTCGGCCAACGCGGCTGGCCCGGCAACGCGGTGTACCCGGCCACCAAGTCGGCCCTCGAACTGCTCACCCGCAGTTGGGCGGTGGAGCTGGCGCCGCGCGGCGTCCGGGTGGTCGCGGTGGCGCCGGGGGCGGTCGCCACGCCCATCGCGGACCACTCCGGCTTCAGCCCGGAGCAGCAGGCGGCGCTCCGGCGCCGGCAACTCGCCCACACCCCGCTCGGCCGGGTCGGCCGGCCCGCCGAGGTGGCCTGGGCGATCACCCAACTCTCTTCCGCACAGGCATCGTTCGTCACCGGAGTAGTCTTTCCGGTGGACGGCGGAGCCGTCGTGGCCTGACGAAGGAGGGGTGCGGGCCCGTGCAGATCGGCGAACTGGCGCTGGCCACCGGCGCCTCGGCGCGCGCCCTGCGCCACTACGAGCAGGCCGGGCTGATCAGCTCGGAGCGGGCCCACAACGGCTACCGGGTGTACGGGGAGCGGGCCGCCGTCCGGGTCGGCAACATCCGGCGCCTGCTCGCCGCCGGGCTCACCCTGGAGGACGTCCGGACCTTCCTGCCCTGCCTGGACGGTGACGTGACGGCCGGCCCGCCGTCCGCCGAGGCCCTGCGGATCGCCCGCGAGCGGCTGGCCGTCCTCGAAGGGCGGATCGCCGCCCAGAGCGAGGTCCGCGACCGGCTGGCGGCGGCCCTGGAGGGCGCCGGAGCGGGCCTCGCCCGAAGCCTCGCGCCGGAGCAGGCCGGGGCGGACGCGGCAGTGGACGCGGCGGCGGGGGGCCGGCGCGGCAGGGCAGCGGACGCAGCAGCGGTGACCGGCGCGGCGGCGGTGCGACCGTCCGGGTGACGACACCCCCGTTCGGGGGTGTGCAGCGGGCACGGCCGGTAGCAGAGTGAAAGGTATGCAGACTCCACTCTCCGTGATGGACTTCCTCGACCGGGCCGAGCTGGTCTACGGCGACCGGGTCGGGATCGTCGACGAGCCGCTGCAACCGGCCTCGTCCTGGGGCGAGCTCAGCTACCGCAGAGTCGCCGAGCTCGCCCGCGCGCAGGCCGCCGGACTCGACCGCCTGGGCGTCGGCCCCGGCGAGCGGGTCGCGATCGTCTCGCACAACTCGGCGCGCCTGATGACCTCGATGTTCGGTGTCAGCGGCCACGGCCGGGTGCTGGTCCCGGTCAACTTCCGGCTCCGCGCGGACGAGGTCTCCTACATCGTCGAGCAGAGCCGCGCCTCCGTCCTGCTCGTCGACCCCGAACTGGCTGAACCGCTGGCGGGCGTGAAGGCCCGGCACACCTTCGTGATCGGGGCGGAGAGCGACGCCCTGCTGTACGACTTCGACAGCGCGCCGAAGCGGTACGAGATCGCCGAGTCGGACACCGCCACCATCAACTACACCAGCGGAACCACCGCCCGGCCCAAGGGCGTTCAGCTCACCCACCGCAACATCTGGCTCAACTCCGTGCTGATGGGCCTGCATTTCGGCGCCAGTGACCGCGACGTCTACCTGCACACCCTGCCGATGTTCCACGCGAACGGCTGGGGCCTGCCGTTCGCGCTGACCGGGCTGGGCGCGCAGCACATCGTGCTGCGCAAGGTGGACGGCGCGGAGATCCTGCGCCGGGTGGAGCGGCACGGGGTCACCTTCCTGTGCGGCGCTCCCGCCGTGATCGCCATGGTGCTGGAGGCCGCCGCCGAATGGGACGGCCCGGTGCCCGGCCGTGACCGGGTGCGGATCATCGTGGCGGGCGCGCCGCCGCCGACCTCGGTGGTGCAGCGCATCGAGTCCGAACTCGGCTGGGAGTTCATGCAGATCTACGGACTCACCGAGACCTCGCCGCTGGCCACGGTCAACCGGGGCCGGGCCGAGTGGGACGACCTCCCCGCCGCCGAACGGGCCGAGAAGCTGGTCCAGGCCGGCGCCCCGGCGCTCGGCAGCCAGGTGCGGGTGGATGCCCAGGGCGAGGTCCTGATCCGCTCGAACCAGGTCCTGGAGGGCTACTGGGAGCAGCCGCAGGAGAGCGCCGAGGCGCTGAAGGGCGGCTGGTTCCACACCGGCGACGGCGGCACCATGGCGGACGGCTACCTCACCATCTCCGACCGCAAGAAGGACGTCATCATCACCGGCGGGGAGAACGTCTCCTCGATCGAGGTGGAGGACTGCCTCTACGACCACCCGGCCGTCGCCGAGGTCGCCGTGATCGGTGTGCCGGACGAGAAGTGGGGCGAGACGGTCAAGGCCCTGGTGGTGCTCAAGCCGGGCGGGAGCGCCGACGAGGCGGAGCTCATCGCGCACTGCAAGCAGCGGCTGGCCGGCTACAAGTCGCCCACCTCGGTGGAGTTCCGGCAGGAGCTGGCCCGGACGACCACCGGCAAGCTGCAGAAGTTCCGCCTGCGCGAGCCCTACTGGGAGGGGCGCGAGCGGGGAGTCAACTGACCCCGGCGCCAACTGGCCCCGGTGCCGGCCGTCGCGGCCGGGGGCGCGGCCGGGGGCGCGGCAGCCTCAGCCGAGCAGGCCGGACTCCCGCGCTGTCAGGGCGAGTTCGACCCGGTTGCGGACGCCCAGCTTGTGCATCGCGCTCTTCAGGTAGCCCGTGACGGTGTTGCAGGTCAGCCCCAGCTCGGCGGCGATCTCCGGATTGGTCCGGCCGGTCGCCGCCCAGCGGAGCACCTCGTGCTCGCGCGGGGTCAGCCCGGCGGGCGGCCGTCCGCCGCCTGCCGGCTGGCCGTCCGCCGGGCGCCCGGCCGGCGGCCGGTGCGGCGCCGGGCCGCCGGAGCGCGGACGCGGGCGAGGGGCGGGGGGCCGGCCGGACGGCCCGGCCCAGGCCGCGGCGCCGGCCAGCGCGCGGGTGGCGGTGGCGGCGAGGTCGGCGACCGCCCCGATCCGCACGTCCCCGAACGGGACGACGGCGCGCAGCGCCGCGTACACCACGCCGTGCACCGCGCCGTCGTGGAGCAGCGGCACCGTCAGCATCGCGTACAGGTCCTCGGCGTCGACGGCGGCGTCGTGCTCGTGCGAGATGGTGGTGGCGGCCCGGTAGTCGGGCACCCAGGTGGGGGCGCGTTCGGCCAGCGCCCGGCCGCCCAGGCCGGTGCCGCTGGGGACGACCAGGTCGTGCAGCAGGCCGGCCCGGGTGCCGGACCAGTGCCGCAGCACCATCCCGGCCGGGCCGCCGCCCGGCTCCGGAGCCGCCGGAGGGGCCGCGGCTGCCGCACCCGGCGCAGTGCCGTCCCCGGGCCGGGGGCCGGGCCGGTCGGGGACGCCGACCAGGCCGACGTCCACGCCGCAGTCCGCCACCACCCGCCGGGCGAGATCCGCCAGCACGGCGGACCTGACCAGCTCCGCGGCCCGGGCGTCGAGGCCGTCGGCCGCCCGGGCGGGGGTGTCCGCAGCCCTTGTCATCGCGCGATTCTCACACGCGCCGGGACGGCTGGCGAGACCTGTGCGCGGCCTGTTCCGCACGGCCGGCGGGGCCGGGCACGGGGACGGCACCGGGCCGGGCACGGGGCAGGGCAGGGCACGGGACCGGGCAGGCCCGGCGCCGGCGATCGGCACCGGTCGGCACCGGTCAGCCCTGATCCGCTCCGGTCGGTCCCGGTCGCCCCTGGCCCCCGTCGGCCTCCCGCCGTAGTCTGCGGCCGTAGCCTGTGCCGCAGGGACGCGGACCCCGGCCCGCGGACGCCGCCGGGCCGGGCGGTCGACCGGCCCGAGACGAAGGGGAGACGATCATGACGAGCCCGGAGGGCCTGCTGGCCGATCTGCGCGCGGAGAACGCCGAGTTGGACGCCCTGGTGGCCACGCTCTCCCCCGCCGGCTGGGCCCGCCCGACCCCGGCCGAGGGGTGGACGATCGCCCATCAGATCGCCCACCTGGCCTGGACCGACGACTGGACGGTGCTCTCGGCCTGCGACCCGGAAGGCTTCTTCGGCGCGGTCGAGCGGGCCTTCGTCCCGGGCACCGACCCGGTCGGCGAGGGCGCGGCGATCGGGGCGGCCGGGCCGCCCTCCGGGCTCCTCGCCCGCTGGCGGGCCGGCCGCGAGGAGGTGCTGGCGGTGCTGGCCTCCGCGCCGGGCGACGTCCGGCTGCCGTGGTTCGGGCCGCCGATGAAGCCGGCCTCGATGGCCACCGCCCGGCTGATGGAGACCTGGGCGCACGGCCAGGACGTGGCCGACGCCCTCGGGGTGACCCGGGTGCCGACCGCGCGGCTGCGCCAGGTGGCCCACCTCGGCGTCCGGACCATGGGCTTCGCCTTCGTGCAGAACGGCCTGCCCGTGCCGCCGGAGCCGGTGCGGGTCGAGCTGACCGGCCCGGACGGGGAGTCGTGGGCCTGGGGGCCCGAGGAGGCGGCGGACCGGATCACCGGGCCGGCCCTGGACTTCTGCCTGCTGGTCACCCAGCGCCGGCACCGGGACGACTTGGCCGTGACGGCCTCGGGCCCGACCGCGCTCGCCTGGCTGCCGATCGCGCAGGCCTTCGCCGGACCGCCCGGCAAGGGCCGGGAGCCGGCCTCGGGGAACACATCCTCAAGCTGACGATACGTCAATACGACTGACACAAAGCCAAACCACACCTTTCGGGGATGGCGGAGGTTCGCCGACGAATGATGTGATCCCCCCATGCTCTCCACCTTGAGGTTCCGCACCGCCGTCGTCGGCACCACCGCCCTGCTGGCCGCCGCCGGCGGCCTCACCGCCGCCCCCGCGGGCGCCGTCGCCCGCTCCCCCAGCGACACTCCCCCGGTCAGCCAGGCCGTCCGGGCCGGTCCGGCCGAGACGCAGGTCAACGCCTTCTTCGAGGAGTACCGGCTCGCGGTGCTCGGGGAGATCGACGACTCGCCCCGGGCGGTCCGGCAGAAGTACCTCAGCCCGTCCCTGAACCTGGGCCTGGACACCTGGGCGGCGCGCAGCGGCGCCGACCCGGTGTTCCGCACCCGGAGCATCCCGACCGCCTGGTCGGTGCGCGAGGTCGGGGCCGCACCCGGCTACGCCTCGGTCCGCCTCGGCGAGAGCTGGGGCGACGGCACCACCCGTGACGTCCGGTACACCGTCCGGCTGGCCGACCGCCGGATCACCGCACTCGACGACGAACCACCACCCTGACGCCGGCCCACACCGTCGGGGTCGGACTGTCGGGCTCGGGCCGTCGGACGCAGGCCGTCCGGACGCCCTCCCGGGGCCCGCTTCAGGCGAGCCCGCCACCGCGAGACCACGGCGTCACAGGGAGGCGTCGAGGACTTCGTGCAGGCGGGCCGCGAACGCCCGGGGGTGGGTGGTGTTGCCGTTGTGGCCACCGGGGAACTCCACGATGTCCGTGTCCAGCAGGGTGGCCAACTCCTCGGCGCAGCGGTAGTTCCAGGCCTGGCCCGAGGTCCTTCCGGCGGCGGGCACGATCCGGACCTGGCGGGTGGCCGGGGCGGCGAGGTCGGCCGCGCACAAAGTGCTGTCACGCAGCTCGGGGAGGTCGTGGGCCAGGAAGAACTCGATGTTGGCGATCCGCTGCGCGGTGGCCGGCGGCATCGTGAAGCCGGGCTCGGCGTCCATCGCCGAGGGGTCGATCGCGACGGCGGCGGCGATCCGCCGCATGGCGGGCGCCCAGCCCTCGTCACGATGGGTACGGACGATCCCGTCCAGGGTCCGGCGGATGCCGGCCCGGTCCGCGGCCGGGAGCAGGCCCGGCGTGGCGGGGTCGTGGGCGACGAGGGTGTGCACCTGCCCGGGGTGGGCGGCCGCCAGGTGCAGACCGTAGAGGGCCCCGAGGCTGCAGCCGAGCAGCCGTGCGGGCCGGTCGGTCAGCGCGGCGAGCAGGTGGTGCAGGTCCTCGGCGTGGATCTGCGGGGTAACGGGCTGCTCCGGATCGTGGCGGGTGCTCCGCGACAGGCCCCGCCGGTCGTAGGTGGCGACGGTCCAGCGGTCCGCGAGGTGACCGACGAGCGCCTCGGTGCGGTCGGCGTCACCCTCCCCGCTCTGCGCGATCAGCAACAGCGGGCCGGTGCCCCGGAGTTCGTAGTGGAGGGTGGCGCCGGGCACGGGCAGTGCGTTGCGTACGGCGGTGGTCATGGGGCGCTCCCGTCCGGTGGCGGCGGCCTCGGTGGCCTGCCTTCTCCATCACCGTAAAGCATCGAATTAGATGCATCAAGATAGATGCATCTCTCTCGATGCATCTTTCCTGATGTACTCTCCGGACATGAACGGAGTCGACCTCTTCCTGCTGGGCCGCACCCTGATGAAGATCGGCGAGGAGGCCCTCCCGCAACCCGTGGGCGAGCACGGACGCCGCCCCGGCGGCACCCGCTCGGTCCTCGTCGTGCTGAGCGACCTGACGGAGCATCCGGACAGTGCGGTGGGCGAGATCGCGGCCCGCACCGGCCTGCCGCAGAGCCAGGTCTCCACCGCGGTCGCCCGGCTGAAGGAGGCCGGCTCGGTCACCACCGCCCCCGACCCGGCCGACCGCCGCCGCCTGCTGGTCCGGCCGGCCGCCGAACCCTCGCCCCGGGTCGCGGAGGTCCGCAGCGGAACGGTCGACGCGGCACTCGCCGCCGCCCTCGGCACCGACGACCCCGCACGCGTCGAGGAGGTCACCGCCGCCCTGGAGACCCTGGCCCGGCACCTGACCCCGGCCACGCTGTCCCGGCTGCGCGCCTGAAGGCTGTCCCGCCCCGGGAATTCGAACCGTGCTCCGCGGTGGCCCTGGACACGGGACTCGGCCGCAGGAAGGCTTCGGACATGGGAACCGACGAACCGCTGTCCGAGGACGAGCTTTCCGCCATCGAACGGCGCGTCGCCGCCGCCTCCCCGGGCCCTTGGGTCGGTTGGCTGGAGAGCCGGCACGGGATCGGCGGCTCAAGCTTCATCGAGCTCCCCGGTGACGTGGAGGTGGACGACGAGCTCTACCTGACGCGCGCCACCGGCGGCCGCCGGGTCGGCGGAGCGCACGCACAGACCGACGCGGACATCGATTTCATCGCCGGCGCGCGCCAGGACGTACCGCGACTGGTCAGCGAGGTGCGGCGACTGCGGGCCGCCCTGGAGGAAGCGCGGTCGGCCGACTGACGAACCCGTCCACCCCCTTGCCCCCGCTCCGGATCCGTCCCCGGACGACCCCCGGGAGGAGGCGGCCCCGCCCGCCGTCAGCCCGCCGGCCGCAGCCAGGGAGCCAGTGCGGCATCCGTGGCCGCCCGGACGGCGGCGTGCAGCTCGGCCGGGGAGGCGGGCTGCCCAGGGTCTTCGAGGAGGACCTGAAGGGCCGCGGTGACGGCGCCGACGAACGCGCCGGTGAGCGCCGCCGCCCGCACCCGGTCGATCCGGTCCGCGAAGGCCTCGGCCAGCCGGCGCGCGATCTCCTGCTGGGCGTCGAACTGGATCTGCAGGGCGCGGCCGCGCACCGCGGGCACGGTGCGGATCAGTTCGAGACGCAGGGCCGCGAGCGGGCCGACCAGGTCGTCGCCGGTGTCCGGCACGGTGCCCAGTGCACGGAGCAGCACCTCGGCCGGGCCTTCGGCGGGGGTGCGGGAGTCGATGGCCGCGATCACGGCCTGCACCCGGGCGTCGGACTCCGGGAAGAGCAGCTCCTCCTTGCTGGCGAAGTAGCTGAAGAACGTGCGCGTGCCGATCTCCGCCGCCGCCGCGATGTCCGCCACCGTGGTCCGGTCGTAGCCCTGCCGCCGGAACAGCTCGGCCGCCGCGTCGACGAGGGCCTGGCGGGTACGGGCGCGCTTGCGGTCACGAAGGGACATCCCGACACCTTAGCGCCCGATGCAGATCTGCACTTACTGCAAATCTGCACTCATTGCAGAAATGCACCGAGTGCATCTATGGTGGCGTCATGACACCTCGGAGCGTTCTCGTCTCCGGGGCCGGCGTGGCCGGCCCCGCCCTCGCCTACTGGCTGGCCCGGCACGGGTTCCGTCCCACCGTCGTGGAGAAGGCCGCGCACCCGCGCTCCAGCGGGAACCCGGTCGACGTCCGCGGCGACGCACTGCCCGTGGTCGAGGCCATGGGCGTCCTGCCGCAGCTGCACGCCGCCGCCACCTCGGCCACCGCGATGCGCCTGCTGGACGCCTCCGGGCGCACGGTCGCCCGGCTGCCCCTGCCCGGTCACCGGGCGGGCGCCGGGCGGCGGGAGGTCGAGGTCCCGCGCGGCGACCTGGCCGCCGTCCTCCAGCAGGCGGCCCGGAACGAGGCCGAGTTCCTCCTCGGCGACAGCATCGCCACGCTCCGGCCGGACGGGCACGGGGTGGACGTCACCTTCGACCGGGCCGCACCGCGCCGCTTCGACCTGGTGGTCGGCGCGGACGGGCTGCACTCCCACGTGCGGCGCCTCGTCTTCGGCCCGGAGCGCGACTTCGTCCGGCCCACCGGGATCCTGGTCGCCACCCTGCCGCTCGGGGAACCGGCCGGCCATCCGGAGGAGGTGCACATCCTCAACACCCCGGGCCGGCTGGTCTCGGTCCACCCCTCCCGGGGATCCGCCCTGGCCGCCTTCATCTTCCGCCGGCCGGACGTCACCGCCTTCGACCACCACGACACCGGGCTGCACAAGCGGATCGTGGCCGAGTCGCACGCCGGCCTCGGCTGGCGGGTGCCCGCACTGCTCGACGAGGTGGCGAGGACCGACGAGCTCTACTTCGACGCGGTCAGCACCGTCGACCTGCCCTCCTGGTCGCGGGGCCGCGTCACCCTGCTGGGCGACGCCGCCTCCTGCGTCTCCCTGCTCGGGGACGGCTCCAGCCTCGCCGTGGCCGGCGCCCACACCCTGGCCGCGGCCCTGGCCGCACACCCGGGCGACCCCGCCGCCGGGCTGGCCCGCTACGAAGCCGCCCACCGCACCCGGGTGACTCCCCGGCAGCGCGGCATCAAGCGCTCGGCGGCCCTGCTCGTCCCCGCCACCCGGCTCGGCCTCGGCACCCGCAATCTCGCCGCCCGTCTCGGCTCCGTGGGCCGTTCCTGACACCCCTTGCGCCCCGGCCCGCACGGGCCCGTGTCAGCCCCCGTCGGCCCCCGTCGGTCAGGCCGGTCAGCCGGAAGCGGCGTCCCGCGACGCCGCCAGGGCCCGGCACCGGGGCCCCGCCACCCGGAACGCCTGGAAGCCACGGGTCAGAGCCACTGGGCCCAACCGAAGGTCAACAGGTAGCTGCGGCGCACCAGATCGCGGCCGCGGACCCCGGCCGCGAAGCGGCCGGCCAGCAGCGCGCAGAACAACGCCAGGAAGGCCGACAGCACCAGCGCCCCGGGGCCGACCCCCTTGAAGCAGCCGACGGCCACGGCGACGGCCAGCACCAGGCCGAGTCCGACGTGCGCGTCGCCCAGGCCCGCCCGGAGCGCCTCCCGGCCGGCCCCGCGGGCCTCCCGCAGGTCCTGCTCGTAACGGGCCCGGGCCGCGTCCGGATCAGCCGCGGAGCCCTCGGGCCACTCCTGCCGCACCACGTCCGCCTCCTCGCTCGTGCCGCATCCCCACCCGCACCGGCCTCCGCCGGTTCCTCCCCCGCCACCCGCCGGGACGCGGCCCGGACGGCCGGTCCGGGCTCAGCGCCACTCCTCCATCCGTTCCACCGCCGCCTTGGCCTCGCGCAGGTCGGCACCGGTGATCTCCCGGTAGGCCTTGATCGCGTGGATCTTCTTCCCGTCCCGGACCAGGGCCTCCACGGGCCGGAGGGCGGGCTCGACGCCGCCGTCGCCGGGGCGGGCACCCAGGTGATCGATGATCAGGCCGAGCCGGCGGTCCATGTCGGTGAGCCTGCGGTCCATCCGGCGGAGCCTGCTCTCGATGCCGGAGACCAGCATTCCGAGGGCGAGGACCAGGACGAGAACGATGATCAGGGCAGTGTCCATGGTCGGCGATTCTAGCCAGCACGCCCGGGCCTCCCCGCCGGGAGGATCCGGGAGCCGGCCTCCGCGCGGGCTCGGAGCGACCGGGCGAGCCGGAAGCCGAGGTCGTCGATCCGCAGGGTGGGGTGGCTCTTGCGGCGGCAGGAGGCCCGGCAGGAGCGGGGCCGGTCGTAGGCGCCGCCGCCGCGGAACACCCGGTACGCGCCGTAGACCCGGGGGTCGTAGAGGTCCCAGCACCACTCCCAGACGTTGCCGATCATGTCGTGGAGCCCCCAGGCGTTCGGCTCCCGGGTGGCGACCTCGTGCACCTCGCCGCCGGAGTTCCCCTCGTACCAGGCGATGGCGTCCAGGTCGCCGGGCCGGACGTCGGTGTTCCCGGCCCGGCAGGCGTACTCCCACTCCGCCTCGGAGGGCAGGCGGTAGCCGTCGGCCTGCCAGTCGCAGCGCACGTCCTGCGCGTCGGGGTCCTCGCCCTCGGTGTAGCAGGGCCGGAGTCCGGCCTGCCGGGAGAGCAGGTTGCAGAAGCGGACGGCGTCCTGCCAGGAGACCTCGGTCACCGGCGTCCGCGCGCTCGCCCCGGCCCCGGGCGCCCGGCCCAGCACGGTGGCGTACAGCTCGCGGGTCACCGGGTGCGGGGCCAGCCGGAAGGCGGCGACCGGGACCGTCCACTCGGTCAGCGTGCCCTCGTCCCGCAGGACGATCTCGCCGGCGGGCAGCGCGATCATGGGCGGGGCGGCGGTCCGGGGCGGCGTCGGCCCGAGGCTCATCACAGCCTCCTCCTCTGGTCGTTGCGCGGTCGATCGGGGCGCGGGGGCACCCGGGAACGTCGGGCGGGCGCACCGGGCGGGCGGACCCGGGCGGGCGCTCCAGCCGGTGCGCGCCGGTCCGCACGGCCCCGGCGGCCCGAGGGGCGGCCGGGCGTCGCCCCGGGAACGGCCCCGGGGGGACGCCCGGGGCGGCCGTGCCCTCAGCGCGAGGGCGCCAGCTTCGCGTCGAGTTCCGCCTGGTCCGCCACGAACCACACCTGGTTCCCGCGGTTGGCCTCGCGCACGAAGTCGCGCAGCGCGTCGCTCCGGGCGACGTGGGCGGAGATGTCACCGACGACGACCAGCCTGAGCCGGTGGTTCACGAACTTCTGCACGGCCTCCCCGGCCAGCCCGGAGCGCAGCGAGAAGAACTCCTCCGCGAGCCGCTCCACCGGGAGGGCAACGACCTCGGCCTGACATCCCATGGCCTCGCCGATCAGGTCGAGGGCCGAGCTGCCGTCGTTCAGCGTCGGGCCGTCCTGACCGAGGCGGAGGACGGAAACCCCGTGCGTTTCCACGAGTTCCTGGGATGTCATGGCCCGATCCTACCGACCCGGCCGGCGGTCCTCCCCCGCCGTCCGGGGCGCCCGGGGCGCGGCCCGGAGGACAGCTGATCAGCCATCATGTCCCGTGCGGCGAAGAGCGGGTGCGCCGACGCGGCGGGCCGCCCCGGTGGCGCGTCCGCGGGGCCCGGCGGTCCGGCCGGACGGACGGTTGGGGATCATGGTCCGGTGCCGGTGCACCCGGAAGCCGGCCGGAGGACCCGGACCAAGGGGATAGGAGCTGTCGATGGACAAGTCTCAGATTGAGGCCTACCTGGCCAGGATCGGGGCGGAGCGGCCGGAGCACGCGGACCTGGCGGGGCTGCGGGTGCTGCAGCGGGCCCATCTGGGGGCCGTCCCGTTCGAGAACCTCAGCATCCATCTCGGCGAGCCGGTGACGCTGACCGAGGAGGCGCTGCTGGCCAAGGTGGTCGACCGGCGCCGCGGCGGCTTCTGCTACGAACTCAACGGCGCCTTCGCCGCGTTGCTCACCGCCCTCGGCTACCGGGTGACCCTGCTCGGGGCCCGGGTGTTCTTCGGCGAGCGGCTGGGGCCGCCGATGGACCACCTTGCCCTGCGGGTCGACCTGGACGAGCCGTGGCTGGTGGACGTCGGGTTCGGCCGCTTCAGCCACGCCCCGCTGCGCCTGGACGAGCGCGGCGACCAGCAGGACGGCGCGGGCGTGTTCCGCCTGTCGGAGCACGGTGATCACGGTGCGCGCGGTGCGGACCTGGACGTCCTGCAGGACGGGTCGCTGCAGTACCGGCTGGAGCCGCGCGGCTACGCGCTGGCGGACTTCAAGCCGACCTGCTGGTGGCAGACCACCTCGCCCGAGTCGCACTTCACCAAGTGGCTGACCTGCTCGCTGCTGACCGAGGACGGCCGGGTCACGCTGAACGGCACCCGGCTGATCCGGACGGCCGGCGAGGAGCGCACGGAGACCGACCTCGACGAGCGGGAGGCGCTGGAGGCCTACCGGACGTGGTTCGGCATCACGCTCGACCGGCTGCCCGTGACGCCGCCCGCACCGCCCGCACCGCCCGCACCGCCCGCACCGGCGGCCCCGGCGGCCCCGGCGGAGTGACCTCGCCGCCGCGCCGAACGGGCCGGGCCCCGGTCGGGGCCCGGCCCGGGTGCGCGGCGGCGGGCGGTCAGCAGCGGAGTTCAGCGCCGGGCACGGTGCTCGACGGTGGCCCGGTGCTCGACGGTGGTGCGGTGCTCAGCGGTGGTGCGGTGCTCAACGCCGGGCGCTCAGGCCGAACCCGTAGGCGAACAGCGGGTCGTACTGCTGGTCGCCGATGTTGACCGGCTCCTGGGCCTCGCTGCGCGGCCAGCTGACCGGGAGCTTCCCGGTGAACGGGCGCTTGCCGAAGAGCACGTCGGCGACGCCCGCACCCTCGCTGCCGGGCAGCCAGGACATCACGAAGGCGTCGGTCTTGGGCAGTTCGCCGGTGATGATCTGCGGGCGGCCCGCCACGTCGAGGACGACGCACGTCCGGATCGCGCCGCAGACCCGGTCGACGGCGGCCCGGTCGGCGGCCGAGATCTCCAGCGTGCGGCCGTTGTTGCCGACGTCGCCGACCCCCTCGGCGTACGGGGTCTCACCGATCACCACCACGCCGACGTCGTAGCCGTCGGTCGGCGCGGAGGCGTCCGCGCTGTAGGTGGTCCGCGCCGCGTTCTGCCGGATGCCCTGGAGGATCGTGGTGCCGGGGATGGTGGCGCCGGACTGCCCCTGCCAGGTCACCGTCCAGCCGCCGGCCTGGTTGCCGATGTCGTCCGCGTTGGTGCCGGCGACGTAGATCCGCTGGGAGGGCCTCAGCGGCAGCGCGTGGCCGTCGTTCTTCAGCAGCACCTGCGACTCGGCGACGGCCTTGCGGGCCACCGCCCGGTGGGCGGGCGAGCCGATCGCGGCCGCGCCCGACCGGTCGGTGTAGGGGTGCTCGAAGAGCCCGAGCCGGAACTTGGCGCGCAGGATCCGGCGGACGGCGTCGTCGATCCTGGCGGTGGTGACCCGCCCGGCCCGCACCTCGGCCAGCAGGGTCTGCTCGAAGGTGCCGGCGCTGTACGGCTCCATGAACATGTCGAGCCCGGCGTTGACGGCCGTCCGCACCTGGGTGGCGTAGTCGCCGGGCAGCTGGTGGATGGCGTCCCAGTCGCTGATCAGGAAGCCGTCGAAGCCGGTCTTCTGCTTCAGGACGTCGGTCAGCAGCTCCTTGTTCGCGCTCATCTTCACCGGGTTGCCGATGCCGTCCTCGGTCCAGTCCACGCTGGAGTACGAGGGCATGATGCTGCCCACGCCGTGCTCCCGGACGGCCGCGACGTACGGGGCCAGGTCGATCGTCCGGAAGTGCTCGCGGTCGGTGATCGTCACGCCCTGGTCGAGCTTGTACCCGCCGTTGGTGGAGCTGCCGTAGGCGGTGTCGCCGTCCCCGGCGAAGTGCTTGGCGGTGGCCAGCACCCGGTCGGGACGGGCGAGGTCCCGGGGGTTGTCGCCCTGGAGGCCGTCGATCGCGGTCTCCATCCGGGTGACCAGGGCCGGGTCCTCGCCGTAGCTCTCGTAGGTCCGGCCCCAGCGGTCGTCGCGGGCGACGCAGACGCAGGGCGCGAAGACCCACTGCGGGCCGGTGGCCCGGGTCTCGGCGGCGGTGATCCGGGCGGCCTCCCGGACGAGGTCCGGGTCGCGGGTGGCGCCGAGGGCGATGTTGTGCGGGAAGACGGTCGCGCCGACCAGGTTGTTGTCGCCGTGCACCGAGTCGATGCCGTAGAGCAGCGGGATGTGCAGCCGGGTGTCCAGGGCGCGCTTCTGGTAGCCGTCGATCATGTCGGCCCAGGCCTGCGGCGTGTTCGGGGTGGGGGTGGAGCCGCCGCCGGAGAGCAGCGAGCCGAGCGCCAGGGTGGTGATCCGGCTCTGGTCCGACTCGACGGAGTTGCGCTCGGCCTGGGTCATCTGGCCGATCTTCTCCTCGACGGTCATCCGGCCGAGGAGGTCCCTGACCCGCTGCTCCACCGGCGTTCCCGGGTCGAGGTAGCTGCCGGCGCCCTGGCCGGCGGGCGCGGCCTGCGCGGTGGTGACGGGCGTCGCGCCGACGGCCAGTGCGGTGGCGGCGAGCAGCGCGCCGCCCAGCAGGGTCCGGCGGCGGGCGCGGCCGGTCGTGCCGTTGGGGTGGAGTTTCACCGGTGTCTCTCCGTCTCGAAGGGGTGCCACGAACGGGGTGGGACCGCATGCCGCGACCTGGGCGCGGCGAACGGGGTGCGGGCTGCGAGCAGCGGGCCGGGGCCCGAGGGAGCGGGTCTGACGGCATGCCAGGAGCGGGTGCGGCGCTCCGCACTCCGACCGGACGGGTCCTGACGCCGTGTCCGGCCGGGTGCGACGGCTGACATGAAATCAGACCTACCGACCACTTGGTAAGTATCGTGCGCAGGCTTTTTTCAGAGCATGACAATTCCCGTCGCGGCGGGCCCTCCGCTCGGTCCGGAGGCCGCCGGCGCAGGCCCGTAGACTTCGCCCGGTGACACCCAGAAGCACGAACGAGGCGGCCGGCGCAGGCCCGGCGCGCGCGACCGCCGCCCGCCGGGCCTCCGGTGCCCGGCGGCGCGAGGAGATCCTGCGGATCGCCGTCGAGACCTTCGCCACCCGCGGCTACCACAACGCCTCGCTGGCCGAGATCGCCGAACGGGCCGGCCTCACCCAGGCCGGGCTGCTGCACCACTTCCCCTCCAAGACGGCGCTGCTGAGCGGTGTCCTGGAACTCCGGGACTCCTCGGAGATCGAGGCGCTGGGCCCCGGAAGGCCGCGCGGGACGGCCTTCCTGGACCACCTGGTGGAGACCGTCCGGCTGAACTCCACCCGGGAGGGCATCGTGCGGCTGTACGCGGTGCTGTCCGCCGAGAGCGTCACCGAGGGCCACCCCGCCCAGCAGTTCTTCCGCGACCGCTACGACGGCCTGCGGGCGCTGGTGACCGAGGCGCTGCGCGAGGCCTGCGAGCCGGGCGAGGTCGACGCGGGCCTCGACGTCGAGAGCGTGGCCAGCGCCGTCATCGCCGTGATGGACGGCCTCCAGGTGCAGTGGCTGCTCGCGCCCCGGTCCGTCGACATGGCGGCCGTGACCCGGCGGGTGCTGACGGCGCTGCTGGCCGACCTTCGGCCGCCCGCCGCCGGGCCGGCCGGGAGCGGGCCCGGCGACGCGTCCGGGACGCCCTGACCCGGCGACGGGCGGGTGCGGGCCGGCCGGCGGCGGGCGGCCCGCCTGCGGTGATGGCCGGGCCCGGCGGGCGCCTCGGATAGCCTGGGTCGACCATGAACCGTCTGACCACATCGTGGGGCGAGTACGACCTCACCCGCTTCCCCGAGGACCCGCGCGACCAGCTCCGTGCCTGGGACGCCGCCGACGAGTACCTGCTGCGGCACCTCGACGGCACCGCCGGTACCGCCGGCGCTCCGAGCCCCGGCACCGGCACCGGCACCGACCCTGGCCCGGGCCCGGGCCCGGGGGCGGGGGCGGGCCCGGGGGCGCCGGCCGGGCAGCCGGCGGCCCGCCCGGTCGGCCTGCGGGGCACCGTCGTGGTGCTGGGCGACCGCTGGGGCGCGCTGGTCACCGCGCTCGCCGGGCGGGTGGAGCCCGGGGAGACCCGGCTGGTCCAGATCAGCGACTCCTACCTCGGCCAGCAGGCCACCCTCGCCAACCTGGCCCGCAACGGCTCCGGCGACGCGGACCGGCCCGGCGGGACCGGAGCCGTCGAGCTGCTCTCCACCCAGGACGCGCCGCCGGAGCGGATCGACGTCCTGCTGGTCCGCGTCCCCAAGAGCCTGGCGCTCCTGGAGGACCAGCTGCACCGGCTGGCCCCCGGCGTGCACGCCGGCACCGTGGTGGTCGGCACCGGCATGGTCACCGAGATCCACACCTCGACGCTGAAGCTGTTCGAACGGATCCTCGGCCACACCCGTACCTCGCTGGCGGCGAAGAAGGCCCGGCTGATCTTCTGCGCGCCCGACCCGGCGATCCCCCGCACGCCCGGCCCGTGGCCGCACAGCTACGCGCTGCCCGAAGACATCGGCGTGGCGGGCGGCCGGACGGTGGTCAACCACGCCGGCATCTTCTGCGCCGAGCGCCTCGACATCGGCACCCGGTTCCTGCTGCGCCACCTGCCGGAGCGGCGCGGCCCCGAGCGGGTCGTCGACCTGGGCTGCGGCAACGGCGTGGTCGGGACGGCGGCGGCGTTGGCCAACCCCGAGGCCGAGGTGCTCTTCGTGGACGAGTCGCACCAGGCGGTCGCCTCGGCGCGGGCCACCTACCTGGCGAACACCGACCCGGCCAGGCAGGCCGGCGCCGAGTTCCGCACCGGTGACGGCCTGGCGGGCGTCCCGGCCGGCTCGGTGGACCTGGTGCTGAACAACCCGCCGTTCCACACCCACCAGGCCACCACCGAGGCGACCTCCCGGCGGATGTTCACCGGCGCCCGGGACGCCCTGCGGCCCGGCGGTGAACTCTGGGTGATCGGCAACCGGCACCTGGGCTACCACGTGAAGCTGCGCCGGCTGTTCGGCAACTGCGAGGTCGTCAGCAGCGATCCGAAGTTCGTCATCCTCCGGGCCGTCAAGAACTGAACTCCGGGATCCCGCGCGGCCGGAGGTGCACGTCCGGCCCGCCGCTCCCGGCTCGTCGTGCCCCCGGGCCGGCCGTCCGCCGGGGGCGATCCCGCCGGCTTCGCCCCCTGGTGCCCACGCCCTGGACGAGTAAGATCATCCCACGGGGTGGTGACCGACCGTGACGCGCGAGCGGGCTCGCACGAGCGCCGGCACCCCCGCGACACTGGGGGGTGGGTGACGTGTCCGTGCGGTCCGGGCTGCGCGCGCTGGAACGGCTCGCGGGTCGACTGCCGTCCGGTGTCGACCTGTACCAACTGCGCCCGGACGGCCGGGTGCTGCTCGCCGACCGCCGGGGCGCCCGCGAACTGGGCCCGCAGGACCCGGGCGGGGAACTGCTGCGCTTCATCGACGACGGCCAGTTCGCGCACTACCTCGTGGGCGACGCGAAGACCTCGCCCGAGCGCCCCTCGAACGCCACCTACAAGCTCGGCATCGTGGGCCCGCGCAGCGCCTTCACCCCGCACGCGCACGGCGGCGAACACCTGGTCCTCAGCCTCGGCCACGCCTCCTGCGGCCTCTACGACGCCGAACGCCGCCGGGTGGTGGACCTGCCGCTCGCCCCGGGCCTGCTGGTCCGGATCCCGGAGCTGATGCCGCACTCCTTCGCCAACCGGGGCGACGGGCCGCTGAACATCCTCGCCGCCAACACCGGCTTCGGCATCGACCACGAGGACTACGCGATCACCGCCGCCGAGGCCGAACGCCGGTCGGACACCGAACTCGCCGCCCAGCTCCGGGAAGTGGAACGGACCCAGCGCCTGGGTACGGTCACCGCCGGAGAGCGGCTGGCCGCCCGGCTGCGCCGCCTCGCCACCGCGCTGGAGGTCCCGAGATGATCTGCCCGCACTGCTCGGCGAACCTGCTGTACAAGGAGCGGACCGGCAACACCTGCTCCAAGTGCCGCAAGTCCTTCGCCCTCGAACCCAAGTCGGCGCCGCACGGCCTCAGCGACGTGGGGCTGCGGCGCGCCGTCGAGCGGCTGACCGCGGACGGGCGGATCACCGTCACCGTCGGCCAGCTCCACTACGCCACCGGCCGCCGGCACCTGGTCGGCGGGGCCGCCCCCGAGCGGCGCGGGAGCCTCGGCTGCGCGATACCCGCCCTGCTGGCCGGCCTGCCCACGCTGGGCTTCGCCCTCCCCCACCCGGCCGGCGCCGGCGCGGTGGCCGCCCTGGCCGGCCTCGCCCTGGTGGCGATCGGGATCAGGTCCGCCGTCCGCTGGACGCGGTTCAAGCCGATGAAGCCCCGTGAACTCCTGTGGAGCGCCGACGATTTCCGGCGCTCGGTGACCGATCCCTGGCAGCGGCGGTACGGCGTGCTGCCACGCGGGCTGGTCACCGAGGACAGCGTCCGGCCCCGGCCGCCGGCCGCACCGGTCGCCGCAGTGCTGTGCGAGGACCGGACCGTCCGGACGTTCCTCCAGGCCAACGCCTTCGAGGAGCGGCACCGCGTGCTCGTCGTCCCCGACCCGGCCTCGGTGCCCGCCGGCCTGCCCGTCGTCGTGCTGCACGACGCCGGCGCGGAGGGCTGCCTGTCCGTCGGCCGGGCCCGCGCCGCCCTGGCGGGCCACCGGGTCCTCGACGGCGGCCTGCCGCCGCGCGCGGTGATGGCGCAGCCCAAGGCCCTGCAACTGCGACAGCCGGACGTCCTCCCACGGACCATGGAGCTGCTCCGGGCCGAGGGGGGTCTCGGCGAGGCCGAACTCGGCTGGCTCGCCGAGGGCTGGTGGAGCCCGCTGGCCGCCGTACCGCCCACCGCGCTGCTGGACGCCGCGACCCGGGCCGTCGAGCGGCTGGCCGCCGCCGTGCGGGCCGAGGACGACCCGGCCGAGGTACGGCGTCGGGCGCTCGCCGTCGGCTTCCTCACCTGGCCCGAGCAGAGCACGTGACGACACCCCGGAGCAGCCGATGAGCCCCCGACCGCCGTCCGGCCGCGCGCCGGTCGACCGTGCGCCGATCGACCGTGCGCTGGCGCGGGCCGCCGCCCGCGCGGGCGAGCCCGGCGGTATCCGCTTCACCGAGCGCCAGCTGTACTACGAGCTGTGCCGGGTGCTCCGGCCGCTGCACGCCGGGCCGCGCCGGATCCCGTACACGCTCGCCCCGCCGGTGACCTACCGGCGGTTCACCGAGGCGCTCGCGCGGACCGGCCGGCCGCCCGGCCTGCTGCCCGCACCGGCCCCGGCGGCGCCCGTCCGCACGGCCGGGAGCGACCCGAGCGACCTGTACGACTACGGCTTCCCCCGGCTGCTGGTGTGCCAGGACCGGTCCGTCGCCCGGATGCTGATCGCCAACGACCTGCACCTGGAGGCCGCCTGCCCGGTCTTCGCCGCCGAGGACCTGCCGCTCGACCCACGCCTGTCGGCCGCCCTCGACCGGGCCGGGGACGCGGTGATCCACGTCCTGCACGACGCGAGCCCCGCCGGGCTCGCCTGCTACCGGCGGGTCCGCGACGCGCACGCGCTGCCGACCCGCTCGATGGGCCTGGTGCCACGGCACGCCGGCGCCCTGCACCTGACCGCCGGGCGGGCCCCCGGGCCGCTGCGGGGCACGCTGCCGGAGCACCTCACCGCCGGGCTGCGCCCCGCCGAGCGCGCCTGGCTGGCCTCGGGCCGCTTCAGCGAGGTCTCCGCCGTCAACCCGGCCCGGCTGCTGCGCGCGGTCATCCGCACCGTGCGCGGCACCACCGGCACCCGCACGCCGGTCCGGCAGCACCTGCGCGGTTTGCGCGAAGCCGGCTTCATGACCTGGCCGACGCCATGATCCCCACCCGCGAGGACCTCGGACGATGACCCAGCCACGCCACATCACGTACTCCGACGAACTGCTGGCCGACGGGACGGCCCACCGCCGCTACGAGGACGGCCGCAGCGAGTGGCGCCGCCGGGGTGCCGACGGGCTGGTGCACTGGCACGACACCTTCGGCGACGCCGGGACCGACGAGCGGCTCGGCACCGACCTGGTCAAGCGCGTGCACGCGGACGGACGGGTCGGCTACGGCCGTGACATCGGCTACGGCCGCACGGTCTGGGGCAACGGCGAGACCGTCCTGGTCAACCGCACCTCCTTCGGCGGCCGGCTGGGCGTGGTGCTCACCGCCCTGGGGCTGGCCGGCGCGGTCGCCGTGACCCAGTACCCGCCGCTCGCCCTCTCGCCGGAGGAAGAGGAGGAGCTGCGTGCCCAGGCCCGGGCGCAGGCGTCCAACGGCTCCGCCGGGGAAGGCGGTTCGGGCTCCGGGGACTCGGGGGGCGGCGACTACTCGGGCGGCTGGGACGACACCGACGACGGCGGCTGGGACGGCGACGACTTCGGCTGACCGCACCCGCACCTACGCCCGCAGCGCCCCCGCACCCCCGCACCCCGGACGCCGTACCCCGCAAGCCCACCGGCCCCCGGCCGGACCGACCACAGGCTGAGAGGCACCTCCCCCATGGCACGCTGCTGCGCCTGCGCAGGACCGGACGAGGACCGGGCCCGCGCCCAGCTGGCCGCGCTGACCGGTGCCCCGGCCCGCCCCGGATCGGCCCCGGCCGCCCTGATCGACGGCGAACCCGGCCACGCGAGCGGCCCGTTCACCCTGGACGGGCTCACCGCCGTCGGCGAGGTCACCCTGCACAACCGGTCCGACCTGCTCGCGGCCCTGGCCGCGGCCGGCGCCGCCGCGCCGGCCGGCTGCCCGGACGGCGAACTGCTGCTGCGCTGCTGGGCCCGGCTCGGGGCGGCCGGGATCAGGGCCGCCGAGGGCATGTTCGTGCTGATCGTGGTGGACGGCGCCGACCTGGTCCTGATCCGCGACCAGGTCGGCGCCCGGACGGTCTTCTACGCCCGCGCCGACGGCTGCTGGGCCGCGTCCACCTCGCTCCGCTCGCTGCGGCACTGGCCGGCGCTCGGCACCGGGCTGAACCTCGCGGCCGTCCGGTCCTTCCTGACCTTCGCCTACCTGCCCGGCGAGGAGACCCTGCTGCGCGGGGTGCTGGAGGCGCTGCCGGGCCGGATCCTGCGCCTGGCGGCCGACGGGAGCGCCACCCAGGAGCCGTACTGGGAGCCCTCGGACGCCCTCGCCCTGCGGGGCGGCCTCCCCGCCGGAGAACTCACCGCCGGCGAACACCCCGACGGCCGACTCGGCCCCGAGGCCTACGCCTCGCGGCTGCGCACCCTGCTGGAGGACGCCACCCGCTGCCGGCTCCCGCAGGACGAGAGCGTGGCCGTGCTGCTCTCCGGCGGCGTGGACAGCTCCCTGGTGACCGCGCTCGCCGCCAAGCTGCACACCCGCCCGGTGCACACCTACTCGATCAGCTTCGGCGACGAACTGCCCAACGAGCTCGGCTACTCGGGCCTGGTGGCCGAACACTGCGGCACCCGGCACCGGATCCTCACCGTCTCCGGCGAGCAGGTCGCCGCCCGGCTGGCCGACACGGTGGCCCTGCTGGACAGCCCCGTCGGCGACCCGCTCACTGTGCCCAACCTGATGCTCGCCGAGGCGGTGGCCGGCGACGGGCTGCGGGTGTCGCTCAACGGGGAGGGCGGCGACCCGGTGTTCGGCGGCCCCAAGAACCTGCCGATGCTGGTGCACGAGCTGCACCGGGACGACCCCTCGCCGGGGGCCCGGGCCGAGGCGTACCTGCGGTCCTACCGCAAGTGCTACCAGGACCTGCCCGTCCTGCTCACCCCGGAGGCGCTGCGGGCGCTGGCCGGCGAGCCGCACCCGGAGCGCTTCGTCGCGCCCTACCTGCGGCCCGGGGCGATGCAGTCGCTGCTCAACCAGCTGCTGCACTGCAACCTGCGGACCAAGGGCGCCCACCACATCCTGACCAAGGTGGAACGGCTCACCGCCTCCCAGGGCGTCCAGGGCCGATCGCCGCTGTTCGACCGGCGGGTGATCGACCACGCCTTCGCCACCCCGCCGCGCTGGAAGCTCAACGGCACGGTCGAGAAGTGGGTGCTCAAGGAGGCCGTCCGGGACCTGCTGCCGGACACCGTCACGGACCGGCCCAAGAGCGGCATGCGGGTGCCGGTGCAGAAGTGGCTGCGCGGCCCGCTGCACGAACTCTCCGGCGACCTGCTGCTCGGGGACCGGGCCCGGCAGCGGGGCCTGCTGCGCCCGGACACCGTCCGGACCTGGATGCGCGGGGAGGGCACCCTGCTGCCGCGCCAGGGCGGCAAGTTGTGGCTGGTCCTCACCCTGGAGCTGTGGCTCCGCGCCTACGACCTGTGACGCGCCCGCGACCCCCGAAAGGCACTCCCTTGGACACCTCCACCGACAGCCCCGACGCCGGCCCGGCCGGCCGCGCCCCCGCCTCCGCCCCCCTCCTCGATCTGGCCGACCCCCGGACCGGCCGGCTCCGGGGCACCCTGGAGCCGGCCCGCGCGGAGCGGGTCACGGCCGCGGTCACCGCCGCCCGCGGGGCGCTGCCGGCCTGGCGCGGGCTGACCCCCCGGGAGCGGGAGCGGCGGCTCGACGCGCTCGCCGACCTGGTCGAGGAGTACCAGGAGGCGTACGCCGAGCGGGAGCGGGCCGGTACCGGCAAGCCGCTCGCGGAGGCGCTCGGCGAGGTGCGGCAGGTCGCCGACCTGTTCCGCTTCTACGCGGGGGCCGCCCGGGCCGGCAGCGCGCCCGCCGCCGGCCGGTACGTCCCGGGCCACGAGAGCTGGGTGCGCTGGGAGCCGGTCGGGGTGATCGCCGCCGTCGTCCCGTGGAACTACCCGCTGCTGATGGCCGCCTGGCGCTGCGCGCCGGCCCTCGCGGCCGGCAACACGGTGGTGGTCAAGCCCGCGGAGACCACGCCCGACTCGGTGGCGCTGCTGGCCGAGCACGCCCGGCAGGCGCTGGGCGAGGGGGTGCTGGCCGACCTGCCGGGCGACCGGACCACCGGGCGGCTGCTGGTCGCCGCCGCCGTCGACATGATCGCCTTCACCGGCAGCGCCGCCGCCGGGGCCGAGGTGGCGGCGCTGGCCGGCGGCCGGCGCACCAGCCTCGAACTGGGCGGCAACAGCCCGGTGCTGATCCTCCCGGACGCTCCCGCGCACACCTGGGCCGACCTGGCCGCCGCCTGCACCTACAACGCGGGCCAGAGCTGCGCCGCCCCGGCCCGGGTGATCACCCTCGCCGAGAACCACGACCAGGTGGTCGCCGAGCTGACCGCCGCACTGGCCGCCCGGCAGGCCGGCCGCGACTTCGGGCCGCTCAACAACCCCGACCAGGCGGCCCGTTACGACCGGATCGTGGCGGCCTCCGGCGCCAAGTACTCGGTGGCGGCGCCCGGGCGCACGGACGGCCTCTGGCGGCCGGCCCGGCTGCTGGCCGAACTCCCGGACGACGACCCGGCCGTGCTGGCGGAGGTCTTCGGCCCGCTGCTCACGGTGCAGCGGGCGGCCGGCCTCCAGGAGGCGCTCGCCCTGGCCGACGGCGTCCCGCAGGCGCTGGCGGCCAGCGTCTGGACGAGCGACCTGGCGGCCGGGCTCGACCTGGCGGCCCGGCTGAACGCCGGCGAGGCGTGGCTCAACTGCCATCTGGTGCAGTCCGCCGAACTGCCGCACGGCGGCCGGGGCGCCTCGGGCAGCGGCACCGACCTGAGTGCGCTGGCCCTGCACGAGTACCAGCGGCCGAAGACGGTCACCGCCCGGCTGGGGCGGCCGCTCTGACGCGCCGCCGGCCCCGGCACCGTGCGGAACGGTGCCGGGGCCGGCGGAGCCACGGGCGGCGAGGCCACGGGCCGTTGACGCTGCCGGGCGGTTGACGCTGCCGGGCGGTGACCGTGCCGGTGCCGGGTCAGGCCTCGGCGGGGCCGTCCTGCGGCTCGCTGGCGCGGATCATGTCCTCGCGCTCGACGACCTTGATCCGCTCGCGGCCCTCGCGCTCGCCGAGCGCGCGCTCGTGGGCGTCCAGGCGGTGCCAGCCCTCCCAGGTGGTGTAGCGGACGCCGCGGCCCTCCAGGAAGGCCGTGACGGCGTCCTCGGCGGGGGCCTCGGGGGTGCGCAGCCGGCCGCCCTTGAAGTCGTCGACCAGGCAGGCCACCGTCTCGTTGGCGTCGCCCTTGGTGTGGCCGATCAGGCCGACCGGGCCGCGCTTGATCCAGCCGGTGACGTACGTGGACGGCAGGTGGGTGCCGTTCTCGACCACCCGGCCGGCCTCGTGCGGGACGGTGCCCGAGAGGGTGTCGAAGGGCAGCTTGGGCAGTTCGGCGGAGCGGTAGCCGACGGCGCGGTAGGCGGCCTGGACGTCCCAGTCGCGGAACCGGCCGGTGCCCTTGACGTTGCCGGTGCCGTCCAGCTCGGTGCGCTCGGTGCGCAGCCCGACGACCCTGCCGTCCTCGCCGAGCACCTCGACCGGCGACTCGAAGAAGTGCAGGAAGAGCTTGTGCGGCCGGTCGCCGATGTCGCGGATGGCCCAGTTCTCCAGGGTGGAGGCGACCATGTCGGCCTGCTTGTTGCCCCGGCGGGTGGCGATGCTGCCGTCGTCGTAGTCGATGTCCTCGGGGTCGACGATGACCTCGATGTTCGGGGAGTGGTCGAGTTCGCGCAGCTCCATCGGGCTGAACTTGGCCTGGGCGGGGCCGCGCCGGCCGAAGACGTGCACCTCGACGGCCTTGTTGGCGGCCAGCCCCCGGTACACGTTGGCGGGGATCTCGGTGGGGAGCAGCTCGTCGGCGGTCTTGGCCAGGATCCGGGCCACGTCCAGGGCGACGTTGCCGACGCCGAGCACGGCGACCTTCTCGGCGTCCAGCGGCCAGTCGCGCGGCACGTCGGGGTGGCCGTCGTACCAGGAGACGAAGTCGGCCGCGCCGTAGGAACCGTCCAGCTCGATGCCGGGGACGCTGAGGTCGCGGTCGGCGTCGGCGCCGGTGGAGAAGATCAGCGCGTCGTAGAACTGGTGCAGCTCGTCCAGGCTGATGTCGCCCGGGTAGTCGACGTTGCCGAAGAGGCGGATCTGCGGCTTGTCCAGCACCTGGTGCAGCGCGGTGATGATGCCCTTGATCCGCGGGTGGTCCGGCGCGACGCCGTACCGGATCAGGCCGAAGGGCGCGGGCATCCGCTCGTAGAGGTCGATCGACACACCCGGGTCCTGGGCCACGTCGGACTTCATCAGCGCGTCCGCGGCGTAGATGCCGGCGGGGCCGGCTCCGACGATGGCCACACGTATGGGACGGGGCATGGGGGTGTTCCTCCGACTGGCAGGGCTGGACGGGCGGGCAGGCGAGCGGGCGGACGGCGTTCCGGGCGGGCCTGGGCGGCCCAGTGGCGCACGGTCCACGATTTCCCGGCCGGCGCCCGTCCGGTAGACGTGCTGGACCTATGGCCCCATAGGCCGGGCCTATGCCCGGACCCGCGCTCCATGTTAGGACACCCTTACACAACGGACGGCCGAATGGTGAGCCGCCCCCGCCGGGACGGCCCGTCCGACGGCGCCGCCAGGCCCTCCGCCCGCCGGGGCCGGCCCGGCGCCGGACACGCCGACGCCGCCCGTCGGCACCGGGGGCGGGCGACGGGCGGCGCGGGATCAGCGGGGATCAGCGAGGGCGAGCCGGATCAGCCGGCGGCCGGGGTCGGCAGGGTCAGCGCGCCGCCGGGGCGTAGCCACGGGTGACGATCCGCTCCGCGCCCTCCTCGTAGTAGCCCGGGTCGGTGGGCAGCTCGGTGTCGAGGCAGGTCACGTACCGGTTGTACAGGCAGAACGCCGCCGCGATCAGCACCGTGTCGTGGATCTGGGCGTCGTCGGCGCCGGCCTCCCTGGCCTCCGCCACCAGCTCCGGCGGCAGCGCCCGGACCGGCCCGCGGACGGCGCCGGCGATCCGCAGCAGGGCCCGCAGCCGCGGCGTGACGGGCGCCTCGTCGAGCCCGTGCAGCACCGCCTTCACGAGCTCCGCGCCGCCGTCGAGCTGCGCCGCGGCGAAGGCGCTGTGCGATCCCGAGCAGAACTCGGTCTCGTTGAGTTCCGAGGTGTACGCGGCGATCAGCTCGCGCTCGCCGCGGCTCAGCGACAGCGGGCTGCGGAGCAGCGTCTCGGCGAGCTGGTTGAGCGGGGCCGCGGTGTCGGGGCGCTGGGCCATCAGGCCACTGATGCCCGGGAGGCCGTTGGTGATGCTGATGTGGGGCATGACTGTTCACTCCGCGGGGTCGGCCGGACGGACGGACGGTCCATGCTGGAGCCCCCTCCGGCCGCCCCACTACTCCGAGGTTGCCCTCTTCGCCCCGGCGTAGCCCTCCCCGCCCGGCCGGCCGGGCGCCCGGCTTCTTGACGTACCGTCGAGGCTCGCGGAGCCTGGCGTTGAGCATCCACCCGGTACGGGGAGGATCGGTGACGGACGGACTCGGGGCGGGCCATTCCCGTCCGGTGGCGTGGCGTACCCCACAGCAGGCTGCTCGCCCGCCGCCGACCAGGTGATCTAGGCTGGACGACGTGCTCATACTCGTCAGCCGTCGCCACGTGGACCTGCTCCGCGTCACGAGCATGTCCTGTCGACGCTCCGGCTGACCCTCCCCACACCTTCACCGCGCGGCCCCCCGGGGGCCCGCATCCCCCTCCCGGCCCCGCGGCCCCCGCCCCACCCGGCGCGGCTTCGGCGTCCCCGGTCACCACCGGGCCCGGCCGGGACGAGACACAGCGGATGTCACCCATGACGCAGCAGGCACCCACCCCTTCCACCGGCTCCACCACCGACGGCCGCCAGACCGCGGGACTGCCGGTGATCGACCTCTCGCTCGCCGCCGGCGACGCGGACGACCGCACCCGGCTGCACGACGACCTGCGGGCCGCCGCCACCGAGGTCGGCTTCTTCCAGCTCACCGGCCACGGCATCACCGCCGGGGAGACCGCCGCGCTGACCGACGCGATGCGGGCCTTCTTCGCCCTCCCCGAGGCCGACCGGCTGGCCGTGAGCAACCTGAACTCCCCGCACTTCCGCGGCTACACCCGCACCGGGGACGAGCGCACCGGCGGCAGCCAGGACTGGCGCGACCAGCTGGACATCGGCGCCGAGCTGCCGCCGCACGTCCCCGCCCCCGGCGAGCCGCCGTACTGGTGGCTGGAGGGCCCGAACCAGTGGCCGGAGGCCCTGCCGGAGCTGCGCACCGCCGCCCTGCACTGGATCGACCGGCTCAGCGCGGTCGCCGGGCGGCTGCTGCACGAGCTGCTGGCCTCGATCGGCGCGCGGCCGGACTTCTACGACCACGCCTTCGCCGGCCACCCGCACCTGCGGCTGAAGCTGGTGCGCTACCCCGGCACCGCGCCCGACGGCGCCGGCCAGGGCGTCGGCGCGCACAAGGACTACGGCTTCATCACCCTGCTGCTGCAGGACGGCGTGGGCGGCCTCCAGGTGGAGCGCGAGGGGGGTGGGTTCCTGGAGGTACCGCCGATGGAGGGCGCCTTCGTGGTCAACCTCGGCGAGCTGCTGGAGGTCGCCACCGACGGGTACCTCAAGGCCACCAACCACCGCGTGGTGAGCCCGGCCGGCGCCCGTGAGCGGTTCTCCGTGCCGTTCTTCTACAACCCGCGCCTGGACGCCCACATCGAACCGCTGGACTTCCCGCTCGCCCACCACGCCCCGGGCGCCACCCAGGACCCGGGCAACCCGCTCTTCGCCGACTTCGGCCGCAACGAGCTGAAGGGGTACCTGCGGGCCCACCCGGAGGTCACCCGCCGGCACCACGCCGACCTGCTGGAGAGCGGCTCCCGGTAGGTCCCGGACGGGCGCGCGGCCGCCGCCGCCGGCTTCGGCCGCAACGAGCCACCGGGCTACCTGCGGGCCCACCCGAGGCACCCCCGTGGCAGCGCGCCGGCCGGCCGGGGGCGGCTCGCGGCAGTTGCCGGGCGGGTGGCCGGCGCCCCTAGGCTGGCCCCATGTCACGACGAAAGCCGCCGCCCGCCCCCTCCCCCACCGCCCCCTGCCCGTGCGGCCTGCCCGCCGTCTACCGGGACTGCTGCGGCCGGTTCCACCGGGGCGAGGCCGACGCCCCCACCGCCGAGCGGCTGATGCGGTCGCGGTTCAGCGCCTTCGTCGTCCGGGACGAGGCGTACCTGCTGCGGTCCTGGCACCCGGACACCCGGCCGGCCGAGGTGCCCTTCGACCCGGAGCTGCGCTGGCTGCGGCTGGAGGTCCACTCCAGCACCGAGGGCGGGCCGTTCCACCGGGAGGGCACGGTCGACTTCAGTGCCCACTTCACCGACGAGGGGTACGCGGACGTGCTGCACGAGAACAGCCGCTTCGTCCGGGTGGACGGCGCCTGGGTCTACCTCGACGCCCTGCCGCCGGGCACCTGATCCCGCCCGGCCCCGGCCCCGGGCGCGCCGGAACGACCGCCCTGCGGGCGGGCACCGGTGCGCCCCCGCCGGGCGGTCGTCCCGGGGCGCTAAGTTTTTTTCGCGATGTCCCGGCGGGGACGTCGAAGGCGCGGGGCCGGCTTCGACCTGTCCGTGAAAGCGCCCCACCGGGCGCACCGATCAGAGGAGCAGGCCATGAAGTACATGCTGTTGATGCAGTTCAGCCGGCAGACCGCCGATTTCGCGCCGATCGACGGCTGGACCCAGGACGAGCTCCGGGCGCACATCGGCTTCATGCGGGACACCAACCTCAAGCTGGCCGCGACCGGCGAGCTGGTGGACGCCCAGGGCCTCGCCATGCCGGACACCGCCAAGATCGTCCGCTCGCACGCGAACGGCGCCCCGGTGGTGACCGAGGGCCCGTTCGCCGAGACCAAGGAGTTCCTGGCCGGCTGGTGGATCGTGGACTGCGAGGAGCCCGGCCGGGCGCTGGAGATCGCCGCGGACATCTCGGCGGCCCCCGGCCCGAAGGGCGAGCCGCTGAACATGCCGATCGAGGTCCGCCAGGTGATGTCCGGCCCGCCGTCGGACCTGTGACGGACGCCGTGGACCCGGCCGTGGACGCCACCGGGGAGGCAGGCGTGGACGGAGCCGTCCGCTGACCCGGCCCGTGGGCACCGTCAACGACCTGCTGCGCGAACTCGCGCCGCAGGTCGTCGGCGTGCTCACCCGCCGCCACGGCGACTTCTACGCCGCCGAGGACGCAGTGCAGGAGGCGCTGCTGGCGGCCGCCACCCAGTGGCCCGCGGAGGGCGTGCCGGACAGTCCGCGGGGCTGGCTGGTCCAGGTCGCCTCCCGCCGGATGGCCGACCAGGTGCGCAACGAACAGGCGCGCCGCCGCCGCGAGGACCGCTCCGCCCGGCAGGTCCCGGCCGACCGGCTGGCCGCCCCGGCCGCCGACGAGGAGGACCGTGCCGGGCACGACGACACCCTGACCCTGCTCTTCCTCTGCTGCCACCCCTCGCTCTCGCCGGCCTCGGCGATCGCCCTCACCCTGCGTTCGGTGGGCGGCCTGAGCACCGCCGAGATCGCGGGGGCCTTCCTGGTGCCGGAGCCGACCATGGGGCAGCGGATCAGCCGGGCCAAGCAGCGGATCCGGTCCTCGGGGCTGCCGTTCCGGCTGCCGGACCGGCAGGAGCGCCCGGGCCGGCTGGACGCCGTGCTGCACGTGCTCTACCTGATCTTCAACGAGGGCTACACCAGCAGCGCCGGCCCCGACCTGCAGCGGGTGGAGCTGACCCGCGAGGCGATCCGGCTGACCCGCGCCCTGCACGCGCTGCTCCCCGGGGACGGCGAGGTCGCCGGGCTGCTCGCGCTGATGCTGCTGACCCACGCCCGCAGCGCCGCCCGGACCGGCCCGGACGGCGAACTCGTGCCGCTCGCCGAGCAGGACCGCACCCGCTGGGACGCGGCGCTGGTCGCCGAGGGCGTCGCGCTGATCACCGCCGCCCTGCCGCGCGGCCCGGTCGGCCCGTACCAGCTGCAGGCGGCGATCGCCGCGGTGCACGACGAGGCGCCGACCGCGGACACGACCGACTGGCCGCAGATCCTCGCCCTCTACGAGGTGCTGGAGAGCGTCTCGGCCAACCCCGTGGTCACCCTCAACCGGGCGGTCGCCGCCTCGATGGTGCACGGCCCGGCCGCCGGGCTGGCCGTGCTGGCGGAGTTGGAGTCGGACGGCCGGCTGGCGGGCCACCACCGTCTGTACGTGGTCCGCGCGCACCTGCTGGAGCAGGCCGGCGACCGGGCCGGCGCCGTCGAGAACTACCGGGCGGCCGCCAACCGCACGGCCAGCCTGCCGGAGCGGCACCACCTCACGCTGCGGGCCGCCCGGCTCGCGGCCGAGGATCCCCCGCCGGCGGACGGCCCGTCCGGGCCCTGACCCACGACCGGCCCGGACCGTCCGGGGCGGGCCGGCGGCCCGAGCGGAGCCGCGCGGCCGCGCGAGCCGCCGGGTCCACCCAGGCCACCCGGTCCACCCGGTCCACCGTCGAAACTCCGTTGCCCGGCACGCCCGCACACCCTGACAATTCGGATATGTCACGTTCCTTCGAAGAGCTGGTCGGGGAGGCCGAGGCCGTCCCGGTGGACGGCTGGGACTTCTCCTGGCTGGACGGCCGCGCCACCGAGCAGCGCCCCTCCTGGGGGTACCAGCGGACCATCGGCGAGCGGCTGGCCCGGGTGCACGCCGCGCTGGACCTGCAGACCGGCGGCGGCGAGGTGCTGGCCGGCGTCCCGGCGCTGCCCCCCGTGATGGTGGCGACCGAGGGCTGGCCGCCGAACGTCGTCCTGGCGACGCGGCTGCTGCACCCGCTCGGCGCGGTGGTCGTCGCCGACGCGGAGGAGGGGCCGCTGCCGTTCGCCGCCGAGGCCTTCGACCTGGTCACCAGCCGGCACCCGGTGGCCGTGCGGTGGGCGGAGATCGCCCGGGTGCTGCGCCCCGGCGGCAGCTACCTCGCCCAGCACGTCGGCCCGGCCAGCGTCTTCGAACTCGTCGAGTACTTCCTCGGCCCGCAGCCCGAGGCGGTCCGCCGGGGCCGTCACCCCGACGACGCCCGCCGGGAGGCCGCGGCCGCCGGGCTGGAGGTGGTCGACCTGCGGCTCGAATCGCTGCACACCGAGTTCCGGGACATCGGGGCGGTGGTCTGGTTCCTGCGCAAGGTGATCTGGATGGTGCCCGGCTTCACCGTCGAGCGGTACCGCGACCGCCTGCTGGAGCTGCACCGGCGGATCGAGGCCGAGGGGCCGTTCACCGCCCGCACCACCCGGTACCTGATCGAGGCCCGCAAGCCCGCCTGACCCCGGGCCCTTCGCACCCCCGACCCGGTCGGCCGCCCCGGCCCGCCGGGACCGGCGCCCGGGGTCCGAGTCCGGGGTCCGTGTCCGGGCGGCCCGCGGCCCCCGCGCCGCTACAGCCGGTCGCCCGGGAGGTCCAGGTACTTCCGCCGCAGCAGGTCGATCACCGGGTGGCCGCCCGGCAGGGCCAGCCCGTCGACGGCGGAGATCGCCTGGACCCCGATCGCCGCGTTGGTGGCGAAGGCCGCCTCGAAGCCCGCCAGGTCGGCGAGCCGGACCGGCTCCGTGACGCTCCCGTGCACCTGCTTGACCAGCTCCATCGTGGTGCCCACCAGGCACCGGGCGGCCGGCCAGAGGACCTGCCCGTCCCGGACGAAGCCGACGTTCCAGGTGCCGCCCTCGGAGACTTCCGACCCGGCGTCGGTGAACAGGGCGTCGTCGAAGCCGGCCTGCTGGGCCGCCCGGCGCTGCCGGAGCGAGCTGAAGAGGCCGACACTCTTGATCTCGGGCGCGTCCCGGACGAACCGCACCGACCGGACCCGCAGCGGCGGCAGCGGCAGATCGCCGGCCGGCCGGGTCGTCACCAGCACCTGCGGGCGGCCGCCCGCGCCCAGCCGGCCGATGTCCAGGGCCGGGTCGAAGACGGTGACCCGCAGCACCGCGGTGCCGGCGGCGGGCGCCGCGCGCGCGGCCAGCTCCCGGACCCGCCCGGTGTCCAGCTCCACGCCGAAGACGGCCCGGCAGTCCCGGGCCAGCCGCGCCAGGTGCAGTGCCAGACCGCGGGCCCGGCCCTCCTCCACCCGCATCGAGGTGAAGTGGCCGTAGTTGGTCAGGGCCAGCGCCTGCAGCTCGTCCGCCCCGACGGGCCTGCCGTTGAGTTCCGCCATGCGCCCAGCATGCCAGCCGCCTCCGGCGGCCCCGGACCGGTACCCGGGGGCCGGCCCGCCCGGCCGCTCAACTCGACTCGGGGTGCACCCGGTGCAGGCCGCGGCGGTCGTAGTAGGTGGTCATCGCGAAACCGAAGACGAGCGCGGCCACCGTCGCGATCGCGATCATCACCCAGGCCCGGGCCAGCCCGGCGTCGGCCTGCGCCCCGAAGTACAGGATCGACCGGACACCGTCGCTGAGCTGGCGCATCGGCTCGAAGACCGCCAGCCCCCGGTAGAAGGTCGGCAGCGCCTGCAGCGGGATGGTGGCGCCGGAGGAGGGCAGCGACAGGGCGATGAAGATGAACATGGCGATCAGCTGCCCGATCCCGCCGAACGCCGCGAGGAGCGCCTGCACCCCGAGCCCCACGGCGGCGCTGGCACAGACCGAGAACACCCAGAGCAGCGGCAGGTGCGAGGCGTCCATGTCCAGGATCACCACCGTCGCGAGCATCACCAGGCTGGACGTCACCATCGCCAGCACGGCGGACATCACGCTGGTGACCGCCAGGGTCCCGGTGCGGCTGATCCGGACCAGCGGCAGCTGGGTGCGCAGCGGCCCCAGCTCGCTGGCCGCGTACCCCAGCGAGACGTCCACGCCGTTGCTGATGATGTTGGCCCCGAGGAACCCGCAGAGCACCAGCAGCAGGGTGTAGTAGAAGGCGGTCAGCCCCAGTCCGCTGTGCGGGCCGATCGGGTGGCCCACCTGGACCACCACCGCCAGCGGGTCGGCGACCAGCAGCCGGGCCGCGTTGGTCGCCGCGCCGCCCTGGGCCGCCGGCAGCGCGCTCAGGCTCGCGCCGAGCTGAAGCGAGGCCTGGTGCGCGGCCTCCTGCGAGATGGACGACGCGAGCGAGGACGCCAGGCTGCCCACCCCGGGGTTGGTGAGGACGAGCATGCTCGGCCTGGCTGGCTCCGGCTGGGCCGCGGCGCCCAGCGCCGCCACCGCCGCGGTGAGGCCGGCCGGCGCCTCCAGGACGCCGTACAGCTTGCCGGAGGCCAGCTGGTCCGTCGCGGCGGCCTTGTCGAGCGGCCGCCAGGAGACCTGCTGGTTCGGGTCGGGCGCGGCGAGGACGCCGGCGGTGATCCGCGCGCCGAGGTTCTCCTGCTGTCCGCCCAGCTGGGCGCCCTGGTCGGAGTTGACCAGGCCGATCGGCAGCCGGTGCAGGTCCGCGCGCGGGTTGACGATGCCGCCCATGTAGAGCAGGGAGAGCAGCAGGGCGACCGCTCCCACGATGATCGTCGGCAGCGCCCAGACCTTGGGGTTGCGCAGCACCTGCCAGGCGCTCACCCCGGCCCCGGACTGGTTCGAAGTCATGGCTCTCCCGCGAGCGTCGGTCGGGCGGCCCCCGCAGCAAGCTAGCCGCTGACGGCCGGCCGGCCCCGGCGCCTCGCCCGTACGCGCACCGGGTGGGACCCGGTCGGCGGTGCCCCGACGGCGCCGGGGACGGGCCCGGGCCGGCGAACCGGACCGGGCCCGCCGGGCGGGAGCCGTCAGGCCTTGCCCTTGAGCCCCGCCGCCAGCTGGCCGGCCAGCTTGGTCGCGCCCGCCGTCCCCTTGTCCGTGCCGCTGCTCACCAGCACCGTCACCACCGCGGTGCCCACCCGGGCCGCCACCAGGGTGGTGCCGCCCTTCCATTCGGGGCTGGTCAGGGTGATCACGTAGGCCTCGTCGCCTACGGCGGGCAGCGCCTTCTCGGCGACCGTCACCTTGCCGTTGGTCTGCGGGTCGGTGTAGCTCGGGCAGGCCAGCGAGAGCTTGCCGAGCGCCCCGACCACGGTCTGGGCGGTCTTGTCGCGGTAGACGTCGATCTCCTGCGCCGACTCGGCCGAGGCGTTCTTGTCGATGTAGGCGTTCTCCGCGAAGGAGACCCCTGATATGCCGGTGATCTCCGTCCAGGACGTCGCGCCGAGCCGGGTGCAGTCCGGTGCGGGCACCTCGGTGACGGCCGGGAGCTGGTAGGTGTCGCCGGTGTCGCGGGTGCTGGCGGCGTCGATCGCGAAGCCGGTGGCGAAGGCGGTGGCGGGGGCCAGCAGGGCCTTGAGCTGCGTACCGGTCAGCAGGCCGGCGTTGGGGTCGGCGGCGGCCGGCGCCGCAGGGGTCGCGGACGGTGTGGCGGCCGGTACCGCGGCCGGGGCGGCCGCGGTGGTGGCCGGCGCGGGGGCGGCGGCCTGCGGGGCGGCGGAGGAGCAGGCGGTCAGCGCCAGCGGGAGCACCGCGACGGCAAGGAGTCCGGCGGCAGGGGTGATGAGACGCACGATGGGGCCCGACCTCGATGTTCGAATTTCGCGCGCACCGGATCGTCCGGGCGCTCTGGGGGGTGTCCGCTGCCCGGTCCGGGGGTGCGCCGGCGCTGCCGGTACCGTCGCCGGCCGGCCCGGCCACCGGCCCACGGCGGCCTCGGGCAGCGTGGTCGCGCTGCGGCGGCGGGCGGGCGAGGCGGCGGGGGCAGGACGGGGCGGGCCGGAGCGGGCGGGGAGGCGGGCGTCGGGGGACACCGGCCAAGATCGGCAGCGGGACTCGCGCATCCCATCGGGTAACCACCGGCCGGGCAAGGGTTCAGCGGAAGTCTTTGCCCGACCATGTGAAATGTTTGCCGAAACGCCTGCGAAACGAGCAGATCAGGCGTATAAGCGAGGACGCCCGACTGACCGGTCCGGCCGGGCCCGCCCCTGCCCCCCGGGGGGACTCCGGACCCGGCGCGGGACCCGGGCCGGGCCGCGTCGGCCCCGGACGGACCGGCTGCGGGCGGTGTCACACTGCTACTGTCACAGCGAGAGTGTTCCGACCGGTGCCCGCCGACAGGTTCCCCGAGCAGCAAAGGCGCCGAGCCATGACAGCCACGCCCGCCACGCCCGGCCTGTCCGCCACGCCCGGCCTGTCCGCCGCCCCGGCCGGGCCCGACGCCATGCCCGGCAGCGGACCCGACGCCGGGCCCGCCCCGGCCGGCGCCGGCACCCCGGGCACACCGCCGCCGCGGCTCACCGTCGACGAGCTGGCGGCGCGGGCCGGTGTCACCGTCCGGACCCTGCGCTTCTACAGCACCAAGGGACTGCTGCCCCCGCCGGAGCTGGGCCCGCGCCGGGTCGGCCTGTACGGGGTCGAGCACCTGGACCGGCTGGAGCTGATCGAGGAGCTGCAGCGGCAGGGCCTGACGCTCGCCGCGATCGAGCGCTACCTGGCCCGGCTGCCCGAGGACATCAGCTCGCTCGACCTCGCGATCCACCGCGCGCTGGTCGCGTCCTGGATGCCGGAGACCGCCGAGGAGACCGGGCGGGCCCAGCTGGAGCGCCGGGCCGGGCGCGCGCTGTCGGACGCCGACATCGCCCGGCTGGCCGCGATGGGGGCCCTGGAGCGGACGGCGGAGGCCGACGTGTTCCGGGTCGATCCCGGCCTGCTCCCGCTCGGGGTGCGCGTGCTGGACGTGCCGATCCCGCTGGAGACCCTGGTGGCGGCCCGGGCCGTGGTGCTCGGGCACAGCCGGGCCACCGCGCACGAGCTGCACCGGCTGTTCCGCGAGACGGTCTGGAAGCCGTACCGGGAGAGCGGCCCGGCGCCGGCCGAACTGGAGCGGATGAAGGGGCTCACCGACCACATCCAGCCGATGATCGCGCAGGCCCTGGTGACGGCGTTCCAGCGCTCGCTGCGCGAGGAACTGGGCGAGGAACTGGGCGACGACCGGGCCGCCGGGCCCGCCGAGGGCTGACCCGGCCGCCGGGCCCCGGCCCCGTCGACGCCGGACGGCGCCGCGCGCGGGACCG
>NZ_BNBO01000055.1 GCF_014655955.1 Kitasatospora indigofera
TCCGAGCGCTCCCCGATCGCCGCCCTCGTCACCGAGATGCTGGAGGACATCCAGCCCTAGGGACAAATCGGATGTAGTGGGTCATAGGTGGTCAATTCGCATAGTGGGGCCCGCCCTTGAGAGGGCGGGCCCCTCGTTTGTCATCACATCGGACCGCCCGCTGTCCGCCGAACGGCGAAAATTCTCGCCCCGGAGGATTGTGAGATGCGCCACGCAGACGGGAATTGCGCCGGAGATGCCCGGTGCGGCATGGTGAGTTCCCTGTCAGGCCCCGCGTACGGCACGACAGGGCCCCTTCGCCGGGGTCCGCGTCACCCAGACGGTGACGATGTGTGCGAAATGCCCGCCAACTCCGGTCGGTGGGAGGACAACTGAAAACCTGAGCCGTACGCCGCCCGATTCACACGTCCTGCCGACCACCTCGGCCGGGCGCCGGGCCAGCACCTCCCGTGACCAGCTCGGCGGAGGACAGTGCCAAGGGGCATGTTGCGCCCGTACGGTCACGCGTGGGCGATGCTGGAAGGAAACCATGTGACTCGGATCTCGGTCCGGGGAGTCGCTGTGGCCTCCGCCACCGTCGTCACCGCAGTCGGTGCCGTCGCGGGTGTGGCCTCGGGCAGCGAGGGCAAGGCCGCTCAGACGGTCGATGTCGCAGGCGCGACCCTGCTTGCCGACGTCCCCTCAGGCGCCCAGGCGCAGACCATAAGCGACAACTTCAGCCACCAGGCCTCCGCCCAGCAGGCCTCCGCCGACGCTGCCGCCAAGAAGGCCGCGGAGGAAGCCGCGCGCCAGAAGGCCGCGGCCGACGCCCAGGCCAAGGCGGACGCGGAGAAGGCCGCCGCGCAGGCCGCCCAGGCCGCCGAGGAGAAGCGGAAGGCCGACGAGGCCGCCGCTAACCGCTCCAAGGCACGCTCGGCGATGGCCGCGGTCGAGAGCTCGGCCCCGCCGGTCTCGGTCAGCCCGGGTTCGGTGCAGGAGCTCGCCCAGCAGATCATCGGGAACGACACGCAGTTCCAGTGCTTCAGCCAGATCGTGAAGCGCGAGAGCGGCTGGAACTACACGGCCACCAACGCCAGCTCCGGCGCCTACGGCCTGGTCCAGGCGCTGCCCGGCAGCAAGATGGCCTCGGCCGGCGCCGACTGGCGCACCAACCCCGCGACCCAGATCAAGTGGGGTCTCGGCTACATGAACAGCCGCTACGGCAGCCCTTGCGGCGCCTGGTCGTTCTGGCAGTCGCACCACTGGTACTAGGCCACCGGTACCCGGCACCCGCCCCGGTGCCAGGAGCCGTCCGGCGGCTTCCGCCGGCCGGCCCCGACGCTGTCCGGCGAGACCCCCGACCGTACGGTCGGGGGTCTCGCCGTTTCCCGGCGCTCCATGGTGCGAGGACCTCCGTCGGGCGGGCCGCGCCGCCCGGGCTGCGCTGACCAGTGCGCGCGGACGGTGCGGTCCTGGGTGCGGACGCGGGGCGCGGGAAGGGGTCCTGGTTGCTTCCCGCACCGGCCGGTCCGCCGGCGGTTGGTCCGACGGACCACTCCCGGCTTCGGCTCGGCCGCAGGCCCGGAGTGCTCCCTCGTTCGGGTACCTCCCCTGCCCCCGGGTGCCTGAAACCACCCCTTTCGACGGGTTTGTGACGATCGTCCCGCGTCAGGTCCACCCCCTGGGGGCGGTAACCCACCGGCCACCCGGACTCGCCCCGCACCGGGCGGGTAGCGTCTTCACCGACGGCCGTGGCAACACCCACGGCGCACCGCCGGGACGGCGGTCCGACGGGGAGCGGTGGTAGGTCGAGATGGCACGGGGCGGAAAAGCGTTGAAGGCGGCGGCCGCCGGACTGGCCCTGGTGGCGCGCGCGGCCGCCGGGATCGAGCGGCGCCGGCGGGCGGCGATCGCCGCCGAACCGGCCGGGCGGCCCGAGGCGCTGCCCGCCGGCCCGGCCGTGGTCGAGGAACAGGTCCCGCCACCCCGGCGGCCCGAGGCCGAGGCGCCCCCGGCGCCCTACCTGCCCACCCACGGCGCCTTCGGCCGCGAGGTGCACCCCGGCCGCCCCGCCACCCCGGCGGAGGCCGTCCCGTGGGGCCTGCGGGTGGCCGCCGAGTCGACCTGGCGGCTGCTGCTGCTGGGCGCCGCCCTGTACGTGCTCTTCCGGGTCGTCGACATGCTGCGCCTGGTCGCCTTCGCGGTGCTCGCCTCGCTGCTGATCTCGGCCCTGCTGGAGCCCACCGTCTCCTGGCTGCGCCGGCGCGGGGTGCCGCGCTCGCTGGCCGCCGCCGGCACCTTCCTCAGCGGCCTGGCCGGCATCGGCCTGGTCGGCTGGTTCGTGGTCTGGCAGGTGACCACCAACCTCCCGTCGGTCACCGTCCGGGTCCAGGACGGCGTCGACAAGCTCCGGGACTGGCTGGTCACCGGGCCGCTGCACCTGACCCAGCAGCAGATCAACGACTTCGCGAAGCAGATCACCACCGCGATCAACGCCAACTCGGAGCAGATCACCTCCGCGGGCATCACCGGCGCGCAGATCGCCGTCGAGGTGCTGACCGCCATGCTGCTCGCCTTCTTCACCACCTTCTTCCTGCTGTACGACGGCGAGAAGATCTGGAACTGGGCGCTGCGCGGCCTGCCCCGGCACTCGCGCTACGCGATGGCCGGCGCCGGCCCCAAGGCCTGGGCGACGCTCACCGCGTACGTCCGGGGCACCGTCTGCGTGGCCTTCATCGACGCGGTCTGCATCGGGATCGGCATCGAGCTGCTGGGTGTCCCGCTGGCGCTGCCGCTGGCGGTGATCATCTTCCTGGGGGCGTTCGTCCCGCTGGTCGGGGCGCTGGTCACCGGCACCATCGCGGTGCTGATCGCGGCGGTCACCGAGGGTCCGTTCACGGCGCTCATGGTGCTGGTGGTCCTGGTCGCCGTCCAGCAGATCGAGGGGCACGTCCTGCAGCCGCTGATCCTCGGCCGGGCCGTCCGGGTGCACCCGCTCGGCGTGGTGCTCGGGGTCGCGGCCGGCTCGATCGTCGGCGGCATCGGCGGCGCCATCGTGGCCGTCCCGCTGATCGCCGTCACCAACACCGTGGTCACCCACCTGCGCCGCCGCAACGAGGCCGGCCAGGAGGTCTTCGTCGCCCTGGAGGCGGCCCGGGAGGCGGCGGCCGCCCGGACGGCCGGCGAGCCGGCGACGGGCTCCGAGCAGCGGTCGCCGGCCGGCCGCTGACCGGCCGGCCTCCCCCCTGGGGCCGCGCATGCCGAAGGGCCCGCCGATCCGGCGGGCCCTTCGGTGCCCAGGTGTGCGCGTGGGCGGTGCGTCAGGCGGTGACGCCCGCGAGGACGGCCTCGGAGTCGAGGGTCGCGGCGACGCCCTGGAGGATGGCGGCGATCTTCATCGAGGCCTGGATCACCTCGCGCTCGACACCGTGCTTGCGGAGCACGGCCTCGTGCGAGTCGAGGCACTGGCCGCAGCCGTTGATCGCGGAGACCGCGAAGCACCAGAGCTCGAAGTCGGCCTTCTCGACGCCCGGGGTGCCGATGATGTTCATCCGCAGGCCGGCCCGCATGCTGCTGTACTCCTTGTCGGAGAGCAGGTGCAGCGTCCGGTAGTAGACGTTGTTCATCCCCATCACCGCGGCCGCGCCCTTGGCGGCGTTGTACGCCGCCGGGGTGAGGTTGGCCTTGGCCTCGGGCTCCAGCTCGCGCAGCACGGAGGGGCTGCGGGTGGCCATCGCGCAGGCCAGCACGGTGCCCCAGAGCTGCTGGGCGGGGAGGTCGGAGTTGCCTATGACCGCGCTCAGGTTGAGCTTGAGGTCCTTGGCGTACTCGGGGAGTGCCGCCTTCAGGTCGTCGAGGGCCATGGGTCAGCCCGCCAGCAGCTGGTCGGCGTCCAGGGTGGCCTCGCCCTTGTTCCAGTTGCACGGGCACAGCTCGTCGGTCTGCAGGGCGTCCAGCACCCGCAGGACCTCCTTGGGGTTACGGCCGACCGAGCCGGCGGTCACCATGACGAACTGGATCTCGTTATTCGGGTCCACGATGAACACCGCGCGCTGGGCGGTGCCGTCCGCGCCCTCGACGCCGCAGGCCCGCATCAGCTCGTGCTTGACGTCGGCCAGCATCGGGAAGGGCAGGTCGCCGAGGTCCTTGTGGTCCCTGCGCCAGGCGTGGTGGACGAACTCGGAGTCGCCGGAGACGCCGAGGATCCGGGCGTCGCGGTCGGCGAACTCCTCGTTCAGCTTGCCGAACGCGGCGATCTCGGTCGGACAGACGAAGGTGAAGTCCATCGGCCAGAAGAAGACGACCGACCAACCGTTGCTGTCCGCCGACGAGTAGTCCTTGAACTCCAGCTTGTCAGCGGAAGGCCCCTCGACGCCCTTGAGGTCGTAGGCGGGGAACTGGTCACCGATCGTGAGCATGTTCGCTTCTCCTGGGTGTGAGATCTGAGGGTGTCTGCCCGTATTGCCTATGATTCGACAGTTCCGGACGTGATCCACAGTGACACGACGGGCACTGATCGCGGAAATAGCTAGACTCGATTCATCTGATCGGAGAGAGCTATCAATACCCAGCAGCCCGACCCTCGCCGGGGCCGGCCGCGCAAACCCGACGCCGGTGTGGCGAGCGGCACAGCCGGCAGCGCCCCGCGGGGGCCCCGCACACCCACGGTCGCCCAGCTCAGGGCCTTCGCGGCGGTGGCCGAGCACCGGCACTTCCGGGACGCCGCGGCGGCCAGCGGCACCAGCCAGCCGGCCCTGTCCGGGGCGGTCGCCGCACTGGAGGAGGCGCTGGGCGCACAGCTCGTGGAGCGTACGACCCGCAAGGTCATCATCACCCCACTGGGCGAGCGTGTCCTCGACCACGCGCGCCGGGTGCTGTCCTCGCTGCACGCCCTCACCGAGGAGGTGGAGGCGGCCCGCCGCCCGTTCACCGGACCGCTGCACCTCGGCGTCATCCCGACCGTCGCGCCGTACCTGCTGCCCGCCCTGCTGCGACTGGTCCGCACCAGCTACCCCGACCTCGAACTGCACGTCCACGAGGAGCGCACCCCCTCGCTGCTGGACGGACTGGCGGCCGGCCGGCTGGACGTCCTGCTGCTCGCGCTGCCCTCCGGCGGCAGCTCGCCCACCCGGGACATCCCGCTCTTCGACGAGGACTTCGTCCTGGTCACCCCGCCCGGACACCCGCTGGCCGGCCGGGCGGGCGTGCCGCGCGACGTCCTGCTCGACCTGGACGTGCTCCTGCTGGAGGAGGGCCACTGCCTGCGGGACCAGGCCCTGGACATCTGCCGCGAGGCCGGCGCCGACCTCCCGCAGGGCGGCAGCACCCGGGCCGCCGGCCTCTCCACCCTGGTCCAGCTGGTGGCGGGCGGCCTCGGGGTCACCCTGCTGCCGGCCACCGCCCTGGACGTCGAGGCGGGCCGGACCGACCGGCTGGCCTCGGTCCGCTTCGCCGATCCGGCCCCCGGCCGCCGGATCGGCCTGGCCACCCGCCCGGGCTCCGCCCGCACCGCCGAGTACGACCGCTTCGCGGCCACCCTGCGGGACGCCCTGCGGGAGCTCCCGGTCCGGATCGTGGAGTAGCCGCCCGCCTCGCCGGCCAGGCCGCGCGCCCGGCCTACGGCAGCCGCTGCTCGAACCAGACGACCTTGCCCGCGCCCAGCCGGGTCGCCCCCCAGCGGTCCGCGCAGCGGGCCACTATCTGCAGGCCCCGGCCGCGCTCCTCGTCCGGCGCGGCCCGGCGCCGGCGCGGCAGCAGCGGACTGTCGTCGCCGACCTCGCAGCGCAGCCGCGAGGTGCGGACCATGCTGAGCGTCACCGGGCGGGTCGCGTGCTGGACGGCGTTGGTGACCAGCTCGCTGACCATCAGCTCGGTCGACTCGGTGAGGTGCTCCAGCCCCCAGCGGCGCAGCGTGTGCGCGGCCAGCCGGCGGGCCCGGCCGGGCGTCTCGTGCCGGGGCTGCAGGTACCAGTGCGCGACGTCCTCGGCCGGGATGCCGTCGAAGGAGGCCGCGAGCAGCGCGATGTCGTCGCCGCGGTCGCCCGGCGGCAGGATCCGCAGGGCGTCCTGGCACAGGTGCTCCGGCGAGTGCCGGTGCGAGGTGGCGAGCCGGGCCCGGAGCAGTTCCAGGCCGGTGCTGATCGGGCGGCGGCGGGTCTCCACCAGGCCGTCGGTGAACAGCAGCAGGGCGGAGCCCGGCGGGGCCGGCAGCTCCACCGAGGAGAAGTCGATGCCGCCGACCCCGATCGGCGCGCCGGACGGCAGGTCCAGCAGGTCGGCGCGGCCGTCCGGCTGGACCAGCACGGGCGGGACGTGGCCGGCGTTGGCCAGCACCACCCGGTTGGCGATCGGGTCGTAGACCGCGTACACGCAGGTGGCCAGGTGCTGTTCACGGCCGAGGCGTTGGGCCTGTTCGTCCAGGTGGTACAGCACCTCGTGCGGGGGCAGGTCGAGGGCGGCCAGGGTCTGCGCGCTGGTCCGCAGCTGGCCCATGATGGCGGCCGAGGTGAGCGAGTGGCCCATCACGTCGCCGACGATCAGCGCCACCCGGTTGCCCGGCAGCGGCACCGCGTCGTACCAGTCGCCGCCGACCTGCGCGCCGCGCTCGCCCGGCAGGTAGCGGTGCGCCAGCCGGACGCCGTGCGGCTGCGGCAGGTGGGTGGGCAGCATGCTGCGCTGCAACTCGTCGGCGATCTCCCACTCGCGGGAGTAGCGCAGCGCGGTGTCGACGGCGAGGCCGGCCTGGGTGGCGAGGTGCGAGGCGGTGGCGGTGTCGGCCGGGTCGAAGCGGCCGTGCCCCCGGCCGTCGGGGTCGCCGGCGCCGGCCGGGTCCGCCGGTCCGGCGGCGAGGGCTGGGCCGTCGACGGGCTCGGTGGGGCCGGTCGGCCCGGGCTCCTCGACGCCGCCGGCCGCTCCCTTCGGCGGGCGGCGGATCAGCACCAGCAGGCCGAGCACCGCCTTGCGCCCGCGCAGCGGCAGGGCCAGCACCGAGGTGCCGGCCGTCAGCCGTCCGGCCGTCCGGGAGCCGTACAACTCCCGCAGCAGCGGCCGGATCCGGGCGTCCGTGCTGGTCCCGATCACCGCCGGCTCGACCGGGTCGCGACTGAGCATCGCCCGGCAGAGCGCGCCGTCCGGCGGGACGGGCGTGCTGGGCCCGGCACCGGAGCGGCGCCCGAGCCGGGTGCCGTGGCTGTGGTGGATGCGCAACCGGGTCGGGCAGCCCGGGTCGCGCTCGACGTTCGGGAGCGGCTCGCGCAGGTGGACCACGGCGCCGTCGGCCAGCGCGGGGACCAGCACCCGGCACAGGTTGCGCAGCGTGGAGGCGAGGTCCAGGGCGCTGTTGATCCGGCGGGTGGCGGCGTCCAGGTAGGCGAGCCGCTCGGCCACCTGCCCGGCCACGCCGTCGGACTCCTCGCCGTCGTTCGGATCGGCGCCGCCCGGGGGCGGGCGCCGCTGCGCCGGCACGGCAGGTGGCTGCCCGGTCTCGGGCTTGAGCTGGTCGCGCACGGCTGCCTGTCCTGGGGGTAGTGGGAGGAATCGGGTCTGGTGGCCGCGCCGGCCGGGTGCGGTGGCCGGCGCCGGCTCAGCCGACGCGCCGACAGCGCAGGAACAGCTGCTCCTCCGGCGGCAGTGAGGTGCTGGCCGGCGCGTACGGCATCCCGAACTGCTCCTGGACGGCGAACCCCGCGCCGGTGAGCACCCGTTCGAGGTCCTCGCGCAGGTAGCCGGTGATTCTCAGCGTGGTGCCGAGGAAGGGCAGGGCGGCATGGTCGAGATCGGCCTCCACCATGCCGAGGGCCAGCAGGCCGCCGGGGCGCAGAAGCCGGCGGATCCGCCGCAGCACGGTCGGGACTTCGTCCTGCGGCAGCAGGATCAGGGAGAAGAACGCCGTCGCGGCCGCGAACCGGCCGGCCCCGGCGGGCCCCAGGCCCGGCAGGTCCCAGACGGTGGCGGCCCGCTCGGTCGCCAGGTCGTACATGTCGATCCGGTGGTGGACGGCCTCCGGGACGGTGCGGCGGGCCAGCGCCAGCATCCCGTCGGAGAGGTCGATGCCGGTGACCCGCAGGCCGCCGGCCACCAGCCGGGCGGCGGTCGGCTCGCCCGTCCCGCAGCCGACGTCCAGCACCTCGGCGCCGGGCTCCAGCTCGCCCAGCAGCCACTCGCCGCAGGCCAGTTGGCCGCCCTTGGCCGGGAAGACCTCGTCGTAGCCGGTGCCGATGCCGTCGAAGGCGACGGCCTGCAGGGCCCGTACGCCGCGGCGGCGCAGCTCCTCGGCGCTGCCGGCGGGAGGGGGGCCGGCGGCAGGGGGGCCGGAGGTGACGGAACTCAGGAGGGCGGCGGGTGCGGTGCCGGTGGACGAGGTGCCGGCGGAGGCGGTGCCGCCCGGTGCGGTGGAGCCGCTGGCAGAGGGACTGGTGACGGAGGGGCCGGTGGCGGCGGGCCGCGATCCGCGCGGCGGGGCGTCGCACGACGCGCCGGCGGGCGTCGGATCGGAGATCTGTCCGGTCGTCACGATTGCGAGGCACCCTTCCACCCTGGCCGCCGGCCGGCAGTACGAGGCCGGGCGCCGCCTTCGCCGGCGCCCTACTTCCTCGCCGGCCTACTGCCGGTGGCGGTCTGTCACGCTCCCTGCGTCACTCCGTGCTGCCTGGCCGGCCGTGGTCCGGCCGGGCCCGGTGCGCTTCTGACTGCCTGTTGTATGCACTGATCCTTGAGAATATGCGTGATCACTACGCCGTGGGGCTCCTTTTTGGCCAACTCGTGGCCGAAGGGCCGATCCGGCCCGGGCGGCGGCAGCGTGCAGAAGCAGTCCGGGGTGGTGCGGATCGCGCCCGCACGCCGCATGGCGCGCCCGTCCAACGCCTCCCACCTGCGGTTTCCCGCGCCGATGCGGCGTTTATCGAACGTCAATCACCGGGGTGCACAGTGGATCCAGCGCCGGGGAAGCGTCGACGGTGTTCCCGCAGCCGGGGGGCTGCGGGGACACCGCACACGCGACCGGGGGAGGGGCCCTCCTGTCGGGGGACGGGGGTGGAGGGCTACGGCGCCGGGGGAGAGGAAGGCTCGGTGTGCTGCTGCTGTCGGGAGACGAGGTCCAGCACGGGGGAGGCCTCAGGCACACCGAGCCGGGTGAAGATGGCGTACGCCTCCTGGAGACAGGCCAGCCCACGGGCGGGCTGCGCGAGCTGGAGCAGTGCCTCGCCGAGGGCGGCGTTGGCCAGGCCCTGGCAGTAGGCGGAGTCCATCTCCTGCGCGATCGCCAGCGACTCCTCGGCGGCCTCGGCCGCCGCCGGCACCTGCCGGTCGGCGAGCAGGCTGCTGGCGAGGCGGGTCAGGGTGTAGGCCTCCCGCAGCCGGTTCTGCTGGGACTGGTAGAGCTGGTGCGCCTCCCGCAGGTGGACGGCGGCCCCGCCCGGGTCCCCGGTCGAGAGCAGCACGACGCCGAGCTGGTACACGGTGTCGGCCAGGCAGGGGGCGTTGCCGGAGGTACGGGCCGTGGCGACGGCCTCGTGCACGGACTTGACCGCGTCCACGGTCTGCCCGACGTCCAGTTGGGCGCGGGCGATGTTGCCGAGCAGCCTGGCCTCGCCGCTCGGCGCACCGATCACCCGGCTGATCGCCAGCGCCTGCCCGAAGAACGGGAGCGCCTCGGCGGGCCGGTTCGCGATGCTGAGCATGATGCCGAGGAGGTTCGCGACCATGGACCGCAGCATCGTGACGTCGTCCTCGCCCTGAAGGCTCAGACTCTCCCGCAGGGACACCTCGGCGTTGTGGAACTCGCTGGTCAGATGCTGCAGGAAGCCCTGGGCGAAGCGCACCCGGGCCAGCGCGGCGGTGTCACCGTGCGCCTTGGCCTCGACGTAGGCGGTCTCCAGGATCTGCCGGATGCGCTGGCCGTGCGTCGGGTCCTCGACCATGCTGTTCAGCACGATCAGCAGGTCCACCGCCGGACGCAGCATTCCGGACGGCGCCCGGACGGCCGCCTCGACGGTGCTCAGCAGCAGCGCCGTCTCCGCCCGCAGCCAGAGCTGGGCGGCCGGGCCGGTGCCGAAACCGATGCCGCTGGAGACCAGCTTGTTCAGGGGTTCCGGCAGGAGGTCCTCGGGCTCGATGGCCTGCGCCGCGTTCAGCAGCGTGGCGAGCAGCAGGTCGAGCAGCCGCAGGACGGCGGCCTGCTGCTGCTCGGTGTCGGCCAGCTTCTCGTTCTGCTGCTGCGCGTACAGCCGCAGCAGGTCGTGGTAGCGGTAGCGTCCGGGGGAGTAGCACTCCAGCATGTTGGCCTCGACCAAGGCTTCCGCCAGCGCCTCGGCGCGGCCCTCGTCGAGTCCCAGCAGGGCCGCCACCGCACTCAGCGGCAGATCGGGGGAGTCCACCAGGGACAGCAGGCGGAAGGCGCGGGCCTCCTCGGGCCGCAGCTGTCCGTACCCGAGCCCGATGGTGGTCTCCACGGCCAGGTTGCCGAGCTGCAGTTCGGCCAGCCGCTGCCGCTGGTTCGCTAAGCGGCGGGCCAGGTCGGACACGCTCCAGCGGGGCCGGCTGGCCAGCCGGGCGGCGGCGATGCGCACGGCGAGCGGGAGGAACCCGCACGCCTTCACCACCGCCAGGGACGCGTCGGGCTCCGCGGCGACCCGCTGTTCGCCCACGATGGCGGAGAACAGGCCGAGGGCCTCCTCGGGGCTGAGTTCCTCCACGTCGACCAGGTGGGCCCCGGGGATCCCCGCCAGGCGGGAGCGGCTGGTGGCCAGCACCGCGCAGCCGGACACGCCCGGGATCAGCGGCGTCAGTTGCTGTGCGTCCTGGGCGTTGTCGAGCAGGATGAGCATCCGCCGGTTGGCGAGGAGCGAGCGGTAGAGCGCGGCGCGCTGTTCCAGCGAGTCCGGGGTCTCGGTGACGCCCAGGGAGTAGAGGAAGTCGCCGAGGACCACGGCCGGGTCGGCGGGCGACGCGCCGGCGCCGCGCAGGTCGACGTACAACTGGCCGTCGGGGAAGGCGCTTCGCACGCTGTGCGCCACGTGCACGGCGAGCGTGGTCTTGCCCACGCCGCCGATCCCGGCGAGCGAGGTGACCACCACGGCCTGTCCCGCCGCACTGCGGAGCACTTCGCGCAGCTCGCTGACGAGCTTGGAGCGGCCGCTGAAGTCCGATACGTCGGCCGGGAGTTGAGCGGGAGGCGTGAAGGGGGGCGCGTCGTCCCGGTCGGCCGGCCGGGCCTCGGACCCGGGTGCGGGCATCAGGGCGGGGTCGGCCGAGAGGATGCGCGAGTGCATCAGGGCGAGGCCGGTGCCCGGCTCCACGCCGAGTTCCTCGATCAGCAGCTTGCGGGTGTCGGAGTAGACGCCGAGGGACTCCGCCTGCCGTCCGCAGCGGTAGAGCGCCAGCATCAGCAGTTCGCGGATCCGCTCCCGCAGCGGGTGTTCGGCCGCGAGGGAGCTCAACTCCGAAACGATCTCCGAGTGCAGGCCGATGTCCAGGGCCGAGGCGCAGCGCTCCTCCCAGGCGGTGACCTGGCGCTCGGCCAGTCGTAGCCGTTGGGCGTCGGCGTACGGGCCGGGGACGCCGGCGAGCGGGCGGCCCCGCCACAGCGCGAGCGCGGACACCAGCTGCCGGTGCGCCTCGTGGGTCCGGCCGGCGGCGCGGGCTCCCATCGCCTCGGCGAAGCCGGCGTCGAAGGCCGACAGGTCGAGCGCGGAGGAGGGGATCCGGAGGGCGTACCCGTCGCTGACGGAGACGAGCAGCGCGGCCGGCGCCCGGGTCTCCCGGTCCGGTTCGATGACGGTCCGGAGGCGGGAGATGTAGGTGCGCAGTGCGGCCACGGCCTGAGGAGGGGGCCGGTCGCCCCAGAGCCCGTCGACGAGGTCCTGGGTGGTGACGGGCCTGCCGTGGTGGAGGAGCAGGGCGGTGAGGACGGCCTGTTGCTGGGGCGATCCCAGGGACAGCGCCTGTTCACCGCGCCAGGCTTGAACCGGGCCGAGCACCTGGAAGCGCAGCGCTGAGTGCGGCGTCTCCCGAAGCTCCATGTACTCCCCCGATGTGGCTTCTGGTGGTTCCCGCGTAGGACGCTCGCCGGTCCGTAGTAGCTACGCCAGTTTAGGTGGAGGGGCGCAATCGGTGGACCGGAGCACCAGCGGCACGATGTTTATAAGACATTTAACGGCCCCTACGATACTTGCCCGGGCGCCCGGACCATCAGTTCGGGCGCACTGAGATCTGATGACCCGAAAGGCGGCCCGTTCATGGCCACTAACGAGAGCACGACGCCGGAACCTCAGGCCACGCCGGAGCAGCAGGCGGCCACCACTCAGCCCGCGACCGAGTACGTCCCCCCGGCGGTCGAGGTCGAGCCCGGGCTCGACGACCTGTTCGGCGGGGAGCCGGTCGCCGAGCCGGTGCCGGCCGAGGGTGACAAGTCGGGCGAGGTCTTCGAGCCCCTCGGTGCGATCACCAGCCGTCCGTAGCAGGGCCGCGGGACGGACCGTCCCGCGCGCCGCACCCGACGCCGCCGCCCCGGACTCCAGGAGTCCGGGGCGGCGGCGTCAGGCCGCCGGGGCCGCGGGAGCCCGCCGGGCTACTCCGCCGAGCGGACCCGCAGGCTGGTGATCAGCGGGCCCTCGGTGGTCTCGCGGAAGAAGTCGTTGCCCTTGTCGTCGACCACGACGAAGGCGGGGAAGTCCTCGACCTCGATCCGCCAGACGGCCTCCATGCCCAGCTCGGCGTACTCCAGGACCTCGACCGATCGGATGCAGTCCTGGGCGAGGCGGGCGGCGGGGCCGCCGATCGAGCCGAGGTAGAAGCCGCCGTGCTTGGCGCAGGCGTCCGTGACCTGCTTGGAGCGGTTGCCCTTGGCGAGCATGACCATCGAGCCGCCGGCGGCCTGGAACTGGTCGACGTAGGAGTCCATCCGGCCGGCCGTGGTCGGGCCGAAGGAGCCGGAGGCGTAGCCCTCGGGGGTCTTGGCGGGCCCCGCGTAGTAGACCGGGTGGTCCTGGAGGTACTTGGGCATGCCCTCGCCGGCGTCCAGCCGCTCCTTGATCTTCGCGTGCGCGATGTCGCGGGCGACCACGAGCGTGCCGGTGAGCGAAAGGCGGGTCTTCACCGGGTACTTGGAGAGCTCGTCGCGGATCGCGGCCATCGGCTGGTCGAGGTCGATCCGCACCACGTCGTCGTCGAGGTGTTCGTCGGTGGTGTCCGGCAGGTACTTGGCCGGGTCGGTCTCCAGCTGCTCCAGGAAGACGCCCTCGGCGGTGATCTTGCCGAGTGCCTGGCGGTCGGCGGAGCAGGAGACGGCCATCGCGACGGGCAGCGAGGCGCCGTGCCGCGGGAGGCGGATGACCCGGACGTCGTGGCAGAAGTACTTGCCGCCGAACTGGGCGCCGATGCCGATCTTCTGGGTCAGCTCGGTGACCTTGGCCTCCAGCTCCAGGTCACGGAAGCCGTGGCCGCTCGCGGAGCCGGTGGTGGGCAGCTCGTCCAGGTAGTGCGCGGAGGCGTACTTGGCGGTCTTCAGCGCGAACTCGGCGCTGGTGCCGCCGACCACGATCGCCAGGTGGTACGGCGGGCAGGCCGCGGTGCCGAGCGAACGGATCTTCTGCTCCAGGAAGTTGAGCATCGAGGCCTCGTTGAGGATGGCCTTGGTCTCCTGGTACAGGTACGACTTGTTGGCGCTGCCGCCGCCCTTCGCCATGAACAGGAACTTGTACGCGTCGCCGTCGGTGGCGTACAGCTCGATCTGGGCGGGCAGGTTGCTGCCGGTGTTCTTCTCGTCCCACATGGTCAGCGGGGCCATCTGCGAGTACCGCAGGTTGAGCTTGGTGTACGCGTCGAAGACGCCGCCGGCGATGGCGGCCTCGTCACGGCCCTCGGTGAGGACGTTCTGGCCGCGCTTGCCCATGACGATCGCGGTGCCGGTGTCCTGGCACATCGGCAGGATGCCGCCGGCCGAGATGTTGACGTTCTTCAGCAGGTCCAGTGCGACGAAGCGGTCGTTGGGGCTGGCCTCGGGGTCGTCCAGGATGCGGCGCAGCTGGGCGAGGTGCGCGGGGCGCAGGTAGTGCGAGATGTCGTGCATCGCCTCGGCGGTGAGCAGCCGCAGGGCCTCGGGCTCGACCTTGAGGAAGCGGCGGCCGCCGGCCTCGAAGGTGGAGACGCCCTCGGAGGTGATCTTGCGGTAGGGGGTGGGGTCCGCACCGAGGGGGAGCAGGTCGGTGTAGTCGAACTCTGGCGTGGGAGCCATGGGGGCGGTCCTTAGGGTGATCCGGCTGCGGCGGCGAAGCACCCTCAAGGGTAGGCGGCGGGAGAACGGCGCACGTGCACAGGTCTGCCTGCGTGACCGGAGTCACGCGAAACCGGGGGAACTGTCGTTCGGGACGGGCTCCGGTGACTAGTCTTTTCCCGTGGACAACTCGCCGTCGCAGGACGACCAGCCGCAGGACGACCAGGGGCACGCGCCCGTACCGATGACCAAGCCCGAGCCGGTCCGCGCACCCGCGCGGACCGACGCCGGCGCCCCCGTGGCGGAGGCGGACATGCGCGCCTCGGACGCGGACCGCGAGCGGGTCGCCGAGCTGCTCCGCGACGCCTACGCGGAGGGCCGGCTCGACGTCGACGAGCACGCCGAGCGGATCGAGGCGGCGTACGGGGCGAAGACCCTGGGCGAGCTGGCGCCGCTGACCCGGGACCTGCCGGCGCACGGGACGATCTCCTTCGAGAAGCCCCCGCTGGGCGTCCCGGCGCCATCGCAGCGGCCGCCGGCCCGGCAGGAGGCGCCGACCATGCTGGCGGTCTTCGGCGGGGCCTCCCGCAAGGGCCGCTGGCGGGTCGGCTCGCACCTGCGCGCGGTCGCGGTGTTCGGCGGGATCGAGATCGACCTGACGGACGCGGTGTTCGAGTCGCCCGAGGTGGTGATCGAGGTGGCCGCGGTGTTCGGCGGGGTCGAGATCAAGGTGCCGGAGAACGTCAGCCTGCACGGCGGCGGGGTGGGCATCTTCGGCGGCTTCGACGTGAAGGAGCAGACGGCGGCCGACCCGTACGCGCCGGTGGTGCGGGTGAAGGGCGCCGCGGTGTTCGGCGGCTGCGAGGCCAAGCCGCGCAAGGGCAAGAAGCTCAAGGAGTGGGTGCGCAAGCAGCTCGGCACCTGAGCCCGGCCCTCGTCCCGGCCGGCGTCGGACGACGAGCGGGACGGATCGGCACGCCCGGGCAGGACGGGAGCGGGACGGATCGGCACCCCCGGGCAGGACGGGAGCAGGACGCAGGACCGGAGCAGACGACAGGACCGGACGGCGGGGGCGGTACGCGGTGGGGGAGCCCCGTCGGTGGCCCCCGCCGTCCGTACTCTCCGTCAACTCCCCGGCAGGCACTCGGCATTGCCTTGAGTGCACTCCGTAGTCAGTTGCGTGCGGTGTGCATGAATCCGGATGGGGCGGGGTAGTTCCTCACGCACATCGTTTCTTGTACGGCTGTGACACCGGAGGCGGCCTGGGCCGGCCCCGGGGGGTGTGGCACGGGGCAGCCGGGCAGGGACGCGAGCCTTCCCCCGAGACTGAGCCTCGTCAGGAGTACGCCGTGCTGCATCCGATCGAGTCCCGCACCATTCGTCCTGTCGCCGCCGCACCGCAGCCCGCGCCGTCGCCGTCGCACGACGAGGACAACCCCTGGCACACGGGCGCCGCCTGCTGCCGGGACGAGGCGGGGCTGTTCTTCGCGCCGTCCAAGGAGCCCACGGCGGCCCGGCTGGCCCGGGAGGAGCAGGCCAAGCGGGTCTGTGCCCGCTGCCCCGTCCTGCTGGAGTGCCGGGAGCACGCGCTCGTCCAGCCGGAGCCGTACGGGGTGTGGGGCGGTCTGACGGCCGCCGAGCGCCGGGTGGTGCTGGCCCGCCGGCGCCGCCGGGACGTGGAGCTCCGCGAGGCCGCCCGGGTGCCCGCCGCCCGCCGGATAGCGGGCTGAGCGGGACCGCCCGGCGGGGCCGGGCCCGGAGCGTGGTGGTCGGGGAGCAGCGGCCGCGGGGCCGGGCGGGGAGAGCCCGAAGACCGGTGCGGAGACGGCAGCGGCCTCGGCGGAGGGGGATTCCGCCGAGGCCGCTGCTCACGTTCTGTCAGGACTTCCGTCCCGGTCCGGACTCCGGTCCGTGACCTCGGACGCCCACGGCGCCCGTCCGGTCAGTTCGCGCGGTCGAAGTCGATCGCGCTGTAGGCCCGCAGCTTCGAGAGCTTGTGGGTGGAGTGGATCTCCCGGATGGTGCCGCTCTTGGAGCGCATCACCAGCGAGCTGGTGGTGGCGGTCTCCTGGCGGTAGTGCACGCCGCGCAGCAGCTCGCCGTCGGTGATGCCGGTCGCCACGAAGAACACGTTCTCGCCGCTGACCAGGTCGTTGGTGGTGAGCACCCGGTCCAGGTCGTGGCCGGCGTCGAGGGCCTTCTGCCGCTCGGCGTCGTCCTTGGGCCACAGCCGGCCCTGGATGACCCCGCCCATGCACTTCATCGCGCAGGCCGCGATGATGCCCTCGGGGGTGCCGCCGATGCCGAGCAGCAGGTCGACGCCGGTGCCCTCGCGGGCGGTCATGATGGCGCCGGCCACGTCGCCGTCCGAGATGAACTTGATCCGGGCGCCGGCCTCGCGGACCTGGCGGACCAGGTCGTCGTGGCGGGGGCGGTCCAGGATCATCACGGTGACGTCCTCGACCGCGCTGCCCTTGGCCTTGGCGACCCGGCGGATGTTGACGGCCGGCGGGGCGGTGATGTCGACGAACTCGGCGGCCTCGGGGCCGGCGACGAGCTTGTCCATGTAGAAGACGGCGCTGGGGTCGAACATGGTGCCGCGGTCGGCGACCGCCAGCACGGCGACGGCGTTGGCCATGCCCTTGGCGGTCAGGGTGGTCCCGTCGACCGGGTCCACCGCGACGTCGCACTCGGCGCCGGTGCCGTCGCCGACCCGCTCGCCGTTGTAGAGCATCGGGGCCTCGTCCTTCTCGCCCTCCCCGATGACGACGATGCCGTTCATCGAGACGGTGGAGACGAGGGTGCGCATGGCCTTGACCGCGGCGCCGTCGGCGCCGTTCTTGTCGCCACGGCCGACCCAGCGGCCGGCCGCCATCGCGGCGGCCTCCGTGACCCGGACGAGTTCGAGCGCGAGGTTGCGGTCCGGGGCCTCCGGGGCCACCTCGAGGGACTGCGGGAGGGTGTTCGGGAAGTTGCTGTGTACCGCGTGCGTGGTCATCGTCGATACCTCTCTGTACGCGACGGCCGGTAAGCGCCCGACTACTGCCCGGTCGAACGCCGTGGTGAGGGTGCTGCGATCGTATCTTCCTGCCGGAGCACTGTCTGTGGCGCGGGTCCCCGCTGGGCCCGGCCCGGGGCGGTATGTCCCTGTTCACCCGTTCGCGGGTACCCCGGGTGCGGGGGCCCCGGGCGCGATGGGTCACCATGTGGGGATGGCAGGGAAGAGCAGCATGAGGGGCCGGCAGACGGTACGGGACATGGTCCTGTCGATGGTGGCCATCGGTGGTGTGGTCGCGGTCGGGTACGCGTTCATGCCGCATTCCGAGGGGGACGGCGTCCACGCGGTCGAGTACCGCGCCGCCGCGTCCTCCGCCAAGCGGGACGCGCCGTTCCCGCTGCTGTCGCCGGAGGGGCTGCCGGAGAAGTGGAAGGCCACCTCGGTCGAGTACCGGGACGGCAGCCGGGCCGGCAACAACGGCCACAACACCTGGCACCTGGGCTTCGTGACCCCGTCCGGGCAGTACGCGGCCGTCGAGCAGAGCGACGCGCCGCGCGCGGACGTCCTGGCGGCGATGGTGGCCGGGGCCGAGGCGGACGGCACCGCGACGGTGGACGGCGCGAGCTGGGACAAGGTCCAGGGCCGCAAGGCCCGCGCGCTGGCCGTCCAGGCCGGCAACGCGACCACGCTGGTGACCGGCACCGCCTCGTACGAGGAACTGGAGCAGCTGGCCGACGCGCTGAAGTGAGGCGCGTCCGCCCTGCGGACCGCATGCCGAAGGGCCCCGGCCGGGTCGAGGAGTCTCGACCGGCCGGGGCCCTTCCGCGCTCCGCCCGGGGGCGGTCGGCGGATCAGACGGTGGTGACGACCTCGTCGTAGGCGAGGCGCGGGGAGCGCGGGAACCAGGCGTCCTCGGCCGGCTTGCCGATGTTGACCACGGCCAGCACCGAGTGGTCGCCGTCGCCGAAGAACTCCTTGTTCAGGCCGTCGGCGTCGTAGCCGGTCATCGGGCCCGCGGCGAAGCCGGCGGCGCGCACGCCGATGATGAAGTAGGCGGCCTGCAGGGCGCCGTTGAGCTGGGCGGAGGACTCACGCACCGGGCGCTCGGAGAAGAACATGTCCTTGGCCTGCGGGAAGTGCGGGAGCTGCGAGGGCAGCTCCTCGTGGAACTCGTTGTCGGCGGCCAGGATGGCGACCAGCGGGGCGCTCGCGGTCTTGGGCTTGTTGCCGTCGGCCATGTGCTTGACCAGGCGCTCGCGGCCCTCGGCCGAGCGGACCAGGACGATGCGCAGCGGCTGCTGGTTGAACGCGGTCGGGCCGTACTTCACCAGGTCGTAGACGGCCTGGATCTGCTCGTCGCTGACCGGCTCGTCGGTGAAGGTGTTGGCCGTGCGGGCCTCGCGGAAGAGGAGGTCCTGGGCGGCGGCGTCGAGCACCAGAGCGTCGTTGGCTGCAGTCGTCATGCTTGTGCACCTCATGCTGAGCGATATGGGGGGTCGGCCGGGGAGCCGATCACCCGTTGACAACATGAGTGAACATTCAACTGTTCCCGGGGGTGATGTGACACGCGTCACTCCGCTTGTCGGTCACCCCTGGCCGGCGGCCTCCTCGGCGGCCAGCGCCGCGTCCAGCCTGGCCCGGGCGCCGTCCAGCCAGCGCTGGCAGACCTTCGCCAGCTGCTCCCCGCGCTCCCAGAGCGCCAGCGACTCCTCCAGCGACGTCCCGCCGGTCTCCAGCTGCCGGACGACCTCCAGCAGCGCGTCCCGGGCGTGCTCGTACCCGAGGGCGTCGTCGGGCGTCCGCGGCTGTCCGCTCTCCTGCTGGTTCTCCTGGTCTGCCATGGGGCCAGCCTAGGGGGCGGGGCCGACAGAACGGCCGCCGCGCCGGGCACCCGGCCGCGCCGGGGCGCCGCGCCGGGCCGCGGGCGGACCGGCGGCCGTACGAGCGGGCGCGCCGATGAGCGTGCCGCCGGGCGGGTCGGGCGGGGCGGGTCCGGCGGGGCGGGTCAGTCCTCCGGGTCGACCGTGACCCCGAAGCCGCCGGCCGCCACCCGGGCGTGCAGCGCGTCGCCCGCCGCGACCTGGGCCGGATCGGTCACCACCGTGCCGTCCGGCCGCTGCAGCACCGCGTACCCGCGCTCCAGCGTCGCGGCCGGGGAGAGCGCCACCACCCGGGCCAGGGTGTGCCCGAGATCCGACTCGGCGGCGTCCAGCCGGTGGCCGAGGGTGCGCCGGGCCCGCTCCAGCATGGCCGTCACCTCGTGCGTACGCCCGTCCAGCATCCGCTGCGGCGCGGCCAGCACCGGGCGGCTGCGCACGCCGTCCAGGCCGTGCTGCTCGCGCTCGACCCGGCCGGTGACCTGGCGCCTGGCCCGGTCCCGCAGCTGGCGGACCTTGGCCAGCTCCTCGCCGACGTCCGGCACCACCCGTTTGGCGGCGTCGGTGGGGGTCGAGGCCCGCAGGTCGGCGACGAAGTCCAGCAGCGGCTGGTCGGGCTCGTGCCCGATCGCGCTCACCACCGGCGTCCGGGCGGCCGCGACCAGCCGCACCAGCTGCTCGTCCGAGAAGGGCAGCAGGTCCTCCACGCTGCCGCCGCCCCGGGCCACGATGATCACGTCCACCTCGGGGTGCTCGTCCAGCGACCGGACCGCCGCCGAGACCTGCGCCACCGCGGCGGCGCCCTGCACCGGGACGTTGCGGACCTCGAAGCGGACGGCCGGCCAGCGCCGCCTGGCGTTCTCCAGGACGTCCCGCTCGGCCGCCGAGCCCCGCCCGGTCACCAGGCCGACGCACTGCGGCAGGAACGGCAGCGGGCGCTTGCGGTCGGCCGCGAACAGGCCCTCGGCGGCGAGCTTGCGCTTGAGCTGCTCCAGCCGGGCGAGCAGTTCGCCGAGCCCGACCAGCCGGATCTCGCTCGCCCGCAGCGACAGCGTGCCGCGCGCGCCGTACCACTCGGGCCTGGCGTGCAGGACGATCCGCGAGCCCTCCTGCACCACGTCCGCGACCTGCTCGAAGACGGCCCGGAAGCAGGTGACGGTCAGCGAGACGTCCCGCTCCGGGTCGCGCAGGGTCAGGAACACCACGCCCGCGCCCGGACGGCGGCTCAGCTGGGTGATCTGGCCCTCGACCCAGACCGCGCCGAGGCGCTCGATCCAGCCGCCGATCAGCGCGGATACCTTGCCGACCGGGATCGGGGCTTCGGGTGAGCTGGTGTTGGCCATACCGACGAGGCTAGCGCCGCCGGCCGACAGCGGTCCGGTCCTGGACGAACAGCACCGCGAGCCCGGCGGCCAGCCAGACCGCGCCCACCCACTGGGCGGTGTCCGCGGCCTCCACGATCACCGCCACCGTCACCACGATGCCCAGCGCGGGGACGACCAGGTGCCGCAGCCGGTCCCGGGAGCCGTGGCGGACGGTGTACCACCCGATCACCGAGGCGTGCAGCAGCACGAACGCGGTCAGCGCGCCGATGTCGACCACCGAGGTCAGCTGGTCGAGCCCGTCGTCGCGGCGGGCCGCCCAGACCGCCGCGACCAGCGTGACCACCGCCGCCGTCAGCAGGGCGAGCCGCGGCACGCCGGTCCGGCCGTCCACCGTGCCGAGGGGGCGCGGCAGCCGGCCCTCGCGGCCCATCGCGAACAGCAGCCGGCCCGCCGCGGCCTGCCCGGCCAGCGCCGCGAAGGCGGCGCCGATCGCCTTGCTGACCGCGACCAGGGTGTGCAGCCAGGACGCGATCGCGGTGTCGACCGTCCGGTAGAAGGCCGCGCCCTGGGCCGCCGGGTCGGCCGCCAGCTGCTGCGGGGAGTCCGGCTCCAGCAGGGCCGCCAGGTAGGTCTGCGCGACGAACAGCAGCCCGGCCAGCACCAGGCACCACAGCACCGCCCTGGCGACCGCGGCCGAGGCGCCCACCGCCTCCTCCACGAAGGAGGCGATCGCGTCGAAGCCCAGGAACGACAGCACGGCCACGCTGACCGCGGAGAGCACCGCGGTGGCGGAGAAGCCCCCGACCCCGCCCAGCGGCGAGAGCCAGTCCCGGGCCGCGCCGTCGCGCGCCAGCACCACCACGGCCGCCACCAGGAACACCGCCAGCACCGCGATCTCCATCGCCAGCACCGCGAAGCCCACCACGGCCGCCGTCCGCACGCCGGCCAGGTTCAGCGCCGTGGTGACCAGCACCGCCAGGGTCGTCCACACCCACCGGGAGACGTCCGGCACCAGCGAGTTCAGCGCGATGCCGGAGAACAGGTACGCGACCGCCGGGATCAGCAGGTAGTCCAGCATCGCCATCCAGCCCGCGACGAACCCCGGCCCCTCGCCCAGCCCGGCCCGCGCGTAGGCGAACACCGATCCGGTCCGCGGCACCGCGCGCACCATCTGGGCGTACGAGAACGCGGTGAACCCCATCGCGACCGTCGCCGCGAGGTAGACCGCGGCGACCGCGCCGTGGCTCTTCGCGTCCAGCACCCCGAACACGCCGACCGGCGCCATCGGGGCGATGAACAGCAGGCCGTAGACCATCAGATCCCGGACGCCCAGGCTGCGCCGCAGTCCGCCGGGCTCCACCGTCTCGCCGCTGCTGTCCATAAACTCCACATTTGAGCATTCCGGCCGAGTTCGGCCACGTACGTGGCGCCCGTCGGCGCGGCTCGACGGCGCCCGTACCATGGGAGCCATGTCCACCACTGCTCAGCGCCGTGTCCTGCTCGCCGCCCCCCGGGGCTACTGCGCGGGCGTCGACCGCGCCGTCATCGCCGTGGAGAAGGCCCTTGAGCAGTACGGGGCGCCGATCTACGTCCGCAAGCAGATCGTCCACAACAAGTACGTCGTGCAGACCCTGGAGAAGCAGGGCGCGATCTTCGTCGACGAGACGGAGGAGGTGCCCGAGGGCTCGATCGTGGTCTTCTCCGCGCACGGCGTCGCGCCGTCCGTCCACGACGAGGCGAAGGCCGGCAAGCTCGCCACCGTCGACGCGACCTGCCCGCTGGTGACCAAGGTCCACAAGGAGGCCGTCCGGTTCGCCGAGGAGGACTACGACATCCTGCTGGTGGGCCACGAGGGCCACGAGGAGGTCGTCGGCACCATGGGCGAGGCCCCGGACCGGATCCACCTGGTGGACGGTGCCGAGGACGTCGCCAACGTGACCGTGCGTGACGAGAGCAAGGTCGTGTGGCTCTCCCAGACCACGCTCTCGGTCGACGAGACGATGGCCACCGTCGGCGAGCTGAAGAAGCGCTTCCCGCTGCTGGTCAGCCCGCCCAGCGACGACATCTGCTACGCCACCCAGAACCGCCAGGTCGCCGTCAAGCAGATGGCGCCCGACGTCGACCTGCTGATCGTGGTCGGCTCCAAGAACTCCTCCAACTCGGTGCGCCTGGTCGAGGTCGGCCTGGAGTACGGCGCCGGCGCCGCCCACCTGGTGGACTTCGCCGACGAGATCGAGGAGTCCTGGCTGGAGGGCGTCACCACGGTGGGCCTCACCAGCGGCGCCTCGGTGCCCGAGATCCTGGTCGAGGGCGTGCTGGCCTTCCTCGCCGAGCGCGGCTACGCCGACGTCTCGATCGTGAAGACCGCCGAGGAGCACCTGATCTTCTCGCTGCCCAAGGAGCTCCGCCGCGACCTGCGCGCCGAGGCCGCCGGCAAGCTCTGACCCGACGCCCGTCCGACGCCCGGGAGCCCCGCGGGGCTCCCGGGCGTCGTGCTGCCCGTCCGCGGGTATCAGCAGGCGGGGCCGACCGGCCTCTCGTACGTTGGTGCCGGAACGGCCTTCCGTACGGTTGTGCACAGGCCTGTGGACAGAAGGGACGACGCATGACGGCGAACGTATTCGGCGTGGACATCGGCGGCTCCGGCATCAAGGGTGCCCCGGTGGACCTACGGCGCGGAGTGCTGGCCGAGGAGCGCCACAAGGTGCTGACCCCGCGCCCGGCCTCGCCCGAGGCCGTCGTCGCCGCGGTCTGCGAGGTCGTCCGGCACTTCGGCCACCAGGGCCCGGTCGGGCTGACCTTCCCCGGCGTGGTGGTCGGCGGTCACACCCGGACGGCCGCCAACGTGGACAAGGGCTGGATCGGCCTCGACGCGGAGGGCCTCTTCCGGGAGGCGCTCGACCTGCCGGCCACCCTGCTGAACGACGCGGACGCGGCCGGCCTGGCCGAGACCGCCCACGGCGCGGGCAAGGCCCGGGACGGCGTGGTGCTGGTGCTGACCTTCGGCACCGGGATCGGCAGCGCGCTCTTCGTGGACGGCGTCCTGGTGCCCAACACCGAGCTGGGCCACCTGGAGCTGCGCGGCAAGGACGCCGAGCGGCGGGCCTCCTCGGCCGCCAAGGAGCGGCACGAGTTGAGCTGGGAGCAGTGGTCCGTCCGGGTCGACGAGTACCTGGACCTGGTGGAGGGCCTGTTCTCGCCCCAGCTGATCATCATCGGCGGCGGGGTCAGCCGGAAGCACGACAAGTTCCTGCCGCTGCTGAAGAAGCGCGAGGCGGAGGTCGTCCCGGCCGAGCTGCGCAACGACGCGGGCATCGTGGGAGCGGCGATGGCGGCGGCCAAGGCGGCCTGACCGGCCTGACCGGCCGGGTGACGGCGGAGGCGCGTAACCGGGGGCGGCGCGGGCGCCGGCCCCGGTCCGCCGCCCGTGGCCCGCCCGGGTGGAGCCGGCCGCCGGGGTGGAGCCGGCCGGGCCGGTCAGCGGCCGCGCTGGATCCGGCGCTGTGCCACGAAGCGGGCGAGCACGATCGCCGCGGCCAGCCCGGTACCGCTGAACAGCCAGCCGGCCCGCAGCGCCAGCCCGGTCGCCAGCGCCACCACCTGGGCGGTCACCCCGGAGCCGGACACCGGCCCGAGCAGCAGCAGCGCCGCAGCGAAGGCGATCGGCCCGCTGATCGGCGCGGCCAGCAGGTCGGCCGCGCGGACCCGGACCGCCAGCTGGAAGCAGACCACCAGATAGGCGACGCCGAACAGCACGCCCAGGCCGCCGAAGAGCAGCCGGTCGACGCCGGCCGCCAGCACGGTGCCGGCCACCGCCAGCACCCCGGTGCCCACCGCCGTCAGCCGGGCCGGCCGGCCGCCGCGCGGCCGCTCGCCGCGGGACCGGCCGCCCAGGGGCAGCCGCAGTCGCAGCCGGGCGCCGGGTGCCGGGCGGGCGCCGTCCCGCACGCCGGAGGCCGCCCGCAGCCCGGGCCGGTCCGGCCCTTCGGCGGCGGCCCGCTCGGGGGCCCGGCCGGGGCCCGGTACGGCGGCCCCGGCGCCGCCGTTCGGCGGTCGGCGTCTGGGCCCTGGCGGCTGGGTACGGATGCTCTGCTCCACCTGGCCAACGTACGGTCCGATCAACGCCACACTGTGTAATGGTGATCGGGAGCTTGCTCCGTGTCTCCGTCCGGCGCAGTCGTATGATGGTCCGTCATCGTGCGTACGGGGAGGAACCATGACGGCCGGCTTCGGATTCGAGCGGCTGCACCACGTGCAGCTCGACATGCCGGCCGGGGCGGAGGAGCTCTGCCGGGCGTTCTGGGCGGGTGTCCTCGGCATGACCGAGATCGAGAAGCCGCCGGTGCTGGCGGCCCGCGGCGGCTGCTGGTTCCGGGGCGGCGGCGTCGAGGTCCACCTCGGGGTGGTGGCCCGCTTCACCCCGTCCGCCAAGGCGCACCCCGGCATCCTGGTGCACGGCCTGGACGGCCTGGCCGCCCGGCTCGCCGCGCACGGCCACCGGGTGGTCCGGGACGGGAACCTCCCCGGGTACCGGCGCTTCCACTGCACCGACGGGCTCGGCAACCGCCTGGAGTTCCTGGAGCCCGAGCCGGTCGGCTGAGCGCCAGCCCGTAGACTGGGTGGCCGGCCCGTACGGTGGCCGCTCCACTCCCTCCGAGCCCACGGGACTGCGCTTCATGTCGCTCACGATCGGAATCGTCGGCCTGCCGAACGTCGGCAAGTCGACCCTTTTCAACGCCCTGACCAAGAACGACGTGCTGGCGGCCAACTACCCGTTCGCCACCATCGAGCCCAACGTCGGCGTCGTCGGCGTCCCGGACGCCCGGCTGAACAAGCTCGCCGAGATCTTCGGCTCGCAGCGGATCCTGCCGGCCACCGTCGACTTCGTGGACATCGCGGGCATCGTCCGCGGCGCCTCCGTGGGTGAGGGCCTGGGCAACAAGTTCCTCGCGAACATCCGTGAGTCCGACGCGATCTGCCAGGTGATCCGCGCCTTCGTCGACCCCGACGTGGTGCACGTGGACGGCAAGGTCTCGCCGAAGGACGACATCGAGACCATCAACACCGAGCTGATCCTCGCGGACCTCCAGTCCATCGAGAAGGTGCTGCCCCGCCTCCAGAAGGAGTCGCGCCTGAAGAAGGAGTCGGCGGCCACGCTGGCCGCCGCCGAGGCCGCCCAGAAGATCCTGGAGGAGGGCCGGACCCTCTTCGAGGCCGGCTTCGACTCCTCCTCGGTGCGCGAGCTGCACCTGCTCACCACCAAGCCGTTCCTCTACGTCTTCAACGTCGACGAGGACGAGCTCACCGACGAGGAGTTCAAGGACGCCCAGCGCGCCCTGGTCGCCCCCGCCGAGGCGATCTTCCTCAACGCGAAGATCGAGTCCGAGCTGATCGGCATGGACGAGGACGAGGCGCTGGAGCTGCTCCAGTCGATGGGCCAGGAGGAGACCGGCATGGCCACCCTCGGCCGGGTCGGCTACGAGACCCTCGGCCTGCAGAGCTACCTGACCGCCGGCCCCAAGGAGACCCGGGCCTGGACGATCAAGAAGGGCGCCACCGCCCCCGAGGCCGCCGGTGTGATCCACACCGACTTCCAGAAGGGCTTCATCAAGGCGGAGATCATCTCCTTCGACGACCTCGTCGAGTGCGGCTCGATCGCCGAGGCCCGCAGCAAGGGCAAGGCCCGCATCGAGGGCAAGGAGTACGTCATGCAGGACGGCGACGTGGTGGAGTTCCGCTTCAACGTGTGACCGGCCGGTCGGCCGTCGCCGGGTGATCCGGCGGGTGCGCAGGCCGAAGGGGTCGGACTCGGTGGAGTCCGGCCCCTTCCGCATTCCCGTGCCGAGGTGGCGCCGACCCCCGCCGGAGTACCACCTGCCGGCAGCACGGTCGACGGGTCGTCGTCCTCATGGTCCGACTCCTCTGCTGAGTGCAGGAATGTACGTCCGCCCTGCGTCGGCGACAGGTGCGAACCCTCCCCGGCTGCCGGGGCCCGGTGCGCCCGCCGGCGCCGACGGCCCTCCGTCCGGGCCCGCGGAGGCATGGCCGGGCGTGGCCGCGGTGCCGTCCGGGCGGTGTCAGCCGGCGGTCTCGGCGCGTACCCAGTCGAGGTAGGCGGGGCTGCCGGCGAGGACGGGGACGGCGATGAGCTCCGGGGTGTCGTAGGTGTGCTCCGCGGTGACGAAGGCCGCCAGCCGCTCGAAGAGCGCGGCGCGGGTCTTGAAGTCGATCCGCCACTCGGGGTCGGTCCGCAGCCGGCCCTCCCAGCGGTAGACCGAGCCGACGGCGCAGACCTGGGCGCAGGCGGCCAGCCCTGCGCCGACCACGGCGGCCGCCAGCGCGTGGGCCTTGTCCTCGGCGTCGTGGGTGGTGCTGACCACGATGAATTCGGGGGTCGTCATGAGGGCAGCGTAGGGGCCGGCGTCGCCGGCGGGGGCGCACCACAGGGGCGTGCGGGGGGCTCGCGGGGCGCGGTGAAAATGGCGCAGAACATGCCAATGTTGCTGCGGCATAACAGAATTGATGGACAGTCAAGATTTCGTCATCTGATGGGGACAGTGCTCCGCGGGCCCCCCTACGATGACGGCACTCCGGGAGTGGGGGACGCCTGCGGAGGCCGCGACGGTGCCGAGCCGCGATGCCGCCTGCGCGGCTGCTCCCGGGGATTCGAATGGATCGGGGTCGAGGGAGGGGTAAACCGGTATGACCTCTGGACCGGACATCACCGCGCCGGGCGCCACCGGGCCGGCCACCGCGGCGCGGATCGACGCGCTGCTGGAGAACCGGCGCGGACTGCTCGTCACCGTGGAGACGGAGACCGCCCGCTGGCAGCGGACCGGGGCCGCCCTCGGACGGCTGGACGAGGTGCTGGCCCGGCTGCGCGCGCACCGCGACGCGTCGGAACGGCTCAGGGAGGTGCTCGGCGGGCCGGGGCTGCGGGACCTGCGTTCGCGTGTCGCGGAGCTGCTGGACCAGTACGGGCACGCCGCGGCCCGGTTCTCGCGCGGCACCGTGAACCTCGGGGTGAGCGGCCAGGCACGGGTGGGCAAGAGCACCTTGCTCCAGTCGCTCTCGGGCCTCACCGACGACCAGATCCCGACCGGTTCGGGCGTCCCGGTGACCGCCGTGCGCAGCCGGATCTTCCACACCCCGGGCCGTTCCCGGGCCGTCGTCGGCCTGCACACACCGGGCTCCTTCCTGGCCGAGTCGGTACGGCCGTACCATGCGCTGCTCGGCCTCGCCTCGGCGCCGGAGACCCTGGAGGAGTTCGCCCACCAGCGCCTCCCCGACGAGGTCGACGACAGCCTGGCGCCGCTGCTGCAACGGCTGCGCGGGATGCAGCGCGGCCTCTGGTCGTACCGTGACGACCTGACCGGCGGCGAGCGGGAGGTGCCGCTCGCCGAACTGCGCGGCTACGTCGCGTACCCCACGCAGTCCGAGGTGGACGCGGGTGAACCGGCCCGGCGCTACCTGGCCGTCCGCGAGGCCCGGATCGAGTGCCCGTTCCCGCACGCGGGGGTGGACCGGATCGGCATCGTCGACCTGCCGGGGCTCGGCGAGGTCGCGGCGGACGCCGAGCGGCGGCACGTGGCGGGCCTTCGGCACGACGTCGACGCGGTCCTGCTGGTGAAGCGCCCGCTGGAGGGGATGGCCTACTTCGGGGCGGCGGACAGCCGGGCGCTGGCCCTGCTGGAGGAGGCCCGCGGGCTGGTCCGGCGGACCGGGGACTTCGTCTTCATCGTGGTCAACCGCGGCAAGGACGACGCCGAGGGCCTGACCGCCGCCCTGCTGGGGCACCTGGCCAGCGAGGTCGACGCCGGGCGGGCGGGGCGGCGGTTCAGCGTCCTGCAGACCGACGCGGCCGACCCGCACGCGGTGGGCGCGGACCTCCTGGCGCCGCTGCTCGCCGCGCTGGCCGACCGCCTCCCGGTGATGGACGGGGACATCGTCGGCGGGCTCGCCGAGCGCGCCGGGGCGCTGGCCGACGCGGTGCGCGCCGAGGTCGCCGCGCTGACCGCGGCGCTGGCCGGGCTGCGCGGCCATGCCTCGGCCCCGGCGGAGGACCTGGAGCGGCAGGCCGAGGGGCTGCGCGAGGATGTCGCCGCCGAACTGGGCGAGGTGGTCGCCGACCTGCGGGCCGAGGTGCTGGGCGGCTTCGAGGACGAGCACTTCACCGCGGCGGTGGAGGACGCCTACGCGGACGTGTCCCGCTGGCTCGCACGGGGCCTCGGCACCGCCGGACAGGACCGGACGGGCCCGGACGGCGCCGGTGACCCGGAGGCCGCCGGGGCGGCCGGCGACGAGGACGACGCGGTGCACCGGCAGCGCTGGTGCGCACGCCAGCTGCGCCAGATGCGGGTGCACAACAACGCGGCCCCGGTGGCGGCCGACGAGCTCAACCGGATCCGGGTGGAGATCGGGCGCCGGTTCTCCTCCGTCGACACCTACTTCGAGGAGCGGGTGCGGCGGCTGCACACCCGGGTCGCCGACGTGCTCGGGCAGCACACCGGCGAGCTGCTCGCGGCCGAGGACGGCACGGTGGCCCGGGGGGCCGAGGCCCTCGGCCGGTTCCGCGCACTGCTGGACGACGGCTACGAGCCCTGCCCCGAACTGTCGGCCGCGGTGGCCGAGTTGCTCGCCCTCCGGCTGGACTACCGCACTCAGCTGTACCCGCGGATCCGGGCCCAGCTGGACGGGCTCAACCTGGAGGTCCTCGACCCCGGGGAGGGGCAGATGCGCTCCCAGATCGCGGTGGCGGTGAACCCGGCCGGGGTGGAGGAGCTGTACGACTTCATCACCGTCCGGGCCGAGCAGGCCGCGTACCGCACCCGCAAGGCGCTGCTGCGCGACTCGGTGCTGCCGGGGATGGTGCTGTTCGCGGCGGTCGAGCAGTTCGAGGACGCGCTGATCCGGTCCGGCACGGCCGGACGCGAGTTCCGCCGGCTCGCCCGCACCTACCGGGACGAGCTGTGGCCCGGCCGGTACGGCGGCCTGAACAGCGAGCACGCCCGCTTCGCGGCGGTGGCCCGGGCCTGCGAGGAGATCGAGGTCGCCCTGCGGGGCGGCCCCGGCCCCCGGCCCGCGGTGCCCGGCCCCCGGCCCGCGGTGCCCGGCGCCCGCACGGCGGGTGCCGGGGCGGCGGGCGCGCGGGCGGCCGGCGGAGCACAGGCAGTGGAAGCAGACGACACGGAGGACGCCAGATGGAGAGTGTGACCACCGACGCCGACGCCGGCCCGGTGTTCCGGATCGGCATGCTGGGCCCCAGCCGGGTCGGCAAGACCTCGCTGGTGGTCTCGCTGCTCACCGACAGCGAGCGCCTGCTCGGCGGTACGCCGGTGGTGCTGCGGGCGGCCGATTCGAGCACCAGGGCGAGGCTGCGGCTGCGGCGCCAGGAGCTCGACGGCGGCCTGCTGGCCAAGAAGTTCGACACCGCGGTGATGCGCGGCAGCGAGAACCTGACGTACTTCGAGCTGGACCTGAAGGCCGGGCAGGCGACGGACGGCATCAGGTTCTCGCTGCTGGACTTCCCGGGCGCCTGGATGAGCGAGCACGAGCGGCGCGGGTCGGAGGAGGTCCGGCAGTGGGACGAGTGCCGTGACTTCCTCGTCGGGAGCAACATCCTGATCGTCCCGATCGACGCCACCGTGCTGATGGAGGCCGATCAGGCCGCCCACTGGCAGTCGGTGCCGGCGGTGCTGGAGACGCTGGCCGTCCAGGAGATCGCGGAGAGCTGGGCCGGGTACCGCAACCTGGCCCCGGACGAGCCCGCGCTGGTCGTCCTGGCGCCGGTCAAGTGCGAGTCCTACTTCGCGGACAACGGCGGTTACCGGGACGACTCCCAGCTGCTCAGGGAGCGGGTGCTCGACGTCTACGAGCGCACGGTCGAGCTGATCCGGCTGAACGCGCCGCACGCGCAGATCCGCTACTGCCCGGTGGACACCCTCGGCTGCGTGGAACTGGTCAAGGTCGAGTGGGAGCCGAGTGCCGACGATCCCGGGGTGCAGCGCCCGAGGGGCACCTTCGCCGTCCGGGGCAAGGGGAAGATCTCGATCGCCGGCGCCGACGACATCCTCGGTGCGGTCTGCTCCCTGCTGGTCGAGGCGCAGCGCAAGGTGACCACCGGCCTGGCGGCCGGCCACATCGCGTCGGCCCAGGACATGGAGGTGCGCGGCCGGGAGCTGAAGCGCGGCTTCTTCCGGCACGTCCTCAACACCCTGAACGGGAACATCCGGGCCAACGAACTGGAGCGCAGCGGGGAGTTGGGCAAGGCCCGGGCGCTCCGGGCGCAGGCGCAGCAGTTGCAGGACGCGGTGGAGATGATCGCCGGCCGGGCGTCGAGCGGAAGGAGCAAGGTGCTGTGACCGAGGAACTGGGCAGCGGCCCGGCCGGGGAGGCCCGGGACGGGACGGCGGTCCCGGAGCTGCCGGGCGGGGAGGCCGGGCCGGGCGGAGGGCCGGTGCGGGCGGAGGCGGACCATGGCGGGGAGGCCGGGGAGGCGGAGCCGGACGGGGAGCAGGAGCCGGCCGGCGTCCGGGGGTACGTGATGACCCGGGGCGTCGAGCGCGACAAGGACTACCGCTTCCTGGGCGCCGCCCCCGCCGCCCTGTGGTGGAGCGCCTACCGGGACCACGCGGACACCAACTACCCGACCCTGCTGGTGGAGGCGGGCGAGGGCGGCTGGCGGGCCTTCGTCAGCGGCATCCCGTCGGCCCGGCGGGACGAGGTCAGCACCCCCATCCGCTTCACCCTGGCGCTGACGGGTGCCACCGCGGCCGCCGGCGGGCCCGGCGCGCCCGTCCGACTGGACCGGGTCGTCCGGCTGGTGGCGCTCTGGCTGGAGGCCTTCACCGCGCAGGAGGGGCGGGAACGGCTCGGCCGGCTGCTCGACGGGCTCTTCCCGGACGAGGCCGAGGTGGTCGAACTCCGCCGCCGGCGCGACCCGCAGGCGGCCCGGACGGTGCGGGAGCGGGTCACCGCGCTGCTGGACGCCCTGGACCCGCCGCCGGAGTCCGGGGCGGACGCGGCGGGGGGCCCGGCCCGTGCGCTGCCCGCCGCCTGGTTCGGCGCGGCCCGGAGCGAGCAGGGCGCGAGCGCCTTCGTCGCCCGGGTCCGTGACCTGCTGAGCGGTGAGCGGGAGGGCCGCGCCCTGGTCCTCAACCTGGTGGAGGACCAGGCCGAGGCCCCGGCGCGGGTGGGGCGGGAGAGCCTGGCCGTCCTCGCGGTCGACGGCGGGCCGGTCCGGCCGCAGCCGTTCGCCGTGACCGTGCCGGGGCCGCTCGTCGTGACCCCGCCGGGGCCGCCCGTCGAGACCGTGCCGGGGCCGCCAAAAAAATTCGGACCGCTGCACCGCCGGGCCCTGCTGTTCCTGGCCACTCCGGCCGGGGCGGCGGCGATGGTGCTGGCGATCTGGTATTTGACGCACCGTCACCATGGTGGCAAGCCGTAGTGGAACGCTCGACGGAGGCCGGGTTCACGGGCGCGGTGATCCTCGGGCTGCGCGACGGGAGGAGGATCCGGCTGCCCGCCGTCTGGCGGCCGGGCCAGGGGTCCGAGTACCTCGTCGGGTCGCTGAGCCATCTGTCGGACGGGCTGCCGGCCGGCTCGGTCTCGGTACGGGGGCAGCTGTCGGGCCTCGACCGGCTGCTGAAGGTGGGCCGCGGGGCGATGAGTTCGCAGGACGGACTCCTCGGACTGTCGCCACCGCGCCCGCTGCGGGAGGTGGAGCTGCGGCTCACCCTGCCCGGCCTGGACGTGGTGCTGCGGCCCCGGTGCACGATCCTCCAGGACGGGCCGGACGCGGCCGGCGGGCTGGAGGTCCACCTGATGACGGCGGACGGCGGAGCGGTCGAGTTGTCGCTGACGGACGTGCTGCCGCCGCCGGGGGAGGCGTCGGCGGCAGGTCCGTCCCGGCCGGGGACCACCGGCGGCCAGGGCGGGGGCTGCCGGTGAGCCGGGCCCCCGCGGCGGTCCGCCGGCTGGTGGTGGCGGTGGACCTGGCCGGGTCCACCGCGCAGGACCACCTGCGCCAGATCGCCACCCAGCGACGGCTCGCGGACGTCCTGGAGGTGGCCTGCGCGGAGGCGGGCATCGACCGGCCGGCCTGCCTGCGGCAGCCGCAGGGCGACGGCGAACTGCTCCTGCTGCCACCGGGGATCGACGAGGGCCGGGTGGTGCCCGACCTCGTCCGCGAGCTCGGCATCGCTCTGCGGGAGGTCAACCGCGACCTCAGCGACGCCGCCCGGCTGCGCCTGCGGGCGGCCCTGCACCAGGGGGTGGTGCACGAGGCCGCGGGCGGCTTCGTGGGGCGCGCCGTCGTACGGGCGTTCCGGCTGCTCGACTCGGCGGAGCTGCGTGCCGTCCTGCGGGAGCAGCCGCGCTGCGAGCTCGCCCTGATCGTCTCCGGCCAGCTCTTCGAGGACGTGGTGGAGCACGGCTACCGGGGCCTCGATCCGCAGGCGTTCCGGCAGGTCAGGGTGGAGGTGCCGGAGAAGGGCTTCGCCGGGGACGGCTGGGTGCACGTGGTGCTCGCGCCGCCGGCGGTGCCGCCTGCCGCGCCGCCCGCCGGGCCGGCGGGGGCCGGGCGGGGCGGCGGGCCGCGACCGGTCGCACCGGCGGACCTGCCGCCGGTGCCCCGGCCCGAGGAGGTGGCGCCCCGCCTGTTCCGTCCGGAGGTCTTCCGGCAGTTCGAGGGCAACTGAGCCGGGGCGCCGGCCGGGGGGTTCCGCGGTCAGCCGCCGGTGACCGCCGGGAGGTCGGCGGTGGCCCGCAGGGCACCCAAGTCCCGTACCACGAGCGAGCGGTAGCGGGTGGTGACCGCGCCGTCCTGCCGGAGCCGGCGCAGGGCGCGCTGGACACTGGCGTTGGAGAGCCCGGTGAGCCAGGCCAGGTCGGCCTGGCAGAGCGGGATGCCGATCCGCAGCCCGGCGGGATCGGCGTGGCCGTACCGGCGGGCGAGCGTGTCCAGGGTGCGGGCCACCCGGACGGTCGCCGAGCCCGCTCCGGCGTCGATCCGGTGCCGGGTCGCGGCGCGCAGCTTGGCCGTCAGCGAGCGCTGCACGGCGGCCGCCAGGCCCGGCCGTTCGCGCATCAGCGCCCGGAAGGCGGCGCCGTCGACCGTGCTGACCGTCGTCGGCCGGACGGCCAGCACCGTGGCCGACCGCGGATGGCCGTCGATCGCCGCCAGTTCGCCCACCAGGTCGCCCCGGGCCCGGACGGCGAGCAGGGCCGTGCCGCCGTCCTCCGTCCCGCCGAGGACCTTGACGTAGCCGCCGGTGAGCAGCGAGACCTCGGTGTCCCGGTCGCCCTCCAGCATCAAGGCGCTGCCGGGCCGGTAGGCGCGGGGATTCCCGAGCCGCTCCAGGGCCGCGCGGTCGCCGGTGCTCAGCTCCGCCATCAGGGTGCCCGGCGGCCAGGGCGGCTCCGGGGCCGTTGGTTCAGGCATGGGCGCACTCCGCCGCTCCGCCAGTCCGGCGGCCGCGCGCCGCCGAAGGAGCCTGGCGCGTCGATGATATGACTCCCGGCCGTCCGGTTGGAGGGTCCTGACCGCACCGGCCCGGACCGCCTCCGGCACCGGCGTCCGCCCGGCTCCGCCCGGCCGCTGCCCGACCACTGCCCGTCCGGGCCGGGCGCCGTGCCGTCCAGGGTTGAGTACCCGTACTCATGTGCGGCGCCCGCCCGGCCGGGACACTCTGGGCATGACCAGTACTCCGCCCCCCGGCCCCGGCGCACCCGGGCAGGTTCCGGCGTGCCCCGACTGCGGGGCGCCGTTCGAGACGGACCGACCCGCCCGCTGCGGCCGCTGCCGGCTGCCGCTCACCGGGGCGGCCGCCGCGACGCTCTGGCAGGTGACGCTGGCGTTGCAGGGCGTCGAGGCGCAACGGCTGGTGCTGCTGCGGCAGCGGGACGACCTGCTCGCCGGGCTGCGGGCCCGCCGGGACGAGCCGGAGGGCGCCCCCGCCCCGGTGCCCGCGTTGCCCGCGTGGGGCCCGCAGCGGCCCGGGGCACCGGCCGCGCCCGGGCGCCCGGAGGTGTCCGGGCGATCCGCGCAGACCGCCCTGCTGGTGCTGGGCGGCCTGCTGGTGAGCATCGCGGCGCTGGTCTTCACCGTGGTCAGCTGGGGGTACCTGGGGATCGGCGGCCGCGCCGCCGTGCTGGCCGCGCTGACCGGGTGCGCCCTCGCGCTGCCCCCGCGCCTGCGCCGCCGTGGCCTGTCCGCCACCGCGGAGACCTCGGCCGCGATCGGCCTGGCCCTGGTGCTGCTGGACTTCTTCGCCGCGCGGGCGGCCGGCCTGGCCGGCCTGGACGCCGTCGCCCTGCCCGCCTACTGGGCGGCCGCCACCGCGCTGACCGGCGCCGGGGCGGCCGCGTACGGGTGGGTGCTGCGGCTGCGCCTCCCGGTGGTGGCCGGGGTCCTGCTCTGGCGGCTGCCCGGACTGCTCGTCGTGGACGCGCTCGGACTGGGCGGTGCCGACGCCGTCGCCACCGCGATGGTGGCCACCGCGGCGGTCGACCTCGCGGTGCTCCGGGCCGTGGCCGGCCGCGCCCCGGCCCGGGCGCTTCCGGCGGCCGGTGCGGTGACAACTGCGGTGACCGCACCGGTGACCGCACCGGTGACCGCACCGGTGACCGCACCGGTGACCGCACCGGCGGCCGGTCCGGCGGCCGGTGCCGCGTCGCGGAGGACCGTCGGCGCCGTGCCCCTGCAGGCCGCGGGTGCGGTCGCCGCCCTCTGGGGCGGGCTCGGCGCGTTCCTCGCCGGGCAGGCCTCGCTGTCGGCCGTGCTGGTGCCGCGTCTCCCGGCGGCGTCCGCGGCGGCGGCAGCGGCCGCGGACGAGCGCTGGGCCGTGGTCCTCGGGGCCTGGCTCCCGCTGGGCTGCTTCGCCCTGCTGGCCCTGGCGGTGTCGCTCCGTCACCCGCGCCCCGGGCGCCCCGGCCTGTCGGCCGGCCACCGCCGGGTGGCGGCCGCCCTCGGCGGTGTCGCCCTGCTGGTCGCCTGCGGTGGAACCGTCGCCGCCGGGCCGGCCCGGGAGTGGGGCGCGGTCGCGTACGCCGCGCCGGCCGCGCTGCTCGCCCTCGCGACGGGCGCCCTGCTGCGCGGCTCCGGGTCCGACCGTACGGGGGCCGGTGAGCAGGCCTCGGGGCAGCGGCGGATGCTCGGGCAGGCCGTGCCGCTCGGTCTGTTCCACGCCGCCGCGCTCGTCCTCGTGGTGGCCTCGGTGCCGGCCCTGGGCGAGATCGTGCGGGCCGTCCTCGCCCCGCTGGGGCAGGTCCGGGCGGCCTGGGCCGGCGGTCCGGCGGCGTCCTGGGCCTGGTCCGTCGCCCCGGCCGCCGTCACGGGCCTCTGGCTGCTCCTCGCGGTGCTCGCCGCGCTGGCCGGGTACGGCCTGACGAGGGCCGACCTCGCAATCGCGCCGGCCGCACCCGCGGCGGCGGCCGCCGGGGTCCCGGCGCCGGCCGGGGCCGACGCCACCCGGGCAGCCGCACCGGCAGCCGTTCCGGCAACCGGTCCCGCTGCGGGCCCGGCCTCGGGACCGGCCTCCGGTGCCGCTTCGGGTCCCGCCGCCGGGCCGGTCGGCGGCTTCGCCACGGCCGCCGCGCTGCTCGCGGTGCCCGCCCTCGCGCTGCTGCCGGTGGCGCTCGGGCTGCCGTACGGTGTCGCGGTCGCCGTGGCGGCGGGCTCGGCGGTGGCCGCGGTGGCGTACGCCCTGTCGCGCCCGGTCCGGCCGGCCACCGCGGTGGCGCCGGTGACGGCCGCGGTGCTGGCGCTGCTCTGGGCGCCGGCCGACCAAGTGGCGACGATCGCCGTCCTCGCGGTGCTCGCCGCCCTCTCGGTCGTCCTGGCGGTCCGCGCCGGCGCGGCGCCCGCCGGCGCGGGGCCCGCCGTCCGGGTCGTGGCCGCCGCCTGCGCCGTGGCGGCGTCGGGCGCCGAGGGCGCCGCCGTCACCGCCACCGCCGGCGGGACCCTGCCCGACGTGACGCTGGCGATGCTCGGGGTGGCCGTCGCCTCGGCCCCGGTGGCGGCCCGGACCGGCGGCGCCGTCTCGCGGGCGGTGGAGGGCACCGGCTACGCCCTCGGGGCGCTCGCCCTCCTGCTGACGGCCGGCGCGCCGGGGCGGCTGGCGTTCGCCCTCGTGGTGGCGGGCGTCGCGATGTCCGGGGTCGCGCTGCGCCCGGAGCGGCGCCGGGCCGCCTCGCTCGCCGCGACCGCGCTGCTGATCGTCTCCTCCTGGATCCGGCTGGCGCTCTCCGGGGTGGGCACGCCGGAGGCGTACACGCTGAGCGCGGCGGTGGCCGCCCTGGTGATCGGCGGCCTGCGGCTGCGGCGCCACCCCGAAGCCGGGTCCTGGACGGCCTACGGCCCCGGTCTCGGTCTCGGGCTGGCGCCGAGCCTGCCGGCGATGTGGGTGGACGGGGGCTGGCTGCGGCCGCTGCTGCTCGGTTCGGCGGCGCTGGTGGTGACGGTGCTGGGCGCCCGGTCGCGGCTCCAGTGCCCGCTGGTGCTCGGTGGCGGCGTCCTGCTGCTGGTGGGCGTGCACGAGCTGGCCCCGGTCGTGGTGCAGGTGCTCGGCCTGCTGCCGCGCTGGGTGCCGCTCGCCTTCGCAGGCCTGCTGCTCCTCGTCCTGGGGGCGACCTACGAGCAGCGCCTGCGGGACGCCCGCCGCCTGCGGGCCTCGCTGGGCCGGCTGCACTGAACCCGCCGGGAGCCCGGCCGGGCCGGCCCGCGGCAGGCCGGCCCGGCGGGCCGCCCGGTCAGCCGACCCGGACGGTCAGCGTGCCGTCGGCGCCGGCGGTCACCTCGACCCGCTCCAGCGAGTCCACCTGGACGGTCGGGGCGTGGGCGGCGGCCCGGGGCCCGATGCCGACCACCTGCATGCCGGCCGCGAGGGCGGCGGCGATGCCGGCCTCCGAGTCCTCGAAGGCCAGGCAGTCCGCCGGGGCGAAGCCGAGGGCGGCGGCGCCCTTCAGGAAGCCCTCGGGGTCGGGCTTGCTGGCGCCCACCGACTCCGCGGTGACCAGCACCGGCGGCAGCGGCAGCGCGGCCGCGCCCATCCGGACCCGGGCCAGGCCCTCGTCGGCGGAGGTCACCAGGGCGTGCGGGAGGCCGGCCAGCGAGGCGAGGAAGGCGGGCGCGCCGGGGACGGGGACGACGCCGTCGGTGTCGGCGGTCTCCTCGGCGAGCATCAGGCGGTTCTCCTCGATGTTCTGCTCCATCGGGCGGTCCGGCAGCAGGATCGCCATCGAGAGGTGGCCCTGGCGGCCGTGCACGACGCGCATCGCGGCGTCGCCGTCCAGGCCCTGCCGGGCGGCCCAGCGGCGCCAGCAGCGTTCGACGACGGCGTCGGAGTTGACCAGGGTGCCGTCCATGTCCAGCAGGAGGGCTCGGGCGGACAGCTCGGTGGTGACGGGCACGGCGGGGCTCCTCGGAAGGCCGGTGTTTGTTTCAATATGATACAAACCATCCGGGCCCGACCCGACGGCGATCCGGCCGCGGGCCCGCGGGCCGACGGCGATCCGGCTCCGGGCCGGCCCGCGCTCACCCGAGCAGGTGCGCGTTGACCTTCCGGGCCTCGGCCGCCAGCTCCGGCAGCTCCACGACCTCGATCCCGGCCGCCTCCAGCAGGGCCGTGCCCTGGCAGCCGGTGACGAAGAGGTCCGGCTCCCGCCAGGCCACCACGACCCGGCCGACGCCCGCCGCGATCAGCAGCCGGGAGCAGGTCAGCGGCCGGGAGGCGCGCTGCCCGCAGGGTTCGAGCGAACTGTAGACGGTCGCACCCAGCAGCCTCGGGTCCCCGGCCGGGAGCTTGGCGAGGGCGGCCTCCTCGGCGTGGTCGAGCGGATCGCCCTCCCGGCTGTACCCCTCGCTGAGCACCACGCCGTCGACGCCGACCAGCACCGCGCCCACCGAGAAGGCCGTTGCGGACGGCGGGCAGAGCCGGGACAGCTCGACGGCGCGCCCGAGCAGGGCGAGGTCGGCGGCTCGCTGGTCAGTGGTCACGCGGCTGGCTCCTTCGGGGCGTACCTGAGCAGGACGACATCACCCACCGTACGGGCCTCCAGCAGCCGCATCCGCCGGGCCGGCCCACCGGGGAAGGCGGCCGGGTTCACGAACCGCGGCGCCGCGGCCTGGCCGACCAGCAGCGGGGCGAGCACCAGCTGCAACTCGTCGGCGAGACCCTGGGCGAGGAACTGGGTGTGGACGCTGCCGCCGCCCTCCACCATCAACCGCCGCACCCCGCGGGCCCCGAGGTCGTCCAGCACCGCGCCCAGCCCGGCCTCGGCGCCGAGCGCGACCACGTCCGCCAGGCCGTCCAGGGCCGGCCGCAGCCGCCGGGCCCCGTCGTCCGTGGTGTAGGCGACCTTGGCGCCGCCGGTGTGCCAGAACCTCAGCCCGGGATCGAGCGCGCCGCTCGCGCTGAGCGTCACCTTCAGCGGGTACGCGGGCCGGCCGGCGGCCACCCTGGCGGCCCGCCGGGCGGGGTCGTTGACGAGCAGCCGGGGGTTGTCCGCGCGCAGCGTGTTGCCACCGATCAGGACCGCGTCGCTGTCGGCACGCTCCGCGTCGACCCGGTCGAAGTCGGCCGGGTTGGAGAGCAGCAGGCGTTCGGGCGAGGCGTCGTCGAGGTGCCCGTCCAGCGACATGGCGGCGCTCAGCAGGACGTAGGGGCGGGTCGGGGCCATGGGTGCGGGATCCGTTTCTGGTCGGGGCACCGTCCACGGTACGACCCGGCGGGGGCCCGGCCGGTGACCGGTGCCCGCCGCGGCCGCGGCCCACCCCGCCGGCCGGTGCGGTGCCCACGCCGGAGGCCGGCCGCCGGCGGGGTGACCGCCCACCGGTGCGTCCGGGCGGGTCCGTCACCGGCCAGCGGTGCGGGCCGGCCCGGTGGTCCGAGCGGAAGGACGGTGTTCGCCCGGCGGCCCGGTGTTGTAGGGGCGGCGTTCGCCCGCGGCGCCCAACCTGATCCGGACCTCGCACCGCCTCGCCGTAGAAGGGCCCCACCAGTGTCGTACCCGCGCCGTCCGCTCGGCCTCGCCGCCGCGCTCACCCTGGCCGCCGCACTGCCCGCCGTCGTCATCCCCGCCGCCCCCGCGCTCGCGGTGACCTACGGAACCCCCACCATCGCGCTCTCCGCCGGCTACCTCTCCGGCGCGGTGGGGGCGACCGGTGACCCGACCGTCACCGTCACGATCGCCCAGAGCGGTGCGGACGTCTCCGCGCTGACCGTCGCGGCCTCGGCCAGCACCAAGACCGCGGTGGCGATGACCACGGACGTCACGGTGGCCGGCACGACCGGCAGCCGCGTCCTCAACGTGGCCGCGCGGGGCGTCGGTTACACGGACCTGACGATCAAGGTGACGGGCCTCGGCGGCAAGACCGCCACCAAGACCCTGCACTACGCGGCCTCGGCGGCCGTCCAGCACTCCGCCGACGCCCGCTACCTGACCGGGTCCAGCGACGCCTCGGCGGCCGTGGACGCGGGCAACGGCTACATCGTGGTGGCGGACGACGAGTCCAACGTGCTGCGCCTGTACGACCGCAACGCCTCCGGCGCGCCGGTGCGCACCTGGGACTTCACCTCCGCGCTCGGTGTCTCCAAGGAGATCGACATCGAGGGCGCCACCCGGGTCGGCAACACCATCTACTGGACGGGCTCGCTCGGCAACAACAAGGACGGCGAGATCAAGGCCGACCGCCGCACCGTCTTCACCACCAACGTCACCGGCTCCGGCGCCACCACCCAGCTCACCCTGGGCGGCAAGTACACCGGCCTGCGCGACGACCTGATCAACTGGGACAAGGCCAACGGCAACCACTACGGCTTCGCGGCCGGCGCCGCCGCCGGCGAGATCCCCAAGCAGATCGACGGCTTCAACGTCGAGGGCCTGGAGTTCGCGCCGGGCAGCACCACCACCGCCTTCGTCGGGTTCCGCGCCCCGCTGACGCCGGCCGTCACCAACGGCAAGGCGCTGCTGGTGCCGGTCACCAACTTCAACCAGCTGCCCGGCGGTTCGGTGCACGCGACCTTCGGCACGCCGATCGAGCTGAACCTGGGCGGCCTGTCCGTCCGGGACATCCGCCGCAACGCGGCCGGCCAGTACCTGATCGTGGCCGGCTCCTGGGCCGCGGACGACAACTCCGACCCGTACGCGCTCTACCGCTGGGACGGCCTGGCCGGCACGGCCCCGGTCAAGCTGCTCGACCTGCCGACCACGGACGCGGGCGGCTGGGAGGCCGTGGTGGACGTCCCCGACCTCACCGTGTCCGGCGCCCGGGTGCAGCTGATCACGGACGACGGCTCCGCCGACCTGTACAACGACGGCACCGAGGCCAAGGACCTGACCCACCCCGAGTGGAAGAAGTCCCGCTCGACCTGGTTCACCGTCACGCCGTAACCGTCGCCGCACCATCGCCCCCGCCGGAGCGGCTCCGGCGGGGGCTTCGGCCTGCCGTACGGCTCCGCCGGGCCCGGCGGGCCGCCCCGGGCCCCGCCGGGCCCGCGAGTCCCGTCAGGCCGCCGGGCGCGGGGGCAGCGGCAGTGGCAGGGCGGGCATCCCGTCGATGCTGGTGCCGACGTGGTCCTTGCCCTCGCAGTAGGTGGCGAACTCGGGGTCGGTCTTGCGGTCGAAGTAGTCCGCGTGCAGGCTGCGGTCCTCGCGGTAGTCCATCAGCGGGACGGCGAAGCCGCAGGAGTCGCTGACCCGTTCGGCGTGGACCAGCACGATCGCCCGCAGGGCGCTGCCGTCGGCCGCCGGGTCGAAGCGGCCGACCAGCCCGGCGAACCGCGGGTCGTCGCGGAAGACCGCCTCGCCGCGCCCGTGCACCCGCACCACGGTGGGCGGCCCGGTGAAGGCGCACCACATCAGGGTGATCCGCCCGTTCTCCCGCAGGTGGGCGATGGTCTCGGCGGTGCTGCCGCCGAAGTCCAGGTAGGCCAGGGTGAGTTCGTCGATGACGACCAGGGTGCCGGAGCGCCCCTTGGGGGAGACGTTGACATGGCCGTCGTCCGCCAGCGGGGCGGTCGCGGCGAAGAAGACCGGCTGGCGCTCGATGAATGCGCGCAGCCGTCCGTCGATCCGTTCGTAGGTCTTTCCCATGCCCCGATTCTCCAGCAGGAGGGCCGTCCGAGGGCAGTCCCTTTTTCGATCGTCTCTTATGTTGAGACCAATATTCTCATTGGGCGAGACGCGGAGTAGCGTCGGAACGGCCGGAGAACGGTCCGGCCCGATCCGAGGGGGCGTCATGACCGAGCATCAGAACACCTACACCCACGGCCATCAGGAGTCCGTGCTGCGCTCGCACCGGTCCCGGACGGCCGCCGACTCGGCGGCCTACCTGCTGCCTTCGCTGCGCCCGGGGCAGGCGGTGCTGGACGTCGGCTGCGGGCCCGGCACCATCACCGCCGACCTGGCCGAACTGGTCGGCCCCGGCGGGCGGGTGGTCGCGGTGGACAGCTCGGCCGAGGTGCTGGAGCAGGCCGCCGCCACCGCGGCCGCGCGCGGGCTGGACAACGTGGTGTTCGAGGTCGCCGACGTGCACCGGCTGCGCTTCGAGGACGGCGAGTTCGACGTGGTGCACGCCCACCAGGTGCTGCAGCACGTGGCCGACCCGGTCGCCGCGCTGCGCGAGATGCGGAGGGTCACGGTGCCCGGCGGCACGGTGGCGGCCAGGGACGCCGACTACGCTGCGATGACCTGGTACCCGCGGCCGGCCGGGATGGACGACTGGGCCGCCCTGTACCAGCGGGTCTCCCGGGCCAACGGCGGCGAGCCCGACGCCGGGCGCCGCCTGCTGTCCTGGGCCAGGGCCGCGGGCTTCACCGAGATCGAGGCGGGCTCCTCCACCTGGACGTACGCGACGCCCGAGCAGCGCGCCTGGTGGGGCGGCATGTGGGCGGACCGCATCCTGAAGTCGGCGATCGCCGGGACGGCCCTGGCCGAGGGCTTCGCCGAGCAGGCCGACCTGGAGCGGATCTCGGCGGCCTGGCGCAGCTGGGCGGCGGCCGAGGACGGCTGGTTCGCGGTGTTGCACGGGGAGGTGCTGGCCCGCGCGTGAGGCGCCCGGGGCGGGCGTGACGGGCCCGTGAAGGTTCGGTGAGCTGGTCCGATAGAGTCGCGCGTCGGTCAGTCGTCGAACTGGTGCCCGCCAGTGGCGGGCGGGGGAGCTCTAGGTGTCGCCGAACATGTCGAAGGCCGGTCCGGGCTCCCCGGAGGACGGCACGCCCGGCCCCGCCGCCGAGCTGCCTCCGGCTGAGCTGCCTCCGGCTGAGCTGCCTCCGGCCGAGCTGCCTCCGGCGGAGGCGCCGCCCGCCGACGCACCGCCCGTCGCGGCACCGCCCGCCGACACCCCGCCCGCCGACGTGCCGCCCGCCGCCCCCGCGCCCTTCGACCCGTGGGCGCCGCCCGGCGAGGCCGAGGCCGCCGCCCCGGCGGCCGCCGGCCACGTCGCGTCGTCCACCCCGCCGCCGGCCGGCTGGCCCCAGCCGCCCGCCGGTGCCCAGCCGCCGCCCGGCTGGGCTCCGCCGGCCACCGGCTGGGGCGCGGTCACGCCGGGCGCGGTGTCCGGGTACCAGGGGATGTACGCGTACCAGCCCCGGCCCACCAACGGAATGGCGATCGGCTCGCTGGTCACGGCGCTGACCTGCCTGTCGCCGGTCGCGCTGGTGCTCGGGGTGATCGCCCTGGTGCAGATCCACAAGCGGCAGGAGCGCGGCCGCGGCATGGCGGTGTCGGGGGTGGTGCTGGGCGTCCTCGGCCTGTTGTTCGGGGCGCTCACGACCGTCGGCCTGGTCCTCGGCGACGAGGACGGCGGCGGGCCGCGCCGGGCGGCCGGGCCGCGCGGCGCGGTCGCCTGGGACAAGGTCGCCAAGGGCGACTGCTACAACCCGGCGCAGGGCAGCGGCGACGCCGGCCGGCAGGTGTCCTGGGTGACCAAGGTGCCGTGCTCGCTCCCGCACCACTCGGAGGCGGCCGGCACCGCGCCGATCACCGCGGCCGAGGGTGGCGGCTACCCGGGCGAGGACGCGATCCTCAAGTCGGCCGACGCGCTCTGCAAGCCGGTCTTCGACGACTACGTGCTGGACGACTGGGCCGTGCCGGACGGCGTCGGCCTGGGCTACATGTACCCGACCCGGGGGAGCTGGCGGGCCTCCGGCGGCGCGGTGATCTGCGTCCTGGAGGACGACGACGCGCAGCACAAGGGTTCGCTGCGGACCGACCGCACCACCCTGACGCCCGCCCAACTCGCCTACCTGGAGGCGGTGAAGCCGCTCAACGCCGCGGCCGACGACATCCCGGAGGACGAGGTGGAGGACGCCCCGGCGGACTACCGGGCGTGGGCGGCGACGATGGCCGAGGCCACCCAGCAGGAGGCCGAGAAGCTGGCCGCGATCGCCTGGCCGGAGGGGGCCCGGGCCCCGGGCGAGGCGATGGTGGCCAGCAAGCCGGCCGCCGTGGAGGCCTGGCACGCGGTGAAGACGGCGCGGGACGGCGCCGAGCTGGCCCGGGCGGTGCGGCGGGCGGAGGGCCTGCTGCGTGACTCCGTCGGCGAGGCGAAGGCCGTCCGCGCGGCCCTGGGCCTGTCCACCGGCGAGCACCCCGGCGACATCCAGGTCTGACCGCCCCGCCTCCCGGACGGGCCACGGGCACCCCCGGTCCGGACCGGCCGGACGCGCCCGGGCGGCCCGTCCGGCCGTCGCCGGCCCCGGTCTTACGCACTGTTAACCCGTCCCGTACCTGCCGGTAGCGGTCGGTGCCTAGCGTCGTGCTCAGGGCCGGCCCGGCTCGACCCCCACGCGAGCCGGGCCCGTCACCCCCGCCCGGGCCCGTCACCCCGCCCGGGCCCGTCACCCCCGCCCGGGCCCGCTACCCTCGCCCGCGTGGAGACGTACCGGGTGATGCGGCAGGACGACAACGGCAATCGGTACCTGGTCGCGGGCGGCCTGGACCGGGCGGAGGCCGAGCGGCTCGCCGCCGAGTTCGAGGCCCGCGGCCACAAGCAGCTGTACTGGGTGGAGTCCGAGGCCGCATAGGGTCGTGGCCATGGAGATCCGGATCGTCGTCGGCGGCGCACTCATCCACCAGGGCCGGGTGCTGGCCGCCCGGCGCAGCGCGCCGCCCGAGGTGGCCGGACGCTGGGAGTTCCCGGGCGGGAAGGCCGAGCCCGGCGAGTCCGAGGAGCAGGCGCTGGAGCGTGAGCTGCTGGAGGAACTGGGCGTCCGGGCCAAGGCGTTGGAGCCGCTGCCGGGCAGCTGGACGGTGCGGGCCGGCCTGGAGCTGCGCTTCTGGGCGGCCGAGCTGCTGTCGGGCGAGCCGCAGCCCCTGGAGGACCACTCCGAGCTGCGCTGGCTGGGCCCGGGCGAGCTGGGCGAGGTGGAGTGGCTGGAGCACGACCGTGACGTCCTGCCGCACGTCGCCCGTCTGCTGGCCCGGGGCTGACACCCACCCGCCCGTACCGCCCTCCCGGCCCCTCGGCGCCCCCGCGCCCCCTGAACCCCCTCCGGGCGCCCCCGGGCACCCCTCCCGCCCCGGGGCACGGCCCCGCCCGCCGGCGCCCCGGCGCGGCCCGGTCGCGGCCCCGCCCGTGGCGGGCCGGGTAGGCCAATCGGAAACCACCGGACGGCTACCGGGATAGCCACGGTTTCCGCGGGGTATGTCACTGTTCGGCAGCATTCGTCACCATCGGTGAGCCGGCCGTTCCGGCCGCACCGGTCGTGACCTGGGATCGGCCACGACATTCCGCGCCACGGCACCCCGCCGAGGCGCGCAGTCCGAGAGGCGGAGGCCCCGTCGGTGTCGAGTACGGGTAATGGCGAGGGAGAACGACGAGCCCAGGGCCTTCCCCGACGGGGGCCGCGGCGCGTGGCCCCCACCGGCCTGGGCCCGCTGCGCCGCGCGCGGGCGGGAGCCGCCGCCGCGCGGGCCCGGCTGCGCTCCGGGACCAGGGCCGCCGGCCCGGCCGCCCGCCGTCGCGAGGACGCGGCCGGCCCCCGCACCACGCTGCCCCTCGTCCACCCGGGCCCCCCGGCGGTGGGCACCCGGGGCGGTCCGGGGCTGGCGTTCCCCGACGCCGGACCGCCGGTGGAGGGCCCGCCGCTGCGGACCGAGGGCAGCCTCTTCGACGTGGTGAAGGTGGCCATCGCCATCCTCGACACCTCCGCCAGGGTGGTGCTGTGGAGCCCGGCGGCGGAGGACCTGCTCGGCTGGCCGAGCGAGCTGCTGGTGGGCCGCCGGATCGACGACCTGCTGGGCGACGAGGAGCAGGTCGTCCGGACCAGGGCGGCGATCCAGGAGACCCTGCGCAGCGGCGGCTGGCACGGGCTGACCGAGATCCGGCACCGGGACGGCCCCGCCGTCGCCGTGGAGGCCCGGATCTCGCTGCTGGTGGACGGTGACGGCACGCCGTTCCTCCAGGTGGCGCTGGCCGAGGCGCGGGCCCTGCAGGCCGTCGAGCGGGACCTCGCGGTGCGCGACGCCCTGTTCGAGCAGTCCCCGCTGGGCATCGCGGTGCTCGACACCGACCTGCGCTACACCGCGGTCAACCAGACGCTGGCCGACATGAACGGCGTCCCGATCGACGAGCACACCGGCCGGACCACCGGCGAGACCCTGCCCGAGCGGGCCGCCGACGAGATCACCGCCATCCAGCGGCAGGTGCTGGCCACCGGCGAGCCCGTCATCGACGTCACCCTGGCCTCCCCGGTGACGGCCCGGGCCGGTTTCCGCTCGATCTCGTACAGCCGGATGACCGACCGGGCGGGCCGGGTGCTCGGCATCTCCGGCACCGTGATGGACGTGACCGAGCGCTACCGGGCGGTGGCCAAGGTCGAGCACGCCCGCCGCCGGCTGTCGCTGCTCAACGAGTTCGGCTCCCGGGTCGGCGACCTGCTGGACGCCTCCCGGATCGCCCAGGAGCTGGCGAGCGCGGTGGTGCCCCGGCTGACCGACCACGCGGCGGTGATCCTGCTGCAGGCCGTCGCGCACGGGGACGACCTGCCCCGGCACGGCCACGACCGCCGTACCTCGCTGCTCCAGCTCGGCACGGCCTCGGTCCAGGACGGCCCGGAGGTGGAGGTGATGCTCCGCCGGGGGGCCCGGATCACCTTCGCGGAGGACTCCGCCTGCGGCCGGGTGCTGCGCACCGGCGTGCCCGAGCTGCTGTCCGGCGCGGACGAGCTGAGCGACGTCACGTACCCGGCCGACCCGAAGATGCAGGCCGCCCAGGAGCTCGGGGTGCACTCGATGCTGGTGGTGCCGCTGCGGGCCCGGGGCATCGTGATCGGCCTGCTGCTGGTCAGCCGGGCCGGCTACCGCGAGGGCTTCGACCGCGACGACCTAGCCTTCACCGTGGAGCTGGCCGACCGGGCCGGCAGTTCGCTGGACAACGCCCGGCTGTACGCCCGGGAGCGCACCGCGGCGCTCACCCTGCAGCGCACCCTGCTCCCGCAGCAGGTCCCGCAGCCGACCGGGGTGGAGGTCGCCTACCGGTACGTGCCGGGCAGCAGCGGCACCGAGGTCGGCGGCGACTGGTTCGACGTCATCCCGCTGCCGGGCGACCGCACCGCGCTGGTGGTCGGCGACGTGATGGGCCACGGGCTGCGGGCCGCGGCCACGATGGGCCGGCTGCGGACGGCGGTGCGCACCCTGGCGGGCCTGGACCTGCCGCCGGACGTCCTGCTGCGGCACGTCCACGAGCTGACCGACGACCTCGCCCAGAGCCCGGACGAGGCGCTGCTGGCGACCTGCATCTACGCCGTCTTCGACCCGGCGACGGCCCGGCTGGTGGTCGCCAAGGCCGGGCACATCCCGCCGGTGCTGATCGTCCCGAGGGAGGCCGCCGGGGAGCCGACCCGCACCGGCGGCCCGCTGCCGGGCGGGGTCGGCCGGGTCCTGGAGCTGCCCTCCGGGGCGCCGCTCGGGGTCGGCGGGGTGCCCTTCGAGTCGGTCGAGCTGAAGATCCCCGAGGGCAGTCTGCTGGCGCTCTGCACCGACGGACTGGTCGAGTCCCGGGACAAGGACCTCGACGTCGGCCTGGGCCGGCTGCTGACCGTGCTGGAGGAGCCGTACGCGTCCATCCAGCAGGCCTGCGAGGCGGTGCTGGGCACCATGGAGCAGGGCCGGGAGCCGGACGACGTCGCCCTGCTGCTGGCCCGGCTCGGCCACGGGCAGGCCGGCACCCCGACGGCCGGCTGGACGCTGCCGGCCGAGCCGACCGCGGTGGCCCGGGCCCGCCGGCTGGTCCGGGCCACCCTGGCGGAGTGGGGCGTGGAGGAGCTGACCGACACGGCCGAGCTGTTGGTCAGCGAACTGGTCACGAATTCCGTCCGCTACGCGAGCGCACCGATCGGCGTCCGGTTGACGCTGGGGAACACCCTGCTGGTGGAGATCTCCGACCCGCTGCCCGACCCGCCCCGGGAACGGCACGCCGCCGAGGCCGACGAGGGCGGCCGGGGGCTGGAACTCGTCCGCCGGCTGGCCCTGCGCTGGGGTGCGCGGGCCGAAGGAATCGGCAAGGTCGTCTGGTTCGAACAGGCGCTCCCGGGTATGGAGCCGGACGAGAGGTGACGCGAGTAGATCGGGACATGACATGGCGTACGGCGGCCCTGGGGGGCGCGCGCGACAGCAGGGGGCGCGGGCGTGGCATTGTGGTTGCGCGGGCGGCCGGACAAAAACCTTCGCCCGATCTGATGTTGTGATGTTGAGGGCGTGTGCGCTCACCCCTCGATGATGAATACTCGGTCTTCTCGACATCCGGACGGTCGCGGGTTGGAGGGGTCGGTCCGTTGAACAGCACCCCGGCGCGGAGCGCGCCGAGCAACAGCGGTCATGTCGCCGTGCCCGGACAGTCCACGGCGCCCGGCGGACTGCCGCGGCCCGCGCCCGCGAACCTGGCCCGCTGGGGCCACGGCCAGCCCGGATCGATCTACGACTACATCCGGGTCGCCACCTTCGCGATCGGCCCGGACGGCCGGATCAGCCAGTGGAGCGACCGCGCCGCCGAGTTCTTCGGCCTGCCCGCCGCCGAGGCGGTCGGCGCCGACCCGATCACCACCTTCGTGCCCCGCGAGCTCTGGGCCCGCGGCCGGGCCAGGCTGGAGAGCATCCTCCGCGGCGAGGAATGGGTCGGCACCGCCCCCTACCGCGACGCCACCGGCGCGGAGAGCCTCGCCGAGCTGTACCTGATGCCCGACAGCGCACTGCCCGCCTCCGGCGCGACCTGCCTGGCCGTCGACCTCGGCCGGCTGCGCCGGATCGAGACCGACCTGGCGGCCTCCGAGGCCGTCTTCGGACAGACCCCGACCGGGTTCGTGCTCTTCGACGCCCGGCTGCGCCTGCAGCGCGTCAACGACGCCTTCGCCTCCGGCGTCGGCCTCGGGCCCGGCGACCTGGAGGGCCTCACCCCGTACGACCTCTTCCCGCCCTCCGAGGCAGACCGGCTGGCCGCCGCCCTGCGCAAGGTGCTGGACAGCGGCGAGCCCGTGTTCGACCTGCGCTTCCACGCCCCCGCCGTCGAGGGCAACCGCCTCTGGGCGATCTCGCTCTACCGCCTCGACGGCGGCGGCGGGCAGCCGATGGGCGTCGCCGGGCAGGTCTCGGACGTCACCAGCCGCCACGTCGCCGAACGCGAGGCCGACGGCGTCCGGCGCAACCTCGCGCTGCTCAACGAGGCCAGCGCGCACATCGGCTCCACCCTCGACCTGGAGACCACCGCCAAGGAGCTGCTGGACGTCGTCGTCCCGCCGTTCTGCGACCTGGCCACCGTCGACCTCTACACCGCGCTGCTGACCGGTGAGAACGCGCCCCGCTCGGGCCGGCTCGGCGAGCCGGTGCTCACCGACGGCTGCGGCGAACTGCGCCGGGTCGCCGTGTCCAGCGTGGTCGGCGGCGCCTCCTCGGTGCTCGGCTCGGTGGCCGGGTTCCCGGTGGCCGAGGCCGGCGGCACGCTCTGTTACCCGCGCCGCTCCCCGCACGCCCGCGCCCTGCGCACCGGGCGCAGCGTCGCCCCCGAGCCGGGGCCGGACCCGCTGCTGCGTTCCACCCTGATCGTCCCGCTGGTCGCCCGGGACCAGGTCCTCGGCCTGGTCCAGCTCTCCCGCGCGATCGGCAGCGAGCCCTTCGACGCCCGCGACGTCGCGATCGCCGAGGAACTGGTCGCCCGCGCCGCCGTCTGCATCGACAACGCCCGGTTGTACCGCCGCGAGCACGAGCGCGCGCTGATCCTGCAGCGCAGCCTGCTGCCCCCGGGCAACCCGGCCGCCAGCGGCCTGGAGATCGCCTGCCGCTACCTGCCCAGCAACAACAACACCGAGGTCGGCGGCGACTGGTTCGACATCATCCCGCTGCCCGGCAACCGCACCGCCCTGGTGATCGGTGACGTGATGGGCCGCGGCCTGCGGGCCGCCGTCGCGATGGGCCAGCTGCGGACCGCCGTCCGGACGCTCGCGATGCTCGACCTCGACCCCGCCGAGGTGCTCACCGCCCTGGACGAGATCGCCCGCGGGCTCGGCGACGACTCCGCCCCGGCGGCCGGCACCACCCCGTACGGCCGGCTCACCTCGCCCGCCGACGAGGAGGCCCGCGAGGTCTACCTGGCCACCTGCGTGTACGCGGTCTTCGACGCCGTCACCCGGCGCTGCGTCTTCGCCAACGCCGGCCACCTGCCACCGGTCCTGCTCAGCCCCGGTGAGAGCGCCCGGATGCTCGACGTGCCGCCCGGCCTGCCGCTCGGCGTCGGCGGCGAGCCCTTCGAGGAGGTCGAGCTGACCCTCCCGGACGGCGCCCTGCTCGGCCTCTACACCGACGGCCTGGTCGAGTCCCGCAAGCACCAGCTGGACGAGGGCCTGCGGGCCTTCCGGCAGGCGCTGTCGGCCGGCGCCAAGAGCCTGGAGGACCTCTGCGACCACGTCCTCGGCGAGCTGAACCCGCACCACGGCGAGGACGACATCGCCCTGCTGATGGCCAAGGTGCACGCCTTCCCCGAGGACTCCGTCGGCGACTGGCACCTGCCGCCCGAGCCGACCTCCGTCGCCAAGGCCCGCGAGCTGGCCTGCAGCTGGCTGCTGGCCCGCGGCCTCGACGAGCTGGTCGACACCACCGAGCTGCTGGTCAGCGAGCTGGTCACGAACGCCCTGCGGCACGGCCGGGGCGACATCCGGCTGCGGCTGCTGCGGGACCGGACGGTGGTCTGCGAGGTCTGGGACGACGGCTACGCGCAACCCCGCCAGCGCCGCGCCCAGGAGACCGACGAGGGCGGCCGCGGCCTGCAGCTGGTCAGCCTGCTGGCGGAGCGCTGGGGCAGCCGCCGCACCCCCAAGGGCAAGATCGTCTGGTTCGAGCTGAGCCCCTGACCGGCGCGGCGGCCACCCGGCCGCCCCTCACCGGCGGCCCTTCGCCGGGCAGCCGGTTGTCCGCCACGCGGGTGCTTCGGCAGGCCGCCCGCCGTGTCGGGCCGGTGCCCGGCACCGCCGTCGCGTTGAGTGGTGACCCACCCCGGTCATCGGGTCACCCGACCAGCCGACGGAGCCGAGCATGCGCGCCCGCCAGTTCACCGCCGCAGCCGCCGCGCTGCTCCTCGCCGGCCTGCTGACCGGCTGTTCGGACGACCCGGCACCGGCCGCCGTACCGGCCTGGGACGTCAGCGCCGCCGACCGGGCCCAGGTCCGCGAGGGGGGCACCCTGCGCTGGGCCGTCGACGCCGTCCCCACGACGCTCAACGTGTACCAGCCGGCGGCCACCCCCGACTCCGAGCTGATCGCCCGGGCCGTGCTGCCCTCGCTCTTCCGCTTCGACGAGCACGCCCGCCCCACCGCCGACCCGGACTACCTGCTCTCCGCCGAGTCCACCCCGGCCGGGCAGTCCCCGCAGGTCGTCACCTACCGGCTCAACCCGAAGGCGGTCTGGAGCGACGGCACCCGGATCTCGGTCGCCGACTTCACCGCCCAGCGCAGCGCGCTGGCCGGCGCGAACCCGGCCTACCAGGCGGCCCGGCCGGCCGGGTACGACGCGATCGACTCGATCACCCAGGGCGCCGACGCCACCGAGGTCAAGGTCACCTTCAAACGGCCGTACGGCCAGTGGCGGGCGCTGTTCGGCCCGCTCTACCCGGCCTCGGCCACCGGCTCCCCGGAGGCGTTCAACCAGCCGCTCGCCGGCGAGTTCCACACCTCGGGCGGGCCCTTCCTGCTCGCCGACTACGACCGGACGGCGGGCCGGGCGGCGCTGGTCCGCAACCCGAAGTGGTGGGGCGACGCGCCGAAGGCCGAGCGGATCGACTTCCTCGCCACCCCCGCGGCCGCCCGGCTGGACGCCCTCGACCAGGGCAAGCTCGACATCGCGACCCTCACCGACGCGGTCGACCGGGCCGGCGGTGCGGAGCCCTCGGCCGCCCAGGCCGCGGCCACCACCGTGCCGTCGGCGTCGGCGTCGGGGGCCGCGTCCGCCGTACCGTCCCCGCCGGCCGCGGCGTCCGCCTCCGGTACCGCCTCCGCCTCCGGTACCGCCTCCGCGGCCTCGGCCGCCGCCGCGCCGCCCGACTCGGCCGGGGTCGCGCTGGCCGTGGCCTCCGCGCAGGCGCTCAAGCGGGCCGAGTCCCTGCCCGGGCTGTCGCTGCACCGGGCGGCCGCCCCGGCCCTCACCGAGCTCACCCTCAACTCCGCCCGGGCCCCGCTCACCGACCCGGCCGTCCGCCGCGCGCTGGCCCGGGCCGTCGACCGCCGGAAGGTCGCCGACGCCGCCCTCACCCCGCTCGGCCTGCCGGCCACCCCGCTCGGCAACCACCTGCTGGCCGTCGGCCAGGACGGCTACCAGGACAACAGCGCGGTGGCCGGGGACGCCCCCGCGACCCAGCTGCTCGACGAGGCCGGCTGGAGGACCGCCGGCGGCTCCGGAACCCGGTCCAAGGACGGCAAGGAGCTCAGCCTCACCCTGCTGCTGCCGGAGGGCTCGGCCACCGCCCGGCGCACCGCCGAGGCGCTGACCGCCGACCTGGCCGGGGCCGGCATCGCCGTGCAGGCCAAGGCCGTCCCGGTCGCCTCCTTCGTCAGCGGCCCGCTGGCCTCGGGCGACTTCGACCTCGCCCTGTTCTCCTGGCCGGCCACCGCCTCCCCGGCCACCGACGAGCGGGCCGTCTACGCCAAGCCCCAGCCCGGCCCGGACGGCGCCCCGCGGCTCGGGTCCAACTACGCCCGGACCGGCACGGCGGAGATCGATCTCCTCTTCGACCGGGCCGCGGCCGAACTCGACCCGGCCGCCGAGCGCTCGCTGCTCCAGCAGGCCGACGCCCGGATCTGGGAGCTGGGGCACTCCGTCCCGCTCTACCAGCGCCCCGACCTGGTCGCCGTCCGCACCGGCGTGGCCGGCGCGGGAGCGTACGGTTTCGCCCGGCCGCGCTACCAGGACCTCGGATTCCTGGCCACGACCTGACCAATCCGCACGAAAGGGTGAACCCGGACCGAAGTCGTGGCACTACGCTGTGTACCAGGGCCGGACTTCCGTCCATGGGAGCGACGATGACTCGCGAGAAAATGCCGGACTGGGCCATTCCGCCGGAGGGCGGCTTCACCGCCGAAGACCTCGACCGGCTCCCCGACCTGCCTCCGCACACGGAGCTGATCGACGGGAGCCTGGTACTCGTGAGCCCTCAGCGTGACTTTCACAGCGTCGCCATCGACCTGCTCATGGCGGGCCTGAGAGTGACCGCCCCAGGGTTCTTGCGGGTCCGGCGCGAGATGACGGTCACCCTCGGCCCCCGCCAGCGCCCCGAGCCCGACCTGATGGTGGTCAAGGCCTCGGCCGTGACCGGCCCCGAGCTGACCAGTTTTCGGCCCGCCGACGTGTTGCTGGCCGTCGAGGTGGTCTCCCCGGACTCGGAGGAGCGCGACCGCGAGCGCAAGCCGGACCTCTACGCCGGCGCCGGCATCCCGCACTTCTGGCTGGTCGAGCGCGAGGGCGGCCGGCCGGTGGTGCACGTCTACGAACTGGACGCCCCGACCCGCAAGTACGTCGCCGTCGGCATCCACCGGGAGCAGCTGAAGCTCGCGCTGCCGTTCGCGATCGACATCGACCTGACCGCCATCGACCAGCTCTGACCGCGGTCCGGGCGCGACGGCTAGGCGCGGCCAGGACACCCTCTCCCGGGCCCGTCCGGACGGTCCCGACCGTGCCGGGTGACCGACGACACCCCCGCTCCGCAGGCGGGGGCACGTGGCCGTTTCGGCCCAGCTGGGTGGTTCCCAGTACCATAGGAGAAAGCCGTGGCGTGTCTGCCCGGCGGGTGGACCGGTAGTAGCAGGCGGAACGGGCGGCGGCGATCAACAGGGATCGCAGGTCGGCGTCACGCAGCCGGGCGCCGTAACCCACGACTCCGGGAGAATCCGCTCCGCATGCCCACGCGCAATGACATCCGCAACGTTGCCATCGTCGCCCACGTCGACCACGGCAAGACCACGCTGGTCGACGCCATGCTGAAGCAGGCCGGCGCCTTCGCCGCCCACCAGCACCTCGACGACCGAATGATGGACTCCAACGACCTGGAGCGCGAGAAGGGCATCACCATTCTCGCGAAGAACACCGCCGTCAAGTACCACCCCAAGGAGGGTGGCGCGCCGATCACGATCAACATCATCGACACCCCCGGCCACGCCGACTTCGGTGGTGAGGTCGAGCGCGGCCTGTCGATGGTCGACGCGGTCGTCCTCCTGGTCGACGCCTCGGAGGGTCCGCTGCCGCAGACCCGCTTCGTGCTCCGCAAGGCCCTGACCGCGAAGCTCCCGGTCATCCTCTGCATCAACAAGACCGACCGTCCGGACTCCCGGATCGACGAGGTCATCAACGAGACCTACGACCTCTTCCTGGACCTCGACGCCACCGAGGAGCAGATCGAGTTCCCGATCGTCTACGCCTGTGCGCGTGACGGCGTCGCCTCGATGACCAAGCCGGAGAACGGCACCGTGCCGCCGGACAGCGACTCGCTGGAGCCGTTCTTCTCCACCATCCTGGAGCACGTCCCGGCCCCGGTCTACGACGAGGACGCCCCGCTCCAGGCGCACGTCACCAACCTGGACGCCGACAACTTCCTCGGCCGCATCGCGCTCTGCCGCGTCGAGCAGGGCGAGCTCCGCAAGGGCCAGCAGGTCTCGTGGATGAAGCGGGACGGCTCGATCCAGCAGGTCAAGATCACCGAGCTGCTGATGACCGAGGCGCTCACCCGCAAGCCGGCCGAGGTGGCCGGCCCCGGCGACATCTGCGCCGTCGCGGGCATCCCGGACATCATGATCGGCGAGACCCTGGCCGACCTGGAGAACCCGGTCGCCCTGCCGCTGATCACGGTGGACGAGCCGGCCATCTCGATGGTCATCGGCACCAACACCTCGCCGCTGGTCGGCAAGGGCGGCAAGGGCCACAAGGTCACCGCCCGCATGGTGAAGGACCGCCTGGACCGCGAGCTGATCGGTAACGTCTCGCTCCGCGTGCTGCCGACCGAGCGCCCCGACGCCTGGGAGGTCCAGGGCCGTGGCGAGCTGGCGCTGGCCATCCTGGTCGAGACCATGCGCCGGGAGCTCTTCGAGCTGACCGTCGGCAAGCCGCAGGTCGTCACCAAGGTCATCAACGGCAAGACCCACGAGCCGGTCGAGCGGATGACCATCGACAGCCCCGAGGAGTACCTCGGCGCCATCACCCAGCTGATGGCGACCCGCAAGGGCCGCATGGAGACCATGACGAACCACGGCTCCGGCTGGGTCCGCATGGAGTTCATCGTCCCGTCGCGCGGCCTGATCGGCTTCCGCACCCAGTTCCTCACGGACACCCGCGGCACCGGCATCGCGCACTCCATCTTCGAGGGCCACGAGCCGTGGTTCGGCGAGCTCCGGATGCGCAACAACGGTTCGCTGGTCGCCGACCGCGCCGGTGTCGTGACGCCGTTCGCGATGATGGGCATCCAGGAGCGCGGCACGCTCTTCGTCGAGCCCACCACCGAGGTGTACGAGGGCATGATCGTCGGCGAGAACTCGCGCCAGGACGACATGGACATCAACATCACCAAGGAGAAGAAGCTCACCAACATGCGTGCGGCCTCCTCCGACACCACCGAGAACCTGGTGCCGCCGCGCAAGCTCTCGCTGGAGCAGTCGCTGGAGTTCTGCCGCGAGGACGAGTGCATCGAGGTGACCCCGGAGACCGTGCGCATCCGCAAGGTCGTCCTGGACCAGAAGGAGCGCGGCCGTACGGCCTCGCGCGCCAAGAAGAACTGACGCCCGCTCCGGCGTGCTGACGCTCGCCGCGGTGTCCTGACACCGCGGCCGTGGCGCCACCGGCCGCCGTCCGGTCTCCCGAGAGGGAGGCGGGACGGCGGCCTTCTTCATGCCCGGGACGGCGCCGCGAGGCCCTTCCGGAGGCCCTTTGTCCCCTTTCCTGAGCAACCCTGGCCGCTCCGTCGGATCGTGCACGGATCGATCGGCCCCGGGGTGCTGTCATGCCCGCGGCGGTTTCCGCTTTGTGCCCCCCCGGGGCGCCGGCGAAGGGCCGCGTTAACCGCAATCCCGACTGTTAAGTGAAGGCTGTCTGTTAACGGAGCGCTGTCGACGCGCGTAGCGCCGCTGAGGCCTCTATCACGCCCGGATGTCCGCTGAGCGAACGTGACAATCCGTCATACATGACAACTGTCCGTTTAATACCTGTCTGGCTATGTCTCATATGTCCGATTTTCGAAACTTACCGACCGTTCATGTGACCTAATTGAGATCCGTATTCGTCACTTTCGTCTCCGTGTGTGACGGATAGTGGGTGCAGTCAGGCTCGGGCAAGGGTTACGCGCAGGGGTGCGCGCCGAACCTCGAGCGAGGAAGCACCGCCGGCCAGGCGCTGTTGCCGGCCACTCCCCCCGGTGCTCTCCACGTTTGCAAACACGGATTTCAGGAGGCACACCGATGCGCGGTGCCAGCCAGGCCAAGTGGGTCGTCGCAGCTGTTGCTGTCGCCCTTGCCGCAACTGCTTGTGGCAGCGGTTCTTCCAGCGGTGGCAGCTCCGACAGCGCCGTCAACGCTCAGGGCGTCTTCAGCTACCAGAGCGCCGAGCCGCAGAACCCGCTCCAGCCGGCCAACGCCATGGAGAACCAGGGCGGCCGCATCGTGAAGCAGCTCTTCATGGGCCTCGTCGACTACGACCCGGCCTCGGGCGCTCTGCGCAACCAGGTGGCCGACAAGATCGAGACCACCGACGCCAAGAACTACACCGTCACCCTGAAGTCCGGCTGGACCTTCCACGACGGCACCCCGGTGACCGCGAAGTCCTTCGTCGACTCGTGGAACTGGTCGGCCAACACCAAGAACAACCAGATCAACTCGGACTGGTTCTCCGACATCGCCGGCTACGACGCCGTGCACCCGGAGAAGGGTGACCCGACCGCCGACGCGATGTCCGGCCTCAAGGTCGTCGACGACACCCACTTCACCATCGAGCTGACCGGCCCGGTCTCGTACTTCCAGTACAAGCTCGGCTACTCGGCCTTCTTCCCGCTGCCCACCGGCTTCTTCGCGGACCCGGCCGGCTACGGCCAGAAGCCGGTCGGCAACGGCCCCTACAAGTTCGTCTCGTGGGAGCACAACAAGGCGATCACCCTGGCCGCGTACGACAAGTACGCCGGCACGGACAAGCCGAAGAACGGCGGCATCGTCTTCAAGAACTACTCGTCCGGCGAGGCGGCCTACAAGGACCTCACCTCGGACACCCTGGACGTGCTGGACCAGGTCGACCCGACCGACCTGGCCTCCTACAAGACCGACCTCGGCAACCGCGCGGTCGACCAGGCCCAGGGCGCCATCCAGAACATCTCGTTCGCGCTGTACCAGGGTGACTGGGCCGGCGTCGACAAGGCCAAGGTCCGCCAGGGCCTGTCGATGGCGATCGACCGCGACACCATCACCAAGACCGTGCTGAACGGCTCGCGCCAGCCCGCCGACAGCTGGGTCGCCCCGGGCGTCATGGGCTACAAGGCCGGCGCCTGCGGCGACGCCTGCAAGTTCGACCCGGCCAAGGCCAAGGAGCTCATCCAGGCCGGCGGCGGCGTGCCGAACAACAAGATCACCATCATCTACAACTCCGACGGTGGTCACAAGGAGTGGGTCGACGCGGTCTGCAACTCGATCCGCCAGTCGACCGGCGTCGAGTGCCTCGGTGACCCGAAGCCCGACTTCAAGACCTCGCGCGACATCATCCGCAAGAAGGCCGTGCCGAGCATGATGCGCACCGGCTGGGTCCAGGACTACCCCCTGAACGCCAACTTCCTGCGTGACGTCTACGGCACCGGCGCCTCCGCGAACGACGCCGGCTACTCCAGCCCGGAGTTCGACAAGCTGGCGCAGGAGGCCGACCAGGCCACCTCGGTCGAGAAGACCGCGGACCTCTACCAGCAGGCCGAGGCCGTCCTGGCCAAGGACATGCCGGCCATCCCGCTCTGGTACTACAAGACCAACTCCGGCTGGTCCAACAACGTCCAGAACGTGAAGTTCGACTCCTTCGGCAACCCGGTCTTCACCGGCGTCGAGGTCAAGCAGAAGTAGTTCAGCCCGGCACCGCACGGCTGAACAGGTAGCGGCCGGTGCCCGTCCCATCCCCACAAGGGCAGGACTGGCACCGGCCGTTGGCACGCCGACTCACCTCTGACCCGGGATGACGGCCCGTCAGAGAAAAACATGGAGGAACGATGGGGCGCTTTGTCGCGAGGCGACTGCTCCAAATGATCCCGGTCTTCCTGGGGACCGTCACGCTCATCTTCCTGATGGTGCGTGCGCTTCCCGGAGACGCGGTCAGTGCGATGTGGGGCGACAAGGCGCCGGATCCGGCTCAGCTCGCCGCGTTCAAGCACCGGTTGGGCCTCGACAAGTCCCTGGTCGAGCAGTACGTCGACTACATGCGCAAGCTGTTCATGGGTGACTTCGGGGAGACCATGGCGGGCCGCAAGGTCCTCGACGTGATCACCGAAGCGATGCCCGTGACCATCCGGCTCGCGCTGATGGCCTTCGCCATCGAGATCCTGCTCGGCGTGACGATCGGTCTCTTCTCCGGCCTGCGCCGCGGCAAGGCCTTCGACAAGGGCACCCTGGTCCTGACCCTGCTCCTGATCTCGATCCCGGTGCCGGTGCTGGGCTTCGTCTTCCAGACGGTCTTCGCCACCAACCTGGGCTGGGTCACCCCGACCGTCCAGGACTCGATGAACCTGGGCCAGCTGCTGCTGCCCGCCTTCGTGCTCGGCTCGCTGTCGCTGGCCTACGTCGCGCGGCTGACCCGTACCTCCATCGTGGAGAACGTGCGCTCCGACTACATGCGCACCGCGGTGGCCAAGGGCCTGCCCAAGCGCAGGGTCATCGGGACCCACCTGCTGCGCAACTCGCTGATCCCGGTCGTCACCTTCCTGGGCACCGACCTGGGCGCCCTGATGGGCGGCGCGATCGTCACCGAGGGCATCTTCAACGTCAAGGGCGTCGGCAACGCGCTCTACCACGCGATCAACCTCAAGGAGGGCGGCACGGTCTCCGGCTTCGTCGTCGTCCTGGTGCTCGTGTACCTGGCCGCCAGCCTGATCGTCGACCTGCTCTACGCGGTCCTGGACCCGAGGATCCGTTATGCCTGACCTGATCCAGAAGAAGTCCGCCGACATCCCCGCGCAGCGCGCGGGCGGTACGGCGGAGCCCAAGCCCGAGAAGGCCCGCAGCCTCGGCTCGGACGCCTGGCACGACCTGCGCCGCCGCCCGATCTTCGTGCTCTCGGCGCTGCTGATCCTGCTGCTGATCGTGATCGCCATCGCGCCCGGCCTGTTCACCTCGGTGGACCCGCGCGCCGGCGACCTGCGCAACCACTTCCTGACCAAGCCGAACTACAGCCACCTGTTCCAGGCGGACTGGTTCGGTTACGACGGCCAGGGCCGCAGCATCTACGCCCGGGTGATCTACGGTGCCCGCGCCTCGGTCGTGGTCGGCATCTGCGTCACCGCCGGTGTGACCGTCCTCGGCGGTATCACCGGCATGCTGGCCGGCTACTTCGGCGGCTGGGTCGACGTGATCATCTCCCGCGTCACCGACATCTTCTTCGGCATCCCGCTGCTGCTCGGCGCCCTGGTGATCCTCAACGCCTTCACCTCGCGCACGATCTGGAGCGTCGTCTTCGCGCTGGTCGCGCTCGGCTGGACCCAGATGACCCGCGTGATGCGCGGTTCGGTCATCACGGTCAAGCAGGCCGACTACGTCACGGCGGCCAAGGCCCTCGGCGCCGGCACCTCGCGGATCCTGGTCAAGCACATCCTGCCGAACGCGATCGCCCCCGTGATCGTGGTCGCCACCATCGCGCTCGGCGGTTACATCGCCACCGAGGCGACGCTGAGCTTCCTCGGCATCGGTCTGCAGGACCCGACCATCTCCTGGGGCATCGACATCAACTCGGCCCAGAAGGTCATCCGCACCGCCCCGTTCGCGCTCTTCTTCCCCGCCGGCATGCTGAGCCTGACCGTTCTGGCCTTCATCATGCTCGGCGACGCGGTGCGCGACGCCCTCGACCCGAAGCTGCGCTGAGAGAGGCGGACGCATCATGACCACCGTCATAGACCCGAAGGTCGCCCCCGAGAGCGGGCGCCTCACCCCCGGCACCCCGCTGCTGGAGGTCAAGGACCTGCACGTCGAGTTCGTGACCCGGGACGGCATCGCCAAGGCCGTCAACGGCGTGAACTACTCCGTCGCGGCCGGCGAGACCCTCGCCGTGCTCGGCGAGTCGGGCTCCGGGAAGTCCGTCACCGCGCAGACCATCATGGGCATCCTGGACATGCCTCCCGGCCGCGTCACCTCGGGTGAGATCCTCTTCCGCGGCCAGGACATGCTCAAGATGAGCAACGAGGAGCGCCGCAAGCTGCGCGGCCGGAAGATCGCGATGATCTTCCAGGACGCGCTCTCCTCGCTGAACCCGGTGCTGAGCGTCGGCTACCAGCTGGGCGAGATGTTCCGGGTGCA
>NZ_BNBO01000056.1 GCF_014655955.1 Kitasatospora indigofera
ACGCCAAGCCGATCGCCGTCCTGCCCGGCGCCGAGGCCGTTCTCGCCGCCGCGTCCGCCGACCCCGCCGCCCCGGGCGTGATCGCCGGTGACGACGCCGGCGAACTCGTCGCCGCCCTCACCGAGCTCCTCGCCTCCCACCGCGTGTGGGATCGCTTCCCTCCGGCCGTGAGCTGAACCTGAACCGTTGTCCCACCGTGTGCGCCTACCTGCCGGTAGGCGTACACGGTGAGGCCAGGACGGCGACGGCACCGGCCCGGACCGGCACCGGCCCGGGTGGTCGGTAGCGGCATGGTCGGCCCGGCAAACTGGCCACGGGGAGCCGCCCGACACCGGGCCAAGGCTCTGCTACGAGGATCGGCCCACCTGCTGTGAGCCGCTGTTCAGCACGCCGGCCCGGCCGGATCAGCCGTGGCCTTCCTGGCATCTGCCGCCATCGTCCACCCCGGGCGCCTCGCCGAGCTGCCCTGCGGAGGTGGCCCAGCACTCGATCCCGCCTCCGGACGCCCGTCGGCGGCCGGAGGCATGCCCGTCCGCTGTTCGGCGCCACTGCGGCCGAACGGTCGGGGAACGGGATCGGCGGGCGTAGACGCGGCCGCGGATGGGAACAGGTCGGTGTCCGAACTCGGCGAGGCGGAGGGAGCCGGCACGGTGACTGACGAGCGGAGGGCCGGCCGGCACGCCCGCCCGGCAGGGATGAACGATGCCACGGTCGAGGCTTTGGGCCTGCTGTCGGAGGCGTTGGAGCGGACGCAGCGAGCACGGGGCCGGCTGTACGACTTCCACCAACTGACCGGTGGGGCGGACAGGACGGTCGGGGAAGCCGTGGCGGCGCTGCGGGCGGCCGGCCACGCCGAACAGGCCGACCTGCTGGAGCGCGAGGTCCAGGGCGCGGACGTGCTGGCGGACATGTGGACCTTTCAGGTGGTCGAGGCCTACGACGAGGGCTACTACCGGCGCTTCACCGAGGTGGAACAGCGGGTGCGCGAGGCGCTGGCCGGCGGGCGGGGCCACATCGCCGAGGCGGAGATGAAGCGGCGCCGCGAGACACACTGACCTGCCGGACGGGTCGGCCTGCTCGTTGCTCACATGGGCACCGCTGGTTGCCGGGGGCTCTGAACGCCGTGCCTTCGGGCGCGGGGAGCGGGACGACAGCGGCGAGGGCGACGACCGCGCCGGGGCCCTCGGAATCCCGGCCCCGCGCCCGCTGGACACCGCCGGCCTCCGGTCGCCGGCCCTGGTCACGGCGCAGTCCGGCGCAGACGGCAAGTTGTGAAGGAGTCACCCGACAGCGGGGGCAGGGTCTGCCACCGCCTGGCCGGTGCCCACCCGCAGCCCGGGTGCTGTGTCCGGTGCGGGCGCGGCGGGTGCGGACGTTCGGTGCCCGCCGGGGACGGCGGGCGGGGTGCGCGGAAGGCGCGTGCGGCGCCGGGAACGGACCACGCGGGCCCCGACCGTGGGTTCGGTCGGGGCCCGCGTGGGGGGCTTGGGGGTGGTCAGTGCTTGAGGGCGTCCTTGGCGTGCTCGCCGGCCTGCTTGATGTCGGCCTTTGCCTGGTCGGCCTTTCCCTCGGCGGTCAGACGCTCGTTGCCGACGGCCTTGCCGGCCGTCTCCTTGGCGCTGCCCTTGAGCTTCTCGCCGGTGTTCTCGATCTTGTCGCCGGTGCTCATCGTGCGCTCCTCGCAGTAGCCCTGTCCTGTGCTGACACCGGGGCGCCTGCCCGCCCTGGCGGGGAAGATTCCTACGAATACGCGCGCCTTGCCGGGGCAGTCGGCCCTACGACACGACACTGACTCATCCCCGGAGGACACGATGGTTCCCCTTCTTCTCGTTCTGCTCCTGGCACTGCTCCTGTTCGGTGCGGGCTTCGCGCTGAAGGCCCTGTGGTGGGTGGCGATCATCGTCCTGGTGGTGTGGCTGCTGGGCTTCGTGGCGCGTGGCACGCACTCGTCGGGCCGGCGTCACCGGTGGTACCGCTGGTAGAAGTCAGGGTCACGCGGAGGACCGGGAGAGGCGGAGCCGGGAAGGACGTCCCGGGCGCCCGGTTCCCGGTTTCGGCCGGAGGACGAACCGCTGGTCGAGGACGGTGGCACAGGTGTGACCTGTGGATACCAGGGCAGTCGCAGGACTGAGAGCGCGTCGCGCCGGGATCAGCCCGCGCGGCCCTGCACAACGAGGGAGACGCCATGAGCGGCATCGAGATCTGGGAGTTCCGCAGCACGTCCGGCCACGTCTCCGGCTCCGAGCTGATCGGCTTCCGGGTGGAGGCCACCGACGGTCACATCGGCAAGGTCGACAAGCTGTCCGAGGAAGCCGGTCCCCAGTACCTGGTGGTCGACACCGGGCCGTGGATCTTCGGCAAGCACGTCCTGCTGCCCGCCGGCACCGTCGTCCGCATCGACCAGGACGACAGGACGGTCCACGTCGACCGCACCAAGGACGAGATCAAGAACGGACCCGAGTACGACCCCGAGAAGCACGACGCCGCCGACAGCGTCTACCAGGACGCCTATGCCGGCTACTACGGCCCCTACTACGGCGGTCCGCTCTAGAGCCGGCTCTGAGATGCGGGCCGCCACCGACACGGTGGCGGCCCGCATCCGTACGGGCCACGGCGGAGACCCGAGGGCTGGTAGGCAGGCCCGGTTCTGACAAGTACGGTTGTCCAATGCACACATCCAGCAGGGGAACCCAGCGGTGACCGCCGGCGCGGCGGGCCGGTTCACCGCCACCGTCCGGGAATGCCTCGCCGGACCGGTGGTGGAGGCCGCCGGCGAACTCGACCACGACAGCGCCCCGCAGCTGCGGGCCGTGCTGCGCCGCGCGTTGGCGGTGCGGCCCGCCCCCGCGATGCTGGTGGTCGACCTGGCGGGCATCACCTTCTGCGACTCCTCCGGCCTCAACACCCTGCTGCAGGCCCGTCTCGACGCCGAGCGCCAGGACACGGCGTTCCACCTGGCCCGCCCTACCGACATCGTGGCCAGGGTGCTGGAGATCACCGGCACCGATCAGGTCTTCCCGGTCGACCAGGTCGTCCCCGCCGTCGTGCCGCGCCATGGCGCCGGCTGACCACGGCGACGGTGGCCCGCGCCGACGCCTGCGGCTTCCGGCTGTCCGGTCGGGCGGGCGAGCATCCCCGACCGGGCCGCCGGGTGTTCACCGGCGGCCCGGTCGCAAAGGACGACCGGGCGGGTTGCGCGCCGTCGATGCCCGCCGGCACCTTCCGGGCCTCCACGCGCAGGGTGACGGGGCAGGCGCGGCAGGTGCCGGGTCAGACGGCGCGTGGTGATCGCGCCGCCCCGGTCGACGGCGGCCTTGACGCCGCCGCGGCTCGTGCCCTGCAAGGTGGCTGCCACGAGGATCTCCGGCCACCCGCAGGGCTCGCCGGTGGCGACGCGTCGTCGTCATGCACGAGCATCTTCACGGCCTGCCTGAACACAGCGGCCCGGACCGCGGGCCGCGCTCGTACCCGGGCGCGGCCCGACCTGCTGGTAGGCGCTCTTGGAAGGCTTCATCGGCGCCCTCGGCGCAGGCCTCGGAGCACGGCCGTGGTGAGGGCGGCTGCCGCGAGGGTGACGAGCACCCATGTGCGGTTGGCGCGGGCCGTTCCCGCGGCCCGGCCTGCCTGTTCGCGAAGTTGCGGCGGGGTGTGCTCGGCGGCGAGGTGCCCGACCTGTGCCGCCGCGCCACGGGCCTGTGCCGTCATCCGTCCGGCGCGGTCGAGGACGTCCTTGGGGGCGTGCTCCCGGGCGGCTCGTGCGGCACGGGCCGCTGTGTCACGTGCCGTCTCGGCGGCGTGCACGACCGTCTCCCGAGTCTCACTCCTCATGGCTGCTGCCTTTCGCCATGCGCTCCGGGGAGCGCGGTTTCGTCGGTGCGGTTTCGTCGGTGCGGTTTCGTCGGTCCGGCCCGGCCGGTCCGAGTGTGCGGATCGTCCAGGCGCGGCGCTGATGCGTAGGAGCCGGGTACTTCCATCGTCACGCCTGCCTCTCACGTCCGACGCGCTTCTGCCGTGTCGGATCGCCTTTCGGGGCGAGGCGGACGGTGGTTCCCTGGCGGCTACCCCGGGCGGCGCAGCTCATGTGCTCCGCCTTCTCGCGGCACGAGCCCCCTTCCGGCCGGATCTCACGGGTCGTGCCCTGCCCTGTGGGCGGGCGGGGCCGGCCCGCCTGCCGATCCGAGTCGTAGGCCTCGCGTTCGTGCCGGCGGGGGTGTGGACGGCGTTCGCGCCCCCGCCACCGGTGTGATGTGCCGGATCGGGGTCAGAAGGTCTTCGGCGATGGCCGTGGCAGATGCGTCACGGCCATCACCGACAGCGTCCACCAGTGAAGGGAACGATCATCGGTGTCTGTGGTCTCGCGTCTGCCCGGACCGGTTCAGGACCAGTGGGAGTGGCAGCTGCGCGGTGCCTGCCGCGACCTGGACAGCGTCCTGTTCTTCCATCCGTTCGGTGAGCGTGGCCGGGCCCACGAGGACCGCGAGGCCGCGGCGAAGCGGATCTGCGCCGGGTGCCCGGTGCAGGCCGAATGTCTCGCTCACGCTCTGCAGGTGCGTGAACCCTACGGTGTGTGGGGCGGCATGGGCGAGATCGAACGGTCGGGCCTGCTCGGCCCGGTCCGGGCGGAGCGCCTCGCGGGCTGAGGACCACGTGAGCGGCGCAGGGAAACGGCGACGGCCTGGCCGGCGAGGTCGTCGAGCGCTGCTGTGCCGTCGTCGACGGTGTTGGAAGGCGGCGGCAAGCGGTTCCCGGAGCCACGACAGGTCCACCGGACGACTCGGGGCGCAGTCCAGGGTCACCGGCCGCCCCGGACCAGGCACCGCTCCCAGGGAATGCGCAAGGGGGGCCGCTACGTGCGGGCGGGCCCCGGCAGGAAGCTGGGCGTGCGAGCGGCCGGCGCGAGGTGCAGAGTCGTTCGAAGGCCGGGCAAGTGCCCCGGCCGTTGCCGAGGAGTGCGCCGTGACCGCTGGGTCGTCCTTCCGACCGTCCACACTGCCGCCCTGGCCGGTGCGTCTGCCGCGCCAGCCCGATCCGCGCCGGGAAGCCACCCGGTGAGCACCGGCGCCGTGTCGGCCCGTCCGCTGACCGGCCCTGCCGGGTCCGTGAGCACCGGAGCCGACGCAGTGGATCACCGGAGCTCCGTCGCCCGGGAGTTCACCCGGATGGCGGCGCGCGGGGAGCTGGATCTGCCGCTGCCCGGCGGCGGCCTGACCCGTGCTCGGTGGGAGGCCCTCACCCGCTGGGCACAGAGCGACCTCTCGCTGGCGCGGCTCGCCGAGGGACACGCGGACGCCGTCGCGATCCTCGCCGAGCTGCGGGCCCAGGGTGCGGAGGATCTGCCCCCGGGCCGGGAGGGCGCCCGCTGGGGCGTGTGGGCGGCGGAGCCTCCCGGCCACCTGGTCGAGGCCCGTCGTGTGCCGGGCGGGTGGCGGCTGTCCGGGGTGAAGCCGTTCTGCTCGGGCGCCCGGGTCTGCACGCACGCGCTGGTGACGGCGCGCCAAGGGGAGGAGCGGCGCCTGTTCGCCGTGACGGTCGCGCAATCCGGCGTCACGCCGCTGCCGGACAGCTGGCCCGGGGCGGGCATGGCGGGCAGCGACACCCTGGACGTGACCTTCGACGACGCCCGCGCCACGCCCGTGGGGGGCCCGCGAGCCTACCTGGAGCGCCCCGGCTTCCACCACGGCGGGATCGGTGTCGCCGCCTGCTGGTACGGCGGCGCGCGCGCCGTCGCCCGCACACTGCTGACCGCCTCCCGGACCTGGGACCTGGACCCGCACGCCCTGGCGCACCTCGGCGCCGTCGACGCGCGCCTGGCCACCGTCGAGGCACTGCTGGACAGCGCGGCCGCGGCCGTCGACGCCGACCCCCGAGACGTCGGCGGCGCCGCCGACCTTCGGACGATGCGGGTGCGCGCCGCTGTCGAGCAGGCCGCGGCCGAGGTGCTCACCCGGGTCGGCCGGGCACTGGGCGCGACTCCACTCGGCCACGACGCCGTTCACGCGCGTGCCGTCGCGGACCTGACCGTCTACCTGCGCCAGCACCATGCCGAACGCGACCTGGCGGCCCTGGGCAAGGCGGTCGCAGCCACCCGGCAGAACTGGGAAGACAGATGACCAGCCGGCCAACGCCCTTCCTGCCCACGCCCGAGCCGCCGCCCGCCGCCGACCCGATCCAGGCGCCGGGCACCGCGGAGCACCGGTGGCGGGCTTGGCCCGGGCTGCGCAGCCTGCCCGCCGTCGACCCGCTCGGCCTGCTGCGCACCGGAGCGGCCCGCCGGCCGAGAGTGCTGATCGTGGCGGCCCATCCGGACGACGAGGTCCTCGGCCTCGGCGGCACGATCGCCGTCCTGGCGGCGGCCGGTGTCCGTCTTCGCCTGGTGTCCGTCACCGACGGGGAGGCCTCCCACCCCCGCAGCCGGGCGCCGGCCGCCCGCGACCTCGCCGGCGTCCGCACCCGCGAACTGCACCAGGCCCTCGGCCGGTTGAACGCGGACGTGCAAAGCGTGCGCCTGGGTGTCCCCGACGGCGAGGTCGCCCGCCACGAGCCGGACCTCACCGCACGGATCGCCGGACTCCTGCGGGACTGCGACCTGTGCGTGGCGCCGTTCAGCCGGGACCTGCACCCCGACCACGAGGCGGCGGGACGGGCCGCCCTCCGAGCGGGCGGCGCCGCAGGCGTGCCGGTGTGGGAGTACCCGGTCTGGGCCTGGCACTGGGCCGTACCCGGTGACGTCCGCCTGCCCTGGCACCGCGCGGCCCGCATCCCGCTGTCGCCCACCGCGCGGGCCCGCAAGCGCGACGCCCTGGAGTGCTTCCGCAGTCAGACCCAGCCGCTCGGCGACCGGCCCGAGGACGCCCCGATCCTGCCACCCGCCGAACTCGCGCACTTCCACCGCGACTTCGAGGTGGTCTGGCGATGACCGCGGCCGACATCAGGGCGGCCGACGCGGCCGGCGGCACGCCGGGGGAGTACTTCTCCCGGATGTACGCGGGCCGGCCCGATCCATGGCAGCTCGCGGACCGCTGGTACGAGCGGCGCAAGTACGCGCTCACGCTCGCGGCCCTTCCGGAGCCGGAGTACCGCAGCGGGTTCGAACCGGGCTGCTCGGTGGGCGTCCTGTCCGCCCTGCTCGCCGGACGCTGCCGGGCACTGCTCTCCTGCGACCGCGAGGAGCGGGCCTGCGCGCAGGCCCGCCAACGGCTCGCGCACCTCTCGCACGTCCGGATCGAGCAGCGCGTGCTGCCCGCGGACTGGCCCGGGCCCGGTGAGCGCTTCGACCTCGTCGTCCTCTCCGAGCTGCTGTACTACTTCACCGCTGCCGACGTCGCCGGCCTCCTCGACCTCGCGGTGCGGTCACTGGAACCAGGGGGAACCCTGCTGCTCGTCCACTGGCGCCACGAAGTGGCCGAGCACGCCCTGACCGCCGACGCCGTCCACCGCCAGACTCGCGCCCACCCGGCCCTGGTGCGAATCGCCGGCCACGGCGAACCGGACTTCCTGCTCGACGTCTTCATCCGCCCCGAGCGGGCCGGCACTCCCGCCGGGCGCCTGTCGGTCGCCGCCCGCGGGGGACTGACGTGATCCGCTCCCTGGCCGTGGTGGTGCCGGCCCGGGACGAGGAGGAGCTGCTCGGGGACTGCCTGGACGCCCTGCACCGGGCCACCGTGCATCCGCGCGTCCGAGGCCTGGCGGTCCGGGTGGTCGTCGTCGCCGACGCCTGCGTGGACGGCACCGCGGCCGTCGCCCGCCGGCACGGTGCGGATCTCCTGGAGCTGAGCACCGGCATCGTCGGGGCGGCCCGCGCGGCCGGCAGCGAGCACGCCCTGGGCCTCGCCCTGGCGGCCCGGCCCGGCCTGACGGCCCGGCAGGTATGGCTGGCCCACACCGACGCGGACTCCGTGGTCCCGCCGGGCTGGCTCGGGCAGCAGCTCGCGCATGCGGCCGCCGGCTGGCACGCGGTGGTGGGAACCGTCCGGGTGACCGACTGGACCGGCCACCCGGACGGGACCGCCGCCGCCTTCCGGCAGCGCTACCGGGCCGGTCGTCCCCGGGCCGGGCATCCGCATGTCCACGGGGCCAACCTGTCGGTACGGGCCGACGCCTACCGCGCGGCCGGCGGCTTCGAACCGCTGACCGTGGGTGAGGACCGGAGCCTGGTCACCGCGCTGGAGGTCGCCGGCCACCGGGTGAAGCGCACCACCCGGAACCCGGTCACCACCTCCGCGCGGAGCGATCCGCGCGTCCGTCAGGGGTTCGGCGACTTCCTCCAGGGCCTCGACGGCTTGACGTGCTGACCGTCGAGGCACGCGTCGGGGCGCGGCCTGCGGCGGCGGGGCCGGCTGCGCCGTCCGGCCCATCCTGGGCCGCGCGACCGCGGCGCGTCGGCCAGCGTGGATCCATGGCAACTCTTGTCTCGCGCATCACCGCTGCCGCCGGTCAGGGCAGCATCGGTACCCGGGTCCTCAAGGCACTCGACGCCCTGGGGGACGCCGAAGAACTCGACGTGGTCGCCGTGCCGTTGCAGCGCGCCGTCCAGGGCCTACCGCTCGGGCGGCTGCGCGGGGTGCTGCACGGCCGTCCTCTGGGCCATCCGCTGCACCCGGCCCTGGTCCAGCTGCCGGTCGGGGCCTGGTTGTCCGCGGCCGTCCTCGACGTCGTGCCGGGTTCGGAGCGCGCCGCGCACGTCCTGGTCGCGGTGGGAGTGGTCGGCGTGGCCCCGGCGGCCTGGACCGGCTGGGTCGACTGGGCGGAGCAGCACGAGCAGCAGATGCGTACCGGCCTGGTGCACGTCGCCTCGGTGGCGACCGCGGTGGCACTCTACGGAGCCTCCTGGGCGGCCCGCTCGCGCGGCCGCCACCGGCTGGGCCGTGTTCTGGGCTTCGCCGGACTGACGGCTGTCGGCGGCGCAGCGGCGGTCGGCGGGCACCTCGCCCACCGGCAGTCCGCCGGGGCGAACAAGGCCGAGCCCGTCCCGCACCTGGTCGAGCCCGGTTGGCACACGCTCGGGCACGTGGGGGAATTCACCGTCGGCGCGGCGGCGCGGCGGACCATCGGTGAGGTGCCGGTGGTGGTGGTGCGGGAGGACGAGGAGGTCTTCCACGTCCTGGCCGACCGGTGCAGCCACGCCTCGGGCCCGCTCTCGGAGGGCAAGGTCGCGGACGGCTGCGTGACCTGCCCCTGGCACGGCAGTGTCTTCCGCCTGTCCGACGGCTGGAACGTGGACGGGCCCGCCACCGCGCCGCAGCCGGTCTTCGTCACCCGGACGGACGGTGACGGCAACCTCGAAGCGCGTCTGCCGGGCGCGGGCTGAACCCGGGCGGCCCTCCGCTCCCGTCGGTGCTACTGCGAACCGGTGGCCTCCCGGACGGCCGGGTGTGCCTTCCCGGGGTTCGGGGAAGGCGTGGCCGGACCGCCTTTCCCCAACCTTTCGGGAGTACACCGTGGCAGGCGACGACTTCGTGATCGACGTGAGCCGGATCCGGGACGAGGCCCGGCAGAAGATGGCCGACGGCGCCGTGACCAGCACCTACGGCCTCGACACCGGGAAGGTGATCGCCGTCCTCAACGACGTGGTCGCCACCGAGGTGGTGTGCTGGCTCCGGTACACCCGGCACGCAATCTCGGCCACCGGCATCGACCGCGCCCAGGTGGCGGCGGAGTTCACCGAGCACGCCGCCGAGGAGATGCAGCACGCCCTGCGGGCCGCCGAGCGGATCGCCCAGCTCGGCGGCGAGCCCGACTTCGACCCGGCCACCCTCGCCCAGCGCGCGCACACCGACTACACCACGCCGGACGAGAAGGACCTCAAGGCCATGCTGGAGCACAACCTGCTGGCCGAACGCATCGTGATCTCCACCTACCAGGAGATCGCCCGCTGGCTGGGTGACCACGACCCGACCACGCGGCGCCTGATCGAATCCATCCTTGAGGAGGAGGAAGAGCACGCGGACGACCTCACCGACCTCCTCGCCGTCTGACCCGGGCAGGCGGCTCCCGGCCGATTGGGCCGGCCGGATTCCGGACAGACGCGCAGCAGCCGCTCGGCGCGGGCGGCCCCGGTGCGCGAGGGAGGCCGCCATGGTCAGGATCCTGTACAAGCCCCTCGGGCTGCTGTTCGGCGCCCTCGGCGGGATCGTCGCGGGCGCCGTTTTCAAGCGTGCGTGGGCCCTTCTGGGTCATGAGGACGACGCGCCCCGGGCCACCGACCAGGACAGGACCTGGAAGGAGGTGCTGACCGCCGCCGCGCTGCAAGGTGCGGTGTTCGCTCTGGTGAAGGCCGCGATCGACCGCGGCGGCGCGGTCGGCACCCGCCGCCTGACCGGCACCTGGCCCGACTGAGGCCGTACCCGCTTCGGTGAACCGCTGACGGCCGCGATCAGCGGCCCGGGAGGCGGTCATGAAGGAATTCGACCGCGAAGTCGCCCACCGCAGGTCCACCGATCTGTCGCACCTCAAGGACGAGGTGGACCGGAGGAACACCGAACACGTCGACCAGGTTCGCTCCTCGGCCTCGGCCTCGGCGGAGCCCGCCGAGGCCGAGGAGCAGGACGAGGGACGAGGGGACATCCCCGGCAGAGCGGACGGTGTGACCGCACCGGAGACGGTGCGGTCACACCGCGTGCGGGGCCGGAACGGTCACACCACGAGCCGGCCCGCGACGACCGGTCGTCGCGGGCCGGCCAGAGTGTTTTCCGTGCCGTGTCCGTGCCGTGGAGCGTGGGTCGGGAAGCAGCGGTCCGTGGAGATCCGGGCAGCTCGGCGCGCCTGCACCGGACCCGGACCTTCGCCGCGGCGGTGGAGCCAGGTGGCCCGCAGCGGGTGGCCGGCCGACGTTCGGCGCGCTGACCTTCCGCGTCCAGGACTTCGTCACTCGGAATCGCAAGGGGCGTGCCGACTCACTCCCCGTGGCCCTTCTGCAGGACCTCCTTCACCTTGGCGACGGCGAATCCCCAGCCCTGCTGGAGCGTCGGCCGGCCGGGGACGGCGAGTTCCCGGGGGTTGGTGAGCACGTCCAGCAGCACCGGCCCCGGCGTGGCGAAGGCACGGCGGACGCTGTCCTGGAGTTCGGCGGGGTCGGTGACGCGAATGCCGGTGATCCCGAGAGCGGTGGCGACGGCCGCGAAGTCGGGGTTGTCCAGCTCGGTCCCGAACTCGGCCAGCCCGGTCTGTTCCTGTTCGAGCTTGACCATCCCCAGCCGGCGGTTGTCGAAGACCACGAGCTTGACCGGCAGCCGGTACTCCTTGATGGTCATGAGGTCGCCGAGCAGCATGCTCAGGCCGCCGTCGCCGCAGAACGCGACGACCTCCCGGTCCGGTGCCCAGAGCTGGGCGCCGAGGGCCTGCGGCATGGCGTTGGCCATCGAACCCAGGTTGAAGGAACCGAGCAGGCGCCGCTGCCCGTGCAGGGTGACGAACCGGGAGAGCCAGACGGTGGCCATGCCGGTGTCGGACGTGAAGATCGCGTCGTCGCTCGCGCAGGCGTTCACCGCGGCGGCCAGCGCCTCGGGACGGACGTCGCCGCTGCGGTTGTCCAGAGCACTGCGCAGCCGTCCGAGGCCGTGCTCGTCGTGGCCGGGGTCGGCCAGGCGCCGCTGTTCGGCGCCCCAGTCCTCGAAACGCCGGCGGGCGGCGTCCAGGTGGGAACGGTCCCCGGCGACGTCCAGGTGGGGGAGCAGCGCCTGGAGGGTCGCGCCGACGTCGCCCGCAAGTCCGGTGTCGACCGGTGTCCGTCGCCCGAGGTTGCTTTCCCGGAGGTCGATCTGGACGACCTTGCAGTCGGTGGGGTACCAGTCCCGGTAGGGGAAGTCGGTGCCGAGCATGACCAGGGTGTCGCAGGAGTCGAGCGCGTGGACGGCGGCGGGGTTGCCGATCAGGCCGGTCTGGCCCACCTGGTACGGGTTCTCCCCCTCGAAGCCCTCCTTGGCCTTGAGGGTGAGGACCATCGGCGCGGCCAGCCGTTCGGCCAGGGCCATGACCGCGTCACGGGCGTCGCGTGCGCCGCGGCCGACGAGCAGGGTGACCTTGCCGCCGGCGTTGATGAGGTCGGCGGCCTCGCGGATGCCCGACTCGTCCGGGCGGGTGACGGGGTGGGCGCGGGGGAAGCGGGCGGGGCGGTCGTCGGTCGGTTCGCGGTCGCCGAGGTCACCGGGCACCGTGAGGACGGCGACTCCGTTCTCGCTGATCGCCGCTCGCACGGCGGCTTCGAGCATCCGCGGCATCTGGTCGGGGGAGGTGACGGTGTTCCGGTGGACGGCGACGTCGCGGAAGAGCAGGTCGTTGTCGACCTCCTGGAAGTAGTCGCCGCCCAGTTCGGCGAGCGGCACCTGCCCGGCGATGGCGAGGACGGGGGTGCGGCTCTTGGCGGCGTCGTAGAGGCCGTTGAGCAGGTGGACGGAGCCGGGGCCGACGGTGCCCATGCACACGCCCAGGGTCCCCGACAGCTGGGACTGGGCGCCTGCGGCGAAGGCGGCGGCCTCCTCGTGGCGGCAGCCGATCCAGTCGATGCCCTCGGTGGAGCGGATGGCGTCGGTGAGCGGGTTCAGCGCGTCACCGACGACGCCGAACACATGGCGCACGCCGAGTTCCTGCAGGGCGTCGACGATCACATGGGCGACGGTGCGTGCCACAAGCGGGTCCTCCGGTTCGTTGCGGGGTGGAAAGGCTCGGGGAGTTCGGTCGGACGGGCGCGGCTGCTACACCGTGAAGTGGTCGGGATCGGCCGCGTGCCAGTCCTGGACCCACGCCTCGGGGGCGTCGTCGATCAGCTGCCCCGGGCGGAGTTCCGGGTACAGCTCGGCCCAGGAACGGACGGTCTGCGGGTCCGTCCTCCGCTGCAGCATGTGCGGGCGCAGCTGGGAGGGTTCGTCGACGCCCATGGCGGCCATGATCTGCAGGGCGCTCTTGACCGTTGCCTCCTGGAACCGGTGCACGCGCCGGGACTTGTCACCGACGTCCAGGGCGCGGGCCCGGCGGGCGTCCTGGGTGGTCACGCCGGTCGGGCAGGTGTTGGTGTGGCAGCGCTGCGCCTGGATGCAGCCGACGGCGAACATCATGGCGCGGGCGGCGTTGGTGTAGTCGGCCCCCTGGAGGAGCCGTTTGACCAGGTCGCTGCCGGTGGCGACCTTGCCGCTGACGCCGATCCGGATGCGGTCGCGCAGCCCGGTCCCCAACAGGGCGTTGTGGACGGTCAGCAGACCGTCGGTCAGGGGCATGCCCATGGTGTCGGCGAATTCGAGGGGGGCGGCGCCGGTGCCGCCTTCCGAGCCGTCGACGATGACGAAGTCAGGCGTGACGTCCTCCTCCAGCATGGCCTTGCAGACGGCCAGGAACTGGCGGCGGGAGCCGACGCACAGTTTGAAGCCGACCGGCTTGCCACCGGCCAGTTCACGCATCCGGGCGATGAAGCGGACGAGCTCCCGCGGGGTGGCGAAGACCTGGTGGTAGGGCGGGGAGACGACGGTTCGGCCCTGCGGCACCCCTCGGACCTCGGCGATCTCGGCGTTGACCTTCGGGCCGGGCAGCACGCCCCCGACGCCGGGCTTGGCCCCCTGACTGAGCTTCAGGGACACGCACTTGACCTGAGGGTGGGCGGCCTTCGCGGCGAACTCGGCCTCGTCGAAGGCGCCGTCCTTCGTCCGGCAGCCGAAGTAGCCGGTGCCGATCTCCCACACGAGGTCGCCGCCGGGCCGCAGGTGGTACTCGGACAGGCCGCCTTCGCCCGTGTCGTGGGCGAAACCACCCAGCGCGGCGCCGGTGTTGAGAGCCAGCACCGCATTGGCCGACAGCGATCCGAAGCTCATCGCCGAGACATTGAGCAGCGCCATGTCGTACGGCTGGGTGCAGTCGGGGCCACCGATCCGCACGCGCGGCGGGTCGGAGCGCACCGCGCGCGGGGCCATCGACGGGACGAGGAACTCCTGGCCGGCCTCGTACAGGTCGAGTTCGGTGCCGAACGGCTCCTCCGCGTCGGTTCCTTTGGCCCGCTCGTACACGATGCTGCGGGTGTCACGGTCGAAGGGGCGCCCGTCGACGTTGCGCTCCACGAAGTACTGCTGCAACTCCGGGCGGATGCCCTCCAGCGCGAACCGCAGATGGCCCAGCACCGGGTAGTTCCGCAGCACGGAGTGCCGCCGCTGGAGCAGGTCCCGTACGGCCAGGAGCAGCACGGCAGCCGACGGACCGGCCGCCCACCACCACCATGACGACACCAGCACACTCATCGCGACGGCGGCCACGGCCACGAAGCCCAGCAGGGCAACCCAGAATATTCTCAGCACAGCCCGTCGTCTGTCCCCGATCGAGCCCGTCAAGCCGGCCGGGGGCGAGACGTGTATCGGACCGGCGGTGCCGTCCGGCACGGAAGCGACGAGCAGGGCCTGGGACGGCGGCCGATCGCCCGGCTCACTGACCGTTGCCCTGTCGGCGAGGTCCGTCGAGCGCAGGGGCCACGGAGGGCGCGGGAGACGTGGTGCGCCGGCATCGAGATTGAATTGCGCCTGGGAGCCGACTCGGCCCTCCTGGCGGCGCGCGTCGACCTGCGTGAGGGCATGGACAGCGAGGAGGCGGAAGAGGTGTGCGTCCGGATCAAACGCCAGCTGCGCGAGGAGTGTCCGGCCTTCGACCAGGTGTTCCTCGACATCGTTGACGCGGACAGCGACGACCGGGATCGGGCCCGGATCCTGGAGCGGGACATCGGGCGCCTCGTGGCGGACCAGGACGGCTCGGAGGAGTGACTCCAGCCCGTGGCCGCGTTTCACCGACCCCGGGCGGGCGCCCAACGGTCGCGGTGGAATCGGCGCAGCTGGGTAGCCACGTCGGTGGGGTCGGGGCAGTTGTCACCCTTCCGACGCCGCCTGCGACGGGCCCGGTCCTCACCCCGGCGAGGCTTCGGGGCCCGATCGGCGGGCCGGGGGCGGGGGCGGGACAATGGCTTCGGAGGCGGTTCCGTCCTGGTGAGGTGACGGTGATGTCCCACCTGTCGATCCACGAACGTCGGGTCCTGGCCGGCATCGAACGCCGGGTCACGGCGGAGGACCCGGAGTTCGCCCGGGCCCTCGCACCTCCGGTGCCGGGGCGCGACCACACCCACCGCCGTAGGCAAGCCGCCGGGTCCGTCCTCCTCGTCGCCGTGGGCACCGCGCTGCTCCTCGCCGCACTGGCCGCGCACGGGGTCGGGGCCCTCCTGGCGGTCGCCCTTCTGGTCGGGGTGGTGCCCGGTTGCCTCTGGTTCGCCGCAGAGGCGTTCGAGCGCCGTCGTCGCTCGCGCCGATCCAGCTGAACCCGCGGTCGGAGACCGCCGACGGTGGGAGCGGACGGTTGTCGGCCTCGCTGCCGTGGTGATCGGGGGCAGTCCACCTGAGCCGCCCCGGAGAGCTGCTCGACTGCCTGCGGGTACCGGACCGAGCGGAAGCGGCCGGCGTGCGGCCCTCGGCGGTGACGGCCCCGAACGCCCCGCCCCGACGGTCGCCGCCGAAGGCTCTTCGGAAATCCTGATTGCCCTCCCGTCCGCGGGGCAGGCGCGTGGACAGTACGGAATGTCCGAGCTTGTCGACTTCGAAGGAGACCGTTGTGAGCAAGGTGAAGGAGTCCATCGACGTGGACGTCCCTCTGCACGGCGTCTACAACCAGTGGACGCAGTTCGAGGAGTTTCCGCGCTTCATGGACGGAGTGGAGGAGGTCCGGCAGACGGACGACCGGCACTGCCACTGGACCACGAAGGTCGCCGGCGCGCGCCGGGAGTTCGACACCGAGATCGTCGACCAGCTTCCCGACCAGCGGATCTCGTGGCGGACGGTGGGAGGTGACGTGCGGCAGATGGGCGTGGTGACGTTCCAGCGCCTCGACGACTCCCGCACCCGGGTGAGCCTGGCCATGGAGTTCGAGCCGCAGGGCATGGTGGAGAAGGCCGGCGACATGCTCGGCGTCCTGGACCGGCAGGTCAAGGGCGACCTGAACCGGTTCAAGGGCTTCATCGAGGAGCAGGGCCGCGCGACCGGCGGCTGGGGCGGTCGCCTGGCACCGGACGGTGCCGGAGCTCCGGGCGGCCCGGCCGGGCGGGGTGACGCGCCGCTGCGTGAGCAGCCCCAGGCCCGGATGACCGGCGAGGGCGCGCCGCCCCGGCCGGTGGACCCGGACGACATGCGGCACGGCTGACCACACCCGTCCCGGCCGGTCACCCGGCCTGGCCGCCGACCGGACGCCGGCGCCTTCGAGGCGCTCCCGGCGTCCGGTCGGCGTGTCCCGTCCCGGAGCTGTTCTCCGTCCACGGGAGAGCGCGGGTGCCCCAGCACGCTGTCGGACAGTCCGGCGAGCAGGGCGGCGGCGTTCTCGTGCACCTCCAGCGCCCCGCCGTCCTGCTCGCGCTCGCAAGATCCGCCGGAGGCACCGGTGCCGCAAAGTCCACAAGTGGCGAAGGGTTTTCCTGCCGCGGACGGGTTGACGCCGGCCGAACAGACCCGCCGTGCGGGCGGCCTGCCCGGAGCGGCCGCACCAGGACGTCCAGGGCCTGTCGCAACCGACAGCGCAACTCGCCGACGCCCTCGGGCGTCGCCGACGCCCGGTGAACTCTGTGGCGCCGGGCGTACCTCGGCGCGCGCCGGGCCCACGAGACCGGGCCAACGAGACCGGCCAACGAGACCGGCCCACGAGACCGGCCAACGGAACCGCCCCCGCAGAACGCCCCCTGCAGAACGCTCTGCGGGGAAGTACTCCGGAGAGGACAGCTGATGTCTCCTCGGAAACCGGCTCAACCCCTGAGCAGCTACCTGAACGACCACCTCACCGGAGCCTTCGGCGGCGCCGCGCCGGCCCGCCGGACGGCCGGTGCCCACGGCGACCCGCGTCGCGCGGCCGACCTGCGCTCCCTCGCACGGGAAGTGGAGGAGGACCGGGACGCCCTCGTACGGACGATGAACCGGCTGGGCGTGCCCGTCCGCCACTACCGCACCTGGCTGGGCGTTGCCGGCGAGCGGATCGGCCGGCTCAAGCCCAACGGCACCCTGCTCCACCGGGCGCCGCTGTCCGACCTGATCGAACTGGAAGCGATGCGCACCGGCGTCGAGGGCGAGGCCGCCCTGTGGCAGGCGCTGCGCGCCGTCGCCGACCACGACCCGCGGCCGGACCCGGCCGAGCTGGACCGTCTCGCCCGACGTGCGCTCGACCAGGCACGCACCCTCAAGGACTGGCACCGAACGGTCAGTGCCGAGGTCCTCAGCACGGACGGCGCCTCGGTGGGCGGTGGCACGGGCCGCCGTGCCGGGGGAGCCGGCAGTGACGCCCGCGGACTCCCTTCGAAGTGGTGACCCCGTCACGATGGCCGGTGGCGCCACCGCGCTGAGCCGCCCGGCGCCCGGCGCCGGGCCCCGAACGCCACGGGGCACGGCCGCCCGCACCTTCACGCCGACGGCCGACGGCGGCCTGAGGCGGCCCGACGGCAGGCGTCCACCCGGTGGGCGCAGGTCGGCAGGCCGCGGTGGGCCGTCGCGTCCACGCGCTGCCACCCGTCGTGGCTGACGGCATGGGGTTCGGCCACCGCCCCGGCGGGCTGTCCGGCCTGCCGGGCGGCCGCAGCCCCTGCCGGGCCTCAGCTCCCGACGGCCCCCGCGGCCTCGTCCACCCGTTCGCGCACCCAGGCCAGGAAGCTCCGCACCTCCGTGGCCGGCAGTCCGGTCGCCCCGGCACGCGAGCGCTCGAAACCGGCCAGCGCCGCCTCGACGACCGGCCGGAAGCCGGGCTCGGCGGCACAGATCGCGCGTCCCGCCGCGCGTTTGGCCGTCCAGCGCCCGGTACGGCAGAACAGGACCGACCGGCAGCCGTTGAGGACGCGGTTGTCCGCCAGATGGCCCTCGCCCTCGCTGTGCTCGCGGACGGACGCCTGGACGGCCGCGAGCAGATCGGCCGCCGTCGGTGGGGCGATCACCTCCCGTGCCGGCCTGCCGAACAGGGCCAGCCCGGCCTGGTGGGCCACGGACCGGTCGATGACGTACCAGAACGCGGGGGAGCACGCGGGGTCGAAGCTCGCCCGCCCGGGCAGCAGCGGGCCGGTGTTGAGGTCCAGCAGGTAGCCGGCCCGGCCCGACGCGCGGCCGGCGAAGTCACGGTCGTACACCACCAGCTCCAGCCCGGCGGCCGGGCACGGCAGCCGGGGGTGGGCGAGCGCCTCGGCCAGCTCACGCAGCACCGCACCGGGCACGGACGGTTCCACCACCACCGTCACGTCGACATCGCTGCGCCCCGGCCGGTAGTCCCGGAGGGCCAGCGAACCGACCGCCAGGACACTGACCAGTTCAGCTCCGCAGATCCGGCGCGTGCGTGCCACCAGCTCCCGCAGGTAGGGACGGACGTGGTCGGGGAGCGGCTGCGGGCCCTCGGAGTCTCGGGACATGGGGCCAGTCTCCGCCGCGGCGCGGGATCCACGGGCGATTCCCGGGCAGGCGCGCCACGCGGGCGGCGGCCGTCGGTGCGGGCGGCGCACCCGCGAACGCCTCCGGGCAGGCCGGCCGGAGCGTCAGCTGGGACGATGTGACCGGACGGGTGTGAAGGAGCGGACCATGTCCCAGCCGAGCCCCATCGCTGCCCTGGACGAGCAGGGAACGGTCGTCGCCTGGAGCCGCACGGCCCAGCGCCTTACCGGGCTGACGGAGGCCGAAGCCCTCGGGCGCCGGGTGCCCGACCTCCTCGCCGCCGGCGCCGAGGCGCTCACCGAGGTCCTGCGGGGCGGCCTGACGATCGGCTCCCTGACCGGCGGCGACCGGCGGCGATGGGGGGTGTGGCCGTCAGCGGACTCCGCCGTCCGGGTGAGCCCGGCGGTGGACGCGGCCTTCACCCAGTCCCCGATCGGACTGCACCTGATCGCGGACGACCTCCGGATACTGCGCGTCAACAAGGCAGCCTGTGCCATGCGGGGCTTACCGGAGGACAGCATCCTCGGCCGTTCCGTGCAGGAGGCCTTCGCCCGCTACGAGCCGGCGGCGGTCGAGCGGGTCGTCCGCGAGGTGCTCGCCACCGGTGAGCCCGTTCTCGACCACCTGGTCAGGGGCACCTCTCCGGCGGATCCCGAGCACGAGCACGCCTTGGCGATCTCTCTGTTCCGCCTGGAGAACACCGACACCCGCACCATGAGCGTGGTGGCGGAAGCGGTCGACGTGACCCCGCGGGAGCGGAACCGTGAACGCCTCGCCCTGCTCCACCGCGCCCACGAACACATCGGGCGCAGCCTGGATGCGGTCCGCTGCGCCTGGGAACTCGTCGAGGTGGCCGTCCCCGACCTGGCCGGCGCCGCGTTCGTCGCGCTGTTCGACGCCGCCGTGCAGTCCACGGCTCCGTCCGACCTTCCCGGGCTGCGTTGCGTGGCCGCCTCCACGGACGGCGAGGACATGCCCGCGGTGGGTTCCGCCCTCGCCCCCGAGCCGTTCGCCCAGATCCTGAGCGATCGCGTCCCGCACGTCGAGCACCTGGCCGCCGAAGGCCGGGTGCTCACCCTGCCGCTCCTGGTGCGTGACACCCTGCTGGGCGTCGTCCGCCTCCGGCACCTGCACCCCAGGCGCCCCTACGACGAAGCCGCCGTCCGGCTGGTGGCCGACATCGCCGCGTACACCGCCCTCTGCATCGACAACGCGCAGCATTACGAACACGCCCACGCCACGGCCCTCGCCCTGCACGGCAGCGACCCCGGCTCGCTGCCGGCGGGCCGCGGCGCGGTCGAGACCGCACAGCGCTACCTGCCCACCGGTCCGGGCGCGGGAGCCTGGTTCGACATCGTTCCCCTCTCCGGGGCACGAGTCGCCCTGACGGTCGGCCAGGTGCACGGCGGCGGACCGGGAGCCACCGCGGCCATGGGCCAGCTGCGCTCCGCCATCCACGCCCTCGCGGGCCTCGACCTCGACCCGCACGACCTGCTGGCCCGCCTGCACAACACCACCCGGCGGCTGGGGGCCGAACGCCAGGCCGTCGGGGACACCCGCAAGCTGACCGCCACCTGCGCCTACGCCGTCCATGACCCCGTCGCGAAGCGCTGCACCGTCGCTCGCGCCGGCCGGCAGAGCCTGGCAGTCCTGCTGCCCGACGGCACCTGGAACGACCGTCCGCTGCCGGAGACCTCCCCCCTGGGCGAGGACGGGCCGCCCTTCGCCGCGGAGGAGTTCTCCTTCCCGCCCGGCACCACCGTCGTCCTGCTCTCCGGCCCGGATCCGGCAGGCTCCGACACCCTGCGTCGGCTGCGCGCCGACCTCGGCGACCGGTCCGCGGCGGCGGACGACGTCCTCGGCCGCCTGCCCGCCGACCAGGCCGCCGTGCTCCTCGCCCGCACCCGCGCGCTCGACCCCGCCGACGTGGCGACCTGGGACATCGACCCCGAACTCACCGCCGTGGCCGCCGCCCGCCGTCTCACCATCGGAAGGCTCGCCCGGTGGGGCCTGAACGATCTGGAGTTCGCGGCAGAGCTGACCGTCAGCGAGCTGGTCACCAACGCCATCCGCCACGGCACCCCGCCGATCCGCCTGCGCCTCGTCCGCAATCCCGCCGCGCGCACCCTGACCTGCGAGATCTCCGACGCGAGCCCGGCCGCTCCGCACCTGCGGCACGCTCGCGCGGGCGACGAGGGCGGGCGGGGCCTGTTCATCTCCGGCGAACTGTCCGACAGCTGGGGGGTCCGTTGGTCGTCCGAGGGCAAGACGGTATGGACCGAGACCGCGTTCGGGACGTAGGAGCGGGCCGGGAACCCCGGGATCGGCCTTCCGCCGGCCGCCAGGTACGTCTGCCGCCCGGGCGGCCGCCCCGCGCGCCAAACGTCGCCGTCCCTCGACCGGGCGGCCGCCGTCGACGATGAGGACGATCCGGCGATCGATGGGGCGAGGTCCCCCCGCCGCTCGGCGGTGCTTCCTAGGATGGCCGGGTAGCCGCCAGATGGCCGGGTAACCGCTGCCTTGCACGTGGCAACGCCGCGCCCCGATCGGGTAGTGGCGTCCAGAGCTGGGAAGGGCCAGAGCTGGGAATGGGCGTCGATGGAGGTCACTGAGATTCAAGGGTCCGCCCACCGCTCCGCCCGCGCGGAGTCCCTGGGCGCTGCCGTCCGCCGGTTCGGGCCGCTCTGCCTCCGGCTGGTGGTCCTGGGCGCGGCGGCTGCCGTCACCTGGGCCGCCCTCGGGCGTCCGGCGGCACGTCGGCGTACCGATGCGATCACTGCGGGCCGGGAGATTCCTGCTGTGGGCGCGGTACTCGACGGGCCGGGCACGGGGACGGTGGCGCGAATCGTGCTGCTGGTGGTGGCGCTCGGCGCGGCCGCCGTCGCCGGCGAGCTGGTGGTTCGCAACCTGCCGCACGCGATTGCGCATCCCGCCGAACCTCCGCATCCCGCCGGGTCCTCGCGTCCCGCCGCGGCCACGGGGCGTACCGTGGCCGGTCCGCTACGCCCCGGCTCCCTACGGCCGGTCGACGGCAGCTCGGCCTCGTCCGCCCGCGACGGGCCCGCCAAACCGTCGCTGCCCTCCTGGATCGCCCCGCTGGCGCCGAGCGCCGTCCTGATCAGCGCCGCTCTGCGGGGTTACGCCGTCGACGCCGTGCAGGCCCTCGCGTGCCTGGCGCTCGTTCTCACGGAGTTCCTCGCCGCCGGCCGTCGGCGATCGCCCGGGGGACTGGCGCTCGGGGCCGCGATAGTCGTCCAGCCGGCTCTGCTGCTCTTCCTGGTGCCCGCCTGGCGGTGGTGCGGGCGGCGCAGGGCACTCGCCGCCCTCGCGGTCAGCCTGGCGCTCGGCGGCGCGGTCCGGCTGCCGCGGCCACCCTTGACGGCCGCGTCCTGGCGCAGTCCTGGCGACCCGCTGGTGATGCCGGGCGCCGACCCGGAGAGCCGGTCCGCACTCGGTGTCCTGCTACGGCTCGGTCTGCACGGGGTTCCGCTGCTCTGCCTCTGGTCGCTGGTGGCGCTCGTCGTCGGAGGGCTCGCGCTGCGCCGTGGTGCGCGCTACCACGGCGACGGGCAGGTGCTGTTGGCGCTGGCCGTGATCGGCTGTGCGAGTGTCCTGCTGTCGGCGGTCGCCCTTCCGTCCGACCTCGGCTGGCTGCTGCTGGCAGGGCTGGGGCGGCTCGGCCGGCGGCCCGAGGACCGCCCGCTGTGGCCGGTCGCCACGGCTACGGCGGTCCTCCTGCCGGTCGCCCTGCTGACGCCCCACCCCCATGCGGTGAGCAGTGCCGTGGTCCGTGGCGCGGGCACGGTGTTCGCCGCCGGGGCGGCCGTCGCGCTGCCGTTCCGCCTGCGCGAAGACCCGCTGTGGCAGGTACGGCGGGCACCCGGGCCGACCACGCGCCGGCCGTTCGGACGATCGTTCCTGCCACTGCTGCCCGCGTGGATGCGTCCCGTCAGCCGTCCCGCCCTGCTGCTCGAACTGCTGCTGATCCAGGTCTGCTACGGCATCTACTCCTTCATCCGCAACGCCGCCCCGAATCGCGCCGCGACCGCCGTCGAGAACGCCGAGCAGCTCTACCGTCTGGAGCAGCTGCTGCACCTCGACGTCGAAGGTGCCGTGAACCACTGGGCCAGGGAGCGCGCGTGGCTGATGGATGTGATGCTCGACTACTACCACGTCCTGCACTTCGCGGTGCCCATGGCCGTCCTGGTCTGGCTCTACCTCACCCGGCCCGTGCGCTACCGGACCGGTCGTACGGTCCTGTTCGTCACCACCGGGCTCGCCCTGGCCGGCTATTGGGGCCTCCCGCTCGCCCCACCCCGGCTCACCCCCGGACTGGCCCTGCGGGACACGCCCTCCTCCGCAGGCCCCGGCGCCGAGCCGGGTGCCGTGCTCACGGCGTTGACCAACCAGTACGCTGCGATGCCGTCCCTGCACGTCGGGTGGTCCCTCTGGTGCGCCCTCGTCGTCGTCACCGCCACCCGAAGCCCATGGGCCCGCGTCGCGGCGGTGCTCTACCCGGCCGCCACGCTGCTGGTCGTGCTGGGCACGGCCAACCACTGGCTTCTCGACGGTGTGGCGGGCGCGTTCCTGCTCGCGGCCGGGTGCCTGGTCCAGTACGTGCTGACCGGGCGCCGCCTCGTGGACCCCGATCCCGCCGCGGGCCCGCCCGGCCGCGCCCGGTCCGGGTGGCATCCCGTGTCCGACCGACGCCGGGCCACGGCCGGGGAGCGCGGGGCCCGGCCCGCCGCGCCGGCCAGGGCACGGAGCCGCCGGCTCCGACGGGTGCGCCGGCCCTCCGGCAGTGCGCGGTAGGGGCAGGAGCGGGTCACCAGTGGCTCCGGACACCCCGTGCGAACCGGTCAGCTGCCGGTGGTCCGGTCGATGACCATGCGCAGCAGGCCCGGCCGCCCGCCGCCGCTGCGGAGGGTCCGCCCCAGCACGGCACGACCTGGCGCCGGTCGGTCTCGTCGAGCACGGGGTCCACGAGGTCCAGCAGGGCGGACACCACCTCGCCCGTCGGCCGCAGCCGTCCGGAGCGTGGATCGAACAACTGGTCCGAGCAGCCGTGGCGAGCGGCGTACCGGACGGCCGCCGCCAGGGTCTCGGGGCGGACCGGTGCCATCGGCGCGGCCACCCTCCACCAGCGCCCACGGGGCGGCCCGCGAGCGCGCGCACCAGGCCGGCGAGCATGACCGCCTCGTCCGGCCGCAACTGCACGCCGGGCCCGGCATCCGCCCTGGCCCCTGGCCCGCGGGCGCAAGTCGCGTCGGACGTCATACCTTCGGGACGCCACGGTACGTCTTCCGTCGAGGGCGAGCTTCCGTCCCACTGCCCGAAAACCCCGCCCTCGCCCGACGCGCATGCCCCTCGGTCGGTCCTCCTCGTCGCGCCGTCGGCGATCCCTTCCGGGTGGTCGATCAGCAGGACGGCAACTCCACGGGCGTATGGTGGAAGCGAAGTCGGGGACGAGCGTGCTCGACCCGTGGCCTTCGGGCTCCGGACGCACGCGGATCCCGAACCTGCTGCCCCTGACCCTGGCCGCGCCGCACCCCACGGCTAGGGAGCCGGGATGGCCATCGCAGAAGAGTCCTCAGCGTCACTCACAGGCACAGGCACGGGCACCGGCGCGGTGCGCGCGGCCGGCCGGCGCGTCGCCCCGCCACCGTACGACGGCTCCTCGCCCTTCCCGAGGGACGAGTCCACCGGTCAGCAGCGGGTGCCGACCTGGCAGCTGGCGTTCACCGCACTGATCGTGGCATTTCCCTTCCTCGCCCTGGCGCTCGCGGCGTGGTTGCTGTGGGGCAGCGTCATCGGCCCGGCCGATGTCGTTCTCGGCGTCCTCCTGTACTGCGTCACAGGGTTGGGCGTCACGGTGGGATTCCATCGCGGCCTCACCCACGGGAGCTTCACCCCCAACCGCCCCGTCAAGATCGCGATGGCGGTCGCCGGGTCCATGAGCTTCCAGGGGGACGTGATCGGCTGGGTCGCCGTCCACCGCCGCCACCACGCGTTCACCGACCGCCCCGGCGACCCGCACTCACCGTTCCGGTTCGGCACCAGCCTCACCGGCGAACTCCGGGGCCTGGCCCACGCCCACGTCGGCTGGATGTTCACAGCCGACACCACCCCGGCTGCCCACTACGCTCCGGACCTCCTGGCGGACCGGGACCTGCGCGCGGTTTCCCGGGCGTTCCTCGGCCTGTGCGTGCTCTCCCTCGCACTCCCCTTCGGGGCCGGTTGGCTGATCGGCGGTTCCGTGCACGCGGCACTCACCGCCCTCCTGTGGGCCGGCCTCGTCCGCGTCGCCCTGCTGCAGCACGTGACATGGAGCGTCAACTCGCTGTGCCACATGATCGGACAGCGCCCCTTCCGTACCCGCCGCCACGACCGGGCCACCAACCTCTGGCCGCTCGCCCTGCTCTCGTTCGGCGAGAGCTGGCACAACCTGCACCATGCCGACCCCACCTGCGCCCGCCACGGTGTGGACCGCGGACAGATCGACATCACGGCCGCGGTGATCCGCCTGCTGGAACGGTGCGGATGGGTCAGGGATGTCCGCTGGCCGGCACCCGGCCGGCTGGACACCCGCCGGCGAGCCTGAGCCCAGGAGCCGGCCGTCATGATCAGTGCTCTGATGGCGCGCACGCTGCCGCTGCTGCGATCATCCGACGGCACGCCGGACCTCACCGTCCTCCGTGGAGCAGGCGAACGGGCACTCGGTGTGGACTGCCTGGCAGTCTCCGTTCTGGACAGTGCCGGTGAACGCGAACTCCTCTGGTGCTCCGACGATGTGGCCCGCACGTTCGACGACGTCGAGTTCACCCTGGGGGAAGGTCCCGGCCACGACGTCGTCACGAGCGGCATGTCCGTCCTGGTTCCGGACGTGGCCCTGATCGACACGGATCGCTGGCCCGGGCTGACCGTGGAGCTGGGGCCGCTTCCGGTCCGGGCGATCTTCTGCTTCCCCCTCGCGGTGGGCGCCATCCAGGTGGGCGCACTCACCACCCTGCGCCGCACCCGCGGTCCCCTCACCGGAGCCCAGGCCGACGACGCCTTCGTCCTCGCCTCGGCGCTCACGGCGCTCTTCCTGGACGGCCCGGACGACGACCCGAGGACGCCGACGGTCCCGGCGCTCCTGCGCGCGGCCGTCCACCAGGCGACGGGGATGGTCAGCGTCCAGCTCGAAGTCCCCCTTTCTGTCGCCCTGGTGCGCCTTCGCGCCTATGCCTATGCGTCCGGGAGGCCGATCGCCGACGTGTCCCGGGACATCCTCGACCGGGTCCTGCGCCTGGGCGACAATGGCAGGGAACTGCCCACGGGCGGGGAGGAGGACTGATCGCGATGGCACGGGTGCGAAGAGTGACCGAGGTTTTCGTGGAGGCCGCCAACTCGCTGACCGAGGATTTCGGAGTGATCGAATTCCTGCAGCAGTTGTGCGAGCGCTGCGAGGAACTGCTCGACGTGGCGGCCGCGGGTATTCTTCTCGCGGATGAGCATGACACGCTCATGACGATCGCGGCCTCGGACGAACGTACCCACATGCTCGAACTCTTCGCCCTCCAGCACGACCAGGGCCCCTGCGTCGACTGCTATCGCACCGGCACCGCTCGTACGGCCATCGACCTGACGGACCTGGGCGTGGTGGGCGACTGGCAGGCCTTTGCCGCCCAGGCCCGCCAGATCGGCTTCACGACCGCGAACGCGATTCCCATGCGTCTGCGCGGGCGGGTGATCGGGACCCTGGGCCTCTTCCAGACCAGACCCGGGCCCCTCGGGCCGGACGACGTCATGCTCGCCCAGGCCCTGGCGGACGTTGCCACGGTCGCGATCCTCCAGCAGCGCAGCCTCGACCGCAGCGAGACCGAACGCGGCCAGCTGCAGTACGCGCTGACGAGCCGCATCGTCATCGAGCAGGCCAAGGGAATCCTCGCCGAACGCTGGGGCATCCCGCTCGACGACGCGTTCGCCGCGTTCCGCTCCTACGCGCGCGCCCAGCACCTGCAACTGGCCGAGCTCGCCGGAAGGATCGCGCGTGGGGAATTCGACACGAACGTGATCCCCCACGGCGATTGAGCCGAGTCCCGACCCACCGTCCGGCAACCGGACGGGGCGGCTCCCGGCACAGCCGTGCCGACCACCGTCGACGCGGCCGGAGGTACCGGCCGGGAGGCGGCCTCAGCCGTTGACGTCGAGTGCCGTCCCGTACAGGCGGGACACCTTCAGGCGGATGACCACCCGACGCTCGGCGACCAGTTGCGTCAGGAACGCATCTTCGTCCTGCGGTCTCGCGGCCGCCGGCACCATGGCGAGCAGCTCCCGCCCGACCGCGTCCCCCGGCGTGGTGGTGACGGCGGAGACGTCTGCCTCGCCCTCGGCCACGGCGAACGACCACACGTCGCCACCCTGCACATGCACGGCAGCGCGTGGGTCGCGCCGGAGCTGTTTGACCTTGATGCGGTCGGCGGTCGTGGAGAACCGAACGATGCGTGCTCCGGCGTCCCAGCTGTAGAGCATGGTGGTGAGATGAGGATGGCCACTGCTCTTGGTGGTGGCGAGGATCGCGAACTGCTGGGTGCTCAGCAGATCGGAGAGAGCATCGTCGGAGAGGGCGCGAGGTGCTGGACCTTGAGTCATGACGTGCTGAACTCCCTTGCAACCCTGTGCATTCCAGCTGCCATCCGGATGCCCGGCCGCCGGCCTGAGTGCTTCGGTACCCGCCTCTTCGGCCCGGTCCGCGCCGAGGGCCCCTCCAGCTGGTGCAGGTGCGCCGCGCCGGCCGGCTCGGCTGCCTGTTCACGGGCGGTGGAGCTGCGGGGGTTGGACGGCCCGCTGCCGGTACTGTCCGACCGCGACCCGTGCCAGGTTCCGTAGCAGGCGGCGGTTGCGCAGGTTCAGGACCAGTTCGCTCGGCGGTCCCTGGAAGCGGGCGCCGGCGCCGGTCAGGGGGTGTTCGTCGAGCAGCACCAGGGTGTTGTCGCCCCAGGGGATGAGGGTGAAGGCGATGCGGGCGGCGCCGAAGGGGCTGGCCTCGGCTTCGAGTTCCAGTCGAGTGGGGGGCTCGCAGATCCGCACGGTGCAACTGTCACGGAGGGTGAGCGGGCCCAGTCCCACGGCGTAGCGCAGCTCGGCGCCGACAGCCGGCCACCCTGGGTCGACGTGGTCGATGTCCCGGGTGGCGACGACCCACTCGGCGTAACTGTGTCCGTCCGCGAGGACGGCCCAGACCTGCTCCGGCGGGCACTCGATGAACTGCTGACGCCGTGCCATACGGCTCCTCCTCGCTGCTTCCCGCCGGGTGTCCGCGAGGACGGGCGGGCGTGATGCTGTGACCCGTCAGTGGTGACCTTGCGGTCCGGAGAGCAGCCGTTGGGCGGCGGCGAGGCCGGGGGAGAGGATCCGGCCGGCCAGCAGCCGGTGCGAGCGGATGGCGGCGCGGGCCGCGTTGGCACCGCACGCGCCGTGGACGCCGCCACCGGGGTGGGCGGAGGACGAGGCGAGGTACAACCGGGAGACGGGGGTCTCGGGCGCCCGGTGCCCGGCACCGGCCGGAGGACGAACTGCTGGTGCAGGGCGGTGGTACCGCCGTTGATCGCGCCCCCGACCAGACTGGCGTTCATCGACTGGAGGACCGGCGGGGTGAGGACGCGCCGGCCGGTGACGGCAGGGTGAGAAAGCGTAACGCCCGGAGGCCGCCCGCCCCCGGAAGACGTGCCGTCATCGCCGCACCGGCCCTGACCGGCGGGAACGGGGTGAAGAGCGTTCGGAGCAGGTGAGGATCCAGCCGCTCCCAGAGGTCGGAGAGGTGTTGCCACGCCGTGGCGTCCGGCGCGCCGAACCCCTGCTCCAACGCGGCGCACGTTTCGGCGGCGCTCCTGTGCAGGGTCGCGCACCGGCCGTCCGGCAGCGGGTGGGCGGCGACGACGGGTGCGTCGCTCCAGCGCAGGCCATGCTCCTCAAGGGCGAGCGCCGCGAGGGCCGGAGAGGCGACGGCGAGCGGGTAGAAGGAGCTGAAGACGTCGTGGACGTAGGCGGGATCGACGCCTCGGTCGCTGCGCACGGCGCCGCCGGGCTCGGACTGGGCCTCCAGGACCTCGACCTGCCAGCCAGCGTCGGCCAGGATGTTGGCGGCCACCAGCCCGTTGGGGCCCGCGCCGATGACGATCGCATCAGGCATGAGACTCCTCGAACGGTTCGTCCCCGGGACAGAACGCTACTCGCGGGGGCGCCCCTGCGCCGCTCGGGCGGCTGCATCGCGGACGGCGGTCCCGCCCGCCGACGGGACGGGCAGGGCGCGCTCAGGGGTTGCGGGGGTGGGCCAGCTCGGTGGGCGGGCCGAGCCCGAAGAAGTGGGAGAGCGCAACCGCTGCGCTCCCGGGATCACGTGGCCGGGCCTCGTAGCAGGCCCAGCTGCAGAATCCGACCGGGTTCCGGCCGGTCAGCCGTCGGCATTCGCCGCACGTCATGACTTCGGTTGTCTCGTGCTGGGTCTGGACCACTGCGGTCACCTGCTCCACGTGCGCCGTCCGACCACCCCTGCCAAGGCCCCGTTGGTGCGTATACCCCGCAACGGGCCGGTCACACGCCACCGACCGCGGGTCCTGCCGCGTCCAGGGCGCAGGCAGGGCCCGGCACCGGTCTCCCGGTGCCGCCCGCATCCCGCGACGGGCCGGACGGATGGCCCGCGCCGCACGGGGTAGCCGCACCACGACGGCGATCCGGCCGAACGGAAGAGGCAGGTGAGTGCGGCGAGGATTTCGGACCGCGAACACGAGACGTCCGTGGGTGCGCTCGCCGCTCGCGCGTCGCAGCAGATGTCCCGACTGGTACGGGAGCGACTGCGCCTGGCCCGGGCGGAGAAGAGGGAGAAGGGCCGGCGGCTCGGGGCCGGCGGCGGGGGGTGCTGGACGGCGCGGGGCTGCTCGGGCTGCTGAGTGCTTCGGGTGCTGAGTGCGCAGATGCTGGTTTTGTCGGTGCGATCGACGTCCTGGCGCTGCCCCTTGTGCTCCGGAGGCCCGCTCCGGCCGTCGCGGGCGTTCTCGCCGCGACGGCCGTCGGGCCGGCAGCGGCAGGGTGTCGCACCGCCCGGGCGCGCGGCGCGCCGTACCGGGGAGGGCCGGGCCGGGAAGGCCGCGGGAGGCCTGACGGCGGACATCGGCACGATCAGGGAATGGAGAGGACCGTCTGATGAACGACAAGCAGCACCGTCCCCGATCCCGTCCCGCCCCGGCCGCTCACCGGACGGCCCACAGGGCCGCGCGTTGGGGTGAGGCGTCGGACCAGGAGCCGGCCGTCGAGCCGGCTTCCGTCGCCGGCGCGGGTGGTCAGGCGGCCGGGACTGGGGCGAGGAGCGCGGTGCTGTTCCGCTTCCAGTGGGCGAGGGCGTGCTCGGCGAGGCGTTCGTCGAGCAGGACGCTCGCGGCGAGGCCGAAGGCGATGTCCTCCTCCAGGCCGGGTTCGTCCGTCAGCAGTGCGTCGATGACACCGTGGCGCATGAGCTGTTCGTGGACGGCGTCCGCCTCGATGTGCTCCTGGTAGAAACGGGTGCCCGCGGGCCCGGCGCCGAAGCGCTCCAGTGCTGCGGCCAGGCGGGCGGATCCCGGCGAGGACGTGATCTCCACGCCGGCGAACTGCCCCACGAGGGCTCCGCGGTGGGCGCGGTGCAGGGCGAACAGCGACATCAGGTTGACCACGGCCAGTGCCGGGGCGGGCACGAGATCCAGATAGCGTCCGTAGGAGCCGTCCAGGCCGAGATCCTGCATCATGTCGGCGAACAGCCGGGAGTGGGTCCGCTCGGGGTGCCCTGCCCCGTATTCGTCGTACTGGACCGCGACGAGCGCCGCCTGGGCCGCGCCGTGCAGGCGGGGGATCACCCAGCTCTGCGGGTCGGCCTCCTTCAGGTGGTAGAGGGACCGGAGCACCAGGTACTCGCGGGCCTGCCACCGCTCGCCGTCGCGCAGAAGGAAGTAGGAGGGACCCTCGCCGTCGGCGGGTTCCACCAGGAGCGCGCGCAGCTGATCCGCCAGTGGGGCCACCGTTCCCGTCTCCGCGCGCAGGACGCCCAGGAAGGTGTCCTCCAGAACCCGGCGCAGGCCCAGGACCGCGGGGTGCCACTCCCAGCCGGCGTCCACGCCGGTGAAAGCGCGGTAGTGCAGTTCGTAGCAGAGGTAGAGGGCCAGCTGGTGGTCCTCGCCCCAGGGATCGGCTCCGCGGGCGACAGTGAGCGGCAGCGTGGCCCCCGGAGCCCCGGGGGCGGAGGTCAGCACCTCGATGAGCGCCCGGGTCAAGGGGCCCCGCGGTCGCGGAAGGGCGGGGCCGGGGCCCGCTGCAGTGACACCCACGAGATGAACCTCCAGGAAGAGTCGGGGTGGTGAGGTGCACCTACGCGTTGGACGGGCTTCGACGAACGGGGGCCGGCGCGTCCCCGCCCTCCTCCTGCGCCCGCTCCGTCGGCGGCACCGAGCGGCGGCGGTGGCTGGTGTCGCAGAAGGGGTAGCGCTTGCTTCGTCTGCATACGCACAGGGCGACGACCGGGCGCTCGCCCGACCGCACGGTGCCGTCCGGCAGGACGATCTCGACCGGTCCCTCCACCAGTAGGGGCCCGTTCTCCGCGGGCATCGTCAGACGTCTCGGCCGCTGCGCGTCAGGCCGGCCGGACACCGCGGATCACCGCCAGTTCCTCGTGCCGTACCCCGCGGGGGATCAGCCCCTGCTCCTCGAACCATTCGGCGCGCGCCGTCATGACCGGGCCGAAGGGGATCCGCTGCCGGGAGACCACCTCGGTCCGCAGACCGGCCCGGGAGAGCGCGCGGCAGCTCGCCCCGACCCCGGACAGCGAGGAGTGCACCAGGAGCAGGACGCCGCCCGGAGCCAGTCCGCGCGGGGCGTCGCGGCAGATGCGGTCGATCAGTGCGCGTCCGTCGTGCCCGGCGTCCCAGGCGCGAGCAGCGCCGTGGGTCGGCAGGGTGTCGCCCGCCGCCGGTACGTACGGGGGATTGGAGGCGATCAGGTCGAAGCGCCGCCCGCGCACGGGATCCAGCAGGTCCCCGTGCCGTACGTGGATGTGCCGCCCGTTCAGCGCGCCGTTGACCCAGGCCGTGGCCAGGGCGCGCCGCGAGACGTCGATCGCGGTGACGCGGGCCCCCGTTCCGGCGGCGGCGAGGGCCACCGCCCCGGTACCGGTACCGATGTCCAGGACCTCGTCCCCCTCTCGGAGGTGCTCGCGGGACAGGCTCGATATCAGCAGGTCGGTGTCTTCCTGCGCTCGGTAGACACCGGGAGGTTTCAACAGCCACATAGTGCACGTTTGCCCCTCTTTGCGCCGCTGACACATTCCCGACCGGCCGGAGGGAGGCGCACATGACCACCGGTTCACCGGCCGCACGGATCGTGTCCCTCCGGCATCCCCGGGTAGGCGGCCAGAGCGAGCCCGCGGGCGCGGGTGTCCAGCGTGACGTCCAGCATCGGAGACAGGCATGACCGTGACGGCCGAGACCAGCACCAGGACGCTCCTGTTCGCGAACCGGTACCGGGTGAGCTCCGTTCTGGGCCGTGGGGGCGCCGCCGACGTCCTGCGCGCGGTGGACGAACGCCTCGATCGACCGGTGGCCCTGAAGGTCTTCCGACCGGGTGCGGGCGACGACGACAACGCCCGGCGCTTCGGCGCGGAGGCGCGGGTCCTGGCACGGCTGCGCCACCCGGGCCTGATCGAGGTGTACGACTACGGAGTCGTCGCCGAGCACCCCTATCTGGCCCTGGAGCTGGTGGAGGGCACCACGCTCGCAGCCTTGCTGCGATCCACGACGCTGCCGGTTCCCGACGTCCGCCGCCTGGGGCAGGAACTGGCGACGACTCTTGCCTTCGTCCACACCCACGGTGTCGTCCACCGGGACGTCAAACCCTCCAACGTGCTCGTCGACACCACCGGCCGCGTGCGGCTGGCCGACTTCGGTGCCGCCCGGATCCTCGGCCCGCAGGCCGATCCCGGGGACGAGGCGCTCACCCGCACCGGCCTGATCGTCGGCACACCGGCCTACCTCGCCCCCGAGCAGATCCGCGGCCGAGGCGCGTTGGCCTCCGCCGACGTGTACGCCCTGGGGCTGCTGCTCATCGAATGCCTGACCGGCAACCGCGAGTACACCGGGGCCCCCATCGAGGCCGCCGCCGCCCGACTGCACCGCCCGCCCGTCATACCGTCCGACCTGCCCGACGACCTGGCGGCCCTTCTGCTCCGGATGACCAGCATGGACCCGGCCCGCCGTCCGTCGGCGGAAAGCTGCGCCCGGCTGCTCGAAGCTCCCCGGCCCGACGTGGAAGCGGCCGGGCCCGTCCGGCAGCCGGCCGGGAGGGGCTACGCCGGCGTCGGCCGGGTGCCCCGCGCGCGGGCCGCGATCCGGGCAGCGGCATGTGCTCTGCTGCTCGCGGGCGTCGGGGGCGGCATCGCCCTCGGCGGCGGTTCGCCGGCGGCTCCGAGCCCTGCCACGGTGCCTCCCGCCGCACCGCCGATCGGTGTGGTCGAGGCGCCGTCGCACGCACCGTCGGGCGAGCAGCACCACGAGCCGCAGGCGGCGCTGTCCGACACGCCCGCGCCCGCCGCTGCCACGGGTTCCACCGGCCCCCTGTCTCCCGCCGCCGGGCGCGCGGACGGTGACAAGCGGGGGGCGAAGGCGCGGAAGAACACCGGCGGTCACGGGAAGGGGCCGAAGTGACAACCCGGACAGCCGACTTGAGAACCCGAAGGCCGTTCCCGGCGTGCGTCGCACGGTCGGGCAGGGGGTGGATTCTGCGGCCTCGGGGTACGTCCGGCCCCGGGGTGTTCGTGGCCGGTGACGACCGACGGGCTCGCCGGACCGGTGACTGGTACGCAGCTGACCGGGTCGCCCTTGCCGGGCCGGGGGTGCCGGTTTTCTCCGTGCAAGCGCGATGGCCCACCCGGAGATCTCCTCCGGGTGGGCCATCGCGGGTCGGTGCGGGCCGGCGTGCGTGTGGACGGCGCCGGTGCTCGCAGGGTGGGATCAGGCGCGTCGGCCGGCGACGGCGCGGTAGACGACCAGGACGAGCAGGGAGCCGATGATCGCGGCGATCCATGTGGAGAGGTCGAAGAAGCCGTCGATGGAGTCGACGCCGAAGATGACCTTGCCGAGCCAGCCGCCGAGGAGACCGCCGGCGATGCCGATCAGTATGGTGACGATGAGGCCGCCCGGGTCGCGCCCGGGCATGAGGGCCTTGGCGATGGCACCTGCCAGCAGGCCGATCAGAATCCACGCGATGACGCCCATGAGGTGCCGCCCTTCAGGTAGTGCCGTTGTGTGCTCCCCGTCTACTCGCTCGGGCCGGCCCCAAACCCGCTTCTTCGGGCGGGTCGCCGTGGGCTCGACACATTCGCATCCCGGCATCACCGCCCAGCGGGTGCGACCGGACTGTCCGGACCTGGAAGTGTCTGACTTCCTCCGCCTCCGCCGTGGTTCTCAACCGAGGAGTGCGTCAGCCGCCTTCTTGAGCGAGCTGCGATGCTGGGGTCGCTTGGGCGCCGTGGCGCGCACTTCGAGCATGCGAGCGCCGATCTCCTGAAGTTCCTTGCGTCCGAGGGCGGACCGGACCTTGGGGAACCAGTCGCCCTCTTCCTCCTCGATGTGGTGGCCGACGGATTCGATGAGGACTGCGGTCTTCGCATCGAAGCGTTCGTCGTCGGGATCCATCGCATCGAGTTCGGCGCACAGCACGTCCGCGACGTGGTGTTCCTCGTAGGACTCCAGGATGTCGTTCTCCAGGTCGGGGACGAGTTCTCGCACCATCGGGTACATGACCTCGTTCTCGATGTAGGTGTGGACCGTCAGGGCCTCGACGATTCTGCTGACGAGATCGGCCTTGACCGCCCTCGCGTCGTCGTCCGCGGCCTCGAAATCCCTGAACAGCTGACGTACCTCCTTGTGGTCCTCCTTGAGCAGGACGATGGCATCGGTGGACATGGGCGCCTCCTCCGCTGGACCGGTGAGGCCGGCTTCGGGGTGGACCGGCCCCGAAGCCGGCCGGTACTTCGACGAGGCGGCCTCGGCGGAAGGACTGCCAGGTGCCTGGGCGAGGGCAGCCTCACCGCCGGAGCGGCCGCCGGTGGCGCGCTAGGGCTTCAGCGCGTCCTTGACCTTCTGGCCGGCCTGGGACAGGTCGCCCTTGACCTGCTCGGCCTTCCCCTTCGCGGCGAGGCTTTCGTTGCCGACCGCCTTGCCCGTCGCCTGCTTGGCCTTTCCCTTGGCCGATTCAGCGGTGTGCTTGATCTTCTTTCCCGCGCTCATGCGTTCCTCCTTGACGAAGCCTGCCTCCCCTCGGCGCTTCTGCCCGATTTGCATCGGCATAGACGGATTTCGAGTGATTCTCCCGAGGGGCAGGGTGTTGCCACCTCGGTCAGGACGGGGCACCGGCCCCCGGGGTGCCGGTGCCGACGGGCGGCTCGACTCCTCCGGCCGAACCAGGGAGCGGGTGTGGTCTACCGGTCGTCCTCGTCGTAGTCCTCCTCCTCCTCCTCCTCCTCGAATTCCTCGCTGTCGGGAGCTTCGTCCTCTGTCTCGTACTCGCCCTCGTCGCCCTCTTCGTACTCCTCTTCGGGTTCTTCCTCGGGTTCCTCTTCGCTGTCCTCGTCGTACTCGTCCTCGGGGGCCTCTTCGTCCTCGGAACCCTCTTCGTCCTCGTACGGGCCCTCCTCGTACTCCTCCTCGGCCTGGTCCTGCTGGGCGGCCTCTTCCTCCTCCATCGCCTCGTCGTGGGTGCGAACGACCTCTCCGTCGCGGATCTCTCCGCGCCAGCCCTCCGCCTCGTCGTTGGTGAGGGAGACATGCCGCTGGAAGTTCTTGAAGTCCAGGCGCATGCGCCGGCCCTGGGCACGCCAGATGTTGCCGGTCTTCTCGAAGAAGCCGGCGGGGTAGTACTCGACGACGAGGACGATGCGGGTCAGGTTCGGAGTGAGCTCGTGGAAGCTGACCGCGCCGCGGGTGGAGCCCTTCGCCCCCTGCGAGGTCCACACGATGCGTTCGTCCGGTACCTGTTCCTGGACGGTGGCCTTGAAGCTGCGCTTCGACGGCCCGACCTTGACCTTCCAGTCCGTGGTCACCTCGTCGCCCTGGGAGACGCTCTGCACGCCCTTGGCGAAGCCGCTGAAATCCTCGTACTGGGTCCAGTGGTCGTAGGCGGTCCGCACCGGCACGCCGACGTCGAGGGTTTCGACGATGTTCATGGCCTTCTTCCCGGCCTTGCGGCCGGGTTTACCGCCGCCGCCGAAGGCCCCCTTGACCTTGTCGACGACGTTGTCCTTGATGCTCTTGGCCTTCTCGCTGAGGAAGGCCTTGGCCGGCGAGTCGCCCTGCAGGACACGGGCGCCCACTTTGGGCAGTACGCCCCCGTTCTCGGCGACGTCGCCGAGCTGGCCGGTGAGGTCCGAGACCTTGTCACCGGCCTTCTCGACCAGGTGCTCCATCTGGGCACCGAGATACTTGACGGCTTCCTCGCGCAGTCGGTCGACGCCCGACTGGTCCGCGGACTTCTCCTCCGTGGCGGCCATGGCTCACCTCCGACGGGTGCGCGCGGACGGCTTGGCGGCGGTGTTCTTGCTCGCGGCCGTCTTCCTGCCCGCAGCGGTCTTCTTGGCCGGCGCCGCAGCCTTCTTGCCCGCGGGCTTCGCGGCGGTGGTCTTGGAGGCGGTGGAGCGGCCCGTGGACCGCTTCGCCGGCGGAGCGGTTTTGGCCGGTGCCTTCTTCGCTGCCGGTGCCGTCTTCTTGGCCGAAGGCGCGGCCTTCTTGGCGGGCTTGCGAGCGGGGGGCTTGGTCGCGGACTTCCTGGCCGAATCGCGGGAGGGCCGCGGGTGCTCCTCCGAGGCGGGGGTGGTGGCGCGTCGCCGACGTGCCGGCCGCTTCGGTTCCTCGGCCTCGGGTTCCTCTTCCGGCTCCTCCTCTTCCTCTTCCTCTTCCTCCTCCGGCTCTTCGGCCTCGGCCTCGAAGTCGTCTTCCTCCGGCTCCTCGCCGGTCTCGTCCTCGCCCCCGACGTCCTCCGCTTCCTCCTCGCCCTCCTCCGGCTCGTACTCGTCCTCGTACTGCTCCTCGTCCGCCTGCTCCTCGGACGGCTTGGGCTTGCCGACGTTCAGGGTGCGCTCGCGCAGGCTGTCCGCCAGCTCGCCGATGCGGCGGTTGGCCGCTGCGGCGACGGCCTTCTTGCCGGCTTCCATCAGCTCGCCGCGGACCTGTTCGTTCAACTCGGCGACTTGCGGGACCTCGCTGAGCTTGCGCAGGCCCTCGGTGGCGAGCTGTCGAGGGTCCAGCCCGAACCGGCGGCCCGCCAGGTAGGTGGCTGCGGCGAACGCGAGGCGTCCCTTCTTCGCCCGTCCGAGTACGTATCCGCCCGCGACGGCGGCGGCCAGGGCGACCTTGGTGGTGTCCTTCATGGGGGTCATCTCTCTCCGGCACTCGCCCCTTCTCCGAGGATCGGCACCAGCGAAGGGGCCCACGTGATGCCGTCGCAGGGCAAGGGCCTGCCCCGCCTTCCGCGCGCCGGGCGCACCGAGGCGAAGCGGCCCTCGCACACAGCGGTGCGTCGGATGCGGCCGCCCACAGCCGTATCCGAGGGCCGAACCGCCCGGCGCAGGCCATGCCGAAACCCCTGAGCCGTCGCGCCCGACCCCCCGGGCTCCATCGCCTGCGCCGGTTGCGGCTCCCACACATCCAGTGTGGTCAGTGCACCGGCGAAGTGCACGTGGAGTACCGGCATCCTGAGCCTGGCCGGCGGGGCGCAACGCGAGGCCGAGCGGCCCGCAGGTCCCGCCGGTCCGGGCCACGACCCGTGTCGGCGCGACGAATTGCCCGTGTTCGGGAGCGACGAGCCCGTTAGTATGAGGACATATCTTGTGTGGGCGCATCCGGCACGGCGCAGTGCGTGGTCTCCGGATCGGAGAAGGAACATGGCCGCAGGCACGGAGGACGGCGCGAGGCCTCGCAGGTCGGCCGGGTCCGCAGGCGGTGCGCACCCGGCGCCCCGGCGGGCCGCCGCCGGTACTCCGGAGGGCGAGACGCCGACCCGCCCCCGACGCCGCCTCTCCGCGGCGCGCGCCATGCGCAACGCCGCCGAGCAACTGGCGGAACTCCTCGGCCGGGTCCCCGAGTCGGTGTCGGCGCTGAAGCCCACCGAAGACGGCTGGCAGGCCGACGTGGAGGTGGTCGAGCTGGAACGGATCCCCGAGACGACCAGCGTGCTGGGCACCTACCGGGTGACCCTCGACAAGGCGGGCGAACTGCTGTCCTACGAGCGGATCCGCCGCTACACGCGCGGACAGATCGACCGCCGCACCTGACAACCCCGCGCCGTGCCGGAGCGAACGCATTCCCGCTCCCGCCACGACAGCGGGCCGGCGAAGGGAGGCACCATGACCGTGGTGCCACAAGGTTCAGCCGCTGTGTCCCGCGGCGGGAGCACCGGCAACCTCTACGACATCCTCGAACTGATCCTCGACCGCGGCCTGGTCATCGACGTCTTCATCCGGGTGTCCCTGGTCGGCATCGAGATCCTCAAGATCGACATCCGTATCGTGGTCGCCAGCGTCGACACCTACCTGCGCTTCGCCGAGGCGTGCAACCGCCTCGACCTGGAAGCCGGACGCAAGGCCCCGACCCAACTCACCGACATCGTCGGAGAGGTCACCGAAGGCGGCGCCAAGGGCAAGAGCAAGGGCGCCCTCAGCGGCGCCGTCGAAGCCATCTCCGACACCCTCCAGCTGGGCCGCGACAAGGACGAGGACAAGGAGGAGGAGAAGGAGCCCGCACCGAAACGCACACGGCCCACCACCCGCCGGCCCACCAGGCGACGGGAGGAGTGACATGAGCGTCTACGTCTACTCGATCACCGCCGCCGGGCACCCGCGCAACCTCGACGGCCTCACCGGCGTCGGTCCCGACCCGACCGCGCTGCGCACCGTGAGCGCCGGACCGTTGTGCGCCGTCGTCAGCGACGCGCCGGAGGAGCTACGACCCAAACGCCGTGACCTCATCGCCCACCAGGCCGTCCAGGAACGCCTCATGGCCGACGGCACCGTCCTGCCCCTGCGCTTCGGCCTCACCGCGCCCGACGACGACGCTGTGCGCGCCGCCCTCGAACAGCGCCGGGACGAGTACGTCCAGCGCCTGGCCGAACTGGAAGGCTGCGCCGAGTACCACCTCAAGGCCGCCATCGCCGAGGACGTCCTGCTCGGGGAGATCCTGCGGGAGTCGCCCGAGGCACGACAGCTCAACGACGACATCAAGGCCGGCAGCGGCAGCCCGGACCTGCCGCTGGCTCTCGGCGAACTCGTCGCCCAGGAAGTCCTGGCCCGCCACCACGCCCTGGCCTCCGGCATCATCGAGGCACTGCGTCCCCACGCCCGCCAGGAGCGCATCTCCGAGCCGACCGGAGACGACTTCCTGAACGCCTCCTTCCTGGTGGACGAGGCCCACCGGGAGCTGTTCCTCACCGCCGAGAAGGGCCTCATCAACGAACTCGGCACCGAGTTCGACTTCCGGCTCCACGGCCCCCTGCCCGCCTACAGCTTCGTCTGAAAGGCGCGAACCCATGGGCCTGCTCACCCAGATCCTCACCTTCCCGCTGGCGCCCGTGCGCGGCACCCTCTGGGTGCTGGAACGCGTCGTCGAGACCGCCGAGAACGAGTACTACGACCCCGCGCCGGTCGAACGAGAACTCGCCGACCTGGAGAAGGCCCTCCTGGCCGGACAGATCGACGAAGAGACCTTCGACCGCCGCGAGGACGAACTCCTCGACCGCCTCGACGAGATCACGGCCCACGCCCGGCAGACCGGCCAGTGACCGCCGACCGCGAACGGAGGGCAGCACACCGTGACAGACCCCATAGCCAACCGTCTCGGCTCCCTCCCCTCCCGGTCGGCTTCGCCGTACAACCAACCCTCCTCCGCCAATCTCGCGGACATCCTGGAGCGCGTCCTCGACAAGGGCATCGTGATCGCCGGCGACATCCAGATCAACCTCCTCGACATCGAACTGCTCACCATCAAGCTGCGTCTGCTCATCGCCTCGGTCGACAAGGCCAAGGAGATGGGCATCGACTGGTGGGAACACGACCCCTCGCTCTCCTCCCGCGCCCACGCGGCCCCCTCGCTGGAGGAGGAGAACCGGCGCCTGCGCGAGCAGATCGAGGCACTGCGTGCCGACGCCGCCCTGCCCCCCGTCGAGGAACCGGAGGAAGGGGTCGCGCCACGTCGCACGGCACGTCCGAAACGTCCGGCGACCCGGCCCGCCCGAGGTGACGCATGACCGCGGGGCCGCTCACCTACGTCTATGCCGTCGCCCGGCACTCCGTCGCCCTGGCACAGGCGACACACGCCGTCGAAGGAGTCACCGGCTCACCCGTGCACCTCGTGCCGCCTGCCCGGGACAGCGCCTTGGTGGCGGTCGCCAGCCCCGTTCCCGAGGACGACTTCCGTGAGGCGGCCCTGCGCCGGCACTTGGAGGACCTCGCCTGGCTGGAAGCACTTGCCCGGGCACACCACCACGTCGTCGAGGCCACCGCGGCACACAGCACCGTCCTTCCACTGCGTCTGGCCACGGTCTACCTCGACGACGACCGCGTGCGCGCCATGCTCGACGACCGGCATGACCTGCTGCTGGGAACACTGGAGCAGCTGGACGGCCATGTGGAGCTCGGCGTCAAGATCTACCTCGACGTCGCGTCCGGCACCGCACCCGCCTCGGCGCCCGCACCCGACCCGACGCTCAGCCCGGGACGTGCCTACCTGCGCCACCGGCGGGCCGAGCAGGACATCCGCGACGCTGCCCGTCAGGCAGCCGAAGAGGCGGCGGGACGCATCGAGGCGATCGCCCGGACCCACGCGGTCCAACGCGCCCGCCACCGCATCCAGGAGGGCGAGCTCGCCACCGGCCCCGGGACGAACGTCAGCAACGACGCCTACCTCGTACCCGCCGCCCACGCCGACGCGTTCCGTATTGAGGCCACGCACGCCACCGACGGCCTCACCGGGGTCCACGTCGACGTCACCGGTCCCTGGGCGCCCTACTCCTTCGCCACCCTCCCCGACCCGGACGAGGACGCACCGTGAACCCTCCGGACGCCGTCCCGGCCCGATCCGGTGACCCCCTGCCCCAGCGGCAGGTCGCCCTCATCGACCTGCTGGACCGCCTGCTCAGTGGTGGAGTCGTCCTCACCGGCGACCTCGTCCTGTCCATCGCCGACATCGACCTCGTCCGGATCTCGCTGCGTGCCCTCATCGTGTCGGTCAGCGAACGGAATCCCGCCCCCTGGCCCGGCGCCGGTCCTGGCGGGCCGACGGGAACGCCATGACCGCCGAGCCCTCCGGTCGGCCGGACCGCTTCGAGGAGGTCGCTCAGGCCGCCGCCCGCGCGTTCCGCCTCCTGCCGGCCACCCCGCACGACAGTCCGCCGGTGGGCCCCGGTGCGCCGCGACGGATCCCGCGCCGGATCACCACCGACCCCGAGACGGTCGAACGGGACCTCATGAAGCTCGTCCTCACCCTCGTCGAACTCCTGCGTCAGCTCATGGAACGCCAGGCGCTCCACCGTGTCGAGGCCGGCGATCTCACCGAGGACCAGGAGGAGGACCTGGGAGTCACGCTCATGGCCCTGCACGAGCGTATGTCCGAGCTTTGCGACCGGTACGGCCTGACGATGCAGGATCTCAACCTTGACCTGGGACCGCTGGGACCGCTCCTGCCGCCGGCCGAGTAACCGCTCACCCTCCGCGGCGAGCGGACGCGGGCGGTGGCCGAGGACGTGGGGAGCGGCGGGCTCCGACCCTGCCCCGGCCCCTGCGGCCCCGACCGGTTGTTGGTCGGCCCGGCGGTATGACGGAGTCGTAAGCTGGAAGGCCACCCGGCCGCGTTTGATCGCCAGGGGGTGTTTTCCGTGGCCCGCTCTCGTGACCTGCAGACGCTCATCGACACGGTGGAACCGGCGACCGGTGAGATGCTGCCGGTTCCGGGCCCGGTGGCTCGCAGGGCGTTCGCGGTGGTGGCCGCCTACGCCCACGACGCGGACGACTGCCGTCTCCTCCTGCAGGCCCTGGGCCTGATGCCGCAGGACGAGGAGGCCGGGGGAGCGGCCGCGGTGGCGAGCGGGCCGGAGGGCGGCGCTTCGAGCGCCCCGGCGTCAGGCGCCGGTTCGGCTGCGACCGCCGCTGGGGCACCGGCGTCCCCTCGGCCGGAGGACGCCGCCCCGGTCAGGGACCGGCGCCGTCGTCCGTGACCGGGACCGGCAGGGAACCGCAGCTGCGCCGAACAGCCGAACAGCCGAACAGCCGAACACCCGGGTGTCAGGGCGCCTGGTTGTCGGCCGCCGGCGGCTCCGGTTCGCCCTTGTCCGGCTTGGCCCGGACGTCCTTCGGCGTGGTCGTGGGGCCCTGGCTGTCGGTGCGGTGCGTGGGGGCGAGCAGGTCCAGGAGCGCTTCCACGCTCAGTCCGGCCTCGGCGGGGTGGCGCAGCCGGGTGCCGGCAGTGATGCGGTAGTGGTTGCGGCGACCGACGCGGTCGCGGGTGAGGTAGCCGCCCTGTTCGAGATCGGTCACTATTCCCTGGACGGCACGTTCGGTGAGCTGGGACTCCAGCGCGATGTCCCGCAGCCGGACACCCGGGTTGCGCGCGATGGCGGCGAGCACCCGGGCGTGATTGGTCACGAACGTCCAACCGCTTCTCGTGCCGGCTTCATCGGATGCCATGTGTCCATCCTAGGAGCATGGATTCACCTGTCACCACACACGAATGCCGTTTCACGTATCTGTTGACGTGAACGATGGTGCGGGTCATCCTTGAAGGGTCTTCGTCCTCAGCCTTTTCGGGGAGTGACCATGTCCGAGGACCTGCGCACCACCCGCCTTCGCCCTGCTCCGCCCACCGGTGACATCGACGCCGTTGCCGTCGAGTCGTCCTGGGACGGCCCTGCGCCCCGGCGTCCGGCCGGTCGACTCACGGTCGGCTTCACCACCACGGGCGGCCGTCTCCGGGCGCGTTTGAAGGGCGAGATCGACATGGACGTCGCCGACCCACTCCGTCACGTTCTCGCGCGGGCCCTGACGCGCGGCGGCACCGGCCTGGACATCGACATGTCCGATGTCGAGTTCTGCGACAGTTGCGGTCTCGACACGCTTCTGCGCCTGCGCCTGCAGGCACGGGACCAGGGGCACGCCGTGACGATCACCGACGCCAGTCCCCAGGTGCGGTACCTGCTGACCCTCACCGAGACCGCCGACCTGTTCACTCCGCCCCCACGGCGGCACATCGCGACGAAACGCCCTGATCCGTGACCGTCGCCACAGGACGGACGACTGCCACGACCCGCGCCGCCGTCCGCCGATCCCACTGCCACCGACTTCTGCGACGGCTGTCCTGTGCCCCCGTCGCCGGCCGCCCGCTCCGCGACGACGGCACCGGCCGTGCCCCGGCCGCCCCACCGCCGGGGCGCGGGCCGAGCGCCGACCGCCGCTCGTGGCCGCCCCGGCCCCACCTCTCACCCGGGTAGCACGCCATGGACACATGCCGCCGTTACGCCGTCGCCCTGCCGGGCACACCGGGCGGTCACGCCACAGCACGGACGGTGATCGTCCATCGCACCGACCGGCTCGGCCCACGAACCGGTCTACGAGGACAGCACCGGCAACCACCGATTCCGGATCACCGGCGCCGTCGCGGAAATCCTCACGCTGCCGGCGGAGTACGGCCCCACGCACCCGTGCCTCGAAGCCGTGCCCTTGCCCTGACACCGGGAGCGCGAGGGGTCAGGGGCATGAAGGCATGTGATGCACCCTCCTCCGTGGAGGCCGGCGCCGCGACGTCCCGGGCCGCCACGTGCGGCGCAGGGGCCGGTCGCTCAACGCGCCGACCAGACGGGGCAGCCGGGAGCGTGTCGCGTCCACAGGATCACGCCGCCACTGCTGCGTACCTCACGACTGCGTACGGCCGCACAACAGTTGCCAGGGGCCGCCGCGGCGCCCTCCCCGCCTCCGACGGTCCTGCCCGGCCCCGGCTGCGCCACGCGGGGCCGGGCAGGACCTGGCACCGGCCGCACCGGGCCGCTCCCGGCTTCCGGTGCGGCCCGCTGCTCCACCCGCTCGACGGGCAGGCCCAGGGACCGAAGACGGCTACGACGACGGTTGCGACGCTCGGACACACCGACACCCTGCCCGATCCGCTGTCCGGAGCGCCCCGCTGCACCGCGACACGCCGACGACCAGCCACCCGTCCGGCGGACACGGCAGCGCGACCCCTCGGTGTAGGCAGGACCGCTCCTGACAAGTACGGTTGTCCCATGCAATCACTGAGCGGGCGATCTGAACGATGACCGACAGTGCCGCAGCCCGGTTCACCACGGCCGACCGGGACAGCCCCGCCGGCCCGGTCGTCGAAGTCACCGGCGAACTCGACTACGACAGCGCCCCAGGCCTGCGTACCGTGCTGCACCGCGCCCTGGCGGTACGGCCCGCCCCGCCCAAGCTGGTGATCGACCTCGGCGGCCTCACGTTCTGCGACTCCACCGGCCTGAACGCCCTGCTGCAGGCCCGTATCGACGCCGAACGTCAGGGCACGGTGGTCCATCTGGCCCGGCCGACCCCTGCGGTGGCCCGAGTGCTGGAGATCACCGGCGCCGACCAGGTCTTCCCCGTCGACCCCGGTCCTCCTGCGGTCGTCCCGGACAGCCCCACCACCTGACGGCACCTTGCGGGATCATCATGATCTCGTCCGTTCGGCACCTCCGGGCGCCCGGACGGCCCCGGCGGGCAGGCCGGCCCGGCCGGCCAGGTGCTGGTGCCGGGAGGCCGAGGTAGGGGAATCCACCGGATGGTCCCGTTTCGTCCCGAACATCCCCGGGCAGGCGCCCGGCATGGTTGACATCGGCTACACGATGATGAGCGAGCACTGCGGCCCCCGACAGTTGGTGGAGGACGTGGTGCTGGCCGAACAGGTCGGCTTCGACTTCTCCGTCGCCTCCGACCACTACTCGCCCTGGCTGCAGGAACAGGGTCACGCGCCCTATGTGTGGAGCGTCCTGGGCGCGGCGGCGCAGGCGACCCGACGGATCCCCCTGATGACCTACGTCACCTGCCCCACCATGCGCTACCACCCGGCGGTGGTCGCACAGAAGGCCGCGACGGTCCAACTGCTCTCCGAAGGCCGCTTTCGGCTCGGGCTGGGTTCGGGTGAGAACCTGAACGAGCATGTGGTGGGCGGGGGCTGGCAGCCGGCCGACGTCCGGCAGGAGATGCTGGTGGAGGCCGTCGGAATCATTCGGGACCTCTTTGCCGGCGGCTGGGTCAACCACCGGGGAAGGCACTTCAACGTCGAGTCCGCGCGCCTGTGGGACGTCCCCGAGCCTGCCCCGCCGATCGGCATCGCCGTCTCCGGCGAGCAGTCCTGCGCCATCGCCGGCGAACTCGCCGACCTGGTCATCGCGGTGGAACCGGACCGGGCCCTGTTGGAGTCCTTCGACCGGCACGGCGGCGCCGGAAAGCCCCGGGTCGGTCAGCTCCCCGTCTGCTACGACGCCGACCGTGACACCGCCGTCGCCCGCGCCCACGATCAGTTCCGCTGGTTCGGCGGCGGCTGGAAGGTCAATGCCGAACTTCCCGGTCCGAGCGCCTTCGCCGCGGCGAGCAAGTTCGTGCGGCCCGAGGACGTCGCCGCGGCCATCCCCTGCGGCCCGGACGTCGCCCCCTTCGTAGAGGCGGTGAGGGCCTTCACGGACGCAGGGTTCACCGAGGTCGCCCTGGTGCAGATCGGCGGGGACGCCCAGCGCCCGTTCCTGGAATGGGCCGAGAAGTCCCTGCTCCCGGCCCTCCGGGAGCTCTGACACCTCACCGGAGACGGCGAGCGACTGGAAACGGTCAGGCCCGACGCCCCCGTGCCCCCTGAAGATGCCCGGCGGCCGCCACCGACCGGGTTCGGGCCGTCCCCACCGCGCGGCGCGTTCCGGAGCGGCCCCGGGGGTCGAAATAACGGCGGGCCCCGACGAAGGAGAGACATGCCCACCGACCAGTTCACCCCGCAGGACCCGGCGGGCCGGTACCCCCGCCCTGACTTCGCCGAGCAGAGCCAGCCCCACCCCGGGTCCGGTGCCCGGATGGATCCCGAACCCGACCACGGCGAGGACAGCTACCGCGGCAGCGGCCGACTCGTCGGCAGAAGGGCGCTGATCACCGGAGGGGACTCCGGCATCGGGCGGGCCGTGGCGCTCGCGTTCGCCCGAGAGGGTGCCGATGTGGCGTTCTGTCATCTGGCAGCCGAGGAGGAGGACGCCGGCGTGACGGCCCGGCTGGTCGAGGGGGCCGGTCGGCGCGCGCTCGCGGTGCCGGGCGATCTCCGCGAGGAACAGTTCTGCGCGGACCTGGTCACCCGGACCGTCGAGGCCCTGGGTGGCCTGGACATCCTGGTCAACAACGCCGCCTACCAGATGTCCCGGCCCGAGGGGCTCGCGGCCATCAGCACCGAGCAGTTCGACCGGGTGATGAAGACCAACCTGTACGCCCTCTTCTGGCTGTGCAAGGCGGCGTTGCCGCATCTGCGCCCCGGGGCGTCCATCATCAACACGGCGTCCGTGCAGGCCTACCGGCCGAGCCCGCACCTGCTGGACTACGCCACCACCAAGGGCGCCGTCGTCACCTTCACCCAAGGCCTGGCCCAGCAGCTGGCGCCGGAGGGGATCCGGGTCAATGCCGTCGCGCCGGGACCTGTCTGGACGCCGCTCATCCCCGCGACCATGGCCGCCGAGAAGGTGGCCGAGTTCGGAAGGCAGTCTCCGCTCGGACGTCCGGCGCAGCCGGCCGAGATGGCTCCGGCGTACGTGTTCCTGGCCTCGCAGGAAGCGGGCTGCATCACCGCCGAGATCGTCAACGCCACCGGTGGGACACCCCTGTAGAGCCTGCAGCCGGTTCTGCGGCCGGAACCCGCACACACAGCCGTGGGCCGTTACCACCCAGGTGGCGGCCCACGGCCGTGCTCGCGCGGCGGTCCGCCGCTCAGACGGGGCCGCCGTACTGCCTGATCTCGTCCTTGGCCCGGCCAGGTCACACCCTGTCCGAGCGGGCGGGGCCCCATGGCGACGTCGGTGCGGTGAAGCCTCGGACGGACCGCTCAGGCCCGCCGCGTGCGCCCGCCGTGGACCCGGCGGTGGCTCCAGGCCAGCAGGACCAGCAGCACGACGCCCGACAGGATCAGGCCGGAGCCGGTGCTCCAGCCCGCGAAGGGCACCCACGGCAGCAGCCCCCACGCCACACCGGCGCCGATCAGGCCGAGGCCGGCCAGCACCGATCCGGCGATCCGCCACCCAGAGGCGACGCCGGCCTCGGCCCCTTGCATCGCCCGGGCCCGCACCGGCTCGACGTACCGGGCCAGGGAGGGGACGGCACGGGACAGCAGGACCAAGCCTGCGAACACCAGCAGCAACCCGGGGCCGGGCAGCACCAGCAGGGCCACGCCCACCAGGACGAGGACGCCCCCGCCGGCCGCCAGGGCCACCCGCGCCACGGGATGCGGCACCGTCGCGGGTGCCTCGTCGTCCGCTCGCCGCACTTCGTCCATCCCGCCACCGTAGTCCTGGGGCCGGACCCGGCGGCTCACAGCCACCCCCGGCGCCGGAGGTGGATCCGGAGTCCCGCGCAGACCATGAACGTCACGCCCACCACCAAGGGGTACCCGAAGCGCCAGGCGAGTTCCGGCATCTGGTCGAAGTTCATCCCGTAGTCCCCCGCCACCATGGTCGGCACGGCGATCGGCGCGGCGATGGCGCTGATCCGGCGCATGTCGTTGTTCTGTGCCACGCCGATCTCCGCCATCCGGGCGTCGTGCGCGCTGTCCAGGAGCTGCAGCAGCGTGTCCAACCGGGCGAGGCCGTGCCGCAGCAGGTCCGCCGTTTCGCGCCACCGGGCGGCCTCCTCGTCCCCGTCGTCGCCGTTCTGCCGGAGGGCCAGGGCCGCCGGTGCGACGACCCGTCGCAGCCGGAGGATCTGGCGTCGGAGACGGTGGATCCGACGGGCGGTCCCGTCGTTGTTCCGGGGCCGGGCGCGGGATTCCTGCGAGCTGCCCGGGACGTCGCCCTCCGGGTCGACGTCGTCCACGGCCTCCTCCAGCGCCGCGACGGAGTCGAGCCAGCTCTCCGCGATGCCGTCCACCAGGGTCCGCAGCACCGGCCCCGGTCCTCCGCGGGGCCACCGGGTGCGTGGTGGTAGGCCGGGCGGCCCGCATCCTCGCGGCAGCGCCCCGCCGTGGTCGCTCACGGCGGTGGTTCGGTCGACACGAAGTCGATGCATTCCACGTCGATCTGATCGGCGATGTTGCGCAGGACGGACGCGACGGCTGTGACCGTCGGGGTGTCCAGCTCGGAGTCCGTCGCGGCGGTCCAGTGCCGGCTCTGGTCCGCCAGCCCCCGCAGGAGTGCCGTCACCTGCTCGGCGGGGATCACCAGGCCCTCGCCCAGGCCTCGGATCAAGGGCACGTTCAGTCGCTCCATCGTCGCGCCTCCTCACCTGGCCACGCCATGGCTGTGTTCGGCTTCTGTCCGGCCCGCCGCCCGCCAACCCTCCTGCGCGGAGGTCTTCCGTCCGCCTCCGTCCCGGGCCGGTGGAGCGGCACGACCCGGTCGGTCGTCGCAGGCCCCGCCCGGTTGTTTCCCGACGCCGTGTGATCGGGCTGGGCCGTCCGGCTGACGTCGCGCCGAGGGCGGAGCGTCACCCACAGCGACGGCGTCCTCCTTCGTACCGTGAGGTCATCCGTCGCCACCGACAGCAGGAGTGCGATGCCCAGGGGCCCGAATCTCCGCTCGCGGTGGCTGACCGCCGTGGCCGCGCTACCGGTACTCGCCTCCGTCCTCGTGGGCTGCGGGAGCAGCGGGGGCAGCGGCCCGGTGGCGCTGAACTGGTACAACTTCCCGGACGACTCGGGTGCCCTCCAGGAGGCCGCGGACCGTTGCGGCCAGGCCTCGGGCGGTCGGTACGTGATCCACTACAACAAGCTGCCGCGCACCGCCGACGGGCAGCGTCAGCAGTTGGTCCGCCGACTGGCCGCGCACGACGCCGGGGTCGACATCATCGGCCTGGACGTCACCTGGCCGGCGGAGTTCGCCGAGGCCGGCTGGATCCGCGAGTGGACCGGACCGGTGAAGGAGCAGGCGACCGCCGACACCCTTGCGGCCGCGGTGCAGACCGCCACCTGGAAGGACAAGCTGTACGGCGCCCCCTACAACTCCAACACCCAACTGCTCTGGTACCGCGACGATCTGGTGCCGACGCCGCCCCGGAGCTGGGCCGAGATGCTGGCCCAGGCCGATGCCTTGGCGAAGGCCGGGAAACCGCACTACGTGGAGATCCAGGGGGCCCAGTACGAGGGGCTGACGGTCTGGTTCAACACGCTGGTCACCAGCGCCGGCGGCACCATCCTCACACCGGACGCGCAGGCGCCCTCGCTCGGGCCGCCGGCCGTCGTCGCCGCCGGGATTATGCGGGACACCGCCCGCTCCGCCGCGGCCGACCCGTCGCTGCCCAACCAGATGGAGGACCAGAACCGGCTCGCCATGGAGTCCGGCACGGCCGCGTTCGAGCTGAACTACCCCTTCGTCTACCCGTCGATGAAGGCGAACCAGCCCGAACTCTTCCAGCATTTCAAATGGGCGCCGTACCCCGGGGTCACGGCGGACCGGCCGGCCACGGTGACGATCGGCGGCATCGACCTCGCGGTCGGCGCCTACGGCAAGCACCCCGACCTCGCCTTCGAGGCCACCCTCTGCCTGAGGGACCGCGAGAACCAACTGGCCAACGCGCTCAAAGGCGGCCTGCCGCCCTCGCTGCGCAGCCTCTACCAGGCCGCGGAACTGACCGAGAGCTACCCCTTCGCCGCCGATGTGCTGGCCGCACTCGACACCGCCAGCGTCCGGCCGCAGACACCCGCCTACCAGAACGTGTCGATCGCCATCTCGCACACCCTCTCGCCGCCGGCCGCGATCAAGCCCGAGAGCACGGTCGCCGACCTCCGGGGGCAGATCGAGGACGCACTCGGCTCCAAGGGGTTGATCCCGTGACCACCTCCGCCTCCACGCCCGCCGCATCCGGCGCGCCCACCGCGGCCGGCCGGCAGGGCCGCGCCGGGCTGTCCGAGGGCGCCCGGCAGGAACGCCGGCTGGGCCTGCTGCTCTGCGCGCCCGCCGTGATCGTGATGGTCGCGGTCACCGCCTATCCGATCGCCTACGCGATCTATCTCTCGCTGCAGCGCTACGACCTGCGGTTCCCGGGGCAGGCCCGTTGGGTGGGGTTCAGCAACTACTGGGCCGTGCTGACCTCGCCCTTCTGGTGGCAGGCGCTCTGGGTGACGGTGCTCATCACGGTGGTGTCGGTCGCCGTCGAACTGGTGCTCGGCATGGCGCTGGCGCTGGTGATGCACCGGGCGATCTTCGGCCGGGGCACCGTCCGCACCGCGGTCCTGATCCCCTACGGCATCGTCACCGTCGTCGCGGCGTACTCCTGGCAGTACGCCTGGACACCCGGCACCGGATACCTGGCCGCACTGCTGCCCGCCGGCAGCGCGCCGCTGACCGACCAGTGGCAGGCCATCGGGCTGATCATCCTGGCCGAGGTCTGGAAGACGACCCCGTTCATGGCGCTGCTGCTGCTCGCCGGCCTCGCGCTCGTCCCGGGCGAGACGGTGCGCGCGGCGATGGTCGACGGCGCCACCTTCTGGCAGCGGCTGCGGCTGGTGATCCTGCCGCTCATGAAACCCGCGATCCTGGTCGCGCTGCTGTTCCGCACCCTCGACGCATTCCGGATCTTCGACAACATCTACGTCCTGACCGGCGGCTCCAACGACACCGGCTCGGTGTCCATCCTCGGCTACGACAACCTCTTCACCGCCCTCAACCTGGGCATCGGGTCGGCGATCTCGGTGCTGATCTTCCTGTGCGTGGCGGCCATCGCCTTCGTCTTCATCAAGATCTTCGGCGCGGCAGCGCCGGGCGGCGAACCGGAGCGGCGATGATGTCCCACCGCAACAGGACCCTCACCGGATGGGGCGTCGTCAACGTCCTGGTGGTGCTCTACGCCCTGTTCCCGGTGTGGTGGATCGTCGCCCTGTCCTTCAAGGACCCGAGCACGCTCAGCGACGGCAACTTCGTCCCCCGCAAGTGGACCTGGGAGAACTACCACGGGATCTTCCAGACCTCGGAGTTCACCCGCGCCCTGATCAACTCGATCGGCATCGCGGTGATCGCCACCACCATCGCCGTGGTGCTCGGCACGATGGCCGCTTACGCGGTGGCCCGGCTGCGCTTCCCCGGGAAGCGGCTGCTGATCGGCATGTCGCTGCTGATCGCGATGTTCCCGCCGATCTCGCTGGTGTCGCCGCTGTTCAACATCGAGCGCGTGCTGGGCATCTTCGACACCTGGGTGGGGCTGATCATCCCCTACATGACCTTCTCGCTGCCGCTCGCCATCTACACCCTGTCCGCTTTCTTCCGCGAGATCCCGTGGGATCTGGAGAAGGCCGCCAAGGTGGACGGCGCCACCCCCTGGCAGGCGTTCCGGCTGGTGATCGCCCCGCTCGCCGCGCCCGGTGTCTTCACCACCGGCATCCTGGTGTTCATCTTCTGCTGGAACGACTTCCTGTTCGCGATCTCGCTGACCTCCACCACGGCGGCACGCACCGTCCCGGCGGCGATCGCGTTCTTCACCGGCAGTTCGCAGTTCCAGCAGCCGACCGGCTCGATCGCCGCGGCCGCCGTGGTGATCACCGTGCCGATCGTGATCTTCGTCCTGCTGTTCCAGCGCCGCATCGTCGCCGGCCTCACCGCCGGCGCAGTCAAGGGTTGAGCCCGCCCGCCCGGGCGGACCAGGAAGGCAGACCGTGGCCGAGATCGTCCTAGAGGGCATCACCAAGCGCTACCCGGACGGCGCCCTCGCCGTCCAGGACTTCAACCTCACCATCGCCGACGGCGAGTTCGTCATCCTGGTCGGCCCCTCGGGCTGCGGCAAGTCCACGACCCTCAACATGATCGCCGGGCTGGAGGACATCACCGAGGGCACCCTGCGGATCGACGGCCAGGTGGTCAACGACCGTGCGCCCAAGGACCGCGACATCGCCATGGTGTTCCAGAGTTACGCCCTCTACCCGCACATGAACGTCCGCGACAACATGGGCTTCGCGCTCAGGCTCGCCAAGGCCGACAAGGCCGTCATCAACGCCAAGGTCGAGGAGGCCGCCCGCATCCTCGACCTCACCCAGCACCTCGACCGCAAGCCCGCCAACCTCTCCGGCGGCCAGCGTCAGCGCGTCGCGATGGGCCGGGCCATCGTCCGGGACCCGAAGGCCTTCCTGATGGACGAGCCGCTCTCCAACCTCGACGCCAAGCTCCGGGTGCAGATGCGCACCCAGATCGCGGCCCTGCAGCGCAGACTGGGCACCACCACCGTCTACGTGACGCACGACCAGGTCGAGGCGATGACCCTGGGCGACCGCGTGGTGGTGATGCGCGGCGGCGTCGTCCAGCAGGTCGGCACGCCCCAGGAGCTCTACGACGAACCCGTCAACCTCTTCGTCGCCGGGTTCATCGGCTCGCCCGGCATGAACTTCCTGGCCGCGACGCTGGAACAGGGCAGTCTGCGGACCTCCCTCGGCGACCTGCCGCTGGAGGACCGCGTCCGCCGCCGGCTGGAGGGCAGGGACGTCCCGCGCGACCTCATCGTCGGCATCCGGCCCGAGGACTTCGAGGACGCAGCTCTCGTCGACGAACGCCACACCGGCCACACCTGTTCGGCCACGGTCGACGTCCGGGAGTCCGTCGGCTCCGACGTCTACGTCCACTTCACCGAGGAGGGCGGTCCGGCCGGCACGGCCGAACTGGCCGAGCTGGCGGCGGACTCCGGGCGCGCCGACACCGGGATGCAGGGCCACCGGATCGTTGCCCGGCTCAGCCCCGCCACCCGCGCCGCCGAGGGCAGCCCGCTCGACCTGTGGCTCGACGCCTCCCGCATCCACGTCTTCGACCCCGCCACGGGCATCAACCTCACGCACCCGGAGCGGTAGCGCCCGCACCGCCCGGCCGTTCCCGGCAGCGGGCGGCGGTGCGCCCGGCAACCCTCACCGTCCTGCTCGTCGTCCGGCGTCCTTCCGGTCCCGGTGCGCCGCCTCGGGGCCGCCGCGACGCCCTTCTCCCCGGTGCCGTGCGGCGGCGCGGTGGAGGACGAGCTGGGGGAGCAGGAGCCAGGTGGTGGTGAACCAGAGCAGGACGCCGGCGCTGAGCACCCAGGCGACGGCCGGGCTGCCCGTTGCGGTCCGCAGGAGCAGCAGGAGCGCGGCCGTGATGGTCAGCGGCAGGGTGACGAGGCCGACGGAGATGAGACGGCCTGCGACGCGGATGAGCTCGGGCTTCATGTCGCGGCCGGCGAGGAAGCGGTGGAAGGCGACGGGGGCGACGAGCACTCCGGTGGCGATCGCGCCGAGGACCACGGCGGCGACGTACCGGTGCTTGTCGAAGTCGGGCAGGGCTGCGAAGCGGGCATGAAGGCGACGCTGATCAGGAAGCCGAACAGGATCTGCGCGCCGGTCTGGGAGACCCGGACCTCCTGCAGCATCTCGCTCCACACCCGGTCGGCACGTTCCTGGGGCGTCTCGTCACGCCCGTCGGTCGTCCCCGTTCCGCCGGACTCGTCCCGTGCTGTCTGCGGGCGCGTGCCCCGGTCACTCGTGTCGGGCTTCATGCCGGGTGGCCGGGCTTGATGTCGGTGACGTCGTGCAAGGTCAGGGAGGTGTCCGGGGCGGCGGTCCCGGTGCGGGGTGTGCGCCCGCCGACCGGTTCGAGGAGGAAGCCGACGTGGTCCCCCCAGTCGGCGCGGTCGATGACGCGGCCGACGAAGCAGGCTTCCGCATCGGTCAGCAGGGGTACTCCGGAGGGTCCCACCGTCCAGGCGACGCCCGCGAACTTGTCGACGCTGTCGCCGCTCCGGCCACCGAACAGTTCGGCCAGCTCAGGGCGGTTCTGGGGGATCAGGTGGACGGCCAGGGTGTCGCTCCGGGAGGCGACCCCGAAGGTGTGGTTCGCCTTGGAGATCCACACGACGAACCGGGGTGGATCGATCGAGCACTGCCCGGCGAAGCCGACCAGGCACCCGCCGAGTTCCGCGCCGTCCGCGGCCGTGACGACGTGGACCGGGGGGTCCAGGAGAGCGGTGAAGGTGTCGAACGGGCTGTCCATGGTGACTCCAGGGTGCGGGCGGGCCCGGAAGCGGCCGGCGGGCCACCTGCGGCCGGGCATGCGAGAGGGTGGCCTCGGCGCCGAGCCCCAGCGGTCCGGTACGGCAGGTTCTCCTGGGTGACACCGTGGCTCCGATCACGTAGCGCGGCGGCGTCGTCGAGCTTGCGGTGGAGAGCGTTCCCGGCGTGGCGTTCGGTGTTTCCGAGCAGCGCCGGAAGGAGCGGGGAACGGTTCCTGCCCCCGGCCGTTCGGGTCTTCCTCGGGCCCCGGTCCTGCGAGGGGCACGGTGAACCACCGTGTGCCCGACGGTCCCCGCCGCGGTGAGGCGGCAACGACCTGTCCGCCCGCCGGACGACCCTCTGCGACCCTACGGGGCCGGGGGAGCTGTGCCGCCGACCGCTTCAGCGGTGTGCTCCCGGCGATCGGTCGTCTCAGCCTTCGGCCGTCGAGCCCGGCCCCGATTCGGACGGCCAGGTGCTGGTGTCGCGCGGCTCCACGTACGGCTCCTCGTCAGCGGGGTGGCCGCCTTCGATGGCGCGGGCCCGGGAGAGCTCGGCGTCGAACTCCAGGCCGAGCAGGATCGCGAGGTTGGCGAGCCAGAGCCAGACCAGGAAGACGATGACGCCGGCGAGCGTGCCGTAGATCTTGTTGTAGGAGGCGAAGTTCGCGACGTAGGAAGCGAACCCGGCCGATGCCGCCAACCAGATGAGTACCGACAGGGCACTGCCGGGGGTGATCCACCGAAGGCCCCGTCCCCGTACGTTCGGCGCGGCCCAGTAGAGCACCGCGATCATGCCGACGACGAGCAGCAGCAGGACGGGCCACTTGGCGTAGGCCCACAGCGTGAGTGCGGTTCCGCCCAGGCCGAGAGCCCGGCCGGCACGGTCCGCGAGGGGGCCGGTGAAGACGACGATGACCGCGCTCGCCGCGAGCATCACCATCAGGAGGACCGTGAGGCCGAGTCGCAGCGGCGTGACCTTCCAGATCGGGCGCCCCTCGGCGACGTCGTAGACGGCATTGGCGGCGCGGATGAAGGCCCCGACGTAGCCGGATGCGGCCCACACGGCTGCCAGCAGGCTCACCACGCCCAGCACCGAGCTGGGGCCGCTGCTGTTCTGCAGCTGGCCGACGGCGTCGCGCAGCAGGTCCGTGGCCGGTCCAGGTGCGAGGTCCTGCAGGTTGTCCAGGATTCCCTGGGTCGCCGTTCGTCCGATCACCCCGAGGGTCGAGACCAGGACGAGCAGGGAGGGGAAGATGGCCAGCACGCCGTAATAGGTGAGGGCGGCGGCGCGGTCCGGGAGTTCGTCCGCGAGGAACTCCTTGCCCGTTCGGCGCAGGACCGCCCACCACGCCCCGTGCGGCAGGTCCGACAACTCGTCGGGGGCCGCGCGCTCGACCTGGCGACTCGGGCCCGGGGATTCCGCCCGATCCTCGCCTGGGTGCGGACCGGTCGGTGGGTCTACGCCGGCCGGTTCCTGGTGATTGCCGGACTCAGGTGCCATGGGGAGCGCCTTTCCCGAAGGGCCCGGACGAACCGCAAAGCGGACGCAGGGCTGACGGGTGGATCGCAGGACCGCCACTCCGGCTGTCCGCCGGGACGGGCAGGGTCCGCTCAGGGATTGCGGGGACGATCGAGCTCGGTGGGCGGGCGGAGCCCGAGGAAGTGCGAGAGCGCGGGCGGCGCGCTCTCGGGGTCTCGCGGCCGGGCTTCGTAGCAGGTCCAGCTGCAGAACCCGGCCGGGTTCCAGGTGGTCGGCCGTCGGCACTCGCCGCAGGTCATGGCTTCGGTTGCCTCGTGCTGGGTCTGAACCATTGTGGTCACCTGCTCCACGCGTGCCGTCTGCCCACGCCTGCCACGGCCCCGGATGGTGCGCATACCCTTCAATCATGTCGGTCACACGCCTCCGGACGCGGGTCCAACCGCGTCCAGGGAGCAGGCTTCGCCCGCCAACGGGTCTCGCACCGGTCCCGCCGCCCCGCGACGAGCCGGACGGATGACCTGCGCCGCACAGGGGAGCCGCGCCACGACGGCGATCCGGCCGGCGGGTGGAGGCAGGTGAGTGGGCGAGGGAGCCTGCCAACGTGCTCTCGGCTCCGGAGCTGCCGCCTGTGAGTTGCCGGTGAGCCGGCTGGCTACGGGGATTGCCGCAGGAGCGGTCGTGGGGACGTTGCGGCACGGCCCCGGGTGGGTCGGCGGACCATGAAGCCGATCATGGCCCATCGAATCATCGTCCAGGAGTGGGCCCGGCTGGTCTCGTGGTCCCGGGCGGAACGCCGGTGGGCGGTGAGCCACGAGAACGTGCGCTCCACCGCCCACCGCTTGGGCTGGACCTGGAAGCCGCCCCGCCCCCTCGCATCCGTCGTCGGCGAAGCGGCCAGGCACCAGTACGCGGACGAACCCTGCGGCATGGCCATCGCCTGCTCCTCGCTCCCGACCGCCACCCCACCGCGCGCACCTGAGCCGAACGCACGACTGGAGGGTCTTCGCCCCGATCCCACTTCGGCGTCGAGCCCTCGGGCCTCCGGATCGCGCAGCGGTTCGGCGCGAGGGCCCGCGTGAGGGCCCGCGTGAGGGTCGGTCGCGGCGGGGGTGGTGGCGCCCGGCGGGTGGGCCGGCAGGAAAGGCGTCCGGTCGCCGCCGCATCGGCGACCGTCCGGTCGCCGGCCCCGGCGCCCGGGCGTTGTCCTGCGTGCCCCCTCGGCCGGCCCCGGCGTCCGGGGCCACCCGACCGGAGCGCCACGGGCGAGGCGGCGCTCACCGAGACCGGCAGAGCAACGGCGTCTCAACTCCCTTCCCCTTCAAGGACTTGATCGTTCCATCCCCCTCGGACCCGCCCGTTTACACACACTTGACAGCCCGCTACTTTGGAGAGTGGGAGCGCTCCCAAATATGCCTCCACTGCTGGCATGAGCATGATCTTTCCACCCAGACGCCTTGCCCGGCCGGGACGGCACGGGCGGGCCCCATCCACCAAGGTGGTGAACGTTCCATGTCACGACGCAAGATCTCCTCGATCGTCGCGGCCCTCGCAACCGCGGCCGCAACGATCTGCGCACTGCTGCTGGGCCTGGCACCGGCGCAGGCGCACGGTGTGGCAATCGTGCCGGGCTCGCGTACGTACCTGTGCTACCAGGACGGGCTCACCGGGACCGGTGCGCTGACGCCGACCAACCCGGCCTGCCAGGCCGCCGTTGCGCAGAGCGGCACGACCCCGCTGTACAACTGGTTCGCCGTGCTGGACTCCAACGCGAACGGTCGCGGCCAGGGCTACGTCCCGGACGGCACCCTGTGCAGCGCCGGCAACAAGTCCCCCTACGACTTCTCCGCCTACAACGCCGCCCGTGACGACTGGCCCAAGACGCACCTCACCTCCGGTGCCACGATCGAGGTCGACTACTCCAACTGGGCCGCGCACCCGGGTGAGTTCCGGGTCTACCTGACCAAGCAGGGCTGGTCGCCCACGACTCCGCTGGCCTGGGCCGACCTGAGCCTTCTCGCCACCGTCCCCAACCCGCCGCAGGTGGGCACCCCCGGCACCGACGGCGGTCACTACCACTGGAACACGACCCTTCCGTCGGGCCGGAGCGGCGCCGCCGAGATGCTCATCCAGTGGGTGCGCTCGGACAGTCCGGAGAACTTCTTCTCCTGCTCCGACCTCGTCTTCGACGGCGGTAACGGCGAGGTGACCGGCATCCACCTGCCGACCTCCTCGTCCTCCCCGACGGCGACCGCGACGCCGACGCCGACATCCACCCCGACCCCCACCTCCTCCTCGACGGCGACGCCGACGTCCACCCCGACCGCCACGCCGACGGTGACGCCCACCAGCACGATGCCGAGCAGCGGCTGCATGGCGACGTACGCCATCGTCGGTTCCTGGAGCGGCGGCTTCCAGGCATCGGTCGAGGTGATGAACCACAACTCCGCGCCGATCAGCTCCTGGACACTGAAGTGGCAGACGGGCACCGGCACCACGATCACCAACCTGTGGAACGGGACGCTGACCACCGCCGGCAGCAACGTGACGGTGAAGAACGCGGCCTACAACGGCACCATCTCCGCGAACTCCAGCACGACCTTCGGCTTCACCGCCAACTCCACCGGCAACAACTTCCCGACCGGCTCGATCTCCTGCACCGCCTCGTGACCCCGCGCCCCGGGTCGGGGCCGCCGTGGCCTGCGGCGGACCCGCCCGGGACCCGCACGAGCAACCGACAACGCACCGACGACGTAAGGAGGTTAGGCATGATGCCAAGCGACGCCCGGGCGCGCGGCGGCCGGCTCGGCCCGGGAGCGGTGTTCGCCGTGCTCGCAGTGGTCCTCGGACTGCTGGCCGGGTTCGGTCAGCGCCCGGCCTGGAGTGCGGGCAGTGCGGCCTGCCAGGTCTCATGGGCGGACAACGGATGGACCGGCGGCTTCACCGCGCAAGTGTCGGTCACCAACTCAGCTGTTGCAGTGAGTAGTTGGAAGCTGACCTGGACGTTTCCCAGTCAGCAGGTGACCTCGGCCTGGAACGCGCAGATCAGCCAGAGCGGCACCACCGTCACTGCGAGCAACCTGAGCTACAACGGGGTTGTCGCCAGCGGAGGTTCGGTGGCCTTCGGACTGCAGGGCACTTGGTCGGGCAGCAACCCGACCCCCACCGACTTCGCCTTCAACGGGGCCTCCTGCCAAGGTGGTTCCGGTACCACTTCCCCGACGCCCACCAACAGCGGCAGCTCCATTCCAACCGCTACCCCTACCCCCACGGCGTCCACCCCCATCCCCACCTCCACCGCCGGCGGAGGCACCGGTTGCTCCGGTGCCGTGGTCTGCTCGGGCTTCGAGGACCAGAGCGGCAGCAGCCTGACGGGTGACTGGGCCGTCGCCGCCCCCGACTGCTCGGGCACCGGCGCGGTGACCGTCGACACCTCGACCGCCCGCAGCGGCAGCCGCTCGCTGCGGGTCAACGGCCAGGCCGGCTACTGCAACCACGTGTTCGCGGCCGCCACCAAGAGCATCTCCCCGGTCGGCCCCGTGGTCTACCTCCGGTACTGGGTGCGCCACACCACCGCGCTGCCGGCCGACCACATCGCCATGGTCACCATGGAGGACGCGAACAACGGCAACAAGCACCTGCGCCTGGGCGGCCAGAACGGTGCCCTGCAGTGGAACCGCGAGTCCGACGACGCCACGCTGCCCGCGCAGAGCCCGACCGGTGTCGCTCGGAGCATGCCGCTGCCGGTGAACCAGTGGGTCTGCATCCGCTCCGCCGTGGACACCACCAAGCAGTCCATGGACACCTGGTTGAACGACCAGCAGGTGCCCGGTCTGCACAACGACGGCATCCCCACCGCGGACATCGACCAGCAGTGGCTCAGCCGCGCCACCGTTCCGCGGCCGATCACCCTGAACCTCGGCTGGGAGGCCTACGGCAACGGCACCGACACGCTCTGGTACGACGACGTGGCCCTGGGCTCCTCGCCGATCGCCTGCTGACCTGCTGCCGACACGGCCGCGCCCGCACCCTGCGGGGCCCTGCGGCCTGTCGCAGGGTGCGGGC
>NZ_BNBO01000057.1 GCF_014655955.1 Kitasatospora indigofera
CCCGCCTGCCCGGTGACCGGCCGCCGGGGCCCCGGCGGCCGGTCAGGCCAGCCGCTTCAGCAGTTCCGCGGCCAGCGGGGCGGAGGAGGCCGGGTTCTGGCCGGTCACCAGGTTGCGGTCGGTGACCACGAACGGGGCCCAGGCCTCGCCCTCCTGGAAGTCGGCGCCCAGCGCCACCAGCCGGTCCTGCAGCAGCCACTTCGCCCGGTCGGCGAAGCCGGCCTGGGTCTCCTCGGCGTTGGTGAAGCCGGTCAGCCGGTACCCGGCGAACGGCGAGGCGCCGTCCTCGTCCCGGGCCGCCAGCAGCGCGGCCGGGCCGTGGCAGACCACGCCCAGCGGCTTGCCGGACTCCAGCGCCAGGGTGAGCAGCCGGCCGGAGTCGGCGTCCACCGCGAGGTCCTCCATCGGGCCGTGCCCGCCCGGGTAGAACACGGCGTCGTAGTCCTCCAGGGCCACGTCCTGCAGCTTCAGCGGGTGCTGGAGCCCGGCGATCCCGGCCAGGGCTTCCGTGACCGCCCGCGCGCCCTCCTCGCCGCCGTTGACCTCCGGGGCGAGGCTGCCCTTGTCGACGGTCGGGACCACGCCGCCGGGCGTGGCGAAGACGACATCGTGGCCGGCGGCCGTGAACGCCTGGTACGGGGTGACGGCCTCCTCGGCCCAGAAGCCGGAGGGGTGCTCGGTGCCGTCAGCCAGCGTCCAGTGGTCGGCGCCGGTCAGCACGAAAAGGATCTTTGCCATGGTCGGTTCACTCCGAGGGGTGGTGGGCCGGGCGCCGGCGTCCCGTGGCCGGAACGCCGGATCGCTCATCGCCTCGAACGTAGCCCCGCCCGGCATCGGCGACCAATGGGCGCACCGATGCCGGACATCGGAAGACCGATGCCTCGTCCGGGAATGCCCCGCGCGCCGGCGCGGCCCCCCCCGGGGCCGGGTGCGCGCCCGGTCCGGAGGGCCCCGGACGGCCCGTAGACTCCCGCCCATGAGCGATCGGGACGCCCCCGGGGCCGGCCCCCTGGACCTGAACCTGCTGCGCACCTTCCTGGCGGTCCACCGCTCCGGTTCGTTCACCGCGGCGGCCCACCGGCTCGGGCTGTCGCAGTCCACGGTCACGGCCCAGATCCGCACGCTGGAGCAGCGGCTGGGCCGCCGGCTGTTCGAGCGCGGCGCCCGCGGGGTGACGCCGCTGGCCTTCGCCGACGAGTACGCCGCCCGGCTCCGCACCCCGTTGGACCAACTGGCGGCCGTCGCCCGCGGCGAGGGGGAGCCGACCGCCGCGGAGCCGGTCCACCTCGCCGGGCCGGCCGAGTTCCTCGGCACCGTCCTCCTCCCCGCGCTGGCGCCGCTGGTCGTCGAGGGCCTGCGGCTGCGGGTGGCCACCGGGCTGACCGATCCGCTCCTGGAGGAGCTGCGGGCCGGCCGGCACGACCTGGTCGTCGCCACCCGGCGGCCCCGCGGCCGGACGCTCAGCGCCGTGCCGCTGGCCGACGAGGAGTTCGTCCTGGTCGCCGCGCCGGACCTGGCCCGGCGGCTGGCCGGGCGGGACCTGCCCGAGGCCTTGGACGAGGTGCCGCTGATCAGCTACGCCGAGGACCTGCCGATAGCCCGCCGCTACTGGCGGCACGTCTTCGACCGCCGGCTGGGCACCCGGGCCGCGGTGACCGTCCCCGACCTGCGCGCCGTCCTGGCGGCGGTCACCGCCGGCGCCGGCTGGAGCGTCCTGCCGGGCTACCTCTGCCGCGACCGGCTCGCCTCCGGGGATCTGGTGCTGCTGCACGACCCCGAGGACCCGCCGATCAACACCGCGTACCTGGTACGGAGGCCGGCCGGCCCGGACAACCCGCAGGTGGAGCTGGTCCGCGAGCGGCTGCTGGCCGTGGGGAGGACCTTGTGACGCCCGGCCGGGCCGGCTCCGGGGCCCGCCCGGCGCCCCGGACGCCCCGGGCGCGCCCGGCCGGCCGTCCCCGAACGGCGGACCAGCGGCGCCCGGCCGCGGGCCGCCGGCCCGCACCCGACCGAACCGACCCGAGGAGCACCGAGTGAAGCTGACCGACCTCCTGGCCGGCCACCCCTACACCGTTCTGCGGGGCGACCCCTCGCTGGAGGTCACCGGCGGGGTGTCGGACAGCTCGGCCCACGCCGGGCAGCGGTGGCTGTTCGTCGCCGTCGCGGGCCGTCGCGCGGACGGGCACGACCACCTGCACCGGGCCGCCGCGGCCGGTGCGGTGGCCGCGCTGGTCGGCCGCCCGCCCGCCGACCTGCCCGAGGGCATGTGCGTGGTCCGGGTCGAGGACACCAGGGCGGCGGCCTCGCTGGCCGCCGCCCGGTGGTTCGGCGAGCCGGGCCGCGCGATGGACGTGGTCGCCGTCACCGGCACGAACGGCAAGACGTCCGTCGCGGCGATGATCGAGAGCGTGGTCACCGAGCTCACCCCGGCGCCGGTCGGCGTGATCGGCACCGGCGGGCCGCGGCTCGGCGGCCGGCCGGTGCCGCTCGCCACCAGCACCCCGACCACCCCGCAGGCCGTCGACCTGCAGCGGATCCTCGCCCACCTGCGGGACGGCCGGGCCCGGACGGTGGTGATGGAGGTGTCCTCGATGGCGCTCGCCCAGCACCGCACCGACCACGTCTTCGCCCGGACCGGCGTGTTCACCAACCTCAGCCCCGACCACCTGGACGACCACGGCACGATGGCCGCCTACAAGCAGGCCAAACTGCGGCTCTTCGAAGGGCTCTGCGAGCGGGCGGTGGTGAACGCGGACGACCCCGTCGCCGCGGAGATCCTGGCGCTGATGCCGGCGGCGCTCACGTACGGGATCGACACCGCGGCGCACTACCGGGCGACCGATGTGGTGGTGACCCCCGCGGGCAGCGCCTTCCGCCTCCAGCACGCCGGGCGGACCCATCGCGCGCGGGTGCCGGTGCCGGGCCTCTTCGGCGTGTACAACGCGCTGGCCGCCGTCGCGGCCTGCCACCAGCTCGGGCACGCCGTCCCCGACATCCTCCGCGCGCTGGAGCGGCTCCCGCAGATCCCCGGCCGCTTCGAGACGACCACCACCCCCGCCGGGGCCACCGTGGTGGTCGACTACGCGCACTCCACCGACTCGCTGGAGAAGGCGCTGGCCACCGTCCGCGGCTTCGCCACCGCACGGGTGATCACCGTCTTCGGGTGCGGCGGCGACCGGGACGCGACCAAGCGGGCCCCGATGGGCGCGATCGCCGGGCGTTACTCGGACCTGGTCGTCCTCACCAGCGACAATCCGCGCAGCGAGGACCCGGAGGCGATCCTGGACGCCATCAGCGAGGGCCTGCGCGGCACCGGCGCGGCCCACGAGCGGATCACGGACCGGCGCCAGGCGATCGCCCACGCGCTGGAGCACGCGGGGCCGGGCGACATCGTCCTGGTCGCCGGCAAGGGCTCGGAGACGTACCAGCTGATCGGCGACCGGGCACTGCCGTTCGAGGACATGCGGGTGGTCCGCGAGCTCAGTGCCCGCTGACGGAGGCAGCCCGCCGCCCTCGGTCCCGCTTGTCGGCCCGTCACCCCGTCACCCCGTCGGCCCGTCACCCCGCGGGCCCGTCGCCCCGTCACCCCGCGGGCCCGTCGCCCCGTCACCCCGTCGCTCCGTCACCCGCTGGGCGGGGAGCGGAGCGGACGGCATCCGGGTGGACGCGAGGGCCGGAACGGCCCGGGGTCCCCGCCCCGGCGCCGGGCTGATGGTAGGACTGGGGCGGGCGGCCGCCGCGGCCGAGCCCCGCACCGGAGGAGCCGGCATGAGCATCGAACAGCACCCGCTCGCCACCGCCGTCCACGAGGTGGACCGTGAGCTGCGCCGTACCGCCGTGGACCCCGTCTGCCGGGCCCGCGACCAGCGCTTCCGGCTGGGCGACGAGGAGTACCTGCTGGCGGCGGTGGCCGCGGCCGTCCGCAGCCTGGAGCAACTGTCCGAGGGCCTGGCCGACCAGCTCACCGGCGCCGCCTCGCGCGGTGTCCTGGACACCGCGGCCAGGCGCCTCGCCGACGTCTCGTCCCTCCTGAGCGACGGCGTGTCCCGGGCCGCCCGCGCCGCCCGGGCCACGGTGTAGGACCTCCCACCGCCGGCCACCCCGGCGTCGGGGCGAGCCGGGCCCGAGAAGGGTGAGCGAATGCCGACCGTCGCCACGCGGGCGCGCCGACCGGTACCCGGGGGCGGGTCCCTCGCCGTGCCGGCGCCCCGGGCCGTCCGGTGAGCCGTCGCCTGCCGCAGTCCGCGGGCCCCAGGCTGGCGGCCTCGACGGTGGCCGGAGCCCTGGTCGGGCTGCTCGTCGGCGGGCTGGCCAGGGTGCCGCTCGGGATCCTGGCCGGCATCGCCACGGCCGGCTCGATCTTCGTGGTGGCGGGCTGGGCCGTGCTCTGGCCGATGGACGCCGACGCCACCCGGCGCAACGTCCGGCGCGAGGACTTCCGTCCGGTCACCGAGGAACTCCTGGTGGTCTCCGCCGCCCTGGGCGGCCTGCTCGGCATCGTGATGCTGCTCCTGATCGGCCGCCCCGGCGACGCGCACTCGGCCGGCGGCCGGGTGGCGGCGGCCGTCGCGCTCGCCGGTGTCTTCGCGGCCTGGGCGGCCCTGCACCTGATGTACGCCACCCGGTACGCCGACCTGTACTACGGGGAGCCGGGCGGCGGCATCGACTTCAACTCCGGGGAGCGGCCGAAGTACAGCGACTTCCTCTACTTCAGCTACAACCTCGGCATGACGTACCAGGTCTCCGACACCAGCGTCTCCAGCTCCAGGATCCGCGCGGTGGTCCTGCGCCACTGCCTGCTGTCCTACGTCTTCGGGGCGAGCATCCTCGCCACCACGATCAGCCTCGTCGTCGACTTCGTCACGAACTGACGCCCGGGCCCGTCGGCCCCGCACTCCGGGCGTGGGCCCGCCGGAGCGGCCGCCGTGAACGCCGGGGAGCCGTCCACGGCGAGCGCTCCCGCAGCGGCCCCGGGCCCGCGCCGGGGCTCTACATCCGGAGCCCACCCCTCGGCCCCTCGGGGCGGCAAGGCGACTGATATGATCCATTTGTCCGTGTTGCAGATTTTTGGCGCCCGCAGTGATGAACCACTGCCGCCCTGCCCGGCCCCTGGGAGTGGGAATGACTGGCCTTCCCGAACCGATCAGCCCGGCGGCCCGTACCGCGCTGGAGCAGGAACTCGCCACGCTGCGCACCGAGCGCGAGACGGTCGCCGCGACCTTGCGGGGCACCGACGCCGACTCGCCCGGTGACCTGGCGGACCAGGCGGACGAGTTGCAGCGGGCCACCGAGGCGGCCCGCCTGGACTCCCGGATCGCGGTGATCGAGGCGCGGCTCGCCCAGGCCGCCGCGGCCGCCCCGCCGGCCCCGGGCGTGGTGGGTGTGGGCAGCACCGTCACGGTGCGGTTCTCCGACGGCGCCACCAGGTCCGTCCACCTGGGCGAGATCGCCGATGCGGCGGACAACGCCCTGGTGACCGCCGACAGCCCGCTCGGCCGCGCCCTGCTCGGGCACGGCGCCGGCGAAACGGTGAGCTATCGGACTCCCGGGGGGCCGGCCAGCGCGGTCGTGGTGTCCGTCGGCGCTCCGCCCGCCCCGGCCTGAGCGGCCTCGGCCGGGCGGATGCGACCCGCCGGGCGGGCGTGACGGGCCGCCCGGGGGCCGGCCCCGTCCGGGGCCGGAATTCGGTGAAGAGCACCACCACCGGCCCGGGGCAGGGCAGACTTGCGGACGTGTCACCCAGCAACCCGCCCCGCCGCGCCCAGGTCGTCCTCTCGCCGTTCGCGGAGGAGCAGCTGGCCGGCCTCTCGGCCGGCCAGGCCCAGGCGCTGGACCGGGTGTTCGCCGTCCTGTCCGTCCGCCCCGACCTCGGTGAACCACGTTCGGGCGGCCGGCTCCGGCTGTACCGCGACGAGGTGGACCACGTGCTGGTCGTCTACCACGTGACGGTGCTTCGGACGGTGGTCGTCGTCGGGTACCTGGAGGTCGACTGACCGTCGGCGGGACGGACGGTCAGGTCCGCGGGGCGGGGGTCAGCCTCGCGGGCCGGTCCCGGCGGCCCGGCTCCGGCCGGCCCCGGCGGCCGCCCCGGTCGGGGCCTCCTCGGGGGCCGGGGACGGTCCGGGCTCCGGTCCGGTGCCGGCGGTGACGGCCGCCGCCTTGCGGGCGCCGGCGTCGGGCATGGTGAACGCGAACACGGCGGCCGCCGCCGCGATCACGGCGAGGGCCAGGTAGCTGTGCTGGTAGGCGGTCAGGGGCGGCCCGCTGCGGCCCGCGCCGGTGGGGTGGAGGACGAGCAGGGTGGTGACGGTCGCCGGTGCGAGGGCCGCGCCGGTCTGCCGCACCACGGTGTTGAGGGTGGCGGCGTGGGCCACGTCGGCCCTGGCGACGGTGGTGAACGAGGCGATCGTGGTGGGCATGAAGAACGCGCCCATCGCGAGGCCGAGCAGGAACATGTAGCCGCGCATCGCCCACAGGCCGGTGTGCGCGTCCGCGGTGGCGAAGAGCAGCAGGGCGGCGGTGACGCCCAGCAGCCCGGTGCCGATGATCACGCGCGGGCCGATCCGGGCGTAGAGCACGCTCACCACCTGCATGGTCAGCAGGACGCCGAAGGACTCGGTGAAGGTGACGCTGCCACTGGCCAGCGGGCTGCCGCCGAGGGCGTCCTGGACGAACAGGGGGGTGAGGAACATCGCGCCCAGCACCGGGACGAAGCCGACCAGGCTGATCAGGTTGGTGTCGCGGAACAGCCGGTCCCGGAACAGCCGTAGCCGCAGCACCGGCTCGGTCACCCGGAGTTCGGTCCGGATCGCCAGCGCGAGCAGCACGGCGCCGCCGGCCAGGGCCGCCAGCACCAGGGGCCGGCTCCAGCCGAGGTCCGGGCCGGCGCACACGCCGTACATCAGGGTGCCGGTGGCGGCGGCGCTGAGCAGCAGCCCGCGCAGGTCGAGCCGGCCCGGTGCGTGGTCGCGGTGCTCGGCCAGGAAGAGCAGGCCGAAGAGCATGGCCAGGGCGCCGATCGGCACGTTGACGTAGAAGACCCAGCGCCAGGACAGGCCGGTGACGAGCACGCCGCCGAGCAGCGGTGCGACGGCGGGGGCGATCTGCTGCGGGATGATCAGCAGCCGGGACAGCCTGACCTGTTCGGAGTGGCTGAAGGTGCGGAAGAGCAGGGCCTGCGAGGTGGGGGTGAGCAGCCCTGCGGCCAGGCCCTGGAGGGCCCGGGCGCCGACCAGCGAGGGCAGGTCGGGGGCGGCCCCGCAGAGTACGGAGGCGGCGGTGAACACGCCGAGGGACCACAGCAGCATCCGGCGCCCGCCGAATCGTTCCAGCAGCCACGCGGAGGAGGGGATCATGATGCCCAGGCAGACCGGGTACACGACCACGACACTGCTGAGCGAGGCTGCGGTGAGGTGGAACTGGCGGGCGATGCTGGGCAGCGCGACGGTGGTGATGGCGCCGTCGACGATGCAGATGAAGGTGATGGAGACGGTCATGATCGGTACGACGTAGCGCTGGCTGATGCGAGTGCTCATAGAAGCTGAGCATACTCACTATGATGGTGCTCATGAAGCGCGGGGACGAGGAGAGTCGCACCATGGCGGACGAACAGGGCTTTGGCAGCAGCGATGTACTGGTGGACGAACTCTTCGCCACCACCCATCAGTTGCGGGTCTTCGTCGACGGCCGGCTGCGGGAGCACGGGGCTTCGGTGGCCCGGCTGAGGGCCCTCCGGGTGCTCGCCAGGACCGGGGAGCCGCTGCGGATGCGCGACCTCAGCGACCTGCTCGGCAACGCCCCGCGCACCACCACGACGATCGTGGACAGCCTGGAGCGCGACGGTCTGGTCGAGCGGGTGCGCCATCCGGAGGACCGGCGGGCCTTCCTGCTCGCCCTCACCGACCTGGGCGCCCGGCACTACCGCGAGGCGGAGGAGCTGGACGGCGTCGCGCTCGCCACCGCCACCGGGACGCTGGCCCCGGCCGAACGGGAGCAACTGCGGGCACTGCTGGGCCGGATCCGGCAGGCGGTCGCCGACAGCACCGAGTGAGCGAGGTGGCCGGGGGAGGCGTCCGGGGGAGGCGTCCGGGCCGACCGTGCGGGACCGCGCCGTGTTGAACATCGTTGTGTTCGACCGCGTCGTGCCGGACTGTGTCGTGCTGGGCCGCGTCGTGCTGGACCACGCCGGACGTCCGGGTGACCGGTCCGCCAGCCGATCGGGTCGCGGGACGGCCGGGTGTCCGTCCCGTGCGGGGCCGGTGTGCGGGCCGGAGCCCGGTGCCCGGGGTCACGACGCGGGGCCGGCGGGCCATGACGGCCGCCGGCCCCGCTCAAGCCGTGGAAGGACGTCAGCCCTCGTTGATGCAGACGTTGCCGAACGCCGGGTTCAGCGCGCCCAGCACGTTGACGCTGTTGCCGCAGGCGTTGATCGGGATGTGGATCGGGATCTGGATGACATTGCCGGACAGGATGCCCGGCGACCCGACGGCGATGCCCTCTGCGGTGGACGAGGCGCTCGCCGCGCCGGCCGATCCGAGCACGAGCGCGGCGGCGGCACCGGCGAGAACGAGAGCCTTGCGGAGGTCTTTCACGGTCTTCTCCATTCCTGAGGGGATGGTGCAGGTTCATGAAGAAGCCACCGCCGGCAGCATGTCGTGCCTGGCGGTGACACCTCCCGACCAGTCTTTGCACCAACCCGGCCGCGCGTCGCGCGGGCACACGGTTCGTTCACCCGCCCGAACGGCATCCGGCCCAGCGCGGCCCCGGGAGGCCCGCCCGCTCCCGGTGCGCCCGGGGGAGTGCGGCCCGCCGGGCGGCCCCCGGCCCGGCCTGCGGAGGCACCGGCCGGCCCGCACGGTCCGGCGGCCGGTCCGGCCCGCTCAGCGTGGGCGGGCGGGCGGTCGACGGCCGGCCGACGGGTGCGGCACGCTCCGCAGGTGATCGACGGCCCGGGCGCCGAGCAGCCGGCGCAGCCGCGCCGTGCCCTTGGCGGTGCGGCGCCGCACGGCGCCCACCGGCAGGCGGAGGATCCGTGCGGTCTGCCGCTCGGAGAGGCCGAAGGCGTGCCGCAGGACGACGCAGGCCCGTACCCGGAACGGCAGCCGGGCCGGCGCCTCCCGTACGTCCGACACGGCGGCCGGGGCGGCGGCTAGGTCGTCGGCGGTCTCCGTACTACCCGTCAGGAGGGGGACGAGACGCGCGAGTTCGGCGTGTCGGCGTTCGAAGACGTGGGCGAACCCGGTGGCCGCCTCGGCGGAGATCATGCCCTCGGTGCGGCCTTTCGAGGATGAAATGTGAGCGTTGACAGATTCGGCGGACCGGCAGCGTGCCAGTCGGTCCGGGCCGTGCATGCTTGTCGGATACATGACGGTCACGGGAAATTCACGCACCGGCTCTACCCGCATAGACAGCCGGGGCGCCATCCTGGTCCGGCGGCACCGCTCCCCAGGTCCCGCCCCCTCCGGAAGCGCACCCCTGAGCCGTGCTCCGCCCGTCGTGCCCCGGCCCCGCCGTCGTCATCCGTTGCCCGGTCGGACCTCCGCCCCGGGCGCGGCCGGCAGCCGCGCCGGCCCCGGCGGACGGACGGCCAAGGCACCCGTACCCCCTCGTCCGAGGTCCACCGCCCCACCCGGGAGAGCGAATGAAGCCCCGTACCGCAGTCAGCGTCGTGGCCCTGGCCATGGCCGCGTTCAGCGTCACCGCCCCCGCGGCCGTCGCCAGCGGCAGCAAGGTGTCCCAGGCGACGGCCGCGAGCCAGTTCAGGAACGCCGGGATCACCTGGAGTTCCAGCGGCAACTGCACCACCCGCTCCAACTCGACCTGCACCTCGTTCGAGCAGATCAACTCCGGCACCGTCAGCACGATCATCACCCTGAAGCAGTCCAGCGGCTGCGCCATCAACATCACGGGCGGGACTGAGGTCGGCCACGCCTCCGGCACCTACAGCCACTACAACGGCTACAAGGTCGACGTCTCCCGGAACTCCTGCATCGACGCGTACGTCCAGAACAGCTTCACCTACATCGGCTACCGCGGGGACGGCTACCCGCAGTGGAAGGCGGCCTCGGGCAACCTCTACTGCAACGAGGGCAACCACTGGGACATCACGGTCTACTGACACCGGCGGACCACGGGTGCGGGCCGGTCGCCGGTCCGCACCGGCCGTGCTCCCGCCCGCCCGCCTTCGCAGACCGGGGCCGGCCCCCGGGGCCGGTCTGAGTACGCCGTGGCGCCGGACCTGAGTAGTGGCGGGGAAGCTGAGTATCCGAGCGCTGCCGGACGCCGGGGTGCCCGGGCCAGGATCGCCGCATGACCGATTCCGTTGCCCCGTCAGTTCCCCGGGCCGCCGCCACGCGCGGTCGGTGGTGGCGGGCCCCGCTCGTCTCCACCCTGGTGAGCGTCCTGCTGCTACCGGTGGTGCGCGCTCTGCGGGGATTCGCCGAGATGGCCACCGACCCCTGCTACGAGCCCGGTTCCTGTCCCTCGACCTTCGCGCACCTTCAGGTCGCCGACGTCGCCCTGGTCGTGGCGCAGGTGCTGATCCTCCTGCAGTGGCCGGCCGCCTACCTGCTCCGGCCGGTCCGGGTGCTGGTCTCGCTGGCACCCGCCGCGGCCTACCTGGTGGTCGTCGGCGCCGTGTTCAGCATTCCCGCGGGCCGGTGAACCGGCAGGTGCCCGGGGCGGGAAGGTCCGGCCGGGCCGGTGCGGCCGGGTGCCCGGCCCCTCGGGTGCCGGCCGGGGCCGGTAGCCTGCGCGCATGACCGCGACCACCGATGACGACCGCCGATTCCCGCCCGCCCTGGCCGAGGTGGCCCTGGTGGAGTTCGACTACGGCGACGAGGGGGAGGGCGTCGACTTCGAACCGTACGACGCCTTCGACCCGGCGGCCGACACGACCGACTGGCTGCGCAGCTGGACGGGCAACCGGGAGGCCGACGGCGGGGCCTACCGGATCTTCGGGCAGGACGGCACCGGCGGCCTGGCCGCCCTGTGGTGCGTGCGGCCGGGGCGCCCCCTCGCGGATCAGCCCGTGGTCTTCGTCGGCTCGGAGGGCGAGAGCGGTGTGGTGGCGGGCAGCCTCTCCGACTTCCTGTGGCTGCTGGCCGACGGTTTCGGGCCACTGGAGGCCGCCCTGGAGGAGGGCCGGGAGGCTCGCCCGGACGCCGTCCTGACCGCCGTCGCCGAGCGGCACGCCACCACCCCGCGGCGGCCGGCCGGCCTGATCATCGCCGAGGCCCGGGCCGAGTTCCCGACCTTCACCGAGGATCTCCAGGACCTCTGCCGCTGATCGGCTCCGCCGGCGGGGGGCCTGCGCCGGGAACGCGACGGTGCCCGCGAGGCGTGCGGGGCACGTCCTCACGGGCACCGGTCCGGACGCCGTGTCCGGGGCCGTGCGTCCCGCCGTCGCGGCTGTAGCCGCCCGGTGGGCCGGCACGGCCGTGCGGGTGGTGCGGGCGGTGGTCGCCGCCGCCCTACCGGGCCACCGCCGGGGCGCGGACGCCGACGGCCCGGCCGCGGGTGCGGGCCACCAGCTCGCGGGCCTCCTCCGGCGAGGCCACCGCCGGCGGCGAGCCGGGCAGCGGGCGGCCGGCGCTCTCCGGCATCAGCCAGACCGCGACCGCGCCGATCACGGCGGCCGCCATCATGTAGTACGCGGGCATCATCCGGTCCCCGGTGGCATTGATCAGCGAGGTCACCACCAGCGGCGTGGTGCCGCCGAACAGCGAGACCGAGATGTTGAACCCGACCGACATCGCGCCGTACCGCACAGGGGTCGGGAACAAGGCCGGCAGCGAGGCCGGCATGGTGCCCGTGAAGGCGGTCAGCAGCAGGCACAGCGCCCCCACGCCGACCAGCACCCCCCACTGCTCACCCCGGCGGATCAGCAGCAGCGCGGGCACGGAGAGCAGCAGGAAGCCGAGGCAGCCGGCCATCAGCACCGGCCGGCGCCCGATCCGGTCGGAGAGGTGTCCGACCGGCCCGTTGACCGCCATCATCAGCACCATCGCGGCGATGATCACCAGCAGGCCGTGGGTGGCGTCGAAGGCCAGCTCGGCGGTCAGGTAGGTCGGCAGGTAGGACAGCAGCATGTAGTCGGTCACGTTGTAGACCAGGACCAGCGCCATGCAGAGCAGCAGGGCCCGCCGGTGCGTGGTCAGCAGCTCCCGCAGCCCGCTCTTCGGGCGCTTGCGCCCCGCCGGCTCGGCCTGCTCCTGGAGCTTGCGGAAGGCCGGCGTCTCCTCCAGCCGCATCCGCAGGTAGAGGCCGATCAGCCCGAGCGGTCCGGCGATCAGGAACGGCAGCCGCCAGCCCCAGGAGAGCAGGCTCGACTCGTCCAGGGCGGAGGTCATCAGCGTCACCAGCGCGGCGCCGGACACGTACCCGACCAGGGTGCCGAACTCCAGCCAGCTCCCGAGGAAGCCCCGGCGCCGGTCGGGGGCGTACTCGGCGATGAAGGTCGTCGCACCGCCGTACTCCCCGCCGGTGGAGAAGCCCTGCACCATCCGGGCGGCCAGCAGCAGGACCGGGGCCCAGATGCCGATGGTGGCGTAGGACGGGATCAGCCCGATCGCGAAGGTTCCGGCGGCCATCATGATCATGGTGGCCGCGAGCACCTTCTGCCGGCCGATCCGGTCGCCCAGCGGCCCGAAGACCAGCCCGCCCAGCGGCCGGATCAGGAAGGCCGCGGCGAAGGTCCCGAAGGTGGCCAGCAGCTGGGTGGCACCTCCGGCGGTCGGGAAGAAGACCTTCCCGAGGGTCACCGCCAGGTAGCTGTAGACGCCGAAGTCGAACCACTCCATGGCGTTGCCGAGGGCCGCGGCGGACACCGCCCGCCGCAACATCCCCCGCTCGACGACGGTGACGTCCCCGACCGCGAGGGATCTGCCGGCGGGCGCCGGGGGGACGGCGCCGGCGGTGCGGGTGCTGTCGGCGGGGGCGCTGCCGCCGCCGTTGGACAGTTCGGCTCTCGATGACGCTGGACTCAAGGGTTCACTCTTCGTGCCGGGAACAGGGACCGCTCCCGTCTGACCCGTTCGTCTGCGCTCAAACCCCTCGCGGCCGGTACTGAGAGATGCCTCACCCCTGGTCCGCGCGCTACTGCCGGGCGCCGGCCCCGGTGACGGGCAGCGGGTCCGGCACCTCGTCGAGCAGCTGCGCGCCGTTGTTGCGGACGGAGTTCACGGCGGTGGAGACCGGCGTGATCCGCAGCTCGTCGCCGGCCGGGGTGTGCAGCAGCCGGCGCAGTTCGGCGGCGTCGGTCAGCTCGGGGTCGAGCCAGGCGTCGAAGTCCGCCGCGTCGATGGTCAGCGGCATCCGGTCGTGGACCCGGCCGGCCGCGTCGGTGGCGTCGGTGGTGATGATCGTCGCGGTGGTGAGCCAGGCCGCCGGGTCGTCCTCCGGCACGCTCCGGTCCCGCCAGAACTCGTACAGCCCGGCCATCGGCATCAGCGTCCCGGCGGCCGGCGCCAGGAAGTACGGCTGCTTGTAGGCCTTCGTCCCCCCGGCGGCGGGCACCGGCTTCCACTCGTAGTACCCGTCGGCCGGGATCAGGCACCGGCGGGTGGCGAACGCCTTGCGGAAGGCGGGCTTCTCGTGGACGGTCTCGGCCCGGGCGTTGATCATCCGGGACCCGCCGCCCGGATCCTTCGACCAGGACGGCACCAGGCCCCAGCGCACCTGCCGCAGCCGGCGGACCAGCTCACCGGTCTCCCGGTCCAGGCGTTGCAGCGCCACCACGATCGGGTCCGTGGGCGCCACGTTCCAGCTCGGGGCGAGCGTCTCGGCGGTGGGCAGGCCGACCGCGCCGAAGAACTCGGCGAGGTCCTGGACGGAGGAGGTGGAGACGTAGCGACCGCACATACCCCCACCGTGCCATCCCGGGGGCCCCGCCGAGGGGCCGACGCACCAATCCGGCGCACCGACGCGACCACCGACGCGACGCACCAAAGCGACGCACGGACCCGGCCGGCCGGCCGCGGCGGCGGAGTGCCCCGGAGCGGGACCGGGCGGTCGCTCCGGGACGCGGGCCAGGCGGGTGCCCCGGCGCGGCGCCGGGGCACCCGCGGCGTTCAGCGCCCGTCCGCGGTCGGCCGGTGGTGGACGTACTCGACCACCGTCCCGTCCGGGTGGCGGGCGTTGAACCCGGCCCCGGTGGGCACCTGCTGGAGCGGGACGACGATCTCCGCCCCCTCGGCGACCAGCCGGTCGTGGTACGGCCGCACGTCGTCGACCAGCAGGGTGCCGGTGGTGGAGCGGAACGGCGCCAGCTCCTCCTCGGCGCCCTCGATCAGCAGGAAGGCCCCGACGGTGGCCAGCCGCAGGGCGCCGAAGGTGAACCGGGCGTCGGTGGTCACCCCCTGCAGCAGCTCGTAGAACCTGGTCCCCGCCTCCAGGCCGCCCGGGTCGAGGAAGACCCGGACCAGGACCCGGGGCACCGTCCGATGGGAGGAGTCGCTCTCACGGCGCCACACCTCGGGCGCCCGCTGCTGTTCCGTCATGCCGCCAGGCTGCCCCGGGCCGCCCGGGGCGACCAGGCAGGTGTTCATGGGGGTGACCGGCGCTCATAGGACCGGCGCGCCGGCCGGGCCCCGGCGTCAGTAGCTCCAGGGGTGCTGATCGGCCGGGTCGGCCTCGGCCGCCAGGTCGTCCGCCAGCGCGGCGATCACGGCGCGCCCCTCGACCTGGGCCAGCCAGGCGTGCGGGAGGCGGACGTCCCCGTGCAGCGCGCCCAGCAGGTTGCCGCAGAGGGAGCCGGTGGAGTCACTGTCGCCGGAGTGGTTGACGGACAGCAGCAGGGCCGCCTCGACCGGGGTCCGCGGCGGGTCCGGGTGGCTGTGCCTGCCGTCCTGGTCCACGTAGAAGACCTGCGGCCGGGTGGGGGCCAGCGCCGCGTAGACCGCGATGCCGAGCGCCTCCTCGGCGACCCAGCCCGCGCCCAGGCTCTCCACCTTCTCCGCGGTCGCCTCGCCGTCGCCCGCCAGGTCGAGAGCCGCGCGGAGGGCGGCGGTCGTCTCCTGGTGCCCCGGGTAGCGCGACAGCAGGTGCAGCGTCCGCAGCACGGCGGCCTCCAGCGACTCACCCTGGACGAGGTGGCCGACCAGCGCGGCGAAGGCCCCCGCCGCGTAGTAGCCGGTGGGGTGGCCGTGGGTGATCCGCGCGCAGGTGGCGGCGAGTTCGAAGGCCCGCTCGGGCGCGAGGCCGGTGAAGCCGAACGGCGCCGAGCGCATCACCGTCCCGCAGCCCTTGGAGTCCGGGTTCACCGGCCCGGGAGTGCCGTCCGGCCGGCCGTTCCCGCGCGGGACGTGCGCCGACCGCAGCCCGGACAGGCAGGCGTTGCCGGGGGCGCGGCGCGCGTACAGCCAGGCCTCCTCGCGCAGCCACCCGTAACGGTGGCCGGCGCCCCCGGCGGCGGGCGGGGCCGGGTGGTCCTGGGTGTCGAGCCAGCGCAGGTACGCCTCGCGGACCAGGCCGGTCTCGTCGACCGGGCTGCCCGCCGCCCTGGACCGGGCGGACCCGAGCAGCAGGCCCTCGGCGGTGAACAGCGTCATCTGGGTGTCGTCGGTGACCCGCCCGGTCACCCCCTCGGCGTCCGGGACCGGCCCGGTGACCCCGGCCGCGCCGTACTTCGCCCGGATCGCGTCCAGGGACAGGAACTCGACGGGATTGCCCAGGGCGTCCCCGATCGCTCCGCCGAGCATGCTGCCGCGGATCCGGGCGCGGCGGACGGCCGACTCGTCCCACGAACGGTGCTTCACTGACAACTCTCCCGTCTCCGCCGGCCGACGGGCGCCACCCGCTGCGGCGCCGCCGGTCCGGCTGCCGGCCCATCCTGCCAGGCGGGCCCGGGGAACGGACCTGACGGTCCCTCCGCCCGGTCGCTCCGTCCGGTCCGTCCGTCCGGTCCGTCCGCCCGGTGACGGGGCCGGGTGCGACCGGTGGCTCCCGGCGCGCGGCGGTGATCGCCCTACGGGGTCCGCGCCCCGGCGGCGACATGGGCGCGGTCGCCGCCGAGGGCTGTGTAGAGCTCGGTCCAGCGGCGGTCGGTGCCGGTGGCGGGCCTGCCGTCGCAGAAGTCCTTCGTGCCGTTGGCGGTGTAGTAGCGCATCAGCTCCAGCACCGACCCGGTGTCGGCGTGCTCGCCGGCGGTGTAACGGCTGCCGGGAGCCTTGGACTGGTGCACCAGGCAGGTCGGGGCGGCCGCACCGGCCTGGGCGTCGAGCGAGCCGTCGTCGGACGCACCGCAGCCGCTCAGGGCGGCGAGCAGGAGCAGTACGGCGAACGGGACGGGGCGTCGGTTCATGACGGGGTCTCCGGGAGGTCGGGCGGTCAGAGGAGCGGAGGCAGGCTGCGGATCATCAGGCCGAGCCCGACGACCAGCACCAGCACCGCGGTGAGCAGGGCGGTGTAGGGGGTGAGGCGGCGGAGCAGGACGAACGCCGGGCGTGCGGAGAGCCGGCCGAGCCGGTCGCCGACCCGTACCAGGAGGAGTCCGACGGCGGTCAGGGTGGCGGCCATGCCGAACCCGTAGGCCACCACCAGGGCCGCGCCGAACACCGTCCGGCCGAGGGCCACCGCCCCTAGGAGCACCACCAGGGCCGAGGGGCTGGGGACCAGACCGCCGGCGACCCCCAGGCCGACCAGGCCCCGGGTGGTGAACGGCTGCGCCTCGGCGGCGGCCGGGCCGTGGGAGTGGCGGTGCCCGAAGAGGCCGTGGCGATGGGGCTTGTCGTGGTGGTGCTGCGGCTGGGTATCGTCGTGCGGGTGGGCCTCGTCGTGCACGTGATGGTGCCCGTCGTGCGGGTGGGGGTGCTGGTCGTGCGCGTGCTGCTGTCCGTCCGGCACCGGGTCGGCGGTGACGCCGACGGCCGCCCCGACCAGTACCGGCCGCCGCGCCGGGTCGGAGGCCGGAGCGCCGCCGGGGCGGTGCTCGTGCAGGTGCTCGTGGTTGTGCTCGTGCCGGCCGGGGTGCTTGTGGTGCCCGTCGTGGTGGTACTCGTCGTGCTCGCGCTCGTGATCGTGCCCGTGGTGCTCCGGGTGGCCGTGGTGCTCGTGCGCTGCCTCGCGCCGCCGGGTCCCGCGCTGCCCGCGCCGCGCGTCGGCGAGCAGACCGGCGCCGACCAGCGCGACCAGGGCTCCGCCGGCCACGCCCAGCCAGCCGAGCACGGTGTCCCCGGCCAGGGCCGAGAAGCTGGTCAGGGCCAGCCCGACGAGCAGCACCCCGGCCGTGTGGGTGGCGGTGACCGTCGCCCCGACCGTCACCGCGTCCCGGGTGCGGCCGCGCCGGCCGGCCAGGTAGGCCGCCATCACGGTCTTGCCGTGGCCGGGCAGCAGCGCGTGGCCGGCGCCGAGCAGGACGGAGAGCAGGACGGCGAGCAGGCCGACCGGCACCGTGAGCCGCTCCGCCCCCGCCAGCGCGGTCAGCTGCCGGGCCAGCCCCTCCAGGCGGGCGGCCGGACCGTCCGCCGCGGGCGTGACCGGCCGCGCGCCGCCGGTACCCGCTCCGGCCCCGCCCGCGACGGCGGTGAACTCGGCCCGGGTGTCCCCCCGCGGGGTGTCCAGCAGATCACGGGGGTAGTCCCGCAGCTCGTCGGAGGCGGAGGTCTCCGGCACCCCCGACTCCGACAGGCGGGCGCCCTCCGCCCGGGCGGTGATCTCGTTCCAGCCGACCCGGGTGGGGTCCGCGCCGGTGTCCACCCGGAGCGCCACCGGCCCGCCCGTCAGGTCGAGCGGCGCCCGTAGCCGGCACTCCAGCCGGCTGGTGCGCAGCGCCGCCTGGCCGGGCGCGTAGCCGAAGGAGGCGGCGGTGACGGTCCAGCCGAGCCGCCGGCCAGGCCCGGCCGGTGCGCCGGGGCCCGGTGCGGCGGTGGCCACCAGCCCCTTGGCGGTCTCGGCGCAGCGGGCGCCCGCCCAGGCCGCCCGTTCGGCCTCGCTCGGGGTGCCGTCGCCGTCGGTGTCGACGGCGGGTGCCGCCTGCAGGGTGGGGATCTCGGCGGTGTCGGTGACGGCCAGGGCCTCGACGCGGTCGGTGCGGACGGTCAGCCCGGTGTAGTGGTTGACCGAGAAGTTGCCGAGCGGGTGGGCCTGGGCGGCGGGCGCGCCGGCGCCGAGCAGCCAGAGCGCGCAGCCGGCCACGGCCGCCGCGCGTCGCGGGACATGACGGTGTGTCACGGGGTGCCTCCGAGGGCGGCGAGGGCGCTGCGGGCCTGCGGTGCGTGCAGCGGGGAGAAGTGGGGGTCCAGGCGCAGGGCCTCGGCGAGGTGCTCGCGCGCGGCGTCCGGCCGGCCCAGGGCGCGTTCGATCTCGCCCTGGTGGTAGGCGAAGAGGGCGTTCCGCCAGCCGTGGCGCCGGGCCTGCCCGGCCAGCGGGAGGGCCTCCTCGTCCTTGCCCTGCCGGTGCAGGGCCCAGGCCAGGGCGTCGGCGACCAGGACGGACCGCCGGCGCTCCCACTCCCCGCGCAGCAGCGCGACGGCCTGCGCCGGGTCGCCGTGGTCGGCCTGGAACCGGCCGAGCGTGAGGTCGTCCAGCACACCGTTGGCGGCCGCGAGTTGCTGCTCGGCGGTGAGCAGCCGGTACTGCTCCTCGGCGGCGGCGCGGTGGCCCAGCGACTCCTGGAGTTCGCCGAGTTCCAGCAGGTACTGCGGCAGCGGGACGCGGGCGACGGCCGCGGTGTAGTCGCGGACGGCGGCGTCCGGGTCGCCGAGGGCCGCCTCGGCGCGGGCCCGGCCGGCCAGGGCCGGGGTGAAGGAGGCGTCGTCCGCCAGGGCCTCCCGGTAGCCGGCGATGGCCGGCCCGGGCCGGCCGGAGTCCTGGTCGAGCTCGGCGATCTGGTACCGGCAGAAGGCCCGGTCGGCCGGGTCGTAGGAGCTGTCGAGGGCCTGTTGGAGGGCCTGGCGGGCTTCGTCGGTACGCCCGTGCTGTTCGAGTTCGTAGGCGGCGCGGGTGAAGGAGGCGGTGCCGGGGTGGCGGTCCAGCAGGTCCTGGACGGCTTCGGTGGCGCCGGCGTCGTCGCCGAGCTGGGTCCGGGCGTCGGCGAGGACGGCGTAGGCCTGCCAGTGCAGCGGCGCCAGGCCGATCGCCCGGTCGGCGAAGTCCCGTGCCTCGCTGAAGAGATGCCGGGCGTTGGCCAGGGCGCCGAGCGCGGTGAGCGCGTCGACGTTGTCGGCCGGGCGCAGGGCCAGGGAGCGGGCCAGCGCCTCGTCCGCCTTCGGGTAGTAGGACGGGTCCGCGGTCAGCCGGGCCTGCTCGACGTACTCGGCGCCGAGCCTGGCCCAGCCCCCGGCGTCCTGCGGGGTGTCGCGCAGGTGTCGCTGGTCGGCCGCGATGCCCCGGCCGAGGGCGTCGCCGTCGGGCGTACCGGCCGTGGCGGTACCGGCGTCGCGCCGGTCGGCACCTGGCGCAGGCGCGGGGGCCGGTCCTTCGCGGCCGAGCGCGCCGAACGCGGCCAGCGTGCCGCAGAGCGCCACGGTGGTGAGCAGCAGGGGCAGTCGGCGCATCGGGGATCCTTCGGGTCGGGCTGGGGTGCGGGACGGGCCGGGGTCCCGCACCGCGTCGGGTCCACCCGGGGGCGGGGCCCCGCCCGGCCGCGCCGGGGAGCGGGCGGCCGGGCGGGGGAGAGCTGTGCCGTGCCGGGGTCGGGTGGGGGCGCTCCGGGTGCGCGGTCGGCCCCGGGCACCCGTACCGGTGCGGGCCCGGCCGTCAGGACCCGGCCCGCACCCGCTTCCGTCAGCCGGCCTGGTTGACGGCCTTGGCGTAGGGCAGTGCCACGTACGGGAACGCGGCGGCGAACGGACGGCCGGCCTGGTTGACGCCGTCACCGGCGGCGAGGGCGGGGATCAGGTTCCCGGGGGTGGCGCCCTCCATCACCTGGAGCGCGATGTCGACCACGTCGTCGCCGAGGCGCCGGCCGTTCGGGAACCCCTGGAAGTCGCCCGCCAGGATGCCGAGGCGGTTGGGGGAGGCGGCGACGGGGGTGGACATGTTGAGCCGCAGCTCCTCGGCCGGCACGAACCGCCGGGCGTCGATGTCCTGGTTCATCAGCTGCGAGTTGAGGTCCACCTGGAAGGGGCCGCCGGTGGCCTTGGCGATCCCGGTGAGGAAGATCTCCTGGAGGTCGGTGCGCGGCGTCGCCGGGGCGGGCAGGCCGTAGATCGCCTGCACCAGCTTCGGGACCTCGGGGTCGAGGACCTTGGCCACCACGGCGGGCTGGTTGTGGTCCTCCGAGGGCGGCAGCGCGTTGAAGGCGTCCTTCAGCCCGGCCGGCACCACCACCTCGTTGACCAGCGGGTTGCCCAGCCGGGAGACCTGGACGTACTTGCCGGTCGGCTCCTCCTTGCCGGGGCTGAGCTTCATGGTCCGCTTCTCGGTGCTGCTCCACACGCCGATGACGGGGTTGCGGGTGGCGTCGCCCTTGTAGGCCAGCCGGCTCTTGGGGACCTGGATGGAGAGGGTGTTGACGTTGTATCCGGCCAGGGTGTTCTGGCCGGTCTCGGTGAGGTTGCCCCCGTAGAGGAGGTCGAAGACCCGCAGGTCGAGGAAGAACGGGTCGGCGGCCTGGGTCGCCACGGTCTGCCCGCCGCCGGGCAGTTGGACGGTGGCCTGGCTGCGCAGCCGCCCGTAGTCGGGCATCGAGGCCTTGCCGGTGTCCGACGGCGCGGCGGTGCCGTGCTCGACCAGGGTCTTGGGCTCGCAGCCGGAGCGGAGCTCCTGGAGCGTGTAGTACTGGCGGAACAGCAGGGTCGGGTCGGCGAGGTTGTTCACCGGGCCGTTGTTGTAGAGGAAGGTGTTGGTGCCGCGCTGGTCCTCGGTGTGGAAGGTCCAGCGGTAGGTGAGGTCGGGCTTGCCGGTGCCCTGGGAGTCGATGTTGATGTCGTAGTGGGCGCCGTCGGCCCAGGGGTAGAAGTTCGGGCCGCCGTTGGGCTCCTGGAAGGGCAGCCAGTTGGCGACCAGGGTGACGCTGTCCTGCTGGTCGGGGCTGGTGAAGGCGTACACGTCGGTGTTGTCGACCTGCGGGTCCGCGGCGATCAGCGGTGCCTCGCGGTGGCTGGACGCCGCGCCGACCCCGGCGCCCGGGCCGGCCAGCGCGCTGGTGGCCAGCGCGAGGCCCATGGCGGCCGTGGCGGCCGCGGTGCGGAGGGTGGACTTGGATCGGGCGCGCCCGAGCACAGGGTTCATCGTTCTCGCTTCCGGTGGGGGCGACTGGGTCGCCCGGTCGGCGTGCGGCGACCGCCGCCCGGTCGGGCCGGTCAGGTCGATCGCCGCACTTCACGGGCCGTTCGACGCGGCCGGCGGGCCGGATTGCCCGGCTCACCCGCACGGCGCAGTCCGTCCACCCGATCGGCCCCCTGCCGGCCTCGGGGCGCGGCCCCGGGCGGCGGGCCGGACCGGGACGCGCGAGTCCCGAGGCCCCGTCATGTCCCCCGTTCGGTCGGCCCCCGGGCCCTGCTGACGGAGGGTCGGACCGACCCGTCGACGGTTGGCCCAGTTGGCCCAGCTCCCCGGGAGATCGCTGCGGCCCCGTGTGATCGTCTTTCCACAGCTGAGCTTTCCTGGGTGGGCGGCAGGTCCGACGTGGTGAAGAGCCGCGGCCCCCCGGTCCGGAGGGCCGTCGTCGACCGGCGGCCCGGTCTTCCAGGGGCTCGACCCCAGGAAGGAAGACACCATGACCGGCAAGCTCTCCCTGACCGTCATAGCCCGCGCGGCCACCGCGACCGCCGGCGCCCTCCTGCTCGCGCTCGCCGCGCTTCCGGGTCAGGCCGCGGTCGCGGCACCGGTGGTGCTCCAGCTGCGGCTCACCCCGACCGGCGCCACCGCCGGCGCCGAGGTCTCCGCCACCCTCACGGTGCTGTCCTCGCGATGTCAGACCGTCCGGTCGCTCGGGGTCGGTGTCCGGGACTCCGCCGGGCACAACCTGGACTTCCCCGGTTCGGCGTCGGACGTCCGGATCTGCCCCACCGGAGTCACCTTCACCACCCGGGCCCGGGCCTTCCCGGCCGGCACCTACACCCAGTTCGGCTTCTACCGGGACGCCTCCGGCTACCACAACCTGACCGGCACGACGCTGACGGTGCGACCGGCCGCGGTCCCGGCCGTCCCGGTCGTGCCCGCCGTGCCGGCCGTCCCCGCCGTCCCGGCCACGGCGCCGCCGCTGGGCGGCAGGTCGCCGGTCTTCCTGGAGGAGTTCAGCCGCCCCCTCGACTGGGGCGCCACCTGGGTCGGCACCCGGACCAGTGCCTACGAGTACGGCGACCACAACCCCAAGGACAACAAGCTGGACCAGCTCACCCAGGACGCCGTCACCGTCGCCGACGGAGCCGCCACCTTCACCGCCCGGCCCGGCTCGCGGGTGCTGGAGAACGGCCTGCGGTCCTGGACGACGGGCCTGCTCACCACGGAGGGGTCGGCGCAAGGTTTCAAGGTCCGTACCGGCGACTACATCGAGACCAGGGTGCAGCTCCCGGCCCGGACGGGGGCCTGGCCGGCCCTGTGGACCTGGAAGGAGGGCGGCAACGAGGTCGACGTGTTCGAGTACCACCCCGACCACCCGGACCTGCTCGAACTCACCAACCACGTGCGGAGCGGCTCCGCCGACTATGCGAACCCGAGGGCGGTCGCCCCGGGCGGCTGGGTCACCATCGGGGTGCTGTGCGGCGCCGGCTCGGACGACTGGTACGTCAACAACACCAAGGTCTACTCCGACCGGACGGGCGTCGGCAGCCAGTGGTCGGCCTACCTGATCCTCAACCTCTCGGTCAGCGCCGGGCGCTACCACCCGGCCCCCGACAGCACGAAGCCGATCACCTTCGCCGCCGACTACGTGCGGGTCTGGCGGTAGGGCCCGCCGGGCGGTGTCCCGGGCCGGCCGCCCGGGCCGTATCCCGGGCCGGTCGCCCGGCCGGCCCGGTGGGCCTCGACACGCGGGGCCGGTCCCTCCTTCGGAGCAACCGGCCCGGCGTGTCGTACGGGCAGTCAGCGGGTACCGGGAGGCGGTGGGACGGCAGGCCAGGGCCGTCCCACCGGCCGTACGGGCGGTGCCCGCCGGGGCACGGGCGGGTGAATCCGGCTGGCCGTCAGGGCCGCCCGGCGGTTGCATGAGGTCAAGCCATTCCCGCCTGACCTTGGGAGGGTCCCGTGCACGAGATGCGAGCCGAAGCCGACCACAGCACCGAGGGGCGGAGTCTGCTGTGGCATGTGGTCGCGAAGGAGGACGGCAGCCGGTCCCTCTGCGGCAGCCGGTTGCAACCGACCGGACCGGCGCCGGCGCCCGGTCCCGGTGGGCCTGACGGGCTGCCGGACCGCTACTGCGCGCCCTGTCTGGACGCCGTGCGCCGCACGATGCAGGCAGCCGGCGGCGCGCCGGGTTCGGCGGCGGTCCCCCCCGCCGCGATCGGCGTGGCCGACGCGCCGCCGGTCGGTGATCCCCAGCCCGCGGGGTGACGCGTGCCGGGCCGGGAGGACCGGCCCGGACGGACGGGTGCGACCCCGGCCGTGCGCGTAGGCCCTGCGGATGGGCCGTGCGTGGAGGCCGTGCGTGAAGCAGGACCGGTGCCCCGGCGCCCCGGGGACGGCGTGATCCGTCCCCGGGGCGCCGGGGCGTTGCCCGTGCCGGGGCTCGTCCGCCGGCCGCTCCCGGGCGCGGGGGTGTTCCCGGCCCCGCCTCTCCGGCGCCCCGTTTGCTCTCCCCGTTTGCCTTCCCCAGGGGCGGAGCGCTTTAATAAATGAATAAGCATTTATTAATGAGGGAGCAGCGGTGGCCGGACGTCCCAGAGGGGTCGACGACGTGGTGATCCTCCGCGCGGCGGCCGAGGTGATCGGCCGGGTGGGCCCCGCCGGATTCACCCTGGCGGCGGTCGCCGCCGAGGTCGGGCTGGTGCCCGGCACCCTGGTCCAGCGGTTCGGCTCCAAGCGCGGCCTGCTGCTGGCGCTCGCCGACCGCTCCGTCGCCGACGCGGACGAGCTGCCCGCGGCACTGCGTCCCGAACATCCGTCGGCGCTCGCGGCACTGGTGGCGCTGCAGGTCGGGTGGGCGGCCCCGATGGCCACCCCCGAGAGCTTCGCCAACCATCTGGCCTTCCTCTGCACCGACCTCACGGACCCGCAGCTGCACGAGCGCGCCCTCGCCGTCCACCGGGCGCAGCGCGGCGCGGTCGAGGCCCTGCTGACGGAGGCCGTGCACGCCGGCGAGCTGCTCGACGGGACGGACGTCCCGGCGCTGGCCGGCACCGTGCAGGCGATCACCGCCGGCGCGGGTCTCACCTGGGCGCTGGAGCGGGACGGCACCCTGCCCGAACGGCTCCGGCGCGAACTCGACGCCGTACTGGCCCCGCACGTACCGCCCCGCCACGGCCACCACCTGGAGGAATCATGACGACGAAGGACCTGCCGCTGGCCGGACGGGTGGCCCTGGTGGCCGGTGGCACCCGGGGCGGCGGGCGCGGGATCGCCGTCGAGCTCGGCGCCGCCGGCGCGACGGTGTACGTGTCGGGCCGCAGCAGCGCGGCCGGCCGCTCCGAGCTGGGCCGCGCCGAGACCATCGAGGGGACGGCCGAGCGGGTCACGGCCGCCGGCGGCCGGGGCATCCCGGTGCGCACCGACCACAGCCGGCCGGAGGAGGTCCGGGCGCTGGTGGACCGGATCGCGGCCGAGCAGGACGGCCGGCTCGACGTGCTGGTCAACTCGGTCTGGGGCGGCGACCCGCTGACCGACTGGGAACACCCGCTGTGGGAGCAGGACTTGGATCGTGGCCTTCGGCTGCTCCGGCAGGCCGTCGAGACCCACGTGATCACCAGCCGGTTCGCGCTGCCGCTGCTGGTCGCCCGCGGCAGCGGGCTGGTGGTGGAGGTCACCGACGGCAACACCGCCCGCTACCGCGGCTCGTTCTTCTACGACCTGGCGAAGTCCGCGGTGATCCGGCTGGCCGTCGCCCAGGCCGCCGAGCTGAAGCCGTACGGCGTCGCCGCGGTGGCGATCACCCCCGGGTTCCTGCGCTCGGAGGCCATGCTGGAGCACTTCGGCGTCACCGAGGAGAACTGGCGGGACGGCGCGTCCCAGGACCCGAACTTCGCCTACTCCGAGACCCCCGCCTACCTGGGGCGCGCGGTCGCCGCGCTGGCCGCCGACCCGGCGGTGCTGGCGCGGACCGGGCGGGCCCTGGCCACCTGGGACCTGTACAAGGAGTACGGGTTCACCGACGCGGACGGCAGCCGGCCGGACTTCGCCGCCCACTGGGCCGCCGAGCTGGAGGAGGAGTACGGGCCGCTCGGCGATCCCCTGTGACGGGCCGGCCAGGGCCGGTTCGTGGCAGCGCCGGCCCGGGCCGGCCCGCCCGCCCGGCCCGGTCGGGTTTCACGGTGCCGTGAGCTGCTCCAGCAGGGTGGTCAGCGTCGCGCCCAGGGGCAGCGAGAGCGTGGTCCTCGCGTACTCGTCCCCGCGGGTCGCCCCCTGGTTGACGATCGCGACGGGTTTGCCGGCCCGGGCGGCGTGCCGCACGAAGCGCAGCCCCGACATCACGGTCAGGGAGGACCCGAGGACCAGCAGCGCCCGGGCGGCGTCGACCAGGTCGTAGCACTGCTGGACCCGGGGCTTGGGGACGCTCTCGCCGAAGAAGACCACATCGGGTTTGAGGACGCCGCCGCAGGCCTCGCACGGCGCGACCCGGAAGGCCTCCACCAGCGCGCCCGGGAGCTGGACGTCCCCGTCCGGGTTGAGCGCCGCGTCCGGGACGAAGAGGGTGCCGTTGAGCGCGTGCAGCCGCCGGTCGAGGTCCGCGCGGGAGCTGCGCCGCCCGCAGCCCAGGCAGACCACCCGGTCGAGCCCGCCGTGCAGCTCCACCGCGCCCAGGGTGCCGGCCGCGCGGTGCAGCCCGTCCACGTTCTGGGTGATCACCGACGAGACGAACCCGGACCGCCGCAGCCCCTCCACCGCCCGGTGCCCGGCGTTGGGCTCGGCCCGGGCGATCGCCTGCCAGCCGACGTGGCTACGCGCCCAGTACCTGCGGCGGCCCTGCTCGCTCGCCACGAACTCCTGGTACGTCATCGGGGTGTGGCGGCGCCGGCTGCCGGTGGCGCCCCGGTAGTCGGGGATGCCCGACTCGGTGGAGAGGCCCGCGCCGCTCAGCACCGCGACGTCCCGGCCGGCCAGCAGGCGCTCGACCTCCGCCAGTCCGCCGGTCCGAGGTGCCGGGCCGGTCTCCGGCCCTCCGGGTGTCCGATGCACATGCATAGAAGCAGCATAGATCGGCCCGGGCGGGAACGGCCGGGTGGCCTGTGCGGCCCGGGGCGGGCGGCCGCACCGCCGGGTCAGAGCTCCGCCAGCCAGGGGTGTCCCGGATGCACCCGGCCGAGCAGCCCGGCGAGCCTGGCCCGCCGGCCCCCGTCCAGCAGGGGGAGGGTGGCCGTGAAGTCCCGCCGGTCCTTGGGGCGGTCCCCCTTGGCCTTGAAGAGCAGGACCAACTCCGGTGCCAGGTAAGGAATCCCCTCCGGTGAGTGCTCGACGACCGCGGTGTACGGCAGCCGGATCGACGGGTCGCGCCGGCAGATCCAGGTCGGGCCGTCGTGCGGCTCGCGGAACACGTCCACCAGGTACTCGCCGGTCGCCCGGTCCCTGAGCCAGGTCTGGTGGGTCAGTTCCAGCAGTTCGGGGGAGAGCCCGGTCCAGAGCAGCCCGGACGCCACCACGTCGAAGTCGTGGCCGGGGAAGCAGGCCGCCACCTCCGGGAACCGCCCGGCCGGGACGCAGATCTCCAGGTCACCGTGCTCGCGGCTCCGGCCGCCCCGGAAGACGTCCAGGGCCCATCCGCCGGCGACGCACCAGGGCGCCGAGAGCCCCGCCAGCCGGCCGGTCACCTCGGCCGGGGTCCAGGCCCGCGTCCAGCGGGCGGCGGCCTCGGCCTCGGTGATCGCGACGCCGCCCGGCGGTGGTTCTTCGCTCATCCGGCCAACCTACCGACGTGAGGGGCCCTGGCGCAGCGCCGGCGACACGGCGCCAGGCCCGAGATTCTGCGGTCGTGTTGACGATCGGTCAGTCCGTCCCTTCGACGGGATACAGGCCGGGGAGGTTGACGACGATCGCCTCCTGGGTGCTCCGGGCGATCACCACCACGGCCTCCACCTCCGGGTCGGGGTTCTCCTCGCGGTGGGGGACGAACGGCGGGACGAAGATGTAGTCGCCAGGGCCGGTCTCCAGTCGCACCTCCTCCGGTTCTCCCGCGGAGTCGTCGGCGAAGACGAAGACCGGGTGCCCGCTGACCACGTAGATGGCCGTCTCGGACTCGCCGTGGTGGTGGTCGGAGGAGGAGGTGGCGGGCGCGACATGGGTCTGGCCCATCCAGAGTTTCTCCGATCCGACCGTGTGACCGCTGACGGCCGCGAACCTCCGCATCCCGCCGGTCTGCGCGGTGTCGCCGTCCAGCGCGCCGGCCCGGATGTGGTGCAACCTGGCTGCCAGGGGGGCGGGTTGGGCCTCGCGGTCGGGCAGGTGCGGGTGGAACCCGGCCCCGGCCTCGGTGGCGGGACGGCCCGTGCTCCCGGCGTGGCCGTGCGCGCGGGCGGCGCCGCCGGCCTCGGACGGGGAGGCGGACTCGGGGTGCGGGTGCGCTGCTGAGCTCATGACGTTCCTTGTACGGGAGTGGACGTGCGGACGGGAGATGCCACGCGGAGGAGTGGGCGCGCGAGAGGCGGGGCCGGACGGGACGGGGCGTGCCGGCGGCGTCCGGCGAGGGTGCGGGGGAGCCGGTCCGGGGAGGCGGGGCGCCGGGGGCGCGGGCCGGGCGGCGGGTGGACCGCCCGGGCGGCGGTGTCCTTCAGCTGGCGCGACAGGGCGCGAACGGTGCCGACGGACAGTCGGTGCGGTTCGCGGCGCGGAGCAGGACACGGCGGGGCATGGACAGGACGCTAGGGCCGCGGCCGAAAGGATGTCAAGAGGTGTCCATTGCCGCCGCCGGCCGCCGGACCGGGGCCCGCGCACGGACTTCGCTTCCGCCGCCGGACCGGTCGCCGCCCTGGTCGGAGGGCCTCCCGCCGCCCCGAAGGCGGGTCCTCCGTGACCGAAAGGCATTGTGACGGCGACCCGACAGGGGATAATGGTGCACATGCATATTTCCGCGAAGGCGGACTACGCCGCGCGGGCTCTGGTCGAACTCGCCCGCGACACGGCCCGTCCGCTCACCTGTGAGAGCATCGCCTCGTCCCAGGAGATTCCGTTCCGCTTCCTGAAGTCCGTGGTCGGCGACCTCCGCCGCGCGGGGCTGGTGCGCAGCCAGCGAGGCTGTGAGGGCGGGTACTGGCTGGGCCGGCCCGCCGAGGAGATCAGCCTGCTCGATGTGATGCGCGCGGTCGACGGCGGCCTGATGACCCTGCGCGGCGAGCCGCTGGCCGAACTCGACTACCCCGCACCGGCGCAGGGCCTGCCGGACGTCTGGCGCGCCGTCGAGGACAGCGCCGCCGAGATCCTCGGCCGGGTCACCATCTCCGCACTGGTCGACGCCCCCGGTGCCGCGCGCCCCGGTCCGTCGTCCGTCCGGCAGCGGGCGGACGTCCTGGTATGACCGCCGCCGCCCGGCCGGGCGTCCCCGAGCCACCCGCCGACGCGGCCGCCGGCGTGCTGGAGGTGGTGGAGTACACCGACCCGCTCTGTCCCTGGGCCTGGGGCTCCGAGCCCAAACTCCGCAGGCTGCGCGCCCTGTTGGGCGGCCAGGCCGTCTGGCGGCCGGTCTACGGGATGCTCTTCGACGAGGAGGAGGACGACCCGGCGCCCGACCCGGCCGCCGAGACCGCCTGGTACGCCCGCCACGTCGCCGGGATCAGCGCCCACACCGGCGCCCCGCACGCCGTCCGGCTGGCCCGGGTGGCGGCCTGCAGCCGCCCGGCCTCGCTCGCCGCCGTGGCGGCGGAGCGGCAGGGTGCGGCGGTGGCCCGGGCGGTGCTGCGCCGGCTGCGGGAGAGTGCCTTCGTGCTGGGTGAGCCGGCCGACAGCACGGACGGGGTGCGCGCCGCCGTCGCGGGCCTGCCCGGGCTCGACGAGGGCCTGCTGCTGGCGGACATGACGATCCGTCAGGTGCGGGACCGGTTGGCGGCGGACCGGGCCGAGGCGCGCGCGCCGGTGCCCGAGGTGCTCGGACTGAGCGGCCCGGCACCCCACCCGGGCGCGGCCAAGGAGGCCGGTGACGGGTACCGCTACGCCCTGCCGACGCTGCTCTTCGTCGGGCCCGCCGGCCGTCGGGTGGTGCCGGGCTGGCGACCGCTGGGGGAGTACCTCGCGGCGGCGCGGGCGGTGGCCCCGGGCTTGCGGGCCGAGGCCGGGCCGCTCGACCCGGACGCGGCGCTGGAGCTTCATCTGAGCCTGACCCGCGCCGACCTGGAGCAGCTGACGACGGACGGCCGCCCGCCGGCCCGCGCCGTCCGGCTGGAGAGCGGGAACGGCCCGCTCTGGCTCCATCCGGCGTACGCCGAAGGGCATCCGGCGTGCACGGAGCGGTATCCGGCCCCGGCCGCCGACCGGTCGCCGGGGCACTGAGCAGGGCCGCCCGAGCGGGCCCCCGCGGTGCTCCGGGCGGCCGTCCCAGGGGCCTGACCGGCGGGTTCGGCCGGGCGCTGACGGTCCGACGAATGAGACACCGTTTGGTGTCCATTGACAGGGCGGCGCGGCCCGGACAGGATGAGCGCATGCTTTCGACGCACCCCGGTGTGGTGTGCCGCTTCGTGGACTTCCGGCGCACCAGCAGCGACCTCTGTCGCTGACCCAGCGCCCTCCGGCCGCCACCACACCTGCCGATCCACGGCCCACGACGGCCTGACCGTCGTCCCGGCCGCACCCCGTCAGGCCTGACCGGCCGCGCCCGTTGCCCCTGCGCCGGGCCGAAACCCCCTTGTTCCGGGCTCCCCGGGCCGCCGGCCCCTGCCCGCACCCATCGGCTCGCCCTTCCCGGCCCCGACGGCCCCGCCGTCGTACGGCCCGTCCCGGCGCACCCTGATCCCGCACGCCGTGTCCCGGCACACCCCGTCCTGCCCTCCCGCGCCGTCGGCCCGCCCCGACGCAGCGCCCCTTGCACTGCCCGGCCGCCCCCGACGAGGGCCGGTCCGGCATGCACCCGAAAGGTGACGCAGCATCATGAACGCCCCCATCAGCACCCGTTCGGCCCTTGCCAGACGCTCCTTCCTCGGCCTCGCCCTGGGCACCGCAGCGACCCTCGCCCTCGCCGCCTGCGGCTCGGGCGCACCTGTCACGGCCGGCGGCGCGGCCGGTGGCACCGTCAAGTGGGGCTGGGCCCTGCCCACTTCGTGGGACCCGGTGTTCTCCTCGGCGGGCTGGGACGTCCACGACCTCTCGCTGGTCTACGCCGGGCTCACCAAGCTGGACGAGAAGGGCGACGCCGTCCCCGCCCTCGCCACCGGCTGGACGTACAGCCCGGACGGCACCACCGTCACCTTCAAGCTCCGCACCGGCCTGAGCTTCAGCGACGGCACCGCACTCGACGCGGCGGCGGTCAAGAAGAGCCTGGACCGCGGCCGTGGCGACGCCAAGTCGCTGGTCGCGCCGCAGTTGGTGCACATCAAGGAGATCGCCGCACCGGACCCGCAGACGGTGGTGCTCACCCTCACCCAGGCCGACTACCAGATCCCCAACCTGCTGGCCGGCAAGACCGGGATGATCGTCAGCCCGAAGGCCTTCGAGGAGGACGCGGCCGGCCTCGCCTCCCGCCCGGTCGGCGCCGGCCCCTTCACGCTCAGCTCCTACACCCAGAACGCCAAGGCCGTGCTCAAGCGCAACCCCGGCTACTGGGACGCGTCCAGCATCAAGCTCGACAACTTCGAGATCTACCCGCTGCCGGACGCCTCCACCGTGGTCGCCGCCCTGCAGTCGGGCCAGTACAACGTCGCCCAGATCCCCGGCAGCCAGGTGGCCGCCGCCAAGGCGGCCGGCCTGGAGGTCCAGGTGATCCCGTCGCTGGTGGTCGCGGTCCTGGACATCAACCCCACCAAGGCACCCTTCGACAACCCGCTGGTGGTGCAGGCCCTCAAGTACGCCATCGACCGCGAAGCCCTGCTCAAGACCCAGCAGTTCGGCTTCGGCGACGTCAGCTACCAGCCGTTCCCCAAGGGGTACGTCGGGTACGACGCCGGCTCCGCCGACCTCTTCCCGCACGACCCGGCCAAGGCCAAGGAGCTGCTGGCCCAGGCCGGTCACCCGGACGGGGTGGAGCTGACCATCACCACCACCTCCGCGCAGGGCCTGCCCGAGCAGTTGCAGGCCCAGCTGAAGGAGGTCGGGATCAAGACCACCATCGAGGTCATCCCGGCCGCCCAGGCCACCCAGATCATCTACATCCAGCACTCCCGGGCGCTGTTCACCGACCAGTTCGCCGGCCGCGACTCCGCGCCGCAGGCCTTCCAGGTGCTCTTCGGCGAGCAGGGACTGATGAACCCCGGCCGCAGCACCCCGCCCGAGCTCAAGGCCGCCGTCGACCTGGTCTCCCGGACCCCGCTCGACTCGCCCGACTACCCGAAGAACCTCCAGGCCGCCACGGCCCTCGCGGTCCGCACCATGCCCAACACCTTCCTCTACAGCGTGCCGCGGATCCTGGCCCGGCAGAAGACCGTCTCCGCCATCCCCCCGTACACCGTCGTCCAGCGCTTCGAGGGGGTGACCGCGCCGTGACAGCGCTCCTCGTGCCCGCGCCCGCCCGCCGGGGCGGGCGGGGCCGGGTGCTCGCCGCCCGGGCCGCGCGGGCGCCGCGCGGCCCGGCCCGGGCCCTGCTGACCACCGCCACCGTCTTCCTGATCTCCTCCCTGATCACCTTCGGCCTCGGCGCGCTCTCCGAGGCCAACCCCGGCGCCGCCGTCCTCGGCGAGACCGCCACACCGGCCGACATCGCCCGGATGAACCACGAGTTCGGGCTCGACCGGCCGCTCACCGAGCAGTTCACCAGCTGGCTCGGGCACGCCCTCGGCGGCGACCTCGGCCACTCCTGGTTCACCACCCTGCCGGTGGCCGACAGCATCGCCGCCGCGCTGCCCGTCGACCTGTCGATCGCCGGCCTCGCCCTGCTGTTCGCCGTCCTGCTCGGCGGCGCCGCCGGGATCGCCGCCGCCCGCAGCAACGGCGGCCGGCTGGACCTGGCCGTCACCGGCATCTGCTCGGTGCTCGGCACCCTGCCGGCCTTCGTGATCGCCATCGGCCTGATCGCCGTCCTCTCGGTCCAGGCCGGGCTGCTCCCCTCCGGCGGCTACGTCCCGTTCGGCCAGGACCCGGGCCAGTGGCTGCGGTTCGCCGTGCTGCCGGCCCTGGCCCTGAGCCTGGACGCGGCGGCCGGCATCGCCCGGCAACTGCGCACCTCGCTGGTCGGCGCGCTGCGCGAGAACTACGTGACCGGCGCCGTGATGCGCGGCCTGCCCGCCCGCCGGGTGCTCTTCGGCCACGTCCTGCGCAACGCCGCCGGCCCGGCCGTCACCGTCCTCGGGATGAGCGTGCCGATGCTGATCGGGGGCGCGGTGGTCACCGAGCGGATCTTCAACCTGCCCGGCATCGCCCAGCTCTCCCTGCAGGCCGCCCAGCAGCACGACGTCCCGGTCATCCAGGGCACCCTGCTGGTCACCGTCGCCGTCGTGCTGATCGCCAACCTCGCCGTCGACGCCGGCCTGCTGGCCCTCAACCCGGCCGCCCGCCGGGCCGCCAAGTCCCGCCCCGGGGAAGGGAGCCAGCCATGAGAACACTCCGCCGCACGCTGCGGCTGCGGACCGCGCGGACCGCCCTGCCGGTACTCGCCGCCGTCGCCCTGCTCGCCCTGTTCGGCGGGGCCCTCGCCCCGCAGGACCCGCTCGCCCAGGACACCGCCCAGCTGCTCCACGCCCCCGGCGGCGCGCACCTGCTCGGCACCGACTACCTCGGCCGCGACGTGCTCAGCCGGCTGCTGGCCGGCACCGGCGACTCGGTGGCCGGCGCGGTGGAGGCGGTGGTGGCGGCGATGCTGCTCGGCATCGTCCCGGGAATCGCCTCGCTCTGGCTCGGCCGGGTCTTCGAGTGGGTGTCGCTGCGGGCGGTGGACGCCCTGATGACCCTGCCGTTCACGCTCTTCGCGATCGCCGCGGTCGGGGTCTTCGGCAACGGCCTGCACCAGGCGATGCTGGCCCTCGGGGTGCTGCTCTCGCCGCTGTTCTTCCGGGTCACCCGGGCCGCGGCGCTGGGCTTCACCCAGGCCCAGTACGTCCAGGCGGCCGAGCTGATGGGCGCCTCGCGCCGCTGGATCCTGCGGACCCACCTGTGGTCCAAGATCCTGCCGACCGTGGCCGTCACCACCGCCCACGCGCTGGCCACCGCCCTGCTGACGGTCACCTCGCTCACCTTCCTCGGCGTCGGCGTCCAGCCGCCGGCCCCGACCTGGGGCGGCATGCTCGCCAGCGACCTGGGCTTCCTCGCCCAGCAGCCCTGGGCCCCGATCCTGCCGGCCACCCTGATCATGCTCACCGTCGGCGCGCTCAACCTGCTCGCCGACGCCGTCCGCGACGCCGGGGCGGCCGGGACGGAACCGGCCAGGGCCCGCACCGCCGCCCCCGCACCGGCCGGACGTCCGCACCGCGCCGGCCCGACCGAGCAGCCCGCACCGAAGGAGCAGGCCGATGCCCCCCTCCCCGCCTGACCCGGACGCCACCAGCCGCACCACCGTTGCCAGTAGCACCGCCGGCCCCACGCCCGGCGCCCCCGTCCTGACCGTGGACGGGCTGCACATCACCGTCGGCGCCGGCCGCGCCGAGGCCGTCCGCGACGTCAGCTTCCGGGTCCGGGCCGGCGAGGCCGTCGGACTGGTCGGCGAATCCGGCAGCGGCAAGACCCTCACCTGCCGTTCGGTGCTCGGCGTCGGGGCCCCCGGCGTCGCCGTCTCCGCCGGACGGATCGACCTGGCCGGCACCGAGCTCACCGCCCTGACCGAGCGCCAGTGGGAGCAGGTGCGCGGCACCCGGCTCGGCGCCGTCTTCCAGGACCCGGCCTCCTACCTCAACCCCTCCCTCACCGTCGGCCGCCAACTGGCCGAACCGCTGCGGCTGCGGCACGGCCTGAACCGCGCCGCCGCCCGGGAGCGCGCGGTCGAACTGTTCGCCTCGGTCGGCCTGCACCGGCCCGAGGAGGTCTACCACCGGTACCCGCACGAGCTCTCCGGCGGCATGCTGCAGCGCGTCCTGATCGCCGTCGCGGTGGCCGGCGAGCCCGAGCTGCTGGTGGCCGACGAGGCCACCACCGCACTGGACACCGTCGTGCAGGCCGAGGTGCTCGAACTGCTCGCCAAGCTGCGCACCGAGCGCGGCCTCGCCCTGCTGCTGGTCACCCACGACCTCGCGGTGGTCGCCGAGGTCTGCGACCGGATCCTGGTCTTCTACGCGGGCGAGATCGTCGAGGACGGCCCGACCGCCGAGGTCGTCGCCGCCCCCGCCCACCCCTACACCGAGGCCCTGCTGCGGGTCGCCTCGATCGGCGACTGGCAGCGCCGCGACCTCGCGGTGATCCCCGGCCGCCCGCCCGAGGCCGGCGCCGCCCCCGTCGGATGCCGCTTCGCCGACCGCTGCGCGTTCGCCACGCCCGCCTGCTCCGACGCCCCCGTCCCGCTGACCGTGCGGCCCGACGGCCGCCGGGTGCGGTGCGGCCGGGCCGGCGAACTCGCCCTGGCCGGCGCCCTCGACACCCGCACGCCAACGTCCGCCGACCCGGCCGGCACCGCCGGCCGGACCCACCGCACCCTCCAGGAGGTGACCGCATGAGCCCCAGCACCGCCACCGCCACGGCGGCCGCCCACCCGGCGACCGCCGCCACCGAACCGCTGCTGCGGATCAGCGGGCTCTCCGTCGCCTACGGCCGCCGCCCCGGCCGGGCCGCCGAACGCGTCCTCGACGACGTCTCCCTGGACGCCCGGGCCGGCGAGATCCTCGGCGTCATCGGCGAGACCGGCTCGGGGAAGACCACCCTCGCCCGCGCCGTCGTCGGCCTGGCCCCGGTCGTCGAGGGCCGGATCACCGTCGACGGCGAGGAGGTCACCGGCCTGCGCGGCCGCCCGCTGCGGGAGTTGCGCCGCAGCGGCCGGATCCAGTACATGTTCCAGGACCCGCTGCGCTCGCTCGACCCGGACCTCACCGTCGGCGAGATCGTCGGCGAACCGCTCACCGTCGGCACCGGCACCGAGCGCGGCGAGCGGGCCGGGCGCGTCCGGGAGGCGCTCGAACTGGTAGGCTTGCCCGCCGAGTTCGCCGAACGGACGCCCGGCCGGCTGTCCGGCGGCCAGCGCCAGCGGGTCTCGCTGGCCCGGTCCGTGGTCACCCGCCCACGGCTCCTGCTCGCGGACGAGCCGGTCAGCGCGCTCGACGCCTCCAACCGCAACCACGTCCTGCTGCTCCTGGACGAGCTGCGCCGCAGCCTCGGCCTCGCCGTCGTGATCATCTCGCACGACCTCAGCTCACTGGCCGGCATCGCCGACCGGATCGCCGTCCTCTACCGCGGCCGGCTGGTCGAGCAGGGGCCCGCCGAGGACGTCCTGACCAGCCCCCTGCACCCGTACACCGCGCTGCTCACCGCCTCGGCGCCCAGCGTCCGCCGCGAGCACCGGATCACCCCCGCCCAGCTGCGCCCGCGCGACCCCCGGCCCGAGTGGACCCTCCAACCGCCCGCCGATGCCTGCGTGTTCGCGCACCGCTGCCCCTTCGCCGGCGAGGACTGCCGGCAGGCCCCGGCCGCCGCGGCGCACGGCGGCCCGGCCCGCACGGTGGCCTGCCACCGCGCCGCCGACTGGCGCGAGCGGCTCACCGCCGACGCCCTCTGACGCCGGCGGCGGCCCCCCACGCCCCCGGCGGCCGCCGCCACCCCGCACCTGATCGCACCACCCCCGTACCGACCCACGTCTGGAGTACCGCCATGCCCGTCGAGTTCATCGGCCTCGCCGCCACCAAGCCGTTCACCGAGACCGACACCCAGGACACCGGCCCCGCCGTGCAGCCCGGCTACCTGCGTGAACTGGCCCTGGCCCACGAGGAGTCCGGCTTCGACCGGGTGCTGGTCGCGCACTCCTCGGCCAGCCCCGACGGCTTCACCGTCGCCGACCAGGTGCTGACCCACACCAGCCGCCTGGGCGTCCTGCTCGCGCACCGCCCCGGTTTCGTCTCGCCGACCGTCGCGGCCCGCAAGTACGCCACCCTGGACGCCTTCCACCCCGGCCGGATCGCCCTGCACGTGATCACCGGCGGCGACGACGCCGACCAGGCCAGGGACGGCGACTTCAGCGACAAGGAGACCCGCTACCGCCGCACCGACGACTTCCTCCAGGTGGTCCGCCGCACCTGGGACTCGGCCGAACCCTTCGACCACGAGGGGGAGTTCTACTCGGTGAAGGGCGGCCTGTCGTCCGTCCGGCCCGAGCGGCCGATCCCGGTCTACTTCGGCGGCGCCTCCGCGGACGCCGTCCGGGTCGGCGGCCGGCACGCGGACGTGTACGCCTTCTGGGGCGAGCCGCTGGCGGGCATCGCCGAGCGGATCCGCCAGGTCCGCGCGGCGGCCGAACCCTACGGCCGGGACCCGGCGTTCAGCGTCAGCCTGCGGCCGATCCCGGCCGAGACCGAGGCCGCCGCCTGGGAGCGCGCCGCCGAGATCCTGCGGCTCACCAAGGAGAGGACCGGCGACCTGCGCAAGGCCTTCAACCTCGACCACTCCGCCCAGGAGGGCTCGCAGCGCCTGCTCGCGGCCGCCGCCGAGGGCGACGTGCACGACAAGCGGCTCTGGACGGCGGTCGCCAAGGCCACCGGCGCGGCCGGCAACTCCACCGCCCTGGTGGGCTCCTACGAGCAGGTCGCCGAATCCCTGCTGGACTACACCGCGATCGGCGTCGGCACGCTGCTGATCCGCGGCTTCGACCAGCTGGCCGACGCCCGGGACTACGGCAAGCTGATCACGCTGGTCCGCGACCAGGTGGACGCCGGCGGCGCGGTGCTCGCGGGAGCGGCGAGCGCATGACCGCCGTCCTCCCACCCCGGACCTCGCCCACCACCTCGCACTGGGGCGCCTTCGGTGTCCGCCCCGGTGCGAGGGGCGGCGTCGAGGTACTGCCGCACCCCGCCGACCCGTCGCCGTCCCCGCTGCTCGGCGGGGTGGCCGGCGCGCTCGACCACCCGACCCGGGTGCGCCGTCCGGCGGTCCGGCAGGGCTGGCTGGAGCACGGCCCCGGGCCCTCGACCGCGCGCGGCGCCGAGCCGTTCGTCGAGGTGGAGTGGGAGCACGCGCTGGACCTGGTGGCCGCCGAACTCGACCGGGTCCGCCGCGAGCACGGCAACCAGGCCGTCTTCGGCGGCTCCTACGGCTGGGCCAGCGCCGGCCGGTTCCATCACGCACAGAGCCAACTGCACCGCTTCCTCGGCCAGTTCGGCGGCTACACCGGCTCCCGGAACTCCTACAGTCTGGGCACCTCGCTGGTGCTGCTGCCGCACCTGGTCGGCGACGCCGAGACGGTGCTGCGGGCCGCGTCCTCCTGGCCCACCATCACCCGGCACACCCGCCTGATCGTCGCCTTCGGCGGCGTCCCGGCCAAGAACGTCTACGTCACCCCGGGCGGAGTCACCCGGCACGGCACCCCCGGGCACCTCGCCGCACTCGCCGCCCGGGGGGTCGAGGTGGCCCTGGTCAGCCCGCTGCGGGACGACCTGCCCGACGGGCCCGCCACCGACTGGTTCCCGGTCGCCCCGGCCACCGACACCGCGCTGATGCTGGCCCTCACCCACACCCTGGTCGCCGAGGGACTGCACGACCGGGCCTTCCTCGACGCCTGCACCACCGGCTTCGACACCCTGGCCGACTACCTGCACGGCGGGCCGGACGGCGTCGTCAAGGACGCCGACTGGGCGGCCGCGATCTGCGGGATCGAGGCCGGCCGGATCCGCGCCCTGGCCCGCCGGATGGCGGCCACCCGCACGCTGGTCACCGTCACCTGGTCGCTCCAGCGCGCCCGGTACGGCGAGCAGCCGGTCTGGGCCGGACTGGCGCTGGCCGCCGCGCTCGGCCAGATCGGCCTGCCCGGCGGCGGCTTCGGCCACGGCTACGGCTCGATGGGCGACGTCGGCGACCCGGGCCCGCAGCTGCGGCTGCCGTTCCTGCCCCAGGAGCCCAACCCCGTCCGGGACTTCATCCCCTGCGCCCGGATCGCCGACCTGCTGCTGCACCCCGGCGAGGCGTTCGACTACGACGGCGCCCGCTACACCTACCCCGACATCCGGCTCGTCCACTGGGCCGGCGGCAACCCCTTCCACCACCACCAGGACCTCGGCCGGCTCCGCCGCGCCTTCGCCCGCCCCGACACCGTCATCGTCCACGAACCGCACTGGACCTCCACCGCCCGGCACGCCGACATCGTGCTGCCCGTCACCACCGCCCTCGAACGCGAGGACTTCGGCGGCGGCCGCCGCGACACCCACCTGATCGCCATGCACCGCGCCGTCGACCCGGTCGGCGAGGCCCGCGACGACCACGCCGTGCTGGCCGCCCTCGCCGACCGGCTCGGCTTCGGCGAACGCTTCACCGAGGGGCGGACCCCGCGCCAGTGGCTGGAGCACCTGTACGCCGAATGGGCGGCCGAGCTGACCGCCTCGGGCCGGGCGCAGCCGCCCGCCTTCGACCGCTTCTGGTCGGCGGGGGAGTGGCAACTGCCCGAAGGCCCGTCCGAGTTCACCCTGTTCGAGGAGTTCAGGGCGGACCCGCAACGCTCCCCGCTGCGCACTCCGAGCGGTCGGATCGAACTCGCCTCGGCCACCGTCGCGGCGATGGGCCTGCCGGACTGCCCGGGCCACCCGAGCTGGCTGGAGCCCGAGGAGCGGCTCGGCGGCCCGGCCGCCGGCCGGCACCCGCTGCTGCTGATCGCCAACCAGCCCGCCACCCGGCTGCACAGCCAACTGGACACCGGCGCCGTCAGCCTGGCCGCCAAGGTCGCCGGCCGGGAGGCGGTCCAGCTGCACCCGGACGACGCCGCCGGGCGGGGGATCGCGGAGGGTGACCTGGTCCGGATCTTCAACGACCGCGGTGCCTGCCTGGCCGGCGCCGTGCTCACCGAACGGGTCCGGCCCGGAGTCGTCCGGCTGCCCACCGGCGCCTGGTTCGACCCGGTGCCCGGGGTGGAGCCGCCGCTCTGCGCCCACGGCAACCCCAACGTGCTGACCGCCGACCTGCCCAGCTCGCGGCTCTCCCAGGGCTGCGTCGGCCAGCACGCCCTGGTCCAGCTCGAACGCTGGAGCGGGGGCGAGCCGCCCCCGGTCACCGTCCGCACCCCGCCCGCCTTCGTCCGCCGTACCGGCGTACCCACCGCCGCGCCCGCCGGCGTGCCCGCCGCACCGGCTGCCCCCGCCGAGCCGCCCACCGACCCGAAAGCCCCGTGATGACCCAGCACCCGGCCCAGCAGCTGATCCAGCCAGGGGCCCAGCCACCGCCCGCCCCACCCGCCGTGCCGCCCGCACCACCCGCCCGGCCCGCCGCCCCCCGCCTTCCCGCGCCCGACCTGGACGCGCTGCCGGCCGTCACCGCGGCCCTCGCCGCGCACGCCGAGGAGCACGACCGCGAAGCCTCCTTCCCCTACCGGGGCATCGAGGCCGTGCACCGGGCCGGGCTGCTCACCGCCACCGTGGGCGCCCGCTCCGGCGGCCTCGGCGGCCGGCTCGCCGACACCGTCCGGATTCTCGGCGCCCTCGGCGCGGGCGACCCTGCGGTGGCGCTGGTCACGGCGATGACCCTGTTCACCCACGCGGCCGAGGCCCGCACCCCGTACTGGCCCGCCGAGGTGTACGCGGAGCTGGTGGCCGAGTCCGCCGAGCGCGCGACCCTGGTCAACGCGCTGCGGGTGGAACCCGACCTGGGCACCCCCGTACGCGGCGGACTGCCCGCGACCGTGGCGCGGCGCCGCGGCGACCACTGGGAGCTGACCGGCCGCAAGATCTTCTCCACCGGCGCGGAGGCCCTGCGCTGGATGCTGGTCTGGGCCCGCACCGACGAGCCCGAACCCCGGGTCGGCAGCTTCCTGGTCCGCTCGGACGCGGCGGGCCTGACCGTCGAGCGGACCTGGAACCACCTCGGCCTGCGCGCCAGCCGCAGCGACGACGTCCTGCTCGACGCCGTCCGGGTGCCCCACGGGCACGTCGCCGGGCTCGCCCGGCCCGGTGCGGACGGCGGCCGGGACACCGTGGCAGGCGCCTGGAACTCGCTCGGGCTCACCGCCCTCTACCTCGGCGTGGCCCGGACCGCCCTGGAGTGGCTGACCGGCTTCCTGCACGAGCGCGTCCCGACCGCGCTCGGCGCGCCGCTCGCGAGCCTGCCGCGGTTCCAGAACGCCGTCGGCGAGATCGAGGTGACGCTCGACGGCGCCGAACGGCTCGTCACCGCGCTGGCGCAGGCCGTCGACGCGGGCGAGCCGGCCGCCGCCGAGCAGTCCGCCGGCGCCAAGGTGCTCGGCACCCGGGCCGCGATCGGCGCCGTCGAACAGGCCGTCGCCCTGATCGGCAACAACGCGCTCACCTACGACAACCCGCTCCAGCGCCACCTGCGCAACGTGCTCTGCAGCCGCATCCACACCCCGCAGGACGACACCGTCCTGCTCGCCGCCGGGCAGCGCGCCCTGCTGCGCACCCGCCCCTGACCCGCCCGCCCCTGACCCGCCCGCCCCGACTCCCGCTCCCCGGCCGCGCTTCCCCGCGGCCGGCGCACGAAAGGCCCTGACACCATGCCCGTCGAGTTCATCGGCATGATCGGCACCACTGACGTCTCCGAGACCCGCCCCGCCACCGGCCCGGTCGTCGACCCCGACTTCACCAGGCGCTTCGCCAAGGCCCACGAGGAGGCCGGCTTCGACCGGATCCTGATCGGCTACGGCTCCTCCAGCCCCGACGGCGGCCAGGTCGCCGCCCACGTGGCCGCGCACACCGAGCGGCTCGGCCTGCTGGTCGCGCACCGGCCGGGCTTCGTCGCCCCCACCCTGGCGGCGCGCACCTTCGCCACCCTGGACCAGTTCTCGGGCGGCCGGGTCGCCGTCCACATCATCACCGGCGGCCACGACGCCGAGCAGCGCCGGGACGGCGACTACCTGCCCAAGGACGAGCGCTACGACCGCAGCGACGACTACCTGGACGTCCTCACCAAGGCCTGGACCAGCGAGGGCCCGTTCGACCACCAGGGCCCGCACTACCGGCTGGAGGACTTCCACGCCGAGGTCCGGCCCGTCCAGCAGCCGCGCATCCCGCTCTACTTCGGCGGGTCCTCCGAGGCGGCCTACCGGGTCGGCGGCAAGCACGCGGACGTCTTCGCGCTCTGGGGCGAGCCGCTCGCCGAGACGGCCGAGCAGATCGCCTCCGTCCGGGCCGGCGCCGAGGCGGCCGGGCGCAGCACGCCGCCCCGGATCAGCGTCTCCTTCCGGCCGATCCTGGGCCGCACCGAGGAGGAGGCCTGGGAACGCGCCCACGGCATCTTGCACACCATCCAGAACCGCGGCCGCGGCGGTGGCTCCTTCGTGGGCAAGCGCGCCGTCCTCCCGGTCGGCCCCGACGCCCGGCCGCAGAACGCGGGCTCGCAGCGACTGCTCGCCGCCGCCGCCAAGGCCGACCGCCACGACCGCGCCCTGTGGACCGCCCCGGCCGCCGCCACCGGCGCCGCGGGCAACTCGACCGCGTTGGTCGGCACCCCGGAGACGGTCGCGCAGGCACTGCTCGACTACGTCGACATCGGCGTCAGCACCCTCCTGATCCGTGGCTACGACCCGCTGGAGGACGCCCTGGACTACGGGCGCCACCTGCTGCCGCTGGTCCGTCAGGAGGTCGCCCGCCGCGAGCGCGCCGAGGCCGCCCGTGAGGCCGCCGCCCGCCTGGCCGCCCCGGTCACCGCGGGGAGCGCCCGATGAGCGCCGCGGTCGCACCGGCCCCGCCCGCCCCTGCTGCCGCTGCGGCGACGGCTCTGCCCGGCCCGCAGTCCGGCACGCTCGTCTGGGAGCCCGCCGAGGGCGCCGCCCGGCGCGGCACCGTGGTGCTGCTCCCGGGCCGGGGTGAGAACCCGGCCGTCTACCAGCGGTTCGGCCGCCGGCTGGCCGCCGACGGCTACGGCGTCCACGCACTCGCGCTGGGCCAGCAGGCCGCGCCGGCCGACGTGGCGGCCGCCTTCGCGGCCGTCGCCGGGACGGCCCCGGCACCCGTGGTGCTGGCCGGCTCCGACACCGGCGCCCTGCGGGCGCTGGCCGCCGTCCGGGAGGCCGGCGCGCGGCCGGCCGGTCTGCTGCTCGCCGCACTGCCGCTGACGGCCGACGCCCCGCCGCCCGGCGACTGGGAGGAGGAGCTGGCGGCCCGGACGTCCTGCCCGGCCCACCGCGGCGTGCTGACCGCCGATCCGGGGTTCGGCCGGGGCCGCTTCGCGGACCGCGTCCCCGACGCGCTGCTCGCGCCGGCCCTGGAGCCGGCCACCGTACTCGGCCCGGACCCCGTCCGGTCCGGGGCACCGTCCCCGGCGTCGCCCGGACGGCTGCCCGTCCTGGTCCTGCACGGCGCGGCCGACCCCGTCGCCCCGCCGCAGGCCGTCCGCGAGTTCGCCGCCGGCCTGCCCACGACCGTCCTGGTGCTGGTCGAGGACGGCCGGCACGACGTGCTCAACGACGCCGCCCACCGCAGCGTCGCGGCGCAGACCGTCCAGTGGCTGGAGCGCCTGCGCGTCGGCCCTGAGCTTCCCCGTCTGCTGACGGTCGAGGAACCGCCCCGCTGAGTTCGCTCCCCTCCGCGCCACCACCGGCGTCACGGGGCCGGTCCGTCCAGAGCGTCCGGACCGGCCCCGCCCCGCCGGTCACCGCCGGCAGCGCCCACGAGGCCGGCCGCCCGACCACCGGCAGCGCCCACGAGGCCTGCCGCCCGACCACCGGTCCCGTAGCACCGATCCACGTCCCAGGAAGGACATCCCGTGACCATCACCCAGGACCTCCCCGCCACCCAGCTCCGGCCGACCGGGCCGGCGCCCGTACCGGCCGACCGGCTGCGCCGCACCCTGCGTCGGCAGGCCGCCGGCGTCACCGTCATCACCGTGCCGGGCCCCGCCGGCTTCACCGCCACCTCGTTCACCTCGGTCAGCCTGGACCCGGCCCTGGTCTCCTTCTACGTGTCGGCCACCGCCTCGGCGGCCCCGGCCGTCCGGGCGGCGGGCAGCTTCGCCGTCCACATCCTCGGCCGCGGCCAGGAGGAGCTGGCGGCCCGCTTCGCCCGCAGCGGCGCCGACCGCTTCGCCGGCACCGACTGGACGCCCGACGAGCTGGGCACGCCCGTCCTGGCCGGGGTCGCCGCCTGGCTGACGGCGCGTCCGGTGCTGCTCCAGGAGGTCGGCGACCACCTGCTGGTGGTCGGCGAGGTCGTCGACACCCTGGCCCGCGAGGACGTCGGCCCGCTGGTGCACCACGACGGCGCCTTCGGCGGGTTCACCTCCGCCCCGGGCACCGGCGCCCGCCGGAGCTGACCAAGGCCCGTCCGGTGCCCCGGGCCTCAGCCCGGCACCTCCACGCGGCCCGCACACCCGGCCGCCGCCCGTCCCAGGAGTCCGCGATGTCCCTGACCTTCCACTGGTTCCTGCCCACCACCGGCGACAGCCGTCACGTGGTCGGTGGCGGCCACGGGTCGACGCCCGGCACCGCCGGCGCCGACCGCCCCCCGAGCGTCGAATACCTGGGCCAGATCGCCCGGACGGCCGAACAGCTCGGCTTCACCGGCGCGCTGACCCCCACCGGCGTCTGGTGCGAGGACGCCTGGCTGACCACGGCGATGCTCACCCAGGTCACCGAGCGGCTCAAGTTCCTGGTCGCCTTCCGCCCGGGGCAGCTCAGCCCGACCCTCGCCGCCCAGATGGCGGCCAGCTACCAGCGCCAGTCCCACGGCCGGCTGCTGCTCAACGTGGTGACCGGCGGCGAGTCGGCCGAGCAGCGCGCCTACGGCGACTTCCTGGACAAGGAGGGGCGCTACGCCCGGGCGGACGAGTTCCTCGGGATCGTCCGCCGGCTTTGGGCAGGCGAGACCGTGGACCACCAGGGAGACCATCTGCGGGTCGAGCAGGCCCGGTTGGCGCGGCTGCCGGATCCCGCGCCGGAGATCTACTTCGGCGGCTCCTCGGCGGCGGCCGGCGCGGTGGCGGCCCGGCACGCGGACGTCTACCTCACCTGGGGCGAGCCGCCCGCGCAGGTACGGGAGAAGATCGACTGGATCAGCGGCCTGGCCCGGGCCCGGGGCCGTACGCCCCGGTTCGGGATCCGGCTGCACGTGATCGCCAGGGACACCTCCGCACAGGCCTGGGCCGAGGCGGAACGTCTGCTCGCCGGGATGAGCCCGGAGCGGATCCGCAGTACCCAGCTCGCCCTGGCCCGCAGCGAGTCGGACGGCCAGCGGCGGATGCGGGAGCTGCACGGCGGCGCCACCTCCCGGCTGGAGGTGCATCCGGGCCTCTGGGCGGGCATCGGGCTGGTGCGCGGCGGCGCCGGGACCGCGCTGGTGGGCAGCCACCGGGAGGTGGCCGATCTGATCGTGGAGTACCACCGGGCGGGAGTGCAGGAGTTCATCCTCTCCGGCATCCCGCACCTGGAGGAGGCCTACCAGGTCGGCGAGGGCGTCCTGCCGCTGCTCGCGGCCCAGGGCCTCTGGCGGCACCCGGCGGTCCCGGCCCGGCTCTGAAGCGGCGCCGCCGGGGAGCCGGGCCGCACCGGCTCCCTCAGCGCCCCGCCCGCAGGACGCGCCCTCAGCGCCCGGCCGGGAGCAGCCCCGGGGCCGGCGGCGCGGTGACGTGCACGGACAGGTCGTCGTTGTCGTCGTCCGTGCCGAAGGTGCCGGTCAGCGAGGAGGTGAGCGAGGCGGCGATCCCCACCAGGATGAAGACGACCAGCAGTCCGCGCCCCGTGCCGCTGAGCACCAGCGGCCTGGTCGCCGACGCCCCGGGCACCGCGTCCGCCGGACCGGCCGCCGGGTCCTCGCCGAAGAGCTGCTTCGGGTAGGCGGCGGTGAGCATCAGCAGGTAGGCCTGGAACCGCATCCGGTAGCGCACGATCGCCGCGCTGGCCTCGAACAGCGGCCGGGGCATCCGGCCCAGGATCAGCACCACCAGCCAGCTGATGAACGACACCGTCCACCACCCGGTGAGCAGCACGCTCTGCACGATCGCCGCGGGAATGGCCAGGATCAGGCGGAAGAAGACCGCCAGCCGGTTGAGCTCGCCCGGCTTCAGCCCGACCTGGACGGGGTAGCCGGGCGCCTGGAAGGCGAACGGCGGGTACCGGTCGTGGGTCAGCATCGCGTAGGCGTTGACCCGCGTCTCGTACGCGACGAAGCCCCCCAGGTAGGTCGCGGCGAAGTCCGGCAGCCGCCCCAGCACGAGTGCCCCGAACCAGCCGATGATGCTCACGAAGAAGGCCACCACCGACAGCGCCCACAGCACGATGAACTGCGGGATCAGCATCAGCAGGCGCAGCAGCACGGTCAGCCGGTTCTGGTCGGCCGGTTCCGGCATGTCGAGCGTCGGCAGGAACTCGGCCGCGGCGGGCGCAGCGGCAGGGGGAGCGTCCCACATCCGGGCCTCCAGGCGTCGGGTCCGAGGCGGAAGCGGCGGAGGTGCCGCGTGCTCCGAAGATCGCAGCCGTCCGCCGCCCCCGCCCGTCCGGTGGACCGATCGGGCGACGCCCGGGCCGTCGCCGCTCCGGGCCGGTCCGGGGGCCGGCCCCTCGGGCGGTGCGCCGGCCCGGCCCGGGGCAGGGCAGGGAGGCGCGGCCTGAGGCGGTCCCGGACGGGCGGCGGCCCACGCGGCGACCAGGTCCGGCCGGCGCCCCTGCCGGAGCGGGACCTGGTCCGGCAGGCCCGACCACCGGTCAACCAAGCGTCTGGAAAAGGGCTTTGCGACACCCGCGGGCCGACGGTGAGAAGCGCCGGTCGGTATCGTCGGGCCATGCCCGAACTGATCGCGCCCACCGTCCGTCTGCATTCCGCCTGGCTTGAGGCGCGTGAGGAGTGGGGACCCGGCGCCCACGAGGACGGGTTCGGGCTGCGGCCGGCCGACGAGGTCGTGTCGCCGGCCGGATTCGCGGCCTGGGTGGCCCGGCTGGCCGAGCCGCCGCGGCGGCCGGACCAGGGGCAGGACGCGGACCACCAGGGGCAGGACGCGGACCAGGAGCAGTCCGTCCCGGCGGGTCAGGTGTACCGGTGGATCGTCGAGGACGGCCGGGTGCACGGCGGGATCGCCCTGCGCCACGGGCCCGGCGACCTGGTGCCGCGGTTCGGCCACATCGGCTACGGCGTCCGGCCGTCCTCGCGCCGGCGCGGGCTGGCCGCCTGGGCCCTGGGACGGATGCTCGGCGAGGCGCGGGCCCGTGGCCTCGGCCGGGTGCTCCTCGTCTGCGAGGCCGGCAACGTCGCGTCCGTCAGGACGATCGAGCACCAGGGCGGCGTCCTCGAAGGCCTCCAGGAGACCGGGTCCGGGGTCGTGCGGCGGTACTGGATCACCCTCTGAGGCCGGCCGGGCCGCGCCCGGGTCAGGGTCGCCGGGTGCCGCCGTCCGGCCGCCGATACGCGCGAACGGTCGCTTTGTCGACGGAAGTTGAGCGCGGGCCCGGACCGGAGCAAGATGGGCCCGGACGCGGTGGCCCGGCGAGGGCCCGGTGGCCGTCAGGCGTGCCGAGGACTCCGGCTCCTGACGGTTCCGGCCGGGCCGCTGCCTGCCGCGAGGCCGCAGCGGCCGCCGCGGGACGTCACCGATCACGCCCCGGCCGGGCCGTGACGACTGATCGACGGACAGGGCAGGGTGCATGGCACAGCGCAGCTATTGGCGTGAGGCGGACGGTTCTGCGGTCACGGCGGCGGAGGCCCAACGGCTCTGGGCGGGCGAGGCCTACCCGCACCTGGTCACCGTCGCCGGGACGTACCACGCCGTCATCACCTACAAGGAGCTGGCGGAGACGGTCCAGAAGACGTCCGGGGTCCGGACCACCGCCCTCCTGCACAACTGGATCGGGGGCGTGCTGGGGCAGGTGGTCCGGGAGGCCCACCGGCGAGGTGACCCGCCCCTGACGGCGCTGGTCGTCCGCACCAGTGACGGGATGGTCGGGGAGGGCTACCGGGAGGTCCTGACGGTCGCCGGGGAGTCCGCCGCCGCCGAGGAGCTGGACCGGGAGCACCACGCGGCGGCGGCCCGGCTGGACTGCTACCGCCGCTTCGGCGCCGCCCTGCCGCCCGACGGCGGCGTCCCCGCGCTCGCGCCCCGGCTGCTGGCGGCCATCGAGCGCCGACGCGCACGGCTCCCTGAGCCGGTCGCACGGATCTGCCCCGGCTGCTACGTCCAGCTCCCGGCGACCGGGATCTGCGACTCCTGCCAGTAGGCGCCGGCCTGCCGCCCGCCGCCCGCCGCCCGCCGGCAGCCCGGGGGACGGGGGACCGGGGACGGGGACTCGACGGTCCCCGTCCCCGGACGGCCGCAGGCGCCCGCCGGCCGGTGCCCGGATGCCGCTACGGGGTCAGCCGGTTGGGCCCGCGGAACAGGAAGGTCGCCTCGCGGATCGAGTCCAGGCCGAGCAACACCATCAGCACCCGGCCCAGGCCCATGCCTAGGCCGCCGTGCGGCGGGCAGCCGTACCGGAAGCAGTTCAGGTAGTCCCGCAGCGAGTCGGTGCCCATGCCCTTCTCCGCGGCCTGGTCGAGCAGCACGTCGTACCGGTGCTCGCGCTGCGCGCCGGTGGTGATCTCCAGGCCCTTCCACAGCAGGTCGAAACTGAGCGTCAGCCCCGCCTCGGCGGCCGCACGCATGTGGTAGAACGGCCGGATCCCGGCCGGGTAGTGGGTCACGAACACGAACTCGTGCCCGGTCTCCCGCCGGACGTGCGCGGCGAGCGCCCGCTCGCCCTCGGGGTCCAGGTCGGCCTTGCCCTCCGGGTCCCAGCCGCCGGCCCGCAGGATCTCCTGGGCCCGTGCCATGGTGACCCGGGGGAAGGGCACCGCCGGGACGGTCACCTCCACCCCGAACCGCTCCCGGATCGCGGCGCCGTGCCGCTCGGCGACCCGGGCGAGGGTGTGCGCCAGCATCCGTTCCTCGAAGGCCATCACGTCCTCGACGTCCTCGGTCCAGGCGAGTTCGAGGTCGACCCCGGTGAACTCGGTCGCGTGCCGCGAGGTGAAGGAGGGCTCGGCGCGGAACACCGGCCCGATCTCGAAGACCCGGTCGATGCCGGCGGCGATCGCCATCTGCTTGTAGAACTGCGGGGACTGCGCCAGGTACGCGCTGCGGCCGAAGTAGCCCAGCTCGAACACCTCCGCGCCGGACTCCGAGGCGGTGCCCATCAGTTTGGGCGTGTGCATCTCGGTGCACCCCTCGGCGTACGCGAACTCCCGCAGGGCCTGCTCGACGGTGGTCTGCACCGCGAACAGCAGCTGCGCCGCGGGGCGCCGGCGGATGTCCAGGAACCGCCAGTCGAGGCGGTGTTCCAGTCCGGTGTGCTCGTCGACGGGCAGCGGCGTCCCGGCCCGGTTGAGCAGTTCGACGCGCTCCGGGACCAGTTCCAGGCCGCCCAGCCGGACGGCGGGGTTCTCGACCACCAGGCCGGTGACGCGAACGGCCGACTCGACGGTCAGCTCCTCGATCCGCTCTTCCAGCGGGTCGGCCGCGCCCGGGCGCCGGTGGGTGACCTGCGCGGTACCGGTGTGGTCGCGGACCAGCACGAACTGCATCGTGCGTTGCAGGCGCAGGGTGTTGACCCAGCCGCAGACCGAAACGGTTCGGCCCAGGTGTTCCCGCAGGTCGGCGACCAGGACACGGGGGGTGGGGTGGATCATCGCAGTCCTCCGTAGGACGTCGGGTGATCCCTTGGGAGTGCGGGCGAGAAGGGACTCGCGGTGCCACCGCACTTTCGCTCCCGCCGGTGGCGGGAGCCTCGTTCGGGCCCGTCACGGGGGCCGGCCGGCGGGGCATTTCCTCCCCGCGCTCAGGAGTGTCTTCGCCTCGGGCGCGATGCCGCCTTCACAGCTGCCGGCGGCTCTCTCGACTCGCGGGATCCCTCGGGTACTCGTCTCCCTCATCGCGTTGCGCACAGGCTAGACGGACCGGCGCGGTCGTCGCAACGCTCTTTCGGGCACCCCCGAGGGGCCTTTCGGGCAGCCGCCCCGGCCCTCCGGGCGGCATCGGGTCCACGCGCGTCTGCCGCTCGGCCGCCCGGCCGGGGCCGGCCGGGCCCGTCCTTGCGGCGGCGGGCCCGGCCGGTCCTGCCCGCCGGCGCCCGGCACGCGGCCCGTCCGGCCCGGGCCCGCGGTGCCCGCCGGCGGCGGGTCGCAGCCCGTCGGGCACCCCCGGCCGCGCGTCGTGCCCACCTGGGCTGGTAGAACGGGGCTGGTGAGAACGGGGGCGGGACGGACCGGGAGGCGGGGGCGGGGGCAGGACCAATCGGGGCGCGGGGGCGGCGGGGGAACCACAGCCATGGCCGGACACGTCGACATGCAGCAGGGGTTCGCCCTGCCGCGTTCATGCCGGGTGTCCCGGCGGTGCGGGGCGGGGCTTCCGGCGGCGCGGTGCCGCAGGCACGCGTGCCCCGGTGTCCGGGTGTCCCGCAGGCCGTGACGGGCGGCGCCGCGCGGACGCGCGGCAGCGCGCCCGCGCGGTCCGTGCCGGTGCTCCTGTTCGTGGTGTGTAGGACGGCCGTGGCGGCGACGTCGCGGCGTAGTGGAATTGCGGTGCGTACCGGCGCCGCGAAGCAAGGAGCATGATGACCCTGGCGCTCGCCGCCACCTGGAACCCGCTGGACTGGCCGCTGACGCACGGGCCGATCGCGTACGCCGTGCTGGCGGCGGGCTGGGGGGCGTTGCTGATGCTCGCCGTGGCCCGCGGCCGGCGGTGGGGGCTGCGCCTGCTGCCCTGTGCGGTGGTTCTGGCCGTGGCCCTCACCCTGCTGATCGACGTGGCGGTCGACGACTGGTGGCAGCCCTTCCCCGAGGGACTCCCGGACGAGGTGACGGTGTGGATCGGCACGGCGGTCCTCGGGCTGTCGCTGGCCGGGTTCCGGCTGCGCCGGCTGCCCTGGTGGCCCGGCCGGGCGCTGGTCGCGCTCGCCGCCGGGCTGGCGGTGCTGATGGCGTCCTCGCAGGTCAACCGACTGTTCGACCAGTACCCGACGGCGCGGGTGCTGCTCGCACCGTGGATCAGCGACACCGGCACCCTGGACACCACGCAGGCCGACCGGACGCTCGCCGCGCCGCCCGGCAAGGCGCTGGCCGACGTCTGGACCCCGCCCGCCGACCTGCCCGTCAAGGGCACCATCGCCGGCGTGCGGATACCCGGCCCGCGGTCGGCCTTCAGGACCCGCCCGGGCTTCGTCTACCTGCCGCCCGCGTACCAGGCCACACCGCGGCCGCTGCTGCCGGTGCTGGTCCTGCTGCCCGGCCAGCCCGGCGCGCCCGAGGACTGGATCAACTCCGGGGGCCTGCAGGACATGATGGACGGCTTCGCGGCCGCCCACCGGGGCCTGGCCCCGATCGTGGTCGTCGCCGACCCCACCGGCTCGCCCTGGGTGAACCAGCTCTGCATGGACTCCCGGCTGGCCAAGGCGCAGACCTACCTCGCCCACGACGTCCCGGCCTGGGTGCGCGACACCCTGCAGACCGCGACCGGACGGCAGTCCTGGGCGGTGGCCGGACTGTCCTTCGGCGGTACCTGCTCCCTGCAGCTGGCCCTGAACGCGCCCGAGGTCTACGGCTCCTTCATCAACATCTCCGGCCAGCAGGAGCCCACCCTGGGCAGCCACGGCAAGAGCGTGAAGGAGGCCTTCGGCGGTGACGAGGCGGCCTTCGAGGCCGTCGACCCGATGCACGTGATGGCCCGCAAGAAGTTCCCCGACACGGCCGGGATCTTCGTGGTCGGCGCCAACGACCAGGAGTTCCGCCCCCAGCAGGAGAAGGTGTACGCGGCCGCCGTCCGGGCGGACGTGTCGGTGCAGCTCCAGATCAAGCCCGGCTGGCACGACTGGACCGTCTTCCGGGCGGCCATCAACGACAACCTGCAGTGGCTCGCCAAGCGGACCGGACTGATCGGATGAGCGCCCCGGCCACCACCCCGGCCGACGGGCCCGCCGAGGCCCGCCCGATGTCCGCCGCCGGTCCGGCCCCCGCCGGTCCGGCCCCCACCGCTCCGTCCCCCGCCGGCCCGCGGCCGCCCGCCCCCACGGAGCCCGCCCGTCCGCCCGCCCCCACGGACCCCGCCCGTCCCGCCGATCCCGGCGCCGGACCTGGCGAGGGCCCGACCGCGCCGGCCCCCGAACCGGCCCGCTCCCGCTGGCTGCGACAGGCCCGCAGGCTGCGCGAGGCACCGCTGACCCTCGGCCTGCTCGCGACCCTGTGGATCATCGGCGCGGCCACCGGCAGCCTCCGCCACGGCCCCTCCGGCCCGCTGCTGGAGCACGTCGGCGTGGGCCTGCCCACCCTGGACGCCGGCCGCTGGTGGACCCCCCTCACCTCGCTGGTCTGGTGCTCCGGCCTGAGCGCCTACGCCTTCACCAGCCTGCTGCTCCTGCTGGTCGGCCCGGTCGCCGAACGCCGGCTCGGCCGCCGCCGGAGCGTCCTGGTCCTGGTCGTCGGCCAGGTCGTCGCCACCCTGCTCGGCACCGCCCTGGTCCGGCTGGGGATCGCCGCCGGCGAGGGCTGGACCCTGGACATCGCTGACCAGATCGCCACCGGACCGGGCGTCGGACTCTTCGGCCTCGCCGCCGTCCTCGGGTACCGCCTGACCGCCCTGTGGCGCCGGCGGATGCACCTGCTGGTGGTGCTCGTCCCCCTGGTCGCCACCCTGTACATCGGCCATCTTCAGGGCCTGCAGCGCTTCACGGCCGCGGTCGTCGGCCTCCTCGTCGGCGGGCTGCTGCACCGCCCCGGCGCGCACCGCGACCCGGCCGCCGAGCCGGACGGCGTGCGGCGCCGGCGCCGCCTGCGACTGCGCCGGCGCGGCCGCCCCTCGCACAACGAGACCCGGGTCCTGGTGGCCCTCTGCCTGGTCGCGGCGGCCGTCGGCCCGCTCTTCGCCTCGCTGTACGACAACGCCATCGGCCCCTTCAACAGCCTCTCCGACCTCTACCTCTCGCGCTCCTACGCACCGGACGAGATCGCCGACCTCTGCTCGATCTCCGTCCACGAATGCGCCCGGGCGCACGCCGTCCAGGACTTCTTCGACTCGCCCGGGCGCCTGATGGCAGCCGCCGTCCCCGCCCTGCTGCTGGTGCTCGCGGAGGGCCTGCGCCGGGGCCTGCGGTCCGCCTGGCGGATCACCGTCCTCACCGAGCTGATCTGGATCTGCCTGCTGGGCCGGCTGCTCGCCGACGACCTCTCCGTCCTCCAGGACCCGGCCGACACCGCGGCCGTCGTCGAGTTCTTCGTCGAGGCCCTGCTGCTTCCGGTGCTGACCACCGGCCTACTGATCCGCACCCGGCACCGCTTCCAGCTCCGGATGGGCCGACGGGTGGTCCGCCGGCTGGCCGCCGTCATCGCGACCGCCCTGGTGCTGACCGCCACCGCCTACGTCGGCGTCGGCGCGCTGGTCCGCGAGCAGTACGACCCGGCCGTCACGACGGGGCGGCTGGTCGCCGGGCTGCCCGCGGCCTACCTGCCGCCGGCCTACGCCGAACTGCTCTCCGACTACCCGATCGCCACCGGCCCGGTGGCGAGGCTGCTGGTCACCTACTGCGGACTGCTGTTCTGGACGGTGACCCTGTCCGCCCTGCTGGTCGCGCTGCGCCGGCCGGTGGTGCACGTGGACGCCGAGGACGCCGCCCGGGCCCGGGCCCTGCTCACCGCCCACGGCGGCAGCACGCTGTCCTTCATCAGCACCTGGGACGGCAACCACTACTGGTTCGACGAGGCCGGCGAGGCGGCGGTGCCCTACCGGGTGCTGTCCACCGTCGCGCTGACCACCGGGGACCCGTTCGGCGAGCCGGAGGCGAGGCGCCGGGCGGTGGCCGGGTTCGCCCGGCACTGCGACGCGCGCGGCTGGACCCCGTGCTTCTACAGCGTCACCCCCGAGATCCGCGAGGCCGCCGCCGAACTCGGCTGGCGCTCCCTCCAGGTCGCCGAGGACACCGTGGTGGCGCTGCCCGAACTCGCCTTCACCGGGAAGAAGTGGCAGGACATCAGGACGTCCCTGAACAAGGCCGGCAAGCAGGGCATCGTCGCCGAGTGGTGGAGCTACCGCGACGCCCCGGCCGACATCAAGGACCAGATCCGGTCCATCTCCGAGGAGTGGGTCTGCGACAAGGGCCTGCCGGAGATGGGCTTCACCCTCGGCGGCCTGGACGAGCTTGAGGACCCGGCCGTCCGGGTGCTGATCGCCGTCGACCCGGAGCGCCAGGTGCACGGGCTGACCAGCTGGATGCCCGTCTACGAGGACGGCCGTCCGGTCGGCTGGACCCTGGACTTCATGCGGCGCGGCTCCGACGGGTTCCGGGGCGTCATGGAGTTCCTGATCGCCTCCGCGGCCCTCGGCTTCAAGGAGGAGGGCGCCAGGTTCCTGTCCCTCTCCGGCGCGCCGTTGGCCCGCGCCGACCGCGGCCAGGACCCGACCTCCCTGCAGCGGATGCTGGACTGGATGGGCAAGGTGCTGGAGCCGGTCTACGGGTTCCGTTCGCTGCTCGCCTTCAAGGCCAAGTTCCAGCCCGAGTACCGGCCGCTCTTCATGGTCTACCCGGACCCGGCGGCCCTGCCGAGCATCACCCGCGCGATCGGCAAGGCGTACCTGCCGCACCTGACCGCGGCCCAGGGCGTGCGCCTGATGCGGAAGCTGTCGGCCTGAGGCCGGGGAGCCGTGGCCGGCCGGCCCGGCCCACCGCCCCCGGGGCGGCCGCCCGCCGGAGCGGCCCGTGCGGCCGCCCGGCCCGGCCGCTCCGCGCGGACGGGCCGGGCGGTGGCCGCCGGCGGGCCGGTCAGTTGTCGGCGATCTGGCGCAGCTCCGCGGTGACCGTCATGTGCTCGTCGTGGACCTCCAGGAACCGCCTGGTCCACTCCAGGGCCTCGGCCTTGTCCTCGGTCCGGATGATGGCGTAGCCACCGACGACCTCCTTCCCCTCGGTGAACGGGCCGTCGGTGCAGGTGACCCGGCCGCCGGACCAGGTGAGCCGGGTGCCCTCGGAGGTGGGGGCGAGCCCGGCGGTGTCCACCATGACCCCGGCCTTGGTGATCTCCTCGAACAGTGCGCCCATCCGCTGCTCGAACTCCGGGCCGGGCGCCTGCTGGGGGGCGCTCTGCTCGTCGACGCGGATCATGGACAGGAAGCGCGGCATGGTGACTCCTCGGCCGGTGCGGCGGGGCGTTTCCCCGCCTCTTCACCCTTGCGTCGAACGGGCGCCGCCCGGATCGACAACTCCCTCGGACATTTTTCGGGGAATCTTCCGGGCCCGCCCGCGGGCGGGACGGACCTGCCCTGCCCAGCCCCGTCCTGCGCAGCCCCGTCCTGCTCCGCTGCGCCCTGCCCGGGCCCGGCGGCCGGGCCCGGGGCCGGCCGGGGCTCACAGCCGGACGATGACCAGCGCCGCGTCGTCCGTGGCGGGGCGATCCGCGAGCAGCGCGGCCAGCACGCAGTCGGCCAGGGCCTCCGGGTCCTCCCGCCGGTGCTCGGCGAGCGAGTCGGCGAGCCGGGCCAGCCCGACGTCGATGTCCTCGTAGCGGCGTTCGATCAGCCCGTCCGTGTACAGCACCAGCGTGTCGCCCTCGTCGAAGGTGGTGGTCGCCTGTGGTCTGGGGACATGTTCGGGCCGGGCCCCCAGCGGGGGATCGGTGGCCCGGTCGAGGAACTCGATCCGGCCGTCCGCGTGCAGCAGCAGGGGCGGCGGATGCCCGGCGCTGCTGTAGGTGACCGTCCCGTTGTCCCAGTCGATCAGGGTGTTCACCGCGGTGGCGGACTCGGCGCCCGCCACCGAACGGGCGTACAGTCCCAGGACCTCCAGCGCCTGGGCCGGGCCGTCGGCGACCCGCGAGGCGGCGCTCAGCGCGCTGCGCAGCTGGCCCATCACGCAGGCCGCGCGCAGTCCGTGCCCCACGACGTCGCCGACCGCGACACCGATCCGGTCACCCGGCAGGTCGACCAGGTCGTACCAGTCCCCGCAGACGTTCAGCGCGTCGACGGCCGGCCGGTAGCGGACCGCCATCCCGTGGTGCCCGACCGGGCCGGGCGCCGGCAGCAGCGCCTCCTGCAGGGCCAGGGCCACCTCGCGGTCACGGGCGTTCGCCCGGCGCAACCGCTCGTTGACCTCCTGCAGCTCGCGGGCCCGAGTGTAGAGCTCCGCCTCCAGCACCCGGGCCCGCGACCCCTCGGGGCCGCCCCGGGCCCGGATCAGCTCGGTGACCTCCTCCACCCGGTGGACCAGCAGCACCACCCGGCCGTCCGGGCCCAGCACCGCCTCGTTGACCGGACTCCAGTACCGCTCCTCCCACACACCGGGCCGCTTCGGGGACTCCAGGTCGTACCGCTGGAGCGCCATCGCGTCCCGCTCGCCGCTCTCCAGCACCCGCTTGAGCGAGGCCGCCAGGTTGCGCGCACCGGTGGCGGTGGGATCGTTCGGATTGTCGGGGAAGACGTCGAACAGGTAGTGGCCCACCACCTGCTCCCGGCTCCGCCCGGACATCCTCAGGAACTCCTCGTTGGCGTCCGCGTACACCAGCTCGGGGGTCAGCAGCGCCACCATGCCGGGCAGAGCCTGGAACACCGCCGCGTAGTCGATCGCTGGTTCCGTCATCAGTGCTGCCCGCCTCGGCTCGCCGACCTGTATCCCCAACGATAGGAGCCGTCGCCGGGCCTGCCCTGCGGGACATCGCCGTCCGGGTCGTCCGGTGCTCCGTATCCGTCCCTGTTCAGCCGGACGGCCGGAGGAAGAGCTCGTCGGCGTAGCACCAGGCCCAGTCCTCGCCCCGCTTGAGCGTCCGGGCCAGGTCGTGGCCGGCCGTGGCGTGCGCGTGGGCGTAGGCGTGCTTCCCGGGCGAACTGTCGCAGCAGCCCTGATGTCCGCAGACCAGGCATTCGAGCAGGTGGACCCAGCTGCTCCCGGCGCGCAGGCAGTCCTCGCAGCCTCGGCGGGCGGCCGTGGCGGGCGGCTCCGGTGCCTCGTCCAGGTGGGTGCAGTCCGGCCGGTCGGAGGCCCCCGGCACCGGGGCGACCTGCCATGCGTGGTGCTCGCTCACGCCGTCCACGATACGCAGGCGGGGCCCGGACGGCCCGGGCCCGCCTCGACGGTCCGTGCCGGGCCGGACGGCCGGTGCCCGGCGGGAGGAATTCCGTTGCGGCCCGGGCCGGGCCTCTGCCAGGGTGTGGACCCCGCCGCATACCGAGAGGACTCCATGCCGTCACCGTCCGGATTCAGCTACGACCTTCGATCCGACGGCACCGTGGTGGTGCTGCACCGGGGCAGGGCCGCCGCCACGCTGCGCGGCGAGCGCGCCGCCCGGTTCCTGGCGGAGAGCGCCGACGGTGACCCCCAGTTGGTGATGGCCCGCTGGACGGGCAACTACAAGCGCGGCAACGAACGCAACGCCTCCCGGCACCCGCGCAACAGCCGCTGACCGGGCGGGCACCCGCCCGGCTCCGGTCCCCGGCCCCCGTCGCGACGGCCCGGCCCTGGCACGGGCGCGTCCTGCCCGTCATGACCGCCGCCCCTCCGGATGTACCGGGCGGGCGGCGGTTCCGTGCTCTCCGGGGTCTGATCAGGTGCCGAGTACGTCGCTCACCAGGGTGCGGGCCTCCTCCTGCACCTGGGTG
>NZ_BNBO01000058.1 GCF_014655955.1 Kitasatospora indigofera
CAAGAGCGCCCTCATCACCCTCGTCGAACACGCCCTCCTCGCCCGCCTCCGCTGAGCGGCGAGCAGGGCCCGGACGCGACGCGGCCCACGGACCTGTCCGGTCCGTGGGCCACTTTCCGATCGTCCGCCGGGCGCGGGCCGCGGCCCGGCCCCGCGGGCACGGCTCACTCCTGCGGGTCGAGCCCCGCGCGGATCAGGCCGTAGGTGTAGGCGTCCTCAAGTGCCCGCCAGGAGGCGGCGATCACGTTGTCCGCGACCCCCACCGTGGACCAGGTCGTGGTGCCGTCGGTCGACTCGATCAGCACCCGGGTCTTGGAGCCGGTGCCGTGCTGGCCCTCCAGGATCCGCACCTTGTAGTCCACCAGCTCCATCTTGGCGAGCTGCGGGTAGATCCCTTCGAGCGCCGCGCGCAGGGCCCGGTCCAGCGCGTCGACCGGGCCGTTGCCCTCGCCGGTCGCGATCCGGCGCTCGCCCTTGGCCCAGAGCTTCACGGTGGCCTCGTTGCCGGCGCTCTCGCCCCCGCCGTTGCCGTTGCCGGCCTGCTGCTCGCTGATCGTCCGCCAGGACTCCAGGGTGAAGAAGCGCTCCCGGCCGCCGCGCACCTCGTCGCGCAGCAGCAGCTCGAAGGAGGCGTCCGCGGCCTCGTAGGTGTAGCCGAGGTTCTCCTGCTCCTTGACCTTGGCCACCACCCGGCCGACCAGGTCACGGTCGGCGGAGAGGTCGTAGCCCAGCTCCTTGCCCTTCAGCTCGACCGAGGCCCGGCCGGCCATGTCGGAGACCAGCATCCGCATGGTGTTGCCGACCCGCTCGGGGTCGATGTGCTGGTAGAGGTCCGGGTCCACCTTGATCGCGGAGGCGTGCAGACCGGCCTTGTGCGCGAAGGCCGAGACGCCGACGTACGGCTGGTGGGTGGAGGGCGCCAGGTTGACCACCTCGGCGATGGCGTGCGAGATCCGGGTCATCTCGGCGAGCCGGCCCTCCGGCAGCACCTTCATGCCGTACTTGATCTCCAGCGCGCCGACCACCGGGAAGAGGTTGGCGTTGCCGACCCGCTCGCCGTAGCCGTTGGCGGTGCACTGCACGTGGGTGGCGCCGGCGTCCACCGCGGCCAGCGAGTTGGCGACCGCGCAGCCGGTGTCGTCCTGGGCGTGGATGCCGAGCCGCGCCCCGGTTGTGGCCAGCACGTCGGCGACGATCTCGTGCACCCCGGCCGGCAGCATCCCGCCGTTGGTGTCGCAGAGCACCACCACGTCGGCGCCGGCCTCGTGCGCGGCGCGCACCACGGCGAGCGCGTAGTCGCGGTTGGCCTTGTAGCCGTCGAAGAAGTGCTCGCAGTCGATGAACACCCGGCGGCCCTGCGAGCGCAGGTAGGACACGCTGTCCCGGACCATCGCCAGGTTCTCGTCCAGCGTGGTGCGCAGGGCCAGCTCGACGTGCCGGTCGTGCGACTTGGCGACCAGGGTGATGACCGGCGCGCCCGAGTTGACCAGGGCGGCCAGCTGCGGGTCGTCGGCGGCGCTGCCGCCGGCCCGGCGGGTGGCGCCGAAGGCGACCAGCTGCGCGTGCTGGAGGTCCAGCTCGGCGGCGGCGCGGGCGAAGAACTCGGTGTCCCGGGGGTTGGCACCGGGCCAGCCGCCCTCGATGAACCCGACGCCGAACTCGTCCAGGTACCGGGCGATGTTCAGCTTGTCGGCCACCGTGAGGTTGATGCCCTCGCGCTGCGCGCCGTCGCGCAGGGTGGTGTCGAAGACGTGGAAGCTGTCGTTGGAATCGCTGCTGGCCTCGGTCATGGCCCTGGTCTCTCCGTTCGGGCTGGGCCCCTCCCGCCCGGAGCCGGGCGGGAGGGGAACTGCTGTTGCCGGATGTCTGGCTCCACTGTCCACCATGCCCGCGCACCACCCGGAGGACCGGACGGCCCCTGGTGGGGGCCCCGGGAGCTCCGGATCCTGTCCCGCGGGCCGGGGGTGGGGCCTGCGGGGCAAAACAAAAGACCCCTCGCGGGTGCGAGAGGTCTGCGCGCGGGTCTGACACCAGGTCGCTCCGCGAAGGGGTACTGCGGAGCGGTCACTGTGGACCGGCGCGCCTGCTGCTAATAATGAGCGCGAGCGAGGACACGTTCGCAGTCTGGCACAGCATCCAGGATGCGGCTGCGGTGTCTCGCCATCCGGGACGGACTCTTCGCCGGCTCAGTGCAGCCGGTCGGTCCGCAGGGCGAGCCCGAAGGGTTCCGGCAGCTCCAGCGGCTCCCCGACCGGGACGGGCGATCTGCCGGACGATCCGGCCGATCGCGGTCTCGTGGTCACCGTCGGGCGGTGGGGTCACGACGATCTCCCCCTCGACGAGCTCGGCCTCGAACCCCTCGGGGGTGTCCAGGCCCGGAAAGGCGTCGAGGAGGTCGTCGTCCAGGCTCTGCCAGGCCTCGGGGAACTCGTGCGACAACGCGGTCGTGACCCCTCCGTCCCGGTCCGCACGGCTCAACGAACGGAACGCTTCGAGGTCACCCGGCCGGGCGCCCCGCCGTGGCGGGGCGCCCGGCACGAGGATCAGACGATCTTGTGCAGCCAGCCGTGGGTGTCCGGCGCCTGGCCGCCCTGGACGGCGAGCAGCGCCTTGCGCAGTTCCAGGGTGATCGGGCCGGGCTCGCCGGCGCCGACCGTCCAGTCGGCGCGGGCCGACTTGACCGAGCCGACCGGGGTGATGACCGCGGCGGTGCCGCAGGCGAAGACCTCGGTCAGGGTGCCGTCGGCGTTGCCCTGCTTCCACTCGTCGGTGGAGATCCGGCGCTCCTCGACGGCGTAGCCGAGGTCGGCGGCCATCGCGAGCAGCGAGTCACGGGTGATGCCGGGGAGCAGCGCGCCGGAGAGCTCGGGGGTGACGATCTTCGCGTCCTCGCCCTCGCCGAAGACGAAGTACAGGTTCATCCCGCCCATCTCCTCGATCCACCGGTGCTCGGCGGCGTCGAGCCAGACGACCTGGTCGCAGCCCTTCTCGGCGGCCTGGGCCTGGGCGATCAGCGAGGCGGCGTAGTTGCCGGCGCACTTGGCGGTGCCGGTGCCGCCGGGGGCCGCCCGGACGTACTCCTCGGAGAGCCAGACGGAGACGGGCTTGACGCCGCCGGGGAAGTAGGCGCCGGCCGGCGAGGCGATGATCATGAAGAGGTACTCGTTCGCGGGCCGGACACCCAGGCCGACCTCGGTGGCGAACATGAACGGCCGCAGGTACAGGCTCTGCTCGGGCTCGTTCGGGACCCACGCCTGGTCCTGCTGGACGAGCAGCTCGACGGCCTCGACGAAGGCCTCGACCGGCAGCTCGGGCATCGCGAGCCGGCGGGCGGAGGCCTGGAAGCGCTCGGCGTTGGCGGTCGGACGGAAGGTGGCGATGGAGCCGTCGGCCTGGCGGTACGCCTTGAGGCCCTCGAAGATCGCCTGCCCGTAGTGCAGCGTCATGTTCGCCGGGTCGATCTCCAGCGGCGCGTAAGGCGTCAGCTGGGCGTCGTGCCAGCCCCGGCCCTCGGTCCAGCGGATGGTGACCATGTGGTCGGTGAAGACCCGGCCGAAACCGGGACTGGCCAGCCGGGCCGCCCGCTCCGCGTCGGCCAGCGGGTGGGCGGAGGGCTTGAGGTCGAACGTGATGGGCGCCTGGGTGGGCGTACTCATGGCTGTCTGTCCTTCACCGTGGGGTTGGTCCGGGCCCTGCCCGTCGGTGATTCGGACTGATCGAACACACGACGGCACGGCCCACTGTTGATGGTCGCATCTAGAGGGCCGTGCCGAACAGCTGGCATGCAGCTGGCGAGGTGCTCCGGCCCGTCAGCCGGATACTCGGGCGACGAGCGCGTCGCCGACCTGCGAGGTGGAGCGGACGCCGGCGCGCTCGGCCAGGTCGGCGGCCACGGCGGCCTCGACCTTGGCCGCCTCGGCGGTGAAGCCGAGGTGCTCCAGCAGCATGGCGACGGACAGCACGGTGGCGGTCGGGTCGGCCTTGCCCTGGCCGGCGATGTCCGGCGCCGAGCCGTGCACGGGCTCGAACATCGACGGGAAGTCGCCGGACGGGTTGATGTTGCCGCTCGCCGCCAGGCCGATGCCGCCGGTGACGGCGGCGGCCAGGTCGGTGAGGATGTCGCCGAACAGGTTGTCGGTGACGATCACGTCGAAGCGCTCGGGCTGGGTGACGAAGAAGATCGTCGCCGCGTCGACGTGCAGGTAGTCGGTGGTGACCTCGGGGAACTCCTGGCCGACCTGCTGGAAGATCCGGGTCCACAGGTGGCCGGCGTGCACCAGCACGTTGTTCTTGTGGACCAGGGTCAGCTTCTTGCGCGGGCGGGCGTCGGCACGGCGGTAGGCGTCGCGCACCACGCGCTCGATGCCGTACGCGGTGTTGAGGCTGACCTCGGTGGCCACCTCGTGCTCGGTGCCGGTGCGCAGCGTGCCGCCGTTGCCGACGTACGGGCCCTCGGTGCCCTCACGGACGACGACGAAGTCGATCTCCGGCTCGCCGGCCAGCGGCGACTTCACACCGGGGAAGAGCTTGCCCGGGCGGAGGTTGATGTGGTGGTCGAAGGCGAAGCGCAGCTTCAGCAGCAGCCCGCGCTCCAGGACGCCGGACGGGACGCTCGGGTCGCCGATGGCGCCGAGCAGGATCGCGTCGTGGCCCTTGAGCTCCTCCAGCACGCTGTCCGGGAGGGTCTCCCCGGTGCGGTGGTAGCGGCGGGCGCCGAGGTCGTACTCGGTCGCCTCCACCTTGACGTCCGCGGGGAGGGCGGCACCCAGGACCTTGAGGCCTTCGGCCACCACTTCCTGGCCGATGCCGTCACCGGGGATCACTGCGAGACGAAGGCTGCGAGACATGTAGGGGACCCTACTCCGGCGTCCACGGGCTGACACCTGATGTCCACTATCCGGACGCGCCGTGTCGCCCGCACAGGTGGGCGGCCCGTCAGCCGAGTTCGACGTCCACCGGGAACGGCCGGTCCAGCTTCAGCACCTTGTGGTGGATCCCCGCCACGCCGTACCCGCCGGTGGCCGGGTCGAGCTCGTACACATAGACCACGGGGCGGCCCTCGTCGCTCTCCACCCGCCAGAAGTGCGGGATGCCGGCGGCGGCGTACTTGCGGGGCTTGGTGTCGCGGTCCCGCTCCATGGACTCCTCCGAGACCACCTCGACGGCCAGCAGGACATCGGCGGCGAGACAGAAGGTCTGCCTCGGCCCGGTGTCCGATCGCGCGTCCACCACGAGGAGATCGGGCTCGGGCCGGTTCCGCGCATTCAGTTTCACCGTCATCTCCCGCCACACCTCCCACTCCTCGGGGGCCGCCGCCACCAGTGCGCGCTCCAGGGCGCGGATCGTCCTCATGTGGAACTTCGTCTGAGGACTCACGAACACCAGGCTCCCGTCGATCAGCTGCGTGTGCGGCGGGAGGTCCGGCAGCCGGTCGAGGTCGTCGGCGGTCCAGCCGCCGGCCGGCGGGCGGATCCAGTCGGGGTACGGTTCGGCGCTCATGATTGCTCCCACACGGCGAGTCTGGCGGGTGTTCTCAGGCTACTGGGCAGGTGCCCGGAAGAAGCCACTCCGACGAGGGAGCGCATGGCCCGGCCGCGCGCGCCCGCCACCTATGCTCGATCCGATCAGGCCTGGACATTCCTCGCAGAACGGACCACGGCGCGTTGAGCGAGACCCTCACCCCTCGCCGCCGGGAGGCCGCCGCGGCCGGGGTCGCCGCCGTGCTGGCGGCGGGCGCGTACTGCCTGGCGACGGCCGCCCGCGGGACCTACCCGCTCGGGCCGCACGCCCCCGCCGGCGCCGCCCTGGCGGACATCGCCGTCCCGTTCCACGCCCACCTGTGGGACCTGCTGCACGGCAACACCACCGGCGACCTGCTGTTCAACTGGGGCAGCGGCTACGGCACGCCGTTCCTGCCCGACCTCGCCGCCTACCTGCTCAACCCCTTCTCCTGGCTGGTCGGGCTCTTCCCCCGCTCGTCCGTCGGCACGGCCGTGTTCCTGGTCACCGTACTGAGCATCGCCGCCGCCGCCGCGCTGATGACCCACGCCCTGGGCCGGCTGCACCACGGGCCGCCCTGGCTGCGGGCGCTGCTCGCGGTCGGGTACGCGCTCTGCGCCTGGGTGCTGGACGACGGCGCGGCGAACCCGGGGTGGATGTGGGGGCCGGTGGCGCTGCCGCTGCTGCTGCTGGCGGCCGACTGGTGCCTGCACGAGCGGCGCTGGGCGGCCGGCGCCCTCTGCGTGGCGGCCGCCTGGACCGGCAGCCTGCACACCGCGGTGGCGGCCACCCTCACCGCCGGACTGGTGCTGCTGGTCCGCCTGGTGGTCACCGCCCCGCTGCTGCCGGGGTCCACGCTGCGGGCCTGGGTCCGGGTGACCGGACGGGCGGTGACCATGACGGCGGCCGGGGCGCTGGTCTCCTCGCCGGTGCTGTTCGTCGCCGTCACCGCCGCGCAGGACGCCCGGCCCGGGCCGCTCAGCGCCACCGACGGCTCCCCCGGCCTGCTCGCCCAGCTCGCCCGGCTGCTGCCCGGCGGGCAGGCCGTACCGCCGCTGCCGGACGTCGCGGTCGGGATGCTCGGGCTGCTGCTAGCGGCGAGCCTGCCGTTCAACCCCCGGGTGCGGGCCAGGGAGCGGATCGCCTGGTGCGTGCTGCCCGCACTGGCGGCGCTGATCCTGCTCCGGCGGCCCGAGGTGCTGCGCTGGCACGGCCTGGCACTGCCGGTGGCGGGCCCGTACCGGGCGGCGTTCGTGGTCAGCGGACTGCTGGTGCTGGCCGCCTGGGTCTCGCTCTCGCACCGGCCCGGGCCGCTCGCGCTGCTCGGCGGGGCCGGGCTGGTGCTGCTGCTCGCGGTGCTCGCCCACGGCCAGGACGCGCTGCGCACCCCGGACTGGCTGCGGGCGGCGGCCGGCGGCGCGGCCGCGCTGGCCGCCCTGTGGGCGCTGGAGCTGCTGCACGACCGGTCCCGGGCGAGCGGGCTGGTCACGCTGGCGCTCGCCGCCGGGGTGCTGGGCGGCGCCGTCTGGTCGGCGTACACGGCGGGCGGCCCGGCCGTGCGCGAGGTGGCCACCGCGCCGGCCGGGGCCGCCCACCGGGCGCTGCGGGCGGCCGAGGACTGGCCGGCCGGCCGCGCCGACCCCGGCCCGCACGCGTTCACCGCCAACGACCCGCTGCTGCTGGGCGGCCAGGGCGGCGGGTACGCCTCCGACCAGCTGCCGGCCGCCCTCGCACAGACCCTGCACGACCTGGGCGCGGGCTGGACCCACTCCGGCCGGCAGACCCTGAGCCCGGACGACCCGGTCGGCCGGGCGCTGTTCGGCGTCCGGACGTACCTGGTGGACGGCCCGGCCCCGGACGGTTTCACGGTGGCCCACGCGCCGGCCCCGCCACTGGTCACGGTGCGCCCGCCCGGCCCGGGCGACACCGGCTCGGTCTGGACCCGGCGGGAGACCGTGCTGGGCGGGCCGCTCTACGAGGTACCGGTGCCGGTGCCGGCCGGCGGGCCGCCCGCCGTACCCCACGGCAGCAGCGGCTGGTCGGTGCCGGCCACCCCGCCGGGCCAGGCCGGCACCGTCCTGGCGGCGAGCTGCCCGCCGGGCAGTACGGCCTACTTCCAGCCGCTCTGGTTCCACGGCACGGTGTCCGGGCTCGGCGCCACCTTCACCAGCGACGGCGAGCAACCGTACACGGCGGAGGGGGTGCGGCTGCTCGGACCGGTGCCGGCCGACGGCCGGGTGGAGGTGCTGCTGCGGACCTCCGCCGCCGGGCAGGTCCCGGCCAGGCCGCTGGGCTGCCTGCGGGCCGGCGCCCTGGAGGCGACGCTGGCGCGGCTGGCGGCGGGCGGCGGCGCGGTGGTGACGGCGGGCGGGCACAGCGTGAGCGCGGTGCTCCCGGCCGGTCCGGCGGGCACCGCCGTGCTGTCGGTGCCGGCCGTCCGGGGCTGGTCCTGCTCGGCGGGCGGCGGCCCGTACACCGCGCCGCAGTCCGTGGTCGGGCTGATCGGCGTACCGCTGAAGCCCGGGGACTCCCGGCTCACCTGCTCGTTCCGGCAGCCGGGGCTGGCGCCCGGGCTGGTGGTGGGGCTGGCCTCGGCCGGGGTGATCGCCCTGGTGGCGGCGACCCACTGGCCGCGCCGCCGGCCGGCCAGGTCGGCCCGGGCGACCCGGCGGGCCGGGGCCGCCGCGGCCGGCGGCAGGGGCGACGGCGGGAGCGACGGCGGGGGCGACGGCGGGAGCAGCGGCGGGAGCGACGGCGCGGCCAGTGGGTCGCCGCCGGCCTGAGGCGCCGCCTTCCGCCGGTGCCGGGCCCGGAGCCAGGAGCACGGGCGGAAGGGGCACCGGCGGAAGGGGCACCGGCGGAAGGGGCACCGGCGGAAGGCAGCGGCTCAGCCGAGGCCGATGATCTGCGCCCGCCGCCCGTCCGTGTTGAGGTGGTGGACCAGCAGCAGCCTGGTCCGGTCACCGGCCGCCCGGCGCACCTCCAGCACCGCGCCGGGCCGCTCGGGCGCCAGCGCGGCGGCCGGGCCGCCGATCCCGCTGCGGACGTCCAGCGCCGGGTGCAGCACGTCGAGGACGGCGGTCGGCCGGACGTCGTCCAGCCCGATCGAGGAGTACGCCTGCGCCGGGTCGGGCAGTCCGGGCGCGGCGAGGCCGGTCCAGAGCCCGTAGTGGATCTGCGAGGCGCCCTCGCGGAGTCCGGGCAGCACCGACAGCCGGACCGGCAGCACGACGGTGTCGCTGTCCAGCAGGTCGGTGTCGGTGTCGCCCCAGCGGGCGTTCAGCGGCTGGACGTCCAGCTCCTTGCCGGTCCGCGCGTCGAGCGCCCGGGCCACCAGGACGTCGCTGCCGCGCAGCCGGTCGGCGGAGACCAGGACGTCGGTGGTGCCGTCCCCGTCGGCGTCGATCGAGGCCCGGACGGCGTGCACGCCGACCGGGGTGACGGCGGGCGCCCAGAAGTTCGCGGCCAGGTAGAGCATGCCCTGGCCGAGCTGCTCGGCCGGGCCGGCCGCCACGGCCGGCGCGTCGGTGGCGGCGCCGGCCGCCCGCAGGTCGGCCGACCGGTCGCCCGGGCGGTCGACGCAGATCCCGTCGGCCGGGCAGTCCGGCCAGCGCTCGCCCTCGCCGGCCAGGGCGAAGGCGCTGACCAGGCCGCCGGTGGCGGCGGGTGCGGCGGTGCCGCCCAGGGTCAGCAGGGTGCCGGTCCGCGGCAGCCGGGCCTGGACCTCGGCGCTGAGGCCGGAGGCGGCCCGGGGCGCGGCGAACAGCGGCACCCGCAGCTCCGGCGGGCCGTCCGGGCCGGCCCCGGGCGCGTCGTCGGGGGTGAGCAGCAGCAGGCCGGAGAGTTCGCCCCGGTAGCTGCGGGCGTGCCCGGCCTGGGCGGTGTCGACGGTCGGGTCCGGGACCCGGCCCAGCTGCCCGGGGACGCGGAGGGTGACGGTGACCCGGGCGGTGCCGCCCGCCGGGACGGTGATCCGCCCGGGCGCCAGGCCGAAGGAGGCACCGGGCAGTTCGGTGGCGGCCCGGTAGCCGGTCCGGTAGGCCAGCGGCGCGGCGGAGACGTTGCGGACCTCGACCTCGCGGGTCAGCTCCAGCGGGCCGCCGACCGGCACCGGGCCGAAGGAGACCCCGACCGCGCCCTCGACGGCGCCCTCCCCCGCCGCGTAGGCGACGGCGGGCGTGCGGACGGCCAGGTCGACCCGGGCCCGCCCGGCGCCGGTGCGCTCCGGCCCGTACACCGGGCCGCTGTGCTCGTCGCCGGACCAGGTGTCGGTCGCGGTGTTCATCAGCGCGGCCTTGACCTGCTCGACGGTCAGGCCGGGGTGCGCCGAGCGGACCAGCGCGGCGAGGCCCGCCACGTGCGGGGCCGCCATCGAGGTGCCGCCCTCGCGCATGCCGCCGGAGCCGCTGCCGGCCTTCGCCGACCAGATGGTCTCGCCGGGCGCCGCCACGTCGGGCTTCACCACCCCGGGGACGCCGATGCCGCGCGAGGTGAAGTCGGTGAGGGTGTCGGTGCGCTGCGGCTGCTCCTGGCCGACCACGCCGTGCAGGGTGTTGCCGGGGGTGGCGAGCTGGACGGTGACGGGGCCCTCGGCGGTGGCGGCGCGCAGCCGCTCGCCGTCGGCGCGGGCGAGCAGCACGGCCGGGATCCGGTCGTTCCCGGCGATCTCGGCGAGGTGGTCGTCGACGGCGGCGAACAGCGTGCCGATGGCGCCCGCGTCGGCCGCGTGGTCGGCCCGCGGGCCGGAGCCGCAGGCCCGCTCGGAGTCCTTGGTCTGCCAGCTGAGCACCGCGATCCGCCCGGCCAGCCGGGCCCGGTCGGTCTCGTCGAAGGCGGTGCAGCCGTCCGACTGGTCGACGGGCAGGGCGAGTTCGCCGCTGACCTCCTTGGCCGCCCAGTCCTGGTAGCGGGAGCTCCAGTGCGCCGGGACGACGCCGGCCAGGCGGTCGGGGGCGAGCACCCGCAGGCCGTCCGCGTCGCTGTGCGGGTCGACCGAGGCGGCCACGGTGAGGGCGCGGGGGGCGGTGCCGGGGCTGCCGCCGATGCCGTAGACGTCGCCCTCGTTGCCGGCCGAGGCGACCACCACGGTGCCGAGCGCGGAGAGGCGGTCGGCGGCGATCGAGTCGGCGTCGTCGGTGTTGCCGAAGCGGCTGCCGAGCGAGAGGTTGACCACGTCCAGGCGGTCGGTGAGGTCGCCGTCGCCGTCCGGGTCGGCGGCCAGGTCGAGGGCCTGGGTGAGCTGGTCGGTGGAGCCGTCGCAGCCGAACACCCGGATCGCGTACAGCTCGGCGCCGGGGGCGGCGCCCGGGCCGACCCGGAAGCCGGCCGGGTCCAGGCCGGGGCGGTAGGGGCCGGTGTAGGTGCGGCCGTCGGCGCTCACGCCGAGGCCGGCCGCGGTGCCGGCCACATGGGTGCCGTGGCCGTTGAGGGCGCAGTCGATCGGGTTGTCGTCCGGGTGCGGCTGCGGCTGGAACGTCGGCGAGGAGGGGTCGGGGTCGTAGTCGTCGCCGACCAGGTCCTTGCCGCCGGTGACCTTGTGGTTGGGGAAGAGTCCGGCGGGGGCCGGCGCGGCGCCGTCCACGGCCCGGAACGCCTCCTCGGTGCCGGGGCCGCCGAAGTCGGCGTGGGTGTAGTCGATGCCGCTGTCGATGATGCCGATCCGCACGCCCTGGCCGGTGTCGGGACGGTCGGCGTCGCCGGAGCCGCCGGGCACGCCGGCCCAGACCGACGGCGCGCCGGTGAGCGGGACGGAGTGGGCGTTGACGCGCTCCTTGCGGGCGACGGGGTGGGCGGCCCGGACACCGGGCAGCGCGCGCAGGGCGGGCAGCCGGCCGGCCGGCGCGGTGACGGCCAGGCCGGTGAGCAGGGCCTCGGTGCGGTAGAGCTCGCGGGCCTCGGGGACGGCGGCGCGGACGTCGGCGGCCAGCCGGTCCAGGGCCCGGACGGCCTCGCGGCGCTGGCCCGCCCCGGCCCGGGCGGCCTCCTGGCGGACCGCCTCCGGGGAGCGCAGGGCGCGCCTGGCCCCGGCGGCGGCGCGCTGCCAGGCGGGGGCGGCGGCTTCGGTGCCGAGTTCCAGCAGGACGGTGACCTGCCCGGCGGACGGCTGCCCGGCGGCCCGGGCCGGCGCGCTGCCGGTGGGTGCGCCGACGGGCGCGCCGCCGGCGGACACGGTGCCGGCCAGGGCCGCCGGGTGGGCGCCGAGGGCGGCCACCGGCCCCGCCATCAGGGCCAGGGCGACGCCCAGTCTGCTGAGCGGGCGGCGGACGGATTGCTTGAGCACTGGGCCCTCTCCCCCGGCGGGGGTCTGATCCGCACGCGTGCCGCTGACGTCCGCCCCGTGCGGACGTCGATCTCCCCTCCGGAGGCCTCAAATTACGATCATCGCGCCGGGGAGTGCGAGCAACCTCCCTCGTACGGGGGTCACTTGCACTCTCCGGAGTGACAAGGCGTCAGGCCATCCGGGTGAGCGGGAGCGGGCCGGGGCTACCCCAGGTGGCCGGTCTCGCCGCCGTTGTCGCGGCGGTCGAGGGCCCGCTGCAGGGCGGCGGCGACCTGGGGGTCGGGCTCGACCCGGCGCCGGCGGCGGGTGGCCGGGCGGGTGGGCGCCTGGGCGGCGCGGTGGTCACGGTGGGTGAGCAGGTCTGCGGTGGGGGGCATACCGGACTCCTCGGTTCAGTGCACGTGGAAGTGCTGAGGGTGGGGAGGGTTGGTACGCCGAGCAGGGGTCGCCTGCCGTAGCGCGTACGGCACACACGGGCCCACGCGCCCTGACCGGAAGGTAGGAGCCAGGGGTGGCTGACCGTATGGCTCTTTCACGGTACGACGCCCCACCCGTCGCTGTCTGCACAACTACTTGGATTTCCTACTATCTGAGACGGCACTCGCCCCGGCCGGGGGTACGGCCCCGGACCGGCCGGGCCGCCCGGCCCGGGCGCGGCCCGGGTACGGGCGGGCGACGGCCCCCGAGCGGGCCCGCGGACGGCCCGCGGACGGCCCGGGAACGGCCGCGGCCCTCCCGTCACGAGGACGGGAGGGCCGCGGCGAGCCGCCGGCCGGAGGGCCGGCGCCGGGGTCAGCGCAGGTCGACCGAGCGGGCGAACTTGGCGCCGATCTCGGCCGCGATCGCCGACAGGACCTCCTGCGGGATCTGGCTGTCGACGGTGATCGAGGCGAGCGCGCCCTCACCGTCACGGGCGACCTGCATGCCCGCGATGTTGATGCCCGCGTCACCGAGGTGGCGGCCGAGGATGCCGACCACGCCGGGGCGGTCCTCGTACTTGAAGAAGGCCATGTGGTCGGTGAGCGCCACGTCCACGTCGAAGGCGTCCACGCCGACGATCTTCTGGATCTGCTTCGGGCCGGACAGCGTGCCCGAGATGGCGATCTCGCCGCCGCCGGAGAGCGTGCCGCGCACGGTGATGACGTTGCGGTGCTCGGGGCTCTCGCTGCTGGTCGTCAGGCGGACCTCGACGCCGCGCTCCTGCGCGAACAGCGGGGCGTTGACGTAGCTGACCGTCTCGGCCACGACGTCCTCGAACACGCCCTTGAGCGCGGAGAGTTCGAGCACCTTGACGTCGTGCTGGGTGATCTCGCCGCGGACCTCGACGTCCAGCCGGACGGCGACCTCGCCGGCCAGCGCGGTGAAGATCCGGCCGAGCTTCTCGGCGAGCGGCAGGCCCGGGCGCACGTCCTCGGCGATCACGCCGCCCTGGACGTTGACCGCGTCCGGCACCAGCTCGCCGGCCAGCGCCAGGCGGACCGACTTGGCCACCGCGATGCCGGCCTTCTCCTGCGCCTCGTCGGTGGAGGCGCCCAGGTGCGGGGTGGCGACCACGTTGTCGAAGGCGAAGAGCGGGGAGTCGGTGCAGGGCTCCTTGGCGTACACGTCCAGGCCGGCGCCGGCCACCCGGCCGTCGCGCAGGGCGCTGGCGAGCGCGGCCTCGTCCACGATGCCGCCGCGGGCCGCGTTGACGATGCGCACGGTCGGCTTGACCTTGTGCAGCGCCTCGTCGCCGATCAGGCCGATGGTCTCGGGGGTCTTCGGGAGGTGGACGGTGATGAAGTCCGACACCTCCAGCAGCTCCTCCAGGGTCAGCAGCTTGACGCCCATCTGGGCCGCGCGGGCGGCCTGGATGTAGGGGTCGTACGCGACGATCTTCATGCCGAAGGCGGACATCCGCTGGGCGACCAGCACGCCGATCCGGCCGAGGCCGACGACGCCGAGCACCTTCTCGGAGAGCTCGACGCCGGTGTACTTGTTGCGCTTCCACTCGCCCTGCTTGAGAGCGGCGTTGGCGGGCGCGATGTGCCGGGCGCTGGCGATCAGCAGGCCGCAGGCCAGCTCGGCCGCGGTCACGATGTTGGAGGTCGGCGCGTTGACGACCATCACGCCGGCCTTGGTGGCGGCGGAGACGTCGACGTTGTCGAGGCCGACGCCGGCCCGGGCGACCACCTTCAGCTTCTTCGCCGCGGCGAGCGCCTCGGCGTCCACCTTGGTGGCGCTGCGGATCAGGATCGCGTCCACGTCGGCGATGGCGGTCAGCAGCTCGGTACGGTCCGCACCGTTGCAGTGGCGGATCTCGAAGTCCGGACCGAGGGCGTCAACGGTGGCGGGCGACAGCTCTTCGGCGATCAGTACGACGGCGTTTTTGGAAGTCACAGTGCTCACGACAGTGTGTCCTTAACTGTCCGGTTCTCCCCGGTCCATGGCACGAAGGTGGCGTGACCAGCGGGGGAAGGTGGCATGCCGCGTAGATAGACGCACGACGCTGTGGGCCTGACGCGCACTCGGAAGTGTATCGACGGGCGGGGGGCCGGGCTGCGCCCGTACGGCGAAATCACCCGCACGGGATCAACCAGATGTACAGACGGGGCAGGCCTGGCCCAGGCCTGCCCCGGCGCAGCTGTGCGTCGCGCCCGGCGCGCGCCCCCGTGGGGTGTGCGCCGGGCGCGACAGGAGGCTTACGCCTCTTCCTTGACCCAGCTCATGAGCTTGCGGAGCTTCTTGCCGGTGGTCTCCAGCAGGTGCTCGGAGTCGGCGTTCTTGTACTCGTTGTACTTCGGCAGGCCGGCCTTGTACTCGGCGATCCAGGTGTTGGCGAAGGTGCCGTCCTGGATCTCGGCGAGGACCTTCTTCATCTCGGCCTTGGTGTCGGCGGTGATGATGCGCGGGCCGGTGACGTAGTCGCCCCACTCGGCGGTCTCCGAGATGGACCAGCGCATCTTCTCCAGGCCGCCCTCGTACATGAGGTCGACGATGAGCTTCAGCTCGTGCAGGCACTCGAAGTAGGCGATCTCCGGCTGGTAGCCGGCCTCGACCAGGGTCTCGAAACCGGCCTTGACCAGGGCGGCGGTGCCACCGCAGAGGACGGCCTGCTCACCGAACAGGTCGGTCTCGGTCTCCTCGGTGAAGGTGGTCTTGATGACGCCGGCCTTGGTGGCGCCGATGCCCTTGGCGTACGAGAGCGCCAGGTCGAAGGCCTTGCCGGTGGCGTCCTGCTCGACGGCGACGATCGCGGGGACGCCGCGGCCCTCGACGTACTGGCGGCGGACCAGGTGGCCCGGGCCCTTCGGGGCGACCATGCAGACGTCGACGTCGGCCGGCGGGGTGATGAAGCCGAAGCGGATGTTGAGGCCGTGGCCGAAGAAGAGGGCGTCGCCCGCCTTCAGGTTCGGCTCGATGGCCTCCTTGTACACGTCGCCCTGGATGGGGTCCGGCACCAGGATCATGATGACGTCGGCCTCGGCCGCCGCCTCGGACGGCGACACGACGCGCAGGCCGGCCTCCTCCGCCTTGGCGCGGGACTTCGAGCCCTCCAGGAGGCCGACACGGACGTCCACGCCCGAGTCGCGCAGCGACAGCGCGTGGGCGTGGCCCTGGCTGCCGTAGCCGATGACCGCGACCTTGCGGCCCTGGATGATGGACAGGTCGGCGTCGTCTTCGTAGAACAGCTCGGCCACGGGGGCACATCTCCTTGCGTGATGGTGATGCCGGGTGGTGCGGTACCCACGGTACGTGGACCCGGCGGGGGTGTGGGGCGTTGCTTCAGGTGGTGAGACGGGTCGCGTCGCCGGGGCGACCGCCCGTCACTACGCGCTGCGGTCGAGGGCGCGCAGCGAGCGGTCGGTGATCGAACGGGCGCCGCGCCCGATGGCCACCAGGCCGGACTGCACGAGCTCCTTGATGCCGAAGGGCTCCAGCATCCGGAGCATCGCCTCCAGCTTGTCGGAGCTGCCGGTGGCCTCGATGGTCACCGCATCGGGTGACACGTCGACCGTCTTGGCGCGGAACAGCTGGACGATCTCGACGATCTGCGACCGGGTGTCGTTGTCGGCGCGGACCTTCACCAGGACCAGTTCCCGCTGGATCGCAGCGGCCTGGTCGAGTTCGACGATCTTTATCACGTTGACCAGCTTGTTGAGCTGCTTGGTGACCTGCTCCAGCGGGAGGTCCTCGACGTTGACCACGATGGTCATCCGGGAGATGTCCGGGTGCTCGGTCGGGCCGACCGCGAGGGAGTCGATGTTGAATCCCCGACGGGAGAACAGGGCGGCGATGCGGGCGAGCACGCCGGGCTTGTTCTCGACCAGGACGGAGAGGGTGTGCTTGGACATTTCGTAGCTCTCTCTGGTTCTGGTGGTCGGGGGTCAGTCGAGGTCGTCGCCGAAGTCCGGGCGCACGTCCCGGGCGGCGAGGATCTCGTCGTTGCTGGTGCCGGCCGCGACCATCGGCCAGACCATGGCGTCCTGGTGCACGATGAAGTCGATCACGACCGGGCGGTCGTTGATCTCCATCGCCTGCTTGATCACCGCGTCCAGGTCCTCCGGGCGCTCGCAGCGCAGGCCGACGCAGCCCATCGCCTCGGAGAGCAGCACGAAGTCCGGGATCCGGGTGCCCTGGGCCGGTGCGGCGATGCCGTCGTGCTCCGGGCCCGCGTGCAGGACGGTGTTGGAGTAGCGCTGGTTGTAGAAGAGGGTCTGCCACTGGCGGACCATGCCCAGCGAGCCGTTGTTGATGACGGCGACCTTGATCGGGATGTTGTTCAGCGCGCAGGTGACCAGCTCCTGGTTGGTCATCTGGAAGCAGCCGTCGCCGTCGATGGCCCAGACCGTGGCCTCGGGCCGGCCGGCCTTGGCGCCCATCGCGGCCGGGACCGCGTACCCCATGGTGCCCGCGCCGCCGGAGTTCAGCCAGGTGGCCGGCTTCTCGTAGCTGATGAACTGCGAGGCCCACATCTGGTGCTGCCCGACGCCCGCCGCGTAGATCGCGTCGGAGCCGACCAGCTGCCCGATCCGCTCGATGACCTGCTGCGGGGCGAGCCCGCCGGCCGGAGCGGGCTCGTAGCCCAGCGGGTAGGTGGTCTTCCACTCGTTGAGCTTGACCCACCAGTCGGTGTAGTCGGCCTTGTGGCCGGCGTCGAACTCGGCCTGGACGGCGACGATGAGGTCGGCCAGCACCTCGCGGGCGTCGCCGACGATCGGCACGTCCGCCGGGCGGTTCTTGCCGATCTCGGCCGGGTCGATGTCGGCGTGGACGACCTTGGCGTACGGCGCGAAGCTGTCCAGCTTGCCGGTGACCCGGTCGTCGAAGCGGGCGCCGAGGGTGAAGAGCAGGTCCGACTTCTGCAGCGCGGTGACGGCCGGGACGCTGCCGTGCATGCCGGGCATGCCCAGGTGCTGCGGGTGGCTGTCGGGGAACGCGCCCAGCGCCATCAGGGTGGTGACGACCGGGGCGCCGGTCAGTTCGGCGAGGATCCGCAGCTCGGCCGTGGCGTTCGCCTTGAGCACGCCGCCGCCGACGTACAGCACCGGCTTCTTCGCGCCCACCAGCATCTTCGCGGCCTCGCGGATCTGCTTGGCGTGCGGCTTGGTCACCGGGCGGTAGCCGGGCAGCGAGGTCTCCACCGGCCAGCGGAAGGTGGTGGTGGCCTGCAGCGCGTCCTTGGCGATGTCGACCAGGACCGGGCCGGGGCGGCCGGTGGCGGCGATGTGGAAGGCCTCGGCGATCACCCGGGGGATCTCGGCCGGGTCGGTCACCAGGAAGTTGTGCTTGGTGATCGGCATCGTGATGCCGCAGATGTCCGCCTCCTGGAAGGCGTCGGTGCCGATCGCCTTGGAGGCGACCTGGCCGGTGATCGCGACCAGCGGGACGGAGTCCATGTAGGCGTCGGCGATCGGGGTGACCAGGTTGGTCGCGCCGGGGCCCGAGGTCGCCATGCAGACGCCGACCCGGCCGGTGGCCTGCGCGTAGCCGGTGGCGGCGTGCCCGGCGCCCTGCTCGTGGCGGACCAGGATGTGACGGACCTTCTGCGAGTCCATCAGCGGGTCGTACGCCGGAAGGATGGCCCCGCCCGGGATCCCGAAGACGGTGTCCGCGCCCACGGCCTCCAGCGAGCGGATGAGCGACTGCGCGCCGGTCATGGTCTCGACGACGTGCTGGGGACCCGGCGCGTGGGCGGCCGGGGTGTCCCCACGGCGGGGGGATGCGGCGTGCTCAGTCATCTGCCTGTCTCTTCTCGGGTTCTGCCGGCCCCGGTGGTGTGCCCTCCCAGAGGAGAGGGATGCCTGGGTGGGCCGGTCGCCGGCTCTGCCTCAATCGTCCGCCTCTTCCCGTCGGAACGGGAGGTGCGGACCTCATGGTCAGTGGTCTTGCGGTGTTCCAACAGCTGTGCTGCACCAGGTGTCCGTGCAACAAAAAACCCCTCGTGCCCAGGGCATGCGAGGGGTGGCGCGTCGGTCTGTCACGAGCGGGGCGTATCAGCCCGCTCAGCCGACGCGCCCGCCAAGTACGAGAATTCGGGTGCGCATGGCAACGACCTTCCTCCCGGGCGGTGTCGAGTGTCAAGCGGGTGGGACGGCGGTCTCACCATGCGGACCATGTCCCGGACCGCCCACCGAGCGGCGTTCCGGCAGGTCGGAGGCCACATGGTGATGTACGACACGCCCCGGCCCGGACTCCGTCCGGCCACCCGAACGGGCCTCTGCGGCGAGGTAGGCCCGGCGGGCCGACAGTGCCCCCATCGGTCTGGGCAGCGGGTAGACCCGCCGCCCCAGCGCCCGGCGCAGCCGCTGCTCGTCCATCGGCTGCGCGAAGGCCGTGCCCTGCCCCTGCCGGCAGCCCAGCTCCTGCAGCACCACCACCTGGCGCGGCAGGTCCACCCCCTCGGCGGCGGTGACCAGGCCGAGGTCCCGGCCGAGCCGCAGGGCGTGGCCGGCCAGCGCCCGGCTGAGCGCCGAGTCGGCGAGGTCCTGGACCAGCGTCCGGTCCAGCTTCAGCGAGTCGAACGGGAGCCGGGCGAAGGCACCCAGCGAGCCGCCGCCGGCGCCGAAGCCCGCGATCGCGGTGGACACGCCGAGCCGGCGCAGCGCGGTCAGCCGCCGGCCCAGCTCGTCCGCCGTCGCGTCCGGGCCGGTCCTGGCCACCTCGATGACCAGCTGCGCGGCCGGCAGGCCGGTGTCCCGCAGCGCCGACGCGATGGTCTCGTACATCCCCGGGGCGCAGATCCGCTCGGCGGAGAGCCGCACCGACACCGGGACGGCCGCCCCCCGGGGGCGCGCCTGGGCGGCCCCGCGCAGGGCGGCGGCCGCCACCACCTCCTGGACCAGCCAGCGGGAGAACCGGGTGGCGCCGTCGCCCTGCTCGGCGCTGCGCAGGAACTCGGCCGGGGTGAGCAGCAGGCCCTGCGCCGAACGCCAGCGGGCCTGCGCCTCGACCGCGGCGACCGCGCCGGTGGTGAGGTCCACCACCGGCTGGTGGAGCAGGGTGAAGCCGCCCTCCCGGACGGCGACCCGCAGCCGCTCCTCCAGCTCGCTGCGGCGCTCCAGGTCGGCCCGCATGCCCGGGGAGTACAGCACCACCCGGCCCTTGCCCTCGGACTTGGCCCGGTACATCGCCAGGTCGGCGTTGCGCATCAGCTCGTCGGTGGCGGCCTTCGGGTCCGCGACGGCGGCCCGGGACGGCGCCGCGAAGGCGATCCCGATGCTGGCCGCGACGCCCAGTTCGGCGCCGCCGATCCAGTAGGGCTCGGAGAGCGCCGAGCGCAGCCGCTCGGCCAGCTCCTGCACCTGGACCCGGCCCAGCCGCCCGCAGACCAGGGCGGCGAACTCGTCCCCGCCGAAGCGGGCCACCGTGTCGCCGGAGCGCACCACGCTCTGCAGCCGCCGGGCGGCCTGCACCAGGAGTTCGTCGCCGACCTGGTGGCCGGCGGTGTCGTTGACCGCCTTGAAGCCGTCCAGGTCGAGGAAGAGCACCGCGACGGCGGCGCCGTCCTGCGGCCGCTCCCCGCGCGGCCGGCCCTCCGCCCGCTCGCCCCCCGCCCGCTCGCCGAGCGCGGCCCGCACCCGCTGGGCGAACAGGGCCCGGTTGGGCAGGTCGGTGAGCGGGTCGTGGAAGGCGTTGTGCTGCAGCTGGGCCTGGAGTATCACCCGCTCGGTGACGTCCCTGCTGTTCAGGATCAGGCCCTCGCGGTAGCGGTTGACGGTGGACTCCACGTGCAGCCACTCGCCGCTGCCCGAGCGGATCCGGCACTCGACCCGGGCCGAGGGCTCGGGGGAGCCGGGGGTGCGGTGGGCCGTGTGCTGGCACTTCACCAGCAGCCGGCGGACCTCCAGCAGGACCCGGTCCACGTCGTCGGGGTGCACCAGGTTGAGCAGGTTCCCGCCGACCAGCTCGGCCGGGTCGCGGTTGTAGACCCGCAGCGCCGCCGGGCTGACGTAGGAGAGCACGCCGTTCGCCCCGGCGATCATGATGACGTCGCTGGAGCCCTGCACCAGGGAGCGGAAGTGCGCCTCCTTCTGGGCGAGTTCCTGCGCCAGCGAGAGGTTGTCCAGCAGCATCACGCCCTGACGCAGGATCAGCGCCAGCCCGACGGTGCAGGCCGCCGAGGCGACCACCCGGTCCAGCGCGTGGCCGCCGAGGGCGTTGTACAGGATGCCCGCCGTGCAGACCGCCGCGGCGACGTACGGGGTGAGCGCGCTGAAGGTGGTCGAGACCCGGCGCAGCGGGGCGCCGGCCGCCGACGGGTGCTCGCGGCTCGGCCGGCGCCGGCGCGGCGACCACGGGGCCCAGGCCAGCAGCAGGCTGCCGGCGAACCAGCCGGCGTCCAGGAGCTCGCCGGAGTGGTAGCTGCTGCGCAGCTCGGGCGAGGTGAACAGGGCGTCGCAGACCACGGTGAGGGCCAGGCCGACCATCGCGGTGTGCACGGCCGCCCGGTTGCCGTCCCGGCTGCGGAACCGCAGCCCGACCACCAGGCTGACCAGCAGGATGTCCAGCACCGGGTAGGCCAGGCCGAGGGCGAGGCGCAGCGGGTCGCCGGTCTCGCCCTCGGCGGTGCGTCCGAGCGCCAGGCTCCAGCTGAGCGTGAACAGCGAGCCGGCCACCAGCCAGCCGTCCAGCACCAGGTAGATCCAGCCGGCGGCGGTGCGGGGGCGCTGGGCGAGCACCAGCAGGCCGGTGATGGCGAGCGGGGCGAAGAGCAGGAAGGCGTACTCGGCGAGCGAGTCCTCGGGGAGGGTGGTGCCCAGCACCACCTCGTACCAGCCCCAGGTGCCGTTCCCGAAGGCCACCATGGCGGAGGAGAGGCCGAACAGCAGCCAGGCCTGCCGCAGGTGGCCGCCGACGGTGCAGCCGTGCACCAGGCAGGAGAGGGTGGCGGCGAGGGCGGCGGCGGCGAGGCCGAAGTCGCCCATGAAGAGGGCGAGTCCGGGCGAGCCCCAGCCGACGGCGGCGCCCAGGGCGTACGCCAGGCAGAGTGCCACCAGCAGGGCACCGGGCAGCCGCGGGTGGCGGAGCAGGCCGGAGAGCAGGCCGCGGAGCAGGGCCCGGTGGGGCTCGGCGGCCGGGCGCGGCCCGGGGATGTGGCCGGCCGGCGGGTACGTGCCGGGCTGCTCGGCCGGACGCTGGGCCGGCTGCGCTGCCGGGTGCTCGCCCGGATGCTCGGCCGGACAGGCGTCAGGACCGGCGGTGGCGGGGGGAGGGCCGTCCTCGGGGGCGTCGGAGCCGGCCGGCCCGGGCAGCACCGCATCGGTGGAGCTCACTGGACATCTCCCCCTCCGGCCCGGGGCCTGGCGGCACCCGGGCGTGGGCCGCGCCGCCGACCGGTGTGGCCATGGACCACCCGCCGCGCACAGTGACCTGGTACCCCGTCAGGGCGGTGGCCCAGGGTGCCGGCGGCCCTGGGACCGCCGCGCCGCACCGATGTTCCCACCCGGGACACTACACCACTTCCGTCACTCAATGACACGCACACTCCACTTAGAGTAATGGTCAAAGCGTGGGGAAACAGGCCTACTCCGGGCGGATCCACCCCATTCGGCGGCGGCGCCCGCCCGGGGGCTCACGCGGCGCGCACGGGAGCACGACGGCGGTGACGCGGCGCTCCCGGCGGCCGTCAGCGCGCCGCCGGGCTGAGCGTGTCGGGGAAGAGCCGCAGCCGGTGGGCCATCGCCGCGGCCTCGCCCCGGCCGGTCACGGCCAGCTTCGCCAGGATGTTGGACACGTGCACGCTCGCGGTCTTGGGGGAGATGAACAGCTCCTCGGCGATCTGCCGGTTGGTCCGGCCGAGTGCGAGCAGCCGGAGCACGTCCCGCTCACGGGGGGTGAGGCCGAGCGCCTCGGCGGTGGCCGACGCGCCCGGCGACGGCGCGCCGCCGGGCGTGTCGTCCGCGGCCGGGGCGGCCGCGCCGCCCGCCGCCCGGTGCGCCGGGCCGTCGATCGCGGCCCGGTCCAGGCCGGCCCGGTCCGCGAGGTGGCCGATCTCGCCGAGCAGGTAGTGGTCCTCCCGTCGGCGGGCCAGCCCGGCGGCCTCCCCGAGCAGGGCGGCGGCCGCGTCCCGGTGCCCGGCCGCGGCCTCCGCCCCGGCCGCCCGGAGCAGGGCCAGCGCCAGCGGGTAGGGCAGGCCCGTCTCCCGCAGCGGACCGAGCGCCGCCGCCCAGTGCGCGGGCGTGTCGGCGCCCAGCGCCCGGGCGAGTTCGGCGTCCAGCAGCCGGGCCCAGCCGGTGTGCAGCGGCACCTTGGGGGTCAGCCCTGCGGCGGCCGCGGCGATCCGGTCCAGGACCGCCGGACGCTCCTGGTCCGCCGCCGGCAGGCCGCGCGAGTCGGCCTCGGCACCGGCCGCCAGCGCCAGCAGCGGGAGCAGCAGCGCCTCTCCCCCGGCCGGGAGTTCACCGTCCAGCACCGAGAGCAGCTCGGCCCTGGCGGTCAGCGGCTGCCCGGTGCGGGTGGCGACCTCGACCGCCAGCACGGCGATCGGCAGGGTGTGCTGGAGCTGGCCGAGCCGGTGCGAGGCACGGGCCTGGGCGAGCAGCCCGGCGGCGGCCCGGACGTCGCCGCGCATCAGGGCCAGCTCGGCGCGCAGCCGGTCGAGGAACTCCGCGTGGGTGCCGCTCGGGCGGCCGGTCTCGGAGGCCTCCAGCAGCTCGGCGGCCTCCCGCGGGCGCCCGACGGCGATCAGCGCCTCGGCCAGGTTGCCGGTGAGGATGGCGCCGGTGTTGCGCAGCAGCCCGGTGCCGCCGGCCGCCTCCAGGCCCTCGCGGGCGTACTCGGCCGCCTCGTGCGAACGGCCCTGCGAGTGCAGCAGGCTGGCCAGGTTGTTGAGCCCGCGCAGCAGCAGGTCGGGGGAGGCACCGGCCGTCCTGGTGGCGGCGACCGCCTCGGTGAGCAGCGCGACGGCCGCCTCCGGGTCCTTGCCGAGCTCGCTGCGCATGGTGCCCAGCGTCATCAGCGCGTGCTGCTCGACGTCGCAGGCCCCGACCTGGCGGGCGATCTCCACCGCCCGCTCGGCCAGCTCGATGTGCGCCTCGGTGGGGTTGCTGAGCATCCCGGCGGCCGCGTCCAGGGCCAGGACCTCGGCCTGGACGGCGGACGGCGGCAGGCCCTCGACCAGCCGGCGGGCGTACGCGAGCTCCTCCTCGTGGCCGGGCCGGTTGAGGTGGCCGAGCATCCGGGAGCGGTACATCCGGAACCAGGCGGCGCGGGCCGGGCCGGCCTTCTCGTCCACCAGGTGCAACGCCCGCTTGGCCAGGCTGAGGCCGCGGTCGCGGTCCCCGCTGCGGCGGGCCGCGACCACCGCCTCGGCCAGCACGTCGACCAGTTGGAGCTGCTCGCAGGTGTCGTCGTGGGTGCCGGGGGCGCAGCCGCACGGGGGGTAGCTCTCGGCCCAGTCGTAGGGGCGCAGGGTGTTCTGCAGCACCTCGGCGGAGACCTGGTCCCAGAGTTCCAGGGCGCGCTCCAGCATGCGCAGCTGCTCGGCGAAGGCGTTGCGGCGGCGGGCCGCCCGGGCGGCGTCCAGGGCGCTCGGCAGGGCCCGGGCACTGTCGTGCGCGTGGTACCAGTAGTTGGCGAGCCGGGCCGGCCGGACGTCGGGGCCGACCAGCGCGGGCTGCTCCTCCAGCGCGGCGGCGTAGCGGCGGTTGATCCGGTGGCGCTCGCCGGGCAGCAGGTCGTCGGAGACCGCCTCGCGGACCAGCGCGTGGCGGAACCGGTAGCCGTCGCCGTCGGTGTCCGGGCGCAGGATGTTGGCGCCGACGGCGGTGCGCAGTGCCTCGATCAGCGCCTCCTCGCCGTCGTCCAGCACCGCGGCGAGCAGTGCGTGCTCGACGTAGGAGCCGCCCTCGGCGGCGATCCTGACCACCCGTTGGGCGTCCTCCGGCAGGGCCTCCACCCGGACCAGCAGGATGTCCCGCAGGGAGTCGGTGAGCCCGGCCGAACAGCCGCTCTGGAAGGAGGTGGCGAGTTCCTCGACGAAGAAGGGGTTGCCCTCGGAGCGGCGGTGGATGCGGTCGACCAGTTCGCGGTCGGGGGCGGCGGTGCCGAGGATGCCGGCCAGCTGCTCGGCCACCTCGCCGCGGACGAACCGCTCCAGCTCCAGGCGCTGGACGGTGCGCAGCCGTTCGAGTTCGACCAGGAAGGGCCGCAGCGGGTGGCGGCGGTGCAGGTCGTCGGTGCGGTAGGTGGCGACGATCAGGACCCGGCTGCGGTGCAGGGTGCGCAGCAGGTAGGCGAGCAGTTCCCGGGTCGAGCGGTCGGACCAGTGCAGGTCCTCCACGGCGAGGACTAGGGTGCGGTCGGCGCCGAGCCGTTCGAAGAGGCGCGCGGTGTGCTCGAAGAGGTGGGCCCGGCCGTGCTCGTCGTTGGGTCCGCCGTCGGGTTCGCCGAAGTCGGGGAAGAGCCGGGCGAGATGGCCCTCCATCCCGGCGGCGGCGGCCTCCAGTTCGGGGCCGAGCGAGCGGTGCAGCCGGCGCAGCGCGGTGACCAGCGGGGCGTACGGCAGGCCCTCGGCGCCGATCTCGGGGCAGCTGCCGAGGGTGGTGACCACGGTGCCGGGGCGGCCCGGGCCGGCGTCGCAGGCCTGGTCGAGGAACTCCTCCAGCAGCCGGGTCTTGCCGACGCCGGCCTCGCCGCCGATCAGCACGGCCTGCGGGCGGCCCTCGCCGGCCCGGCGCAGCGCGTCCGTCAGGGTGGTGATCTCGGGGTCACGGCCGACGAAGACGGGACTCACCGATATCTGCTGCATGGGCCAGAGCATGCCATAGGGCCCGGGGCCCGGCCGAGTCGTTATTGCGGTCGCCGGACGGCCCGAGGGGGAGGCGCCGGCGGCGTCCTCCCCCTCGTCCTGCGCGGTGGCACCCGTGGTGTGCCGGTCCGTCAGCATCCTTCGGCGCGGGCCGGGCGGGCCGGGCGGACGACCCGGGGCTCGGTCTGCGGCCGGGCGGCGGCGGTGCGGCGGACCGCGCCGGCCAGCCGGCCGAGCAGGCCGTCGGGCCGGCCCGCCCCGCCGGTCCGGGCGGCCCGTACCAGGCGCTCGTGCTCGGCCCTGGCCTGGAGTTCCTGGGTCCGCTGCTGGATGAGCTCGTACTCGATCATGGTGTTCCCCTCGGCTTCGGACGCTTCTTCGTCCTGGGAAGAGCCTCCTCCCCCAGGGGGGTGCACCACATCGGCAGCCTGCCGCATCTTCCGGCCCCGCGGGGCCTTAGCCGGCCGCGCCCGGACACGGCGGGAGCCCGTACGCACCCGTGGGGACGGGGTACGTACGGGCTCCGGGGCCTTACCTGGGGCCGCCCGGGGCCGCACCGGCGACGGCGCGGCCTAAGGGGTCCTTAGGGAGGGTGCCTACTGCGCCTCCACGCCGAGGCGCTCCAGGATGAGGTCCTTCACGCGGGCCGCGTCGGCCTGGCCGCGGGTGGCCTTCATGACCGCGCCGACCAGCGCGCCGACCGCGGCGACCTTGCCGTCGCGGATCTTGTCGGCGATGGCGGCGTTGCCGGCGATGGCCTGGTCGACGGCCGCGCCGAGCGCGGAGTCGTCCGAGACGACGGCCAGGCCGCGGGCGGCGACGACCTCGTCCGGCTCGCCCTCGCCGGCCAGCACGGCCTCGATGACCTGGCGGGCCAGCTTGTCGTTGAGCTTGCCCTCGGCGACCAGCGCGGTGACCCGGGCCACCTGCGCCGGGGTGATCGGCTGCTCGGCGAGGTCGGTGCCGGTCTCGTTGGCGCGGCGGGCCAGCTCGCCCATCCACCACTTGCGGGCCTGGTCGGCGGGGGCGCCGGCGGCGATGGTGTCCAGGATCGGCTGGACGGCGCCGGCGTTCAGCACCGACTGCATGTCCTTGTCCGACAGGCCCCACTCGCCCTGCAGGCGGGCCCGGCGGACCCGGGGCAGCTCGGGCAGTCCGGCGCGCAGCTCCTCGACCCACGCGCGGGCCGGCGCGATCGGCACCAGGTCCGGCTCGGGGAAGTACCGGTAGTCCTCGGCGTTGTCCTTGATCCGGCCGGCCGTGGTGGAGCCGTCCTCCTCGTGGAAGTGCCGGGTCTCCTGGACGATGGTGCCGCCGTCGGTGAGGACGGTGGCGTGCCGCATGATCTCGAAGCGGGCGGCCCGCTCGACGCTGCGCAGAGAGTTGACGTTCTTGGTCTCCGAGCGGGTGCCGAACTTCTCGGTGCCGTTCGGGCGCAGCGACAGGTTCACGTCGCAGCGCATCTGGCCCTTGTCCATCCGGGCCTCGGAGACGCCGAGCGCCTTGATCAGCTCGCGCAGCTCGGCGACGTACGCCTTGGCGACCTCGGGGGCGCGGGCGCCGGCGCCCTCGATCGGCTTGGTGACGATCTCGATCAGCGGGATGCCGGCCCGGTTGTAGTCGAGCAGCGAGTGCGAGGCGCCGTGGATGCGGCCGGTCGCGCCGCCGATGTGCGAGGACTTGCCGGTGTCCTCCTCCATGTGGGCGCGCTCGATCTCGACCCGGAAGATCTCGCCGTCCTCCAGCTGCACGTCGAGGTAGCCGTTGAAGGCGATCGGCTCGTCGTACTGCGAGGTCTGGAAGTTCTTCGGCATGTCCGGGTAGAAGTAGTTCTTCCGGGCGAACCGGCACCACTCGGCGATCTCGCAGTTCAGGGCGAGGCCGATCTTGACGGCGGACTCCACGCCGACCGCGTTGACCACCGGCAGCGAACCGGGCAGGCCGAGGCAGGTCGGGCAGACCTGGCTGTTCGGCTCGGCGCCCAGCTCGGTCGAGCACCCGCAGAACATCTTCGTCTTGGTGCCCAGCTCGACGTGGACCTCAAGGCCCATCACCGGGTCGTAGGAGGCGAGTGCGTCGTCGTAGGAGACCAGGTTACTGACGCTCACAGCGTCCCCTTCACTAAAAAAGTCTTCGGAGGTACGGGTCCGGCCCCCGGTGTCGGGGGCCGGACCCGGGCGGGCCTCTCAGCCCAGCAGTACGTCGTCGTCGCCGAGCTGCTTCAGCTCGCGGATCAGCAGCGCGGCGCCGGTGACCAGGGCCAGGGCGCCGACCACGGCGTTGATCAGCTTCAGGTTGTCGTGCTCGTCCTGGGCCTTCCGGACGTCCTTCGCGATCGAGATCGCCCCGAACGCGGTCGTCCCGAGGGAGAGCCAGAGACCGGGCTTCGAGTGCTTGAACCCCTTGGCCTTCGCGATGCTGCTCACAGTGCCGGTGCCTCCTCCAGCAGGGTGTGCCCCCACTTGTCGTTGAGTGCGGCCTCGACGGCGCCGCCCACGCGGTACAGGCGGTCGTCCGCCATCGCGGGTGCGATGATCTGCAGGCCGACCGGGAGATTGTCCTCCGGCGCGAGCCCGCAGGGCAGCGACATGGCCGCGTTGCCCGCCAGGTTGGACGGAATCGTGCACAGGTCGGCCAGGTACATCGCCAGCGGGTCGTCGGCGCGCTCGCCGATCGGGAAGGCCGTGGTCGGGGTGGTCGGGGAGACCAGCACGTCCACGCCGGCGAAGGCGGCGTCGAAGTCCCGCGAGATGAGCGTGCGGACCTTCTGGGCCGAGCCGTAGTAGGCGTCGTAGTAGCCCGAGGAGAGCGCGTAGGTGCCGAGGATGATGCGGCGCTTCACCTCGGGGCCGAAGCCGGCCTCGCGGGTGAGGGCGGTGACGTCCTCGGCCGAGCGGGTGCCGTCGTCGCCGACCCGCAGGCCGTAGCGCATGGCGTCGAAGCGGGCCAGGTTGGAGGAGGCCTCGCTCGGCGCGATCAGGTAGTACGCCGGCATCGCCAGGGTGAAGGACGGGCAGGAGACCTCGACGACCTCGGCGCCCAGCTCGCGCAGCAGCTCCACCGACTCGTTGAAGCGCTGCATCACGCCGGCCTGGTAGCCCTCGCCGGCGAACTCCTTGACCACGCCGATCCGCATGCCGCGCACGTCGCGCAGCTTCGCGGCCTCGACCACGGCCGGCACCGGCGCGTTGATCGAGGTGGAGTCCAGCGGGTCGTACCCGGCGATGGCCTCGTGCAGCAGCGCGGTGTCGAGCACCGTGCGGGCGCAGGGGCCGCCCTGGTCCAGCGAGGAGGAGAAGGCGATCAGGCCGTAGCGGGAGACCGAGCCGTAGGTCGGCTTGACGCCGACGGTGCCGGTGACGGCGCCGGGCTGGCGGATCGAGCCGCCGGTGTCGGTGCCGATCGCCAGCGGCGCCTCGAAGGCGGCCAGCGCCGCGGCCGAGCCGCCGCCGGAGCCGCCGGGGATGCGGGAGAGGTCCCACGGGTTGCCGGTCGGGCCGTAGGCGCTGTTCTCGGTGGAGGACCCCATGGCGAACTCGTCCATGTTGGTCTTGCCGAGGATGACGATGCCGGCGTCCTTCAGACGGCCGGTCAGCGTCGCGTCGTACGGCGGCACCCAGCCTTCGAGGATCTTGGAGCCGGCCGTGGTCGGGACGCCCTTGGTGGTGAAGACGTCCTTGAGCGCGAGCGGGACGCCGGCCAGCGGGCCGAGCTCCTCGCCCTTGGCGCGCTTCGCGTCGACCGCGCGGGCCGCGCTCAGCGCGCCCTCGCTGTCGACGTGCAGGAAGGCGTTGACCCGCTTGTCGACGGCGTCGATCCGGTCCAGGTGCGCCTGGGCCACCTCGACGGCGCTGACGTCGCCCTGGGCGATCGCCGTGGCGGTCTCGGCGGCGGTGTAACGGATGAGGTCGGTCATGGGTGTTAGTCCTCCCCCAGGATCTGCGGCACGCGGAATCGCTGCTCCTCGGCGGCCGGCGCGCCGGCCAGGGCCTCGTCCGGGGTGAGCGACGGCCGCACCTCGTCCGCGCGCATGACGTTGGTCAGCGGCAGCGGGTGGGAGGTCGGCGGGACGTCCTGTCCGGCGACCTCGGAAACGCGGGCGACCGCGCCGATGATCACGTCGAGCTGCTCGGCGAAGTGGTCCAGCTCTTCGGCCTGCAACTCAAGACGCGACAGCCGGGCGAGGTGGGCGACCTCCTCGCGCGTGATGCCAGGCATGCAGCGATCCTCAAGGTGAGTTCTGGTGGAGCCGGAGCCGTGTCGACACGGCACCCGGCCGGACGGGGCCCGGCGGCACCGCCGCCCGACCTGACCGTCCTGGTGGTCTGTGGGCCCCATCCTATGGGGCGCCGCCCGGCCACCGCCCACGCCGCAGGCGTCAGGCCCGTTTCGCCGGGGGCGGGACGGCCGCGGCGATCTCCGCCTGCACCGCCGGGACGGGCTGGCCGACCTGCTGCCAGCTCCTCGGCGGCAGCGCCGAGGACAGGCCCGCGGCGAGCCCGGAGGCGAGGCCGGCGCCCAGTTGCGGGGGCAGCGCCGGCAGCGGCGCGGGCAGCGCGGCGGGCGGCGCCATCCGTTCGACCGGCGGCGCGCCGGTGCGGTGCACCCGCAGCCAGGCGGTGGCCTGCTCGGCCGGCAGCGCCGCCGACACCAGCCAGCCCTGGACGGCGTCCACCCCCATCGAGTGCAGCCGCTCCCAGGTCTCGTCGTCCTCGACGCCCTCGGCGACGACGGTCAGCCCCAGCGAGTGGGCCAGTTCGACGGAGCAGCGCACCACCGCCGCGTCGTGGTCGTCGGCGACCATCCGGGAGACGAAGGAGCGGTCTATCTTCAGCTCGCCGACCGGCAGGCTGCGCAGCCTGACCAGCGAGGAGTACCCGGTGCCGAAGTCGTCCAACGACATCCCGACGCCGTACTCGCGCAGTTCGGCGAGGGTCTCGGCGGCCAGCCGGGAGTCGTCCAGCAGCAGCCGCTCGGTGATCTCCAGCTGCAGGGCGTGGGCGGGCACGCCGTGCCGGACCAGGTGCCCGGCGACCCGCTGGGCGAAGCCCGGGTTGAGCACGTCGCGCGGCGAGACGTTGACGGCGACCTGGACCTGGAGCCCCTGCCCGCGCCAGAGGGCCAGCTGGCCGACCGCCGACTCCAGCACGTAGTCGGTCAGGCGGGGCATCAGCCCGCTGGACTCGGCCAGCCCGACGAACTCGTCCGGCGAGACCCGGCCCTGGCCCGGCCGCTCCCAGCGCAGCAGCGCCTCCAGGCCGACCACCCGGCCGTCGAAGGCCACCTTCGGCTGGTAGTGCAGCTGCACCTCCCGGGTCTCCAGGGCGCGGCGCAGATCGCCCAGGAGTCCGATCCGGTACGGCGTGTCGGCGTCCTGGGTCTCGTCGTAGCACTCCACGCCGCTGCGGCCGCGCTGGGCGTGGCCCATCGCCACGTCGGCCCGGCGCAGCAGCGACTCGGCGTCCTGCGCGTGCTCGGGGTAGACGCAGACGCCGGCGCTGGCCTCCAGCACCAGCAGCAGGCCGTCCAGGCGGATCGGCGCGGCCAGCTCGGCGATCAGCGTCTTGGCGACCCGCTCCAGGGTGTCCGGGCAGCCGATGCCGGGCATCAGGACGGCGAACTCGTCGCCGCCCATCCGGGCCACCACCGGCCTGCTGCTGCCGCGCTCGGGCGGCGAGAGGGCGGCGAAGGCGTCGTCCACGGACTCGCCGCCCAGGCCGCTCGGGGCGCCGGGGCGCAGCGCCCGGTGCAGCCGGCGGGCGATGTGCACCAGCAGCCGGTCCCCGGCGGTGTGCCCGAGGGTGTCGTTGAGCGAGCGGAACCGGTCGAGGTCCAGCAGGATCAGCCCGACGCTGTAGTCGTCGCCGTGGTCGGCGATCGCCTCCTGGGTGGCGAGCAGTAACGCCTGGCGGTTGGGCAGGTCCGTCAGCGGGTCGGTGAGCTGGTCCCGCGCGCGGTCCCGGGCGATCCGCCAGGCCGCCACCAGCACGGCCAGCGGCACCGCGAAGAGCGGCAGCAGCTCGGGCTCGTAGCGGTAGACCAGGACGGCCAGCGGGATCAGCGGCGCCGCCCCGGCCAGCAGCACGCCGAGCAGCAGGACCGCACCCGCCACCCCCTGCGGCGGGCGTGTGGGCGCACCGCCGGTCGTACGATCCATAAGCCCTGTCCTCCGTCGGGCCCGCCCCGTTTCAGGCCGCCTTACGGTGAGGCACCTTGCCGGTGCCGGCAGCTGCCGGGCATGGAGCGACCCCGCGGAGACCGGCTCAGCCGGTGCCCCCACCCCTGCTGACACTCTGTCGGGCACCAGGGTAAGCCGGGGCCCACCGGAAGGGCAGACTTTCGGGCAACCGGGAATGCCGCACAGATGTGCGCAAGCGCACAGTGACAGAATGCCCGCCGCCACCGCTGCCGGGCGAATGTGACGCCCTTTCAGGTGGGCGGCGGGCGCCGGCGGTCACTCCGCGGCGGGCTGCCCGGTCCCTTCGCCGGCCGCCCCGGCCGGCTCCCCCGCCGGATCCGTGGCTTCCTCCGTGCCCGCCTCCCCCTCGGGGGCGGCCGCCTCGGCCCTGCGCCGGGCAGCCGGCTTGGCCGCGGGCTCGGGGGCCTCCACCTGCTCCGGCAGGCCCAGGTGGGCGCGGGCCGCCTGCGGGCCGCTCTCCAGCAGGACGGCGAACCCGGCGTCGTCGAGCACCGGCAGGCCCAGCTGGACGGCCTTGTCGTACTTGGAGCCCGGGTTGTCGCCGGCCACCACGAAGTCGGTCTTCTTCGACACCGAGCCGGTGACCTTGGCACCGCGCGAGGTCAGCGCCTCCTTGGCGCCGTCGCGCGTGTGGCCGGCCAGCGTGCCGGTGACCACCAGCGTCAGGCCCTCCAGCGGGCGCGGGCCCTGCTCCTCGGCGGCGGCCTCGGTGAAGACCACCCCGGCGGCCCGCCACTTCTCCAGGATCTCCCGGTGCCAGTCCTCCTCGTACCACTCGCGGATGGCGCGGGCGATGGTCGGGCCGACGCCCTCGGCGGCGGCCAGCTCCTCCTCGGTGGCGGCGAAGATCCGGTCCAGGTCGCGGAACTCGGCGGCCAGCGCCTGGGCGGCGACCGGGCCGACGTGCCGGATCGACAGGCCGTTGACGTACCGCCAGAGCGGGCGGTCCTTGGCCTTGTCGAGGTTCTCCAGCAGCAGGGCGGCCGACTTCTTCGGCTCGCCCTTCAGGTTGGCGAAGAAGGTCATGACCTTCTCCTCGCCCGTCCTGTCGTCCAGCTTGGGCATGCCGGACTTCTGGTCGCGGACCTTCACCTTGATCGGCAGGAGCTGCTCCAGGGTCAGGCCGAAGATGTCGCCCTCGTTGCCGACCGGCGCCTCGGCGGGCTCCAGCGGCTGGGTGAGCGCCGTCGCGGCGACGTACCCGAGGCCGTCGATGTCCAGCGACTCGCGGCCGCCCAGGTAGGCGATCCGCTCCCGGACCTGGGCCGGGCAGAACCGGGCGTTGGGGCAGCGCAGGTCGATGTCGCCCTCGGACATCGGGCGCAGTTCGGTGCCGCACTCGTGGCAGTGCGAGGGCATCACGAACTCCTGCTCGGTGCCGTCGCGGAGGTCCTCGACCGGGCCGAGGATCTCGGGGATGACGTCCCCCGCCTTGCGCAGCACCACGGTGTCGCCGAGCAGCACGCCCTTGGCCTTCACCACCTGCTGGTTGTGCAGCGTCGCGTACTGCACCATCGAGCCGGCCACCTCCACCGGCTCGGCGAGCACCGCGAACGGGGTGGCCCGGCCGGTGCGGCCGATGCCGACCTGGATCCGGGCCAGCTTGGCGGTGACCTCCTCCGGCGGGTACTTCCAGGCGATCGCCCAGCGCGGCGACTTGGAGGTGGAGCCGAGCCGGCCCTGCAGGGCGATCTCGTCCACCTTGACGACCACGCCGTCGATCTCGTGCTCGACCGAGTGCCGCTGCTCGCCGTACTGGCCGATGAACGCCCGGACCTCCTCCAGCGTCCCGACCACCCGGTTGTGCCGGGCGGTGGGCAGGCCCCAGCCCTCCAGCAGCCGGTAGGCGTGCGACTGGCAGTCGATGTCGAAGCCCACCCGGGCGCCGATGCCGTGCACCACCATGTGCAGCGGCCGCGAGGCGGTGACCAGCGGGTCCTTCTGGCGCAGCGATCCGGCGGCGGCGTTGCGCGGGTTGGCGAACAGCTTCACCAGGGCGTGCGGGCGCCGGCCCTCCTTGGCGCGCTCCTCGTTCTCCAGCCGGCGGCGCTCGTTCTCCGCCGCGAAGGAGGCGTTGAGCTCGGCGAAGGCCTCGGTCGGCAGGTACACCTCGCCGCGGATCTCGACCAGCTCGGGGATGTCCTCGCCGGCGAGCTGGTGCGGGATCTCCTTGATGGTGCGGACGTTGGCGGTGATGTCCTCGCCGACCCGGCCGGTGCCGCGGGTGGCGGCCAGCACCAGCCGGCCGTGCTCGTAGGTGAGGTTGACGGCCAGGCCGTCGACCTTGAGCTCGCACAGGTAGTGGTAGTCGAGGCCGTCCAGCTCGCGGGCCACCCGCTCGGCCCAGCCGGACAGTTCCTCGTCGTCCATCGCGTTGTCCAGGCTGAGCAGCCGCTCCCGGTGCTCGACCTTGGTGAAGCCCTCGGCGGCGCCGCCGCCGACCTTCTGCGAGGGCGAGTCCGGGGTGACCAGCGCGGGGTGCTCCCGCTCCAGTCCCTCCAGCTCGCGCATCAGGGCGTCGAACTCGGCGTCGCTGACGACGGGTGCGTCCTGCTCGTAGTACCGGGTGCGGTGGTCCTCGATCTCGGCCGCCAGTCCGGCGTGCCGCCTGCGCACCTCCGGCGGGATCTCCTCCCAGCCCTCGACAGCCACCACTGCAAGCCTCCTACCGTCTCACTCCGGATTGTCCACCAGGCTCTGCGCCGCCCTCACGCTGTGTGACAGCGCGGTGCGCGCGTACGCGGGGCTCGCCCCCGCCAGCCCGCAGGACGGTGTCACCAGCACCCGGCGGCCCAGGAGTTCCGGGGCCAGCCCGAGCCTGCGCCACAACGTCCTGACACCCTGGACACTACCGGCAGGGTCCGACACTCCCGCTGATTGAGCGGTTGCCCGGGGCCGGGCGCCGGGCGGCGGGGGGACGGCGGCCGGCTCGGTGGACGGCACCACCCCGGCCAGGATCCGGGTGCCGGCCTCGATCGCCTCGCCGAGGTCCTCGTCCTCACGCTCCGTCAGGAACGAGAAGTCCAGCGAGACCCCGGCCGCGCCCGCCCGGCGCAGCAGCGGAATCGGCACCTGCGGGGCGCAGCAGTGCACCACCACCGGGACGTCCAGCCGGGAGATCACCCCGCGCAGCAGCTCCTCGGCGACCTGCCGGTCGACCGAGCGCAGCCGCTGGAAGCCGCTCGCCGTCTTCACGCCGCCCGCCAGCACGGCGGGCAGCGAGGGCTCGTCGAGCTGCAGGACGACCTGCGCACCGGGCACCCGGCGGCGGACGTCCTCCAGGTGGCGGCGCAGGCCCTCGGTGAGGGACTCGGCGATGCCGCGGCAGGCACCGCGGTCGCGGAGCGCCTTCTCGCCGTTGCGGAGCTCGATCGAGGCGGCCAGCGTCCAGGGGCCGACGGCCTGCACCTTGAGCGCGCCCCGGTGCCCCTGGGTGAACTCCTCCAGGGCGTCCAGGTCCTCGCCCAGCCAGGAGCGGGCCCGCCGGGTGTCGCGGCCGGGGCGGTCGGCGAAGCGCCAGCCGCTGGGCTCGGTCTGCGCGAACAGCTCGACCAGCAGGCCCGCCCCGCGCCCGATCATGTCGGCGCCGGGCCCGCGGGCGGGCAGCTCCGGCAGGAAGGGGAGGTGCTCCAGGGCGCCGACGGCGGTCCTGGCGGCCTCCCGGGCGTCGGTGCCGGGCATCGAGCCGACGCCGGTGGCGGCGCCGTACAGCTCCGGGAAGGCCTGCGGGTCGAGGGGTGCGTCTTCGCTGCTCACCCCGCGAAGCCTACGGCGTCCGGGCCCCGGCGGGGGCCCGGACCCGGCGGCCCCGGGCGGGCCCCCGGCGCGGCTCCGGCGGCGGTCAGCGGCCGGGGCGGACGGTGATCTCGGTGATCTCGGCGTCGCGCGGCAGGTCGAGCGCGGTCAGCACGGCCTTGGCCACCGACCCCGGGTCGATCCAGCGCTCGGGCTCGTACTCCTTGCCCTCCTGCTGGTGCACCTTGACCTGCATCATGGTGGCGGTGCGGCCGGGGTACACCGAGGTGACCCGGACGCCGTTGGCGTGCTCCTCGGCGCGCAGCGCGTCGGCGAGCGCCCGCAGGCCGAACTTGCTGGCCGCGTAGCCGCCCCAGTTGGCGTGCGCGGTCAGGCCGGCGCCGGAGTTGACGAAGACCACGTGGCCGCGGACCAGCCGGACGGACGGGAGCACCAGCCGGGTCAGCTCGGCCGGCGCGACCAGGTTGACGTTCAGCTGCTCCTGCCAGGCCTTGACCGGGAGGTCCCCGATCTCGCCGAGCTGGACGACGCCGGCGATGTGCAGCAGGGAGTCGATCTCGACCGGGAGTTCCTGCTGGCCGAGGGTCCAGGAGAGCTTGGCCGGGTCGGCGAGGTCGGCGACCAGGGTCCGGGCGGTGGGGAAGCGCTCGCGCAGTTCGGCGGCGCGGCGGGCGTTGCGGGCGAACAGCCAGAGGTTCTCGCCGCGCTCGGCGAGCCGCTCGGCGACGACGGCGCCGATGCCGGACCCGGCGCCGGTGATCAGATGATTTCCCATGATCGACAGCCTCTCAGGCGCGGGCTTCGAGGTGGGTGAACACCTCGGCCGGATCGGCGGTGAAGGTGATCAGCTCGGCCAGCGGGCGGGGCAGGAAGCCCTCCTGGTCCATCCGCCGCAGCTGCAGGCGCAGGCCCTCGTAGAAGCCGTCGGTGTCGAGCACCACGACCGGCTTGTCGTGCAGGGCGTGCTTCTTCAGCTCCAGCACCTCGGTGACCTCGTCCAGCGTGCCGAGGCCGCCGACCAGCACCACCACGGCGTCCGCCCGGGCCAGCAGCTGGGCCTTGCGCTCGGCCAGGTCACGGGTGGTGACCAGCTCGTCCGCACCCTCGTAGGCCTTGTGCGCGAGCATCTCGACGGAGATGCCGACCAGCCGGCCGCCGGCCTCCTTCACGCCGTCGGCGAGCAGGCCCATCAGTCCGGCGTGCGAGCCGCCCCAGACCAGGGTGTGGCCGCGCCCGCCGAGCAGCCGGGCGAACTCGGCGGCGGGCTCGGTGTAGCGCTCGTCGAGCGAGAACGCGGAGCAGAAGACGGTGATGTTCATGGTTCCCCAGGTCTGCCGCGGCCGGGACCGCGATCATGGTGGTTCAGGACCGTACCGGGCGTGCTGCGGGCCCGCGCCGGCGGTGGTCGGGGCCGCGCCGGAGCGGGCTCAGGCGTTGACGGACCGCCGCTCGGTGGCCGCGATGGTGGCCGAGCCGACCACCCGGGTGCCGTCGTACAGCACCACGGCCTGGCCGGGGGCGATGCCCCGGGCGGGGGTGTCCAGCTCGACCCGCAGCTCGCCGTCGACGACGGCCGCGCTCACCGGCACCTCCTCGCCGTGCGCGCGCAGCTGGGCGGTGTAGCGGCCGTCGGCGGCGGGCACCGCGCCGCACCAGCGCGGGCGGATCGCGGTGAGCGACAGCACGTCCAGGCCCTCGGCCGGGCCGACCGTGACGGTGTTGTCCACCGGCGAGATGTCCAGCACGTAGCGCGGCTTGCCGTCGGCGGCGGGCCGCCCGATCCGCAGGCCCTTGCGCTGGCCGATGGTGAAGCCGTACGCGCCGTCGTGCTCGCCGAGCTTGGTGCCGTCCGCGTCGACGATGTCGCCGGTGGCGGTGCCGAGGTGCTTGGCCAGGAAGCCCTGGGTGTCGCCGTCGGCGATGAAGCAGATGTCGTGGCTGTCGGGCTTCTTGGCGACGGCCAGGCCGCGGCGCTCGGCCTCCTCGCGGATGACGTCCTTGGTGGTGTCGCCGAGCGGGAAGAGCGAGTGCGCGAGCTGGTCGGCGTCGAGCACGCCGAGGACGTAGCTCTGGTCCTTGGCCGCGTCGACGGCGCGGTGCAACTCCCGCTCGCCGGTGGGCAGGTCGACGATCCGGGCGTAGTGGCCGGTGCAGACGGCGTCGAAGCCGAGCGCGATCGCCTTGTCCAGCAGCGCCGCGAACTTGATCTTCTCGTTGCAGCGCAGGCAGGGGTTGGGGGTGCGGCCGGCCGCGTACTCGGCGACGAAGTCGTCGATCACGTCCTCGCGGAAGCGCTCGGCGAGGTCCCAGACGTAGAACGGGATGCCGATCACGTCGGCGGCCCGGCGGGCGTCCCGGGAGTCCTCGATGGTGCAGCAGCCGCGCGCGCCCGTCCGGAAGGACTGCGGGTTGGCGGAGAGCGCGAGGTGCACGCCGGTCACCTCGTGGCCGGCTTCGGCGGCGCGGGCGGCGGCAACGGCGGAGTCGACGCCGCCGGACATCGCGGCCAGCACGCGCAGGCGGCGGCCGCCCGCCGCGTCGATCGGGCTCGGACCAGTGGGGGCACCCGGGAATTCAGTCATGATGCCTCCAAGAGTACGGGGTGCCCCCCGCTGTCCGGTCGGCAATTACCCCCGGCCGGGCCAGGGCCCGGGCGGCGGGCGGCCGCCGTGTGCCCGGCGTCACGCCGGGCACCGCGGGGGCAGGGCCGCGGCGGGCTCAGCGACGGGGCCGGTGGAGGGCTCAGCGGCGGGCGGCCGCCGCGACCCCGGCGTTCCGGGCCCGCAGGACGGCCGGGCCGATCGCCGCGGCGAGCGCATCGACGTCCGCCCGGGTGGAGGTGTGGCCGAGCGAGAACCGCAGCGAGGCCCTGGCCAGCAGCGGGTCCGCACCCAGCGCCAGCAGCACGTGACTGGGCTGCGGGACGCCGGCCGAGCAGGCCGAGCCGGTGGAGCACTCGATGCCCTGGGCGTCCAGCAGCATCAGCAGGGCGTCGCCCTCGCAGCCGGGGAAGGAGAAGTGCGCGTTGGCGGGCAGCCGGCCGGCCGGGGCCGGGTCGCCGTTCAGCACGGCGTCGGGCACCGCGGCGAGCACCGCGTCGACCAGTTCGTCGCGCAGCGCGGCGACGGTGGCGGCGTGCTCGGCCCGGCGCCCGACCGCGACCCGGGCGGCGGCGGCGAAGCCGGCCGCGGCGGGGGCGTCCAGGGTGCCGGAGCGGACGTCCCGCTCCTGGCCGCCGCCGTGCAGCAGCGGGACGGGCGTCGCCCCGCGGGAGAGCAGCAGCGCGCCGATCCCGTACGGGCCGCCGATCTTGTGGCCGGTGACGGTCAGCGCGGTCAGGCCGGACTCGGCGAAGGAGACCGGCACCTGGCCGAGCGCCTGCACCGCGTCGGCGTGCATCGGGATGCCGTACTCCCGTGCGACGGCCGCCAGTTCGGCGACCGGCTGGACGGTGCCGACCTCGTTGTTGGCCCACATCACGGTGACCAGCGCCACCGAGCCCGGGTCCGCCTCGATCGCCTCGCGCAGCGCCGCCGGGTGCACCCGCCCGTAGGTGTCCACCGGCAGGTACTCGACCCGGGCGCCCTCGTGCTCGGCGAGCCAGTGGACGGCGTCCAGCACCGCGTGGTGCTCGACCGGGCTGCTCAGCACCCGGGTGCGGGCCGGGTCGGCGTCGCGGCGGGCCCAGTAGAGGCCCTTCACGGCGAGGTTGTCGGATTCGGTGCCGCCACCGGTGAGGACGATCTCGCTCGGCCGGGCGCCCAGCGACTCGGCCAGCGACTCCCGGGACTCCTCGACCACGCGGCGGGCGCGCCGGCCGGCCGCGTGCAGGGAGGAGGCGTTGCCGACGACACCGAGGTGCGCCGTCATCGCGGCGATCGCCTCGGGCAGCATCGGCGTGGTCGCCGCATGGTCCAGGTATGGCATAACCCGTCGATTGTAGAGGCCCGCCGGGTCACGATTCGGCCATTGCACCCTCTGCAACGCGTCGTTAGCCTGGCGCAACAAACCGGACCGTCCGAGAATCGGGACGGGCCGGGCCACGGCCACCGGCCGGACCACGCGCCCAACTCCCGGCGGGGGACCGCCAGGACGGCCGGCCGGGCCCGCCGGCCGCACACCCGCGGCCCCGCACCCGGCCAGGACCTCCGGCCGGCCCGCCCGGCCCGCAGAACCCTCAGCAGGACACAGCCCAGCACGACGCTCCGGGGGGCGCCATGTCACAGTCGGTCGACCGCGCACTGACCATCCTGGCCTCGCTCGGCGACGGCCCGGCCTCGCTGGAACAGGCCGCGAGCTCCATCGACGTGCACAAGTCGACCGCCCTGCGGCTGCTGCGCACCCTGGAGTCGCACGGCTTCGTGCACCGGCAGTCCGACCACCGCTACCGCCTGGGCGGCCGGCTGATCTCGCTCGCCCAGCAGGCCCTGGAGGAGGTCGACGTCCGCCAGGTCGCGGCGCCCTACCTGGCCTCCCTGAACGAGCGGTACGGCCATACCGTGCACCTCGCGGTGCTGGAGGGCGGCGAGGTGGTCTACCTGGACAAGGTGGAGAGCCGATACCCCGTCAGTCCCGGCTCCTGGCTGGGCCCGGCGTCGCGGATCGGGCGGCGGGTGCCGGCCAGCTCCACCGCACTGGGCCGGGTGCTGCTGGCCGACCTGCCCGAGGACCAGCTGACGGCGCTGCCGGTGACCAGGGAGTTCGAGGCCCGGCCCGCGCGCCGGCCGGCCGCCGGGGCCCCGCGCGGCGACCAGCAGCACTCGGAGGAGCTCCTCGCCGACCTGGCGGCCGTCCGGCGGCTCGGCTGGGCGATGGACCGCGGCGAGAACAAGCAGGCGGTCACCAGCGTGGCCGCGCCGATCTCCGGCAGCGGCGGGCGGGCCGTCGCGGCCTGCGCCATCTCCGCCCCGGCCGACGTCGCCCCGGCCACCGTGCTCACCCGGCTGCTGCCCGAACTGCTCTGCACGGTCGAGGCGATCTCGCTGGCCTACGGCGGCTCGCCTACTCCTCGCTGGTGCGAGAACCGTTGCGGTGCCAAGCACGAGGTGCCCGCCAGCCGAACTTGAGCGCGAACATCCGCAGCAGGAAGGCGGTCAGCGCGGCGGTCGTCCCGGTGGCCGCCGTCAGGTGGTCGACCGCGATCAGGACGGCGGTCCCCGCCGAGCCGATCAGCGCGGGCACCGCGTAGATCTCGCGGTCCCAGCGCAGCAGTGACGGGATGTCCTGCGCGAGCACGTCGCGCATCACGCCGCCGCCGGCCGCGGTGACCATCCCGAGCGCCACCGAGGCGACCGAGCCGAGGCCGTAGTCGTGCGCCTTCGCGGTGCCGGTGACGCAGAACAGGCCGAGCCCCAGCGCGTCGAGGGTCTGCACGCTGCGGTTGATCCGCTCGACCTGCGGGTGCAGGAAGAACACCACCAGCCCGGCGGCCAGCGGGGTGGAGAAGTACCCGAGGTTGCTGAAGGCGGCCACCGGCGTCGCGCCGATCACCAGGTCGCGCATCACCCCGCCGCCGAGCGCGGTGACCTCCGCCAGGACGCAGATGCCGAAGATGTCCATGTTCTTGCGCACGGCCAGCAGGCCGCCGGACAGGGCGAAGACGAAGATGCCGACCAGGTCCAGGGTCTGCTGCACGTCGGAGGGGAAGATCTGCGAGGTCACCGCACCAGTCTCCCCCGCGCCGGGCACCATCCGGACCTCGGTCCTCCGGATCGGCCGCCCCGTCGCCCGCCGGGCCGCCCGGGAGTCCGCCCGCACCGGGCCCGGACCACCCGGCCGGACGCCGCCGCCCCGCCCCCGGCGCCGGGCGGCGGACCACGCCGGACAGGCCCTAGCGTGGTGCCATGACACTGAACTGGGAACAGGTGGTCGTCGACGCGAAGGACCCGGTGGCGCTGGGGCGCTGGTGGGCCGGGGCGCTCGGCTGGGTCACCGTCGACGACGACCCCGACGAGTACGAGATCCGCGCCGCGCCGGACCGGCTGCCGAGCCTGCTCTTCATCCGGGTGGACGACGACCGGGTGGTGAAGAACCGGCTCCACCTGGACTTCCGGCCGGACACCGGGCAGGCCGCCGAGGTGGAGCGGCTGCTGGCGCTGGGGGCCCGGCGCGCCGACGTGGGCCAGGGCGAGCAGACCTGGACGGTGCTGGCCGACCCCGAGGGCAACGAGTTCTGCGTGCTGAGCGCCCGCCACTGAACCCGCCCGTCGCAGAGCCCGCGCGGCGCCGGCCCCCGCCCGGCCGCGCCCGCGTACGCGAAGGCGGTGCGGCCCCGACCGAGTGGCCGGGGCCGCACCGCCTTCCCACGCCCGGAGACCGCCGGGCGGGTCCGTTCAGCCGGCCTGCAGGGTCTTCGTCTGCTCCGGGGTGTTCTCCGGGAAGTGGCAGGCGACCTGGTGGCCCGTCTTCAGCGCGACCAGCGGCGGCTCCTGGGAGGCGCAGACGTCCTGGGCCTTCCAGCAGCGGGTCCGGAAGCGGCAGCCGCTCGGCGGGTTGATCGGGGAGGGGACGTCGCCGGTGAGGCGGATCCGCTCGCGGTTCTCCTTGCGCCGGGGGTCGGGCACCGGCACGGCCGACATCAGGGCCGTGGTGTAGGGGTGCATCGGCGTCTTGTAGAGCGAGTCCCGCTCGGCGATCTCGACGATCTTGCCGAGGTACATCACCGCGACCCGGTCCGAGACGTGCCGGACCACCGAGAGGTCGTGCGCGATGATCAGGTAGGTGAGGCCGAGCTCCTTCTGGAGGTCGTCCAGCAGGTTCACCACCTGGGCCTGGATGGAGACGTCCAGGGCCGAGACCGGCTCGTCCGCGACGATCATCTTGGGCCGCAGGGCGAGCGCGCGGGCGATGCCGATGCGCTGGCGCTGGCCGCCGGAGAACTCGTGCGGGTAGCGGTTGTAGTGCTCGGGGCTGAGGCCGCAGAGCTCCAGCAGCTCCTGGACGGCCTTCTTGGTGCCGCCCTCGCTCTTCACCTTCTGCAACCGGAACGGCGCGCCGACGATCGTGCCGACGGTGTGCCGCGGGTTGAGCGAGGAGTACGGGTCCTGGAAGATCATCTGGATGTCGCGGCGCAGCGGCCGCATCGCCCCGGTGCCCAGGTGGGTGATGTCGGTGCCCTCGAACTCGACGGTGCCGGAGGTCGGCTCGTCGAGCCGGGTGACCAGCCGGCCCATCGTGGACTTGCCGCAGCCGGACTCGCCGACCACGCCGAGGGTCTCCCCCGCGTTGACGGTGAAGTCGATGCCGTCGACCGCGCGCACGGCGCCGGACTGGCGCCGCAGCAGGCCCTTCGTGATCGGGAAGTGCCTGGTGAGCCCGGTGACCCTGAGCAGCGGTTCGCGGTCGGAGGCGGGCGCCGGTGACGGGATCGCCGCTACCTGAGTGTCCGTCATGAGGTCTCTCCTGAGGGGTGGTACGTGCTCACAGCCGGGGCGCGATCTCGTCGGTGAAGATCCGGTGCCGCTCGGCGGCCGGGATGTGGCAGGCCGCGTGGTGGCCGGGGGCCGCCTCCGCGAGCGAGGGCACCTCGGTCGTCGAGCGTCCGCCGGTGAGGCCGGCGTACGGGCAGCGCGGGTGGAAGGCGCAGCCGCTGGGCACGTTGATCAGGCTGGGCGGGGTGCCCTTGACCGGGACCAGCCGCTCCTGGAGCTCGCGGTCCAGTCGCGGCATCGAGCCCAGCAGGCCCCAGGTGTAGGGGTGTTCGGGGCTCTCGAAGAGGGTGTCGGCGGGGCCGCGCTCGATGCACTTGCCGCCGTACATGACCAGGATGTCGTCGGCGAGCTCGGCGACCACCCCGAGGTCGTGGGTGATGATGATGACGGCCGAGCCGAACTCCTGCTGGAGGTCGCGGATGAGGTCCAGGATCTGCGCCTGGACGGTGACGTCCAGCGCGGTGGTGGGCTCGTCGGCGATCAGCAGGGAGGGGTCGTTGACCAGGGCCATCGCGATCATGGCGCGCTGGCGCATGCCGCCGGAGAACTCGTGCGGGTAGGCGTCGACCCGCTTGTCGGGCTGCGGGATGCCGACCCGGTCGAGCATCTCGACCGCCCGCCTGCGGGCTTCCTTCTTGCTCGCGCCGGGGTGGTGCGCCCGGTAGCCCTCGACGATCTGCGCGCCCACCGTGTAGTAGGGGTGCATCGCGGTGAGCGGGTCCTGGAAGATCATGGCCATCTTCTGGCCGCGCAGCTGCCGGACCCGGTCGGGGTCGGCGCCGATCAGCTCCTCGCCGTCCAGCCAGACCTCGCCGGAGATCTGCGGGGCGCCGCGCTTGGTGCCGGTGCGGTGCAGGCCCATGATCGAGAGCGAGGTGACGGACTTGCCGGAGCCGGACTCGCCGACGATGCCGAGGGTCTTGCCCTTCTCCAGCGTGAAGTTGAGGCCGTCGACGGACTTCACCAGGCCGTCGTCGGTGGGGAAGTGCACCCGCAGGTCGCGGACGGTGAGGAAGCCCTCGGGGGCGCCGGCCGCCTTCCGGAGCCGGCTCTGGGCCTGGGTCTGGGTCTTGCTCATGTCAGCCTCACCCGAGGATCGACAACGGCGTACAGCAGGTCAACCAGCAGGTTGGCCAGGATGATGAAGAAGCCCGCGAAGAGGGTCACGCCCATGATCACCGGGAGGTCGCTGGCGCTGATGGCGGCGACCGCCTCGTAGCCGAGCCCGCGGAAGTTGAAGGTGGTCTCGGTGAGCACCGCGCCGCCGATCAGGCCGCCGAGGTCCATGCCGAAGACGGTCAGGATCGGGGTGAGGGTGGAGCGCATCGCGTGCTTGCCGATGACCGTCCGCTCGCCGAGGCCCTTGGCCCGGGCGGTGCGGATGTAGTCCTCGCCGAGGACGTCCAGCAGGGTGGCGCGGGTGAGCCGGGCGTAGGTCGCGGCGTAGAGGAACGCCAGGGTGATCCACGGCAGCAGCAGGTTCTGGAACCAGGCCACCGGGTCGTCGGTGAACGCCACGTAGTCGTGCGGGAACCAGCCGAGCTGGTAGACGAAGATCGCGCTGGCGAGCATGCCGGTGAAGTAGATCGGCAGCGAGACGCCGGCCAGGGCGGTGGTCATCGTGAAGCGGTCGAGCAGGGTGCGGCGGCGCAGCGCGGAGACCACGCCGGTCGCGGTGCCGAAGACCAGCCACAGCACTGCCGCGCCGAACGCGAGCGAGGTGGTGACGCCGAGGCGGTCGAGCAGCACCGGCCAGACCGCGCGCTCGGTCTTGAACGAGTAACCGAGGCAGGGGGCCGAGCAGTGGGTGACGTCGACCCCGGTGCTGTAGTCCCGGCCGGCGAAGATGCCCTTCAGGAACAGGAGGTACTGCTCGATGATCGACTTGTCCAGGCCCATCTTGTGCCTGATGCCCTCGATCGCCGCCTTGTCCGCGATCTTGCCCACGTAGAGCAGTGCGGGGTCGCTGCCGGTGATTTTCGGCACCATGAAGAAGATGCCAAAGGTGACCGCGGAGACCACCAACAGCATGGCGACGACGTTGACGAGCCGTCGGATGAGATACACGAGCACTGCGGCCGGCGCCGCCGGTGACCGGCCGAGCCCCCTTGTGGGGGGCCCGGCCGGCCCGGCGAAGCCTTCACCTGCCCTTCGGACTAGCGATACGAACTACGGGAGCGGGTAGAGCAGGTCACTTGCCGTCGGAGACACCGAGCGCCTGGAAGTCGATCTCGCCGCCCAGGGCGTCCTGGGTGTAGACGTTGGTCAGGCGCGGGTTGCGGTAGTTGAGCGCCTTGTCCGCGACGATCGGCAGGTAGTAGCCGCTGTCGATCACCTTGTGGTTGATCTTCTTGTAGAAGTCGGCGGCCTTGGCCGGGTCGGTCTCGGCGGTCGCCGCGTCGAACCAGCCGTTGATCTCCGGGTCGTTGATCTCGGAGTAGTTGCTGTTGCCGTTCTGGGTGATGAACCGGCCGTCGGTGAGCGGCTGGAGGTAGCCGCTGCCGTTCGGGTAGTCGGCCGCCCAGCCCATCACGATGAGGCCGTAGCCCTTGGTCGCGACGACGCTCGGCGAGCCGATCTCGGAGGCGATCAGCTTGCCGTCGTACTGGTCGACGGTGACGTCGACGTTGATGGCCTTCAGCGCGCTCTGCAGGGCGACGGCGGAGTTGACTTCCTTCTCCTTGTTGCCGCGGACCGCGATGTTGGTCTTGAAGCCTTCCGGCTTGCCGCAGAGCTTCAGCTCCTCCTTGGCCTTCTCCAGGTTGGGCTTGCCCTTGGTGAAGCCGAACGGGTCGTAGTCGTCCGAGCCGAGGATGTTCGGGGGCAGCATCGAGCCGTAGGTGGAGCCGGCCGTCGAGCCGCCGCGGGCGGTCTGCAGGGCGGTGGTGTCGGCCGCGTAGAGGACGGCCTTGCGGCAGTGCTCGTTGTCGAACGGCGCGACCTTCGGCACCACCGAGATGTAGCGGATGAAGCCGTTGTAGGCGTCGTCGGTGTTGGCCTTGAGCTTCGGGTCGGTGAGGACCTTGGCGCCGGCGGCCTGGGAGAGGCCGGTCTGGCTGAAGTCGATGTCGGCCGAGCCGTCGAGCAGACGGGCGTCCATGTCGTCGGCGTTGGTGGTGATGGTCAGCTTGACGGTGTCCGGCAGGGCCTTGCGGACGGTGTCGGTGGCCGCGTCCCAGTTCTCGTTGCGGACCAGCTCGACGGACTTGCCGGGCTCGATCGACTTGAACTTGTACGGGCCCGAGGAGACCGGCTTGTCACCGTACTTGGAGCCGGTGTCGAGCTTCTGCGGCACCGGGGAGGCGCTGCCCATGGCGAGCAGGTAGAGGAAGGACGAGTCCGGCTTGGCCAGCTTGAAGACGATGGTGGTGTCGTCCGGGGTCTCGACCGTCTTCAGGCCCAGCTTGTTCGGGTCCGCGTCGGTGTACGGGCCCTTGTAGTCCTGGCCCTGGTCCAGGGACTGGATCAGGTAGGTCGGGCCGCCGCTGATGACGTCCTGGGCGAAGATGCGCTCGATGCCGTACTTGATGTCCTTCGAGGTGATCGGCGAGCCGTCCTCGAACTTCAGGCCGGCCTTCAGCTTGAAGGTGTAGGTCTTGCCGTCGGCGGCGATCTCCGGCTGGGCGGCCGCGAGGTCGGGGACGAGCTTGAGGCCGTCCTTGCCGGGCTTGGAGTCGTACGTCAGCAGGGTGCGGGCGTAGTAGCGCTGGAAGTTCCACACCGAGGCGTAGTAGGCGCGGCCCGGGTCCCAGGAGTCGGCGTCCGTGCTGGTCCACAGGTTGATGGTGCCGCCCTTCTTGTCCGAAGGGTTGAGCACCTTGCCGACCGCGGCGTTGAAGCCGCCCTCTGCACCCTTGCTGGCGTCGCTGCTGCCGCCGCCCTTCGAGCCGCCGCAGGCGGTCGCGGTGAGCGCCAGGGTGGCCACCAGGGCAGCGGCGGCGAGCGTCCGGTTACGCGTCATGAGTACGGTTCCTCCTGAAGATGTGCGGGCCCGATCGGTCCGCCGAGGGGGGTGCTGTCCCCTGGTGTGGGGGGTGGGTCTGAAGGGGCTCAGTTGCCCTTGGGGTCGAGCGCGTCACGCAGCCCGTCACCGAAGAGGTTGAAGGCGAGCACGGTGATGAAGATCGCGAGACCGGGGACGACCATGTAGGTCGGGTCCACCTGGTAGATCTTGGTGGCCTGGGAGAGCATCTGCCCCCAGGAGGGCGTGGGCGGCTTGACGCCCGCGCCGAGGAAGCTGAGCGCCGCCTCGCTGAGGATGTTGGTCGGGATGATCAGCGTCGTGTAGACGAGGATCGGGGCGACCAGGTTGGGCAGCAGCTCGCGCAGCAGGATGTGCACCGGGCCGGCGCCGAGGCTCCGGGCCGCGTCGACGAACTCGCGTTCGCGCAGCGACAGGGCCTGGCCTCGGACGATGCGTCCGATGTAGGGCCAGCCGAAGAAGCCGATGACCAGGATCAGGATCGCCATCCGGACGCCGCTGCCGCTCAGTCCGAGCAGGTCGTTGGGCATCACCGAGACCAGCGCGATCGAGAACAGCAGCTGGGGGAAGGCGAGCAGGACGTCCATGACCCGGCTGATCGCGGAGTCGATCCAGCCGCCGAAGTAGCCGGCCGCGACGCCCATCAGGACGCCGATGACGACCGAGACCCCGGCCGCGAGGAAGGCCACCAGCAGCGAGATCTGGGCGCCGTAGAGGATCCGGCTGAAGACGTCCCGGCCGAAGGTGGGGTCGACACCCAGCAGGAAGTCACCGCTGATGCCGCCGAACGCGCCCTTGGGCAGCCCCAGTTCGGGGTTGATCTGGTCCGGGTGCGGTTCGTCGACGGGGTGCCCGAAGAGCGAGGTGAGCACCGGCGCGAACAACGCGGCGAGGATCAGCAGCATCACCACGACGCCGCCCGCGAGGGCGACCTTGTCGCGTTTGAGGCGGTCCCAGGCGATTCTGCCCGGGGAACGGCCTTCGATCTTCTTGACCGGCGCCGCTGCGGGTGCCGGTCCGGTCTCGGCCGGGCCGGCGGATCCGGTGGTGTCGATGGGTGTGGTCATGAGTCAGTTCGGTCCCCTCGCCGACGGTGGCCGGCCCACGGTGCCCGGTCGCGCGAGGTGTTCCGACCCGGTCCGGGTCGGGACTGCGTGAGCGGGTTGCGCTACTGGTGCGTTGTGCATCGGTGCGGTGGTGCTGGTCGCCGGATCGGCGGTACGGCGGTGCGGAAGACAGCGGAACGGGGGTGCTGCGGTACTCCGTGCGGGATGGGCGTCGCGCGGATCATTCGGTCTGCGTGCGCGTTCGCCCTTGTGGGGCCCGGTGCGAGCACTGCATTGCGCAGAACTCTCTGCCATCCCCCCTGGCTTGCGCCAGCCCTGACAACCGAAGGATGCCCAACTGTGATCTGTGGGCATGCACAGCCTCAGGAGCCGCATACGCTTCTTCACATATCTGTTACATGCATGTCAAGATCAATGACGAAAATGGCTGGCGAACGCCCCTGGGAATGCGACGACCGGCCTGACATGACATCAGGCCGGTCGGGTACGAAATGAATGTTCCGTGGCCGTACAGGACGGGAATTGCGGTGCCCGGGCCTCAGCGGCCCGGATAGCCCGGCCAAGGCTGCTGCGGCCACCCCGGGCCCGCCGGCGGCGGCTGGGTGCCGTACGGGTACGAGGCCTGCGGCGGGTACGCCTGGGCCGGGTACGGGGCCACCGGCGGCCGGCCGGCCGCCTCCCGGTCGAAGAACGGGCGCGCGTTGGCCCGCATCCACATCGCCACCGGGTCGTACTCGTCGCCCATCGCCACCGTGGAGACCGCGAGCCCCTCCGGGGCCACCGCGATCGCCCGCTGCATCAGCGCCCGGACCGCCTCCACCGCGGGCGGCGAGGTGTCGTACAGTTCCAGTCCGATCGCCAGGTACGGCTCCCCCACGGCGGGGCGCACCCACGCCCGGCGCAGCGCCCGGACGGCCCGCACCTCCAGCGCCTGGTGCTCCAGCAGCCCGTAGAACTGCGGCGCCTGGACCTGGGGTTCGCTCAGGTGCAGCGGCCCGGCCGGCAGCCGGTCCAGGCCGGCCGCGATCCGCCGCAGGTCCGCCCACGGGATGCCGACGCCGCCGCCGGGGGCGTGCGGGTTCAGCCACAGGCCCCAGCGGGTCCGGTACAGCGAGGCGGCGATCTCCTGCCCGGAGATCACCTCGTGCCCGCGGGCCCAGCCGCTGGACGCGAGCTGCTCGGGCGAGGTGACCGCGGGCGCGTACCCGTGCCCGGAGACGTCCATGTTCCCGTACTGCGCGTCGGGGCTGCCCGCGGAGCCGTGCCAGAGCAGCATCCAGACCTGGCCCTCGGCCAGCGCCCGCAGCATGCCCTCGTACGCCTCGTACCGCTCCGGCGCGACCTCGCGCAGGGCGCGCTCCAGCGCCCCCGGGTCACCGCCGGGGCGCGCCGCGGGGGGCGGGCCCCACGGCCCCGGTGCTCCGCCGCCGGCCGCTGCCGCGTTCATACGCCCACCTCGATGGCCGCCACGCGAAACGCGCACCTTCTGCCGGCGCGCTCGCCCCGCTCGCCCACTTCGAGCCCTCTTCCTGGTCTGCCGCCGCCGGTGTGGCAGGGGTGTCCGTCCCGGGGTGTCCGGACGCAGCCTATGGGGCGCTGCGGACAGTCGCCATGCCGACGTGCCCCAACTCCACCGGTCACATCCTTGTGTAGAAGGGCTGTACCCGGCCGAGCAGCCACTCGACCACCGGGTCGTCCACCAGGTCGAGCAGCACGAGGTGGACGCCGCCGGGGAGCGGCGCGGTTCCCAGCGCCCGCCCGAGCGCCTCGTTCACCGCGCCCGGGTCGGCCGGCCAGGCCGGATCGAGCTGGACCCCGACGAACATCACGGTCGGCTCGCCCTCCACACTGGCCAGCGCCCGACGCGCCGTCAGCACTCCGGGCAGTGCGGCGAGTTCGGCGGCCGCCGCGGACAGGAAGCCGAACGGCTCCTCCTCCGGCGCGGGCTCCCGCAGGGCCACCCGGCCGCCGGTCCCGGCGTCCGCCTGGGTGTCCCAGCGGTCCTCGCGGGGCCCGCGGCGCAGTTCGGCCACCCCCGCCGGCGGCACCGGGATGCCCACCGGCGCGTCCGGGTTGACCGCGATCCCCAGCCCCAGCGGCAGCCCCCGCGCGAACTCCCACACCGGGGCGACCGCGAAGGCCAGCCCCGGGGCGTGCTGCAGGAACTGCTCCTGGGAGGAGAACACCGGCACGTACGGCGCACCGGCCAGTTCGATGGTCGGCAGGTCCAGCGACTGCCCCTGCGGGTCGGCCCCGGCCGGCAGCGGGATCCAGACCTGGCTGCGCGCCAGCACCTCGATCACCCGGGGCGTGGCGCCCGGGTCGCCCAGCGCGGCGGTGAGCACCTGCTCCAGCTCGTTCGCGGGCCAGCTCCCCCCGGGCGGCGCCGCCCCCGGCCCGCCCCACGCCTGCGTGTCCTCCGCCGGGTAACCCATACGCCCCTGTACCGCCCCATCTCTAGCCGCCGGCCTCCCAGCCTATCGGCCCCGGCCCCCGCCCGGCCGGGCGCACGGGACCGGGCGGGAGCCTCCCCGCCCCGCCCGCGAGCCCCGCGTACGAACAGCCCCCGCGCCCCTTCGCAGCACCGCCGGACGGCCGCCCCGCGCCCCGGGAACCGGACCGCGCCCGGGGCGGCCGACGGGCGGGCGGATTCCCCGGGCCCCCGGCCGGCGGAGGCCACCACCACGAGCGAGCCTTTAAGACCCACCGCCCGGCATGCCATGATGTGCCCGTCCCGTGCGTCGCTTCGGCGGGGCGCCCAACTCCATACAGGCCGCTCGAACCCGCGCGGGAGAGTCCGGAGTGCCCCCTGGGTACGGCCGGCGCCGAAGGAGCAAGTCCTCCCCGGAATCTCTCAGGCACCCCTACCGCACGGGCGAGGCACATCTGGAAAGCGGACACGGCCCTGCCGTGCGCCCACCCACGGTGCAAGCCGCCATGCTGTCCCCAGGGCAGCGCGCGGTGAAGCTCTCAGGTTGTGACGACAGATGGGGAGACCCAGCCGCCGCATGCCCGCGCGCAGGTCAGGTCCCCGTCGGGGCCGGTCCGGCGTGCGCTCACCTGAGTGCCCAGCCCAAGGAGTACAGGCCATGTCGTCCCCCCGTCTCACCGCGCTCGACGCGCTGCACCGCGCCCTCGGCGCCACCATGACCGACTTCGCCGGCTGGGACATGCCGCTGCGCTACGGCAGCGAGCGCGAGGAGCACCTCGCCGTCCGGACGAAGGCCGGCCTGTTCGACCTCTCGCACATGGGCGAGATCACCGTCTCGGGCCCGCAGGCGGGCGAGCTGCTGGACCACGCGCTGGTCGGCTTCATCTCGGCGCTGGGCGTGCTCCGCGCCCGCTACACCATGATCTGCGCCGAGGACGGCGGCATCCTGGACGACCTGATCGTCTACCGGACCGCCGAGGACGAGTACATGGTGGTCGCGAACGCCTCCAACGCCCAGGTGGTGCTGGACGCGCTGACCGCCCGCGCCGAGGGCTTCGACGCGGTGGTGCGCGACGACCGCGACGCGTACGCGCTGATCGCCGTGCAGGGCCCGGAGGCGAACGGCATCCTGGCCTCCGTCACCGACGCCGACCTGCCGGGCCTCAAGTACTACGCGCTGCTGCCCGCGACGGTGGCCGGCAAGCAGGTCTGGCTGGCCCGGACGGGCTACACCGGCGAGGACGGCTTCGAGATCTTCTCGGCCCCCGCCGACGCCGAGCACCTGTGGAACGCGCTGACCGAGGCGGGGCAGGGCGCCGGCCTGGTCCCGTGCGGCCTGTCCTGCCGGGACACGCTGCGCCTGGAGGCGGGCATGCCGCTGTACGGGCACGAGCTGAACACCGAGCTGACCCCGTTCGACGCGGGCCTGGGCCGGGTGGTGCGTTTCGACAAGACCACCAACGGCGGCGCCTTCGTCGGGCGCAAGGCGCTGGAGCAGGCGGCCGCCGAGGCGGAGACGAACCCGCCGCGGGTGCTGGTCGGCCTGGTCTCCGAGGGCCGGCGGGTGCCGCGGGCCGAGTACGCGGTGGTGGACGCCGAGGGCGCCCCGATCGGCCGGATCACCTCGGGTGCGCCGTCCCCGACGCTGGGCAAGCCGATCGCGATCGCGTACGTGGACGCGGCGCACGCGACCCCGGGCGGCACCGTCGCGGTGGACGTGCGCGGCAAGCACGAGCCCGTCCAGGTGGTCGCGCTGCCGTTCTACAAGCGCGCCCGCTGAGGCCCGTCACCGGGCCCCATCCCTGAAGGCCTCGCGGTCGGACCCGCCCGCCGTACGCCGGTGCGGGCGCCTGCCCGCGTGAGCGCGGTCACCCACCGTCACCGCTGTCCGGGCCGCCGGGCCGGTCCGGCGACCCCGCATTTCCACCGACTGCTTCCCATCCTGGAGAATGACGCCATGAGCAACCCCCAGCACCTGCAGTTCAGCAAGGAGCACGAGTGGCTGACGGCCGCCGAGGGCGGTGTCTCGACCATCGGCATCACCGCCCACGCGGCGGACGCCCTCGGTGACATCGTCTACGTGCAGCTGCCCGAGGTCGGCGACACCGTCACCGCAGGTGAGACCTGTGGCGAGCTTGAGTCCACCAAGTCGGTCAGCGACCTGTACTCCCCCGCCACCGGCGAGGTCGTCGAGGTCAACCAGGCCGTCATCGACGAGCCGGCCCTGGTGAACTCCGCCCCCTTCGAGGGTGGCTGGCTGTTCAAGGTCCGGCTCGACGGCGAGCCCGCGGACCTGCTGAGCGCCGACGAGTACACCGCCCTCACCGGCGGCTGAGTCCCCCGACGGGGCGGCCGCAGCGCGGCGGCCGCCCCCGCCCGGCCCCTTGCCCGCTCCCGCCCGCCGCCCGGCCGTCCCCGCGGCCGACGAGCTGCGCGCGGCTGCCCCATGACGGGAAGACCACACCATGACTGTCCTCAACCAGTCCCTGCACGCTCTCGACCCGGAGATCGCCGCCGCGGTCGACGCCGAGCTGCACCGTCAGCAGACCACCCTGGAAATGATCGCCTCCGAGAACTTCGCCCCGGTGGCGGTCATGGAGGCCCAGGGCTCGGTGCTGACCAACAAGTACGCCGAGGGCTACCCCGGCCGTCGCTACTACGGCGGCTGCGAGCACGTCGACGTGGCCGAGCAGATCGCCATCGACCGGGTGAAGGCGCTGTTCGGCGCCGAGCACGCGAACGTCCAGCCGCACTCGGGCGCGCAGGCGAACGCCGCGGCGATGTTCGCGCTGATCCAGCCGGGCGACACCATCCTGGGCCTGAGCCTGGCGCACGGCGGCCACCTGACCCACGGCATGAAGATCAACTTCTCCGGCAAGCTCTACAACGTGGCCGCGTACCACGTGGACGAGAAGACCAACACGGTCGACATGGCCGAGGTCGAGCGCCTCGCCAAGGAGCACCAGCCCAAGCTGATCATCGCGGGCTGGTCCGCCTACCCGCGCCAGCTGGACTTCGCCGAGTTCCGCCGCATCGCGGACGAGGTCGGCGCGCTGCTCATGGTCGACATGGCGCACTTCGCCGGCCTGGTGGCCGCGGGCCTGCACCCCAACCCGGTGCCGTACGCGGACGTGGTGACCACCACGACCCACAAGACCCTCGGCGGCCCCCGCGGCGGCGTGATCCTCTCCAAGGCCGAGTACGCCAAGAAGATCAACTCCGCGGTCTTCCCCGGCCAGCAGGGCGGTCCGCTGGAGCACGTGATCGCCGGCAAGGCCGTCGCGTTCAAGGTCGCCGCCTCCGAGGAGTTCAAGGAGCGCCAGGAGCGCACCCTGGCCGGCGCCAAGATCCTCGCCGAGCGCCTGCTGAAGTCGGACGCCACCGAGGCCGGCGTGTCCGTCCTGTCCGGCGGCACCGACGTCCACCTCGTCCTGGTCGACCTGCGCAACAGCGAGCTGGACGGCCAGCAGGCCGAGGACCGCCTGCACGAGGTCGGCATCACGGTCAACCGCAACGCGATCCCGAACGACCCGCGTCCCCCGATGGTCACCTCCGGCCTGCGGATCGGCACGCCGGCGCTCGCCACCCGCGGCTTCCAGGCCGAGGACTTCCGCGAGGTCGCCGACATCATCGCCGAGGCGCTGCTGCCGACCTTCGACGAGGCCAAGGCCACCGCCCTGAAGGCCCGGGTCAGCGCGCTGGCCGCGAAGTACCCGCTGTACCCGAACCTGTAGGACCCGAAGCTGCAGGGCCCGAAGCTGCAGGGCCCGAATCTCTGAGGCCCGATCCTGTAAGGCCCGCTTCACCTCTCGTGAGTCCCGGCACACACCCGCCGGGCCTCCCGAAACCCCGGGGCACCGCGCACACTGGAACGTGGCGCGCGGTGCCCCGACCCGTGTACCCGCTTGTCCTTCCACGAGACCAGACAAGGACGTCCCCCGTGGCCATCAGCGTCTTCGACCTCTTCTCCATCGGCATCGGCCCTTCGAGTTCCCACACCGTCGGCCCGATGCGGGCGGCCCGGATGTTCGCCCGCCGCCTGAAGTCCGAAGGGCTGCTGGCCCAGACCGCCGCCGTCCGGGCCGAACTGTTCGGCTCCCTCGGCGCCACCGGCCACGGCCACGGCACCCCCAAGGCCGTCCTGCTCGGCCTGGAGGGCAACTCGCCCCGGACCGTCGACGTCGACCAGGCCGAACTGGACGTCGAACGGATCAAGGCGACCAAGCAGCTGCGGCTGCTCGGCCACGACCTGGCCGACGCCCACCAGATCGCCTTCGACACCGACACCCAGCTGATCCTGCACCGCCGCCGCTCGCTGCCGTACCACGCCAACGGGATGACCCTGGCCGCGTACGACGCCGACGGCGTCCCCGTGCTGGAGAAGACCTACTACTCGGTCGGCGGCGGCTTCGTGGTCGACGAGGACGCCATCGGCGCCGACCGCGTCAAGCCGGACGACACCGTGCTGCGCTACCCCTTCCGCACCGGCGAGGAGCTGCTGCGCCTCACCCGGGAGACCGGGCTGTCGATCTCCGGCCTGATGCTGGAGAACGAGAAGGCCTGGCGCAGCGAGGCCGAGATCCGCACCGGGCTGCTGGAGATCTGGCGGGTGATGCAGGAGTGCGTCGCCGCCGGCATGTCCCGCGAGGGCATCCTGCCGGGCGGCCTGAAGGTCCGCCGTCGCGCCGCCTCCGGAGCCCGGGCCATGCGGGCCGAGGGCATAGGGCCGGCCAACGCGATGGAGTGGGTGACCCTCTACGCGATGGCGGTGAACGAGGAGAACGCCTCCGGGCAGCGCGTCGTCACCGCCCCGACCAACGGCGCGGCGGGCATCATCCCCGCCGTCCTGCACTACTTCCTCAACTTCATCCCCGGTGCGGACGAGGACGGCATCGTCCGCTTCCTGCTCGCGGCCGGCGCGATCGGCATGCTCTTCAAGGAGAACGCCTCGATCTCCGGCGCCGAGGTCGGCTGCCAGGGCGAGGTCGGCTCGGCCTGCTCGATGGCGGCCGGCGGCCTCGCCGAGGTGCTGGGCGGCTCCCCCGAGCAGGTCGAGAACGCCGCCGAGATCGGCATCGAGCACAACCTCGGCCTCACCTGCGACCCGGTCGGCGGCCTGGTCCAGATCCCCTGCATCGAGCGCAACGGCATGGCCTCGGTCAAGGCGATCACGGCGGCCCGGATGGCGCTCCGGGGCGACGGCCGCCACCACGTCTCCCTCGACAAGGCGATCAAAACCATGAAGGAGACCGGCGCCGACATGAAGGTCAAGTACAAGGAGACCTCGCGCGGCGGCCTCGCGGTCAACGTCATCGAGTGCTGACCGGCTGCGGCTCGGGCCGGCCTTAGCCGCACCTCGTGGCGGAGTCGGCCGAAGACACCGGTCAGTCCGTGTCGTTCTCGCTGGACCCCGGTTGCCGGTCGGCAGCCGGGGTCCAGCGCTGCGAAGCCGTCGATCACGTACTCGGGGTGTCAGGGGCTGGGCCTACCCTGCGAGCCATGACCGAGGACGAACTGATGACAGCGCTTCGCGCTTCCGTCGGGCAGCGCGACTTCGCGCCTCCCGCGACACACGAAGCCGTCGCCGAGGCCGAAGAGGCCTGCGGCTACTCCCTGCCGCCCTTGCTCGCACGCCTCCTGACTCAGGTTGCGAACGGCGATTTCGGTCCTCGCAGCGGCGTGGCCGGGGTGCGCGGGCACGAGTGGCGGAGCACCGGCTTTTTCGAGGACATGACCGAGTGGGCCCAGGCGGCGGCCGACGATCCGGAGTGGGGCCGACGACGATGGTGCCTTCCCCTGGTCCAATGGGGATGTGCGATCGCGACCATGATCGACTGCCGCGACCCCGCCGGACCGCTGTGGGGCTGGGACCCCAATCTGTGTTGCCTGGACCACGCGCTCTTCCCTCTCGACCAGTGCTTGGCCCAGATGCTGGAGGAGTCGCTCGACGCGGACTACCCCGAGCCTTTCTATGCGGGCTACTTCGCTGATCTGAGGAACACCGGCGGCTGCGAGCCCCTTGTGTGGAAGAACGGCCGCATCGCCGCAGGACGGGAGTAGGCGAGGGCAACCCGCCTGCACCGTCGCATGCTCCCGGCAGGGCTCCACGACGGGGACTGCCGGATCCCCTGCCCGTGGACAGGCGGGCCCGTGTCCTGGACGGGCCGTCAGCCGGCGGGAATCTCGCCCGCCTTGATCCCGGCGACGAAGGCCGACCAGGCCGCGGCGGGGAACAGCAGGGCGGGCCCCTCGGGGTCCTTGGAGTCGCGGACCGGAACGATCTCGGGGAAGCCGTCAGCGACCTCGACGCAGTTCCCCTGATCGCCGCTGAACCTGCTCTTTCGCCAGGCAACACGACTCGGGCCCGAATCCTCCGGGTTCGCACGAATCACTCAAGGTCCTTTGCAATCTGCGCAATCAACCGCCGAGACGGGGCGACGTCAAGTGCTGCCGCCCTGAGCCGGTCGAATGCCTGGTTGTAGGTGCTGACGTCCTCGTCTCGTTCGAGGTAGAGGCTACTCGTCAGAGTCTCCGTGTACACCACGTCGAGATCATTCCGAACAGGGAACTCCAGGACGACGAACGAGCCGAGCACGCCGGGATGAGCACCTGCTTCGAACGGAACCACCTGCAAAGTGACATGCGGGTCCTTGGACCTGGTCACGAGTTGATGAAGCTGCTTCGCCATGACCGCTCGACTCCCGACCACGCGACGCAGAACAGCCTCGTCAACGATGGCCCAGAGTTTCAGTGGGTCCTCGCGTTGAAGCGTGGCGTTCTGTCGCGCCAGTCGCACATCTACTAGGGCTTGGTCAGGTCCGTATCGGTGTGGGTATGTCGCGGTGGCAGGTGGGGCA
>NZ_BNBO01000059.1 GCF_014655955.1 Kitasatospora indigofera
GCGGCCAGGGTGGCCGCCACGGTGAGCAGGCAGGCGGCGGTGAGGGTACGGGATCTGCGAATGGTCATGCTCACGACACTCCTTGAGGGCGGCGGTGGGGGCCGTCGGGGGTTTCGGTCCTGAAGGTCCGGAGCCGGCTCCGGTGCCGGCCGGCGGCTCCGGGCGGCTGCGGGTACGTCGGGTGACACATGGTCGACCTGTGCCGAGGCCGGCGGACGTGCGTGTTCGGGTGACTCCGAGCGCCGCCGGGCGATCCCGGGGGGCCGGGTCGCTGGCGTTTACAACGTTATACACATCGGAAGCGGGCGCGCCAAGAGATCGCTCTCCCGGTTTCCGGAACATTTCCTTACCGTGACCTGGGCGGCCCCGTGGAGACCTTCGCGGACACCACCGCGCACGGCCGTCCGGGCGCCGCGTAAGCGCTGGTCCAGCACTGTGGGACCGGGGGCGGGACGGCGCCGGTGCGGCGGTGCCGGTTTCGGGCGAACTGCGCCGGACCTCTGGACACGACTCCTGACGCGTGCTCTTATGCCGTTGGCAGCAACGTTTCCAACGTTGGAAGAGCGTCTCCTTCGACCCCGGCCTCCACCCGGCCGAGCCGCCGTCACCCGCCGCGTCACCCCGCGGCACCCACCCGGCACGTCCCCCGCCGGCACCACCGCGCCCCGGTCGCACGGCGGGCACCCCGCCGCCCGGGCGCACGCCGGTGCGGCCCACCCGCACCCCCACGTCCCCCGGACGGGCGGACCGCCGCCTCCGAGGGGTGCCCCACCACCCTCCGTCCCCCCGTGTGAGGAGCCACCGCATGACACGACAGCCGGCCACCCGACACCCACGCAGGATGTGGGCGCTGCTGCTGGCAGCGACCCTCTCGCTGCCCGTCGCCGGTCTCGTCCCCGCCGCCTCGGCCGCCGAACCCTCCGACAGCACCGCGACCTTCGCCGCCGCCGACCCCGCCACCCAGGTGCACGGCCTGAAGGGCGAGTACTACCGGATGTCGGCCCCGGGCGCCCGTGACTTCGCCGAGCTCGGCGGCGTCGCGCTCGACCCGCAGATCAACCTCCCCGGCCTGGCCTCCACCTTCCAGGAGACGACCGGCCGCCAGGAGAACACCACCGCCCGCTGGACCGGCCAGATCGAGGCCCCCGCCGACGGCGACTACACCTTCTACGCCATCGGCGACAACGGCTTCCGGCTCTTCGTCGACGGCGCGCCCGTCATCGACCACTGGGTGCCCGACTGGGACCGCGAGCAGACCAGCGCCGTCCTCCACCTCAAGGCCGGCGAACGGCACGACTTCCGCCTGGAGATGTTCCAGGACGTCGGCGGCGCCAACATGTACCTGCGCTGGTCCAGCCCGGAGATGCCCAAGCAACTGGTGCCGGAGAGCGCCTTCACCCCGCCCGCCGGGTTCAGCGTCTACCCGGTCGCCCTGTCCGTCGCCGAGGACGGCCTCAAGGTCCAGGCCACCTTCGACGGCAAGGTCGCCGGCGTGGCAGGCGTCGCCGGCCACCTGACGGTCGAGTCCGACACCACGCCGATGCCCGTCAAGGCGGTCACCACCGCCTCCGACGACAAGCGCTCGGTGATCGTCAAGCTCTCCGAACCGATCCAGAAGGGCCAGCAGGTCCGGGTCCGCTACGACGGCAAGGGCGGCCTGACCTCCGCCGGCCAGAACGTCCCCGAGATCGCCCGCACCGCCGCCAACGCCTCCGAGCACCGCCTCACCACCCCGTGGACCGACAAGGTCGACAAGAACCACCCGCTGCCCGAGTACCCCCGCCCCCAGCAGGTGCGCGACGACTGGCTGAACCTCAACGGCCCCTGGCAGTTCGCCGGCGCCGCCGCGGGCGAGCAGCCCGTCTTCGGCAAGGACCTCGGCGAGAAGATCATCGTGCCGTACCCGGTCGAGTCGATGCTCTCCGGCCTGGAGCGGCACGAGGACCACATGTTCTACCGCCGCACCGTCACCGTCCCCAAGGGCTGGAAGATCGGCTCCGGCCAGCGCCTCAAGCTGAACTTCGGCGCCGTCGACAACCAGGCCACCGTCTGGGTCAACGGCACCAAGGTCGCCGAGCACACCGGCGGCTACACCGGCTTTTCCGCCGACATCACCGACGCCCTCAAGGGCACCGGCCCTCAGGAGATCGTCGTCGCGGTCACCGACACCGCCGGCGCCAACCAGCCCCTCGGCAAGCAGTCCGCCAACCCCGGCGGCATCGTCTACACCCAGTCGTCCGGCATCTGGCAGACCGTCTGGATGGAACCCGTCGCGGCCACCTCCGTCGACAGCGTCACCACCACCCCCGACATCGACACCGGCACCCTCGCCGTCACCGTCAACTCCCCAGGCGCCCCGGCCGGCACCCTCGTCAAGGCCGTCGCCAAGGACACCGCCGGAAACGTCGTCGGCTCCGTCAGCGGCCCCGCCAACACCCTGCTCCACCTGCCGGTGAGCAACCAGCACCTGTGGACGCCCGACGACCCGTACCTCTACGACCTCAAGGTCACCCTGACCAGCGGCAAGCAGACCGACACCGTCAAGAGCTACTTCGGCATGCGCAAGGTCGCCATCCAGGACGTCGGCGGCTACCAGAAGATCGTCCTCAACGGGAAGCCGATCTTCTCACTCGCCGAACTCGACCAGGGCTTCTGGCCGGACGGCCTCTACACCGCACCCACCGACGCCGCCATCACCTTCGACCTCAAGGCGCAGAAGGACCTCGGCTTCAACGCCGTCCGCAAGCACATCAAGGTCGAGTCGCCGCGCTGGTACTACCAGGCCGACAAGCTGGGCCTGCTCGTCTGGCAGGACTTCGTCTCCGGCGACTTCAGCACCCCCGCCGGACAGCAGGAGTTCGTCGCCGAGGGCATGGCCGAGATGAAGCTCCTCCACAACTCCCCGTCCCTGATCGGCTGGATCGTCTTCAACGAGGGCTGGGGCGAGTGGAACCGCGAGGAGACCGGCAAGCTCACCGAGGCCGTCAAGGCCGCCGACCCCTCCCGCATCGTCAACGCCCACAGCGGCGTCAACTGCTGCGCCTCCAAGGGTGACTCCGGCAAGGGCGACATCATCGACCACCACGACTACGGCAACAACGACCCGGCGTTCCCGGACAGCAAGCGCGCCGCCATGGACGGCGAGCACGGCGGCTTCACCCTCCGCGCCCCCGGCCACATGTGGCCCGGCGCCCCGACCGTCATCTACAGCGGCGTGACCGACAAGGCCGCCCTCACCCGGAAGTACGTCGAGAACACCGAGACGTTCTACCTCGCCGCCGCCGGCGCCGAACTCTCCGGCTCCGTCTACACCCAGGTCACCGACCTGGAGAACGAGCTGAACGGCCTCTGGACGTACGACCGCCGCCAGATCAAGGTCGACCCGGCCCAGGTCCGCGCGATCAACCTCAAGGTCATCGCGGCCGGCGCCGCCGCCGGCGCCCGCTCCGAGCTCAAGGGCGGCGCCTCCTGGCCGCTCGACGAGGGCACCGGCACCACCGCCGCCGACCAGGGCCCCAACAAGGCCCCGCTCACCCTGACCGCCGGCACCACCTGGACCCCCGGCGTCAGCGGCAGCGCCCTGAAGTTCGACGGCCAGGCCCAGTACGCCCAGACCGCCGGGCCCGTCCTCGACACCACCGGCAACTACTCGATCTCCGCCTGGGCCACCCTGGACGCCCTGCCCGGCAACTACGCCACCGTGGCCAGCCAGGACGGCCGCCGCACCGAGAACCCCTTCTACCTGCAGTACGGCCAGGGCGCCTTCGCCTTCAGCGTCCCCGGCGGCGTCCGGGCCCGGCTGCCGATCACCCCGCAGCTCGGCCACTGGTACCACCTGGTCGGCGTCCACGACGCGGCGGCCGGCACCATCTCCCTGTACGTCGACGGCACCCTCGCCGCCACCGTCCCCTCCACGTCGGCCGACGTCTCCACCGGCCCGCTCAGCCTCGGCCGCGCCAAGTGGAACGGCGGCAACGTGGACTTCTGGAACGGCTCGATCGACCAGGTCCACGCCTACGACAAGGCCCTCACCGCCGCGGAGGTGAGCACCCTGCACACCGCCGAGCAGCCCGCCTAACGCCCGGCGGCCCGCACCGCACCATCTCGCACCGCACCATCTGGCACCGCATCGCATCATCTGGCACCGCACTGCACCACCCGGTGCCGCACTGACCGCGCCGCCCCCGGCGGGAGGACTTCCCTCCCGCCGGGGGCGGCGCCGGCGGTCGGCCGCCGGGCCGCTGCCGCCGTGCCGTTGCCGCTGTGCCGTCGGCCCAGGCAGCCATGTCAGCCCATGTGCAGGTGAGGCCGGCCGGCCCGGCACCGGGCCGGCCCGCCCTCCCCGGCCCGGGCGGGCCGTGGCAGCTCGGCGCCCGCCCGCCGTTCCGCAGCGAGCCCGCTGCTAGCATCCGCCCGGTCCAGACGGAAGATCGAACAAGGCGGGCCCCGGATGCACGACAGCACGGACGACGACCGGCAGGACATGAGGGCGCCGAGCCGCCGCAAGCTCACCCTGGGCATCGCGGGCGGGCTGCTCCTGCTCGGCCTGGCCGGCGGCGCCCTGCTCCTGTCGGGCCCGGACGGCCCCGCACCGGTCGGCTCCGGGACCGGCCCGGGCCCCTCGCCCAGCCCGACCCCCGGCGCACCGGACCCGACGAGCCCCACCCCCACCGAACCGGCGCCGCCGGCCGCGGCCCCGGCACCCACCGCGGCCCCCACACCGGCGGACGACCCGGCACCCACCGCCGCCGCGGCACCGGCGGCAGGCCCCTCACCCAGCAGGACGACGGCCGCCACCAGGCCGGCCGCCCCCGCACCCACCAAGGCGCCACCCACCAAGGCACCCGCCTACCCCAGCCCGCCGCCGAGACCGGTGCCGGTCCTGCCGACGCTGCCGGCCAGCTGCCCCCCGTTCCAGTACCCCACCTACATGGGATGCGCCACCCTGCCTCCTGCGATCACCCTCGGCCCGGTACCCACCGCTTCCGCGCGGCCGTCCGGCTGACACCGCCTCGGCGGGCCGAGCCCGCTCCGGCGACCCCGCCCCGGACCGCACCGCACCGCCCCGATGTCCCCGGCCGCCGACAGGGTCCGGCCGGGCGTGCACCGCGACCAGCCCGGCAGGAGGCGTGGGATGTTCAACCGCAAGCGGTCCGGCCGCCGGACGGACTCGGCCACCTGGGAGGTCGCCCTGACCCTCCTGACCGGCCTCATGGCCCTCGGCCCCGGCTCCCGCACCCACCACATCGTCCTCGGAACCGCGTTCGCCATCGCGCTCACGGGCCTGCTCTGCGACGTCGTGGGCCGCCTGCTGCTGCGCCGGGCGGCGGCGGCCGGCCGCCTGAAGGGCCGCCACAGCCTGACGGACCACCACCCGGCACCCGAGCCCCCCTCCCGGCCGCCCGCCTGAAGCACCGCGCCCGCCCCCGCGCACAGCGGGGGCCCCGACCGTAGGGCAGCCGCGCACGCCCCGGCCGCCTACCGCCGGGCCGGCTCGAAGAACGGCGGCGGCAGCTGCTCGTCCTCGTCCTCAAGGGAGAAGGCCTCGGTGGTGGTCCGCCCGCTCAGCAGGCCGTGGAGGAACCCGACCGCACCCACGTCGTGAGCCTCGTAGTACCAGCTGCGCGGACTCCAGGCGACGACGGTCCAGCTGTCCGGTTCACCGTCGGTGAGCCAGCAGAGCCGGGCCCCACTGTCGACGCCGGCCCACGGCAGAAGCCCGCCGGGCTCCGGGTGGAACGGGTACGGGCACTTCTCCGGGTTCCTCCGCCGGAACGACCGTTCGCCGTCGAGCAGCCCCTGGGCCTGCTCGACCAGCAGATTGCGACCGCCGAAAGGCGTCAACGGGCTGATGAAGCCGACGAACTGACCGAATCCGTAGCGCTCGACCAGGGCCTTGAAGTCCGCGGGCAGCCCAAGCCCGAGGGCGGCTTCGGCCTCCGCCCAGTCGCCGCTCCCGTGGACCGGGTGCGCGGGCGGCTCCACCAGGCGGATCAGATCGTCGATCGTCGTCATGCCGGGGAGTGTATTGACCCCCCACCCCGGGCCCCGGGCCGGTCTGCCAGGACCTCGCCGCGACCGGCGCCGCAGGGCAGCACCGCCCACCGCCAGGGCCCGTCCGTCACCGCCCGGTGGCCGGTTCGGTCAGTGTGCGGGGCCGGTGTTCTCGGGGAGGGCGGCCACGGTGAGGAGGACGGCCTCCTCGGGGGTGGCGGTGCGGGCGATGAGCTCTCCCTTGTCCCGTACGAGGTACCACCCGGTGTGGTGCGGGTCGATGGAGTACCCGGCGCGTGTGTAGGGGAAGGTGGCGCGGGTGGAGAACCAGAGGACGAAGTGGCTGGTGACCGGCCTCAGCCGGCGCAGGGCGGGCTGGGCGTGAGCTGCCTCCAGGAGCGCGAGAACGTGGGGGTGGCGGTCTCCCGGAGATGTGTGGAAGCTGTCGATGAGGTGCCTCCAGGCGAGCTCTACCTGGTCGAACGGCTCACGTTCGTGGTCGAGGGCCCAGGGCCTGAACCGGATGAACGGGGCCGTTTCCCGGGTGCCTTCGAGACCGCAGCCGCCCGTCCAGGCTGCCACGGCCCAGGCGACGGCGGCCAGGTCCGCGGTGACGCCGCCGGCCAGCCAGGCGCCTCGCGCGCGGCAGCGCACCCGGAAGCCGGTCTCCTCGGGCAGGGCGAACACGGTCACCAGGCGGCCGCCGCCGTCGTCGTGGAACTCGACCTGGCGCTCCCACTTCTCCTCCAGGGCGGGCAGGTCGAGGCCCAGTTCTGCCGCCGTACGTCGCAGTCCGGCCGCGAGGGTGGTGCTGCCGGCAGCGGGACCAGGAAGGGCAGGAGGGAGGGCAGCAGGGGCCGGCGACCGGTCCGGCGGCAAGGAGGTCATGGCTACAGTCTGCTCCCCGGCTCCCGGCCGGCGGTTCCTGAGGTCCTGACACCCCTGACGTCCTGACGCCCGGCCCGTCCGGTCCGCCCGGTCCGCCCGGGGTGGTGACCGCCCTCGCTGCGCCGCTCCTCGCTGCGCCGCTCCCCGCCGCGCCGGTCCTGGCTGCCGAGGCCCTGATGTGCCAGGTGGTGGCCGGGCAGGCTACTTTGCTCGGGTGAGTCTTCTTGATGATGTGGCCGAGCGCGACGGCTGGCGCTGCTGGGTGTGCGACGAACCGGTCGACCCCGACAAGTCGGTGAACGACGCGCGGGGGCCCAGCGTCGACAGCCGCACCGCGGACCGGAAGGCCAAGGTCGCCGAGCGGCTGGCGCACCGCGGGTGCAACAGCCGCAAGGGTGCGGTCAAGGTGGTCATCGCCTGGCCGGAGCGCCTGTACGTGGCCGAACCCGCGCCGCTGATCACCGTGGCCGGGCGGCTGGAGCGCAAGGGGGGCCGCGAGATGGTGGGCCGGTGCCCGACCAGGAAGGACGCCCAGGAGACGGCGGACTGGCTGGTGGACCGGTTCTCCCGGCTGGTGCCCGGGCTGCCGGTGACCGCCGACGTCGAGGCGGGCGGCGGCCAGTTCCTCGTCGTCCTGGCCACCGGCCGCCGCTGACCGGGGATCACCTGCGCGTACCCGCGCCGGCCCCGAGCCGGCGCATGCGGGCGGGACGGCGCCGCCGGGCGTTGCGCGTTCCGCCGTCCCCGGCCGCTGCCGGGTGCGTCATGACCCATCACCGGGTCAGGGGCCGGAACAGGCCCGTGGCAGACTTTCGCTCCTTGCTCCCCGGCCGTTCGGGCGGGAGCACAACGGGAGGAACGAGACGTGGCACTCTTCGGCAACGCGCACCAGGTGGACCCGGCGGCGGCCCGGCAGGAGTTCGCCAAGCTGTTCGGGAACGACGAGCAGGTGCACGCGGCGTACCAGCTGATCCGCGACACGTTCATGTTCACCGACCGCCGGCTGATCCTGGTCGACAAGCAGGGCATCACCGGCAAGAAGACCGAGTACCACTCGATTCCCTACAAGAGCATCACGCACTTCGCGGTCGAGACGGCCGGCAGCTTCGACCTCGACGCCGAGCTGAAGATCTGGGTCTCCGGCAATCCGCTGCCGATCCAGAAGACCTTCACCAAGGGCGTCGACATCTACGAGGTGCAGGCCCTGCTGACCCAGTACGTGGCCGTGAAGTAGCCCGCCGGGCCGCCCGGGCCCGGGCGGCCTTGTGCGACGACGGTGCCGGCGCCGGCCCGGCCGGCGGGACCGGGGCCGGGCGCGGGCACCTCGCCGGGGGCGGGTTCAGCCGGTGTGCCCGAGGCCCCGGTCGGGCGCGGTCATGTCCCCGGTCCCGGGCGTGCCCCCGGCCAGCCCGTAGCGCAGGTGCACGGACCCCTTCGGGCCGGCCACCGGTGCCTCCAGGAGCGTGAGGTTGGTGGGCACCGCGCCGCCGTCGAACACCTTCTTCCCGACACCGAGCACGATCGGGTGAACCAGGAGGTTCAGGCGGTCGAAGAGCTTCTCCCGCAGGAGCGTCTGCACCAGGTTCAGACTCCCGACGACCTTCACGTGCTCGTGCCGCTCGCGGACCTCGCGCACCGCGCCGGCCAGGTCCGTGCCGAGCTGCGTGGACCCGGCCCACGACAGGTCGGGCTTGCCCCGGGAGGCCACGTACTTGGGGATGCTGTTGAACAGCCTGGCGATCTCCCCCTCCTGCTGACCCGGCCAGTAGGCGGCGAAGATGTCGTACGTCCGCCGTCCGAGCAGGAGGGCGTCCGTGCCCTCGTACGAGGCGATGATCCGCTCCCCGGCGAAATCGTCCAGCATCGGAACCTGCCAACCCCCGAACGGGAACCCCTCCGGGTCCTCGTCGGGCCCGCCCGGCGCCTGCGCGACGAGATCGAGGGTCGAGAACAGCTCGATGTGGATGAGTCCCATGCCGTACTCCCGCTGATCGGTCGGCCCGACCAGGACGTCGGGACCGCGGAAACCGCGGAGCCGTCGCTCCGCGCCACCCAGTCTCGCCCGACGCACCGGCCACCGCCCCGCAGCCACGAGCACGGGCCGGGGCCCGCTTCCACGCGGCAGCCGGGCGGCCGGCCCCGCCGCCGCCCTACCGCCCCGGCCCCGGCCCCCGGGACCGCCTTCGCCGACAGCCGTGCCGGAGGGTCACTTCCAGGTGATGCCGTTGCCGAGGGTGCAGGGGGAGTCCCAGTATTCGACGGCCGTGACCCTGGAGGTCGTGGGGGACATCACCGGTATGCAGAAGTCGGCGGACCTGCCGTTGGTGAACTCGCCGGGCAGCGAGCCGTCGGAGCACTTGGCGACCGAGGGGGCCGCAGTGAAGGGATCGCTGCCCGCGGGGGCGGTCGGGACGGCCGCCGGGGTGGTGAAGGCCGTGGAGGTCGTGCTGTCGGACGCGGACCCGCCGTCGCTGCAGGCGGTCAGGGCAACGGTGAGCGTGCCGGCCGCGGTCGGGCCGGCCAGGACCGTCGTGCGGCGACTTCTGCCGATGGGCTTCACGTGACGTCCCCCGTTCGCGTGGGCCACGGGGTCGCGGCCCTCCTGAGGGGTCTTCATGCCGCAGCCCGCGGAGGGGGCACCACCTCGATGACGGCTCGCTGGAAGCACGATGACGGACACTCACCAGCCGGGCTGCCCGCCCGGTGCGGCCGCCCCGAGGCGTCCTGCCCGGCCCCCTGCCCGGGTCCTGCCCCGGGCCCTGGCTGCCACCCGCCACCCACCGGCTGCGCCCTGCGGCACTCCGGGGCCGCCGGGCCTACCCCGGCCTACCCGGCCTACCGGGCCGCGGCCTCCGGGCCGGCCAGGGTGGCGCGCCAGAGCGGGCTGTCGACGTAGTGGTTGTCGTACTGCTCGGAGGAGTCCTTGATCTCCTGCGGGCTGGCCTCGCCGCGCATGACCCGGCCGAGCAGGCGCAGGTAGTCGAAGCGCGGCATGCCCGGGGTGAAGGTGAACAGCACGTCGGCCTCGGAGCCGGGCGCCGCCGCGAAGGCGTGCGGGGTGTGCGGCGGGACGAGCAGGAAGTCACCCTCGTTGAGGGTCTTCACCTCGTCGTCGACCAGCACCTGGAGTGCGCCGCCGATGACGAAGAACAGTTCCGAGGCCCTGGTGTGGAAGTGGGCCGGGGCCCCGACGGCGCCCTTGGCGAAGGTCGAGCGGTAGCTGGTGACCGGGCTGCCGTCGGTGCCGCAGTCGGCCAGCAGGGTCATCGTGCTGCTCGGGTCGCTGGTCGTCTCGGCCTCGGCGGCACGGGTCAGAACGGGCTTCAGCGCGGCGGTGCTCATGGTGGTCTCCCCTGGTCATCGGCCGTTCCGGCGTTCCCTCCCGGCCTTGTGTCCACCACTCTATGCCGCGAAAAGACCCATGAAATGGTGCAATCCTGATGAACAATCATGGGTCAATTGCCGGGTCGCCGATCACCTGGAAGGCGCCGCTCCGGGTGCGCCACTGCGGTCCGGGGCAGCACGGCGGCCCGGCGCGGCCCGGCGCCGGCCGAGGCCGAGGCCCGCCGGCAACCTGCCTGTTGTGCTTGGTCCGGCCCGCCCGCGCTCAGCGGGGACGGCTGTCGTGCCGGGTGGTGTGGCCGGGGAGCGGGCCGTAGGTGGCGCACTGCTCGCAGTCGCAGGTGGTGAGGGAGTTGGCCGGGCAGTGGGGGGTGGGCCAGTACAGGGATGTGCAGGGGCCGGGGTCCACCGGGGTGTCGTCGGTCAGGGTGCGCTCGCACCAGGTGCACCGGACGGCGGCCGGCACGCCGGCCCGGCGCAGCTTCCGGGCCGCGGCGGCGGCGTCGACGAACGGCTCGTCCGTGCGCACGGTGACGGGTGCGCCGCCCAGCAGCAGCTTGCTGTGCCACAGGCTCAGGCCGGTGACCTCGCCGACTGCTCTGAGCGCCTCGGGCCCGCCGACTGAGGTGCCGGTCAGCAGGACGGTGAACTGCGGATCCTCCACCGGTTCCCTCCACCTCGGGTCGATCGTGTGCCGCCGGTCCAGTCAACAGCCCGACGGCGGCGGCCTCAAGGGGATATCGGCCAGCCCCCGGCGCCCGCCCGCGGGCCTCGCCGCCGGCCGCTTCGTGGAACCGGGCCGCGGGGCCCGGCGTCCCCCCACGAGTCCGCACGACCGGCTCTGCTGAAGGATGCGCCCATGACCGCGACGGCCGCCCGCTACCTCTATCTCGCCCGCCACGGCGAGGCGTCGCCGGACGAGAGCGAACTGACGGACGCGGGCCGCCGGCAGGCGGTCCTGCTGGGGGAGCGACTGCGCGCGGTCCCGCTGGCGGCGATCCACCACGGGCCCCTCGCCCGTGCCGAGCAGACCGCCCGGCTGGCCGGTGAACGGCTGCCCGGCGTCCCGCGGCATCGCTCCGAAGCGGCCGGCGACTACCTTCCCTACCTGCCGGCACGTGAGGAGCTGCCGCCGGTGGCGGCGGACGCCTGGCTCGGGTTCCTGGGCGGGTTCACGGCCGAGGAGCGCGAGCGGGGCCCGGGGCTCGCGGCGGCGGCACTCGCGGAGTTCACCGGGCCCGTGGCCGGCGAGGAGCCGCGCCACGAACTCGTCGTCACCCACAACTTCCTCGTCGGCTGGCTCGTGCGGGCCGCCCTCGACGCGCCGAAGTGGCGGTGGCTGGGCATCAACCACGCCAACGCGGCCCTGACGGTCATCCGCTACGCACCCGACCGGCCCCCGGCGGTCCTTCTCTTCAACGACACCGGTCACCTCCCCGTCGGGCTCCGCTGGACCGGCTTCCCGGAGGAGCTGCACGTCTGAGGCCGACGGGCGCACCGCCGCCGCCCATCCGCCGGAGGAACACCTGCCTGCCGACGGCCGGCGGCGGCATCGCCGTTCAGGGGTCCAGGGCCCGTAGCGCTCGGGCACGTCCCGGCGGCCGCCACCGGTGCGAAACCGCCACGACGGCATCCGTCGCGTCAGAACGCGCCAGGGACGCAGGCCGACAACCGAGCCCCGCCGAGATCGGAACCTCGAACCGGCTCCTAGCCCGGCCCGCCGGCCCTGTGGGACGCTGGCGTGAGCGGGATGCGGCCGCGGCGGAACACCGGGACGGGGAGTCGAAGTGAGCGCACGCCTGGTCGGGTCACGATGAACATCAGCGTGGTCGTCCCGTCCTACAACGCGGGCCCGCAGGTGCGGCGACTGCTGTCGTGCCTGGCCCTCTGCGAGCTCGACGCCGGCGACTCGTTCGAAGTCGTCGTGGTGGACGACGGCTCCGACGACGGCACCGGGGAACTCCTCACCGCACTGGCGCCGCGCTACCCCCTGGAGTACCTGTTCCTGCCGCGGACCTCGGCCTCCGGCCGGGCGGCGGCGCGCAACGCCGGGATCCGCGCGGCCTCCGGCGACGTGGTCGTCCTGGTCGACGCCGACCAGGTCGTCGAACCCGGCTTCCTCGCCGCGCACGCCCGGTACCACCGGCTCCGCACCGACCTGGTCGTGGCCGGTCCCCGGGGCGACATGGCCGAGGGGGAGATCGACGACGAGCGCCTGGCACGGGAGTTCTCGCTCGACGCGATGCCGGAGATCGTCGGATGGGACGGCCGGGAGTTCCTGCTGGCCGAGTTCTCGGAGAACTTCGACAACCTGGAGACCTGCTGGCACTATGCGTTCACCTGCAACCTGTCGGTGCGCCGCGAGCACCTGCTCGCGGTCGGGGGCTTCGACGAGGGGTTCCTGGGCTGGGGCCTGGAGGACTCCGAGCTCGGCTACCGGCTGCGGCGCCGGGGGCTGGCGTTCGCGTTCCAGCCGGAGGCGCTGTCCTACCAGACGCGGCGCGAGGTCACGGCGGAGATGCTCGGCCAGTGGCGCACCAACCTCGACCATTTCGTCGCCAGGCACGCGGGGGCGGCCGATGTGGCGATCCAGCAGGTCATCTGCCGGGCCTTCGACCCGGCGGAGGCGGAACGCGGCCTCGGCTGGCTGGACTGCACGGTCCGGATGGAGTACGCCGCGCGGGCGCTGGCCGGCCGCCTGCCCGAACCGACCTCGTACACGTTGCTGGAGGTGGACGACGGCAATGCCCGGGACGTCCTCGCCCGGCTGCCCGGGCTGGCCGCCGAACGCGATCTGCTGGTCCTGGACGACACGGAGCGGGCGGTGCTGGCCGGGCCGGCGCAGTGCGCCGGGACGACGCGTGAGCTGGTGTACTTCCACCGGCCGTCCGCCGACGCCAGGAAGAAGATCCTCGCCCGCTACCCCGTCGGGCCCGTCGGCCTGACACCCCAGCTGATCGTTTCGGAGTGAGTGCGGTTCGGTCCTAACCGCCGCCCATGCCGCCCTGGCCGGCGATCATGGTCAGGTTCAGCCGGGTCACGGCCCGGCCGAGGCCCGGCGCCTGCTCGGTGAGCCGGCCGGTGAGCCCGGTGATCCGCCCGGCGTGGGCCTTCCGGTCGTGGCGGGAGAGCACGAGGCGCAGGTGCCCGTGGGCGGCCAGCGCGGCCAGGACGGCGTCGGCGTACGGCACCTGCGCGAGGGGAGCGTCGCCGCGGACGAGTCCGGCCACCCGCAGCTGCAGGTCCAGGGCCTCGCGCGGATCGTCGACCGTCACCGTCCGGTGCGGCTGGACGGGGCCGTGCGGGTCGCGGTCGGCGCTGCTCGTGACGCCGAGGACGGTGAGCTGCTCCTCGACGGCCTCCAGCGTGTCCTCACGGCCGCGCCTGATCCACGACTTCCAGGTGCGGGGCCGCTCGCCCAGCTCGGTGAGCAGCGCGTCCAGGACCCGGTCGCCGGTGGGGTCCGCGAGGGTGACCCGCACGCGGCCGTCCGGGTCCTCGGCGGCGGCCCCCCGGTGGGCGAGTTCGGCCAGGGCGGCGGCGCGTACCAGGTACCCGGCGCGGGTGCGGTCCTGCAGCGACCGGGCCCGGGTGTCGAAGGCCAGCAGGTAGGCGGCCAGATGCAGTGCACGGCTCATGCCACCGACGATACGGCGCGTCCTCGTGTCCGCCGTCAACCCGGGGGACCAACCGGCCCTCCACCTGAAGGGGTATACCGGCCGGGCACCGCCGGCCCTCCCGTCCGGCCGCCGGCCCCTGCCGGCGGGGGCGCGGGTGGCTGCCGCGGCCCGCGGGGTACGGGCGCGGGCCGCCCGGCAGAGGTGCACCGGGCGGCCCGAGGGGGGCTGGAGGGGTCAACAGGGTCAGCGGGCCAGCAGGGCCAGCGGGGCCAGCAGGTCCGGAGGGATCGGTGCGGGCCGGAGGGTGGTGCTCAGGCAGTGGTGGGCAGCTTGGCGGTGTACGCCGTCGGGACCTTCACCACGTCCGTGAGGCTGTACTTGCCGGGGCCGAAGTCGGCTGCGGTCAGGGCCTTCTTCTGGCCGGCCGCGGTGACCAGCCAGACCGTCGCGTTGTCGGGCGACAGGAGCAGGGTGCCCTGGGCGGGCGCGGGCCTCGCGACGGCGGCCTGCTCCCAGGTGCCGGGGACGCTCTGCAGGGGCCGCTGGTCGTAGCCCAGCGCGGTGAAGTCCCCGCCGGACAGCGGGACGGCGGCGCCGCCCGCCATCACGTAGACGCTCGGGTCGGTGCCGGAGATGTTCTTGACCACGGTGCCGTTCGCGGGGGACTTCGCCACGGCGCCCTGGAGCCAGGTGCCCGGCGCACCCATCAGCGGGCGGGTGTCGTAGCCGTTGGCGGTCCACTCGGCGCCTGAGATCGGCAGGGCGGCGCCGGCGACCATCACGTACCGGGACGGGTCGGAACCGGACTGGTTCATCACCACGGTGCCGTCGGCGGGGGACTTCGCCACGGCGCCCTGGAGCCAGGTGCCGGGCACGCCCATCAGCGGGCGGGTGTCGTAGCCGTTGGCGGTCCACTCGGCGCCTGAGATCGGCAGGGCGGCGCCGGCGAGCATCACGTAGACGCTGGGGTCGGTCCCCGAGATGTTCTTCACGACGGTGCCGGACCCGGGGGTGCGGGCCGCGGCGGCGTGCAGCCAGTCGGTGGGGACGCCCATCAGCGGCCGCGAGTCGTAGCCGTTCGCCGTCCACTCGGCGCCGGAGATCGGCAGCGCCGCACCGTCCACCATCACGTACCGGCTCGGGTCGCTGCCGGACTGGGCGGACACCACCAGGCCGGAGGAGAGGACGCCCTGCCGGGCACCCTGCAGCCAGGAGGTCGGCACCCCGAGGGCCGGACGGGTGCTGTACCCGTCACCGGTCCAGTCCGAGCCGGAGACCGGCAGCGCCGCACCGTCCACGACCACGTACCGGCTCGCGTCGGAGCCGGACTGGTCGAGGACGACGGTGCCCGCCGGCGGCACACCGGGCAGCGACCGGAACGCGGTGTCGTCGACGAGCACGATCCGGCTCAGGTCGTAGTGGTCGGCGGTGACGTCGGAGGCCGCGACCGGGAGCCCGGCGCCGGCGATCATCACCTTCACGTCGGGCCCGGCGGCCGACTTGACCAGCGTCCCGGCCGGCAGCGAGAGCGGGTCCGGGGGCGTGGTGGACGCGGCGCCGACGGCGTTGACGATCCGCTGCGCGTCGGCGGCCTCCAACTGGTAGCGGTCCGGGTAGTTCGACACCTGGACCGACTGGCACACCACGCCGACCTGCTTGTTCTGCCACGCGTTGTTCGGGTACAGGTTGAGCAGCCGGTTGAGGAACAGGTTGGTGCTGATCGCCGGGTTGAGCCGGTCGGACGTGCTGCCCCAGCTCGCGCGCTGCTGGAACAGCCCGACGCTGTCCAGGTCGATCTGGTTGGGGTTGTTCTCCAGCACCGACTCCGTGATGGCGGTCGTGACGGCGATCACCGCGAGCTGGTCCGGCAGGCCACGGGCACGGACGGCGTCGACGATCGCCCGGGCGCAGGAGAACCGGTAGGCGGTCATCGCGCCGTTGCGCAGCTTCCCGGTGAGCACCTGGTTCAGGCTCGCGGCCGCCGTGCTGTCGGAGCCGGTGAGCGTCCCGCAGGAGACGTTGGGCTGCCCGGCGGCGTACGACGGGACGGCTCCCAGGGCCAACGCCCCGGTGAGGGCCGTGCCGGCGGCGAGGGCGGCGATCGTGCGGTGCAGACGCTTGGTCATGACAGTGGTGTCCTTCGTCGACGCGTGCGGCGGGGCGCCACCGGGGACGCGAGGGGCCCCGACGGCAGCTGATGGGAGGTCAGGAAGGCGGCGCCGCGGACTCGTACCCGGTGATCGGGCCGCCGTCCCGCCCGGCGCTGCGCCTTGCTGTGGTGTCAGCTTTGCCGTCGCACGGGGCGGGCGGAAGCGTGCGGGGCGGGACGGAACCGGCCCTGGACCGTTCCGTCCGGCGGCGGTCCCGGCAGCCCCGGCGGGCCCGGCAGCCCCGGCGGACCCGGCGGTCCTGCCGGGCCCGGAGCGCCCGCACGCCGTGCAGCGCCGTCCCGTCTTCTGCTCCGGTGCGGGAGGAAGTCGGGACGGCGCTGCGGGGTGTGGGGGGTGTGGGGGTGTGGGGGTGTGGGGTGCGAGGGGGCTCAGCGGGCGGGGAGCCAGCCTGCCCGGGCGGCGTTGACGCCGGCCTGGAAGCGGCTGCGGGCGCCGAGCCGTTCGATGAGGTCGGTGGCGGTGCGGCGGGCGGTGCGGGGGGAGACGCCGAGGCGTTTGGCGATCGCTTCGTCGGTGTGGCCGTCGGAGAGCAGGCGGATGACGGTCTGTTCCTGGGGGGTGAGGCCGTTGGTGTCGCGCGGCGGTGTGCTGCCGAGGGGCCGGGCGGCGGCCCAGGCGCTGTCGAAGAGGGCGCACAGGGCACTGAGGGTGCCGTGGCCGGTGAGGACGACGGCGCCGGCGGCGGTGTCGTCGCTGCTGACCGGGATGACGGCGTTCGTCCGGTCGATGATGATCATGCGGGTGGGCAGGGTGGCGGTGGTGCGGACCTCGCCGCCGTGCTCGGCCAGCCAGTCGGCGTAGGCGACGGTGGGCGCGTTGTGGCGGACGCTGTCGAGGTAGAGGGTGCGCATCCGGACGCCGCGTTCCAGGAGGCGCAGGTCCAGGGGGCGGGAGGCCTCCATGTTCTCGGTGCTCTGCGCGCCGTCCGGGCTGAAGCTCATCACCTCCTCGCGGACGTCGCGGGTCAGCCGGGTGAGGCGTTCGCGGATCCGGTCGATGCCGACGAGGTGCTCGACACCGGCGTGGGCGGTGGCCGGGCGCAGGTCCGCGTACTCGGAGATGAGCTGTGCGGCCGCCGCGCGCGAGGCCTCCACGCGGTGCTGCTGGGCGGCGAGCTCGGCCTGCTGGCGGGCCATCAGGATCTCCATCCCGATGTCGGGGGAGACCGCGCGCAACTGCCCGTTCTGTTCGTAGGAGGGCCGGGCGAGGGCGAGTTCGCTCAGGGTGTCCAGGCCGGCGCGGACGTCGTCCTCGCCCCGCCCGAGTGCGGCCGCGAGCGCGGCGACGCCGTCCTGCGGCCGGGCGAGCATCGCCCGGTAGAGCGCCTCCGTCGTCGTGTCCAGGCCCAGCGCTGTCAGCATGTCGGTGTCCTCCATGGTCCGTGTCTTTTCCCGTCGGCTGTTCGTGTCAGGGGTCGCGGACCGGCCCGGCTGTGCGGAGCCGCCGGACCTCCGGCGCCGGGACTGCCGGACCTGCGCCCGCTCGCCGCGGGGACCGGGCCACGTCGGCGGCACGGCCTGAAGCTGCGGGGCGGACTCGGCGGTGGCGCGGGAGGCGGCGAAGGTGACTGCGTGGGGCGGGGGCGAACCGGTCCGGGCCGACGAAACGCCACGGCGTCCCCGACGAACCGGACCCGGTCACGATCGGGCAGCTCTGCGAGTCATGGCGGGGCCTTGAGGACTGTCCGCCGACGAGGATGCTCAGCGACGGCCGGCCCGCCGGTCAGTCGACGCCTTCGACGATGCGGAAGTCGCGCTCGAAGCCGTCGGGGAGGGCCACCAGCGCCTTCCGGTACGCCTCGCTCCCGTACGCCGCGACGGCCTGTTCAAAGCTGTCGAACTCGATCAGAACGACGCGTTGCGTGATTCCGGCCTCGTGGGCGACGACCCGACCGCCACGGGACAGGAGGCGCCCGCCCCCGGCCCGGACGGCCGGACCGGCCAGCTCCTCATAGGCAGTCAGCCTCTCAGGGCCGGACACGGCGGGGTAGACACTGACCCAGTAGCCCTTGGCCATGGAAATCTCCTGTGTTCGGCGGGACACGTCCGACGTCGGGTCGACATCCGGATCGATCGACCCGGCGATCGGCAACGCGGCCGGGGGAATCGTCATATGCGCAGGCTAGGGCCTGATTTGCCCTCTAGGGAAAGACCGGTACGGCATAGACTCAGAACGGATCGTTATCAATCGGCGGGGAGGGAGGGCGCATGGCGCCGGACACGGTGAGCCTGCGGTACTTCCTGGTGCTGGCACAGGAGTTGAACTTCACCCGCGCGGCCACGCGGATCGGAATCGCCCAGCCCGCACTCAGCGCCCGGATACGCCGGTTGGAGGCGGAACTCGGTACGGCCCTGCTGCTCCGCAACACGCGGAGCGTCGTACTGACCACGGCCGGTGCGGTTCTGGCGGAGTCAGCGCCGCCCGCGCTGGCGGCGCTGGACCGGGCATGGGACACCGCCCGGAGCGCGGCGGCCGGTGAACTGGGCACGCTGCGCATCGGATACAGCCTCAGCACCGGGTCCGAGACGGCACCGGCCCTGGTGGACAGGCTGATTCGCGACAACGGCGGACTCAAGGTCGACGCGGTCCCGATGGCGACACCGGAGATCTCCCCCGCGGTCGCCGACGGCCGCATCGATGCCGGGATCACCCGCGGTGAACAACCGGGCCGTGGCGTGCGCCGGTTCCTGCTGCGGCGTGCGCGCGTCGGGGTCCAGCTGGCGCGGCACCATCCGCTGGCCGGACACCCGGAGATCGAGATCGCCGACGCGGCCGCGTACCCGCTGCGGCTCCCGGACCGTGCGGCCAACCCCGTGATCCACGATCAACTGGCCGCAGTGTTCCAGGACACCCGGCCACAACCCCGCTTCCACACGCCCGCGGTCTCGTTCGACATGTCCCAGCGCGACCTGCTCGACGGGGTCACCCTCGCCCCGGCCGGAGAGGCCGCGGTCACGGCACAACGGCCGGCCTCACCTGGCGACCGCTGCGGGGCGCGCCCGGCCTGACGATCCACCTGGTCCTCCCGCGCGAGCAGTCGCCGCTGCACCACCGCATCCGTGCCGTCGCCAAAACCCTGGCGCACGAGCTGCACTGGCTGCCGGGCTGACGTGCGTCAGGGGTGCGGACCGGGCCCGGCCGCGCGGGGCCTTGGGGCCTGCACCGCCGGGCCCCGCCCGCCCCGGGCGCCCCGCCCCGGGGCTACGCCGGCGGCACGGCCTCAAGCGGCGCCACGGCCTCAAGCGGCGCCAGGGGCCGAGGCTGCTGGGCGGCCTCGGCCTGCGCCTCGGCGGCGGTGTGGGCGGAGGCGAAGGTGAAGGCGCGCGGGGAGGGGCCGTGCTGCTGAAGGTCGGCCAGTCGCTCCAGGGCCTCGCCGACGGTGGGGAGATGACCGGCGGGGACCCACCAGAGGACCAGGTGCGCCTCGACGTGCCGGTGGAACCAGTCGCGGCGCCGGCGGACGACCTCCAGGTGCCCGCTGCGGTAGGTGAAGTCCCACAGGGCCTCCTGGCTCTCCCACACGGACAGGTTGACGATGACGTCCTCGCCCGCCGGGCGCAGGCCGGTGGCGTCGCCCTCCCCCTCCTCCGTGAGCCGCCACACGAAGCCGGGCGCGGCGTCGGCGGCGGCGTTGACCGGTCCGAGCAGCTCGACGAAGGGTGCGGTGCGGGGGTCGTCCAGGGGGTGCCGGAGGGTGGCGACGTTGAGCTGGGCGAGGTGGGCGGCAGGCCCGGATGAGGTCATGGCCTCATTCCAGCACGGCCGACTTTTCTATGTCAATCATCGTTGTTTTTAGAAGCTTCGACGACCACGCAGCACTCGCCCGGCCGGGCGTCCATCCGCGCGCGGACGGGACCGTCCATGCCCAGCAGCCCCTCCAGCAGCGCGAGGTTCATGCCGCAGACGAGCGGCGGGAAGCGTTCGGCGACGGCGTGGAAGGGGCAGTTGCGCATGCGGACGACGCCCGCGGCCGCCGCCCCGGCCGCCCCCTCGGCGTGCCCGGCGCCTTCCAGGTGCGGTTCGTAGCCGCGGGCGGCCAGCACCTCCATGGCCTCGTCGAGACCCCCGCAGGGCGCGGCCGCACCGCGCAGCGCCTCGCCCCGGCGGCGCGCCGCCGCGCAGAGCCCCGCGTCCAGGCCGGCCTCCTCGGCGGCCTCGGCGAGCAGTTCGGCGGCGGTCCGGTAGTCACGGGCGGGCAGCGACACCGAGTGTTCGCCCGCCGCCCGCGTGTAGACCTTGGCCGGACGGCCCGCCCCCGGCCCCGAGCGGCCCGACAGCCGGCGGCTGCCGCTCGCCAGCAGCCCGGCCTCGGTCAGCCGGTCCAGGTGGTGCGCGGCAAGAGTGCGCGCCACCCCGGCCGCCTCGGCGGCCTCGTTGCGGCCGACCTCGCGGCCCTGCGCCACCACGTACTCGTACAGGCGTCGCCGCACCGGGTCCTGCAACGCCGCGATCGCATCGATATCCCTCACCCGGCCATTCTAGGAACAATGCAGGTTGGAGATAGAAGGGGCGGATGGCCTTTCCGGATGGCCTTCCCGGGGCCCGTCGGGCGGGCAGTTGCGGGGCCGTGGCGGGGCCGGGGCCGGGGCCGAGGGGCCGCGGTGGCCGGCGTCCCGGGGGCGTGGCCGGCCCCGGGCGGTGGCCGGTTCCGTCCATGGCCCGAAGTGTCCGGTTCGTCGCGCTGGTCCGCACAACCGGCGGCTTGGGACAGTTGAGGGCATGTATCTCGTCCACGCCCGTCTGCGCGCGCCCGCCGGGGCGGAACTGCATGCCTCGGCCGGCAGCCTGCTGCGGGCCTTCGCCATGCCCGCCGACGGGCTCGAACACGTCGCGGTGCACCCCCGCGCCGAGCCCGATCCCGTCCTCGGCCTCTATCTGCTCAGCCCGAGCCTGGAGGAGGCGGAGGCCTGTGCGGCGCGGCTGTGCCGGCGCGCCTTCGACACCCTGCCCCGGCTGGCCGGCTGGCAACTGCTCTCCGCCCGGGCCCCGATGGTGACCCCGTTCTACGAGCACCTGCTCGGCCTCCCCGGCGGCGGTGGCCCGATCCGTCCAGGGCCCGATCCGTCCACCTGACAGCCCTTCCAACCCTCCTGAGCTGCGACCAAGCTGGTACTCGCCAGCAGGGAACACCGGCCGGCAGGCAGAACGGACGACGCGCCACCGCGGGACGCGAAAGCCGTGACAGCCCCTCACCCGAGCCCTCCTCAGGAAGGAACACCGTCATGCTCCGCACCCGTATCGCCCAGGCCGCCGCGGTCGCCACCCTCGCCCTCACCGCCGTCCTCACGGCCCCGGCCCTCGCCGCCGCCGGCCAGGCGGACCCGTCCGCCACCACGGCACCGCTGCCCACCGCCGGCGCCACCGAGGACAGCATGGGCTGGCAGTAGCCCGCACCGGGCTCCCCGGCCCGAGGCGCCGGGGCCGCATGTCCCGCCCTGCACCGCACTGCACTGCACCGCACTGCACCGTCCCGTACCGCCCCGCGCCGCCCCCTTGCCCCGGGCCGCCCGCGCCGCGCTCACCGCGCTCGCCGCCCGCGCCATGTCCACTGCTGCACCGCTTCACCGCGTGCCGCGCCGTGCTCCGGACGGTCCCGCCCGTTCACCCGCTGTGCCTGCAGGGCAGCCGGTGTCCCGGTCGCGGCCCTCGTCCCGTCGGGCGCCGGTACACCGCCTTCCTGCTCATCGCGCCCGGCCGGCTCACCCCGTGGCCCCAGCACGAGCACACACCTGTCCAGCCCATGCCCGTCCGACCCACAGACCTTCAGGAGTATCTCCGTGTTGACGCGTCGTTTCACCCGTCTCGCCCTGTCCGCCGCCCTGGTCACCGCCGCGGGGGCCGGCCTCCTCAGCACCGGCAGCGCCCACGCGGTGGGCATCTCGACGGTCGGCGGGCAGATCACCCGCTCCGAGGTCCTCGCCCGTGCCCAGTCCTGGGTCGACGAAGGCGTCTGGTACAGCCAGCAGGGAACCTACAGCGACAGCAACGGCTCCTACCGCCCCGACTGCTCCGGCTACGTCTCCATGTCCTGGCACCTCGGCCAGAGCCGCACCACCTGGACGCTGCCCGGTGTCTCCGCCCAGCTGGGGAGCTTCGACGACCTCAAGCCCGGCGACGCGCTCGACCGCTACAACCCCGCCACCGCCCAGTACGACACCCACGTCATCCTCTTCGCCGGCTGGGTGGACGGCGCGCACACCTCGGCGAACATCTACACCGAGTCCCAGTCGGGCACCCAGGCGTCGCGGAAGACCTACAGCCGCAGCTACCTCAACTCCCAGAACTACGTCGGCTTCCGGTACAACAACATCGTCGACGCCTCCCCGACCTCCTACCCGGACCCGGCCTCGCTGCCGACCGGCACCCTGGTGAAGGCCTCCGGCGATCCGACGGTCAAGCTGATGATCAGCGGTGCGGGTCTGGCGGTGTCCGGCTCCGACGTCACCCCGGACGGGTACGACATGAGCAAGGTCGTGACGGTGGACGACGCCAAGTTCTGGGCCCTGCCCAGCTCGTTGCCGGCCGGAACGGTGGTGCACGACCAGGGCGGCGGTGCGAACCGCTACGTGATCGTCGGGGGAGCGGCGCTGCCGATCACCGGCGCGGAGTGGACGGCGGACGGCTACAGCATCCGCCCCGACATGGGCGTGCCGACCTCCTGGCTGAACGCCGCGACGGCCGCCTCGTTGCCGGCCGGAACGGTGGTGCACGACCAGGGCGGCGGTGCGAACCGCTACGTGATCGTCGGGGGAGCGGCGCTGCCGATCACCGGCGCGGAGTGGACGGCGGACGGCTACAGCATCCGCCCCGACATGGGCGTCCCCGGCGCCTGGCTGGCCTCCGCCCAGCAGACGGTCCTGCCGACCGGCACGCTGGTCACCGGCCAGTCGGGCGGCGACCCGAGCATCTACGTGATGGTCAACAACTCCGCGCTGCCGATCACCGGCAGCGAGTGGACCGCGGACGGCTACGCCGGCCAGGCCCTGATGGGTGTCCCGGAGACCTGGCTGGGCGCCGCCGTCGCCAAGCCCCTGGCCGACCGCACGGTCGTCAAGGACGTCTCCGGCGCCAACGCCACCGTCCACGTCATGGCCGGCGGCAAGGCCGTCGCGCTCAGCGGCGCCGACTACACCGCCCTGCACTACGACGCCGCCCCCCTCGTCGCGGCGCCCGGCACCTGGCTCGCCGCCGCGGCCGCCAGGCCCGCCCCCGCCGACGGCACCCTCCTGGTCTCCCCGGACAGCGCCACCGTCTGGCTCGTCACCGGTCACGGTGGCAAGAAGGCCCTGACCGCCGCCGACTTCGGCCCCGGCAAGTACGACCTCGCGAAGGTCGTCACCGTTCCCGCCGCCCTGACCGCGAGCCTGCCGACCGTCACCTCCTGACCCTGACTGCTCCTGATCCTGACCGCTCCTGATCCCGCCGGCGGCGCGAGCCGGCCCGGCCCTCCTCGAAGGGGGGCCCGGGCCGGCTCGCCCGGCGTTCACCCCGCGGGAGCGCGCCGCACCGCCCGGGCGGCCGCACCGGGCCGCGCGAACGGCCGCGCGAACGGGCCGCGCGAACCGCGGCGCCGCGTCCGGCTACTGCGCAGCGGAGCCGGAGCCCGGGGCGGGCCGGCCGGGCCGGGCGGCCTCCTCGGTGACGGCCTCCTCGGTGGCGGGCCCCTCGGTGACGGGCTCCAGCATGGCGGCCAGCAGTTCGGCGAGCCGGTCGTTGTCGACGCCCGCCAGCGCCCGGGTCCCCACGACGGCGCGCAACAGCCAGGTCCCGGCCGTCAGGGCGAGCCCGAGCTGGGCGCGGAGCTCCGCCTCGGAGCCGCCGATCAGCCCGGCGAGGCGGGCGCCCACGTGGGCCTCGATGCCCTGCCGGACGATGTCCGCCGCCTCGGGGTCGGACGCGGACCGCAGGGTGAGCAGAAACGGGTCGAGGTGTTCGGTGCCGTGTGCCGTGTTCTCGGCGAGTGCCCGCGCCATGGTGCGCGTCAGGCCGTGGCGTTCGGTGCCGACCACGGTCGGCGGCCCGAAGGAGCGGTCCACCGCCTCGGCGAACAGGCCCTGCTTGGAACCGAAGTAACGGTTGATCATCATCGCCGACACGCCCGCCCGCTCGGCGATCTGCCGGACACCGGCTCCGGCGTACCCGTACTCGGTGAACTCCACGACGGCTGCGGCGAGGATCGCTTCACGCGTCGCTGCGGCATCGCGCCGACGGGCTGGTTGTGCGGCACTCATGGGACCGAGCATACGGCCCGGCCCCCACGGTCGCGGACGAGCGCCCGGCAGCCGCGCGGCATCCGCAACGGCCCGGCGGCCTCTCCCGGCCACACTCCGCCCGCAGGCCCGGCACGCCCCCACGTCCGGCCCGCCAGCCCGCCCGGCACGCCTGGCGGCGCGCCGCTGCCGGAGGCCGGGCCGGGCAGGCCGGAGGCAGCTATGTATACAGGTGTAGACTTGCTGTTGCAGCGGCCGTTCCACCGGACCACCAGGGTTCGGGGGCCGGTCCTGGAAGGGAAGCAGCAGATGAACCTCGACCTCCTCGGCAAGCGCGCGCTGGTGACCGGTTCGAGCGCCGGACTCGGCGAGGCCACCGCCAGGCTGCTGGCGGCGGAAGGGGCGGCCGTGGTGATCCACGGGCGCGACAAGGACCGGGTGGAAGCGGTCGCGGCATCGATCCGTGCGACCGGCGGGACGGCCGACACCGCGCTCGGCGACCTGGCCACCGACGAGGGCGCCGCCGAGACCGCCCGGGCGGCGACCGCGGGCGGCCCCGTGGACATCCTCGTCAACAACGCCGGCTTCTACCGTCACCTGTCGTGGGCGGAGGCGACACCGGCGGAGTGGAACGACACCTACAACGTCAACGTCGTCTCGGGGGTGCGGATGATCCAGCACCTCGTCCCCGCGATGCGCGAACGCGGTTGGGGCCGGGTCGTCACCATCGGCGGCGGCCTGGCCTCCCAGCCGATGAACACCCACCCCCAGTACAACGCCACCCTCGCGGCCCGCCACAACCTCGCGGTGTCGCTGGCCCGCGACCTCAAGGGCACGGGCGTCACGTCGAACGTCGTCTCGCCCGGCGCGATCCTCGTCGAAGCCACCAAGGAACTCGTCACCCAGATCGGCCCCGCCCGTGGCTGGGGCCGGACCTGGGACGAGATCCGGCCCAACGCGGTCGAGGCCCTCATCCCCAACGACCAGGGACGGTTCGGCGAGCCCGACGAGATCGCGGCCGCGGTGGCGTACCTGTGCAGCACCTACGCCCAGTACATCAGCGGAGCGACGATCCGCGTGGACGGCGGGCTCATCCGCTCCGCCTTCTGAACCGGCCCCGGTTCCGCTCCCGCTCCCGTCCCCGTCCCCGTCCCCGGCCCCGACGCGGCGCCGGGCCGCGTCCCGGCATTCGGCTACGCTGCGCCCGAGGGTGTACGGGAACGAACGCGGGGGAGTGCGCACATGACGGAGATCGTCGTACCCGGGCCGGAACCTGACTGGCAGCCGGCCATCAGCCTGCCCTACGGCTCGGGCCGGAACCCGGCCCTGCAGTGCGGCCTCTGGGTGGCGGCAGCCGGCTCCTTCCGGATGATCGCCGGGCTCAGGCCGCCGCTGCAGGCCCTCGCGGCCCGGCTGCGCCTGAGCGTGGAGCGCAGCTGGGAGGATCTCGGCGAGGTGGACGCCGCCGTGTTCACGATCGACCGGCGGCACTTCGCGCTCAGCCTCATGACCTACGGGCAGAGCGAGACGTGGGTGTGGCTGCACCGGTCCCACGAGGACGCCGACGGCGCGCTCGACGTCCTGCTGCGGGCCCTCGGGCTGGGCCAGGACGCCGTGGTGTTCACCGGCGGCCCGGACGACGGCTTCCACTACCGCGACACCGGCCTGCCCGGCTGAGGCGCGCCCTTTGCCCGGCCGGCTGCTGCGGCAACGCACGGCACGGCGCACCTGGACGGGGCGGCCGGCTGCCACGGCCGGCGGGCGGGCCGTCCGCACGCTGCCGCAGGTGCCGTCCGGACGGCCGTCACGGTGACGCCGACCCGAACGGCGTGCCCTGACGGCGCGTGCTCTGACAGCGCGTGCCCTGACGGCGCCTGTCCTGACGGCGCGTGCCCGGACCGGCTAGGTACGCGGCCCGCCGCCGGCTCCGGCGGGCCGCCGTGGCACCGGCCCCTCCGGCCAGAGCGTCCCGAAGCTCGGGTCCTCGTGGTCGCCTCGGTGGCCGCGGGGCCGGGCGCACAGCAGGCGGGTGCCGTCCCCCCGGCCGGCCGCCGGGCACAGGTCCGCGCCCCGGTGGCGGACCCGCAGTTCGGGGCGGCCGCCGGCCTCGGTGATGTCGTCGCAGTGCCAGTCGATGACGGCGAGCGCGGCGATGGCGGCCGTGACGTCCCCGGAGTTCCAGAGCACGACGGTGCCGCCGACGCCGGCCGCCGGGCTGACGGTGTACTCGCGCACCCCCACCCGGCCGTGCCCGGCAGCGCCCGTGCCGGGCAGCGCGCGATCGAGGTACTCGGCAAGGTGCTCACCGGGGCTCATGAAGACCCACCCGCTGCGCAGCCGGGTGCCGGCGCGGGTACGGGCGTAGGGGTGGAGATGCCAGGGAGCAACCGGACGGCGTGGACGCCCTGTCCGGGCATCGATCACGACGACCGGGCCGGTGGGCGGGACATCCTGTACCTGGATCACGGCCGGCAGCGCACCGTCCCGGGTCCTGGCCTCCCGGTACGCCTGGCCACGCTCGATGTGGTGTCGGGTGCTGCGGCTGAAGATCTGATCCCGTCCCGGTACGGGCGGCAGGCCCTGTCCGGCCGTCCCGGCGGACATGCTAGAGCCCCGGCGCGGGAGCGGCGAACGAATTCCCCACCGGCGGGCCCCGCCCGCCCGTCCGCCGCCGGCACCTGACGCACGGGCATCGCACACCGGCGCCCGGGCCGGTCCGCTCTCCATTTGCGCTGCGCGTTCGGCCCGTCCGCGCGGGTGGATGCCGCCCTCGCGGCCGGCGGATGCTGCCCCCCGGGGCCGGCGGCTGCTGCCCGAAAGGGCAGGGGCCGGCCGCGGCCGGGCGGGCGTACGGCCGGTTCCTCCCCGTCCGACGGCGGGTCAGAGCCAGCCGCGTTGGGCCGCTTTGATGCCTGCTTCGAAACGGCTGGTGGCGTTGAGGCGCTCCAGGATGGAGGCCATGTGGCGGCGGACGGTGCGGGGCGAGAGCCCGAGCCGTTGGCTCGCGGTTTCGTCGGTGAGGCCGGTGGCGAGCAGGCGCAGGAGTTCGCGCTCGGTGTCGGTGAGGCCGGTCTTCGGGTCCTCGGTGCGGGTGGCGCCGAGGGGGACGGCGGTCGACCAGGCCTGTTCGAAGAGGTCGATGAGGGCGGCGAGGACACCGGGTTCGGTGATGTGCAGGGCGCCCTTGCGGCTGTCGGCGGGGTCGATGGGGACCAGTGCCTGGGTGCGGTCGACGATGACCAGGCGCTGGGGCAGGACCGGGGCGGTGCGCACTTCGCTGCCGTTGGCCAGCAGCCAGTGGGCGAAGGCGGTGGTGTGGGGGTCGTTGCGGGTGGAGTCCTGGTAGAGGCCCTTCATGGTGACGCCGCGGGCCAGGGCGGGTGCGTCGGCGGCGCGGGCGGCAGCGAGGTCCTCGGGGCGGTGGCCCGCGCCGGGGTGGACGCCGAGGACCTCCCGCACGGCGGAGCGTCCCATCTCTTCGAGGCGGGCGTGGATGGCGTCCATGCCCAACAGGCGGGTGCCGGGGGCGCGGTCGGCGGCGGTGCGTTCGGCGACCATGTGGACGACGGCGGCGCGCGAGGTGGCGAGCTGGGCCTGGCGGGCGGCGAGGTCGGCCTCCTGGCGGGCGAGGATGTCGGCCAGGCCGATCTCGGGGTCGACGGCGCGCATCCGTCCGGGATGCTCGCTGGAGGCCCGTACCAGCAGGAGCCCGGCGAGTTCGTCGAGGCCGTCGTGGACCTGGACGGGTGTCAGGCGGCAGAGGGCGGCGATCTCCTCGACCCCCGCCGCGGGGTGGTCGAGCATGCTCCGGTAGACGGCCGCCGCCGCGGCGCTCAGCCCGAGTGTTTCCAGCATCTCAGCGTGTCCCGCCAGTAGTGGCGCGGCCCCCTGGCGACACCTGGTGCGCCCGATGATGGCACCTGCACATCCGCGCTTCAAGATCGATCTCCGGGGGTGGATCGCGGCCTGCGCCGCCGGCCGGGCATCGCCGAGGGGCCCCGCGGGCCGGCGCGGACAGGGCCGGCCGGGCAGGCGCCGCGGGCGGGCGGACATGGTCGGCACCCTCATTTCTGACGCGCTCATGTCACCGCGTCCTAAAGCGGCAGGACCGCTTCAGGACGCCCCGGACACCTGTCGGCAGGGCCGCCCCCGCCGCCAAGCTGGGGTCACAGCCGAACGGGAACACCCCAGGCGGCGGCAACCGGCCGACGTGTCAATCAACCGACACCGCACCGGACATGAACCCCTTCGTCATCAAGGAGAACCAGCATGATCCGCACCCGCCTCGTCCAGGCCGCCGCGATCGCCGCCCTCGCCCTCGCCCTGCTCCCCGCCGCCACCGCGGCCGCCGAGAGCGTCCCGGCCCCGGCGCCCGCCACCGTCCCGTCCGCCGGTGCCACCGTCACGCCCAGCGTCCTGCAGTGGGGCTGAGCCGGTTGGACATCGTCTACCTCTCCCTGACCCGCCGGCCCGGCACCCCGGCGCATCCCGCCGAGGCCGCTGACGTCGTCGACATCCTGTGGGCCCACGCCCGCCCCGGCGACGACCTGGAGCACGTCAGCGCGAACGCCGGACCCGGCCGCCTCGACCTCCTCCTCTACCTCCGGACCCGCGAGACCGCCCCGGGCCCCCGGAACCACCTCCACCGGGCCGGCCGGCTCCTGGCCCGTTGCCACCAGGCCTCGGCCCTGATGCGCGAGCGCTATCTGCCGGCCGGTCCGCCCGCAGCCCGGCCGGACGCCGCAGCGTCCTGACGGTCCGGCCCCGGCGACCGCTGTTCCTGCAGGACAGCCGTCCCGCCGACCCACCGTCACCTCCCGCGGGCACCACCACGGGTCCCGCCACCGTCGGCACCACCCACCGCCTGCCCCGTCCGGCGTCGCAGCCTGCCGGTCCGGTGCACGCCCGTCCGGTGCACGCCCGGCGCCTCCCGGGCCGGCCGTCCCCGCACGACATCCGCCACCACCGGCCGCACCGCGCCGCCGGCACGGGGCCGCCCGTCGCCGTCCGCAACCGGCGCGACCCGCCTTCCGCCGCTCACCGTTCCCAGGAGAAACCGCCATGACCGCAAGGGCCGCAGTATCCGCCTCGCTCGCCGCAGCCGTCCTCGCCTCCGCGCTGGCGTTCGCCCCCACGGCCTCCGCCTCGCTCGACGACGGCAACCACCAGGCCTGCAACGCGGCCAACATCATCAGCCCCAGCAACAACCCCTACGACAGCCACACCGGGCCCGACGCCTGGGCGGCCTGGGTGGGCTGCATCCTCGCGGCCAAGGACGACCACGAACGCACGGCCAGGGCACGAGGGCAGTTCGTCCAGGACCTCGTCGCGCTGCTCAACACCCTGAGCAACGGCTACGCCAACATCATGGTGTTCGACGTCGCCGGGGACAACGCGTTCGGCGACCCGTGGTTCACCCACCCCTACGCCGCGAACCTGCAGGGCGTCATCGGCCAGGCCGACGTGACGTACCACGACGTGACCTCACGCGAGGACCAGACCTACCGCGTCTGGGCCTTCACCGGCGGGGGCACCTTCACCAACCCCGGCGACGGCGGCTGGGTCAACTGGGGATTCTCGGGCTACTACACCCGCAACGGCGGCACCGTCACCTTCAACCCCGCCCCCGCCCCCGTCCCGGCCGTGTCCGGGAACACCTCGGGCGCCCCGCTCACCCCGGGCGCCCCCGGCACCATGGGCGCCGTCACCGACCTCGGCGGACTGCTCACCGGAGCCACCCCCGCCGTCGGGGGGACGACCGGCCCCGAGGGAACCCTCACCCCGCTGCTGCCTCCCGTCAGCGCCGGCGGCGACAACGTCACCCGCGTCGCCGCCACCGGTGTGACCGCCGGCGTCACCTCCCTCACCGGGGGCGCGAAGTTCCTGCGGACCGCCCACGGCCTGGGCGCCCTGTCCCTGAAGTCCGCGGCCGGCTCACCGGTCTCCGCCGGCACCCTCGCCCCGGGCGGCTCGACCTGGCTGCTCAAGCCGGTCGCCGGCGGCCGCTACGAGATCACCAACGGCTTCGGCCTCGACCTCACCGAGAACACCAAGAGCTACACCGCCGAACTCCAGCCCTGGAAGAACACCGCCAACCAGAAGTGGCAGGTGCTTCCCCTGAACAACGGCACCCACCAGATCCGCATCAGCGACCAGGACTGCCTCACCTACGACGAGGACTTCAAGACCCTGGGAGTGTGGACGTGCGACAACTCCGCCGCCCAGCAGTGGACCATCGCCGACCTGTAGCAACCCGCAACCCGCAACCCGCACCGCCGTCCCCGCACCTGCCGCTCGCCCCGCCGGGCGGTTCGGCGGGGCGGACGCGGTTGGGCGGCGGGCCCGCCGACAGCAACGGAGTTGACGCCGGGGTGACGCGTCGGCCCCCGGCGTGAGAGCCTCCCGGCATGTCCGAGCCGCGGGAGGACACCGGCCGCCCGGTCAGGCTGCTGGGCTTCTGGGGCACGCCCGAGAACCGGACGCTGCCGGACCCCGCCGGTCTTGTCGATGCCGCGTGGGAGGAGTCGGAACGGCACTGGGTCTCGGACTACCTGGACCACGGCCAGGTCGCCGGCTTCTCGATGGGCGTATCGAGGTGCCGGCTCTGTGCGTGCGTCAACGGTTCCCGCGACCTCACCGACGGCTACTACCTCTGGCCGGAAGGACTCGGCCACTACGTCCTCGACCACGGCGTCAGGCTGCCGGCCGAGTTCGTCGAGCACATCGGGCACAGACTGCAGGCTCTCGAAGACCTTGCCAGGGACAGCTCGTGGTGGCCCCGGAACGCCGCCAGGACGTAGGACGCCCGGTCGGCGGCTCCTTCGCGAAGGGGGGCGGCCGCCCGCGGCCGCTCCCGGTGCCTGTCGGTGCCGGCCGGCATGATCCCGTCATGGACCTGAGACCGGAGCTGCTGCCCCCGCCGGTGAGCCGGGAACGGCTGGATGAGGTGTGCCGCGAGATCGAGCGGATCGCTGACCTGGTGGCTGCGCGCGCCGAGGGCGCGGATGCGGCGATCATGGCCTTCAACGCGACGACCGGACACGGCTACGGATTCCCCGACTTCGCCGAGTACGACGGCAGCCGGAGCCTGGAGGACTTCGCGAGGGAGGCCGCCCGCCCGGCTCGCCCCCGGGTGCCGGACGTCACCCGGGACGAGCTTGCCGAAGTCGTCCGCAGAGTGCTGGCGGCCTCCCTGGAGAGCGACTACTACCTGCGCCTCCTCGAAGCCAACGTGCCGCATCCCCGGGTCTGCGCCCTGCTGTTCGATCCGCCGGCCGGGCTTCGGGACGCTTCCGCGGAGCAGATCCTCCACGAGGCCCTGGAGTACCGACCGATCGCGCTCTGAACGTCCGGACGTCAGCCGTACTCAGCCCTCCCGGCTGTTCGTCAGCCGGCCGCTGCCGGCCGTTCGTCGCGCCGCTCGCGCCGGGCCTCGCGCCGCACCGGGCCGCCCGCCTGCCCTCCCGCCCACCGGCGAGCGTCCCTCCGGCCGCGCGTGGGAGCCGAAGGTCCGTCCCGGGGGTCCCCTTCCCGCGACCACCCGATCCCCACCGCCGGGCGGCACCTTCGAGGAGGCCGGGCCACTCACGGGCCCGGCTGCCTCCATGCGCCTCACGGGCCCCCGCGGCCGGCAAATCCTTCTCAACACGCCGGGCTGTGAGAATGGCCCGATGAGTGGGGTGGACGAGGTCCTGGAACGGGCCGGCGCGGACGAGGTCCTGGCACGGGAGTGGCTGCGTGGGCTGGCGTGCAATCCGGCATTGCCGGGGGCGGTGCTGCGGCGGCTGCTGGAGTTCGAGGAGCTGCCGGCGCACCCGCTGTGGCTCACCTGGCGAGAGCTCGACGCTGAGGCGACCGCCGCCGCCGTGTCGTCCCCCCGGATGCGGTACCGGCTGGACGTCGTGCAGAATCCGACCGCGGACGCCGATGCGCTGGCGCCGCTCGCGCACGACGTGGAGCCGCGGGTCCGGTTCGCGTACGCGGCCCTGCTCACCGACTTCGGACGCCGGGTCCCGGCAGGCGTGCCGGAGGTGCTGGCCGGGGACGCGCACCCGGGGGTCAGGCGCCTGGTCACCGGCTGTCCGGAGCTGCCTCCCGCCGTGCAGCGCCGGCTCGTCGAGGACGAGGACCCGGGGGTACGGGCCGGAATGCTGAGCCCGGAGCTGTGGGAACGGCTCGCGGCGCCGGTACGCGAGCGGCTGCTCGACGATCCCTCCCCGCAGGTGGCCGAGCGGATCGCCGAGCTGTTGCGCGTCGAGGAGGAGCCGGAGGCGCTGACGGCCCGGGCGCGGGTGGCGCACACCGACCCCTATGTCCGGCGGGACGCTGCCGGCGACCCGCAGGTGCCGCTCGCGCTCGCCCTGCGGCTGGCCGACGATCCCGAGGAGGAGGTCCGGCTCGCCCTGTCGATGCGGGAGGACCTGACCGAGGCGCAGCGCGCGGCGGTCCCGTACACGTTGCCGGACGTGCCCCGGGCGCCGCACTGGATCCGGGAGCGGGCGAGGGAGCCGGAGGCGGCACGGCGGATCGCGGCGTCGGCCCACGCCGGACTGCGGCGGGTGCTCGCCATGCAGCCGCACCTGCCGGAGGACGTGGTGGCACGGCTGGCCGCGGACGAGGACCCGTGGGTGCGGCGGATCCTCTGCGACCACTGCCAGGACGCGCCGCACGAGCTGCTGGTGGAGCTGTACGCCACGGCGCAGGACCGGAACTGGTCCGCGCTGCGGCGCCACCACAACTTCGCCCGGCCCGGCCTGGCCCGCTTCGCCGACCACCCCGATCCACGACTGCGGCACGCCGCGCTCGACGACCCCGAAGCGGGCCCGGAACTTCCCCTGCGGCTGGCCGACGACCCCGAGGTGGGAGTCTGGGCGGTACGTGACCCGAGGCTCCCCGCCGGGGAGCTGCTGCGACGGCTCGCCCTTCCGGGCAGCGCGTTCGCCGCCGCGGCCAACCCGGCCCTGCCGCCGGCAGTGATGCACCGGCTGGTCGATGCCGCACAGGGCCGGTAGCCGTTCAACGACGCGCGCCGGAGCCCTATCTCCTGCACGACGCCGCCGGCCACCGGTTGCCGGGCCGCGCCGCCCCCCCGGGGGCCCGGCTGATTCAAAGTCCTGATGATCTTTCATCTGCACCAGGAGGCCGCCGTCCGGCCGCCGCCCGTTAGCCGCCGGCGGGCCCGGTACCACTGGGACACCACGTCGGGCCCCGTCGACCGAGTGCCGGTTCCGTTCGGGGTGTCGGTACGACGTGGTGGAATCAGAGCCATGAACGCTGAGTCGATCGGTCGTCCGGCCGAGTCGGTACGTGATCGGGCGGACCGGTCCCCGGAAGTGGATCCCCTCCTCCCGGCACCGGTGGTGGCCGGCCCGGTACCGGCAGCCGCACGCGAGCGCACTGTCGGCGTGGACGGTGCGACGCCCGGCACGGTGCTCATGCCCGCCGCCACGGCGGCCAGGACGCGCACGGCAGCCTGACCCCGATCCCCTGCGCGCGCTCTGCCCGCCGCGCCGCAACGGACGAAGCCGAGACCTGCTCAGAGCTCACTTCACCTCCTCGCCACGGGGCGCATCGAGCTCTACTCCCGCCGAAACACGCACCCGTGGCGACCCCCCCGCCCCGGCACACCGCACCCTGGAGACGACGATGGCCCGCACGACCCCGCCACGCCGCGTAGATGTGGAGCAGCTCTTCCCCGAACTGGTGCCGCTGCGCCGCGACGCGATACGCCTCCATCCCCGGGCCGGAAGCCCGTCCCCGACCGAGAGCTCGGTCGGCGGGCCGCTGCTGTGGCCCGCCGACGAGCCGTGGCCGCTCTGTCCGGGCACGAGCCACCCCGGGCACTGGGGCGAACCCGCGACGCAGGGGCCGGTGCCCATGGTGCCCGTCGTCCAGATCCACCGCCGGGACGTCCCCCAACTCGACTTCCCTGCCGGGACGGACCTGCTCCAGGTGCTCTGGTGCCCGTTCATCGTCGACCTCTGCCCGGCGCCTACACCCCGGGTGCTCTGGCGCAGTTCCGACGCGGTGGGCCCGGTCCTCGACACCGCGCCGTCGACCGTCGCCACGGCCCCCGGGGACAGCATCCCGGCCCCGTGCGTCCTGCACCCCGAGCCGGTGACCGACTACCCGAGCTGGGACATGCCGGAGGAGGTGAGCGACGCACTGAGGGTCCGGATGGAGGAACTGAAGGCCCGCACCGGCCTGTGGTACAGCTACCACCTGGCCGAAGCCCCGGGGATCAAGCTCGGCGGATACCCGAGCTGGACCCAGGAACCCGGCTGGCCGGACTGCCCGGCCTGCGGGCGGACGATGGACCATCTCCTGACGGTGACCAGCTGGGAGTATGACGGCATGTCGTACCGCACCTGGCTCCCGCTGGAGGACCGCGACAGCGAGACCGGCGAGGAGCGCCGCGACGCCACCGGGAGCCGCGGCGCGCACAGTCCCGCCCAGGTGATGTTCGGGGACGCGGGCGGCGTCTACATCTTCGAGTGCAGGTCGTGCCCGGACCGTCCGGTCGGCCACCACTGGGACTGTTCGTGAGGCAGCGCGACCGCGCCAGACACCGGACCGGTGACCTCAGTGGGGAGTCGCAAGGTCTCCTGGCCTTCCGCCGCCCCGGCCGACTGCGGCCCGCCGCCCTCCCCACTTTCGGCCGGCCGGGCCGCCGGCAGGGCTCCGTGGCACCGGGGCCGGCTGACGGCCACCGGGATTGGAAAAGTTGATGTGGGTCGAATATGCGCGCTCCCTGGACGCCGGTATCGAGGTCCGCGATCCCGTGCTGCCGGGGCAGTTGGCGGAGGCCGAGAGGGCCCTCGGATGCCGAATTCCGGCCAAGCTGGCATCCCTGCTCCTGGAGACCGACGGAATTTCCGGCCGCCACGGCCTGCCGGTGGTGTGGAACCTGAAGGCCATGGTGGAGGAGAACAAAGCACTCCGCGGCACTGTCGAGTTCCGCGATCTCTACATGCCGTTCGAGCCGATCCTCTTCTTCGGAGGAGGCCCGGGGGGCGACCTTTTCGGATTCGTCAGAATTCCCGAGCGGGACCATGAGGTCTTCGTCTGGGAGCATGAGACGGACGGACGATGGCTGGTGTCGTACGGCCTCAAGGACTACCTGCAGAAAAGCTTGGCCGGCCCCGGAGGGGACTGGTTCCGGGGACTTCGATGACACATGGGGAGAAGCCTGTCGGGAGCCGGCCGTCCTGCCGGCCGCGGCCGTCTGCCCGAAAGGTGCCGTCGGGCGCCCCGTCCCCGCGGTTCCGGCCGGGCGGGGCACCGCGATGGCACCGCGATGCCCGGGGCTGCGTCAGGAGGCAGCGGCCCGCCGCCCGCCCGGCGCCCTCCGCGGCCGGGCGGTCCCTCCCCGGCTGGCGCCGGCCGGCGGCCACTCGGAGCGGGCCGCAGTCGCCCCGCCCGTCACGGAAGCGAGGCGGAGTGAATTCGGGCGACAGGGCGGCCGGTTTCCCGGACGATGACAGCCGGTGGCGAGCAGGACGGCGTGGTGGGCGGGATGACGGTGACGGGGATGTCCCTGGAGGCACTGGACGCGGTGGCGTGGGAAGGACTTGAGACGGCGCATCCGCACTACCCGGTGGCGGAGGTTCCGCGGACGCTGCGACGGCTCGCAGTGGCGGGTCCGGGGGCGACGGAGGAGGACTTCGGCCGGCTGTTCGAGTGCCTGACGGCGTGGAACGGTGTGACGTCGTCCGCGGCGGCGGCCGCCCTGCCGTTCGTCGTGGCCCTCGCCGCCGACCCGGCGATGGGCGCGCGGGCCACCCTCGTCGAACTCCTGGTGGCGATGAACGGGTCGGGTGCGACGGACGAGGACCGGGCCGGGGCGCGGTCCCTGCTCGCGGACCCGGACCCGGTGGTGCGGCGGGCGGCGATCCCGCTCGCGGGCAGCGTCGCCCGGCTGCTGGAGCGGTGGCGGGTGGAGACGGATGCGGTTGTCCGGCTGCCGCTGCTGCTGGCCCTCGGCGAGGCCGCAGCCTCGCCGCAGGCCGACCGGGGCGCTGTCGCGGCGGCGCGGGCCGTACTGGCGCAGGTGCTGACCGGGGAGGACCCGGTGCCCTGGGTCGCGGCCGTGTACGCCTCGGCCGGCCTGGACCAGGACCTGGCGGTCCGGCACCTGGACCGGCTGGTGGAGGTGTTCGCCGACCCTGCGGTACGGCCACGGTTCGAGGAGACGTGGTACCAGACGGAATTCGGGCTTTCCTGCAACCGCGAGCACGTGCTCTGGTGGATCTCCCGGCGCCTGGAGTACGACCTGGAGGCGAACCTGTCCTTCGTCGTCCGGCTGACCGGTGCGGCGGGCAGCGGCGGGGACACCCTGTTGCGCCGCGCGGCCCTGGACCTTGCCTGGGACCTCTTCGTTCGACGGCGGGCGGTGGCACCCGTGCTCCTGCCCCTGGCGGGCGCTCTGCTGGACGATCCGGACGGGGCCGTCCGGCTGCGGGCGGCGAACCTCCTCGCTGCGCTCGGCCCGGTGTCGGCCCCGTACGCCGACCGGCTCGCCGGACTGCTCGACGACGACGGGGCCGACGAGTACTTCGACGGAACGGTCGGCGAGATCGCCCGTTGGGCACTGGCCCGGATCGGCGACCCACGCGCCCTGCCGGGACTCGTCCGGCAACTCCGCGCGCAGGAGGAGGAGCAGGGCCGCGGCTACTGCCTCGGTGATCCGAGACGGCCGGACCCCAAGGACGTGCTGATCCCGCTGCGCGCGCACGCGGACGTCCTGCTGCCCGCAATACGGGAGGCGATCCGCGACGGCGGGGCCCGTGGCGGCGCGCCCCACGTATTCCTCGCGGTGCTGGAGGCCTGGGGCGAGGACGCGTTGCCGGCCCTGCCCGATCTCCTTCCGCTGCTTGCCGACACCGGGGCTTCGGTCTCCGTACTCGGGGTGCTGCGGGCGATGGGGCCGGCCGCCGCCTTGGCCGAACCGGCGGTGCGTGCCTGGGAGGTGCTGGACTCCCCGGGCAGCTTTCCGTGGGTGGCCATGACCGCCGCGTGCATCGGAGAGGACCGCGAGGCCGCACTGCGGCTCGTCGGCGACGCGGTCATGACGTCCGAGGCACCCGGATACTGGCCGGTCGGTGCCCTGGCCGGCTTCGGCCTCGCCGCGGCCCCCTACACCGACCGGGTCCGGTCGATCCTGGAAAACAGCACCCAGGGGCGGCGTCTCACCGCCGCGACCACCCTGTGGTCGATCACCGGCCGGAGGCAGCCGACCGTGCAGGTCCTGGAGGAGTTCGTCCTGCCGATCGCCGACGGCGACGACAGCTTCGGATCCTTCCGCGACGCGCTCCAGGGCCTGATCCGGATCGGCTGGATCAGCCCGGCCATCCGGGACGCACTGCTGAGGGTGCGGCAGTCGCAGCACCGCCTGTCCCAGCTCGACGGCTACGAGGCGGTCCTCCAGGACGAGGCGCTGCGCCGGCTGACCGAGCAGGCCCTCGCATGTGCTCAGGCCCCACCCGGCGAGGCACGCTGAACCGGCGTCCGTGCCGCCTCGCCGGACGCCGTGGTGACCCGTCCGTCCGGTGGCGAGCCGCGGTCCCGCCGGGCGGCCGGGGCGTGTCCGTCAGGGGCGGGGCGTCCGGCGGGGCGGGGCAAGGGCGGTGTCGGTGAGGATCCGTTCGACGGTGTCGTCCAGGGTGCTGTGCCGGCTGATGAGGTGTTCGAGGCGGCCGGGCAGGACGTCGTGGGCCCGGTACCAGCCGGCCATCTGCTCGGGGGAGACTTCACCGGCCAGCGGCCGGGTGGCGTGCCGCCGCAGGGTTTCGTCGAAGTCGACGTCCAGGTAGTAGAGGAAGCTGCGCCCGCAGTGGTCGGCCGCCAGCCGGGCCAGCATCGCGCCGTAGCGGTCGGCGGCGAGGATGCCCTCGACGACGACGTGAAAGCCGTGGTCCAGGGCGTGCCGTGCCACCAGGTCGATCAGGGTGATGTTCGCCCCGCCGGCGACATCCCGCTCCCGCAGCACGTCGCGCCGCAGAACGTCCTGGCCGACCACGGCGATGCCCCGGCCGTACGCGGCACGAAGCCCCGCGGCGGTACTGGACTTGCCGGCCCCGCTCGGCCCGCGCACCACGATCAGCACCGTGTCCGGCCGGCCCGTGACGCCGGTACCGCCCACGCCGCCCGGCAGACGCCTCGCGCTGTCGTCCATGACGCACGACGGTACCCGCCGCCAGGTCACGGGCGGGGGAGATCCGCTGCCGTCCGTCCGGTGCCTCGTCCTCCTGCGCAGCCGCCGCGGGGCGGTGGGGCACCTCCGGCACCGATGCGGGATCCCGTCCGGAGCACCGCGATACTTCCGTCATGGACAACACCTCCCACCCGGTGCTCAGGCAGGTGCCCTTCCCGTTCCCCGACGGCCGGTTCCCGCACGATCTCGGCGCGGTGGTCCAGCGCACCGTCGCCGAGGGACACCTGCCGGCGCTCGTCGTCGTCCACGACAGCGACGGCGACTGGCTGGTCGGGGACGGCGTCAACGACCCGAACCTGCCCGATGCCAGCGGCGTGTACTGCCTCGCCTCCCTGGTGCAGGACGACGCCACCCTCGCCGGCACGGCCGCCCTGCAGCCGGGCTTCGCTGCCTACCGGGACGGCCCGGGCCTGCCGTGGACCGTCGAACCGTTCAGCTTCGACGACGAGGACGAACCTGACACCTGAGGCCGGCCGCCCGCACCGTGGTGATACGCATGCCGCTCCGATCGCGAAAGGTGGATCATCATCGCGCGGACCGTGCCTTGCTGAACAGGCTCGCCGTCCACGGTGACGAGGGCTGCCGGAGCTGGCCGGTCGCCCCGCCGCCTTCGGCCGGTCGGGGCCGATGGTGAGGCCGCCTGTCCTCGGCCCGCTCAACGTGCCGGTCGCGCCCGGCACACGCCCGGTGCGGCACGGCACACCTGCCGGCAGGTGCGGCCCGCCCGGCCCTGCCGGGCGCTCGTAACCAATGCCACGAAGCTTAAGTTGATCTTGTTGTGGTGGCAGGGGCGTCAAGCAGGGCGAACCTGAGGATCGGTGGACCTGCATGGCGGGTGCCGGCGTCTGTCGCCCTCTTCACGCGGTAAGAGTTGCGGCGGGCACGTTTGACGACGCGTGGGTGGCTGCGGTGGCGCCGTTCAGGGTTGCAGTTCCGACGGCCCGCGAGTGTTGTGAGGATCTCGACCGTCACGGCGTCCCGCCGCTCAGAGGGGAAAGGCCGCCGTCCCGGTGGCGGTGCGGCGGACGATGTTGACGGCCCCGAGGAAGCTGATCCGGTCGGGGTCGGGGTCGGGGTCGGGGTCGGGGTCGGGGTCGGGGTCGGCGCCGGTGGCGGCCTGGCAGATCAAGGAGCTGATCGCATAGTGGACCAGCAGGTAGGCCCAGATCTCCTGGTGGACCAGGTCCGGGCTCTTGGAACGCAACACCTTCCCCGGCCCACGCAGGACGCTCTTGAGCTGCCCGTTCGCAGTCTCCTCCTCCCATCTTTGCTGGTAGGCACCAGCGAGTTCGCCGGCTGTCAGGGCATCGGGGTCGGTGATGTTGGTGATCAGGCAGACCAGTTCCCGCCCGTCACGGTCGGGGACGTCGTACTCAACGACGCGCACCACATGGGCCGCGGCGGGGTCCGGCTTCGCCCCCGACCTTGCTTCGTCAAACAGTTCCTCGCGTTCGCGGCCGCGAATCGCAGGGTCCACCAGCGCCGACAGATACGTGCCGTCGGGCAGCACCTTCAGGACCGGCAGCAACAGCTCCGTGGGCGCCCGCCAGCACAGCGCGGCCCCGGTCATCGCGGCGGCGCTGAACGCGGCGAAGCTGTAGAACCCGCGATCGGCCAGCAGCAGCCAGTCGCTGGAGATCGAGATCAGCAACGAGGCCGCCATCGCCTTCTCGCTGCGATTCCACGGGCCGACCTCGGCGTCCATGAACGCGTGGGACCCGCATTCGACCACGGCCACCACCCGGGCCTTGGGGAAAGCCGAGCGGGACCGGTCGTTGCCCGCATAGCCGAACTCGGCCGCGTTCTCGGCCGTGTCGGGCAGGTCCAGATCGAATCCGGCGATCGCCGTCAGCCGCCACTGCCGCAACCACGCCCCCCGGGTCTTGGTGACGGCCGTCGGCTCGGCGACCCGGTAGAAGGTCTCACGCAGTACGTCACGGCCCAGCCGCTTGCGCGCCTGCGTGATGCCCGACGACGTCGGTGGCTCCCACGCCGCATCCCAGATCCCGAACCCCGGCAGCGACCCGGTGACCTTCTGCGCGACCTCCTCGGCCTCGTCGTCGGCGAACAGGCACAGCGCCATCGTCAGGTACGCGGTCACATGCGGAGGAAGCTCCCCGCCGCGGCGCCGCTCAACCACCCCGCACACCTCAGCGGCCTCATCGACCTTGAACCGCGGCACCGCAGCGACCAATACCCCCAGCGACACCTGGTCCGGCCGCGCAACCGGCCTACCCGCTCCAACCGCCCCCTGATCCATGCACCAACCGTAGCCGTCCGCCCGAAACGGATTTCAGCGACACAAGCGACCACTGGGCGTTGCCCCCTATGACACCTTGATCAACTTAAGCTTCGCGGCATTGTCCCTTGGACTGTCGGCGGTGTGGGCAAGCGTTCTGGTCACTGCCGGGAGGGGGATCATGAACGTGCGAATGGATTGGTCGGGGACCCGGGAACGCGTTGTTCGCCTTCGACACCGCCGGAATCCGCCCTGATGCCTGATCACCCCAGCGAGCGTCCCTGACAAGTCGGAAGTCCCCCAGGGGCGGTCACCACCGGGCGGGTGTTGTGCGGTGCGCTCCCTCCTGGACTGCTTGGCTTCGTGGTCGCGGGCGGGGGAGCCGCAACCGGTCGGGCCCGGTGGGCGTCCGTATTTCGTGACAACGACGATGATCGCATTGTCAGGGTGCGGCTACTTTCCGTACAACCTTTGCCGGGGGGCATGGTGGCGCAGGGGACGTTCCGGGTACAGGCCGATCAGTTGGACGGCCTGGGGCGGGAACTGGAGGAGGCGGTCGGCAGTATGCGGGGCGCGATGTCGGCGCTTCGGGGGACGCAGCCGCAGGTGGTGGGGCACGAGGCGTTGGAGTTGGCCTGCGACGGGTTCGGGGAGGGCTGGTCCTTCGGGCTGAAGCAGCTCGGTGAGACGTTGAAGGCCCTGGGCGGTGGTCTGCAGGCGACGGCCAAGGGCTATCGGCAGGCGGACGAGGCGGTACGCAAGGTGATGTCCGGGCAGGTGTCCTGATGGGCGGCTTCCCAGGGCTCGGCGTGGCGGTGCCCCGCGGTCGGCCGGGCTTCGAGGGGATCGGCTTCGACCCGGCGCCAGGCGACACCGGAGGCGTCGAGGCGCTGGCGGGCGACCTGCGCCAAGCGGCCAAGGAGATCGACGACGCCCGGAAGATCGTGGCCCGGGTCTCCCACAACGGCGGCGACTGGCAGGGTGGGGCCGCCGACTCGTTCTCCGCCCGCATCAGCAAACTCCCCGCCCAACTCGACACCGCCCACGCGTCGTTCACTACCGCGTACACCGCTCTGCACAGCTGGCGCGACCAGCTCGCCGACCTGCAACACCGCGCCGCCGACGACGAGAAGCAGGCCGGGGCCGCCCGCACCAGGCTCGCCACGGCCAGGAGCAACCCGGACCTGAAACTCGCCGGGCAGTGGCTCCCCGACGACCTGGTCGAGGACGCCACCCTCAGGTTCAAGACCGCCTCGGCCGACCTCCAGGTCGCCACCGGTGAACTCAACCAGATCATCGCCCGCGCCGAGGCCCTGCGGCACCAGCACGACCAACTGGCGATTGAGGCGGCGGTGGCCGTCAAACGCGCCGGCGATCAGGCACCCGACGGACCAGGCTGGTTCGGCCACCTGATGGACGAGGTCCAGAAGGTCGTCACCCTGCACATCCAACTCGCCGAGGACGCCGCTGCCTGGGCCCGGGCACACGCCAACTCGATCGCCGCCGTCGGCGACCTGCTCTCCAACGCCAGTACTCTCACCGGCCTGGCCTCCATCGCTCTGGCAGGTGCGGGCGTGTTCTTCCCACCGCTCGAGATCGGGGCAGCCGCCCTCAACGGGGCCTCCATGGCCCTGTCCGGTGCCGCACTCGGCTTTCATGGTGTCGCCGCCGCAGCCGGGGCGGACGTTCCGCCGCTGTCCTTCGCGGTGGATGTGATGGGAATGGTCCCGGTGGTCGGCGAACTCGGCAAGGCCGCCCCGCTGGCCGTCTCGCTGTACGAACGGCAGGTTCTGGGCACCGGAGTCGGCCTCGGCGCCACCGGCCTCTCCCTCGGCGGATGGTCCCAGGACCCCAGCGGGCTCCAACAGTTCCTCCCCCGCGGACCACGGCAGTGGGGAGAGCTCCTGCTGCCGGGCGGTTTGCTGGGCATAGGCATGGAGAACGCCTGGAAGGACGGCTCCGCGAAGGACGATGCGGCTGTCCAGAACGGGTGACCGGCGCATGAATACGGCCGAGGGCCCGGGCACGAGCAGCCGGCCCGGAGGCCGGCAGGCTGACACTGCGCGCCGCCGACACGCCACCTGCTTCACGCCGACACGCCACCTGCTTCAAACGGGCGGTCCCGTCTCCGGCCGCACCGCCTCATACCGGAAGGGAGGCCACGAGATGGACATGACCCAGGCAGCCCTGTTCCTGGACGGCCGGGGGAGAGTTGACGAGGCGGTGAACCTCTTCACCTTCGGCGAGGACGAGATGCGCTGGCTGTGCTGGCTGTACGGCTACCGACTGGAGTACTTCCACCAGGTCAGCAGTTCCTACCGGAGCGCCCACCTGCGCGCCGTCCTCGACCCGGACCCCCGGGCCCGCCTGCGCGGCGACTGGATGCGGAGGCCCGACCTGCGCCCCGACACGCCCTCGCCGCTCCCGTGGACGGTCCGCCGAAGCGGCGACACGTCGCCGCTCTGGACGCCTCCGGGCTGGCCGCCCGGCCACGGACCGCTGCGCCCCGCGCCCGGGCGGATGCCGCTCCCCGGACCTGAGCAGATCCAGGACCGCTACCACCCGGCCGGAGTGTTCGCCCTGGCCGGCGCACTGGCCCTGGGCGCAGCCGCCGTGGCAGCCACCCACCCACTCCTCGCCGCCGGGCTCGCGCTGGCAGCCCTTGCCGCCTGCACGGCCTACCGGCCGCTCAAGCACCACCGTGAACGGCTGCAGCAGAGCGCCGCACATCGACAACTCCCGTACGACCGAGCGCCCGGCGCCGGCCCGCCACCGCTGCCCGACGACCTTGCGTCGGAGCGCCCGCACCGAGAGGACGAACTGTGAGCGGCACGAGGGTCGAGTTCCTGGCCCCGCCGGACTTCGTGGCGTTCGCCGCTGTCGACGACGTCGAGGAGGCCTACGAGCGGGTCGTCGAACGCCTCGGCCCGTCGGCCCAGGACCTCGGCCCTGATCAGCGCCGAGCCGTCACCGACCTGTACCTCGCCGCCTCCGCCGCGCTCACCGATGCCGGCGTCATCTGGTCGGGCACGTGCTTGGGTACGGTCGCGGGCCGGCTTTCGGCCGCCACGCTGTCCGTCACCCAGGCCGGCACGGAGGACGACAGCTCGCAGGAGGTCGCGGTCCAAGGCCTGATCGAAGCCCTCACCGTGCCGTCGGGACCGCCAAGCCGATTGGTCAGTCGATTCGACGCGGTCGTCGGTCCGGTCGTCATGACCCTTGAACAGAGCGAGGGGTGGCAGATCGGTCCCCAGGAACGGATCCCGCTGCTCTCGGCCAAGGCCTACCTGCCTCTGCCGTCCGGGTCGAACCGTGTCCTGATCATCGAGCTCAGCACGCCGGACGTCGATCACTGGCCGGACGTCTACGCCCCCGTGCTCGCGCAGGTCGTCCGGAGCGTCCGTCTGTCCGGCCTTGCGGCGACCACGTCGGCCGCGGAGCCGATCCGCCGGACGTCCACGACCGCACCTGCAGGCCCCGACGACCCGTTCGCCACAGTGCTCCACCCATGAGGGGTAACCGGGTCGCTGAACGGGACCTCGTTCAGCGACCGCCCGCCCGTTGGTACCACCCAAGGTTACGGGCGGGCTGGCTTCGACCTCCTGCGACGCCGGATACTCCTCACCCCCTGAGCCCGGCTTGGCGACTGCGGTGCGAAAGACTGACGGCATGCCTGCCAACGCCCCTCTCGCTTCCTCGGAACAGATCCACACCCACCTCGTCACCCAGCTCAACGACGCTCTCCGTCGACCGGGGATGTGGGGAGGTGAGCTCGCCATCCGGCTGACGCTGGATCATCTCCTGTTCGTTGAGCGTCGCCAGGAAGCATGGGGCGATGAGCAGCGCGCCCTGGAGCAGCGCAAGGCATGGACTCCGACCGGCGTGAAGGGTGCCTTCGAGGGCGCCCTGCCGGCTGATCACGGCACCAGCGTGGCCTCCGTCTACGCGGAGTTCGCGCACCGGCAGGGATGGCTCAAGCTGGACCGGGTGCTGAGCGCGGACGAGTACGCCACGATGCTTGCCGCCATCGACTCATGGGCCAGTCAGGACCGGGTGTGGGCCGACGTGATCTCGGCCTTCGGCGCGCCGTCGGTGCTCTTCGGCAGCACCAACCCCTACTACGGGAAGACGCTCGGCTACGTGACCGCGGACCTCTCCGCGCCAATGCTGTTCTTTCACCTCTGGAACGGCACCGACCCGGACACCGAGCCTTCCTGGCCTCCGAGCCGCGAGCACCCACTGCTCTTGGCAGTCCGCCGTGGTGACGCTCCGTTGGACGCTAGCTTCACCTTCACCCCAGAAGGACTGCGCCGTCGACCAGCGCAGGAAGGGTAGCCTCCGTGTCCCTCCTGCTCGTGGGTCGTTTACGCTCGGTCATCCCGAAATGTTGATCAGAGCCATTGGATCTTCCCGCCTGCGGCCACTGATGGGAAGTCAACCGGCCAGGGCTTCGGTCACCGTCAGTCACGCCCGTCAGATGCCGTCATCCCGTACGACGGATCCCGTGGTGGCCGGGCCGAGGTCGACAGGGAGATGGAACACCGCCAGGGTGACGGCGTCCTCGGCCGTTGTGGTTTCACCGATGGCGTTGGCATGTGGGTGACTCATCACGCGGTACGGGCTGCCCTTGTGCGCCGGGGCGATGGCGACCTCATCCCGGAAGGGGAATCCGGTGCAGGAGCTGAAGCCGAGTGTCCAGTGGCTGGAGTACACGTAGAGCTGTCGCAGCCGCGGCTCGGCAAAGGCAGCTTCCACGAGTGCGTCGAATTCCGGGAAGCCCGGGGCATCGGCTGCCTGTTCCCGCATGTTCCGCCACTGAAGCTCCACCACCGCCGCCGGACCGCGCTCGTGCGCCTCGGCACGCTCGTTGGAGCGCAGAAAAGGCAGCTGCAGTGTGAGCTCCCGCAGGGGCATGCCCTCCCTCCAGGCCACCCCGGCCCTGACGACGTCCGCGAGGTCCGGCGTGGCCCCGGTGATCAGCTCGATGCCCGGGCCGCCCCATCCGGAGACGCTGAACACGCGACTGTGCGAGCCGGTGTAGATGGACATCGCCTTTCGCCCTGAGACCGGCGAAGAGATTCCCGCCGTTACCGGGGAGCCGCCTTCGTGGGGAACCACCGTGATGTCGACACCAAGTTCGGCCGCCACCAGTTCCAGCGCTGCGGTCAGGCTGCCCGCAGCAGCCAGGTCGGGGTAGAGGTCAGCGTCCATCCCCATAGTCTGGCCCAGCAATGCCGGCGAGTGAACGGCTGGCAGGCGAAGCGGCGAGGGAGGCAAATTCGTCACTCCGTGTGCCCGCTCGTTGCGACCCGGAGAGCGAAACTGGCCGTCAGTGAGGGCCGTGAGCGGGGGTCTTCGCCGCGCGGCAGCGGTCCCGGTCCTCCCTCCAGCACCTGGGCAGGTAGAGCCCGCAGACGGAAGGCCCCCGCTACCCGCCTCCCACGCGTGCGGTGACCAGGCCGGACTCGTAGGCCGCGATGACCGCCTGGGCGCGGTCCCGGACGTCGAGTTTGCCGAAGATGCTGGTGATGTAGTTCTTCACCGTCGACAGGCTGATGTCGAGGGCCCGGGCGATCTCGGTGTTGTCGAGGCCGGTGGCCATCAGCCGCCACACCTCGACCTCCCGGGGCGTCAGTGCGCCCGTGTCGGTGACCGGCGGCGGGGCGCCGACCGGGGCTCGGACGTAGGTGGAGATCAGCCGGGTGAGCAGGCGCGGGGCGACCACCGCCTCGCCGGCGTGGACGGTGCGGATCGCCGCGCCCAGTTCCTCCGGCGAGACGTCCTTGGGCAGGAAACCGTGGGCGCCGGCGCGCAGCGCGGCCACCACGTACTCGTCCATGTCGAAGGTGCTGAGGGCGAGGACCCGGCAGGAGGGGAGGGTGCGGGCAAGCTCCTGGGTCGCGCCGACCCCGTCGAGCACGGGCATCCGGATGTCCATCACCACGACGTCGGGGCGCAGCAGGCGGGCGGCGGTGACGGCCTGCTCCCCGTTCTCGGCCTCGCCCACCACCTTGAAGGACGGGTCGGGGGAGAGGATCAGGGACAGGCCGCGGCGCACCAGCGGCTGGTCGTCCGCGATGAGGACCCGGATGCTCGCTGCCACCGTGCCCGCCGGGCCGCCGTCGTCCGACCTCATCGAGCCGCCGTCGTGCGTGCCCGCCGGGCCGTCGCCGTTCACCGGGCTGTCGCCGTGCGCGTTCACCGGGCGGTCGCCGTTCCGTGCTGGACGGCCGCGTCGGCCGTCTCCTCCGGGACCAGTGGCAGGTCGGCCAGGACGGCGAAGCCGCCCTCCGGACGTGGTCCGGTCCGCAGGGTGCCGCCGTGCAGGGCGACGCGCTCGCGCATGCCGATCAGGCCGTACCCGCTCCGGCCGCCGGCCGGCGCCGACTCCTGCGGTGCGGTGCCGCCCGTGCCCGCCGTGCCCCCGTCGTCGCGCACCTCGACGGTGACCCGGTCCGGACCGTACGTCAGGGTGACGCTCGCGCGGGCGGGCCCGGCATGCTTGCGGGCGTTGGTGAGGCCCTCCTGGACGATCCGGAACACGGTCAGGCCGACGGTGGGCGGCAGCGGGCGGCGGGGCCCGTGGACGCCGAAGTCGGTCGGCAGGCCGGCCACCCGGGACTCGTCCACCAGCCGGCCGAGGTCCTCGGCCCCGGGCTGGGGCGCGGGCGGGGCGGTGTCCGGTTCGTCGCCGGCCCGCAGGACGTCCAGGAGCTGGCGCATCTCCCGCAGGGCCATCCGTCCGGAGGACTCCAGGGTGACCAGGGCGTCCCGGACCACCTCCGGGTGGGCGAGGTTGGCCCGGGCGCCGCCGGCCATCAGCTGCATGGTGGTGATGTGGTGCGCCACGATGTCGTGCAACTCCCGTGCGATGCGGCGGCGTTCCTCGGCCACCGCGCGGTCTGCCAGCAGTTTGCGGTTGGCCGCGACCTCCCGCTGCCAGCGCGCCACGGCGAGGCCGGCGCCGGCCACGAGCAGGGTGGAGCAGGAGGTGCCGGCGAGCGCCTGCCAGGAGGGGACGTGCAGGTGGCTCTGGCTCAGCGTGGTCAGCACCGTCGTCGCCGCCGCGGCGGCCGCCGTCACCGGGGCGGGCCGGGCCCGGGCGACCGAGTACAAGCCGGCCATCAGGACGGCGCCGAAGTGGGTGCTCGCCGGTGTGGACAGGTCGATCGCGGCCTCGACGGCCAGGACCGCGGCGAGCGCCGGCACCGGGTGGCGGCGCCGGAGGAGCAGCGGCAGGGCCGACAGCGCGACGAGGAGCAGGCCCGGCGGGGTCACCCGGCGTACCCCGTCCATCTCGCTGAAGAGCAGGAAGTTGAGCAGGTCGAGCGCGCAGGCGCCGGCGGCCACCAGCGCGTCGGTGTGGGTCCACGGCGCGCCGTCGGTCTCCAGCGGCGCGTCCGCCACCCCGCCGGGCCCCGGGCTCCCGCTCGCCCGGTCAGCCCGGTCAGCCCGGTGTGCCGGGTGTGCCGCGTGCGCCGGGTCCGCCCCGAGTGCCGCGTCCAGCGTGGGGCGCTGATGACCGCCCATGTCCGTTCCCCCTCCGTGCCCGGCCCGCGCCGCGCCCCACCGATGAGCCCTGACGGGCCCTGACGAGCCCCGACCAGCCCCGACGAGCCCGATCAGGCCCCGATGAGACCCTGAACAGGCTCTGAACAGGCTCTGAACAGGTCCGATGACCCCATTCTGGCATCGGCCCACCCCACCCCGGCATGGTCCCCACGGCCGATCACGGGGGCCCGGACCAGGACCACGGTCCCGGGTCCGGACCCGGCCGAGGAGCAGGGGCCCGGTGCGGATCGTCCGTCGCGGGGACGTCCGCGGCCCACCCCGGGTGATGGTCTGGAACCCGGCCGGGAACCCCCGGAGCCGAGAACGACCTTGCGGACGCTCGCGTCCACCGCCGGAGGAAACCTTGATCCGCGCACTGACCGGATACTCCACCAGGAACCCGTGGAAGGTGATCACCCTCTGGGTGGTGCTGGGAATCTCCCTGGCCCTGCTGAGCCCGATGCTCCTCGACCGCGTCACCCAGTCCCAGACCGGGGACTTCCTGCCCAGGAGCTACGACTCGGCCGCCGCACTGCGGATCGCCGAGGAGAACTTCGGGATGAAGCCCGACGCCACCACGGTCACCGTGCTGGTCGCCAGGACCGACGGCCAGGCCCTCACCGCCGCCGACCAGCAACGGGTCGAGGCCGAGGCGGCGAAGCTCGCCCAGCGTCGGGTCGTCATGCCCAGGAAGGACGACGCGCCGGCCTTCCTCGTCCCCGACCGGTCCCAGACCCCCCGGGTCGCCCCGGCCATGGTCGCGCCCGACCGCGGCTTCGAACTGCTCTCCGTCGAACTGACCGGCAACGCCGCGAACGAGGGCGTCCAGGACGTCTACCGGGCGTTCCGGGACGCCACCCGCGCCCAGTTCGCCGACGCCGGGATGCGCACCGGGTTCACCGGGGGACTGGCCGACGCCGCGGACACCGCCGACTCCCACCGCACCGCCGCAACGGTCGGCAGCGCGCTCGTCATGGGGCTGATCGTCCTGCTCAACGTGCTGGTGTTCCGCAGCGTGGCGGCGGCCCTGCTGCCGCTGCTCGCCGTCGCCATGATCGGCAGCGTGGCCGGCGGAGCCGTGGCTGTCGCCGCGACGCTGACCGGCCTCAAGCTCGACGCCGGCACCCCCGGGCTGGTCTCCGTGGTCCTGCTCGGCATCGGCGTCGACTACCTGCTCTTCCTGCTCTTCCGCTTCCGCGAGCACCTCCGGGCCCGGCCCGATCAGCCCGCCCGCGAAGCCGCCGCCCAGGTGACCGCCCGGGTGGGCACCGCGATCACCTCGGCCGCGCTGACCATCGTCGCCGCCTTCGCCACCCTCGGCGTGGCCAGCTTCGGCCAGTTCCGCTCGCTCGGCCCGGCCATCGCCGTCGCCGTCCTGGTCATGCTGCTGGGCAGCCTCACCATGATGCCCGCCCTGCTCGCCGCCTGCGGCCGCGGCATGTTCTGGCCCTCCCGCAGCCTGCGCCGCCAGCCGGGCGAGGGCTTCGCCGCCCGCTTCGGCACGCTCGTCGCCCGGCGGCCGCTGCCGATGCTGCTCGCCGCCCTCGCCCTGCTCGGCGCGCTGGCCGCCGGGATGACCGGGATCCGGATGGACTACGGCCTCGGCGGCGCCGACGCCCGGACCCCGGCCGCCGCCACCGCCGCCGAGATCTCCCGCACCCTGCCGGCCGGCGTCTCCGACCCGACCAGCGTCTACGTCGTCACCACGGACGGCACCACCCTCACCCCCGACCGGCTCGACGGCCTCTCCCACGCCCTCACCCAGGTCGAGGGCGTCGGCAAGACGGGCGGCACCGTCCTCAACGGGGACCGCCACGCCGCCAGGATCGACCTCTACCTCACCGCGGACCCGCAGAGCCGGCGCGCCCGCGACCTGGCCTCCGGCCCCGTCCGCGCCGCGGTCGCCGCCCACACACCCGCCGGGACCAGCGCCCACGTGGGCGGCACGGCGGCGATCTTCGCCGACATCTCCACCGCCGTCGACCACGACCTGGCGATCGTCTTCCCGGTCGCGGCCGCCCTGATCGCCCTGATCCTGCTGCTGCTCCTGCGCAGCCTGCTCGCCCCGCTGGTCCTGATGCTCTCGGTCGGGCTCGGCTTCGCCGCCACCCTCGGCGCCGCGACCCTGCTGTTCCAGCACGGGCTGGGCGAACCGGGCGTCAGCTTCACCCTCCCGCTGGTGCTGTTCCTGTTCGTCGTGGCGCTGGGCACCGACTACAACATCCTCATCACCGACCGGATCCGCGAGGAGATGCAGCGCCCCGGCCCGCCCCGCGCCGCCGTCGCCCGCGCCGTACGGCACACCACGCCCGCCATCGCCACGGCCGGCCTGGTCCTGGCCGGGTCCTTCGCGACCCTCGCCGCCACCCCGGGCAGCGAACAAGTCGCCTTCGCGCTGACGCTCGGCATCCTGCTCTCCGCCGTCGTCCTGTCCCTGGTCCTGGTGCCCGCCGTCGCCGCCCTGCTCGGCCGCGCCCTCTGGTGGCCGCTCCGCCAGGCCCGCCACCCCCACCGGGCCGAGCCGGCCCCGGAGCCGTACCGCGTCCCGGTGCCCTGACTGGCGGGCCGTCAGTACTCCCGTAGTACTCCAGCTGTCGATCGTGATCACGTGGCGAGACTGCACCCGGGGCAGTCCGCCACGTGACCGGCCGGGTCAGCGGACCACGTCCGAGAGGTCCAGCCGCTCCATGCGGTCCAGGCAGCGGCCGATCTCGACGACCAGGTCCTCGGCGCTCGGGGGAAACTCCTCCGGTCCTGTGGACAGCAGTTCCTCGCTGTTCCCCGCGTCGTCCTCGACGCTGACGCCGGCCAGGATGTCCGTGCCACTGGCCCTGAAGCTGACGGACAGCGCGAAGACCACCGTGAGACTGCCCGCCAGCCCGAGCACCTGGCCATCGGTGTAGGAGGCTTCGTCCGGGTCGTCCGAGTACTGCCAGACCGGCCCCAGCGACTCGCGTTCACGCACGGCCCGGGCCTGTGCCCGTTCCTCCCAGACCCGTGCCAGCCGTTTCAGCCTGAAGTGGGCATCTCGAAGGGCCACTGCCAGCGCAACGGCACCGCGCCCCGTGTCATCCATCATGTCCCGCTCCCCGCCCGGCACCGTCGGCCGAGACCTCGACAGCCCGCCTCGTACCGCATGGTTGCACCTGCTGGGCGCTTCCGGAGGAGGCGGGGCGGGCGCCGGCCCCCTTGGGCCTGCCTCCCTGATCCGTCGAACCCGATCGCGCCCGAACCTGATCGCGCCGTGGCGTTGCCCGGGCCGCCGCTGACACCTCCCTCGGCTGCTGTCCGGCCGCGCCGCTCCGGCTGAACGGGGCTGCCGTCGATGGCGGCGGGATCGCGGAAATCACCACGGTCCCGCCGTCCGGATCCGGCCCCGGTACCGACTGCACTCACCGTGCAGCGGCCGGTCCGTCACGGAGCGGGCTGTTCCTCGCAGGATGCTCCCCAGACCCGCCGCCGGGCGGTACGCATCACGGGGTCCGCCCCGCTCACGCGGTGCGCCGCCACGCCTGCGGGCGACGGTGACTCAGTCGTTCATATCAAAATGGGTGTTGAGGGTTCCGTCCGCGACGACCAGATCGCTGTAGCCGAGCTGTTCGCCGATCGCTTCGAACCTGGCCAGCCGGCTCAGCCCGATGGGGGCGAAGGACGACTTCAGGGCGCGCAGGAAAAGACGCATCCCGAGGTCCGCCCCCAGGTCTGCCACTACGCGCTCCAGCAGGGGCACGATCGATTCCTTGATGGAGGGTTCGCACCGTTCCAGCAGAGACTTGCGGACCGTATCGAGCTCGTTCAGGATCTGACGACGAATCAAGTTGGAGTCGAACTCGCAAGCTTGAGCCGCGAAGGCTTCTTCATCGCCTGCCAGAATGAACCTTGCACAGATGTCCGCGATTTCGACCAGGAAATCTCTGATCCCACCCGGTCCGCCGCCCGGGGCGAATCGTCTGCCGGTGGTGGAAATCCAGAGTGTCTCCAGCTCGGCGTCGGAGAAGGCGGATGCGACGAGCCGGTGGACGTCCGTGCTCAATGCCGCGGCTTCCTGAGGCCCCGTTCGGTCGAGGCGGAGCGTGACGAATTCCAGCGCCCCAGCCCGATCGGCCGGGCCGTAGAGGCCGCCGATCTTCATGCCGAGCCCGGAGATTCCGAAGTCTCCGTCGGGTCCTAGTGGCTCCATGTTCTTTATCGGTCTCCACTCCGACTGTTGGGGGAATGCCGTAAATGCGATGAAATTGTCCGGATATCTGGCCATGTGCTTCAGCTCGACGACGACCCTCCGGGTTGAAGCCGATATTCTTTCCGATTCGATCCTGCTGTGCTTTGATCCGGTTCGGAAGGGCGCGCTCGTTGGCGGGCACCTTCCGCCACTCTGCGACCGCGAATTGCACAGCCTTCTGGGCGGTCGCGGCACCGGTCCAGACTGTGACCACGCCCTTCGCCGAGGGCCGAGCCACCGTGCGCATGCGCGTCGCCGAGGATAACCCCATGATCCCTACTTGGGCGGCGATTTTCCCACCTGACCACCCGTTGCCTCACGAGGCCGCCACGGTCGTTCGTACTGCCACCGAAGCGTCCTGTCGGCCGATGGGGTCAGGCTCGGGGGAGGAGACGTCGCCAGAGTGCCGGCCGGGCGGGGGAGTCTCGTTCGTCGGGGTGCAGGACCCGGCGGCATTCGGCGCCGAGTCGGCCGACGGCCAGTTCCATCAGCCCCTGGTCCTCGCGGGCGTAACGCATCTGACTTGCCACCAGCTCCTCCCGGTCGCGGCCGGCCGCGACCGCGGAGACCCAGTCGCGCAGCCGGCCGGCGAGCACCTCCACGTGCAGCGCGGCGGACTCCGCGCAGTGCGCGACACCGTACGGGCCCTCCACCACCACCGCGCCGACCGCGCCCGCGACCACGCCTCGCAATTCCTCCAACTCGTCGAGCCGGGCCTGGGCCGCGGCTACGGAGAAGTCGTCGTCCCGGAACCGATCGAGAAGCCCGACCGCCGTGTCCCTGCGGCCGAGGACGGCGGTCGCGCACGCCGCGTACACCTGTCGGCGAGCCTTCTGCTCCTCCAGCGCGGCCTGTCCACTGGCGGTCGCCCGGGCCGAACCGAGCGTGCCCACCACCCCTATACCGGCCACCACGACCGTCCCCCCGATGCCCGCCAGGCCGAGCAGCGCTGTTGAGTCCATCCGCACAGTGTGGCGGCACCACAATCCTCCCCACGATCTGGGGCGGTCCTGCGGCGGTCCCACCTTGCTGAGCCCAAGAGCTCGGTAAGGACTCTTGACAGTCAGGTGGTCCAGACCACCAGTATTGGTCCAGGCCGGAGTGCTTCAGGTCGCCGAAGTCCCCCACCTTCGAAGGGAGCGCGGTCCATGACCGGACCCGTTCGCGCACCACTCCGAGCCCTGCTCGCCGGAGCCGTCACCGCCGCCATCGCCGGCGTGGCGCTCACCGGCACCGTCCACGCGGCGGGCACCCCACTGCCCGCCCAGGTCTTCGCCCCGTACGTCGAGGCCCAGGCCGACGACAGCCTGTCCCAGCTCGCTTCGCAGTCGGGTGACAAGCACCCGGCGATGGCCTTCCTCCAAGCCGCCGCCACCGCCGCCTCCTCCCCGTCGCCCTCCGCGTCGAGTGTCCAGGTGCCCGCCATCCAGGTGCAGGTCAGCCCGTCTTCGGGCACGGTGACCGCCGGCTCGTCGACCACCGCGACCGTGAGCACGGCCATCATCAACAACGGCTCGAACACGTCCATCGCGATGACGGTCAGCGGCGTTCCTGTGGGGGTCACCGCCTCGGTCAGCCCGTCCTCGGTCAACGGGAGCTCCAGCGCCGCCCTGTCGGTGTCGACCGTGTCCACGGTCGTCCCCGGCACCTACACGCTGACGGTCAAGGGCACGCTGACCGGCACCTCGGCCACGTCCTCCGCGACCTACACGCTCACCGTGGCCGGCACCGCCCCGGCGTGCTCCACCGCCTCCTGGGGCGGCACACAGGTCTACACCGGTGGCAACACCGTCTCGTGGAAGGGCCACCGGTGGAGCGCCAAGTGGTGGACGCTGGGCGAGGAGCCCGGCACCACCGGTCAGTGGGGCGTCTGGCAGGACCTCGGTACCTGCTGATCCGCACGCGTCGCCGGGCCGGGCCCCGGAATCGGGGCCCGGCC
>NZ_BNBO01000060.1 GCF_014655955.1 Kitasatospora indigofera
CGCGGTGAACCTGCTCACCGCCGCCGGCACCACCGGCTGACCCGTCCGCAGTCCCGGGCGTCCACGGGCGGATGCCGTGGTGCCGTCATCGTGCCCGCCACCGGAGCTCGTCGGTGGCGGGCACGGTCGTACGGCGACCCGGGCGTTCCCGGTCGTCACCCGCAGGCGGGCCGGGACTTCGTCGGCCTCGGCACCCGGCCGCGGGTTGCGTCCGCCGGCCTTCGTCCTGACCGCAGGACGAAGGCCGGCGGGCAGCGGCAGGTGATCCCCGGACAGGCCCTGGCTAGTCGGCGGTGGCGATCAGCGGCTGCAGCAGGATGTCCGGCTTGGCGCGCTGGAAGGCGCTCAGGTGCCACTTGTCGGCGAACAGGGCCAGCAGGGCGTTGTCCGAGCGGCGGACCAGCACCTCGGCGTCGGTCAGCCGGGCCTTGGCCAGCTCCGCGGCGCCCTCGGGGTCGGTGACCCGGGCCAGCTTGTAGGAGAGGCGGTCGAGGGTGATCGGGGAGGAGAACTCGTGCTCCATCCGGTGCAGCACCACGTCGAACTGCATCGGGCCGACGGCCGCCATCACCGGGGCCTGGTCACCGCGCCGGTCCGAGACCAGCACCTGGACCACGCCCTCCTCGTCCAGCTGGGAGACACCCTTGCGGAACTGCTTGGAGCGGCTGATGTCCTTCGGCCGGGCCACCGCGAAGTACTCGGGGGCGAAGGCGGGCAGGGCCGGGAACTCGGCCTTCTTGCCGGTGTACAGGGTGTCGCCGACCCGCAGGGCGCTGGCGTTGATCAGGCCCACCACGTCGCCGGGGTAGGCGGTGTCGACCACGGTGCGCTCGGCGCCGAAGACGGTCTGGGCGTACTTGGTGGCGAAGGACCGGCCGCTGGCCGCGCGGGTGACGTTCATGCCGCGCTCGAAGACGCCCGAGCAGACCCGGACGAAGGCCATCCGGTCGCGGTGCGCCGGGTCCATGTTGGCCTGGATCTTGAACACCAGGCCCGAGAACTCCTCGGTGACCTCGCGGCTGCCGCCCTTGGCCAGCGGGCGGGCGGCGGGGGAGGGGGCGAGGTCGACGACGGCGTCCAGCAGGAGCTTCACGCCGATGTTGCTCAGCGCCGAGCCGAAGAAGACCGGGCTGATCTTGCCGGCCTCGAAGGCCTCCTGGTCGTACCCGGGGCCGGAGGAGAGCGCCAGCTCCAGCTCCTCCAGCGCGGTCTCCCAGGCCTCGCCCTCGCGCTCGGTCGCCTCCTCGGCGGTGAGCACCTCCTCCAGGGCGGCGTGCGTACCGCCGGGCACCTTGGTGTAGCGGAGCATCTGCTCGGTGTCCGAGGCCTGGACGAGCCCGCGTAGGTCACCCGCGCCGCCGACCGGCCAGACCACCGGCACCGGGGTGATGCCCAGGTGCGTCTCGATGTCCTCCAGCAGGGTGAGCGCCTCGCGGCCGCGGCGGTCCCACTTGTTGATGAAGGTGATCACCGGGACGCCGCGGTGGCGGCAGACCGCGAACAGCTTGCGGGTCTGCTCCTCCAGGCCCTTGGCCGCGTCGACCAGCATGATCGCGCAGTCGACGGCCGCCAGCACCCGGTAGGTGTCCTCGGAGAAGTCGGCGTGACCGGGGGTGTCGACCAGGTTCATCACGTGACCGCGGTAGCCGAACTGCAGGGCGGCCGAGGTGACCGAGATGCCGCGCTCGCGCTCCAGCTCCATCCAGTCGCTGGTCACGCCCTTGCGGGCACCCTGGCCGTGCACCGCACCGGCCGAGGTGATCGCCCGCGCGTGCAGGGCGAGGGCCTCGGTGGTGGTGGACTTGCCCGCGTCGGGGTGGCTGATGACGGCGAAGGTACGCCGGCGCCCGGCCTCGTTGACGATCTGGACGACCGGGACGGACTGCTCGTTGCTCACGTGACTTTTCCTCGGGTGCGGGGACGGCATCAGGCCGGGTGGACGCCTCTCCGCACCTGCTGAGCCGGGCCTCATGTCCGCAGGCTCAAGGGGTGATTCTAGTCGGCCGGACGGCCCAACCTCGAACCGCCCGGTCAAGTGCCCGTGGAGGGCGGCCCGGACGCGACGGTGCCCGGTGCCCCGCCGCCTCGGGCGGGGGCACCGGGCACCGGACGGTTCAGAGCATCGCGGAGGCGGGCTTCACCATCGCGCGGGCGGTCTTGGCGTCCACGTACTCGCCGATCGCCGTCATCACCCACTCGCCGGAGAACTGGCGGACCAGCTTGCACATCACCACGCCGGTGTGCGCCTCCGAGCTGGTCAGGTCGAAGCGCACCAGCTCCTGGCCGCTGCCGGCGTCGAGCAGCCGGCAGTAGGCGTTCTTCACGTCGGTGAACTTCTGGCCGGAGAAGGAGTTGACCACGAAGACCAGGCCGACCGCCTCCGGCGGCAGCCCGTCCAGGTGGACGGTGATCGACTCGTCGTCGCCGGCGCCCTCGCCGGTGAGGTTGTCGCCGGAGTGCGCGATCGCGCCGTTGAAGATCGACAGCTTCATGAACCAGGCGGTCTCGATCTTGTTCCGCTGGGCGTCGAAGGCGATGCAGGAGGCGTCCAGGTCGACGTTGCGCCCGCCCCGGGCGGGCTCCCAGCCCAGCCCCATCCGGACGGAGGACAGGAACGGCTTGCCGTTCTTCTCCAGCGAGACCGAACCGCCCTTGACCAGATTCACCCGGCCCTTGTCCAGGGTGACCTTGGTGAAGGACGGCGCGGTGGCCGGCGCCGGGGGCGCGGCCGGGGGCGTGTTCGGCATCGGCGGGGCCTGCGTGGCGGGCGCGTGCGCGGGCGGCGGCGGGGTCTGCACGGCCTGCGCGGCCGGCGCCGGCTCGTCCTCGACCGAGACGCCGAAGTCGGTGGCGATGCCGGCCAGGCCGTTGGCGTAGCCCTGGCCGACGGCGCGGACCTTCCAGGCGCCGCCGCGCTGGTAGACCTCGACCACGACCAGCGCGGTCTCCCGGTCGAGCCGCGGCGGGGTGAAGGTGACCAGCACGGCGCCGGTGTCGGCGTCCCGCACGGTCGCGGTCGGCTCGATGCCGGCGAAGGTGGTGCCCGCCTCGTCGGGGCTGGCCGTCACCACGATCTTGGTGATGCCGGCCGGGACGGCACGGGTGTCGATGGTGATCGCGTCCGCCGCGCCGCCGCTCGCCGGCCGGTGCGAGACCCCGGGGCCGTTCGGGGCGTTGAAGAAGACGAAGTCCGCGTCCGAGCGGACCTTCCCGGCGTCGGTCAGCAGCAGACCCGAGACGTCCAGCGCCTTGGGCGCGGTCACCTCGACGGTCACCCGCGCGGCGGTCAGCGGGGCGTTGCCGCCTTGGGTCAGGACCGTGGTCACGGGATCCTCCTGGGATGCGTTTGGGAGGCCGGCGCGGCCGACGCGCCGACGGGATCCACAGTAACGAACGCGTGTGGCAAAGTGACCGGCCGACGGGCCGGGTTCTGTCGGATCGTCGGACCGGACGACGCACCGCCGCCGGGCCCGCCGGCCCGGTCCGCGACGGGTCGCGGGGCGCCGGGCCGGGCGGTGTGCGCGACGGTCGTCCGGCCGCCCCGGAGGGGTGGTTGAGGAGCGGTCAGCGCCCGGGGGTGAGGGCCGGGCGGGCGGCGGGCGCCGCGGTCGTGCCCGGTACGACCGGGCCGGTCGCGGGCACGGCCTCGAAGGCGCCGATGGCGGCCACCGCGCGCGGGTCCAGGATGCCGAAGGCGGAGGCCGTCCAGGTCTCCGCCGGGGCCTTGCCCGGTCCGGCGGAGGGGTGCACGCCCCGCACCCCGAAGGTGTACTCGCCGGGCGGCACGTCCGCCCCCACGGGGGAGGCGAACCGGTAGACCCGGGCGCCCTGCTCCTGGGAGGTGGTCATCACCGCGCCGGCCAGGTCGGTCCAGGCCGTGGTGCCGTGCACGACCTCGGCCGGGCCGAGCCGGAACTCGGCCTGGAGCGCGGTCAGCGGCTCGGTCACGGTCAGCCCGAGCAGGTGGCGGGTGCCGTCCTGGCCGAGCGAACGGACGCTGGCCGCGCCGGCGAGCGCGAGGTCGGGCGCCTCCTGGCCGGCCGGGTACTGGCCTGCGGTGTGCTGGCCTGCGGGGTACTGACCGGTGGGGTACTGGCCGGTGGGCTGCTGACCCGTCGGGTACTGGCCGGCGGCGTGCGGGCCGACCGGGAAGCCGTCGGCCGGGTTCCGGCCGGGCGGGTACGGGTGGGCCGGGCGCGGGTGCGCCGCGTGCGGCCGGGCCGCGCCCTGGGCGGGTGCGGTCGCCGGGGGCGTCCCCGGCCCCGCGGGACGTCCGGGGGCCGGCAGGGCGGCGCCGGGCCGGGCCGAGAACTGCTGCGGCACGGACTGCGGGGCGGCCGGCTCCGTCACGGCGGACTGGGTCACGCCGGACTGGGCGACGGCCGGCGGCGACTGGACCAGCGGCGGCCCGAACGGGCGCGACCCGATGCCGGGGGGCCCGAACTGCGGGCCGGCCGGGCCGGGGCTCGCGGACGACTGCAGCAGGCATTCCGCCTCCGTCAGGCCGCCCGGCGGCCGCAGGCCCTCCGGGCCGGTGCTCGGCGGCGGGACGGGTGCGGGCGCGGAGGGGGCGGCCGTCGTGGCCGAGGGCGTGACCGAGGCGGTGGGCGCCGGCGCGGGCGCCGGGCTGCCGAGGGGCGGCGGGGTGGTCCGTTCGGCGTTGCGCGAGCCGGGCGTGCCGGTGCCGGGACCGATCGCCCGGACGGACGGTTCGGCCTTCGCGGCCGGGGAGTGCCCGGCGTCGGAGCCGGCCCGGGAGTCGCCGTCGGTACCGGGAGCGGGCGGCGGGGTGGCACCGACCGTGGCGAAGCCGGCCCGGCGCCCCACGGCCTGCTGCTCGTTCAGCAGCCAGGTGGTGGCGATGCTGAGCCCGACCACGGTGGACATCGCCATCGCGGCACCGGAGAAACGCAGGGTGGGCAGGCGCAGGCGGCCGCCGAAGGGCTTCGGGCGGCTGTGCCGGCCCTGCGGCGCAGGCCGCTCGTCCGGGCGAGGTGCCGCCTCGGTGTCCTTACGGAGAGCCACCGGACTCCCTTCCCTCCGTGTGCCGCCCGCCGCGTTCCGCGACGGGCCCCGGGGCCGGGCCCGTGAGGAAGCAACGGGCGCGCGGCCGTGCCCGCGCGGGCCGGAGGCACGAGAGTACCAGCGGCGGAGGGGAACGTCGTCGGACCGCGCGCGAACCCGGCCGTCGGGCGGACCGTCCTCGTGCGCAGAACAGTTGACGGACCGTCGGACGATCCGCCCGGCCCCTGCCGCGATTGTTGCAACCTCCTTGCAACCCTTGCCGTCCCCGGCGGGATGGCGCACGCTGGTGCAATTCCAAGCCGTACCGGAGAGATAGTCATGCCGCGCGACCCTCTGCCCGCACCCTCCGATGCCTCTCTCGCCGCTACCCCCACGGGCGGCGATGAGGAAGGCTCCACCGCCGCTCCGGCGGCGGTGGAGGAGGTGCTGACCATGCGCATCGCGCTCGGCGAAGAAGCTGTCGGCGAAGTCAGCACCCGGTTCCGGTTCGACCCGCAGCGCCCGTACGAGGTGCTGCTGACCTTCCACCTCGGCCGGCCGGACGAGGCGGACTGGGTCTTCTCGCGCGAACTGCTGCGCGACGGTCTCACCACCTTGAGCGGGCAGGGCGACGTCAAGCTCTGGCCCGCGTACTGCCCCTGCCACGGGGCGACCCTGCACGTGGCGCTGGAGTCGCCGCACGGCAGCGCGCTGCTGGAGGTCGCCAAGTCCAAGGTGCAGGACTGGCTCGACCGGACGTACGCGCAGGTGTCGGAGGCGGCCGAGGCCTCCTGCGGCCCGACCGACGCCCAGCTGGCCGCGCTGCTCGCCGGGGGCTTCCCCACCGACTGACCGGCGCCGGGCAAGGCCCCACACCGTGCGGCCGGCTCACCCACCGCGGGGCGTCACCGGCACCCGGACGCCCGCGGGCGACCGGCGGTTCAGGAGACCCGGGGGCGCGCGAGGACGGGCGGGTGCCCGCCGTCCGGGTGAACCGTCACCTCCGGCGGCCGAACGGGGGCCGGCGGGCGCGCGACGTCCGGCGGGGCCGGCAGCCGTACCGTCCCGGCGGCGAGCCGGGAGCGCAGCCGGCGGACGGCGGGCGCGGTCGAGCCGGGCAGCAGGTCGTACGGGTCGTCCGGGCCGGCCACCCCGACCGTCACGGTGGGCGCGAAGCGGTACGGCCGGTGGGCCAGCAGCCCGCCCAGGTAGCGCCGCAGCCGGGAGAGTTCGGCCCGGACGGTCACCGTGCGGGCCGGATCGCCGAACAGGGCCTCGGCCAGCTGGGCCGCGCTGCGGCCGTCCCGGTGGGTGGCGAGCAGCAGCAGCAACTCCGCGTGCCGCGGGCTGAGGCCGTGCGACCAGGTGCCGGCCGCGCCCTCCACCGACAGCTCGGGGCGGTCCGGGCGGCGCAGGTCCAGTCGCAGCCGGGCGCCCTCGGTCTGCTCGGAGACCCCCGACCGGTCGCCGGGGGCGCTCTGGCCGGGGGAGCGGACCGGCCGCACCAGCCAGCCGTCGGCGAGCGGCTCGACGGCGCACTCGCCGAGCGAGGGCAGCCAGTGCACGGAGGCCGACCCCCACCCCTCGGCCGGCAGCCGCAGCCGGTCGGTCGGCGGCAGGCCGGCCGCGGCCGCCGTCCAGCCGTCGCCGTCCACCACCAGGGCCGGGCCGTTCACCTTGGCGAGCAGCGGGGTGGCCACCGTCCGCAGCTGGTGCAGCGCCTCCAGCCGGCGGGCCCGCAGCTCGGCCTCGGCCAGCCGGGCGGCGGTCATGGTCAGCTGGAGCAGGTACGGCCGGGCGTGCTGGGCCGGGGCGCTGATGTTGATCACGCCGGCCAGCCGGCCCGTCCGGGGCTCGTGCACCGGGGCCGCGAAGCAGGTCCAGGCGTGGTGGCTGCGCAGGTAGTGCTCGGCGGAGTGCACCTGCATCGGCCGGCCGGCGCGCAGCGCGGTGCCGATGCCGTTGGTGCCGACGTTCTCCTCGACCCAGCGGGCGCCGATCAGGAAGCCGATCCGGTCGGCGCTGCGGCGCAGCTGCCGCTCGCCCTCGTGCCACAGGACGTGGCCCTCCGCGTCGGCGATGGCGAGGATCAGCGGGCAGTCCCCGGTGGAGTCGAGCAGCGAGTCGCGCAGGATGCCGATCACCTCGTCCAGCCCGCTGGCGCGACGCCGGTGCTCCACCTCGGCGGGGCCGAGATGCACGGCGGCGGCGCCCCGGTCGGGGTCGAGGCCGAGCCGGCGCAGCCGGGCCCAGGAGTCGCCGATCTCGGGCCGGGGGCCGGCCTCGGGGCCGCCGTCGGCGGGGAGTCCGCCACCGGTGGCGGCATCGTGGACGGCGGCGAGGTCGGGCCCGCCGGGCGCGGGGGCCGCGGCTGCGCCGGCCGGTCGTCGAGTGTGCCGCCGGGTCTGCCGCACCGCTCCCCCTAGCCGCGAACCGTCGCTACCTCGTCGTTGACGCGTTGCCGAAAGCGTACGGCGGGAGCACGGTCGGCGGGGGTCCCGTGCGCAAATGTGACCTACCGACCGGTATGACCTGCACGTTCGCGCAGACCTTCACCTCTTGCGGTCATTCTGGGCGGCCGCCCGGACCCTGTCCAGCAGGCCTCGGGGCGCCGCCCGGGTGGTGACGGGGGCCCGTGGCCGGGGCGGTGAGCGGCCGTCAGCGCCCGGCCGCGCCGGCGCTCCGGGCGGCCTCGACCGCCCGGTGCAGGTCGGTGGTGGCGTCCAGGGCGGCGGTGAGGGTGAGGGCCAGGCAGGCGGCGAGCGCGAGCGCGGCCGCGCGGCGTCCTGGCCGGGGCCGCGGGCGCGGGTCGAGCAGCGCGGCCACCCGGCGGGGCACCGGGCCGGCGTGGACGGCGGGGGCGAGGCCGGGCCGGTCAGGCCGGGGGGCGTGACGGGCGGCCAGGGCCGCGCGGCCGACCGCGCGGGCGGTCACCGCCCGGTCCCCGACTGCGGTGGCGGCGGCCTCGTCGGCCCAGCGCTCCAACTGGAAGCCGAGGGGCGCGCGGAGCGCCCGCAGGGCGGGGTGGAGCACGGCCGCGTACTCGGCGGCGGCCAGGAAGAGGTGGTGGCGCCCGGTCAGGTGGGCGCGCTCGTGGGCGAACAGGGCGGCGCGTTCGGCGGCGGACAGGGCACGCAGCATCCCGCCGGTGACCACCACCCGCCCCGGGCGCCCGGGCAGTGCGAAGGCGTCGGCACGGTCGTCGGCCAGGACGGCGAGCAGCGGTTCGGCCGGCCCGGCCGGCCGCTGGCGGGACCGGAAGCGGGTGGCCCGCCCGGCCACGCCGGTCCTGACGGAGGAGAGGAGGGCGCCGGGGGACCGGGGCCGCGCGGGGCGGGCCGGGTCGCCGAGGGCGGCCCGGACCACGGCGAGGTCCCGGCGGTGGCGCCGGCCGGTCCGCAGCGCGAGGGCCGCCGCCGCGGCGAGCGCCAGGCCGGCCGCCGCGGCGACCGGTGCGCCGCCGGGGGCTCCGGCGGCGATCCAGCGCGGGGAGAGGTGGCCGAGGGCGGCGACCGGCGGCAGCCGGAGCAGGCCGGCGGCGGCCAGCAGCCCGAGGGAGCAGAGGGTGGCGGCGGCGAGCAGGGCCGAGGTGCCGGCCAGGATCCGGGCGGCGGCCCGCGGGGCCAGCGCCTCGGCGAGCAGCCGGGCGGCCGGGGCGGCGAGGAAGGGGAGCAGCAGCGGCACCCAGACGGCGACGGTCACCGCGGCCCGCCTTCCGTCCCGGGCCGCTCCGCGGGGGCGGGGCCGGAGGTGCCGCGCGCGCCGGGGGCGTCCGAGGCCTCCGGCGCGCCCGGCGCGTCGGACGGGACGGGGGCGCCCGACGGGCCGGACGCGCGGTCGCCCAGGAGGTCGCGCAGCATCCGCTCGTCCTCGTCCGACAGGTCGGAGACGAAGCGCGCCAGTACGGTGGAGCGGTCGGACCCGCGCTCCAGCTCGGTGCGCATCCGGCGGGCGGCCAGGCCGGCCGGGTCCTGGACGGTCGGGACGTAGGCGTACGCCCGGCCCGCCCTGGTCCGTTCGACCGTCCCCTTCTCGTGCAGCCGGGCGAGGATCGTGGCGACCGTGGTCCGGGCGAGCCCGGTGCCGAGGGCGGCCTGGACGTCCTGCGGGGTCAGCGGGTGATCCGCAGCCCAGAGGGCCACCAGGACCTGGGCCTCCAGCTCCCCGGAGGAGCGACGGGCCGACGGCGCTGCACTCATGTCAACGTTTCCTCCCGCTGTCGTCTACAGTCCTGTAGACCGTCTACGTCACTGTAGACGGTCCGAGCGCGACCCGCAGGGCCGCCCCCAACGTACGGGAGGTCCGCCCGCCGTGTTCGAGTCGTCCGTCGCCACCTGGTCCGCCGCACAGGCGCAGGCCCTGGCAGAGCACGCCCGGAGCCTCCCGGCCCCGGCCCTCCCCGGTCCTGGGGGCCACCAGGCGCTGGCGGTGAACCTGCTGGACGCCTCCTCCCTGCTGGCCGCCTTCGGGGCCCTGGGCATCGCGGTCGTCCTGTTCGCCGAGACCGGCCTGCTGGTCGGCTTCTTCCTGCCCGGCGACTCCCTGCTCTTCACCGCGGGCCTGCTCTGCGTCCCCGGCGCCACCGACGGCCCCCGGCTCCAGCTCTACCAGGTGATCCCGGCCGCCGTGTTCGGCGCACTGGTGGGGGCCCAGGTCGGCTACCTGATCGGCCGCCAGGGCGGGCACGCCCTGCTGCGCCGGTCGAACAGCAGGAGCCTGCACCACGGCGTCGAACGCGCCGAGGAGCTGCTGGTCCGGTACGGCTACGGCAAGGCGATCGTGCTGGCCCGGTTCATCCCCGTGGTGCGCACCGTGCTCAACCCGCTCTGCGGCGTCCTCGACGTGCCGCTGCGCACCTTCACCCTCTGGCAGGTGGTGGGCGGCACCGTGTGGGCCGTCGGGGTGACGATGGCCGGATACGCCCTCGGATCGTCCGTGCCGGATATCGACCGTTATCTGCTACCCATCATCGGTCTGGTAGTAGTTGTCTCCGTGATTCCCATTGTTCTTGAACTGTTCCGCGCCCGTAAGGGGCGCCGTGGCGGAGGTGACGAGTGACCGCCACCGTGCCCCCGGGGCTCCCGGCCGGGCCGCGCGCCCTGCTCGCCTACGACGGCAGCGGCATCGACGGCGGCCTCTACAGCCGGGTCGTCGGCTGGGCCGACCGCGCCCCGCACTGGCTGGACGAGCTGGTCAAGGTCTGGTCGGCGGTCGGGCTCGGCCTGTTCGCGCTGCTCATGCTGTACGCCTGGTGGCGGGCCCGCGGCGCCGACTCCGTGGTGCTGGCCCGGGTGCTGGCCTCGCCGTTCGTCGTGATCGTGGCGTACCTGGTCAACTCCGTGTTCAAGAGCCTGGTGGAGGAGGTCCGCCCCTGTGCGCAGATCGCCGGCACCGTCTCGCTGGAGACCTGCCCGGGCGCCGGTGACTGGTCCTTCCCCAGCAACCACACGGTGATCGCCTTCGCGGCCGCCGCCGCGCTCTGGTTCGCCTTCCGCGGGCTCGGCCTGACCGCGCTGGCCTGGACCGGCTGGGTCGCGGCCGCCCTGATGGGCCTGTCCCGGGTCTGGGTGGGGGTGCACTACCCGCACGACGTGCTGGTCGGCGCGCTGGTCGGCACCGCCGTCGGCGTGCCGCTCGCGCTGGCGGCCGGCCGGGCCGCCCCGCTGGTGGACCGGGGGCGGGCGGGGCCGCTCGGGGCGCTGCTGGGTGCCGGTCCGGCCGGTCCTGGCATGCCCCGCGAGACCCCGGCGCGGATGCCGGCGGACTGACCGGGACGGTCGTCCGCCACTCTTGTGCGGCCGGGCCGGCGGGGAGAGCATGTGAGCCGGGCGAGGGCCCCCGAACACCGGGGTCCACGCCCGGCTCTGTCGTTCCAGCGGAGGGATGCGCCATGCCGTACCGGCTCGACATCACGCAGGGCGAATGGCCCGCCGAGGAGTTCCGCAAGGGCGTCGAAGGCATCCTGGCCGAGAGCATGGTGCTCACCCTGGCCACCGCCGGTCCCGAGCGCGGGCCGCACGCCAACCTGGCCTTCTTCGCCTACGACGAGGACCTCGTCCTCTACTACGTCAGCGAGCGCTCGACCAGGCACAGCCGCCACCTGGCGGAGGAGGCGAGAGCCGCCGCCACCGTCTTCCTGCCGCCCCCGGTCTTCGGCGAGCAGCTGCGCGGGGTCCAGCTGACCGGAAGCGCCTGCGAGGCGTGGGGCCGGCAGGCGGAGGCGGCCCTCGCCGCGTACCAGGGCCGCTACCCCTCGTTCGCCCAGGACCCGGAGGTCCGGGAGCAGTTCCTGACCGGCGCCGGGGCCGCGGCGCTCTACCGCTTCCAGGTGGAGGAGCTGACGGCGGTGGACGAGCCGCACTTCGGGCGGCGCAACTACCTGCGGGCGACGGTTCTGCGCTGAGGCCGGGCGGGCGCGGGGCCGCGGGCCGGACGATCCGCCGATCCGCCGATCCGCCCGTCCGCCCGTCCGCCGATCCGCCGATCCCGGGCCGGCCGGCCCGGCCGGGGTGTCCGCGGGCTCCGGCGAACCCGGTGATCAAGGGCGTGTTGTCTGTACAACTTTCTGGGCCATTCACCTGCGCGCCGCGATTCGGACCCCTCGCGGCCACCTCCAGGCGACAGCCTGGCCGCATGAGAATCATCGTTGTAGGAGCAGGCGTCCTGGGCAGCATGCACGCCTGGCAGGCCGTCGAGCGCGGCCACGAGGTCGTCCACCTGGAGCGCGAGGCCGAGGCGCGCGGCGCGTCCGTCCGCAACTTCGGGCTGGTCTGGGTCAGCGGCCGGGCCGCCGGCGAGGAACTCGCCACCGCACTGCGCGCCCGCGAACTGTGGGAGCGGATCGGCGAGCGGGTGCCCGCACTCGGGTTCCGCGCCAACGGCTCGCTCACCGCGATCCGGACCGAGGCCGAACTGGCCGTCGCCGAGCACGCCACCACCCTGCCCGACGCCGCCGCCCGCGGCTACCGCCTGCTCGACCCGGCGGAGACCAAGGCCGCCAACCCCGCCCTGCGCGGCAAGCTGCTCGGCGCCCTGTGGTGCGGCCAGGACGGCGCCGTCGAGCCCCGGACCGCCCAGCCCGCGCTGCGCGCGGCCCTGCAGGCCACCGGTCGCTACACCTTCCTGCCCGGACGGGAGGTGCGCGAGGTGATCGGCGAGAACGCCGTCCGCGACGACCACGGCGACGTGCACACCGGTGACCTGGTGATCCTCTGCACCGGCGCCTGGACCGGCGGCCTGATCCGTGAACTCGCCCCCGAACTGCCGGTGCGCCGCGTCCGGCTGCAGATGATGCAGACCGACCCGCTGGACGAGCCGCTCACCACCTCCGTCGCCGACGGCGACAGCTTCCGCTACTACCCCGCCTTCGCCGGTGACGCGCTGGAGCAGCTCAAGAGCGTCCAGCCGCAGCCGCCGGTCGCCGCCGAGCACAAGATGCAGCTGCTGATGGTCCAGCGCCAGGACGGCGGCCTGACCATCGGCGACACCCACGAGTACGAGCACCCCTTCGCCTTCGACGTCGACGAGGCGCCGTACGAGCACCTCGTCTCCGTCGCCGAGGAGCTGCTCGGCCGGCGGCTGCCCCGGATCCGCCGCCGCTGGGCCGGCGTCTACGCCCAGTGCACCGACAGCTCCCGGGTGGTCCACCGCGAGCAGCTGCGCGACGGCGTCTGGCTGGTCACCGGCCCCGGCGGGCGCGGCATGACCTGCTCGCCGGCCATCGCCGAGACCACCGCGGACCTCGCCGGCCTCTGAGGCCCGCCCCCGCACCCCGCCCGGCCTGCCCCCTCGCACCCGAACGCACCGATCCTTAAGGAATCCTGACCATGAGCACCGACATCCGTCTGGTCGTCCTCGACATGGCCGGCACCACCGTCGCCGACGACGGCCTGGTCGAGCTGGCCTTCCGTTCCGCCGCCGCCGCCCTCGGGGTCGAGGCCGACAGCCCCGAGCACCGGCGCATGCTGGAGCACGTCCACGCCACCATGGGCGAGTCCAAGATCTCGGTCTTCCGGCACCTCTTCGGCGAGGAGGAGAAGGCCCAGCGCGCCAACCTCGCCTTCGAGGAGGCCTACCACGACCTGGTCGGCGCCGGGCACTGCGCCGCCATCCCCGGCGCCGCCGAGGCCATCGCCGAACTCCGCGGCCAGGGCCGGAAGGTGGTCCTCACCACCGGCTTCTCCCGCGCCACCCAGGACAGCATCCTGAACGCCCTCGGCTGGCAGAGCATCGCCGACCTCACCCTCTGCCCGGCCGAGGCCGGCCGCGGCCGCCCCTACCCGGACATGGTGCTCACCGCGCTGCTCCGCACCGGTACCGACTCCGTCCGGCAGATCGCCGTCGCCGGCGACACCGGCTACGACATGCTCACCGGCACCCGCTCCGGCGCCCCGGTCGTCGCGGGCGTCCTCACCGGCGCGCACGGTGAGGAGCGGCTGCGCGCGGACGGCGCGACCCACGTCCTGGCCTCGATCACCGAGCTGCCGAAGCTGATCGCGGGCTGATCGCGGGCTGCTCGCGGTTTGAGCGCGGGCTGCCCGCGGTTTGAGCGTGGGCTGAGCGTGGGCCGACGCAGCGGCGGGGCAGGGCGTCCGGGGGCGCCAGCCGTGCGACCCCGTCCGCCCGCGCCCGCCTCAGCCGCGGGAGGCCGGCTCGCGCTCCGTCCGGAACTCCGATCGGCTGCAGGTCGAAGCGCTGTCGCAGGCTGATCCCCTGTCCATGATCCGCGCCATGCGGAAGGAACTGCTGTGATGAACAGGCACGTTGACCTGACCGGCGCTCTCTGCCGCACGTCCAGCCACAGCGACAACGGCGGCCGGTGCGTCGAGCTGGCGCCCGGCTTCCCGGGCGTGATGCCCGTCCGCGACTCCAAGGACCCCGAGGGGCCCGCCCGGGTGTTCCCCGCCGGCGCCTGGCAGGCGTTCGTGGCCGCCGCCGCACGCGGCGAGTCCGGCGCCGTCTGAGCGGACGGTCCACTGCGGAGCCCCGCCGTCCCTCCGAGGGCGGCGGGGCTCCGGCGTGTCCGGGGGCGGGTTCGGGATTTCCCGAGCTTTTTGCTCTCAGTGAGAGCTAAAATCGAGGTATGGACGACTCGGCACTCCCCGGCGACTTCGAAGGGCTGCTGGTCGGTATCAACCGGCTGGTGCGGCGCCGGCTCCGGCGTGGAGTGCCCGAGCCCCGGCTGCGCGGCGCGCAGGTCGAGTTGCTGCGGCTGGTCGGGGCCCGGCCGGGGCTGCGGGTCTCGGAGGCGGCCGAGGAGCTGCGGCTCGCCGGGAACTCGGTGTCGACGCTGGTCCGGCAGCTGATCGGGCTGGGGATGCTGAGCAGGGAGCCCGACCCGCAGGACGGCCGGGCGGCGCTGCTGCGCGTCACCCCGGCGGCGGCGGGCCGGCTGCGGGCCTGGGAGGAACGCCGGGCGGCGCTGCTGCGCGAACAGCTGGACCGGCTGTCGGAGGAGGACCGGGCCTCGCTCGCCGCGGCGCTGCCGGCGCTGCGCCGGCTGGCCGCCAACCTGCACGAGGAGGAGGCCGCGCGATGACCGACCGCACCGGCACGGACACCGCCGACGCGCTGAGCTGCACCGGCCTGGCGTACAGCTTCGGCGGGGCCAGAGCCGTCGACGGGGTGGACCTCACGGTCGCGCCGGGAGAGGTGTTCGGCCTGCTCGGCCCCAACGGCGCGGGCAAGACGACGGCGATCCGGGCGATCACCACACTGCTGCCGGTGCCCGCCGGCATGGTCCAGGTCTTCGGCCTCGACGTGGCGCGGGAGCGGATGGCCGTCCGGCGGCTGCTCGGGTACGTCCCGCAGCAGCTCTCCGCCGACGCCAACCTGACCGGACGCGAGAACGTCGAACTGTTCGCCCGGGTCTACGACGTGCCGCGCCGCGAGCGCGCGCCGCGGATCGTCCAGGCGCTGGAGGCGGTGGGGCTCGGCGACGCCGCCGACCGGATGGCGGGGACGTACTCCGGCGGCATGGTCCGCCGGCTGGAGCTGGCCCAGGCCCTGGTCAGCGCCCCCCGGCTGCTCATCCTGGACGAGCCGACCATCGGGCTCGACCCGATCGCCCGCACCAGCGTCTGGGACCGCCTGACCGAGGTCCGCGCGGCGACCGGGATGACCGTGCTGGTCACCACCCACTACATGGACGAGGCGGACCAGTACTGCGACCGCCTCGCCCTGATGCACCGGGGCCGGGTCCGGGCGCTCGGCACGCCGGGCCGGCTCAAGGCCGAACTCGCCGACCGGCGGGCCCGGTCCGGCGAGGCGGACGGCCCGGCGCCCACCCTGGAGGACGTCTTCCGGCACTTCGCCGGCAGCGGCCTCACCGACGAGCAGGCAGGAGGGGAGTTCCGCGATGTCCGCAACACCCGTCGTACCGCGTCCCGGGTCGGCTGAGAGCCCGGCCGCCCCGGCCGCCGGACTGCTCGGCGTCCCGCCGAGGGCCCGCCCCGGCTGGCGGGTCTTCCCCGCCCGGGTCGGCGCGATGTGCGTGGTCGAGCTGCAGAAACTGCGGCACGACCGCACCGAGCTGTACACCCGCGCCGTCCAGCCGGCCCTCTGGCTGCTGATCTTCGGCGAGACCTTCACCCGGCTGCACGTGATCCCGACCGGCGGCATCCCGTACCTGGACTACCTGGCGCCGGGGATCATCGCCCAGTCCGCGATGTTCATCGCGATCTTCTACGGGATCATGATCATCTGGGAGCGCGACTCGGGCGTGCTCCCCAAACTCCTGGTCACCCCCACCCCGCACTCCGCCCTGGTGGCCGGCAAGGCCTTCGCCGCCGGGGTGAAGTCGGTGATCCAGGCCGTCGTGGTGATCCTCATCGCCGCCGTGCTCGGCGTCGCGATGACCTGGAACCCGCTGCGCCTGCTCGGGGTGGTGGTCGTGGTGGTGCTCGGATCGGCGTTCTTCTCCTGCCTCTCGATGTCCATCGCCGGCATCGTGCTCACCCGGGACCGCCTGATGGGCATCGGCCAGGCCATCACCATGCCGCTCTTCTTCGCCTCCAACGCCCTCTACCCCGTCGCCCTGATGCCGGGCTGGCTCCAGGCGGTCAGCAAGGTGAACCCGCTCAGCTACCAGGTCGACGCGCTGCGCGGCCTGCTGCTGGGCACCCCCTCCCACCTCTGGCTGGACTTCGGCGTGCTCATCCTCGCGGCCCTCGCCGGCATCGCCGCGGCCTCCTCCCTGATGGGGCGGCTGGCCCGCTGACCGGGCCCGCCCCGGCGCGCGGGCGGCCTGCGAGAATGCTCGACGTGCACGCCTGGGACTCACTGACCGTCGCCGAACAGACCCTGTTGCGGGCCGCCATGTCCGGTGGCTCGCTTGCCGGGCAGATCCAGGTGTACGGCACCGCCCTGCGCTGGGCGGGCGCGGCGGAGGCCCCGCCTCCGCGCAGCTGGACCGAGGACGAACAGCGGGCGCTGGTGCCCGCGTTCGCGGCGCTGACCCTCGACCTGGCCGAGCGCGGACTGGTCACCGTTCGCAGGCTGCGCGGGAGCTTCCCGGCCGAGGACGATCCGGCGGTCGTCGGGGCGGAGCTGCGGGATCTCCTCGGCCGGCCGTCCACCTGGCTCTGGAACCCCCGGCCGCCGGACCGGTACCGTCTCGCCGCCACCGAGGCGGTGGGCGAGGACTGGCGCCGGGACCGCTACGCGGTTCCCGACGCCGCCGCCCGTCCCGCCCCGCCCGCCTGGGAGGAACTGGACCAGGACCAACGGGACGTGATGATCTGCGCCATGGAGGCCAGCGGGATGCTGACCGGCCCGTTCGGGATCTGGGCGGACCTCCCGGACGACCTCGACGAGTCCGACCGCGCGGGCCTGGTGGACGCCCAACTCGCGCCGCTGCTGCCGTTGGTCCGCGACGGCTGGATCGAGGTGCGGTACAGACCCGCCCCGGACCGGAACGAGTTCACGGTGATCCCCTTCGAGGGCCTGCGACGTGCCTTCGCCGACCCGGCGCTCCGGCGCGACGACGCGGACGACTGGGGCATCGGCCTGACCTGCGTCTACACCCACGCCTACCTGGCGCTCAGGTAGCGGCCAGCGGCCAGCGGCCCGCGAGCCTGGCCGGCCCGGCCGGCCCGGTGCCGCCCCCTAGCGAGGGCGGCACCGGGCCGGAGCCGGGCTCAGTGCAGACGGCCCGCGTACCGCTGGGCGAACCGGGTACCGGTGCCCGCCGTCACGGTCAGGTCGTAACGCCCCTGATCAAGGGGCCAGTTGACGGTGGCGCTGCCGCCGGGGGCGACCCAGGCGGTCTGCGCGGCGCCGGCGAAGTCGTTCGGCGTCAGGGTGAACGACGTCTCAGTCCGGCCGCTGTTGGCGAGCAGTACGGCCACCGTCGTGGCGCCGGGGGCCGGGACGGCCGCGGCGACGGACGGCACGGCGACGTCGTCCTGGCCCGCCCGGACCACGGTGCCGGCGAAGCGGCGGACGAAGCCGTCCGGGCCGTGCACGGTGAAGTCGTAGCGTCCGTCCGTGGTGGCGGCGTCCCAGGTGTAGGTGCGCTGCGCACCCGGCGCGACCGTGAACGGCGTGCCCGCGAACGGGAACACGATGTTCGGGTACACGGTGAACGGGAACGCCACCGACCCCTGGTTCGCCAGCGTGCAGGTGACCACGCCCGTCGTCCGGTCGACCGTCGCGTCCGCCCACGGCCGGTACGGAAGCCGGCGGGACGGGCGGGTGCCCGGCTCCTGGACCGGTATCGCTTGGGTGCCGTTGGCGGGGAGCGGGACGGCCGGGAGCTTGGTGCCCGCATCGGCCTTGGCCATCAGGGCCGTGGTGTCGGGGAGGGCCGGGACGGTGGTGTCGGGGTTGCTGAAGTCGAAGCAACTGGTGAGATCGCCGCAGACGGCGCGGCGCCAGGCGGAGATGTTGGGCTCCTGGACGCCGGTGACCTTCTCGAGGAACTGGAGGACGGAGGTGTGGTCGAAGACCTGGGAGTTGACGTAGCCGCCGCGGGTCCAGGGGGACGCGACCCAGAGCGGGACGCGGTTGCCGAGGCCGATGGCGCGGCCCTGGGTGAACTCCTCGGGGGTGCCGGCCTCGGGGGTGGGCGGGACCATGTGGTCGAAGTAGCCGTCGTTCTCGTCGTACATGACGAGGAAGACGGTGTGCTGCCACACGGCGGGGTTGGACATCAGGGACTGGAGGGCGGTGTTGACCCAGTGCGCGCCGTAGGCGGGGCCGGCGTTGGGGTGTTCGGAGAACAGGTAGGGGGCCACCAGCCAGGAGACGGTCGGCAGGGTGCCGTCCTTGCAGTGGGCGTCGAAGGCGGCCGGATCGAACTTGGTCATCGCGTTGATGTAACGCGGGTCGGTGCTGGGGAAGTTGTGGAACTGCTTGAAGTACGACAGGGCGTTGTCGTCGTAGTCGCCGGTGCGGTCGTCCTTGCTGGGGTTGTGGTAGACCCGCCAGCTGACACCGGCCGCCTGGAGGCGCTCGGCGTAGGTGGTCCAGTCGGCGACGGGGTTGTCCGTGACGGGGGTGTTGTCGATCCAGGGCCCGGTGGTGCCGTCGCGGCCGGGGCCCGCGGTGCCGGTCCAGAGGTAGAGGCGGTTGGGGTCGGTGGGGCCGGCGAGCGAGCAGAAGTAGGCGTCGCAGAGGGTGAAGGCGTCGGCGAGGGCGTACTGGTAGGGGATGTCGGCGCGGGTGAAGTAGCCCATGGTGCGTTCGCCCTTGGCGGCGATCCACTTGTTCATGGCGCTGTTGTTGATGGCCTGGTGGCCGGTGGCCCAGTCGTGCGCCAGGCCGCCGGCGTTCTGCGCGTTGTACTTGGAGGTGTCCATCCGGTACGGGAGCATGGCGCCGCCGTCGCTGCGGGCGGTGTCGGGCTGGCGGAAGACGTCGCTGCCGTCGGGGAACTGCAGCGCCTGCTTGTCGTTGAAGCCGCGGACACCGTTGAGGGTGCCGAAGTAGTGGTCGAAGCTGCGGTTCTCCTGCATCAGGATCACCACGTGCTTCACGTCCGCGATGCTGCCGGCGGCCGTTGCGGCTGCGGCCGCCGTGGCGGCGGCGGGGAGGCCGACCAGGGCGGTGGCGCCGGCCGCCGCGGTGGCGCCGACGAAGCTGCGGCGGGAAAGCTCAGGCATGGTGGACCGGCCTCTCAGAGGGTGAAGGTGGCGACGGCGGCGGCGGTGTCCGAGGGCCACTCGTTGGCGGCCGTCGCGGGGTCGGCCTGCGGCCAGCCGGTGGCCAGGGTGTGTGCCTCGGCCAGGGTGAGCGGGCCGGCGAACTGCACCTGGTCGATCCGGTCCTGCGGCTCCGGCTTGCTGCCCCGGACCTTGCGGGTGGGCGACCAGGTGTTCCCCGGCAGGGCGACCGGGTCGGGATGCGCGGCGCGGAACGCGTCGGTCAGCCCGGCGGCCTGAAGGGCCACTGTGACCGGCCAGTTGAGCGGCCGGCCGGTGGCCGCCGTCCAGTCCAGGTGGGACGGCGAGGCGAGACCGGCGGCCAGCAGCACCGGGACGCCGGTGGCGATGTCCGCCTTGACCGCCGTCGCCAGCGCCTTGGCCTGCTGCAGCCGGACGGAGGCGTTCTCCGCCGCCTCCACCTGGGCCGCGCTCTGGCCGTCCTGCACGGCGTACGGGCCGTAGCCGGCCTCGCTCAGGTGGGCGGCCCAGAAGCGGGCCGAGCGGCCGCCCGGCAGTTGCAGGGTGACACCGGCGGCGGGCAGGGCGGTGGTCACGGGGGTGACGGCGGTGAGCGGGTAGCGGCTGAGCACGCCGACGCTGCCGGAGCTCTGGTAGGCGTACCAGCCGAGGGCGTCGGCCAGCGCCTGGGCCGCGGTGCCGGCGGTCTCCTGGAGCGCGACCACGTCCAGGCCCTGGGTCAGGATCACCCGCAGCTGCTTCTCCAGCGCGTCGGTGACGTGGGTGCCGGCGTCCCAGAGGTTCCAGGCGGCGGTCTTGAGCTGAAGCGGTCCGGCGGCGGCGCGGACGGGCACCAGGACGGTCACGGTGTCGGTGGCGCCCGCGCTGTCCTTGACCCCGACGGTGACCAGGGCCGGGTGTGCCGGGGCGGTGGCGGGCGCGGTGCCGGTGACCGTCCCGTCCGCCGCGACGGAGAGCCAGCCGTCCCCGCCGATCCGGCGGAACGTCGCGGTGCCGGCCGGGTTGCCCGCCGGCCGGCACCACAGCTTGCCGAGCTTCACGGTGACCGCCCCGCCCGGTGCAACGGCGGTCGCGGTCAGCGCGTCCACCGCCGCATGCGGCCGTAGCACGGCGGGCTTCGGCCGGAAGGTGAACGGCGTGCTCTGCGCCAGGATGCCGTAGCCGTCCTTCGCCAACAGGTAGGCCGTGTACGGCCCGCCGGTCAGTGCTGAGGTGTCCAGCTGGACGTCCCCCGAGGCACCGGGGGTGTACTTCCAGAGCAGCGAGGAACCGGTGCCGGGCTGGCGGGTGCCGTCGTAGATGCCGACCCAGTTCTTGGCATCGGGAGCGCCGGTGGTCCAGTGGAAGGTGAGCTTGTCGCCTTCGACGGGGCCGGCGGGGGAGCTGAGGGTGAGGGTGCTGCCTGTGGCCACGAGGATCCTTCAGGTCAAGTTGGTTGCACAACTGGAGGCCTATTGACCCGAAGGGCGGAGTACTGCGCGTGAACGGCGAGTTACCGGCCGCCGGGGCGCGCGGTAACTCCAGGGCTGTACGGGCGGGGTGGGTCCGCGAGGGTGATCCGGGGTTGGGGTTGGGGCCGGGGTCGGGGCTTCGGTTGGGCTTCGGTTGGGGTTGGGCTCGCGTTCGGTGTATTCCGGCGAGGGGATACGGCCCGGGGGACGGGGACGGGGACGGGGACGGCGGCGGGGACGGGGGTCGTCGGCCGGCGGCTACGGGTGCGGCCGCCGGCCGAGGGATCACGGTCGGACGTCCAACGTCGCTGCGGTCGGGTCCGTGGGGGTCAGATTGGTCGAGCTCGGGTTGGGCGACGTGGGTCCGTGGACGTCGTCAGGTTGGTCGACGTGAGGTTGGTCGACGCCTGGGCGGTGGACGTCAGGGCGGTGGACGCCGGGTCGGTGGCGGACGGGTCCGCCGGTGCAGTCAGGTTGGTCAACTCGGCCAGGACCTCGGCCAGTCGGTCCGGATGGCTCAGCTGCGGATAGTGGCCCGCGCCCGGCACGGTCACGGCCGGGAGGGTGATCGCGGGGTTGGCCGGTACGGCCAAGGTCAGCGGGTCGTACTCGCCGACCACCAGTCGCACGGGCACCGGGCAGGACCGCAGCAGTTCCGACAACTTCGACCGTTCCAGCGGCCTTTGCAGGCTCCGCAGCCGGCGGGCGGTTCGTCCCGCCACCCCCGGCCGACGCAGGCCGAGCACCGCGGCGGACACCCTGGCCTCGGCCTCCGCGCTGTGCGGGCCCGGGCCGAGCAGGGCGCCGGCCAGGAAGCCGACCGAGGCCCGGCGCAGGACGGTGGCCGTGATCGGCACGGTCCGGACCGCCCGGCGCGGGCGTGGCTGCAGGAAGTACGGCGCCACCAGTACCAGCGCGGAAACCCGCTCGGGGTGCGCCGTCGCGTAGGCCAGCGCGGGACCGGCGGCCGCCGAGTGTGCGACGATCACCGGCCGTGAACGGACCGGCGCCAGAAGGTCGGTGAGCCACTGCGAGGTGCTCCCGGTGGCGGGCGACGAGCGGCCGAGCCCCGGCAGGTCGGCGAGCAGGGACGGCGCCGGGAGGTGGTCCACGACCGCGTGCCAACCGGTGGAGTCGAACGGAAGGCCGTGCAGCAGGACGTACCCGGGTGCTTCCCGCTCACCGGTCACGTAGCTGCGGCTCCCGGCGAGCCCGACGAAGGAGCCGGCCGGCCGGCCGGGAGCTGCACCGACGGCCGCAGCACCGATCGGTTCGCCGCCGGTTGCTTCGCCGCTGGTTGCTTCGGCGCCGGTCGCTGCGGTGCCGAAGCGATCCGCGACCAAACGGGCGGCCCACCGCCGCAGCAGGTCCTCGACCGGCGGATGCCCGATACCGGCGGCCTCCGCCAACTGCTCGGCGGAGGAGGTGTCGTAGCGGTCCTCCGAGATGAAGGAGAGCGTCTCGGGATCGGTGCGGGTGAGCGCCCGGGGGAGCCGGCGGAGGACGGTCGTCGGGATGAGGCGACGCGGCGCGCGCACACCGAGGTGGGCGGCCACCAGCGCGACCAGCTCCGGCAGATCGGGCGTCATCGGGTCGAGCACCGCGTGCACGCTGAGCGGGCCGCTGTCGTGCTCGGGCACAGCGGCCAGGAAGCGGGCCAGATGGTCGATCGCCACCACGGGCAGGAAGGTCCGCCGGCTGCCGGGGAGTGCCGGGAGGCGGCCGTGCCACAACTGCTCGACGAGGCTTGCCAGGCCGATGTACTGGCCCGCCTCGCCGGTGACGGAGTGTCCGATCACGCTGCTCGGGTTCACCACGGTCAGCGGCACCCCCAGCCGAACCGCCTCGACACGGACGGCCGCGTCGCCCTCCAGCTTCGAGGCCTCGTACGCGCCGAGCCGGGCGTACCGCTCGTCGGCCTCGTGGGGCGGGAGCGGGAAGACGGCGGGGCCGGTCCCGACGCGATAGCCCGAGATGTGCACGAGGCGGCGGAGTCGGGGCCGGGTGGCCGCCCAGCGCAGGGCGTGCAGCGCGCCGTCGACATTGGCCGCGTGGGCCTCGGCCCTGGACAGGCCGAAGCGGTAGAGGGCGGCCGTGTTGAAGACGTCGCGGACGGTCGTGAGGTGCGCGTCGTCGGCCGGGCTGAGGCCCAGTCCGGGGCGGGTGATGTCGGCTTCGACCGTCAGGAGCCCGCGTTCGTCCGCGCCGTGCGCACCGAGCCACTTGCGGAGCTCGCCGTCCCGCTTCCTGCCGCCTCGGACGGCCGCGGCGACCGTGCGGCCGGAGGAGAGGAGTTCGAGGACGAGCCAGCGGCCGATGAAGCCGGTGGCGCCGAGGACGAGGGCGGTGGGTGCGGGTGGGGGCGTGGGGTTGGGCGTGGGGTTGGGCATGGGGTTGGTGGGCGTGGGGTTGGTGGGCGTGGGGTTGGTGGGGGATGGCATGCGAGCACCTTTCGGTAGACCGATCTGCATAATTTGGGAATGGCGGGAAGTGCGGGAGGGGTGTGGGGCGCGGGAGGGGCGTGGGGCGTGGGAGGGGCAGGGGTTGCGTGTGGGGCGTCCGGCGGCCGGCCGGTCAGGCGCGCCGGAACAGGTGAGGCTCGCGAGGAGGGCTTGCCCGGGTGCGGGTCGAAGTCCGAGCGGGACGGGTCCCGGTGGCGCCCGGCGCCGGGGTTCGGCACGCCTGATCTTGTAGGGCGGGCTCGGGTGTGGTCAGGGCCGGCTCGGAGTAGACCGGTCTACATATTTTTGCGTCCCGACGAGTCTCCCGCTCGCCATCCGAACCCCGACCGGCCTCAGGAGGTGGTGAGCAGCAACTGGGTGGCGCGCGCAGCCTGGTCGAGCGGTGTGCGGCTGTGGCGCACCCGGGCGAGCAGCAGTGCGCCCTCGAACTGGGCGAGCACCGCGCCGGCGGCGGCGTCGGCGGCCTCGGGCGTCCGGCCCTCCGAGACCAGTTGTGCCGCCAGCGCCTGCTGCCAGTCGTCGTACGCCTCGGCGCAGACCCGCCGCAGTTCCTCGTTCCCGCCCGCCACCTCCAGGGCGACGGTGGCGATCGGGCAGCCCTTCGTGTAGCCGGACCCCTCCATGCGGTCGGCGAAGGCGTCCAGCAGACGCCGGACCAGGACCCCCGCGCTGAGCTTCTCGCGGGTGAAGGAGTCGATGAGCCCGCTGATCTCCAGCCCGGCTTCGGTCAGGGCTGCCGTGACCAACTGGTCCTTCCCGGCGGGAAAGTGGAAGTACAGCGAGCCTCGGGGTGCCCCGCTCTCGGCCAGCACCTGGTTGAGCCCGGTGCCGAAGTAACCCTGCGCCTCGATGAGCGTCCGGGTGGCGGCGACCAGCCGGGCACGTGTCTCCTCGCCTTTTGCTCCCATGGCGAAAGAATAGACCGGCCTACATATTCTGTCCACGGGCTTCGCCTCGCCGCCAGGGCGGGTGGCGCCCGCGCCCGCCCTGGCGGCGGCTGCACTTCGCGGATAGACCGGCCTACATATTCCGCCCGCAGGGCGGCCGCTCCCCACCGTCGGCCGGCCGGTAGCCGTCACGAACCTCCGTCGCGCGGCCACCCCGCAGGTAGACCGGCCTACATAATCAACCGCAGACCGCACCCGCCCACCACAGCACCTGACGACCCCATGACCCGCCCCCGCACGAGACGACCCGCGGGGCCGGGTCGGCCCCGACCCCGCAGGTGCCAAGAGGGCCGCGCGGAGGCGCCCCGCCCGCCTCGCCCGGCTTCAGTGGCCCCCGCGCAGGTTCAGCGCCACCACGCCCACGATGATCAGGGCCAGGCCCAGCCACTGGGCCCGGCCCAGGCTCTCGCCGAAGGCGAGGACGCCGATGCCGGCCACGGCGGCCGTGCCGGCCCCGGACCACACCGCGTACGCGACGGAGACGGGTATGTGCTTCAGGGCCTGCCCGAGCAGGACGAAGGAGAGCACGTAGCCCACTCCCACGCCGAGGCTCGGCCAGAGCCGGCTGAAGCCCTCGGTGAGCTTCAGGCAACTGGTCGCGCAGACTTCGCTGACGATGGCGAGGCTCAGCAGGAGATAGGGCATGGTCCGTCAAACCGCCCGGGCCGCGGCGAGCTTCCCGAGCAGGGCCAGATCGGCCCGCTCCAGGCTGTCGAGCAGGGTGACCCGCGGCGCGGCGGCGATCGGGACGGCCGAGGGCACCGCCAGCACGGCGCAGCCGGCCGCGTGGGCGGAGGCGACTCCGGTCGGGGTGTCCTCGACGGCGACGCAGCCGGCCGGGTCGAGGCCGAGCAGGCCGGCGGCCGCGAGGTAGGGGTCGGGCGCGGGCTTGGTGCGCTCGGTGTCCTCGGCGGCCAGGGTGACGGTGAACCAGTCGCGGCCCAGGCTGCCGAGCACGAGGTCGACCACCCGCCGGGGGGAGGCCGAGACCAGTGCGGTGGGCACCCGGGCGTCGCGCAGCGCGGCGAGCAGGGCGAGGGCGCCCGGGCGGGGCACGATCTCGGCCGCCACCTTGCCGGCGAAGTTGTCCCCGAGCCGCACGGCCAGCTCCGCCTCGGTGCGGGTGGTGCCGCTGCTGCGGTGCAGGTGTCCTGCGGTGTGCTCGATCGCCTGGCCGAGCACCTCGGGCAGGTCGTGGTCGGTCAGGGTCAGGCCCAGCTCGGCGGCGATCTCGGCGGCGGCCTGCCACCAGAGGTGCTCGGTGTCGACCAGGGTGCCGTCCATGTCGAACAGGACGGCGGCGGGCGGCGCCCAGGGCAGGCCGGAACCGGCTGGATCAGCCTTGGCCGAACCAGCTTCGGCCGAAGTGGAGTCGGCTGAACCGGAGTCGGCTGAACTACCGTCGGGCAGGTCGGATGCAGGCATGGCGGTACCTTTTTCGGTGTTTCGGGTGGAGCCGGTCGTGCGGGTGCCGCGCGTACGGTAGGCCGTCCGTGCGTCCGGCGCAGGCCGGAACACGCCGTGGCAGGCCGGTCCGGCCCGGCAGACACCGGGCCGGCACGGGCCGGCACGGGCCGGCACGGGCCGGCACGGGCAGGCCGTTCGTCGCGCGGGTTCCCCGGTCGACGGCGTCAGGCGGGGCGGCGGTCCACCAGTACGGGCCGCTCGGGGAGGGTGATGTCGGCGGTGCTGCCGATCGGCAGGCTTGCGGCGGCCTCGGTGGGCAGGTCCGTCTTGACCTCGGTGCCGTCGGCGAGCCGGACGGTCAGCCGGGTCACGGCGCCCAGGAAGGAGGCGGCGACGACCAGTGCCGGACCGTTCGCGGCGGGGGTCAGGCCGACGTTCTCCGGCCGTACCAGCACGTGCAGTTCACCGTCGGCGGGGATCTCGCCGTCCACCGGGTGGCGGCGGCCGAGCACCTCGACGCCCTCGCCGGAGCGCACGCAGGGGATCCGGCTCATGGTGCCGACGAACTCGGCGACGAAGGCGGTGGCCGGGCGGGCGTACAGCTCGGAGGGCGTCGCGCACTGCTCCAGGCGCCCGGCCCGCAGGACGGCGACCCGGTCGGCCATCGACAAGGCCTCCTCCTGGTCGTGGGTGACGAACAGGGTGGTGATGCCCAGTTCCTGCTGCAGGCGGCGGATCTCCTCGCGCAGGCTGAGGCGGACCTTCGCGTCCAGCGCGGAGAGCGGCTCGTCGAGCAGCAGGACGCGCGGCTCCAGCGCCAGCGCGCGGGCCAGTGCGATGCGCTGCTGCTGGCCGCCGGAGAGCTGGTGCGGGTAGCGGTCGGCGTGCTGCGGCAGGCCGACCAGCTCCAGCAGCTCCAGCGCGCGCTTGCGCCGCTGGGCCTTGGCGGTGCCGCGCATCCGCATCCCGAAGGCGACGTTGTCGGCGGCCGTCAGGTGCGGGAAGAGGCTGTACGACTGGAACACCATGCCGGCGTCGCGCCGGTGCGCGGGGATCCGGGTGATGTCCTCGCCGTCGACCAGCACCTGGCCGCTGTCGTGCTGCTCGAAGCCGGCCAGGATCCGCAGGGCGGTGGTCTTGCCGCAGCCGGACGGGCCGAGCAGGGCGAGCAGCTCACCGGGGTGGACGGTGAGGTCGAGCCCGTCCAGGGCCGTGGTGGCGCCGAACGAGCGGCGCAGGGAACGGAATTCGACGGTCGCGCTGCCGGGCGCGAGCGGTGCGCCGGCAACGTGGGCGGTAACCGTGGTCATGGGGGTTTCTCGCTAACGGTGTCAGGGACGGGCAGGCGTGCGGTGCCGGCGCTCGCGGCCGGCGGCGGCCAGCAGGAGCAGCAGCACCCAGGTGATCAGCAGGCTGAGCACCGAGACCGCGACGGACATCTGGGCCTGGCTGTTGCCGACCGAGTAGATCCACACCGCGAAGGGCTGGTAGCCGAGGATCGAGGCGGAGGTGAACTCGCCGAGCACCAGCGCCAGGGTCAGGAACGACGCGTTCAGCAGCGCCCCGCGCAGGTTGGGCAGCACCACGGTGAACACCGCGCGCGGCCAGCTCGCCCCGCAGTTGCGGGCGGCCTCGACCAGGGTCCGGACGTCCACCGCGCGCAGTCCGGCGTCCAGCGCCCGGTAGGCGAGCGGCAGCGACATCAGCACGTACGCGATCACCAGCACCAGTGGGAACTTCGGGTCCTGGACGAACACGAAGGTCTGGAAGAACGGGGTGTCCATCAGGTAGTCGGGGCCCCAGCGCAGTACGCCGATCAGGCCGGCGGTGAGCGCCACCGGCGGGACGACCAGCGGGAGCGTGCAGACCACCTCCAGCACCGTGCGCAGCTTCGGCGAGCCGAGCCGTACCGCGATCAGCGCCGGCACCAGCAGCAGCAGGACGACCAGGACGGTCACCACGGCGAGCTGCAGGGTCAGCCACAGGCTGTCGGTGAAGCCGGGGGCGCTCAGCAGGCCGGTGTAGGCCTCGAAGGTGATGCCCTTCGGGTCGTCGATGCTGAACCACACCGAGGCGGCCATCGGCAGCAGGAAGTACGTGCCGGCCACCAGCAGGACGGCGCCGCGCCACAGGCGCAGCCTTGAGATCAGCTGAGCCATCGGGCACTCCGGCGCTGGAGGGGCAGGTAGACGGCCATCACGAGGGCGGCCACCACGATCATGTCGAGGCTGAGGGCGAGGGCGAGGTTGCCCTGGCCGACCAGCACGTTGCCGGACAGCGCGTCGGCGATCGAGCGGCTGATCAGCGGCACGGTGGCGCCGACCATCGCGGCGGCGGTGGCGTACGCGGCGAAGGCGCTGCCGAAGAGCAGCACGAATCCGCCGAGCAGGGACGGGAAGAGGATCGGCAGGGCCACGTGACGCCAGTACTGCAGCGTGGTGGCCCGGTTGTTGTGGGCGGCCTCGCGCCACTGCACCCGCAGGCCGTCCAGTGCCGGGGTGATGCTGAGCACCATCAGCGGCACCAGGAAGTACAGGTAGACGACGGTCAGGCCGGTGAAGGAGTAGAGGCTCCAGCCGTGGTCGGTGAGGTGCAGCAGTTTGGTGAGTTCGCCGGCGTTGCCGAGGGTGGCGACGAAGGCGAAGGCCAGCGGCAGGCCGCCGAAGTTGGCGAGCACGCCGGAGGCGGAAAGCACGGCCTCGCGGACGGCCTTGTAGCGGGAGGTCACCACGGCCTGGGCGATCGGCAGGCCGATCAGGGTGCCGAGCAGGGCGGTGAGCGCGGACAGCTTCACGCTGCTGAGCAGGGCCGTCCAGTAGGCGCCCTGCACGGAGGCGGTGAGGTTGTCGGTGGTGAACCGGCCGGCGCCGGTCTCGGCGTCGCTGGAGGCGGTGAAGGCGCCGATGGCGATGGCGACGGCGGGCAGGCCGAAGCTGATCGCGAAGAAGGCGAGCAGCGGGACGGTGGCCAGCCAGCCGCCGGCGCGGGGGCGCAGCCGGCGCCGGCCGGTGGTGGGCCGGCCGGGGGCGCGCTGCGCGGGAACGGTGGGGGAGGTCGCTGAGGCGGTGCCGGAGACCCCCGCGCCGCCACTGTGGTCAGTGGCGGCCGGGGTCGGCACCGGGGTGGGAGCCGTTGTCATGGTGATGATCAGCCCGCGATCGCCTTGGTCCAGTTCTCGGTCACGACCTTCTTGGCCGCGGCGATCTGGTCCTGGGTCGGGAAGGTGGTGAAGGGCTTCTCGACGGCCGGCAGCTTGGCGGCGGCGGCCGCGTCGAGGGTGCCGTCCTTCTTCAGGGCGTCGAAGAGGGCCGGGGTGGCGTAGCCGCCGAGGAAGAGGTTCTGGCCCTCGGCGCTGAAGAGGTACTCCTGCCACAGGCGGGCGGCCGCCGGGTGCGGGGCCCACTTGTTGATCGCCTGGTTGTAGTACTGGGCGTAGCTGCCGTCGTTGGGGACGGAGACCTGCCAGTCGATGCCCTTGGTCTTGAACTCGTCGGTGTAGCCGGCGTTGAGGTACGACCAGTCGATGCTGATCGGGGTCTCGCCCTTCTCGATGGTCGCCGGGGTGGACTCGACCGGGTTGAAGTTACCGGACTGCTTGAGCTTGCCGAAGAAGTCGATGCCGGGCTGGATGTTGTCCAGCGAACCGCCGTTGGCCAGCGCGGCCGCGTAGACGCCGCCGAAGGCGGAGCCGGACTTGGTCGGGTTGCCGTTCAGCGCGACCTGGCCCTTGTACTCGGGCTTGAGCAGGTCGGCGAAGGTCTTCGGGCAGTTGGCGATCTTCTTGGCGTCGCAGCCGATCGAGACGTAGCCGCCGTAGTCGTTGACCGCCAGGCCGGTCGCCTCCTTCATGGTGTCGGCGATCTTGTCGAAGTTGGCGGTCTTGTACGGGGCGAGCAGGCCGTCCTTGGCGGCGGACTGCGCGAAGGCGCTGCCCAGGTCCACCACGTCGGGGGCGCGGTCCTGGCCCTTGCGGGAGGTGATCGCGTTGATCTCGTCCTGGCTGGAGCCGTCCGGGTTCTCGTCCTCGATCTCGATGCCGTACTTGGCCTTGAACGAGTCCATGATCTTGCCGTAGTTGGCCCAGTCCCGGGGCAGCGTGATGACGTGCAGCTTCCCCTCCTTCTTGGCGGCCGCGACGAGCGCGTCCATCCCGCCGAGGTCGGCGGCCGAGGTGGCGTCCTTGGCCTCCTTGGCGCCGGCCTTGGCGGCGTCGCCGGACTTCGCGGTCGAGCCCGCGGAGCCGCAGGCGGAAAGGGAGAGCGCGGCGGCGGTCAGAACGGCCGCGAAGGCGGCGGCACGGGCACGGTGCACGGTCACGAGTCAGTCTCCTGATCAGGGGGCGTACTGCGAGGGATGCGTTTGCGAGAGTGGGGCCGGCCCGACTGGCCGCCTGGCTCAAGGGGGCTGAGCCTGGCTGAGTTGACTAGCCAACTTTGCCGACGGGGGTAAGTACGCCGGAGCCCGGTGACGGGAAGGTGAACGGATGCCCGAGAACCGGGGGCGGCTACGGGAACGGTCGAATCCGCCCGGCGGCCGGTGATCGGAATGGTGCGATGCTTCGAGGGCGCAACGGATAAGGTCAGCCCTGTCCGCGCCGGTACGGCTGCGCAGGACACCGCCCCAGGAGGGACCTTGACTGACGTGGCACTCGAACCGGACCAGTCCGCACCCGGCCCGGCCGGAACCGAGCGCGGCGCCGCCCTCTACCGCAAGGTCGCCGCCGACCTCCGCGAGGCCATCACCACGGGAGCCTTCGGCGAGGCCGGCCGGCTGCCCGCCGAGGGCGCGCTCGCCGAGCAGTACGGCGTCTCCCGCGGCACCGTGCGGCAGGCGCTGGCGGTGCTGCGCTCGGACGGCCTGGTCACCTCGCGCCGCGGCACCCGCCGGGTGGTGCTCGGCAACGCCCGGGTGCAGAGCTTCTCGGAGCTGCTCAGCTTCACCCACTGGGCCCGGTCGATGGGGGAGGAGCCCGGCGGCATCCTGGACTCGCTGGTCCGACGCCCGGCCGACGCCGCCGAGCGGGAGCAGCTGCGCCTGGAGCCGGGCGCCGAGGTCTACGCGATCGTCCGGCTGCGCACCCTGTCCGGCGCGCCGGTGATGGTCGAGCGGACGGTCTACCCGCCCCGGGTGGGCGAACTGGTGGCCGAGCTGCCGGCCGACGTGGTCTCGCACACCGAGCAGCTGCGCGAGCACGGCATCCTGTTCACCGACGCCGACCACACCATCGACGTGGTCGCCGCGAACGCCGAGGACGCCCGGCTGCTCGGCTGCCGGCGCGGCAGCCCGCTGCTGCGCGAGCGCCGCCGCACCACCGACCCGACCGGCACCCCGGTGGAGTGGTCGCAGGACCGCTACCTGCCGGGGACGGTGGCCTTCAGCGTGCACAACTCGCTGGCCACGTCGGCGCTCTCACGCCACGCGCGGGACAGCGACTGAGCGGCTGAGCAGCTGAGCGAAGGGGCCGCCGGCGGGGCGGCGGCCCGTCCCAGCCCCGGCCCGTCACCCCGTCACCCCGCCGGCGGGCCGTCAGCGCATCAGGGCGGCCAGCAGCGGACGGAAGTGGTCGAAGCCGGGCGTGGCCGCGTCGGCGTCCTTGGCCTCCTCGTCCCAGCGGCGGACCGCCACCGCGTCCGCGGCCCCCGGCAGGGCGGCGAAGGCGGCGGCCTGCTCCTCCGTCATCGGGCCGCCCTGCACCCGCAGGGTGTACTCGGAGGCCTCGGAGAGCCGGGCCCGGTAGCCGGGCTCGGCCGTGCACAGGTACCGCTTGGCGGCCACGTGCAGCCGGACCGGCTCGGTGACCTCGGGGCCGAACCACTGCGCCAGCCAGTCGGCGCCGGTGTCGCTGTGCCGGTTGTCCCGGCCGGCCATCAACTCCAGCCCGGTGACGCCCTCCTCGCCCGACGACGGGCCGGAGGGGCCCAGGTGGCCCACGTCGTGCAGCAGCGCCGCCGCGACCAGGTGGTCAGGGGCCCCGGCCGCCCGGGCCAGCGCGCCCGCCTGCAGCATGTGCTCGGCCAGCGTGACGGCCTCGCCCAGGTACTCGGCGGCGCCCTCGCCCTCGAAGTACCCGGCGATGGTGTCGAGCGCCGCCGCCCGCCGGTTCAGCACCGCGAGGCTGCTGGCCAGCGAGTCCAGGTCGGCGTAGCAGCCCTGGAGGTGGCGCGAGCCGCCGGTGCCGTCGCCGGCGGGCGGCTCGAAGGCCGTCCGGGCGTGCAGCAGGCGGACGTTGTCGAAGACCAGGCAGTCGCCGGGGCCGAGCCGGAAGTCCAGCCGGAGCTCCGGGCGCAGCGTGACGGCGGCGAAGCGCCGGTACGCGGCGTAGAAGGCGTCCAGCTCGGCCGCGGGCAGCCGGAGGGTGCTGATCGAGCGGTTGTTGAACCGCACCTCCCGGATCCGTCCGAGCGCGTCCAGCTCGATCAGCGGGCGGTCGGCGCGCAGTTCGGTGGCGCGGTCGCGGAAGACGAACGGGACGAGGGTGCGGGTCAGCACCGCGAAGGCCGCCGGGTCCTCCGCCCGCAGTTGGGCCGCCGCGCGGAAGCCGTCGACCAGGCCGGAATCGCCGCCGACGGCCGAGTTGTCGAGGCAGTGCAGCAGCTGGAGGGTCGGCACCGGGTCGCGGTACGGGTTGTCGCTGTGCGGGGCGATGGCCGCGCTGGTGAAGGCCAGGTTGTTCGGGTCGGCCTCCACCCGGACGTCGAACAGCCGGCCGTAGTTGGTCTCGCGGACGTAGCCGAAGGTCCGGGCGACGTCGAGCACCTGACCCTCGACGACCGGCACCCCGCGCAGCACGGCGAAGCCGGAGCGCAGCACCGCGCCGAGCACCGCGGCCCGCTCCGCCGGGTCGGCCAGGTAGGCCGCCCAGTCGGCCTCGGGCAGGCCGGCGGCGAAGTCGGCGGCGGCCCAGAGCCGCTTGCCCGCCTCGCTGCGCCCGTCGCCGGTGCCGCCGGTGTCCTCGGCGTCCAGCCACTCCAGCGGGTAGCGTGAGCGGTGGCCGTCCGACCACAGCACCGCCAGCCGGCCGTCGCGCTCGTCCCGCTCCACGATCGCCAGGTCGTCCGGCAGGTCGGTGATCTGGAACAATTTCTGCCCGTTGCGCGGGTCGCGGCACTCGGGGCAGGGGCAGTTGTCGCGCAGCCAGTACGGCGACAGGGGCATGGGTGTCTCCTAGTCCGGTGCTTCCGGAAACGTCTCGCTACGCTTCCGGCCGGGCAGAGTTGTATAGCCAACTATGCCGCTGCGACGACCATCCCGGGCGTGGATGAGGCGGGGATGCCGCCGAGATGAACGATCGGGGAACAGTGCTCTCCCGCTCGGCCGCAGGACCCGGGACGGGACCGGACGCCCCCGCCGCCCCCTCCTGAGGCGCGTCCCTACCGCGCGTCCTCCGTGCCGGCGGTGCCGACCCCGCTGACACCGCTGACACCGCCGACACCGCCGACGGTGCGGACGGTGTGGGCGTGCGAGGCCGCCGCCGCCCCGTACGCACCGGGCCGGACCCGGCGACGGCGGGCCCGGGCCGCCAGGACGGAGAGCAGGATGCCCACCCCGCACGCGATGGTGAGCAGCAGGCAGGCCCGGGAGAGGCCCGCGGCCAACGCCTGCGCCGTCCCCTCGCCGCTCGCGAGGTGCGACGCGCCGACGGACGAGTTCACGGTGGCCACGGCCGCGGTGAAGGCGGCGGCACCGATGTACCGGGCCATGTTCGAGATGCCGGACGCCGCACCGACGTCGTCCTCGGCCACCGAGGAGGTGGACGCCGAGCTCGCCGGCCCGTTGACGAGACCCAGGCCGGCGGCCAGCAGCACCAGCGGCAGGGCGAACGCCCCGTACCGCCAGTCGGCCTGCACCAGCACCAGCAGCGCGCAGCCGGCCGTCGCCGCCGCGAAGCCGGCCCCGATCACCGGCCCGACGCCCAGCCGCTTGACGGCCCTGGGCACCAGCGGGGTGACGGCGATCAGGCCCACGGTCGCGGGCAGGGTCGCCAGGCCCGCCTGGAACGGGCTCAGGGCGAGCGTGGCGGGGTTCTGGAAGTAGAGGCTGACCAGGTACATCAGGCCGTTGATCACGCCGGCGCTGAGCAGGATCGCCACCGTGGCGCCGATCAGCACGCGGTCGCGCAGCAGCCGCAGGTCCACCAGCGGCTCGTCCACCCGCCGCTCCACCATGACGAAGGCGACGGCCGCGAGCAGGGCCAGGGCGAGGCAGCCCAGCACTCCCGCCGACGTCCAGCCCCAGTCCGCGCCCTCGCTCAGTGCGAGCAGTGCCGGGGCCAGCACGGCGGCGATCAGCACCGTCCCCGCGAAGTCGATCGACCGGCTGCGGTCGGGGTCGCGGGACTCGGCGATGCCGCGCAGCGTGACCGGGACGCAGGCCGCCGCGATCGCCGCGTCGATCCAGAACAGGCCCTGCCACCCGATGCCGTCCACCAGCAGGCCGCCCACCAGCGGCCCGACGGCCGCGCCGACCGCCGACGCGGCGCCCCACACGGTCACGGCCCGGACCCGGCCCTGTCCCGAGGTCGCCACCGACAGCAGACTCATCCCGCAGGCCAGGATCGTGGCACCCGAGGCGCCCTGGACGGCCCGGCCCGCGATCACCCCCGCGCCGCTGCCGGACAGCGCGATCACGGCGCAGGAGGCGATGAACAGGGCCAGCCCGGCGAGGAAGACCAGCCGTCGCCCGAAGACGTCGCCGAGGGCGCCCGACGTGACGATGACGGCCGCGCCGACCAGCGAGTACCCGGTGATGGCCCACTGCAGGGTGTCGAGGGAGGCGCCGGTGTCCGTGCTGATCGCCGGCAGCAGGATGCTCACCGCCGAGGTGTTGGCGTTGACGACCAGGGTCGAGACGCAGGTGGCGGCCAGCAGGGCGGCGCCCGCCGGCCGGCCCGGTTCTTCGCCGGGTACGGCGTCTTCCGTAGTCTCTGGCACCTTCGTAGGCTCGCACGGGCCCAGCCGCTCCGCAGCCCGGGACCACGGGCCTCACCCGGCCCGCGCGGCCCGGACCGACCCCGCGCCTCGTCCCCCGGAGCCCGGTGCCCGTCACGGACGGCCGGCGTGCCCGGCCGTCCTCAGCGCCGCCAGGCCGCCAGCAGATCCCCCGCGTCCAGGTGCAGGTCGGGCTTCACCCCGGTGTGCAGGCCCGCCGGGCAGACGGTGACCAGCCGGGCCGCGGCGGCCTCGGGCACCACGGCCCGGGCTCCGGCCAGATGCGCCAGTTCGCCGGCGGTGAGCCGCTTGCGCTCCCGCCACTTCACCGTGCCGACGGCCGTCACCCGCCGGGTCCGGGCGGTCCGGGCCACGACGTCGTACTCGTGGGTGTTGTCGCGGGTCCACCAGCTGCCCACCTCGTCCGCGCCTTCGAGCGCCGGCAGTTCGGGCGCCAGTCGCAACAGGGCCTCGTGCACCAGCGGTTCGACGGCCTTGCCCCGCCAGCTCGTCCAGTCCCGCCTGAACGCGTCGAGGGCGATGTCGGCCCGGCCGCGCGAGATGTGCGGGACCTGCTGCTCGACGAAGCGGAACCAGAACCGCAGGTACGGATCCTCGATCCGGTAGCGCCGGAGCTTCCCGCGGGGCGGCGCGCCGACCGGCACGTCCGCCGCGACGACGCCCTTCTGCTCGGTCAGCGTCTTGAGGGCACGGGTCGCCGCGGTCTGGGCGGTGCTGCCGGCTTCGGGCAGCCGGCCGACGATCTGGGAGAAGGCGGCCACCCCCACCTCGTGGCCGCCCATCGCCGAGAGCACCCGCCGGGCCTGCGGTCCGTCGGGGAACTCGGCGTCCACCACCCGCTGCCCGGTGACCACGAGGCTGCTGTTCTCGTCGGTCAGCTCCTGTTCGACGAGGCGCTGGGCGCCGCCCGCGGTCGCGCACTCCAGGAGCAGGCGCGGGTAGCCCCCGGTCACCAGATGGGCGTCGAAGGCGTCCATGGGGCCGTGGCCGGAGCCCAGTGCCTCGGCGCACTCGGCGGGGTTGAAGGGCCGGATCAGCTGTTCGCGGGCCCGCCCGTACAGCGGCCGGTCGTGCTCGGTGAGCCGTTCCATCATGGTGACGTCGGAGCCGATCAGGACCAGCAGGACGGGCGTCCGCTCCAGCCGGCGGTCCCAGGCGTTCTGCAGGGCACCCTCCAGCGTCGGGTCGGTGGCCGCGGCCCACGGGAACTCGTCGAGCACCACGACGGCGGGTGTCTGCGAGCAGGCGAGCGCGAGCCGGCCGAAGGCGTCCGACCAGGAGGACGGCGGTGAGGCGAACAGGGTGTCGGCCTCCGGGAGGGGGGTCCGCGCGGTGCCGAGGTCGGCCGTCAGCCCCTGCAGCTGGGTGAGCGGGTCGGCGTTCTTCACCGCGGTGAAGTAGAGGTACGGCAGTCCGGACCCCTCCACGAAGCGCGTGAACAGGCGGGACTTGCCGACCTGCCGGCGGCCGCGGACCGCGAGCATTCGACCCTGTCCCTGCGCGCCGATCGCGCTCAGGTGCCCGGCCAGCTGTTGCAGTACGTCATGACGGCCGTAGAAGGACATGGGTCACCAGACATCCAAGGGAGGAATCATACGGCAACGTATGATACATCAATGCGTGTTACGGAGAGTGTCTCCGTGTTCGCCCAAGGTGCTCGCGAGGTCCGTCGGCCGCGGCCGCTCCGGCCCGGGCCCCCTGCGGCCGGTCACCCGGTGGGGCCGCCCGCCGCCCGCCAGGCCGCCGCCGCGGCGGCGGTCGCCGTCGGCACGTCGGCGTCGGCGCCGGTGGCCAGCAGCGCCTCGCCGAACGCGGTCAGGCAGTCCTGGACCACCTCCGGCGACGCGTTCCGGCCGTAGTGGTTGACCCGCAGCATCCCGGCGGCCAGGGCGCCGCCGCCCGCCTGGACGGGCAGGGCCGGGTCCAGTCCGGCGGCCAGCCCGGCGGCGTCCAGGCCGGGCGGGGTGCGCAGGGTGGTGGCCACGGGGGCCGCGTGCCCGTCCGCGGGGACGAAGGGGGTCAGGGTGCCCAGCGCCCGGATCCCGGCGCGGGTGGCGGCGGCCGCGGCGCGGTGCCGGGCGATGGTGGCGTCGAGGGTGTCGGCGGCGATCCGGTCGAGGCAGGCGTCCAGCGCGAGCATCTCCAACTGGGCCGGGGCGTGCGGGAGCACGGTGCGGCCGGCGTCCGTCCAACGCTCCTTCCAGTCCAGCAACGAGAGGTAGGAGCGGCGCGGCGCGGCCGGGTTGGCGGCGATCCGCTCCCAGGCCCGCCCGCTCACCGACACCGCCGAGACCCCGGCGGGGCCGCCCATCGCCTTCTGCCCGCCGATCACGCAGAGGTCCACGCCCCAGGCGTCGGTCAGCAGCGGCTCGGCGGCGACCGAGGCGACGGCGTCCAGCATCAGCAGCGCGCCGTGCGCGCGCACCACCGCGGCGATCTCCGCCACCGGGTTGGTGTTGCCGGTGGCGGCCTCGGCGTGCACCAGCGAGACGAAGTCGATCTCCGGGGCGGCCCGCAGGGCCTGGGCGACCTGGGCCGCGGTGACGGCGGAGTCGAACGGCACCGCCAGGTCGACGACCTCGGCGCCGCAGTCCCGCAGCCAGTTCCCGAAGGTCTGCCCGTACGGTCCGGTGACGATGTTGAGGGCGGTGCTGCCCGGGTGCGCCGCGCCGCGGATGGCCGCCTCCAGCGGGAGCAGCGCCTCGCCCTGGGTGATGATCACGTCGGCGGTGGTGTGCAGCAGCGCGGCCACCTTGTCCTCGATCGCGGCGAACTGCGCGGCGCCGAGCGGGGGGAGGTCGAGGAAGGGGCTCACGGGGCCGGCCTTTCGGTGGTCGCGGTGGGCCGCCGCCGGCCTGGCGGGGCGGGCCCGCGGGGCCTCCGCCGGGCCGCCCCACCGGTGGCCTGGGCGGCCCGTGGTGTACGGAGGACGCCGTGCGGACGGGCCCCGGCGCCCAGTCTGCCCCATCGTCCGCCGCCGGCCCGGCCGGACCCGTCGGTAGAGTGCGGTCATGAGCGACGCTGGGGTGCTGCACATCAAGGGCCGGGTGCTGGTCGGCCCCGAGGACGTCCGGGACGAACTCTGGGTGGTGGACGGACGGGTGACCTTCGACCGGCCGGCCGCGGACGACGTCCGGACGGTCTCCGGCTGGGTGCTGCCCGGCCTGGTCGACGCGCACTGCCACGTCGGCCTGGACGCGCACGGCGCGGTGGACGAGGCCACCAGCGAGAAGCAGGCCCTGACCGACCGCGACGCCGGCACCCTGCTGATCCGCGACGCCGGATCGGCCGCCGACACCCGCTGGATCGACGACCGCGAGGACCTGCCCCGGATCATCCGCGCGGGCCGCCACATCGCCCGCACCCGGCGCTACATCCGCAACTACGCGCACGAGATCGAGCCCGGGGACCTGCCCGCGTACGTCCGCGCGGAGGCCCGCCGCGGCGACGGCTGGGTGAAGCTGGTCGGCGACTGGATCGACCGCGAGCGCGGCGACCTCGCGGCCTGCTGGCCGGGCGACGCGCTGGCCGAGGCGATCGCTGCCGCGCACCAGGAGGGCGCCCGGGTCACCGCGCACTGCTTCGCCGCCGAGTCGCTGCCCGACCTGCTGGCCGCCGGCATCGACTGCGTGGAGCACGCCACCGGCCTGACCGAGGAGTTGATCCCGCAGTTCGCCGAGCGCGGGGTGGCGATCGTCCCGACCCTGGTCAACATCGCGACCTTCCCGAAGCTCGCGGCCGGCGGCGAGCACCGGTTCCCCGCCTGGTCCGCCCACATGCGCCGGCTGCACGAGCGCCGCTACGACACGGTGGCGGCCGCGCACGACGCCGGCATCCCGGTCTACGTCGGCACGGACGCCGGCGGCTCGCTCGCGCACGGCCTGGTCGCGCAGGAGGTGGCCGAGCTGGTGAAGGCCGGCCTGTCGGCCGCCGAGGCGCTCTCGGCGGCCAGTTGGGGCGCCCGGGCCTGGCTCGGCCGGGACGGTCTGACCGAGGGCGCCCCCGCCGACCTGGTGGTGTACGCCGAGGACCCGCGCGCCGACGTCCGGGTGCTGGCGGACCCGCGGCTGGTGGTGCTGCGGGGCCGTCCGGTGGGCTGATCCGGTCGGCCGGGCGCAGCCCCGCGGACCGGCCCGGACGGGCCGTCCGCGCCGCCGGCAGGCCGTCGTACCGGCCGTGCCGGGGGTGCGGCGGGCCGGCCTTCGGGCCAGGTGACGGGCCCGTCGGGGCGGTGGGCGTTGGGCCGATAGGGTGGTGCGCATGGCACCGCGTCCACTGAACGAGATCGTCGAGCCCGGCTGGGCCACCGCACTGCAGCCGGTGGCCGGACAGGTGGCCGCCATGGGCGACTTCCTGCGCGCCGAGATCGCCGCCGGCCGAACCTACCTGCCCTCCGGGCCGAACGTGCTGCGCGCCTTCCAGCAGCCCTTCGAGGCGGTGCGGGTGCTGATCGTCGGACAGGACCCGTACCCCACACCGGGGCACGCCGTGGGCCTGTCCTTCTCGGTGGCGCCGGAGGTCCGGCCGATCCCCGCCAGCCTGGTCAACATCTACCAGGAGTACGGCCAGGACCTCGGCCTGCCGCAGCCCTCCAACGGCGATCTCACGCCCTGGACCGAGCAGGGCGTCCTGCTGCTCAACCGCGCCCTGACGACCGCGCCGCGCAAGCCGGCCGCGCACCGGGGCAAGGGCTGGGAGGAGGTCACCGAGCAGGCGATCAAGGCGCTGGTGGCGCGCGGCGGCCCGCTGGTCGCGATCCTCTGGGGGCGCGACGCCCGTAACCTGCGCCCGTTGCTGGGGGAGGTGCCGGCCGTCGAGTCGGCGCACCCGAGCCCGTACTCGGCGAACTCGGGCTTCTTCGGCTCGCGTCCCTTCAGCCGGGCGAACGAGCTGCTGGCCCGGCAGGGTGCGCAGCCGGTGGACTGGCGACTTCCTTAGCGCTCAAGGGCGTTGGAGCACCCGGCGCCGGGCCGGGCGGGAGTCGGGCCGGGAACCGGGACGCGAGTCGGGGCGGGGCCCGGCCGGGATCCCGCCGGGGGCCGTGGGGCGCAGCTGTCGCAGTACCGTCAATACATGGCGTCAATCTCACCCGAAGGAGTGAACTGACGCTTCGTGTTACTCATGTGACGGATTGTTCGAAGAGGATGGCGGCAGTCGAGAGCGACGGCCTTCCCCCGGGTCCGACGCGGAGCAGTCCCGCGCCCGGGGTGACATCGGTGGCGCGCTCTCTCCCGATCGCCATGTGGGGGTTCCTCCTTTGCTGTCCTCATCTCTCCGTGTCGCCGTCGCCACCCTGGTCGTCGCGGCGGCCGTGCTGCCCGCCACCGCCGCCTCCGCGACCGGGCCCGCCGCCGTCTCCGGGTCCGGCGGCGCCGGCTCGACGGGCGGCCCGGCCACCGGCAGCGCCCGCGCGGTCACGGCCGAGGTGGACCTCGACGTCAGCCTGCTGAACAAGGCCGTGGACGTGCCGGTGAACATCGCGCTGAACAAGGTGGAGAGCCCGGCCCGGCGCGACGGCTCGGTGCTCACCGCGAAGGTGGACGGCGTCGACCAGCAGGGCCCGGTCACCCTGGTCAAGGCCGACGTCGGCCGGTCCGTCACCACCGTCGACGCCAAGGGGGCCGCGGCCTCCGTCGAGCTGGTCAACGCGGACGTCCACGCGCCCGGCCTGCCGCTCACCGCCCTGCTCGGCCTGGAGGCCCTGAGCTCCAAGGTGACCTGCCCCGTCGACGGGCCGCCCACCGCCGAGGTCACCGCCCCGGCCAGGCTCACCGTCCTCGGCAAGCCGGTCGCGGTGGGCCTCTACGCGCCGACCAAGGTGGACGTGCCCGCCGTCGGCAGCGTCTCGGTCGAGTTCTCCAGGCGGAGCACCACCTCCAGCACGGCGGCCGCCTCGGCCCTGGAGGTCCGGGTGGAGCTGAACCCGCTCAACCTCAACGTGGCCACGGTCAGCGGCACCGTCACGATCGCCTCGGTGAGCTGCGAGAAGCCGGCCCCGACCGCCCCCGCCACGACGTCCGGCGCCCCCGCGACCCCGCCCCCCGCGACCCCGGCCGCCGTCAAGGCGGCGGACAGCACCGCGAGCGGCCGGGGAGCCGCTCCGCAGGCCGCCGGCGAGCGTCTCGCCGCCACCGGCGGCAACGGCACCGGCCCGCTGGCCGCCGGCGCGGCCGCATTGCTCGCCGGCGGGGCGGCCACCCTCTGGTTCGCCCGCCGCCGCCGGGCGCACGCACGACGGCACTGAGGCCGGTGGCCGGGGCCCCGCTGTTCGGCGGGGGCGCGGGGCGGTGGAGGGGAGCGCGGGCGGCCGGCGCGCGCGTCCTGTTCCGGTGAGCGCTGCGGCTGCGTACAGAGGGGAGGAGGGGCGTGCCCGGAGAAGGGCGCGTCCCGGCCGTCACCCCGGCCGGGCGGCCGCCCCGCCCCCGGCGCGTGGCCACCCCGTTCCGAGGGGCACCCGGACGCTCCGGGGGTGACACCGGCGGCACTCCCGGAGCGTGACAGGGCCGGTGCGGACAGTTGGTTTACATGGGCGTCACATAGGAGGAACAACCGGGAAACGGCGGCTTGCGACGCTACGCGGGCACCCACCACTCAGTTTGCGAGGTTCACCGCCGTGGCAATCAAGGCCGAGTACATCTGGATCGACGGCACGCAGCCGACCGCCAAGCTCCGCTCCAAGACTCGGATCCTGGCCAACGCGGACAAGATCCCCACCTGGGGCTTCGACGGCTCGTCCACCAACCAGGCCGAGGGTCACGCGTCGGACCGCGTTCTTGAGCCGGTCGCGACCTTCCCGGACCCGATCCGTGGCGGCGACAACATCCTCGTCCTGTGCGAGGTCAACGAGATCGACGGTACGCCGCACGTCTCGAACACCCGCGCCCTGCTGCGCCCGATCGCCGAGCAGTTCGCCGCTCAGGAGTCGATCTTCGGCATCGAGCAGGAGTACACCTTCTTCAAGGGCTCGCGCCCGCTCGGCTTCCCCGAGGGCGGCTTCCCGGCCCCGCAGGGCGGCTACTACTGCGGCGTCGGCGCCGAGGAGGTCTTCGGTCGCGAGATCGTCGAGCTGCACCTCGACCGCTGCCTCGCGGCCGGCCTCGCGATCTGCGGCATCAACGCCGAGGTCATGCCCGGCCAGTGGGAGTTCCAGATCGGCCCGGTCGACGCGCTGACCGTCTCCGACCACATGTGGGTCGCCCGCTACCTGCTCTACCGCACCGCCGAGGAGTTCGGCATCGACGCCACCCTCGACGCCAAGCCCGCCCGTGGCGACTGGAACGGCGCCGGCGCGCACACCAACTTCTCCACCAAGGCGATGCGTGAGGGCTACGACGCCATCATCACCGCCTGCGAGTCGCTCGGCGCCTCGCAGGAGAAGGTCCTTGAGCACGTCACCCAGTACGGTGCCGAGATCGAGTCCCGCCTGACGGGCAAGCACGAGACCGCCCCGTGGAACGTCTACAGCTACGGCGTCTCCAACCGCGGCGCCTCGGTCCGCATCCCGTGGCAGGTCGAGGTCGACCAGAAGGGCTACATCGAGGACCGTCGCCCGAACGCCAACGTCGACCCGTACGTGGTGACCCGCCTCATGGTCAACACCTGCTGCTCGGCGCTGGAGAAGGCCGGCCAGATCTGAGCCTGAGGCTCTGTTCGTCCGCTGCGACGTGACGCCCGCCGCCCCCGCGAGGGGGACGGCGGGCGTCCGTCGTTCCGCCCGGCCGGGCCCCCGGAACGAGCTGCCGGGCCCCCGCCCTTGATCCGGGGCGATCCGTCCACGGATAATCCTCCTCATGACCGCCGCTCCCGCCAACCGCCTGGTCCGACGTCTGCACGTCGACCTGTGCCGGCTGGCCGGTGCCACCTGTCGCGGCTGACCCGCCACCTCCGTCACCCGCAGGTTCCGCAGGCAGCGCCCGGCAGTGCCGGCCGCCCCCGGTCAGGAGTACGCGCATGTCCCTCGCCTTCCACTGGTTCCTCCCCACCAACGGTGACAGTCGTCACGTCGTCGGCGGCGGCCACGGCTCGACCCCCGGTGCGGCCGGCTCCGACCGGCCGCCGAGCATCGCCTACCTGGGGCAGGTCGCCCGCAGCGCCGAGCAGTTGGGCTTCGAGGCGGTGCTGACCCCGACCGGCGCCTGGTGCGAGGACGCCTGGCTGACCACCGCGATGCTCACCCAGGTGACCGAGCGGCTGAAGTACCTGGTGGCGTTCCGCCCCGGCCAGGTCAGCCCGACGCTGTCCGCCCAGATGGCGGCCACCTACCAGCGCCAGTCCGGCGGCCGGCTGCTGCTCAACGTGGTCACCGGCGGGGAGTCCGCCGAACAGCGCGCGTACGGGGACTTCCTCGACAAGAACGCCCGGTACGCCCGGGCCGGCGAGTTCCTGGACATCTCGCGGCGGCTCTGGGCGGGCGAGACCGTCGACCACCACGGCCCCCATCTGCGGGTGGAGCGGGCGAAGTTGCACCGGCTGCCGGACCCCGTCCCGGAGGTGTACTTCGGCGGCTCCTCGCCGGCGGCGGGCGAGGTCGCCGCCCGGCACGCCGACGTCTACCTCACCTGGGGCGAACCGCCCGCCCAGGTCGCGGAGAAGATCGCGTGGATCCGCGGGCTGGCCGCCGCGCACGGGCGCGCGCCGCGGTTCGGCATCCGGCTGCACGTGATCGCCCGGGACACCTCGGCACAGGCCTGGGCCGAGGCCGACCGGCTGCTCGCCGGGATGGACCCGTACCGGATCCGGGAGACCCAACGGGCCCTGGCCCGCAGCGAGTCGGAGGGCCAGCGGCGGATGCTGGAACTGCACGGCGGGTCCGCCGAGCGGCTGGAGATCCACCCCGGCCTGTGGGCCGGCATCGGCCTGATCCGGGGCGGCGCCGGCACCGCGATGGTGGGCAGCCACCGGGAGGTGGCGGCCCTCGTCGAGGAGTACCACGCCCTGGGCATCGAGGAGTTCATCCTGTCCGGCATGCCGCACCTGGAGGAGGCCTACTGGTTCGGCGAGGGGGTGCTGCCGCTGCTGGCGGAGCGCAAGCTGTGGCAGCGGCCCTGACACCGCCCCCGCTGCCGCGGCCCGGGGCCGGCGGTCGGTGCTGCCCGCTGCCGCGGCCCGGGGCCGGCGGTCGGTGCTGCCCGCTTCCGGCCCCTTGTTCCCGGCTCCCGGCTCCCTTGTCCGTGGACCGGCCGCCGGGCGAGGACGGCGGGCATGACCCCGCCGCCCGCGCCGCTGCTGCTCCTCGACGTGGACGGCCCGCTCAACCCGTACGCGGCCAAGCCGCACCGCCGTCCGGCGGGCTACCGCACGCACCGGATCAAGCCGGACTCCTGGGTGGCCCGGCATCCGCAGCGGCCGGCCGAGTACGTGCGGCCGCTGCGGGTCCGGCTCAATCCCGGGCACGGCCCCGAACTGCTCGCGCTGCCCTATGAACTGGTCTGGGCGACCACCTGGACGGACGAGGCCAACACCTGGCTCGCCCCGCTGCTCGGTCTGCCCCGCCTGCCGTACATCGCCTGGCCGCAGCTCCATCAGGAGGACCCGGACGGCCTGCACTGGAAGACCCGCCGGCTGACCGCCTGGGCCGCCGGGCGCCCCTTCGCCCGGGTGGACGACGAACTCGGCCCGCAGGACACCGAGTGGATCGCCGCCCACCACCCCGGGCCGGCCCTGACCCTGCGGATCGACGCCCGGACCGGCCTGCTCCCGGCCGACTTCGCCACCCTGGCCGGCTGGGCGGCGGCCCTGAAGGCCTGACCGATGCGAAGGCCTGACCGGTGCGGGCCTGACCGGTGCGGGCCTGACCGGTGCCGCCCGGGCGGCGGGTGGCCCGGATCAGTCGAGCAGGCCCGCCAGGGCCGCCAGGAACCGGTCCGTCGTCCCCTCGTCGCGGACGGCGATCCGCAGCCAGTCCGGGCCGAGGCCGGGGAAGGTGTCGCCGCGGCGGACGGCGAAGCCGGCGTCGCGCAGCCGGAGCCGGACGGCGGCCGCGCCGGGCAGTTCGACCAGGACGAAGGAGGCGGCCGGTTCGCCGTGCACCCGGACGCCGGGGAGGGCGGCCAGGCCCTTCAGCAGGTGGGCGCGGTGCAGGGCCGTGCCGGCGGCGGCCCGTTCGGCCTCGGCCAGGGCGGCGGGGGTGCTGCAGGCCTCGGCCGCCGCCAGGGCGGGGGTGGAGACCGGCCAGAGCGGCTGGGCGGCGGAGAGCGCGGCGATCAGCGGGGCGGGCCCGAGCACGTAGCCGATCCGCAGGCCGGCCAGGCCCCAGGTCTTGGTGAGACTGCGCAGCACGACGACCTGGCCGGGCAGGCCTCGCAGGGCGGCCAGGGACTCGTGCTCGCCGGGGACGGTGTCGATGAAGGCCTCGTCCACGACCAGGGTGCGGCCGGGCCTGGCCAGGGCGGTGAGGGCCGCGGCGGGGTGCAGGACGGAGGTCGGGTTGGTGGGGTTCCCGACCACCACCAGGTCGGCGCCGTCCGGGACGGCGCGGGGGTCGAGCCGGAACCCGTCCGCGGGCGTCAGCACGACCCGTCCGACCTGGTGCCCGGCGTCCCGCAGGGCGGCCTCCGGTTCGGTGAACTGCGGGTGCACGACCACGGCCTGACGAGGCCTCAGAACGCGGGCGAGCAGGACGAAGGCCTCGGCCGCGCCCGCGGTCAGCAGCACCTCGTCCTCGGGCCGGCCGTGCCGGGCGGCGACGGCGGCGCGGGCGGCGCTCTGCTCGGGGTAGGCGGCGAGTCCGGCGAGGGTCGCGGCGAGGTGCTCGCGCAGCCAGGCCGGCGGGGTGCCGGTGCGGACGTTGACGGCGAGGTCGACCAGCCCGGGGGCGCGGACCTCGGCGTCACCGTGGTGCCGCAGGTCCGGCCCGGCCTCCGGCCCGGCCTCCGGCACGCCGGCGGGCGCGGAGCCGGGCAGCCCGGCGGGCGCGGTGCCCGGGGCGGTGCCGGCCTGCTGGTCGGTGGTGCTGATCACAGTGGTGCTCCTGCTGGTTCGGTCGGGCGGTCGGGCCGGGGGCGGTCAGCCGGGCGCGCGGGAACCGGGCGCGGGCACCTCGGCCGCGTCCAGGTCGGGCGCCGCATCCGGGCCGGGCGCCGCCGGGCGGGCCACCGCGACCGTGGCCGCCGCGGACTTCCTCTTGGGGACGACGAGTTCACCGCCCGGTGCGTCCAGCAGGGCGGCGGCCTCGGCGACGCTCGGGGTGCCGACCGCCAGCTCCGCCGTCCGCGAGGGGTGCGGTACCCGTACGGCGGCCAGCTCCGCGGCGGAGTGGCCCACCACCGGGACGCCCAGCACCCGGGCCGCCCGGCGGATCGCGGGGTGCTCCGTCCGGCTCTCCAGGGTGGAGATCCGCGCGACCGCGTGCGGGGACAGACCGGTCTCCGCCAGGGCCGCCAGGACCAGCGCGCTGACCTCCTGCTCGCCGGCGGTGCGGCCGGCGCCGACCCCGACCACCAGGACCCGCGCCGGGGGAGGGGCCCCGGGACCGTCCGCGCCCGGCGCCCGGCCGGTGCTGCCCGGCGCGGGCGGGTGCGCCGGAGCGGCCGGGCGCGCCGGGGCGTACGAGTCGGCGGGCGGTCCGGTGGGTGGGGCGGGCGGTTCGGCGGCCGGCGGACGGCCCGCGGCGCCGACGGGGGCCGGACCGGTCATGCGTGGCTCCTCCCGTCCGGTCACCGCTGTGCGGCCCCGAAATCCCACCACGGTGGTACGGGGGCGGTCAATCGGGACGGCTGTGACCTGCGCCGCCGGGTGACCGCGGAAGGTGTCGTCCCGGGGCGGCCGTTGTTCGCCTTTTCTTCATGTCCCTTGTGCCGTACGCGTCACCGGGCCGACCCTAGGGTTACGGCGCTCCGCCCCCATTCCCCCTGTGCACGGAGGTCACCATGCCCTTCGCTCGGAACAGCAAGCGCCCCCGTCGTCCCCTCACCGCCCTCGCCGCCGGCTTCGGCCTGGTGGCCGGCTCGCTCGGCATCTGGGCCGCCACCGGCACCTCGGCCCAGGCCGCGGTCGGTCTCCCCACCCCCGACCACGTGATCGTCGTGGTGATGGAGAACCACGCCTACTCCCAGGTGATCGGCAGCTCCAGCGCGCCGTACATCAACAACACCCTCAAGGCCGGCGGCGCCAGCCTCACCAACTCGTACGGGCTGACCCACCCCAGCGAGCCCAACTACTACATGCTGTTCTCCGGCAGCAACCAGGGCCGCACCGACGACAGCTGTGTGGGCGTCGGCTCGATCAACAAGCCGAACCTGGCGTCCGAGCTGATCGCCGCCGGCAAGACCTGGGCGAGCTACAACGAGACGCTGCCGAGCCAGGGCTCGACGGTCTGCTCCAGCGGCAAGTACGCGCAGAAGCACAACCCGTGGTTCGGCTTCAGCAACGTGCCGACCAACACCGCGTACACCTTCGCGCAGTTCCCGACCGACTACACCACCCTGCCGAAGGTCTCCTTCGTCGTCCCGAACCTGTGCAGCGACATGCACGACTGCTCGGTCGGCACCGGGGACACCTGGATCAAGAACAACCTCGGCGCGTACGCCACCTGGGCCAAGACCCACAACAGCATCCTGGTCGTCACCTTCGACGAGGACAACAAGCTGTCCGGCAACAAGATCCCGACCGTCCTGTACGGCGAGCACGTGACGCCGGGCAGCAGCTCCGCCACCACCTACAACCACTACAACGTGCTGCGGACGCTGGAGGACCTCGCCGGTCTCACCAGCCACGCCGGCAACGCCGCCACCGCCGCCGACATCACCGGCATCTGGAACTGACGGCCGTGTACCTCGCGGATCGCCGCGGCACCACCGCGCCGGCCTCCGCCGCCGCCGCCCCGGGCACCCGCCCGGGGCGGCGGGCGGCCGCCGTCCCCGGCACGGTGCTCGCCCTGGGCGCGGTCAGCCTGATCACCGACGTCTCCTCGGAGATGGTCAGCGCCGTCCTGCCGCTCTACCTGCTCACCGGACTCGGCCTGTCCCCGCTCGGCTTCGGCGTCCTGGACGGCCTCAACAACGGTGTCGGCGCCCTCGTCCGGCTGGCCGGCGGGCACCTCGCCGACCGCGGCCGGAGCGGCCACAAGACGGTCGCGGCCGTCGGCTACGGGCTCTCCGCGCTCTGCAAACCGCTGCTGCTGCTCGCCCACACCGTGCCGCTGATCGGCGCCGTGATCGCCGTCGACCGCACCGGCAAGGGCCTGCGGACCGCCCCCCGGGACGCGATGATCTCGCTCGCCACCGAACCCGAGCACCGCGGCCGGGCCTTCGGCGTGCACCGCGCGATGGACACGGCCGGCGCCCTGCTCGGCCCGCTGGTCGCGTTCGCGGTGCTGCGCCTGGCCGGCGGGCCGCTGCTCGCCGACGGCGGCGAGAAGGGCGGCTACGACGCGGTGTTCGCGGTCAGCGGCTGCGTCGCCGCGCTCGGCGTCCTGGTGCTGCTGCTCTTCGTGCCGGGCCGGCAGCGGGGCGAGCGGGCCCCGTCGCCCGCCCCCGCCTCGCTGCGCGACGCCGTCGCCCTGCTGCGGCTGCCCGCGCTGCGCCGGCTGACGGTCTGCGCGGTGCTGCTCGGCCTGACCACCGTCAGCGACTCCTTCCTCTACCTGCTGCTGCAGCGCCGGCTCGGCCTCTCCGCCCAGTGGTTCCCGCTGCTGCCGCTCGGCACCGCCGCGGCCTTCCTGCTGCTCGCCGTCCCGCTCGGCGCCCTCGCCGACCGGATCGGCCGCCGGCGGCTCTTCCTGGCGGGCCACGGCCTGCTGCTGCTGGCGTACGGCCTGCTGCTCGGCCCGGTGTCCGGCGACGCCGTGGCGGTCTGCGTGCTGCTGCTGCACGGTGCCTTCTACGCCTCCACGGACGGGGTGCTGGCGGCGGCCGCCGCCGACGCCGTGCCGGAGGGGCAGCGCGGGGCCGGCCTGGCCCTGGTCGGCACCGGGCAGGCGCTGGCCAGGTTCGCCTGCTCGCTGGCCTTCGGCGCGGCCTGGAGCGCGGCCGGCGGCACCACGGCGCTCGCCTGGTCGGCCGGCGCCCTGGCGCTCTGCGTGGCCGGCGCCGCCTACGTCCTGCGTGAACCCCGCGATCCCTCCGAGGTGCCTTCGTGACCGAACCCCAGCCCCCGCGACGCGGTTCGCAGGCCACCCGCGTGACGATCCTGCTGGTCGCCGTGCTGGCGCTCGGCTCGATCGGCGCCGGCGCGGTGTTCGTCGCGGCCGACCGCTCGGCCCGCCGCGACCAGGCGCAGCCCGGCGGCCCGTCCGTCGCCCCCGGCGCGGTCCGGCTCGACGCCCCCGCGGCGGGACGGCAGCTGGTCTTCCGCAACATGGCCTGGGGGCCGCACCACGACGAGGTGGTCAGCGTCCCCGCGGACCACCCCGACGGCGTGCGGACCGCCTCCGGCCTGCAGTGCCTGCGCTTCCACGCGGCGGCCGGCACCGGCGTCTGCCTGCAGGCCGAGCGCGGCGCGTTGCAGGACACCTACCGGGCGGTGGTGCTGGACGACCGGCTGCACGAGCTGCGGCACTTCCCGGTGGCCGGCATCCCGACCCGGGCCCGGGTCTCGCCCTCAGGCCGTCTCGCCGCCTGGACGGTCTTCGTCAGCGGGGACTCCTACGCCGGTACCGACTTCTCGACCCGGACCTCGATCGTCGACACCCGCGACTGGAACCTCCAGGACAACCTGGAGACCTTCGCGGTGATCAAGGACGGGCACCCCTACCAGGCGCACGACGTCAACATCTGGGGCGTCACCTTCGCCGACGACGGCACCTTCTACGCCACCCTGGCGACCGCCGGGCAGACCTACCTGGTCCGCGGTGACCTGGCCGCCCGTACCCTCACCACCCTGCACCAGAACGTCGAGTGCCCGTCCCTGTCGCCCGACGGCACCAGGATCGCCTACAAGAAGCGGGTGGCCGGCGCCGACGCCGACGCGCCCTGGCGGCTGTACGTCCTGGACCTGGCCACTATGACGGAGACCGCGACCGCCGAGCAGCGCAGCATCGACGACCAGGCGGTCTGGTCGGACCGCTCCACCCTGGTCTACGCCCTGCCCGGCGACTTCGGCGCCGATCTGTGGACCGTCCCGGCCGACGGCGGCGGTACGGCCACCCGGCTGCTGGACGCGGCGGTGGCGCCGGCCTTCCTGGGCTGAGGCCGGCCGGTGGTGTTGCCCGCCTGGCGGCCGCCCGTCCACCTGACTGCCCGTCCACCTGACTGCTCGTCCGCCTGGCCGCCCGTCCGACCGTCGGCCAGGCCAGGCCAGGCCAGGCCAGGACGGGACGGGAGCCGGGCCGGCCGGCGGCTCAAGGAGCGACGGCGCCGTGCTCCAGGTGGTCCGTCCGGCCCGCCGCCCTGGCCACGACGGCGGCCCGGACCCGCCGGGCCAGCCGTGCCGGCAGCAACGCGTCCAGCCGGGCCGGCGGGTGGAAGGCGGCCTCGGCGATCTCCACACCGTCCGGCGCCAGCCGCTCCCGCCACTCCCGGTCGGGCACGCCGCCGTCGAAGAGGAAGAGCACCCGGTCCTCCGGTCCCATCGGCGCCCAGTCCACCACCAGCAGCGGTCCGAGCCGGGCCGGCACCCCGAGCTCCTCCGCCACCTCCCGCACCGCGGCCGCCGTGGGCGCCTCCCCGGGCAGCACGTGCCCGCCCGGCACCTCCCAGCCGTCCTTGTAGGTCGGCTTCACCAGCAGGACCCGGCCTTCCGGGTCGAAGAACAGCACCCCGGCGGCGAGCAGCGCCCGGGCGACCGGCTCCCCGGTCACCCGGCGACCGCCTCGGGCCCGGCCTCGGCCTTGACCTCGGGCCCGACCTGTCGCTCGGCCTCGGGTCCGAGCACGGGCCCGACCTCGACCACGGGTTCGTGCCGGACCGGGAAGTTCACCGAGTTGGCGATGAAGCAGGCCCGGTGCGCGTCCGCGTGCAGGGCCAGCGCCCGGTCCACCATCCCGGCGGCCGCGACCCGTACCCTCGGCCGCAGCACCGCCTCGGTGAAGTGCCCGTCGGCCGCGGTCTCGGCCATCGTCCCCACGGCCCGGTCGACGTACCCCGTCACCACCACCCCGGACACCGAGCACAGGTGCAGGTACCACAGCAGATGGCACTGCGAGAGCGACGCCAGCAGCATCTGCTCCGGGTTCCACCGGGTGGGGTCGCCCCGGAACGACGGGTCCGAACTGCCGGGGATCACCGGCCGGCCCTCGGACGCCACCTCGTGCGAACGCTCGTACGCGCGGTAGTCGCTGGTGCCCGTCCCCCGGTCGCCGGTCCAGGTCACCTCGGTGTCGTACGTGTGCAGCCTGTCCATCGTCGGCCCCCTTTGCCGCCGGAATCGCCACCGGAAGCCTATCGGCCGGGCCGGCCGGGGCCGGGGCTCAGGCGAGCAGCTCGCGGGCGATCCGCAGGCGCAGCGGAGCCAGCTCCGCCTCGATCGCGGCGGCCTCCTCCGGGGTGACGACCAGGGCCGGCGCCGGGACGGGCCGGTGGCCGAGCATCCTGATCCGCAGGTGGGTCGGCGGATGCGTGCTGTCGACGCTGCTCAACTCCCGTACGGACAGCCGGAGCAGGCGCTCCGTCTCCTGCGGCGGCACCGAGGCCAGCTCGGCGGTGAACGCACCCCAGAACCCGGCGACCCCGACCGAGAGGCCGGACTGCCGCACCCCGGACAGGCTGCGCAGTCGCGACTGCACCGTCGAGGCGCTGCCGGCGAGCAGCAGCGTCCGCAGCAGCCCCTCGGCCTCGGACGTGGAGGCGAGCCGGGCGGCGATCGCGTCGGCGCGGTACTCGGCGCCCTGGCCGGACCGGGTGGTGAGCCGCTCCAGCAGGCCGAGCAGCAGCCCGACCAGCCAGTTGACGCATCCCATCGCCAGGCCGGCGAGTCGCTGCCCCAGATCGGCGATCTCCGTGACCGAGTTCGTCATCGAGCCGTCGCGGTCGTCGTAGCGCACCGGCTGGGTGATGTACCACCACTCGGACAGGGTGCTGATCGCGGATCCGAGCCACCGCCCGCTGCGGTGGTCGCCGTTGACGTCGTGGCCGAGTTCATGGCCGAGCAGGGCGAGGCGCTGCCCCGGGCCGAGCGGCTCCCAGAGGGGCAGGCCGAGGGTGAGGACGCTGCGCCGGCGCAGGCCGACCCGTGCGAAGGAGGCGTTGAACTCGTCGGTCACCCGGATCACGTCCACCGGCCGGGTGCCCACGGCGGCCGCCACCCGGTCGACCAGCGCGTACAGCGCGGGCGCGGCCGCCCGGCGGAGCACGCCGCTGTCCTCCGGGACCTTGCCGGACCGGGGACGCAGGACGAAGGCGAGGGCCAGGCCGAGCCAGCCCACCACCCGGAGCGGCCAGCTGTCGGCGAACTGCAGCGCCACCGAGCCGGCCAGCAGACCCACCGTCACCAGGTGCACGAACCCGGCCAGCGCCATCGCGCCGATCCAGGTCCGGTCCTCCCGTGCCCCGGCGCCCGCGGCCACCGCGTCGTACACCTGCTCGGCCCGCAGCCGGGCCAGGGCCAGCCGGTCGGCCTGCGCCTCCCACCGGCGCTCCGCCGCCCGCCGCTGCCGCGCGGTCAGGTCGGCGGCGGGGGCCTCCACCGGCAACAGGTTCCACTCGCAGTCCGGGCACCAGGTCGGGTACCGCTCGTGGGTGACGAGCCCGGCGGCGCAGGCCGGACAGACGGAGGACTTCGGGGGAGCGGGGGCGTGGCTGGTGGGCATGACCGCTGATCATGCCAGGTGGGAGCGGGGTTGTCTGCGGTGATTCGCCGGGCCGGCGCCCGCCGTGGTCAGGGCCCCGGACGCCGGCCGGCCGGGCCCCGGGGCCAAGGACCGGGGGCCCGCGCGCCCCAACCGGCTCAACCCTCCGGCGGCGGCCAGGGGAAGGCCTCCACCGGGTCGGCGCCGGGCCACCACTGCGTACCGGTGAGGGTGGCGGTCAGGCGGCCGTCCGTGAGGGCCACGCCCACGTCCGCGCCGGCCGCCGCCCCGTCGGCGAAGGCGGCGGGCGCCGTGTGGTCGAGGAGGAGGACGAAGTGCTGGGTGAAGGGCGTCCAGGGCTCCCCGTGCGGTTCGCCGTCCGCGTCGAGCTGGAGGTTGGAGTTCCACGCCGCCTGGCAGAGCACCGAGACGAACAGCCCCAGGAACTCGGCGCCGAGCAGTCCGTCGGCATGGTCGACGACGATCGCGACGTCCCTGGTGGCGCCGCCGTGGCCGTGCCAGTCGTGCAGGCAGTCCACCAGCGCGTCCCAGTTGCGGCCGAAGTAGCCCGGGAAGCCGAGTTCCCGGGCGAAGGCGTCGAACAGCGAGGCGGGTCGCAGCAGGTCCCGGCCGTCCAGCCGCAGGACGCGGCCGCCCCGGGCCCGGAGAGCGGCCGCCGCGGCAGTCGGCCACGGGTCGTCGGCGGTGGTGAAGACGACCCAGGGGGACCGCCGCTCGGTGAGGGTGGGGCTGTTCATGCCGGGGATCCTCGCACGGCCGCCCGGGCCCGGGCAGCCGGATTTCCCCAGGCCTAGGCCGTGTCTGACAATTCCCGCCGGGCGCGCGACGCCGGGCATCCGCCCCCAGCCTTCGGCCGGG
>NZ_BNBO01000061.1 GCF_014655955.1 Kitasatospora indigofera
GACGTAGGACGGTACGGCCGGAGGGGGCGGGCGCCGCGGCGCCCGCCCCCTCCGGCCGTACGCGCGTGCCCGGTGCCTGCCGGCCCTCCTGCGGGCCGCCGGGGGCCCGGGACGGGCGGAAAACGTGCGGGGGGCCCGGCCGGTGGCCGGGCCCCCGCACGTGGGTGACGCTGGTGGGTGACGTCAGCTCAGATCTCGCCGCGCAGCTTGGCGAGCGCCTCGGCGAGGATCGCCTCGCCGTCGGCGTCGGTCCGCCGCTCGCGGACGTACGCGAGGTGGGTCTTGTACGGCTCGTTGCGCGACGGGGCCGGCGGGTTGTGCTCGTCCTGGCCGGCCGGGAAGCCGCAGCGCGGGCAGTCCCAGGTGTCCGGGATGACGGCCTCGGCGGCGAAGCTCGGGCGCGTCTCGTGCTTGTTGGCGCACCAGAAGGAGATCCGGTTGCGGGGCGCGGACTCGCCGCGCTCCGCCTCGCCCATCGGGCCGGCGCCGACTCTGCTGCCACGGATGGCGTTGCCACTTGCCACGGTCTGACTCCCTGCGTGCTGATGCGATGCGATCTCAGCCGACACCCTGGGACAGGGAGACCCTGGCCCCTCGCGGGGTGCGGGTCGCGGCCAGTATCCACTGCCGGCCGGCTGCGGCCTGCGGGCGGTGGCGAAGTTGTCCCAGTGTAAGCAGCCGATAAGGATCTGTCCGCACCGCCTCCGGGAATGCGCCCTCGACGGGCACTCCCTCAGGATAGGCGGGCGGACGACGCCCCGTCAGATATGCGGCAAAAAGGCTGTTCGCGCAGAAAACATCAGCTCTTGTACTTGAGCACCAGGCCGAGAACCATGATGCAGGCGAACCAGCCGACCCCGACGATGATCGTGATGCGGTCGAGGTTGCGCTCGGCCACGGCCGAACCGCCGCCGGCGGACATCGCGCCGCCACCGAACATGTCGGACAGGCCGCCGCCCTTGCCCTTGTGCAGCAGTACCAGCAGCACCATCAGCAGGCTGAAGATGATCAGGGCGATGGAGAACCCGAGAACCAACACAGCGGACCAACTCTCTCGTTCATCGGCAAGGGGCCGGGCCGCTCCGAGCGGCCCGGCCCCAAAGCCTACGTTGCTGCAGTGGCGTTAGCCTACTGCCTGCTCACGGTAACGCACGATCCTGACGAACTCGTCGGCGTCCAGGGAGGCACCGCCGATCAGGGCGCCGTCCACGTCGGGCTTGGCCATCAGGCCGGCCGCACTGGAGGCCTTCACCGAACCGCCGTAGAGCACCCGGACCTTCGCGGCCAGCTCGCCGTCGTACAGCTCGGCCAGCCGGACGCGGATCGCCGCGCAGACCTCCTGGGCGTCCTCGGGGGTCGCCACCTCGCCGGTGCCGATGGCCCACACCGGCTCGTACGCCACGACGATGCTCTCGGCGTCCGAGGCGGGCACGCCGTCCAGGGCGCCGTCCAGCTGGGCCAGCGTGTGGGCGACGTGGGTGCCCGCCTTGCGGACCTCCAGCGGCTCGCCGACGCACAGGATCGGCGTGATGCCGCTGCGGTAGGCCGCCTTCACCTTGGCGTTGACGATCTCCTCGTTCTCGCCGTGGTACTGGCGGCGCTCCGAGTGGCCGATGGCCGCGTAGGTGCACTTCAGCTTGGCGAGCATCGGGCCGGAGACCTCGCCGGTGTAGGCACCGGAGTCGTGGGCCGAGATGTCCTGCGAGCCGTACTTGATCTTCAGCTTGTCGCCGTCGACCAGGGTCTGGACCGAGCGCAGGTCGGTGAACGGCGTGAGCACCGCGACCTCGACCGCCTCGTAGTCCTTGTCGGCCAGCGCGAAGGCCAGCTTCTGGGTGTGCTGGATGGCCTCAAGGTGGTTGAGGTTCATCTTCCAGTTGCCCGCCATCAGCGGGAGACGCTCGGTCATTGATCAGCCTTCCAGGGCGGCGAGACCGGGAAGGGTCTTGCCCTCCAGGTATTCGAGGCTCGCGCCCCCGCCGGTCGAGATGTGCCCGAACTTCGTCTCGTCGAAGCCCAGGATGCGGACGGCGGCGGCGGAGTCCCCGCCACCGACGACGGTGAACGCGTCACTGTCGAGCAGTGCCTGCGCGACGGCCTTGGTGCCCTCGGCGAAGGCCGGGTGCTCGAAGACGCCGACCGGGCCGTTCCAGAACACCGTCCTGGCGTCGGCCAGCTTGGCGGCGAACAGCTCGCGCGACTTCGGGCCGATGTCCAGGCCCTCCTTGTCGGCGGGGATCTTGTCCGCGTCGACGACGTCGAAGTCGGCGACCGGGGCCAGCGTCTTCAGGTCGGGGAAGCTCCCCGAGACCGCGACGTCCACCGGCAGCACGAACTCGACGCCGTTCGCCTTGCCCCGCTCCAGGTACTCCAGGACGGTGGGGATCTGGTCCTTCTGCAGCAGCGAGATGCCCACCTCGTGGCCCAGGGCCGCGAGGAAGGTGTACGCCATGCCGCCGCCGATCAGGATCCGGTCGGCCTTGCCCAGCAGGTTGTCGATCACGCCGACCTTGTCGGAGACCTTGGAGCCGCCGAGCACGACGACGTACGGGCGCTCGACCTCCTCGGTGAGGCGCTTGAGCACGCCGACCTCGGTGGCGATCAGGTCGCCGACGGCGTGCGGCAGGCGGGCCGGCAGGTCGTAGACCGAGGCGTGCTTGCGGTGCACGGCACCGAAGCCGTCGCCGACGTAGAGGTCGGCGAGGCCGGCCAGGGCGTCCGCGAAGGCACCGCGCTCGGCGTCGTCCTTGGCGGTCTCCCCGGCGTTGAAGCGCAGGTTCTCGAGCAGCGTGACCTCGCCGTCGGCCAGGGCGGCGACGGTGGCCTTCGCGCTCTCGCCCACGGTGTCGGTCGCGAACGAGACCGGCGCGGCGAGGATCTCGCCGAGGCGCACGGCCACCGGGGCGAGGGAGAACTGCGGGTCGGGCTCGCCCTTGGGGCGGCCCAGGTGGGACGCGACGATCACCTTGGCGCCGGCCTGCAGCAGCTTGGCGATGGTCGGCGCGACGGCACGGATCCGGCCGTCGTCGGTGATGCTCCCGTTCGAGAGCGGGACGTTGAGGTCGGCGCGGACGAACACGCGCTTGCCGGCGACGTCGAGGTCTTCGATGGTCTTCACGGTCTTCGAGTCTCCTGGGGAGAGATGGAGCGAGGCGACGGCACGACGCCGGGCCGCCGGATCCGAGAAGCGAGGGTGCCGGGTGGGGCGGGCGCGCGCAGCACGCCAAGGAACAAGGCCCGGACGGCCACGCACGGCCGTCCGGGCCCTGATCCTCACCTCACGTCAGCTCCCGCTGCGTCAGAGCTGGCCGCCGACGAGGGTGGTCAGGTTGACGAGGCGGTTGGAGTAGCCCCACTCGTTGTCGTACCAGCCGAAGATCTTGACCTGGTTGCCCTGGGCCATGGTCATCAGCGAGTCGAAGATCGTGGAGAACGGCGAGTTCACGATGTCGGAGGAGACGATCGGGTCCTCGGTGTACTGCAGGATGCCCTTGAGGGAGCCCTCGGACGCCTTCTGGAAGGCGGCGTTGACCTCCTCGACGGTGACCTCGCGCTCCAGGGTCACGACCAGGTCGGTGATCGAGCCGGTCGGGACCGGGACGCGCAGCGAGGTGCCGTCCAGCTTGCCCTTGAGCTCCGGCAGGACCAGCGCGGTGGCCTTGGCGGCACCGGTCGAGGTCGGGATGATGTTGATGGAGGCGGCGCGGGCGCGACGCAGGTCCTTGTGCGGGAAGTCCAGCGTGACCTGGTCGTTGGTGAACGCGTGCACCGTGGTCATCAGACCCTTGACGATGCCGAAGTTCTCCTGGAGGACCTTGGCCATCGGCGCCACGCAGTTCGTGGTGCAGGAGGCGTTGGAGATGACGGTGTGGTTCGCCGCGTCGTACTTGTCGTCGTTGACGCCCATCACGATGGTGACGTCTTCGTCGGTGGCGGGCGCCGAGATGATGACCTTCTTGGCGCCGGCGGTGACGTGCTTCTTCGCAGCGTCGGCCTTGGTGAAGATGCCGGTCGACTCGATCACGATGTCCACGCCCAGCTCGCCCCAGGGCAGGTTGGCCGGGTCGCGCTCGGCGATGACCTTGAAGGTCTTGCCGTCGACGGTGATGCTGTCGGCGGTGTGGCTGACCTCGGCCTGGAGGGTGCCCAGGATCGAGTCGTACTTCAGCAGGTGCGCCAGGGTCTTGGTGTCGGTCAGGTCGTTGACACCGACGATCTCGATGTCCGCGGCCTGGGCCCGAACCGCGCGGAAGAAGTTGCGGCCAATGCGGCCGAATCCGTTGATGCCTACCCGGATCGTCACGAACCGATCTCCTTGTTAGGTACGCCGGAACTATGCCGACGGGGTGGAAATGGGATGTCCCCGACCACCCATGACCCTACCTCTCCGAGACCGGCGAGGGCACATCGCCCTGGGCCGACACCCTTGGCGTGGCGCGTCAAGGGCGTCCGAGCAGGGCATGTGTCACAGGCCTGCGCGGAGCCGGTCGCCGGACACCGAAAGGCACTTGGGGCGGAGCGGCCGGACAGTTCGGACGCGAAACGGCTGGTGTCCACGATGTGGGACACCAGCCGTTCAGCAACTGAGACCGGATCGCCGGGTCAGCTGAGCGCCATCTCGTCGGTCAGGTTCGCCTCGGTGCTCGGCAGCCCCAGCTCGGAGGCCCGCTTGTCGGCCATCGCCAGCAGCCGGCGGATCCGACCGGCCACCGCGTCCTTGGTCAGCGGCGGGTCGGCGAGCGCGCCCAGCTCCTCCAGCGAGGCCTGCTTGTGCTGCATCCGCAGCTGGCCGGCGGCCGCCAGGTGCTCGGGCACCTCGTCGCCGAGGATCTCCAGCGCGCGCTGCACCCGGGCGCCCGCGGCGACCGCCGCGCGCGCCGAGCGGCGCAGGTTGGCGTCGTCGAAGTTGGCCAGCCGGTTGGCGGTGGCCCGCACCTCACGGCGCATCCGGCGCTCCTCCCAGGCCAGCACCGACTCGTGCGCGCCCAGCCTGGTCAGCAGCGCGCCGATCGCGTCGCCGTCCCGGATGACCACCCGGTCCACCCCGCGCACCTCACGGGCCTTGGCCGGGATGCCGAGCCGCCGGGCCGCGCCGACCAGGGCCAGCGCCGCCTCCGAGCCCGGGCAGGTGATCTCCAGCGAGGAGGACCTCCCCGGCTCGGTCAGCGAGCCGTGCGCCAGGAAGGCCCCGCGCCAGGCCGCCTCCGCGTCGCAGGTCGCGCCGGAGACCACCGCCGGGGGCAGGCCCCTGATCGGGCGCCCCCTGCCGTCCACCAGCCCGGTCTGCCGCGCGAGCAGCTCACCGTCCTTGACCACCCGCACCACGTACCGGCTGCCGCGTCGCAGGCCGCCGGGGGCCATCACCACCAGATCGGAGGAGTGTCCGAAGATCTCCAGCAGATCCTTGCGCAGTCGCCGCGCCGCCACGCCGGTGTCCAGCTCAGCCTCGATCACGATCCGGCCGCTCACAATGTGCAAGCCGCCGGCGAACCTGAGGATCGCCGAAACCTCCGCCTTGCGGCAGCAGGCCCGGGTGACGGGGAGCCGGCTGATTTCGTCCTTCACCGCTGCCGTCATCGCCATGGGCCGATCCTTCCATGTGTCCGGAAAATCCGGTCGTACGCCGCGGCCAGAAGCTCCCGGTCGTGTCGCGGCGTACCGTCCGCCGCGGCCACCCGGTCGAGCACCAGCGCCGCTCCCATCCGCTCCGCCGCCTTCTCCAGGCCGGCCAGGTCGGCGACCCCGAAGGCGCCGCCGGTGACCGCCCGCTCGTCCACCAGGATCGCATCCACGGCGAGGTCCGGGGCGTGGTCGGCTATCACCTCCAGGTGGCGCTGCGGGGTGAAGCCCTCGGTCTCGCCGGGCTGGGGGGCCAGGTTCAGGGTGAGGAGGCGCCTGGCCCGGGTCCCGGTGAGCGCCTCGGCGAGGTCCGGGACGAGCAGGTGCGGCAGCACGCTGGTGAACCAGGAGCCGGGCCCCAGCACCACCCAGTCGGCCTCCCGGACGGCCGCGACGGCCTCCGGGACGGCCGGCGGCGCGTCCGGCAGCAGCCGGATGGACTGCACCGTGCCGGGGGTGACCGCGACGTTCGCCTGGCCGCGCACGGCGGACAGCTCACCGGGCCGGGCCGGGTCGTGGCCCCGGACGACCGCCTCGATGTCCAGCGGGACGGCGGACATCGGCAGCACCCGACCCTGCACGTTGAGCAGCCGGCCGACCCAGTCCAGCGCGGCCACCGGGTCGCCGAGCTTCTCCCAGAGCGCAACGATCAGCAGGTTGCCGACCGCGTGCCCGCCCAGTTCGCCGGTGCCGCTGAAGCGCTGCTGGATCACCTCGGACCAGGTCCGGCCCCAGTCGTCGTCGCCGCAGAGCGCCGCCAGCGCCTTGCGCAGGTCGCCCGGCGGCAGGACCCCGAGCTCGGTGCGCAGCCGGCCGCTGGAGCCGCCGTCGTCCGCCACGGTCACCACCGCGGTGAGGTTGGTGGTCAGCCGGCGCAGCGCCGACAGCGAGGCCGACAGGCCCTGCCCGCCGCCCAGCGCCGCGATTCTCGGAGCGTTGGCGCGGGGTTTGCCCGTCATCCAGCGCAAGGGGAGCGCCGACCGGTCGGCGGCCTTGTTCTGGAGCTGCCGCCCGGGCACGTATCCCGCCACAACCACCTCGCGTTCCTCTGCCTGCCGCCGCCGGCTGCCTGGCGGCAGGGCGTCGCGGCTACTCCCGTCCCATGTCCCGGTGGACGAGCACCGTCTCCACCCCGTCGGCGATGAGACGCTTCGTCAGCCGCTCGGACATGGCCACGCTGCGGTGCTTGCCACCGGTGCAGCCTACGGCAAGCGTCATGTACCGCTTTCCTTCCCGGCGGTACCCCTCGGTGACGATACGCAGCAGGTCCGTGTAGCCGTCAAGGAATTCGTTCGCCCCGGGCTGCTGGAACACGTAGTCGGCGACGTCACTGTCGGTGCCGGTGCGGGCACGCAGCTCCGGGACCCAGTGCGGATTGGGCAGGAACCGGCAGTCCACCACGAGGTCCGCGTCGACCGGCAGGCCGTACTTGAACCCGAAGGACATCACCGTCGCGCGCAGCTCGGGCTCGTCGTGGTCGGCGAACTGGGCGTCGAGCTTGGCCCGCAGCTGGTGGACGTTGAGGTTGGAGGTGTCGATCACCAGGTCGGCCTCGCCGCGCAGCTCGCGCAGCAGGTCCCGCTCCTGGGCGATGCCGTCCACGATCCGGCCATCGGCCTGCAGCGGGTGCGGGCGGCGGACGCTCTCGAACCGGCGGACCAGTGCGTCGTCGGAGGACTCCAGGAAGACCACGCGCAGCCGCACGCCGCGCTTCTCCAGCTCGTCCAGCGAGGTCAGCAGGTCGTCGAAGAACTTCCGGCCGCGGACGTCCACCACGACGCCGATCCGGGCGACGGCACCCTGGGAGCGCGCGCCGAGGTCGACCATGGTGGGGATGAGCGCCGGCGGCAGGTTGTCCACGACGAACCAGCCCAGGTCCTCCAGGCACTTGGCCGCCGTGGAGCGGCCGGCCCCGGACATGCCGGAGATGATCACCAGCTCCGGGGTGGTCTCCGCCCCGGGCTGCGGCCGGGCGGTACCCCCATCGTCTGTCACGGTCACTTCGCTTCCCCGCTCTCGGTGGTTCTGCTGAGGAGAACGCCCGGGGCGGCGCCGCGCTTCCCCAGGTCACCCTGGGGAGTGAACGCGGGCCGCGCGGACTGACGGGCGGCGCCGGCCGTCATGGCGTCTCCGGTTGCGTTGCGGTCGGTGGCACTGCGGCCGGCGGCATCGGCGCCGCCGGCCCTGCGGGCGGCGCTGCCCCGGCGGGCACCGCGGCGCCGCCGTCGGCGGCGCCCCCGGTCACGGCGCCCTCGTCGGCGCCGTCGTCAAGGATCTCTCCGGTGGCGGTGTTCACCGCGAATGCCGCGGGTGTACGGGAGGCCAACGCTGCCGCAACAGTCTCGGCGGTGCGCCGGCCGATCCCCGGGACCGCGCAGAGCTCGTCCACGGTGGCCGCCCTGAGCTTCTTCAGCGAACCGAAGTGCTTGAGCAGTGCCTGGCGGCGAGTCTCGCCCAGGCCGGGTACGGAGTCCAGCTCCCCGGCGGTGAGTCGCTTGGAACGCTTGCTGCGCTGGTAGGAGATCGCGAAGCGGTGGGCCTCGTCGCGGACCCGCTGCAGCAGGTACAGGCCCTCGCTGCTGCGCGGCAGCACCACCGGGTCGTCCTCGCCGGGCAGCCAGACCTCCTCCAGGCGCTTGGCCAGGCCGCAGAGGGCGACGTCGTCGATGCCCAGCTCGTCCAGCGCCCGGCGGGCGGCGGCGACCTGCGGCTGGCCGCCGTCGACCACCAGCAGCTGCGGCGGGTAGGCGAACCGGCGCGGCCGGCCGGTCTCGGGGTCGATCGGCCCGGCCGGCGGCCCTGCCGCGCCGTCGGTGGCGGGTTCGGCCGGCTGCTGCCCCGGGTCGTCGGCCTCCGGCACGGCCCATTCGCCGGTCTGCTCGCGCTCCTGGAGGTAGCGGCGGAACCGCCGGCTGATCACCTCGTGCATCGAGCGGACGTCGTCCTGGCCCTCGAAGCCCTTGATCTGGAACCGCCGGTACTCGCTCTTGCGGGCCAGCCCGTCCTCGAAGACCACCATCGACGCGACCACGTCCTCGCCCTGGAGGTGCGAGATGTCGAAGCACTCGATGCGCAGCGGCACCGAGTCCAGTTCCAGCGCGTCGGCGATCTCCTGGAGGGCCCGGCTGCGGGTGGTGAGGTCGGAGGCGCGCTTGGTCTTGTGCAGGGCCAGCGACTGCTGGGCGTTGCGCTCGACGGTGGCCATCAGGTCCTTCTTGTCGCCGCGCTGCGGCACCCGCAGGTCGACCTGGGAGCCGCGCAGGCCGCTCAGCCACTCCCGTACCGGCCCGGCCGGCTCGGGCAGCGCGGGCACCAGCACCTCGCGCGGGACGCTCTCCGCGCCGCCGCCGTACAGCTGTTGGAGGGCGTGCTCGACCAGCGCCGCGGTGTCCACGTCCTCGACCTTGTCGGTGACCCAGCCGCGCTGCCCGCGCACCCGGCCGCCACGGACGTGGAAGATCTGGACGGCGGCCTCCAGTTCGTCCTCGGCGAGGGCCAGCAGGTCGGCGTCGGTACCGTCGGCGAGGACGACCGCGTTCTTCTCCATCGCCCGCTTGAGGGCGCCGATGTCGTCCCGCAGCCGGGCCGCCTTCTCGTACTCCATGTCGGCGGCGGCGTCCCGCATCTGCTCTTCCAGCCGGCGCAGGTAGTTGCCGGTCCGTCCGGCCATGAAGTCGCAGAACTCCTCGGCCAGCTCGACGTGTTCGGCCTGCGAGATCTTGCCGACGCAGGGCGCGGCGCACTTGCCGATGTACCCGAGCAGGCAGGGCCGGCCGACCTGGGCGGCCCGCTTGAAGACGCCGTTGGAGCAGGTGCGGACGGGGAAGACCCGCAGCAGCAGGTCGACCGTCTCGCGGATCGCCCAGGCGTGCCCGTACGGACCGAAGTAGCGCACGCCCTTCTTGTGCGCCCCGCGCATCACCTGGACCCTCGGGAACTCCTCGTTGAGGGTCACCGCGAGCTCCGGATAGCTCTTGTCGTCCCGGTACTTGACGTTGAACCGGGGATCGAACTCCTTGATCCAGGAGTACTCCAGCTGCAGGGCCTCGACCTCGGTGCCGACCACCGTCCACTCGACCGAGGCGGCCGTGGTGACCATCGTCGCGGTGCGGGGGTGCAGGCCGGCGATGTCCTGGAAGTAGGAGGACAGCCGGGGGCGCAGGCTCTTGGCCTTGCCGACGTAGATGACCCGCCCGTGAGCGTCGCGGAACCGGTAGACACCGGGTGAGGTCGGGATCGCGCCCGGGGCGGGGCGGTAGGTGGACGGGTCAGCCATGGGTCTACCGTACCGAGTCGGCCGGACATCCCGGGGCCCGGTTCACCGTTCGGGCGGCGGGTCCGGCCGCCGCTCCGCCGGCCGGTCCGTCCGCAGGTCATGCGGCGGGTCGGGGGCCGGGTCGAGGAGCGGGCCGGCCGGGGTGCCGGACGCCTGGCCGGGCGCCGGCGCGGGCCGGGCGTTCAGCGGCCGCCGCCGAGGTCGAGCAGGTCCGCGCCGAGCGGGGTGAGCGAGTGGAGCACCGCGCCGCCGCGCCGGCGGGTGGTGATCAGGTTGGCCTCCCGCAGGACCCCCGCGTGCTGGCTGGCCGCCGCCGGGGAGACGCCGAGCCGGCGGGCCAGCTCACCGGTGCTGCAGCCGCCGGCGACGGCGTCCAGCGCCGCGGCCCGGGTACGGCCCAGCAGGGCGCCCAACGGATTCCGTCCCGGCTCGCGGTCGTCCCAGAAGGCGGCCGCCACCAGCGGATCGCGCAACGCCGGGACGCCCAGCACCGGTGGCGCCGCCTCGTCCCGGAGATCGGTCAGCAGCTCCGCCCGCCCGGCCAGGAACACCGACGGCGCCAGGACGAGTCCGCGGCCGTTCAGCCGGATCTCGGCGTCCCGGGGGAAGCGCACCTCCAGCACCGGGCTGCGCCAGCGCACCAGGGCCGGACAGAGCGTCTCCAGCAGCCGTTCGACGCCGCCGTCCAGGACAGTGCGGGCGTAGTCGGCGCGGACGGCGTCGAGGTGCCCGCGGATCCGGTGCCAGTGCGGCTCGACCAGCGTCCGGTAGCAGGCGTCCAAGGAGCCGGCCAGCTGCCTCCGGGCCTCCTGGTCGCCGTCGGTCAGCGCCCGCAGCCAGCCCGGTTCGGCCCTGGGCAGCGGGAGGTGCTCCAGCTCCAGCCGCACCACCGTGTCCGGGACGCTCAGCAGGTGCTCGACGCCCGCCTCGATGGCCGGCGCGGACCCGGCCAGCGCCCTCAGGTCGAGCCCCCCGCCCGAGCCGGGCACCAGGGACATCATCGGCCGCAGCGGCTCGCGGGGCCCGCCGCCGCGACCGGGCCGCCCGGCGGTTCCGAGCCTGCCGAGCAGCTCCCGGCGCCACGGCCGGAAACCCACCGGGACGTCCCGGCAGAGCAGTTGGTCGAGGGCGTGGCCGGTCTCGGCGGCCGCGCCCACGGTGCCGCTCACCCTCGTCCTGGCCAGGTCGTCCGCCGTGAAGTGGATCCGCAGCATCGGTCGCCCCTCCCCCTGGAGGCCCCCGCCCCCACACCGCCTGCAGTCTCGCGGGTCGGACGCACGCCGTCCAGCAGGGCCTTTAAGGCTCCGCCGAAAGGCCTGCCGGCCTTCGACTCCCGGGCCGCAAGCTGGAGTTGTCCGGCCGCGCGGGGAGGCCGGCCGGCGCCCCCGACGGGGGTGGGGGCGCCGGCCGGGCGACCGTCCCCCGCGTCCAGGGGCGATCACCGTTCACCTCGAAGAAGGAGCCCACCTCATGAGCAAGATCTCCACCGTCGTCGCCGGCACGGCCGTGGCCGCGCTCGCCGCCCTGCTGCCGTCCACCGCGCAGGCCGCGCCGTCGCAGCTCTCGGCGGACGGCAACCTGCACGCCTACCTGGGCGCCTACCGGACCTCGCAGTGCGCCCAGTGGGAGGGCAACTCCTCGGACTGGGGGTCCTGCGCCAACGTGACCCACTCGCTCTGGAACAACGGCGTGGACGACGGCATGGGTGATGTCCTGGTCTACTGGGGCACCGGCTGGACCGGCGCCTACCGCTGCATCAACACCGGCACGGTGATCGACGACCTGTCCACGGTGACCTTCAACCGCGGGAGCGGCGGCGGGCGCGGCCAGACCCTGGAGAACAACATCGCCTCCCACCGGTGGGTCCCGTCCGGCACCTGCTGAGGCCACGGTCGCCGCGGACAGGCCCCAGGGACCGGCCGCGTCGGCCCCTGCCGCTCAGGGAGCGGCAGGGGCCGGTCGGGCGCGTGCGGGGCGGCCGTCACCCCGGCCCGGTCAGGCCTGCGTCACCTTGAGGGTGCCGCCCTCCACCGCCACCTGGTACGAGGGCAGCGGGCTGGGCGCCGGGCCGGTGCCCTGCACCGAACCGTCGGTGATGCTGAACCGGCTGCCGTGGCAGGGGCAGAGGATCTCGTTGTTCTTGACCTGGTCGACGATGCAGCCGGCGTGCGTGCACTTGGCGCTGAACGCCTTGTACTGGCCCTCGGTCGGCTGGGTGACGACGATCTTCTTCTCGCGGAACACCTTGCCGCCGCCCACCGGCACCTCGCTCGCCGGGCCGACCTCGACCGGGCCGGCCGCGGCCTCGGCGGAGCCGCCCGAGCCGGTGGAACCGCAGCCGGAGACGGCGAGCGCGCCGCCGCCGGCGAGCACGGCGGCCGCCCCGCAGAGCAGGGTGCGGCGGGTGGTGGCGGGGATCGGCTGGGCCTCGGACATCGGTGGCGGCTCCTGCTCGTGCGGTCGGATCTGCTGCGGACGGCCGGGCGGTCCCGGTGCCACCGGCGTGCCGGTGCCGGCCCGCCGGACTCCTGCCCGGTGCCGGGCCCGCCGGTCGCGTCCGCACCTGGCGGTCGCGTCCGGCGTCGGCGTCCGCCGGTTTCGGTGGCGTCCGCCCGAATTGTATGGCGCGAGACCGTGCCGCCCGCCCCGGGTGGGCCGGGGGCGGACGGCACGGGGCCTGGGGCTACTTCTTGGCGGCGGCGCGCTTGCGGGGCGCCTTGGCCGGTGCGGGCGCGTCACTGACGTCGGGCAGGATGTCGCGCAGGAACTTGCCGGTGTGGCTGGCGGGCACCGCCGCGACCTCCTCCGGAGTGCCTTCGGCGACGATGGTGCCACCGCCGGAGCCGCCCTCGGGGCCCATGTCGACCACCCAGTCCGCGGTCTTGATCACATCGAGGTTGTGCTCGATGACGACGACCGTGTTGCCCTTCTCCACCAGCCCGTCGAGCACCTTGATCAGCTTGCTGATGTCCTCGAAGTGCAGGCCGGTGGTGGGCTCGTCCAGCACGTAGACCGTCCGGCCGGTGGAACGCTTCTGCAGCTCGGAGGCGAGCTTGACGCGCTGCGCCTCGCCGCCGGAGAGGGTCGGCGCGGACTGGCCCAGCCGGACGTAGCCGAGGCCCACGTCGTTGAGGGTGCGCAGGTGCCGGGCGATGGCCGGGACGGCCTCGAAGAAGGCCAGGCCCTCCTCGATCGGCATGTCCAGGACCTCGGAGATGGACTTGCCCTTGTAGTGGACCTCCAGCGTCTCCCGGTTGTAGCGGGCGCCGTGGCAGACCTCGCACGGGACGTAGACGTCCGGCAGGAAGTTCATCTCGATCTTGATGGTGCCGTCGCCCGAGCAGTTCTCGCAGCGGCCGCCCTTGACGTTGAAGGAGAAGCGGCCCGGCAGGTAGCCGCGCACCTTCGCCTCCTGGGTCTCCGCGAACAGCCGCCGGACGTGGTCGAAGACGCCGGTGTAGGTGGCCGGGTTGGACCGCGGGGTGCGGCCGATCGGCGACTGGTCGACGTGCACGACCTTGTCCACCAGGTCGGTGCCGGTGACCCGGGTGTGCCGGCCGGGCACGCTGCGGGCGCCGTTCAGCTCCCGGGCGAGGTGGGTGTAGAGGATGTCGTTGACCAGGGTGGACTTGCCGGAGCCGGAGACGCCCGTGATCGCCGTGAACGTCCCGAGCGGGAAGGCCACGGTGACGTCCTTGAGGTTGTGCTCACGGGCGCCGTGCACCACCAGCTGGCGCTTCTTGTCGCGCGGCCGCCGGGCGGCCGGGATCGGGATGGACCGCTTGCCGGAGAGGTACTGCCCGGTCAGCGACTCCTTGTTGGTCAGCAGTTGCTTCAGCGCACCGGAGTGCACCACCCTGCCGCCGTGCTCGCCGGCGCCGGGGCCGATGTCGACCACCCAGTCGGCCATCTTGATGGTGTCCTCGTCGTGCTCCACGACGATCAGGGTGTTGCCGATGTCCCGCAGCCGGACCAGCGTCTCGATCAGGCGGTGGTTGTCGCGCTGGTGCAGGCCGATGGACGGCTCGTCCAGCACGTAGAGCACGCCGACCAGGCCGGAGCCGATCTGGGTGGCGAGGCGGATCCGCTGGGCCTCGCCGCCGGACAGGGTGCCGGCCGCCCGGTTGAGCGAGAGGTAGTCCAGGCCGACGTCGACCAGGAACCGCAGCCGCTCGTTGACCTCCTTCAGCACCCGCTCGGCGATCTGCTTGTCGCGGGCGTCGAGCTTCATCGCACCGAGGAAGTCGGAGCAGTCGCTGATCGACATCGCCGAGACGTCCGCGATCGACCGGCCCTGCACGGTGACCGCCAGCACCACCGGCTTGAGCCGGGTGCCCTCGCAGGTCGGGCAGGGCACCTCGCGCATGTAGCCCTCGAAGCGCTCGCGGCTGCTGTCGCTCTCCGCCTCGGTGTGCCGGCGCTGGATGAACGGCACCGCGCCCTCGAAGCCGGTGGTGTAGGAGCGGTCGCGCCCGTAGCGGTTGCGGTAGCGGACCTCGACCTGGTGCTTGTGGCCGTACAGCAGCGCCTTCTTGGCGCGGGCGGGCAGCCCGGCCCAGGGGATGTCGGTGCGGAAGCCCAGCTCGCCCGAGAGCGCGTCGATCAGGCGCTGGAAGTACTCCTTGGTGTGGCCGCCGGACCACGGGTGGATCGCGCCCTCGTCGAGGGACTTCTCCTCGTCCGGGATGACCAGCTCGGGGTCGACCTCCATCCGGTTGCCGAGGCCCGAGCAGTCCGGGCAGGCGCCGAACGGGGAGTTGAAGGAGAAGGAGCGCGGCTCCAGCTCCTCGAAGGACACGTCGTCGTACGGGCAGTAGAGGTGCTCGGAGAACATCCGCTCACGCTCGGGGTCGTCGTCCGGCAGGTCGACGAAGTCGAGCACCACCATGCCGCCGGCCAGCTTGAGTGCCGTCTCGACCGAGTCGGTCAGCCGGCGCTTGGCGCTGTCCTTGACGGTGAGGCGGTCGATGACCACCTCGACGGTGTGCTTCTCCTGCTTCTTGAGCTTGGGCGGCTCTGCCAGCTGGATGGTCTCGCCGTCCACCCGGGCACGGGCGTAGCCCTTGGACTGGAGGTCGGCGAACAGGTCGACGAACTCGCCCTTGCGCTCCCGGACGACCGGGCTGAGCACCTGGAAGCGGGTGCCCTCGGCCAGCTCCAGCACGCGGTCGACGATGGCCTGCGGGGACTGCTTGGCGATCGGCCGCGCGCAGTGCGGACAGTGCGGCTTGCCGATCCGGGCGAACAGCAGCCGGAGGTAGTCGTACACCTCGGTGATGGTGCCGACGGTCGAGCGGGGGTTGCGGTTGGTGGACTTCTGGTCGATGGAGACGGCCGGGGAGAGGCCCTCGATGAAGTCGACGTCGGGCTTGTCCATCTGCCCGAGGAACTGCCGGGCGTACGAGGACAGCGACTCGACGTAGCGCCGCTGGCCCTCCGCGAAGATCGTGTCGAAGGCCAGCGAGGACTTGCCCGAGCCGGAGAGGCCGGTGAAGACGATCAGCGAGTCGCGCGGGAGGTCGAGGGAGACGTTCTTGAGGTTGTGCTCGCGAGCACCGCGGACGATGAGGCGGTCGGCCACTGCTTCTGGCGCCTTTCTCCGGTGGGCTTCTCACTCAGGGGTTTGGCTGAGGACTCTCACCCAGATGCCAACGAGCTCGGAGGGCCCGTTCTTCCGGTGTTCCAGTCTCGCAGCTTGGGACGGCCAGCCTACTAGCTCAGGCGTTCGATTATCGAGCCTGTCCAGTGGAGACCACCCGAACGGGTGACGGCGGCCCGGTGCGGCTCCGCCCCGCGGGGCCCCGCAACCCGGACAACCCCCCAGGTGAACCGGCCAATCCCGGCCTTCCCGCCGGATATCCGCCCCACCGCAAGGCGGATCGGCGATAGCGTCGTACCTCTCAACGAGCGGCCGCCCCGGCGGGCACGCGACGGGGGGCGGCACCCAGCGATCCACGCGTCACCGGACAGCGCACGACAGACCCGGGCGGGTTCGGACCGGCCGGGCGACACCTTCGGAGGGGTACACCATGACCGACACCGACAGCCCGGCACCCGGCGCGCCCGAGGTCGCGGCCCGGGCCGCGGCGACCAGCCTGGCCCTGCTCGCCGCCGGCACCGACCGGCTGCTGCGGACCGTCGCCGCACTCGACCCGGAGGCCCTGGCCGGCCCCTCGGCCCTGCCCGGCTGGACCCGCGGCCACGTCCTCGCGCACATCGCCCGCAACGCCGACTCGCTGGTCAACCTGCTCGACGGCGCCCGCACCGGCACCGACATCCCGCAGTACGCCACCGCCGAGACCCGCGACCGGGACATCGAGACCGGCGCACCGCGGCCGCTGGACGTCCAGCTCGCCGACATCCGGGACACCGCCGTGCGCTTCACCGCCGCCGCCGCGGAACTCGACGAGAAGGCCTGGACGGCGGAGGTCCGCCACCGCTCCGGCATCACCTTCGAGGCGTCGGAGATCCCCTGGAAGCGCCTGATGGAGGTCGAGTACCACCACGTCGACCTGGCCGCCGGCCACACCCCCGCGCACTGGCCGGAGGAGTTCGCCACCGCCGAGTTCCGCCGGCTGGCGGCCCGGCTGGACGGCGCGCCCGGGCTGCCCGCCGTCCTGCTGGTCGCGGACGACACCGGGGAGCGGGTCCGGACCGGCGCCCCGGACGGCGGTCCCGCGCTGACCGCCGAGGGCCCGGTGCGGGCGCTCACCGCCTGGCTGTCCGGCCGCTCGGCCGGCGACGGCCTCCAGGTCCACCAGGACGGCCGGCAGCTCGCCGACGCCCGTGCCGCGCTGCCGGAGCTTCCGCCGCTCGGCTGACCGCGCCACGATGGGAACACCGGGACTCGCGGCGCGGGCGGGGACCACGCGATGATCACTGCAGAGCCAGGAGTCCTGCCCTTCGGCAGCACCCGAGACCAACGAGGAGCGCCCCGATGACGTACCACGGAGCGGTGAAGGTCGGCGGCCCGCCGGACGTGCGCGAGCTGGCCCACCTGATCATCAGCAAGGTGGCCGTCGGCCCGTACGACAACAACGCCTACCTGCTGCGCTGCCGGGCCACCGACGAGCAGCTGCTGATCGACGCGGCCGCGGACGCGCCGGTGCTGCTGGAGACCGTCGGCGACCGGCTGGCCACCGTCGTCACCACCCACCGCCACCACGACCACTGGGGCGCGCTGGCCGAGGTGGTGGCGGCGACCGGCGCCCGGACGGCGGCCGGCCGGATCGACGCCGAGGCGGTGGACGTCCCCACCGACCTGCTGCTGGACGACGGCGACGTGCTCCGGGTCGGCCAGGTCGAACTGACCGTCCGCCAGCTGGTCGGGCACACCCCGGGGGCGATCGTGCTGGTCTACGACGACCCGCAGGGCCACCAGCACGTCTTCACCGGCGACTGCCTGTTCCCCGGCGGGATCGGCAACACCTGGGGCGACCCGGCCGCCTTCGAGAGCCTCTTCCGGGACGTCAACGAGAAGATCTTCGACGTGCTGCCGGACGAGGCCTGGGTCTACCCCGGCCACGGCGCCGACACCACGCTCGGGGCCGAGCGCCCGAAGCTCGGCGAGTGGCGCGAGCGCGGCTGGTGACCCGGCGGCGGGACCGCCCCTGACCGGGTGCGCCCCGGCCCCGGCGGGGCCGGGGCGCACCCGGTCAGGCCTGTGCGCCCGGGGCCCCGGAAGCGTACGGGGGCTTAGAAGTCCCCGTAGTTGACCTGGAAGGTCGGCAGGCCCAGCCGTCGCCAGAGCGCCACCACCCGGTCCCGGTCGTCGAGGCTGACCCGCACGGCGAACCGGTGGCGGACGTGGGCGTCGAAGAGGTCCAGCTTCACCGCGTCGTCCCGGCGGGTGTCCCCCGCCGCGCGCATCCACAGCTCGTCGTACGGCACGCCGTGGGTGGCCAGCCAGGCCTCGGTCTGCGGCCGGTACTGCTCGCTGCGGCCGGACAGCACCACGATCCGGTGGCCTGCCTCCCGGTACAGCCGGACGGTGTCCGAGACCGCCGTGTTGAGGGCGTCCTCGTCGCAGTGCTCGAAGTCGTACGGCCCGCGGGAGACGTTCAGCGCGAGCGTCCCGTCGATGTCGACCATCACCGCCGACGGCAGTCCCTCGGCGGGCACGTACGGCTCCACCGGGATCGTCTCGGCCATCCACTCGGCGGTGAGCCGCCAGCCGCTGCGCCGGGCCGACCGGTGCCGCTGGTCGAGCCGGCGGATCGCCTCCTCGCCGACCGGGTTGGCGCGGGCGGCGTCGCGGGCCAGGCACTCCTCCAGCGGGACGTCGGTGAAGTCGTGGACGACGAAGGTGATGTCGTCCGCCTGGGCCAGCACGGCCTTCAGCCGGCCGGCCATCCCCGAGGTCATGTGGGTGTTGTCGACCACCACGTCGAAGCCGTCCCGGACGGCGGCCAGGATCGCGGCCTCCTGGACGGCCATCGCGGTCTTCTCGTGCTTGTGGCTCCAGGCCCGCTCGCCGCCGTGCTCGTCCAGCATCGCGCGGATGTCGTCCATGTTGACCCGGCGCATGGTGCCCCGGGAGTCCGCCAGGAGTTGCAGGGCCCGGGTGGTCTTCCCGGAGGCGGGCAGGCCGGTGGTGAGGTGCACGGTGGGCATGGTTCAGCCTTCGTCGTCGGTCTTGAACGGCGCGTCGCCGCGGGGTTTCACGGCCCTCCAGGCCATGTCGAGGACGTCCCGCCCGTCGTACAGGCGGAACATCGCGGCGGCCATCCGGGACTTCTTGGCCTCGGCCGCGAAGGACTTGCGGTCCAGGCCGGCCGGGATCAGGGCGAATTCCGCCTCGGCCCGGGCCACGAACTCGGCGGCCTGGGCCCGCTGGCGGTCGGCGATCTGCTCCACCCAGTCCCGGAACTCGTCCGGGACCCGGTCGAACAGCGTCCCCGGGTCGCGGCCGGCGGCCAGCGCCTCCCAGACCGTCTTCTCGTTGGTGCCGGTGTAGAGCCGGTGCAGCGCGAGGTAGGCGGTCAGCTTGAGCTTGGCCCGGACGCCGGAGGCGAACCGGATGACGTAGCCCTCCTCCTCCGTCCCGCCGACCTGGCCGCCGTCCATGCCGGTGTCCGTCGCGACGCGCTTCTCCAGCTCCGCGACGTCGGAACCGGGCCCCCAGGACCGGACGGCCGGGCCGATCGGCGCCCAGTGCTCGGCGGCGGCCGCCAGCGGCTCCTCGGTGCCGTCGGCGGGCCGGTACGCGGCGAGCAGCACCAGCTCCTGGCGGGCGCCGTAGTCGACGACGATCCGGTTGCCGGGGTAGATCGCCTCGGCCAGGTAGGTGAGGCCCTCGTCCAGGCCGCCGGTGTCGGAGCGGTCCAGGACCTGCTGCGCCCAGCGGGCCTGCTCGGAGATGAACGAGCCCTTGGACGCGGCGTGCCAGCGGCCGGCGTGGTGGAAGACGATGGCCAGGCTGCCGTCGGCCTTCTCGAAGACCTCGAAGGGCTCGGCGGGCAGAGCGGGCGCGAAGTCGTGCAGGCCGTGCATCGCCGTCACGAAGATCTTCGGGAACGGCAGGGCGACCACCTCGCCGCTCGCGTCGTCGGCGATCAGGCCCCGGCAGCGCATGGTGACCGGGGTCCAGATGTGCCCGTACTGACAGACCGGCGTGTAGGTGTAGATCGAGATCGGCAGCGTCGGGTGCGGCTTGCGGGTGACGTGTCCGGCCTCGATCGCGGCCGCGAGATCGGCGGCGCCGAAGAGGTCGTCGAGGGTCGGACGGGTCGTTACGGGGGTCACGGGAGCCTGCTTTCGGTGGTCTGCCCGCGATTGTGTCCCAGATGGCGGTACGACTGCCCGGAAATATTACGTTCGGCGCCCGACCGGGACGACGGCCGGGGAGGGCCCCGGCAGAGCCCCGGCAGAGGCTCCGGCGGGCGCACCCGCGGGCCGACGGCGAAGGCCCCGCGGACCGGCGTTCCGGTCCGCGGGGCCTTCCCGCCCGCCAGGGGGCGTCAGACGTCGATCTTCTCCTGCTGCTCGCCCTCCGCGGCCTCCAGCCGCTTCGAGGCGATCAGGCTGGCCACCGTGGTGACGGTCAGCACCACCACGATGAAGCCGAGGGAGAGCGGGATGCCGATCTCCGGCACGTGCAGTCCGCTCTCGTGCAGGGCGTGCAGCACCAGCTTCACGCCGATGAAGCCGAGGATCACCGACAGGCCGTACGACAGGTAGATCAGCTTCTTCAGCAGACCGCCGATCAGGAAGTACAGCTGACGCAGGCCCATCAGGGCGAAGGCGTTGGCGGTGAAGACGATGTACGGGTCCTGGGTCAGGCCGAAGATCGCGGGGATCGAGTCGAGCGCGAACAGGACGTCGGTGGTGCCGATCGCGATCATCACGATCAGCATCGGCGTCATCAGCCGGCGGCCGTTCTCCCGGATGAAGAGCTTGGTGCCGTGGTAGACGCTGGTCGACGGGAAGCGCCGCTCGATCGTCTTGAGCAGGCGGTTCTCCTCGAACTCCTCCTCCTCGCCGGCCCGGGCGTCCGCGATCAGCTTCCAGGCCGTCCAGATCAGGAAGGCGCCGAAGATGTAGAAGACCCACGAGAACTGCGTCACCAGGGCGGCGCCGCCGGCGATGAAGACCGCGCGCAGGACCAGCGCGATGATCACACCGAACATCAGCACGCGCTGCTGGTAGATCCTGGGCACCGCGAACTTGCCCATGATCAGGATGAACACGAACAGGTTGTCGACACTCAGCGACTTCTCGGTGATGTACCCGGCGAAGAACTCCGTGGCGGGCTGCGAGCCCGAGTGCCACCAGAGGAATCCGCCGAAGATCAGGGCCAGCACGATCCAGACGGCCGTCCAGATTCCGGCCTCCTTGATCGAGACCTCATGGGGCTTTCGGCCGCCGATGAAGAAATCGGCCACGATCAGGGCGATCAACACCCCGATGGTGCCGACCCACATGGATACGGAAACGTCCACTTCTGCTGCTCCTCCGGCAGGTAGGCGAGACAGTCATCGTCACTGCCGGAGGTCTCTTCCGCCCGTCGGCCCCGTATTCCGGGGCAGACGGACCAGCGCCCCGGGAAACCTGGAACAGGCGTCCGTGATGACGGGAACACTGCGGGGGAATACTCCCCTCCGCTGCGCCCAACACTAACAGGAAGCCCAAGAAAAGGTAAAGAAGGTAAAAACCCGGTCCGCGCCGGCCCGCCGGCCGGGCCGTCGGACGACCGCGTCAGGCCGACGGCCGGATCAGACGGGCGGGCGGATCAGGCGGATCAGGCGGCCGGGCTCAGAGGAACGGGTCGATCGCGGGCAGCATGTCCTGGAAGGTCCGGGCCCGGGCGGGCGCGCCGATCGCCTGCATGCCCCAGCCGCCGGACTCCTCCCGGAACACCTTGGCCATGATCTGGCCGGTGTGCGGGCCGCCGCCCGCCAGCTCGTAGCGGGCCAGCTCCTGGCCGGTGCTCTCGTCCACCAGCCGGCAGTGCGCGTTCTGCACCTCGGCGAAGGTCTGCCCGGTGTACGAGCTGACCGTGAAGACCACCTGGGTGATGTGCACCGGCACGTGCGACAGGTCGACCAGGATCGACTCGTCGTCGTCCCCCGCCCCCGAGCCGCCGACCAGGTTGTCGCCGGTGTGCCGCACCGAGCCGTCGTTGCTCTCCAGGTGCTGGAAGAAGACCACGTCGGAGGGGGTCTTCTCGGCGTACAGCAGCGCCGAGGCGTCCAGGTCGATCTGGCGGGTGCGGCTGCCGAACAGGCCGCGCTTGGGGGCGGCCCGCCAGCCCAGCCCCATCCGGACGACGGTCAGGGACTCGCCCGAACTCTTCTGCAGACTGACCGACTGTCCCTTGGCCAGGTTCACCGACACGGTGCTGTCCTCTCTCCTCGGCCGCACGGGTCGGTACCCCGTGCCGGCTCCACGGCGGAACACCCCGTTGCCGTCCCCCGGCTGAGGCCCCCTGGTGCCGGGCCGCGGCCCGCCCCCGGCCGCCGGCCGGCCGGCGGCACGCTGCCGACACCCGCGGGCAAGCCTATGGCCTGCGGGTGTCGCCGCCGTGCAGGACGGACCGTTTGTACCGGTCCCGGGACACGCCCGGGCTTGACCGCGCCCATCGGCCGGGTCAGGCCATCCCCGCCTCGCGCATCTGGCGCAGCTCCTTCTTGAGCTCCTTCACCTCGTCCCGGATCCGGGCCGCGACCTCGAACTGGAGGTCGGTGGCGGCCGCGTGCATGCGCTCGGTCAGCTGCTGGATCAGGTCGGCCAGCTCGGTGGCCGGCAGGTTCTTGGCGGGCTTGCGGTCGGCGCCCAGGGCGGGCACCGGGGCCTTGCCCTTGCCGCTGCCCCGGTAGCCGGTGGAGAGCAGCTCCTCGGTGTCGATCTCCTCGCGGCTGAGGGTGTCGAGGATGTCGCCGATCTTCTTGCGCAGCGGCTGCGGGTCGATGCCGTGCTTCGCGTTGTAGGCCTGCTGGACCTCGCGGCGGCGGTTGGTCTCCTCGATGGCCTTCTCCATCGCCGGGGTGATCCGGTCCGCGTACATGTGGACCTGGCCGGAGACGTTACGGGCGGCGCGGCCGATGGTCTGGATCAGCGAGGTGCCGGAGCGCAGGAAGCCCTCCTTGTCGGCGTCCAGGATCGCGACCAGCGAGACCTCGGGCAGGTCGAGGCCCTCGCGGAGCAGGTTGATGCCGACCAGGACGTCGTACTCGCCGGCCCGCAGCTCGCGCAGCAGCTCGACCCGGCGCAGCGTGTCGATGTCGCTGTGCAGGTACCGGACCCGGATGTCGAGGCCGAGCATGTAGTCGGTGAGGTCCTCGGACATCTTCTTGGTCAGGGTGGTGACCAGGACGCGCTCGTTGCGCTCGACCCGCTTGCGCACCTCGTGCACCAGGTCGTCGATCTGGCCCTCGGTCGGCTTGACCACGATCTCGGGGTCGATCAGGCCGGTCGGGCGGATGATCTGCTCGACCACGCCGTCGCCGCGGGACAGCTCGTACTTGCCCGGGGTCGCGGAGAGGTAGACCGTCTGCCCGGTGCGCTCCAGGAACTCCTCCCACTTCAGCGGGCGGTTGTCCATGGCGGAGGGCAGCCGGAACCCGTGCTCGACCAGGGTGCGCTTGCGGGAGGCGTCGCCCTCGTACATCGCGCCGATCTGCGGGACGGTGACGTGCGACTCGTCGATGACCAGGAGGAAGTCCTCCGGGAAGTAGTCGAGCAGGGTGTTGGGGGCGGTGCCGGGCGCGCGGCCGTCGAAGTGCATCGAGTAGTTCTCGACGCCGGAGCAGGTGCCGATCTGGCGCAGCATCTCGATGTCGTAGGTGGTCCGCATCCGCAGCCGCTGGGCCTCCAGCAGCTTGCCCTGCTTCTCCATCCGGGCGAGCGTCTGCTCCAGCTCCTGCTCGATGTCGTTGACGGCCCGCTCCATCCGCTCCGGGCCGGCCACGTAGTGCGAGGCGGGGAAGATGTGGACGGACTCGTCCTGGCTGATGATCTCGCCGGTGAGCGGGTGCAGGGTGTACAGCGCCTCGATCTCGTCGCCGAACATCTCGATCCGGACGGCCAGCTCCTCGTAGACCGGGAAGATCTCGATGGTGTCGCCGCGGACCCGGAAGGTGCCCCGGGTGAACGCGAGGTCGTTGCGGGAGTACTGGATGTCGACGAAGCGGCGCAGCAGGACGTCCCGGTCGATCTCCTCGCCGATCTTGAGCTGCACCATCCGGTCGACGTACTCCTGCGGGGTGCCGAGGCCGTAGATGCAGGAGACCGAGGCGACCACGATCACGTCGCGGCGGGTGAGCAGCGAGTTGGTCGCGGAGTGCCGCAGGCGTTCGACCTCCTCGTTGATCGAGGAGTCCTTCTCGATGTAGGTGTCCGTCTGCGGGACGTACGCCTCGGGCTGGTAGTAGTCGTAGTACGAGACGAAGTACTCGACGGCGTTGTTGGGGAGCAGCTCGCGGAACTCGTTGGCGAGCTGGGCCGCCAGCGTCTTGTTGGGCGCCATCACCAGGGTGGGCCGCTGGAGCTTCTCGATCATCCAGGCGGTGGTGGCCGACTTGCCGGTGCCGGTGGCGCCGAGCAGGACGACGTCCTGTTCGCCGGCGCGGATGCGGCGCTCCAGGTCGGCGATGGCCGCGGGCTGGTCGCCGTTGGGCTGGTAGGGGCTGACGACCTCGAAGGGCGCCACTGTCCGCTCAATGCTCGTGATGGGTCGCACGCCTCCACCGTACGGCCCGGCACCGACAATCCGTCGGGGTTCCGCGGGCGCGGGCGTCCGGGGGCGCCGGCGGCCTCTTCAAGCGGACCGGGAAACGTGTCATCATTTGATGACATCAGCTGATGACATCGTTTGACGACAAGGAGCACGCCGTGCCCCCCGGCTCCCCCGGCGCACCGGTCCTGGCCGACCCGCGGACCGTACGCGGCCGTGCCCTGGTCCCCGTCCTGGTCTTCCTCGGCATGGTCGTCGCCGTGGTCAGCAGCCTCGGCGCACCGCTGGTGCCGACCGTCGCCGCCGACTACGGCGTCTCGCTGGGCGGCGCGCAGTGGTCCCTCACCATCACGCTGCTGGCCGGCGCGGTGGCCACGCCCGTGCTCAGCCGGCTCAGCGACGGGCCGCACCGGCGCCGGGTCGTCCTCGGCGCGCTGGCGCTGATCGTCACCGGCTGCGTGCTCGCCGCCCTGCCCGCCGGGTTCCCGCTGCTGCTGGCCGGCCGGGCGCTGCAGGGCATCGGCCTCGGCCTGACCCCGCTGGCGATGGGCGTCGCCCGCGACCACCTGCCCGGCCCGCGGGCCCGCTCCGCCGTCGCGACCCTCTCGGTCACCACCGTCGCGGGCGTCGGGCTCGGCTACCCGCTGACCGGCCTGATCGCCCAGCACCTGGGCTTCCACGCCGCCTTCTGGGTCGCCGCCGGGGCCGGCGCCGCCGTCCTGGCCGCCGCGGCGTTCGTGCTGCCGGCCAGCACCCACCGCCCGCACCGCCCGCTGGACGCCCCGGGCGCCGTCCTGCTGGGCCTCGGCCTCGCCGCCCTGCTGGTCGCGCTGAGCGAGGGCGGGCAGTGGGGCTGGACCTCGGCCCGGCTGCTGGCGGTCGCCGCCGTCGCCCCGCTGGCGCTCGGCGCCTGGGTCCGGCACGAGCTGCGCACGGAACACCCGCTGGTGGCGCTGCGGCTGCTGCGCAACCGGGCGGTGCTGGCCGCCGACGTCACCGGGCTGGTCGCCGGCGTCGGCATGTACTTCCTGATGTCGCTGGTCATCCGCTACGTGCAGACCCCGGTCTCGGCCGGGTACGGGCTCGGCAGGTCCGTGGTGGTCGCCGCCCTCACCCTGCTGCCGTTCTCGGTGGCCAGCGTCGGGGCCAGCCGGGTGGCCCCGCTGATCGGCCGGCGGTTCGGCGCCCGGGCGGTGATGCCGGCCGGGTCGCTGGCCTTCGTGGTGGCGATGCTGGTCTTCTGCTTCGCCCGCTCCGGCCTCTGGGAGATCTTCCTGCTGATGGGGATCGCCGGCCTGGGGGTGGGCTGCACCTTCGCGGCGATGCCCGCGTTCATCGTCAGCGCCGTGCCGCCGGGCGAGACCGGCAGCGCCCTGGGGGTCAACCAGGTGCTGCGGGTGATCGGCGGGTCGATCGGCAGCGCGCTCAGCGCCGGCATCCTGACCGCCCACACCACCCCGCCGGCCCGGCTGCCCGCCGAGAGCGGCTACACCGTGGCGACCCTGGTCGGGATCGGCGTCTGGGTCTTCGCCGGGCTGGCCGGCCTGCTGCTCCCGGCCCGCCGCCCGGCCGGGCCGGGCACCGCCGGGGACACCTCGGCCGACGCCGCCGGGAGCACCGCCGGCACCGCCGGCCGGGACGGGGACGGCGGCCGTACGGCCGGGCCCGTCGCCGCCGTCGCGAGCACCGCCGCCCGGAACGGCGCGGACGACACCGGCGCCGCCGCCGGTAAGGTCGCCGCCGGGGCCACCGGCAGCGGGCCGGACGGCGGCGAGGGGCACGGCCAGGGCGGGAGCCGGCCCGGGCGCGCCCCCGCGGACCATCGGGAGGGCCGATGACGGAGACCAACCCAGCGGCGGCGGCCACGCCCCGCCGCCGGGACGCCGAGGGCAGCCGCCGGGCACTGCTGGAGGCCGCGCGGACGCTGTTCGGCGAGCGCGGGTACGAGCGGACGACCGTCCGGGAGATCGGCGAGCAGGCCGGGGTGGACCCGGCCCTGATCGCGCGCTACTTCGGCAGCAAGGCGGCCCTCTACGTGGCCGCGCTGCACAGCGAGCAGGACCACGAGGCGCCGGCCGCCGACCTCCTCGCCCCCGGCCGGCTGGACGAGGTGCTCGCCAAGATCGACCGGGTCGGGCCCGGCCCGGTGCTGCAGGCGGCCGTCCGTCCGCACGACGACCAGGTGGTCCAGCGGGCCGCCCGGGCGGCGCTGGCGGCCCGGCTCACCGGCCCGCTGGAACAACGGCTGGAGCGCTCCGGGGCCGACCGGGCCCGGCTGCGGGCCGAACTCGCGGTCGCCGCGGTCGCCGGCATCGCGCTGGCCAGGTCGGCCGGCGCCTTCGACGCCCTCGGCGCGGCACCGCACGCCGAGGTGGCCGCGCTGACCGCGAGGATGCTCGAAGCCCTCGCGGAGTAGGGCCCCGGCCCCAGGGCCGGGCGCGCACCGGGACCCGTCCGGCCCGGCCGGCCCGGACTCGCCCTACCCCACCTTGGCGCTGTCGCGGGCCAGCGCGACCAGGCGGGAGACCGCGCGCAGGTACTTCTTGCGGTAGCCGCCGCGCAGCATCTCCTCGGAGAACACCTGGTCGAACGGGACGCCGGAGGCGGTGACCGGCAGCTCGCGGTCGTACATCCGGTCCGCGAGGACGACCAGCCGCAGCGCGGTGGACTGGTCCTCGACCGGCTTCACGCCGCGCAGGAAGACCGCCCCGACGTCGTCCAGCAGCGCGCCGTACCGGCTGGGGTGGACCACCGAGAGGTGCTTCAGCAGGTCGTCGAAGCTGTCCAGCGAGGCGCCCGGCGTCCGGCCGGCGGCCGCCACGACGGCCTCGTCGGTGTACGGCGGCGGGGCCTCGGGCAGGCCGCGGTGGCGGTAGTCCTGGCCGTCGATCCGCAGCGGGCGGAAGTGCGCCGCCAGGCCCTGGATCTCGCGCAGGAAGTCGGTGGCCGCGAACCGGCCCTCGCCCAGCTTGTCGGGCAAGGTGTTGGAGGTCGCGGCGAGCTTGACGCCGTTCTCGACCAGCCGCCCGAGCAGGGTGGAGACCAGCACGGTGTCGCCCGGGTCGTCCAGCTCGAACTCGTCGATGCAGAGCAGCCGGTGCCCGGAGAGCGTCCGGACGGCCTGCTGGAAGCCGAGCGCGCCGACCAGGTTGGTGAGCTCGACGAAGGTGCCGAAGGCCTTGGGGCCGGGGGTGGCGTGCCAGAGCGAGGCCAGCAGGTGGGTCTTGCCGACGCCGTAGCCACCGTCGAGGTAGACCCCGGACGGGCCGGCCGGCGCCGGGGCGGTGCGGCGGAACCAGCTGCGCTTCGGCGCGGTGCTCGCGTGGTTGAGGCCGGCCGCGAACTCCTCCAGGACCTGCACGGCCTCGTACTGGCTGGGCTGGGTCCGGTCCGGCAGGTAGCTGCCGAAGCTGACGTCGGAGAAGCGCGGCGGCGGGACCATCTCGGCGACCAGCCGCTCGGCGGGCACCACCGGGCGGCGGTCGGTCAGCGCGAACGGGGTCACGGCGGTCACGGCGCGGTCGCCGGCCGGGTCCGGGACCAGGTCCGGGGTCGCTATGGCGTCGGGGCGGGAGGCTGCGGGCACGTTAGTAGAGGGTACGCCTGGTGGAAGACTGGCTCTCATGCAGCAGCTGATCTCTCCCCTGCCCCAGCCCGAGCCGGGCGCCGCGCCGCTCGATCCGGCGTCGCTGGAGTCGCTCGCGGCCGTCTACGCGTACCCCGACCAGGTGAATCACGGCCGGCCGTGGCTGCGCGCCAACATGGTCGCCGGACTGGACGGCGGCGCCCGCCTGGAGGGGCTCTCCGAGGGCCTGTCGGGGGACGCCGACAAGCGGATCTTCGGGGTGCTGCGGGCGCTCTCGGACGTGGTCCTGGTGGGCGCGCAGACCGTCCGGGCCGAGGGCTACCGGCCGGCCCGGGCGCGGGCCGAGTTCGCGGCCGCACGACGGGCGGCGGGGCAGCCGCCGGCCCCGGTGATCGCGATCGTCAGCCGCTCCCTGGAGCTGGACCTGGCGGCGCCGCTGTTCACCGAGCCGCTGGTCAATACGGTGGTGGTCACCACCGAGGACGCGCCGGCCGAAGCCCGGGCGGCGGTCGCCGAGGTGGCCGACCTGGTGCTCGCGGGCCGGGGCTCGGTGGACCTGCCGGCGGCCGTCGCGGCGCTGGCCGCCCGGGGCTGGACCAGGCTGCTGACCGAGGGCGGCCCGCGGCTGCTGGGGCAGCTGGCGGCGGACGGCCTGCTGGACGAGCTGTGCCTGTCGGTGGCGCCGCTGATCACCGGCGGCGACGCGCCGCGCATAGTCCACGGTGCGCAAATGCCGGACGTGCAGCGGATGCGGCTGGTGTCATTGATCGAGCAGAAAGGTTTCCTCTTCACCCGCTACCTGCGTCCGCAGGCCCGGTGATCCAGCACCCCTGTGGCAGCTGTGCCGTGTGTGCAGCGTGAGGAAAGCTTCCTCCGGGCAGTATGGGACTGGACGCCGGACCCGGGGGCCTGCCACTGGAAGGGACTCACGTGTTCAAAACCGTACTGATGATCGAGAAGGCACTCTCCGATGCCGATGTGGAACTCGTCACCACGCTCCACAGCGAGGAGAAGGTCTCCTTCATCGTCCTGATGCAGCCACGCGGCAAGCAGGACGAGCTGCTCCGCGCGCTCGACGACGTGGCCCTGGGACACCTGGACAAGGTGGTGCACGAGCACGACGAGTCGACCACCACCCCCACCCTCGCCAGCGAATCCCTGGAACACAGCCTGCGCCACCTGCGCGAGGCGGGCGCCGACGCCACCGGCGAACTCGTCGAGGACAATCCCCTGGACCGGCTGCGCTCGGTGGTCGAGGAGAACACCGCGGACGAGGTGGTGGTCCTGACCTCCCCGCACTTCGTCGAGGAGTTCTTCCACCGCGACTGGGCCTCCCAGGCCCGGCACAAGGTGGGCGTCCCGGTCCTGCGCCTGTTCGCCAGCGACTCCTGACCCACTCCCCCGGTGGTGCAGAATCGTCCTTGCGGCCGGTCCACGCGACCGGTCCGCGAGGACGATCCGCCCCGTGGTCCCCCTGCCGCCCCAGCCCGTACGGAGCCCCGCCTTGAACGACGCCGCGCACGACCTGCACGCCCCGCACTTCATCGGCATCGGCGGGGCCGGCATGTCCGGACTGGCGAAGATCCTCGCCGTCCGTGGCGCCCAGGTCTCCGGCAGCGACTCCAAGGAGTCCGAGACCGTCCTCGCCCTGCGCGCCCTCGGCGCCGAGGTGCACGTCGGCCACGCCGCCGAGAACGTCCCCGCCGGCGTCAGCAGCGTCGTCGTCTCCAGCGCCATCCGCGAGGACAACCCCGAGCTGGCCGTCGCCCGCGAACGGGGCGTCCCGGTGGTGCACCGCTCCGACGCCCTCGCCGCACTGATGGGCGGCCGCCGCGCGCTCGCCGTCGCCGGCACCCACGGCAAGACCACCACCACCAGCATGCTCGCCGTCAGCCTCGCCGAGCTGGGCCTCGACCCCTCGTACGCCATCGGCGGGGACCTCGACGCCCCCGGCAGCAACGCCCACCACGGCACCGGCGAGATCTTCGTCGCCGAGGCCGACGAGAGCGACCGCAGCTTCCACAAGTACGCCCCCGAGGTCGCCATCGTCCTCAACGTGGAGCTCGACCACCACGCGAACTACGCCTCGATCGAAGAGATCTACGAGTCCTTCGAGACCTTCGCCGGGCGGATCACCGCCGGCGGCACCCTGGTGATCTCCGCCGACCACGCCGGCGCCCGCGAACTCACCTCCCGGCTGGCCGGCCGCGACGGCCTGCACATCGTCACCGTCGGCGCCGCCGAGGACGCCACCGTCCGGGTGCTCTCGGTCGCCGCCCGGGGCATGACCAGCGAGGTCACCGTCCTGCTCGACGGTGCCGAGCTCACCTTCACGGTGTCCGTGCCCGGCCGCCACTACGCCCACAACGCCGTCGCCGCACTGGCCGCCGGCGTGGCCCTCGGCGTCCCCGCCACCGACCTCGCCAAGGCACTCGGCGCCTACACCGGCGTCCGCCGCCGCCTCCAGCTCAAGGGCGAGGCCGCCGGCGTCCAGGTGATCGACTCCTACGCCCACCACCCGACCGAGATGACGGCCGACCTCGAAGCCGTCCGGGAGGGCCTGGAGGGCCAGGGCCGGGTGCTGGTGGTCTTCCAGCCGCACCTGTTCAGCCGGACCCAGCAGCTGGCCGAGGAGATGGGCCAGGCCCTCGCGCTCGCCGACGCCTCCGTCGTCCTCGACATCTACCCCGCCCGCGAGGACCCGATCCCCGGCGTCACCAGCGAGCTGATCATCGACGCCGCCCGCCGCGCCGACGCCCGGGTCAGCGCCGAGCACGCCTTCGACGCCGCCCCCGCCGTGCTCGCCGGCCTCGCCCGGCCCGGCGACCTGGTGCTCACCATGGGCGCCGGCGACGTCACCAACCTCGGCCCGGAAATCTTGAAGCACCTCGCGAACGTTGCAACCAACGCCTGACGTCGCCATCCATGCCCGACGTCCGACCGACCGGGAGCACGCCGTGAGCTACAAGATCGAGAAGACCGACGCCGAGTGGCGCGAGCAGCTCAGCCCCGCGGAGTACCACGTGCTCCGCGAGGCCGGGACGGAGCGCCCCTTCGTCGGCGAGTACACCGACACCAAGACCGTCGGCGTCTACGGCTGCCGCGCCTGCGGCGCCGAACTCTTCAGCTCGGAGACCAAGTTCGACAGCCACTGCGGATGGCCGTCGTACTACGCCCCGCTCGCCGAGGACCGGGTCCAGTACATCGAGGACACCACCCTCGGCATGCGGCGCGTCGAGGTCCGCTGCGCCGCCTGCGGCGGCCACCTCGGCCACGTCTTCGAGGGCGAGGGCTACGGGACGCCGACCGACCAGCGCTACTGCATCAACAGCATCTCGCTGACGCTGAAGCCCGCCGACAGCTGACGGCGGCGCACAGGGCCCCCGGACGACACCGCCAGGTGTCCCGGGGGCTCCGTGCTGTCCGCCCCGGCGGGACGGGAGCGGTCGGTCACCCATCCGGCAGAAGGACTGACACATGGCCAGGACCGAGTACTACGACGATCCCCACGCACCGGTGCCGAACCGGCTGGTGGTCGCCGCTTCGGCGGTGGTGACGGACGACGCGGGACGGATCCTGCTCCAACGTCGCTCGGACAACGGCCGCTACGCGCTGCCGGGCGGGACCATGGATCTCGGTGAATCCCTGCCGGCCACGGCCGTGCGGGAAGTACGTGAGGAGACCGGCCTCGACGTCGAGATCACCGGGCTGGTCGGCACCTACACCGACCCCCGCCACGTGATCGCGTACGCGGACGGGGAGGTCCGGCAGCAGTTCAACGTCTGCTTCACGGCGCGGGTGACCGGGGGCACTCTGAAGATCTCCGACGAGTCGACCGATCTGCGGTTCGTCGCGCCGGAGGACATCGACGCCCTGCCGGTGCACCACACCCAGCGGCTCCGGCTGAGGCATTTCCTGGACCGCCGGACCGCCCCCCACCTGGGCTAGTCCGGTTCGGTGCCGTCGGCCCCGGCCGACGGATCGGGGTCGGACCCGGGCCCGGCCCCCGGGCTCCGCCGGACGACGTGGCCGTCGTCCGGTTCGCCGATCGCCGGTCCGTCGGGGAAGGGCGGTGCCGTCGGGCCCGCCGGGCCGCGGGACGGCCCCCGGGTGCCGCGGCCGCCGGGGCGGCTCGGCCCCTGCGCCCCCGGCGGTGGTGTCCGGCTCATCGATGTGCCTCCCTGCTGGCGCGGCCTGTCCGGCCATCCTGGCCCATCAGGCGGCCGCGGCGGGCGTGCCGGGGCGTTGGCGGGCGGTTGGCGGCCCGTTGGAGCCCTGTTGGCGGGGGCCTGGAGGATCGTCCCGTCAGTTACCGAGGAAAGGTACGCGGAGATGATGAAGAAGTTCGTGACCCGGCTGGGGCTCACGGCGGGGGTGGCCGCACTGGCGCTCGGCGGGGTGAGCGGCACCGCGCAGGCGACGCCGGGCGCCGCCTACGTCGGCCCGGGCTACCCCAACAACCCGCACGCGGTGTGGTGCGTGCAGCACCTGATGAACGACGTGTCCCGGCAGTACGGCCAGCCCACGGTCGACGAGGACGGCGTCTGGGGCCCGAAGACCTTCGCCGCGGTGAAGACGTTCCAGAACCGGTTCTGGGCCACCTCCTCGAACGGGGCCGACGGCATCGTGGGCCCGACCACCGGTGAGTACCTGCTCTCCTACGGCGACGCCTACTACGGTCGCGGCAACTACTGCTTCTGGTACCTCCCCTCGCCGGACGCGACCTTCCTGCCGGTGGCGGGCACCCGCCTCGACTGACGCCGGCCGCCACTTCGCGGGGAGTGGCGGGCGGCCGTGCCGGGGGTGATCCCCGGACGGTGAACCCGGACGTCGGGGCAGCCCGACGGGACAGCAGCCGCAGGCCCATGCCTGCGGCTGCTGTCGTACCCGGGCCGCCCGAGGTGCCGTCAGAACCGGACGGTGTCCCCCGCCCGGACCCGGCCGGGCCGCAGCACCTGGGCGTACACCCCGGCGCAGGGCTCCGGCGGCCGCCCCGGCAGGGCCGGGACGCGGTTGTGCACGGCCGGCGTCCGCAGGGCGTCAGCGTCCCGGGGCAGGTCGCCGTGCGCGAGGGTGGGGACCGCGCAGCGGGGGGTGGAGGCCATCACCCGCAGCACGAGCCGGTCGCCGATCCGCAGGTCACGGCCGACCCACCGGTGCTCGACGAATCCCGTCCCGGGGGTGTCGATCACCAGGTTGGGGCGGTAGCGCTCCACCTCGGCGACGCCGCGCGGGCCGAGGGCCGCCAGCCGCCCCAGGGTGGAGGTGGTCAGCAGGTGGACGGGGGCGAAGTCGAAGAACGTCCCCGGCGGGGCCGCCGAGCCGAACCGGACGACGTCGGCCGCCACCTCGGCCGCCGGGCCCTGTACCAGGACCTCTTCGGGCCGGGAGCGGTCCAGCTCGGCCCCCTCCGGCGGCCGGTCGATGAGGGTGACGGGCCGGCCGAGGATCGCGGAGAGCGCGTCGTCGACGCCGGCCCCGGTGCTGAGCAGGGTCTGGCCGGCCGGGCCGGTGATCCGCGTGGCCGGGCCGTCCAGGACGGCCGCGCAGGTGAGCAGGGAGCGCCAGAGGCGGGGGTTCTTGGCGCTGGCGACCATGCCGGTCTCCCGGTCCAGCAGGGCGAGGCGGCGGTCACCGGCGAGCCCGCGGCCGGTGACCTCGGCGGCGGGGATCCGCTCACCGAGCATCGACTTGACGGGGTAGCGCCACAGCGCGCCGACCGTGCCGACCGGGGCGGCCGGCGTCGGGGCGGCCGGCGTCGGGGCGGCCGCCACCGGTCAGGCCCCGCGCCGGTGGAGGGCGTCCAGCAGGGCCAGGTCGTCCGCGGTCAGGCGCAGGGCGCCGGCGGCGACGTTGGCGGCCAGGTGGTCCGGGTTGCCGGTGCCGGGGATGGCCAGCACGTGCGGGCCCCGGTGCAGCGTCCAGGCCAGCCGGATCTGGGCGGGCGTCGCGTCGTGGGCGCGGGCGACGGCCAGCACCTCCTCGGCCTCGGCGCCGGTGGCGCCGCCCTCCCGGCCGGCCGCGGCGATCGAGTAGAACGGCACGAAGGCCACGCCCTGCTCGCCGCAGGTGCGCAGGAACTCGTCGTGCTCGGGGCGCATCCCGATGCCGTAGAGGTTCTGCACGCACACCACGGGAGCGATGGCCCGGGCCTCCGCCAGATGCCCGGGCTGGATGTTGGAGAGGCCCAGGTGGCGGATGAGTCCGGCGTCGCGCAGGTCGGCGAGGGCACCGAAGCGCTCGGCGATCGAGTCGGTGCCGAGGATCCGCAGGTTGACCACGTCGAGGTGGTCGCGGCCGAGCTGGCGCAGGTTCTCCTCGACCTGGGCGCGCAGCTCCGCCGGGGTGGCGGCGTGCCGGCTCCAGTCGCCCGCGGGCCCGCGGGCCGGGCCGACCTTGGTGGTGATCACCAGGTCGTCCGGGTAGGGGCCGCCCAGGGCGCTGTTGATCAGCTCGTTGGCGGAGCGCAGCGACGAGAAGTAGAAGGCGGCGGTGTCGATGTGGTTGACGCCCAGCTCGACGGCGCGGCGCAGCACGCCGACGGCCCGGCCGCGGTCGCTGGGGGTGGCGCCGGGGGCGAAGGCCGCGCCGGTCTGGGTCAGGCGCATCGCGCCGAAGCCGATCCGGTTGACCGTCAGGTCACCGAGTTTCCAGGTGCCCGAGGCGGCCGCGGTGATGGTCTCGTTCGTCATGCGGAGCATCATCATCGGGACGCGGCCCGGCCGCCATGGAATAAGGTCCGGCGGACCGCCGGACCGACGGGGAGGAGCAGGGGCGACAGGATTCGAACCTGCGACATGCGGTTTTGGAGACCGCCGCTCTGGCCAACTGAGCTACGCCCCTCGGTGGGTGGCCCCAGCCTGCCGTACCGCGCCGGGCGGGCGCAACGCCATTTGCGGCGCCCCGCCCGCCCGGCGGGCGTCAGGCCGTCAGCTGCTTGACGAACTTCCGCTCGCTCGCGCAGCGTCGGTAGCCGAGCCGCTCGTTGATCGCGAGCATCGGGGCGTTGGTGGCGTCGTTGTTGGTGAAGGCCTCGGTCAGGCCGGCGGCCCGGGCCAGGTGCAGGGAGCGGACCTTGGCCAGGGTGGCCAGGCCGCGGCCGCGGAACTCCCGGCGGCAGGCGGTGAAGGCCGACCAGTAGCGGGTTTCCCGGTCGGTGTGCGCGGCGCTGAAGGCGGCCGGGGTGCCGTCGACGAGGGCCACCACGGTGAGGTCGCGGTCCAGGTCGGGGCGGGACCAGACGCCGTCCAGCCAGTCCTGGTAGTCGGCCCGGTCGATGTCGACCTCGCCGGGTTCGTCCCGCCCGGCGTCCGCGTCGACGACGAACAGCGGGTACGGGTCGTCCCGGTAGTCGGCGGCCGTCCGCAGCTCGACGCCGGCCGGGACATCCGGCACGGGCGGCAGCGGGGCGGTGAGGTCGCGGCGGGCGAAGTGCGCGACCCGGCCCTCGCGGTAGCCGCGCCCGGCGGCGAAGGCGCGGGCCTCGGGCACGTCGTCGACCCAGCTGTGCACCTCGGTCGCGCCGTGCTCGGCGAGGTGCCGCTCGGCGGCGGCCAGCAGCGCGGTGAAGGCGCCCCGGCGGCGGAACCCGGGGAGCACGCTGCCGTTGGCGTACGCGATGCCCTCGGCGCTGGTGTCGGTCACCCGCGCGCAGCGGACGCTGCCGACCACCCGGCCGTCGATCTCGGCCACGAAGGTGCGGTAGTGCTGGGCGGCCGGCAGGTGCTCCGGCAGCCAGGCGAAGACCTCGGCGGTGAGGACGAGGTGCGGGCGGCCCGCGCGGTGGGCGGCGGCGGCCGCCTCGGCGTCGGCTGGGGTGAAGTCACGGATCGTCAGAGTCATAGGCATGTCAGGTTAGCCGGGCGGCCGTCCGTACGCCTCCCGGTTTTTCCGCCGTGCCCATGGCGTTCTCGCAGGTCAGACGGGCGGGGCACCCGTCGGGCCCGGCGGCGGCGCAGCCATATGCTCAAGTAATGCTCTGAGAATCCCGGTCGAGGCTTGGCAGCGGCCCCGGCCGGGGACATCCTCAGCAGCAGGCGGGGCCGAAGCCCCGCGGAACCTGCTCCCCACCGGCCCGACGGCCGCCCGGCGACGAAGCCCGCGACCCGTCCGGCACCCTTTCCGCAAGCCCTCCGAAGGGGGCGCACCCATGACCACCCCTGCAACGACCCTGCCCCGGCTCGGTGTCGGCCTCGGCTGGCGCACCGAGATCGACACCGTCGTGGAACGGCTGCCCGGCCTGGACTGGGTCGAGGTGGTCGCCGAGAACCTCTGCGCCGGCCACCTGCCCGAGTCGCTGCGGCTGCTGCGCGAACGCGGCGTCACCGTCGTCCCGCACGGCGTCTCGCTCGGCCTCGGCGGCGCCGGCCTGCCCGAGCCGGCCCGGCTCGCCCGGCTCGCCGAGGCGGCCCGGGCGCTGGGATCGCCGCTGGTCACCGAGCACCTGGCGTTCGTCCGGGCCGGCGGCCTGGAGGCCGGCCACCTGCTGCCGGTGCCGCGCTCGCGGGACTCGCTGCGGGTGATCGCCGAGAACGTCCGGATCGCCCAGGACCAGCTGCCGGTGCCGCTGGCGCTGGAGAACATCGCGGCCCAGCTGGCCTGGCCCGAGGACGAGCTGACCGAGGGGCAGTTCCTGGCCGAACTGGTCGAGCGGACGGGCGTGCGGCTGCTGATCGACGTCGCCAACCTGCACACCAACCGGGTCAACCTCGGGGTCGACCCGGCCGCCGAGCTGGACCGGCTGCCGCTGGAGGCGATCGCCTACGTGCACGTGGCGGGCGGGCGGCTGGTCGACGGGATCTGGCACGACACCCACGCCCACCCCGTCACCGGGCCGGTGCTGGAGGTGCTCGCCGAGCTGTGCTCCCGGGTGTCGCCGCCCGGGGTGCTGCTGGAGCGGGACGGCAACTTCCCGTCGCCCGCCGAACTGGGCGGCGAACTGGACGCGATCCGCCGGGTGCTGGAGGGGGTGCCGCAGCATGTCTGAGGGACTGGAGTACCTGGCCCGCGGCGCGGACGCGGAGCTGGTGCTGGCGCGGGCCGCACTGGCCCGGCGGCAGGGCGCGCTGCTGGCGGCCCTGGTCGCCGGCGGCCCGCCGCCACCGGGCTTCGACCCGGAGCAGGTCCGCGCCCAGGCGACCGGGCTGGCCGCCAAGCGGCGCGACACCGTCGCGAAGGTGGTGCCGGAGCTGCCGCAGCTCCTCGGGCCGGCCTTCGGCCCGCTGTTCCTGCGGTACGCGCGGCAGCGGCCGCAGGACGGCGGCTACCGGGCCGACGGGAACGCCTTCGCCCGGTGGGCCCTCGCGGACGAGGCCGGCGACCCGCTCGGCCCCGAGCACCGCCGGGCCCTCGAAGGCTGGCTCGCGCCGGCGGGGACGCGGGTGCCCGCGCAGCGCTCCGGTCCGCTGGACCGGCTGCGCCGGGCGCTGCGCCCGCAGCAGGACTGACCGAACCACTCACCACCCGGGGGAACCGCCCATGTGGCACACCACGCACCTCACCGTCCTCACCGTGCTGCTGATCGCCGCCGGCCTGTCCACCGTCGTGACCTTCGTCGCGGCCCGGCGCCGGTCCGACCCGGCCGACCTGCCCGGCACCGGGATCCCGCTGCTGGACGCCGCCTTCCTGGCCGGCGGGCCCGGCCGGGTGGTCGACACCGTGCTGGTCCGGATGCACCAGGAGGGCCGGGTGATCGTCTCGCGCGGCGGGCTGGTCACCGTCACGTCCAACACCGCGTACGACGAGGTGGAGGCCGCGCTACTGGTGGCGGCCGGCGACCTGCGCCAGCGCGACCTGCCCGGCCTGCGCCGGGCGGTGATGACCTCCGACGCCGTCCAGCGGATCGGCGACCGGCTCGCCGCGCACGGGCTGATGCTCGACCCGGCCCTGCTGCGCCGGGCCCGCTCGGCCCGCCGGCTGCTCTGGCTGGTGGTGCTGGCGATCCCGGTCAGCACGGTCGTCGGCTCGATCCTGGCGGCCGGCCGGCCGGCCGCCGAACGGCCGCTGCTGGGCGGGGCGACGGCGCTGCTGTTCGCCGGCGTCGTGCTGCTGGTGACCACCCGGCCCGGCCGGGGCCGGATCACCCGGGCGGGCCGGCGCCAGCTCGGGCAGCTGACCGGCACCGGGTGGCGGCCCCGGCACGGCGTGGGCGTCGCGAGCGGCGCGCTGCTCGGCGTGGTCGCCCTGGAGGGGGTGAACGCCGGCCTGCCGGACGAGGAGCTGCAGGCGGCGATGCTGGCCGCGGCGCGGCCCGTCCCCGTCCCCGGCCCGTCGTCCTCGTCCGGGTCCAGCTGCAGCTCCGGGCCGGCCAATTGGTGCGGCTCCTCGGACCCGGGCTCCTCCGGCGGCTCGTCGAGCTGCGGGTCGTCCAGTTGCGGCTCCTCCTCCGGCTGCGGGTCCTCCTCGTCGAGCTGCGGCTCGTCGTCCAGCAGCTGCGGGTCCAGCTCCAGCAGCTGCGGTTCCTCCTCCAGCTGCGGCGGCGGGTCGAGCTGCGGCTCCTGAGGCCCGACGGGAGAGCCGGGCGCGGCGGGCTCACCGCCCGCTCACCCGCCTCACATGCGGCCCTCATGACGTGTTCCTACCCTCGGCGGCATGGGACACGATCATGAGGGCCGACGCGTCAGCCGCCGCACCGCGCTGGCGGGCATCAGCAGCATCGGCCTGGGCGCGCTGCTCGCGGCCTGCGGCCAGGGCGGCGGGAGCCGGGCGGCCACCACCACCGGCGCGAGCGCGGACGTCTCGCCGCAGTCCGTCACCACCGAGGACCTGACCTCGCTGTTCGCGGCCTCCGGCACCTGCACGCTGACCGCCTCGACCACCCAGGGGCCGTACTACTTCGACGCGGACAAGATCCGCAGCGACATCCGCGAGGACCGCGCCGGCACCCGCCTGCGGCTGGCCGTCCGGGTCCAGGACAGCGAGAGCTGCGCGGCGGTCCCGAACGCGGTGGTGGAGATCTGGCACTGCGACGCGGCGGGCCTGTACTCCGGCGCCGAGAGCCTCTCCTCGGGCGGCGGCGGGGCCCCCGGCGGGGCCCCCGGCGGCGCGGGCGGCACGCCCCCGTCCGGGGCACCCTCGGGTGCGCCGGGCGGCGGCCCGAACGGCACACCGCCCACCGGGATGCCGAGCGGCGCACCGCCCTCGGGCGGCCCGGGCGCGGGCGGCGCCCCGGCCGGCGGCACCGGCGGCGCGGCCGACCTGACCCCCACCGACGACAAGCGCTACCTGCGGGGCGCCCAGGTCACCGACGCCGACGGCATCGTGCAGTTCACCACCGTCTGGCCCGGCTGGTACGCCGGCCGCACCGTGCACATCCACGCGATGGTGCACGTGAACGACGAACGCGCCCTCACCACCCAGCTAATGATGGACGAGAAGCTCAACAGTGCGGTTTTCGCCAAGGATCCGTACGCCGGGCACACCGGCCGCGACACCTTCAACGACGGCGACTCCATCTACCGGCCGGGCATGCTGCTGACGGTCAGCGAGGACGGGGACGGCTACCTGGGCGTCATCACCCTTGCGGCGGACCCGGATCACAACGGCAAGTAACCGGCGCCGCCGGCGGTCACAGTTCGGTATCGCGCACCTGGAACGGTTCCGTGATGGCCGGATCCGGTTTACAACAGCCCCATGTGGCTGCTCCTGCTGATCCCCGCCTGCGTCGCCGCCGTGCTCTCCTGCATGCGGCTGGTCCGGATCGCGGCCACCGCCGACGCGCTCGCCGGGGCGGACGCCCCGCGCCCGGCGGAGGCGGTCGGGATAGGCCTGTACGAGACGGCCTACCTGGCCGGCGGCCCGGCCCGGGTGGTCGACCTCGCCCTGGTGCTGATGGCCTCGCGCGGCCGGCTGCACCTGGCGCACACCGGGTGGACCAGCGTGGTGGACCCGCAGGGGCGCAGCCGCCTGGAGCGGGCGCTGATCGCCGCCGTCGGCCCGGAGGGCCAGTGCCGCACCGGCGAGCTGCGGCAGGCGATGGCCTCCCACCCGACGGTGATGGAGGTCGGCGCCCGGCTGTCGCTGGCCGGCCTGGCCACCCCGGCGGCGGTCCGGCAGAGCACCGCGACGGCGGTCCGGCACGTCCGCCAGGCGCTGCTGCTGGCGCTGGTGCTGCTCGGCACCGCGATCATCCTGGGCGCCCCCGCCGGCGAGGACCCGGCGGCGGCCTTCGCCTGGTTCGCGCTGCCGGTGATCCTCACCTCGGGCACCCTGCTGATGGCCCGGGTCGACGTCTACCCGTACACCCGCTGGGCCTCCCCGGCCGGGCAGGAGGTCCTGCGGGTGGTCCGGCTGCCGCGCCAGGAGGCCGCCGACCGGGAGCAGGAGCTGCTGACCGCGGTGGCGATGGCCGGCCCGGCCGCCGTCCAGGACGCCCGGCTGCGGGCGGCGCTGCGGCACTGAACCACGCGCCCGGGGCGGCACCCCGGGAACGACGGAGGGTGCCGCCCCGGCCGGGGCGGCACCCTCCGTCGTTCGACCGGACGGCGTCAGGTCACGCCAGGCCGTTCAGCAGCTCGGCGACCGGCTTGCGGCGCCCGGTGAAGAACGGCACCTCCTCGCGCACGTGCAGGCGGGCCCGCGACGGGCGCAGGTCGCGCATCAGGTCGACGATCCGGTGCAGCTCGTCCGCCTCGAAGGCGAGCAGCCACTCGTAGTCGCCGAGCGCGAACGAGGCCACCGTGTTGGCCCGCACGTCGGGGTAGCCGCGCGCCATCTTGCCGTGCTCGGCGAGCATCGCGCGACGCTCGGCGTCCGGCAGCAGGTACCACTCGTAGGAGCGGACGAAGGGGTACACGCAGATGTAGTCGCGGGGGGCCTCGTCGGCGAGGAACGCCGGGATGTGCGACTTGTTGAACTCCGCCGGGCGGTGCAGCGCCATGTTGGACCAGACCGGCTCCAGCCGGCGGCCGAGACCGGTGCGGCGGAAGCGGTTGTACGCCTCCTGGAGGTCGTCGGAGTCCTCGGCGTGCCACCAGATCATGACGTCGGCGTCGGCCCGCAGCCCCGACACGTCGTAGGTGCCGCGCACCGTGACGTCCTTGGCGGCCAGCTGCGCGAACAGCTCGTCGACCTCGGCCGCGAGGGCGGCGCGGTCGTCGGGCAGGTTGTCCTTGAGCTTGAACACCGACCACAAGGTGTACCGGATCACCTGGTTGAGGTCGCGGGCCTTCTTCTTCTCGGGCTGCTGCGCGGCTGCCTGCTCGGCGGCCGCCTGCGGCTCAGTGCTGTCAGTCATGCGGACATTGTCCCTTCTGTGACGGCCGCCCCGGCGGCCGGGGTCAACACCTTGTCGACGGCCGCACGGGCGCTCGCGACGCAGGCCGGGATGCCCACCCCGTCGTACGCGGCGCCGCACAGGGCCAGCCCGCCGAGCCGCTCGGCGCCGGCCCGGATCCGGGCCACCCGGTCGAGGTGGCCGACCGGGTACTGCGGCAGGCCGGCCCGCCAGCGGGTGACCGCCGTGTCGTACGGCTTCGCGGTCAGGCCGACGGCCTCGCCGAGGTCGGCCAGCGAACGGGCGACCAGCTCCTCGTCGGGGAGGTCCAGGGCCTGCTCCTCGCGGTGGCGGCCGAGCGAGGTGCGCAGCAGGAAGCTGTCGGGCGCCGAGCGCTCCAGCCAGCCCCACTTGTTCGAGGAGAAGGTGGACGCCTTGATCTGCCGGCCGTCGACCGGCGGTACCAGGAACCCGCTGCCGGCCGGCGGCCCGGGCAGGTCTGCGCGCCGGAAGGCCATCGTGACCAGGGCCATCCCCGCGTACTCGACGGCGGCCAGCTCGGCGGCCGCGCCGGGCGCCTCGGCCCGCAGCAGCCGGGCCGCCTCGGGCGCGGGCACGGCGAGCACCACCGCGTCCGCCCGCAGCACCTCGCCGCCGACGACCAGGCGCCAGCCCTCGGGGGTGCGGCGCAGCTCGTCCACCGGGCTGCCGGTCCGCAGGTCGGCGCCGGCCGCGCGGCAGGCGGCGGCGACGGCGACGGGCAGGGTGCCGAGGCCGCCCTCCAGGCCCTGGAAGACCGGGCCGCCGCCGCTCTGCGGGCGGGTCGCCAGCTCGTGCACGCCGTCGAGCAGCGGACCTCCGGTACGGGCCAGGGCGAGCAGCTGGGGGACGGCCGCGCGCAGCGAGATCTCGTCCGCGTGGCCGGCGTAGACGCCGCCGAGCAGCGGCTCGACCAGCCGGTCGACCACCTCCCGGCCGAGCCGCGCGGCCACGTACGCGCCGATGGCGATGTCGTCGCCGACCGCCGGGGTGCTCTCCTCCCGGCCGGCCCGGGCCAGGCCCTCGGGGGTGAGCACGCCGGAGGCGGCCAGCGCGTCGAGGTCGCCGGGGACGCCCATCACCTGGCCGCCGGGCAGCGGGCGCAGCGCGTCCCTGGTCCAGATCGCGGCCTTGGCGGTGCCGGGCGGCTGAAGGGCGTCGGCCAGGCCGACCGAGCGGGCCAGGGCGACCGCCTCCGGGCGGCGGGCGAGCATCGACTCGGCGCCGAGGTCGACCTGCACCCCGCCGACCTCGCCGCCGCGGAGCTTCCCGCCGAGGCGCTCCGAGGCCTCCAGGAGGGTGACCGCGGCTCTCCCGCCACCGCCGTCCGCACCGCTGAGGAAGGCGGCCGCGGCCAGGCCCGCGATACCGCCGCCGATCACGACGACATGAGGTTGCGACATGCTTCGCAGTCTTGCAGAGAGCCGGGCGAAGGCCTCAATCCGTCCTCAATCCGTCCGCTTCCGGGCGGGCAGCAGTGCGTCCAGGTCGATGGCGACCGGGAACGGGACGGGGCGCTCCAGCCTGCCGCGGAAGATCCCGGCGGGCGCGTAGGCGGTGGTGGGGGCGTCGAGCTCGTAGACGTGGACGACGGGCGCGCCCGCCTCCTCCTCGATCAGCCAGTAGTGCACGATGCCCGCCTCGGCGTACTTGCGGACCTTGACGGTGCGGTCGCGGTGGGCCGTCTCGGGGGAGACGACCTCGACGACCAGGGAGACCGTGGCGGGGGAGAACCACGTCCGGTCCGGGTCGTACTCGGTCTCAGCCACCACCAGATCGGGCTCGGGACGGTTTCTGCCGTCGAGCCGGATGGTCATCTCACGTTCCACCACAGTGCCGGCGGGAGCCTGGTCCTCCAGGGCGACGGTCAGAGCCGTGACGATCCGGCCGTGCCAGGAGCGCTGCGGGGACATCATGAAGACGAGCGCGCCGTCGATCAGTTCGGTGTGCCGGGGCGCTTCGGTCAGCCGGTCGAGGTCATCGGCGAACCACCCCTCGTCGCGGGGCGGTCGCATCCAGTCGGGCAGCGCGCTCATGGATCCAGACTAGCCAGTGCGGGGCTCCGCCGGGGGCCGTCGGCGCGCGGTCAGCCCGAAGCCGACGGCGCACAGGAGCACGACGGCGGCGGACACCAGCAGCGGGAGCTGCGGGCGGTGGCCGGCGGTGAGCATCCAGGCCCCGAGCAGGCCGCCGAGGAACATCGCCACCACCCCGGCGGCCCGCAGCGCGGCCGAGCCGGTGCCGCCGCCCCGGGCGGGATCGTGTCCGACGGCCGGGGCCAGCCCGCTGATCACGGAGGTGAGCGCGCGGGTGGTGAGCGTGGTGGGCAGTTCGGCGACCCGGGCCCGGAGGCTGGTGACGCTGCGCAGGCCCATCGCCAGCGCCGTCAGGGCGATCACCAGGTAGAGGTGGCCGGTCAGTGGCTCGTCGAGGCGGCCGATCCCGCCCGCGGCCAGGCCGGCGCCGCCGAGCAGCAGGGCCTCCGCCACCAGTCCGGCGACGAACCAGCGGTGGCGGCGGGCCTCGACCCTGGTCTCCAGCAGGGCGCCGGTCAGGTTGCCGACGGCGAAGGCCCCCAGGGAGACGGCGGAGGCCGTGGGGGACAGCCCCGGGCCGCCGGCCAGTCCGAAGGCGAGGAAGAGCATGTTGCCCGTCATCAGCGCGGTGAAGACGTGGCCGAGCGCGAGCAGGCTGACGGCCTCGATCACCCCCGTGGTCAGGGTCAGCACGATCAGCACGGCGTCGAGCGCGGCACTGCGCCTCAGGGTCAAGGCCGGTTCCCTCCCTCGGACGACGGACCACCCACTCTCGCGTTCCGCCGCGGACCGGCCCGGCATTGGGCCATGTGTGGGGGCGGTGGGGGCCGGGCCGCGGGTGGCGGTTCCGGCCCGGGGGCATCGGTAGGCCCTGCTGGCGGCGGGCGCGGACGGCCCGTCAGGTGGCGTAATGCGGTGGCAACGAAAAACCCGCCGGTACGCCCCTAGGGTTCTGCCAGAACCAACCGCCCGGCAGCGCCGCCCGGCGGACCGCAATCGGCCCCCAGCACCGGAGCAGTCGCGATGAGCACCGAGAACCCGCCCCGGCCGGCCGGGGCCTGCCAGCCCCGCCGGCCCCGTGCGGACCGGGCCCGGCAGGTCGCCGACGTGCTGCGCCAGCAGGTGCTGAGCGAGGTGTACGGGCCCCGTCCGCTGCCGCACGAGGAGGTGCTGGCCGAGGAGTTCGGGGAGTCCAGGAACACCATCCGGGAGGCCCTGGACCTGCTCCGGACGGAGGGCCTGGTCCGCCGGGTGCCCGGGTCGGGGACGCTGGTGGTGGCGGAGAAGGTGCCGCACGGGCTGAACCGCCTGATGGGGCTGGCCGAGACCCTGCACGAACACGGCGAGGTCACCAACGAGGTCCGCTCGTTCGGCCCGGTCCGGGCCCCCGGCCCGGTGGCCCGCCGGCTGCGGCTGCCGGACGGCGCGGACGTGGTGTACGTCGAGCGGGTGCGGCGGCTGAACGGGCTGCCGCTGTCGCTGGACCTCACCTACCTCGCCCCGGACATCGGCGCCGCCCTGGACGCCGAGGACCTGGTCCACCAGGACGTCTTCCAGCTGATCGAGGAGGTCGCCGGGCAGCCGCTCGGTTCGGCCGACATCACCCTGGAGGCGGTGAACGCCGACGCGCACTCGGCCACCGTGCTGGAGGTCCCGCGCGGCGGGGCGCTGCTGATGCTGGAGCGGCTGACCACGCTGGCCGACGGCCGCCCGGTGGACCTGGAGTACGTCCGGTTCCGCGGCGACCGGATCACCATGCAGGGCCGGCTGCTGCGCTCCGCGCTCTGACCAGCGGCCTCCCCCGACCCCCGACCCGGGACCCGGACCGGCCTCCCCTCCCCGCAGCAACCCCCAGCAGCAGCCTGCCCGCGGTCGCCCTCCCGCCGCCGCGTTCCTTCCCGTAGCCGATTCCCGGAGACCCCCATGGCACTCGCCGACCACCGCTCCGACGTGCCCGTCACCATCGACGGCTCGCTCTGCATCGACGGCTGCACGCTCTGCGTGGAGATGTGCCCGCTCGACTCGCTGGCCATCGACCCGGACACCAACAAGGCCTTCATGCACGTCGACGAGTGCTGGTACTGCGGCCCGTGCGCCGCCCGCTGTCCCACCGGTGCGGTCACCGTCAACATGCCCTATCTGCTGCGCTGAGGAGCGTTCCCCGATGTCACGCCGTCCGCTGTTCCCCCGCCCGACGTCCCGCCCGCTCGGAGCGGCGTCGGCCCGGGACACCTCGTCGTCCCCGGGCCCGTCCGCGTCCCGGCGCCCGCGGCCGGCCGGCCCGCTGCCGCTCGCCCTGCTGGCCGCCGCCGTGCTGACCGGACTCACCGGCTGCTCGTCCGCCGGCGCCTCCGCCGGCGGCAGCGTCGAGGTGGTGGTCGGCTACCAGTCCAAGACCATCAACACCGTCACCGCCGGCACCCTGCTCCGGGCCCGGGGGTACTTCGAGCAGCAGCTCGCCGCCGAGGGCAAGAAGAACGGCCGCACGTACAAGGTCAGCTGGCAGGACTACGACTCCGGCGCGCCGATCACCGCGCAGATGCTGGCCGACAAGACCGACATCGGCTCGATGGGCGACTACCCGCTGCTGATCAACGGATCGCGGGCCCAGGAGGCCGGCGGGGCCGGCACCCGGATGATCTCGGTGACCGGCTACAACGAACTGGGCGCGCTCAACAGCGTGGTGGTGCCGAACGGTTCGCCCGCGCACACGCTCGCCGACCTGAAGGGCAAGAAGGTCTCCACCTCGGTCGGCTCGGCCGCCGACGGCACCCTCGTCCAGGCGCTGCGCAAGGCCGGCGTGCAGGACACCGAGATCTCCAAGCAGAACCAGCAGCCGGCCATCGGCGCCTCGGCGTTGAAGGCCGGCGGCGTGGACGCGCTGGCCCAGTTCGTGGCCTGGCCGGGCCAGGTGGTGTTCGGCGGCGACGCCCGGCTGCTCTACGACGGCGCGGCGCTGGCCCGCCCCACCCTGCACGGCGTGGTGGTCCGGCAGAAGTACGCCACCGAGCACCCCGAGGTGATCGAGGCCTTCCTGCGCGCCCAGGCGGACGCCACCCGCTACCTCAACGAGCAGCCGCTGGCCGCCTCCCAGGAGGTCGCCGCGGCGACCGGCCTGGCGCCCGAGGTGGTCCACCTCTACAACGGCCCGAACGGCATCGCCACCTTCGGGCTGCCGCTGCGGCCCGAACTGCTGGCCGCGCTGCGCGAGGACGTCCCGTTCCTGAAGTCGGTCGGCGTGCTGAAGGCGCTGGACGTGGACGCCTTCGTCGACCCGTCCTACCTCGCGAAGGCCGCCCTGCCGGAGATCGCGCCGGCCCGGATCACCGGCACCGACGCGGTCTGCGGGCAGCCGGTCACCGACCCGGCGAAGGCCGGCGAGATCTGGTTCGACGGCGAGGACGCCACCCGGCCCGCCGCCACCCCGGCCTGCCTGCTGAAGGCGGTCAAGGCGGCCGCCGGCAAGAAGGTCCGGGCGGCCTACGTGCCCGACGCGACCACCGGCACCCGTTGGTTCGCCGACAAGGACCACTGGGCGCAGGACGGCGCCGACCTGCTGCCCTTCACCACCGAGGACGGCCTCAAGGCCTACCTGGCGGCACACCCGGGCGCGAAGCAGATCGGCTACGAGCAAGCCCTGGCGGCGTCGTGACCGCCGCCCTCCGGCAGGCCCCGGCACCCGCCGGGGCCGCCGGACCCGGCCGGCGGGACCGGGCGGCCGCGCGGCGCCCGGCGGCCTGGCGCCGCCGGACCCTGCGGGCGCTCTCGCTGCTGGCCTTCGCCGGGCTCTGGCAGCTGCTCACCGCCGCCAAGGTGCAGTTCTGGGTGCGCTTCGACCACCTGCCGACCGCCGTCCAGGTCTGGCAGGCCTTCGGCCGGCAACTGGCCACCGACCAGTACTGGCAGGACCTCGCGGACAGCCTGCGCCGGATCGGCAGCGGCTTCCTGCTGGCGGCCGTGCTCGGGGTGGCCGCCGGGGTGGCGACGGCCCGCTCGCGGTGGGCCTCCGACCTGCTCGGACCGGTGCTGGAGGTGATCCGGCCGGTGCCGGCGATCGCGCTCGTCCCGGTGGCGATCATGCTCTTCCCGGACAACGAGCAGGGCATCGTCTTCATCACCTTCGCGGCCGCGTTCTTCCCGGTCACCGTCTCCACCCGGCACGCCGTACGGGCCGTCCCGCCGCTCTGGGAGGAGGCCGTCCGCACCATGGGCGGCGGCCGGTGGCGGGTGCTGTGGAGCGTGGTGCTGCCGGGCGCGCTGCCCGGGGTGGTCGGCGGACTGTCGGTCGGCATCGGGGTGTCCTGGATCTGCGTGATCTCCGCCGAGATGGTCTCCGGACAGTTCGGCGTCGGGTACCGCACCTGGCAGTCGTACACCGTGCTCGACTACCCCGGCGTCTTCGTCGGGATGGCCACCATCGGCCTGCTCGGGTGGCTGACCTCGGGCGCCGTCGAACTCCTCGGCCGCCGCGTCACCCGCTGGCTGCCGACCCGACCCGGGAGCGCACGATGAGCACCGCGACCGCCACCGCCGCCGCCACCGCGACCACCGGCCTGCGGCTGACCGCCCGGGGCCTGGCGCTCGGGCACGCCGGGCACCCCGTCCTGGACGGCCTCGACCTGGACGTCGCGCCGGGCGAGGTGCTGACCGTGGTCGGCGCGTCCGGCTGCGGCAAGTCCACCCTGCTGCGGGCGCTGGCCGGCCTGCTGGCGCCCACCGCCGGCGAACTCCTCGCCGACGGCGAGCCGCTCGCCGGACCGCACGCCGACCGGGCGCTGGTCTTCCAGGAGGACGGCCTGCTGCCCTGGCGCAGCGTCCGCCGCAACGTCGAACTCCCGCTCGCCATCCGGCGGGTGCCCCGGGCCGAGCGCGCCCGGCCGGTCGCCGAGTGGCTGGCCCTGGTCGGCCTGGACGGCCACCAGGACCGGCTGCCGAGGCAGTTGTCCGGCGGCCAGCGCCAGCGCGTCCAGCTGGCCCGGGCCCTGGTCGGCTCGCCGCGGGCCGTCCTGATGGACGAGCCCTTCGGCGCGCTCGACGCCCAGAACCGGGCCGCCATGCAGCAGTTGCTGCTCACCGTACGGGAGCGGCTGCGCTGCACCGTGGTCTTCGTCACCCATGACGTGGACGAGGCGCTGCTGCTCGGCGACCGGGTCGCGGTGCTCGGCGGCGGCAAGGTCGCCGCCCTGCACGACGTCCCCCGCCCGCGCGAGGCCGCCGCCCGCACCGACCCCGCCGTACTGCGCCTGCGCGAGGCCGTCCTCGCCGGGCTGTCCTGAAAGGCCGCTCACCATGCCGACCACCGAAGCCCTGCGGATCCCCGACCTGGCCGAGGCCCGCCACCTGACCTGCGACGTCCTGGTGATCGGCGGCGGCACGGCCGGCTCGATGGCCGCGCTCAGCGCCGCCGAGCAGGGCGCGGACGTGCTGCTGCTGGAGAAGGCGCACGTCCGGCACTCCGGCGCGCTCGCGATGGGCATGGACGGCGTCAACAACGCCGTCGTGCCCGGCCGGGCCGAGCCGGACGACTACGTCGCCGAGATCACCCGCGCCAACGACGGCATCGTCGACCAGCGGACCGTCCGGCAGACCGCCACCCGCGGCTTCGCGATGGTGCAGCGGCTGGAGCGGTACGGCGTGAAGTTCGAGAAGGACGAGTACGGCGAGTACCAGGTCCGCCAGGTGCACCGGTCCGGCAGCTACGTGCTGCCGATGCCGGAGGGCAAGGACGTCAAGAAGGTGCTGTACCGGGTGCTGCGCCGGCGCGAGATGCGCGAGCGGATCACCATCGAGAACCGGGTGATGCCGGTGCGGGTGCTCACCTCGGGCGGCCGGGCCGTCGGCGCGGCCGGGTTCGACACCCGCAGCGGCGAGTTCGTCACCGTCTCGGCCGGCGCGGTGATCCTCGCCACCGGCCCGTGCGGCCGGCTCGGCCTGCCCGCCAGCGGCTACCTGTACGGCACCTACGAGAACCCCACCAACGCCGGGGACGGCTACGCGATGGCGTACCACGCGGGCGCCGAGCTGAGCGGCATCGAGTGCTTCCAGATCAACCCGCTGATGAAGGACTACAACGGGCCCGCCTGCGCGTACGTGGCCAACCCCTTCGGCAGCTACCAGGTGAACCGGCACGGCGAGCGGTTCGTCGACTCCGACTACTGGTCGGGGCAGATGATGGCCGAGTTCGCCGCCGAACTGGAGTCCGACCGGGGGCCGGTGTACCTGCGCACCACCCACCTGCCGGAGGAGTCCGTGCAGGCGCTGGAGTCCATCCTGCACACCACCGAGCGCCCCAGCCGGGGCACCTTCCACGCCGGGCGGGGGCACGACTACCGCACCCACGACGTGGAGATGCACATCTCCGAGATCGGCCTCTGCGGCGGGCACTCCGCCTCCGGTGTCTGGGTGGACGAGAACGCCGCCACCACCGTGCCCGGCCTGTACGCGGCCGGCGACCTCGCCTGCGTCCCGCACAACTACATGATCGGCGCCTTCGTCTTCGGCGACCTGGCCGGCACCCACGCCACCGCCCACCTGCCCGCCGAGCGGGCCGAACTCCCGGCGGACCAGGTCGAGGAGGCGCACGAGCTGGTCTACCGCCCGCTGCGCAACCCGGACGGACCGCCGCAGCCGCAGGTCGAGTACAAGCTGCGCCGCTTCGTGAACGACTACGTCGCCCCGCCGAAGACCGGCTCGCGGCTCTCCGTCGCGCTGGAGCACTTCGAGCGGATGCGCGGCGAGATCGCCGGCATGGGCGCCCGGACCCCGCACGAGCTGATGCGCGCGGTGGAGGTCGACTTCATCCGGGACTGCGCCGAACTCGCCGCCCGCTCCTCGCTCGCCCGCACCGAGAGCCGCTGGGGCCTCTACCACGAGCGGATCGACCACCCCGGCAAGGACGACGAGAGCTGGTTCAGCCACCTCAACGTCCGCAAGCACCCCTCCGGGGCGATGGAGTTCCTCACCCGGCCGGTGGCGCCCTACCTCGTCCCGGTGGAGGGCCTGGAGCCGCCCGGCGGCGAGGTCACCGTGCTCGGCGAGGTGCACGCGATGCCGGTCGGACGGACCGGCACGACCGCCGCCCCGGCCGGGGCGGCCGCCGGCGCGGGCGAGGAGCCGCAGGCCGGCGCCCCGGCCGCCCCGCGCCTGCTCGACCTGCTCCGGCTGGCCGAGGAGCAGCCGACGCTGGCCCAGCTGCTCCCCTATCTCGACGACCCGGCGGCGGACGTCCGCCGCACCACGGTGAGCGTCCTCACCGAAGCCGCGCCGGAGGGCACCGGCACCGTACTCGCCCGCGCCCTGGCCGACCCGGACGGCTCCGTCCGGGCGGCGGCGGTCGCCGGACTGCGCGAGCTGGTCGAGGTGCTGGACGCGGCCGCGCTGGCCGAACCGCTGCGGGCCGCCGCCGGCTCCGCCGACCCGGCCGTCCGGGCCGGCGCGCTGGACGTCGCGCGCTCGCTGCGGACGGGCAGCGCCGGAGGCTTCGCCGCCGCGCTGGCCGACCCCGAGGTCCCGGTCCGGCTGCAGGCCGTGCACGGCCTGGTCTCGCTGGACGCGGCCGGCCCGCTGGCCCGGGCCGCCGAGGACGCCGCCCGCGAGGTGCGGGTGGCCGTCGGCGAGGGCCTGGGCACCATCGGCGACCCGTCGGCCGCGTCGGTGCTCGTCCGGCTGGCCGGCGACCCGGACCCGCTGGTGCGGGCCGCCGCGCTGCAGGGCGCCGCCGGGATCGGCTGCCCGGCGCCGCTGGACGCGCTGGCGGCCGTACCGGACGAGGCCTGGCAGGTCCGCAGGGCGGCGGCCGGTGCCCTCGGCCGGACGGGGCCGGCGGGCCTGCCGCCCCTGCTGGCCCTGCTCACCGACGAGCACATGGACGTCCGCAAGGCCGCGGTCCGGGCACTGGCGCCGGCCGCCGGCACCCCGGCCGTGGCCGAGGCCCTGCGGGCCCGGCTGGCCGACTCCGACGCCGACGTCCGGGCGTACGCCAGGATCGCCCTGCGCCCGGCCGGCTGAGCGGCGGGCCGGGACCGGGCCGCCCGGCTCCGGCCGGCGACGGGCGACCGGCGACAGGCGACAGGCGACAGGCGAAGGACGACGGGTGGCGGGCCCCGACCACGGGTGGCGGGGCGCGCCACCGGGCATTTGTGGGCACGCCGGCCCATAAGGCCCGGCCGAGTCCGGGCCGCCGCCGACCCGTGACCGAGTTGCGATCTCCCGGGCGGATCCCGACCGGCCGTCAGCCCGTCGAATGGTTCGGAGCACCCGGACGGGGCTCGGAGCGAGGACGGGGAGGGCTTTGACCATGGGAGCAGCAGGACGCAGACCGGGGGTGCTCGCAGCGGCGGTGCTGGCGGTCGCGGTGCTGATCGGCGGGTGCTCCGCCGAGTCGGGCGGCAGGTCCTCGGCGGACTCGGCGAAGGCGCCGGCCCAGGCGCCGCAGGCGGCCGACGCCGCGGGGAAGGCCGCCGGCGCCGCGCCCGCCGCCCCCGCCACCGGGGGCGCGGCCGGTGCGGAGCCGGCCCCGGCGGTGACCGCCGACAACCGCCTGATCGCCTACACCGCGCAACTGACGCTGGTGGCCAAGGACCTCGACCAGACGATGGCCCAGGCCCGCGGCCTGGCGGCCGGCGCCGGCGGCTACGTCGGCAAGGAGACGGTCAGCGGTTCGGCCGGCTCCGGCGCCCCCGGCGGTGAGCGCGACAGCGGCCCGCTGGGCGGCCAGCTCGTGCTGAAGGTGCCCTCGGCCTCCTACCAGAAGACGCTGGACCAGCTGGCCGCGCTGGGCAAGGTGGTCTCGCGCAACAGCCAGGCGGACGACCTCACCCAGCAGGTGGTCGACGTCGCCAGCCGGGTGCAGAGCCAGCAGGCCAGCGTGGAACGGGTCCGGGCGCTGATGGCACAGGCGAAGTCGCTCGCCGACGTGGTGTCGCTGGAGGCCGAGCTGAGCCGTCGGCAGGCGGACCTGGAGTCGCTGCAGAAGCAGCAGACGGAGCTGACGGCGAAGACCTCGCTCTCCACCATCACCCTGGAGCTCCGCCGGGAGACGGCCGCGCCGCCGCCGGCCGAACCGGCCAAGAAGAAGGACGGCCTCTGGGCCTCGGTGGGCTCGGCGCTGGCCGGCGGCTGGCACGTGCTGTCGGCGATCGTCAAGGGCCTGCTGATCGCCCTGGCGGCGGTCGCGCCGTTCCTGCTGGTGCTGGGGCCGCTGGGCTGGCTGCTCTGGTACGCCGGCCGGCGGCGGAAGGCCGCCCGCCCGGCCGGTGCGCCGCCGGCGCCGCGGCACGACCCCTGGTCGGCGCCCGGGGACGGCCCCGACGACCCGCACTGACGAAACGCACTGACGAAACGCACTGACGAAACGGCGGCGGCCGGCGGGCCGGACGGGTCCGCCTGG
>NZ_BNBO01000062.1 GCF_014655955.1 Kitasatospora indigofera
CCGGCGGACCGTCACCGGACCGCCGGGGCCACGTCCTGCCGTGCGCACAACCTCGACGCACCGTCAGGACCGTTCAGGTGAGCGGCTCGTGGTCGATGTGCACGGTGACCCCGAGCAACCGGGGCACCGCCCCCACCACGGCCCGCTCGGCCGCCTCCGCGACCCGGTGCGCGGCCACCACCGAGAGGGTGCCGTCCACCACCACCTCGGCCTCCGCGCGCAGGGCGTGCCCGATCCAGCGCATGCGCAGCGCGCCCACGCCGCGCACGCCGTCCACGGCGCGCAGGGCCCGCTCCGCGGCGTCGACCAGCGCCGGGTCGACCGCGTCCATCAGCCGGCGGCCGATCTCGCGGACCGAGCCGCGCAGCACCGCCAGGATCGCCACCGTGATCAGCAGCCCGACCACCGGGTCCGCCCACGGCAGGCCGAGCCCCGCGCCCGCCGCGCCGGCCAGCACGGCGAGCGAGGTCAGCCCGTCGGTGCGGGCGTGCAGACCGTCCGCGACCAGCGCCGCCGAGCCGATCCGGCGGCCGGTGCGGATCCGGTAGCGGGCCACCCACTCGTTGCCCAGGCAGCCGGCCAGCCCGGCGCCCGCCACCGCCCAGAGATGGGTCGCGGGCTGCGGGTGCAGCAGCCGCTCGAAGGCCGTGACGGCGGCGAACACGGCGGAGGCCGCGACGGTCAGCACGATCACCACGCCCGCCAGGTCCTCCGCCCGCCCGTACCCGTACGTGTAGCGGCGGTCGGCCGCGCGCCGGCCGAGCAGGAAGGCGATGCCCAGGGGGACGGCGGTGAGCGCGTCGGCGAGATTGTGCACGGTGTCCCCGAGCAGCGCCACCGACCCGGACATCAGCACGATCGCGCCCTGCGCGAGCGCCGTCAGCCCGAGCACCAGCAGCGAGACCCAGAGGGTGCGCAGGCCCTCCGCGGAGGACTCCAGGGCGGCGTCGACCTTGTCGGCCGCCTCGTGCGAGTGCGGGCGCAGCAGGTGGCCGATCCGGTGCCGCAGCCGCCCGTGCGGCCCGCGGCGGCCGTGATCGTGGGCGCCGTGATCGTGGCCGTCGTGATCGTGGCTGTGGGCGGCCCGGTGGCCGGCCCCTGGCCCCTGGCCATCGTCGTGATCATGGCCGTCGTGCGCACGCGGCTCCGGGTGAGGGTCCGGGTGAGGATCCGGACGCGATTCCGCCTGCGGCCCCGACGACGGATTCGAGTGCGGATTCGAGTGCGGATGAGGATGCGCGTGGACCTCCATATGGCTTACGGTGGCACATCAACTCCCTTGCAGCCACTGCCGTCCTACACCCTCCGACCAGGTGCGAGAGCCTCGCAACTGGGCCTGCCGCGCCCCTGCGCACGGGTTCGCACGGAAGGCCCGGCACCCGCACGCCCGCACCCGCCCGGCGCCGGCCGTCCGGCGGCCCGGGACCCGGGCGGCGGACAGCGGCCCGGCCGCCCGGAACCGCCCGTCCGCCACTCGGCCGCGCCGCTGTCGATCACGTTCCGGGTATCCAATCCGATTGGTTACCCTGAGCACCGGCCGATTCCCGTAGAGTGAGCACCGAAGATCCCCCCAGCCGCACATCTCCCTTGCCGAGAGGCAGAGATGACCACTCGTCACCCCCGGCCCGCCGGGCCGCCGGAGGAGCCGGGCACCTCGCGTGCCCGGCCCCCGGAACCTGCCATGCCCGTGGAGTACGCGGCCTTCTGCGAACTGCACCGCCCGCGGTACCTGAGCTACGCCCGGGTGTGGCTGCCCGACGCCGACGAGGCGGCGGACAGCGTCCAGGAGGCCCTCTGCGAGGTCGCGGTGCACTGGCGCGACCTGCTGGTCAGCCGGAACCCCACGGCGGAGGCCTGGCACATCCTGCGCAGCACCGTGGCCGCGCGACTGCGGGCCGAGACCTCCGCCGCCCCCGAACCGCGCGGGTCCGGTCCGGCGGACGAGGACCTGGCGATCCTGCACTACGTGGTCGGGCTCGCGGCCCCGGAGATCGCGGACGTGGTCGGGTCGGACACCGCCAACGTGGCGGGCCGGCTGCGCCGCGCCCTGCTGCACGAGCCCGCCGACTGGTGACCGACGTCACCGCGTGGCGCCGGGAGACCGCCCGCACCCCGGGGAAGGATCGTCCCGGCCGGTGAGCCCGCTCCGGCCACCGAGCCGGAGGTACGTGCATGACCGACGAGCCATCCACCGGGCCATCCACCGGGCCGGGCGCCGGACCGGCCGGCCGCGACCCCTCGCGGCGGCCCGACGGGCGGCCCGAACGGCAGCGCGACCGGCAGCCCTTCCGCTCCCGCACGGCCGAACTGGCCGGGCAGCAGGCCGCCGCCTGCGAGCGGCTCGGCTCCCCGCTGTACGGCGCCCTGCTCCGCCGGGTCGCCGAGGACGTCACGGCCGGCGGCCCGTGCGCCGAGGCCCTGGCCGGGCACGAGGACGCCTCCGACGCGGACGCGCTCGCCCTACGGTTGCTCGGCGGCGTCCACGCGCTGGTCCTGACCGGTCGCGCGCCGGGGCTCGCGGCGCACTACCCGAGCGCGGGCGGCAGGTTCGACCCCCTGCGGCCGGACGCCGGCTGGCCGGCCTTCCGCGCCACCGTCAGGGACAACCTGCCCTGGGTGCGGGACTGGCTGACCCGGCCCCCGCAGACCAACGAGGTCGGCCGGGCCGTCCTCCTGGTCACCGGCCTGCTCCGGGTCCTCCCGGCCGGGCTCCCCGTCCGGCTGTTCGAACTCGGCGCCAGCGCCGGCCTCAACCTGCTCGCCGACCGCTTCCGGTACACCGCCGGCCCCTTCGGCCACGGCCCGGCCGACTCCCCGGTCGTCCTGCGGGAGGCCTGGCAGGACGCCCCGCCCGACTGGCTCCGGCGGGCCGCCGGGGCCACCCCGGCACTCGCCTTCGCCGAACGCCACGGCTGCGACCTCCGCCCGATCGACCCGGCCTCCCCCGAGGGCGCCCTCGCCCTGCGCGCCTACGTCTGGCCGGACCAGCCCGGGCGCACCGCCCGCCTGGCCGGCGCCCTGGCCCTGGCCGCGAAGCAGCCCCCCGACGTCCGGCCGATCGGCGCCGCCGCCTTCCTGCGGGAGGTCACCGTGCAGCCGGGCGCCCTCACCGTGGTCTGGCACTCGATCATGCGCCAGTACGTCCCGGAGGACGAATGGGCCGCCGTGGAGCAGGAGTTGACGCGACTGGCGGAGTCCAGCAGCCCGGCGGCCCCGTTCGCGTACCTCGCCTTCGAACCGCTCCGCTCCGGCGCCGGGGCCGGGCACCGCTTCGTCCTGACCGTCCGGGCGGGCACCGGCGCTCCGGAGGTCCTGGCCGAGGCCCCACCGCACGGCCTGCCCGCACGGCCGTACGAGGAACGGCGACGATGACCGGCCTCCCCGCAGTCGGCCCGCACCCGGCGCTGCCCCACCCGGCCCCGCCGACGCGCACCGGGCGCTACGCCGCCGGCACGCCCGTGACGTCGTGGAGGTGGTGCACCGGGTCGTGGATCAGGTAGCGGGAGAAGCTCGCGACGGTGAACCGCGCCCCGTCACTGCGGTTCCCGGTCCGCTGCCACTGCTCACCGGAGACCCGGTCGAAGCCGCCCGCCAGGATCTCGGCCGCCTCGGCCAGCTCGGCCGCCACCGTCCGCGGATCCTGCTCCCCGTACCGCTCGGCGAGCGCCGTCTCGTCCTGGTCCCAGTTGGGGAAGAGCGGGCCGTCCTGGTCGAGCATCAGGTTCAGCCGGACGTGGAACAGCCGGAAGACGTCCCGCACATGGCAGGCGTACTCCAGCGCCGACCACACGTCCGGCCGGGGCCGGCGGCGCAGCCCGTCCTCCTCCGCGTCGAGCGCGGCCAGCCAGGACGCCGCGTTGGCACGCACCAGGCCGGCCACCTCCTCGGGGACGACCGCCGGGGTGTCCAGCCCGCAGTCGGGACAGGACCGCTCCAGGACCCAGGTCCAGTCCTTGTCGTCCGGCGTGATCGCGTCCGTGGCGGCCGCCGCCTCCCCGTCGGCGGGAGCGGTGACGGCGGCGGGAGCGGTGACGGGAGCGGTGACGACGGTGTTCTCAGCAGTGGTCATGCCTCCATGGTGGCGGGCCTCGCGAACCCCTCACCAGCGGCCTTCCCGCCACGGAACGCCGAAATGCCGCCAGCGGGCCGGCCGGGCCACCGCCCCGGCGCTGAAGACCCGCCCGGGCCGAAAACCACTGGTCGGAGGCGTGAGCGGGAGCCATGCTGGACGTCATGCTCATTCGCGAAGCCACCGCCGCCGACTGGCCGCAGATCTGGCCCTTCCTGCACACGATCGTCGCCGCCGGTGACACCTTCACCTGGGACCGGGACATCGCCGAGGCGGACGCCCGCGCGATGTGGATGAAGGAGGCCCCCGGCCGGACCTTCGTCGCGGTGGACGAGGACGGCACCGTCCTCGGCACCGCCGAGACCCACCGCAACCAGATGGGCGGCGGCTCGCACGTCGCCAACGCCGGCTTCATGGTCGACCCCCGCCACACGGGCCGGGGCATCGCCCGGGCCCTGTGCGCCCACGTCCTGGAACAGGCCCGCGCCGACGGCTACCGCTCGATGCAGTTCAACGCCGTCGTCGAGACCAACCACCGCGCGGTGGCGCTCTGGCAGTCCCTCGGCTTCGAGGTGCTGACCACCGTCCCCGAGGCCTTCCACCACCCCGACAAGGGGTACGTCGGCCTGCTCGTGATGTACCGGAGGCTCTGACCCCGGCAGGACGCGGCAGGACCCGGCAGGACGCGGCGGCCCCGGCGACGGGGCCTCGCCGGCCCGACGGATGCCCGGGTCAGAGCGCGGCCCTGATCCGCAGCGCCAGTTCGTCCATCCGCCCGTCCGGGACCGGCCGCTCCGAGCCGAGCAGTCCGAACACCCTGGGGCCGCGCAGCTCCACCGGGTGGTCCACGGCCCGCGGCACGACGTGGAAGTGGACGTGGGCGAAGCCCTCCGCCTCCGCGAACTGCGCGACGTAGGTCTTGGCGCACCCCGTCGTGGCGGCCAGCGCACGGGACAGCCGGACCTGCCAGCTCCCCAGCGCCGCCGCCTCCGCGTCCGTCAACTCCCCGATCGTGGTGACGTGGCGGCGCGGCAGCAGCACCAGCCAGCCCGGGAGCGCACTCCCCACGGCGTGCGCCACCCGCCAGTGCTCGTCCACGGCGATCCGCTCACGCGGCGGGAGGCCGGCGAACCCGGCCTCCCGCTCACAGCTGTAACAGTCCATGCCAGGAGGCTAGTTCACCCGCCTCCTGGCACGGGGGCGATCACCTCAGCTGCCGCTCCCCTGCACGGCGCAGAGCGCGTCGACGGAACCCCCCGAGCCGCCCGGCAGCACCCAGCCGAGCAGGCTCTTGCAAACAGCCGCCTCCTGCGGGTTCTTGGGCCCGGTCGACCCCTCCGCCCGCGCCGGAGCGGCCAGCATCACCGCCGCCACGGCGGCGACCAGAACGAGGGCGGGCAGAGAAGCGAAGGCGGACGCGGACACGGGAAGACGAAGCTGAGGTCTGAACATGACGGAGCCCTTCCGATAGGCGGTGGAGAACCATGACTATCGGAAGGGCCCGGTACTGCTCCGGCCATTCGCCTGACCGTGGGCGCGTCAGCGGTACGGCTGCCCCGAAGGCGGAGCGGGCGGCCCGGACGGCGGAACCGGCGGCCCCTGCGGATACCCGTACGGCTGCTGCTGGGCGCCGCCGTAGGGCGCCTGCGGGGCCTGCCCGTACGACGCGGGCGGGCCGTAGGGCGCGGCCTGCCCGTACGAGGCCGGGGCGGGCGGCTGGTGCCCCCCGCCACCCGGCGGCGGGGGCGGCGGCCCGCTGCCGCCGTTCTTCCGGCCGCGCACGACCAGGAAGGCGACACCCACCACGACCAGGAGCCCCAGCACACCGGCCAGGGCATAGGCGTAGACCGGGACACCGGAGCTGTCCGTCTTCCCGAGCCCGTCACCGACCACCTTCGCCCCCGGGTCCTTCCCGTCCCCCGTCGGGACGGGAGCGGGCGAGTCCGGCGAACCCTGCGACTCCGGACGGGACAGCAGCGGATTCTCCTTCGGCCCGTTGTCGACCCCGGGATTGGCGGCCAACGCCTTCGACGGCGAAGCGATCCCGTACCCGTAGTGGTCGTTGGGCACCGCCGACCCGTCCGGCGGCGCCACCGCACTCTTGATGATCCGGTTGATCACCTGCCCGGCGGAGAGGTCGGGGTACTTGGAGCGGACCAGGGCGGCGATGGCGGAGACGTAGGCGGTGGAGTCGGAGGTGCCGGACGCAAACTTGTACTCGGACGACGAACTGCTTCCCGGGCTGTAGATTCCCTGCCCCGGCGCTACGAGTGTGACCTCAGGGCCGCTGTTGGACTTCGGCCACATGTTTCCTTGCTGCTCGACAGCCCCGACGGCAACAACTCCCGGGAATGCGGCCGGATATTCAACCGATCGGTTCCGGTCTCCGGAATTTCCCGACGATGCCACCAGGACGACGTCTTTGGAGACGGCATAGCCGACAGCATCCCGCGTCTCCTTGTCCAGCCTCAATCCGGACACGCCGATCGACAGATTTACAACCTTGGCTCCGTGGTCGACGGAATAACGGATCGCCTCGGCGACCTTCGTCTCCGTACCGGCATCGATTTCACCGTTCTCGTTCAGCGCCACCCGAACCGGAAGAATCTTGGCCTTCGGGGCCAGGCCCATGATTCCGGCTCCGTCTCCGTGGCCATGGCCGGCGATCAGGCCGGCCATGCCGGTTCCATGACCGATCTTGTCAACTCGCCCGTCCGTCCCCTCGCCAGAGAAGTCAGCACCGGGGAGTACTTGACCAGTCAAATCCTGATGCTGATTCGAAACTCCACTGTCGACAACCGCAACGATGACGCCGTCGCCTTGAGAGATCGGCCAGACCGCAGTATCTGCGCGATAATTCTGCAACGGCCACTGAGAATCACGAATGGTGTCAGCCGCGGCTGCGGCGGCTCCAAGGTTCCAGAGCAGGGCTCCTAGCGCGAACACTGCCACACCACGTACTGGTCGGCTGGTCCTCAAACCTGTTCACCCCACTCAAAGAAGCGGTCGTCCCGTAGATCGGGATCTACGGGACGACCGGTCAGATCGGACTGTCCTCAGGCGGACAGGGAATCATTCCACCACGTTCGGATTGCTGTGCTGACCCGACACCCAGGTCTCCTCGTCCTCGACGAGATAGTCCGGGCGCTTGCCGCCCTTGTCCCGGTCCTTCTTCCGGCGCTGCGCATCGCTGAGCGGCACGCCCTGGCCCTGGGCGCCCTTGCCACCCTGCGGACCCGTACCGTGCTCGGCCTGCAGACGGGCACGAGCCCCCAGGCCGGAGCCGCCCTCCGTGAAGGCCTTGCGACCAGGGCCGGCCCCCGTCCCGGCGGACTGGCCGGCGATGCCACCGGCTCGGCTGGCGGCGCTCGCGCCACCCCGGCCACCCGCGGCACCGCGGCCGCCACCTCCGAAGCCGCCCTCGTTCATCCCGCCCGCACCGAAGGCGCTGCCGCCACGGGCGGCACCGGCCCCCGTACCGCCACGGCCGAATTCCTTACCCGCGGCACCGGCCTTGTTCTGGCCGCCGGAGAGACTCCCCGTCCCGCCACCCTGCGTCTTGTTACCGGTTCCGAGTCCGCCGAGGCCCCCCTGGGGCACTCCACCGGAGAGACCCCCCGAACCGGCGTGGCCGGCTCCGGTCGCGCCCGCTCCGGCGCCCCCGGGATTCGACGAACCAGCGCCCGACCCGGCGGGGGACGGCGCCAGGACAGCACCGTCGATCCCGGTGCCGGGGCCGACGTTGCCCGGGGTCGGCGGTTTGGGAGCGGGCTGGACCGCGCCCCCCTTGATGGCCGGATCGACAGGCGCCGAAGGAGCGGTTGTCCTGGGAGCCTTGGGAGTCGACGTGGTGGAGCTGCCCGTCCGGGACTGGGAAGCGTAGCTGCCACTGCCCCCGCTCCCGTTACTACCCGATCCCACTGTGCCGAGACTGGCACCGGCAATCAGTCCACCGATGGCAGCTCCTGTGGGCTCGCCAGGCGGGGGAACGTCCTCCTCGTTGCGCCCGGCGCCTTCCTTCGGCGGCTTCAGCACCGGCGTGGCCGCCCGGTACTTCATCGCCAGGGTCTGCATCACCGCGACGGCCTGGGCCTTCTTCTCGTCGGTGACGGTGGTCTTGGTGTCCTCGTCGTCACCGCCGAAGGTGGCCGAGACCGTGTCGCCGAAGCCGTCCGTGAACTGGTCCCAGAGGCCGGGCTCCTCGGGCATGGTCTGCTTGGCCTGGTCGATGGCCTGGGCCATGTGCTTCAGGGTCTCGGCGGCGTCCTGCGCGTAGGACGCGGTGTTGTTGATGTTGTTCGCGAGCTTCGTCATCTTCGAGTAGAAGGCGTCGCTGGACGACCCCTCCCAGTCGAGGGCGGCCTCGCCGGAGGTGGACTGGAGGGAGGTGTGGATCGCCTTCAGAGTGTCGGCGGCCCGTCGCCACGGGTCGCTGGCGCTCATCACCTCGCCCGAGTTCATGGCTTGCACCATGCTTCGGAGCGACCCGTGGCTGTAGCTGTTGAAGTCGGTGAAACTCATGATCGGGCGTCTCCCGTCCCGCTCGCTCGAACTGCCTGCGGCCGGCGTTCAGTCATCATGGTGCGGCCCCTCACCATCCGGGCTGGGCCGGCTGGCCGGGGCGGCCGGCGGCGGTGGTCCGGGGCTGGGTGGGGCCGGCCGGCGGGGCGGTGGCCTGGGTCACCGCGGCGGTGCTCGCGGGGGACGGGTTGGCGACCGACCAGCCGTCCGAGCTGAGCTTGAGCTTCTGCGAGGTGGCGTGCTCCTGCTCCTCGTAGTTCACCGCGGTGAGTTCGGCCTTGCGGTGGGCGTCGTTGACCGCGTCCTGAAGCTGGTTCATGACGTCGCGCAGACCGTCCCGCATGACTTCGTACTGCGCGTGGAGGTCGTGCGCCTCCGCGAACGTGCCGAAGGCGTTCTTCCCGATCGCACTCTGTCCGTGCGTCTTGGTGCCGTCCGCGTACGCCTCGAACTCCGCGAGCAGCCGGCGTACCTGCGCGGCGAAAGCCTTCAGGTTGTCGACTTCAACGCGGTAGCCGCTTCCGGAGCCGCCGCTCGAACCTGTCCCCGTGCTCACGCCTCGTACCTCCCCCGTACATCCCATGAACCCTGTGTGTCCCGCCGGCTTGCGGTCCGGTCGACGAACCTTCGGCATGACAGCTTTCAAGCCGTAACCCTTATGTCTAACACATGGCAACGACGGGCAGAACGGCCCCTCCGGCCTGGATTGCCGCCGTCGCGCCTGACCTGCGGATCCGTGCCCGGGGGCGCTCCGGCCGTCAGGCGGAGGCCCGCTGCAGGTCCGTCAGGGCGCGGCGGCAGAGCGAGTCGGCGCGGCGGGTGGTCTCGGGCTGACGGTAGTCGCGGGCGAGGTGGAGGGTGCTCGCGGTGGCCTCGTCCAGGCCGATCCGGTGGCCGACGGAGACGAACACGGGCTTGACCCCGGTGCGGGTGCGGACCGCGCGGCCGACGACCTCCTCGGCCCGGCCCTCGCCCGGCCCCGGCTCCCCGCCCTCGCCGGCCGGGACGTCCATGAGCGGGGCCCAGGAGCCGCGTTCGGAGCCCGGGGCCGTGCTGGTGAAGGTGAACGGGGTCTTGGCCACGCCGTAGGTGCGCAGACCGGTGAGGACGCCGAGGTGGCTGGCGAGGCCGAGGCGGCGGGGGTGGGCGAGGCCGTAGCCGTCGCAGACCACCAGGTCGGGGGTGCGGGTGAGGGCGGCCAGGGCGTCCAGTACGGCGGGGAGTTCGCGGAAGGCGAGCAGGCCGGGGATGTAGGGGAAGGCGATCCGGCCGACGGCGGTCGCCTCCTCGACGACCCGCAGGGTGGTGTGGTCGAGGAGTACGGCGGCGGCGACCACGAGGTCGCGCTCGTCGTCGTAGGCGACGTCGACGCCGGCGACGAGGTCGCCTTCGGCCGGGCCGGGGCCGTACGGCTCCACCAGGGCGCGCAGGCGCTCCTGCTCGGCGAGGGCCTCGGCCTCGCTGGTCGGCCAGTCGGCGGGAATCGGCACGGGGTCCCCCAGGCGGTTCGGTGCGGATCGGACGCGGGCTCCGCGAGGCGGGCGCCCGGGATGGGAAGGGCTGAACGGACAGGGCCGGACGACACAGGCGGACAGCCGGGTCGAACAGGCGCGTGGTGATCACCGTACCGAGGCCGGCCCCGGGCCTCCGCAGGGGCGCACGACCATGTGATGAGCCTGTGCGCCCCCCGTGCCCCGCATATGCCGGGTTAGGGTGAACTTACCGAACTCCCAAGCTGGGTAGGCATTCTCCAGTAGGCGTTCCACCTCGCACAGCTCCGCCGCCCGACCACTCCGCAGCCCCCGACGCGCGAAGGACCGACCGCCATGCCGCGCCCCACAGTCGCTCAGATCTGCACCGGCACCCTCACCGTCGTCGTCGCCACCGTGGCCCTGCTCAGCGTCTCGGGGGTCACCGGCGCCCTGGAGATCGCGGTCGTGGTGGCCGTCGCCCTGGCCCTCGGCACCCTCGCCACCGCACTGTCCATGGCCGGCCGCGGCCGGCGGCCGGCCCCCCGGTCCGTCGCCGCGCCGCCCGCTGCTGCGGCCGGGCCCGGCGTCCGGACGCCGGCCGCCCGCGAGTACGCGCGGCAGAGCTGAGCCGCCGAACGGAAGGACGTGGGGGAGGCCACCGAACCGGTGGCCTCCCCCACGTCTGTCCGCCCGGCGACCCGGGCGGGGGTCAGGCCGTGGAGACCACCACGGTCTTCGCCGACTTGTCGTGGATGCACTGGCGGTAGGGCTTGTCGAAGACGCCGAACAGTCCGTCGATCACCCACCAGAGCATCGCGCAGCAGATCACGGCGGGGACGATGAAGACGGCGGAGCGGGTCCAGGCGGCCGGCTTGGTGGGGATGTTGCCGTCGACCAGCATGGCGACGCGGACCTTCATGGCCTTCTTGCCGAGGGTCTGGCCGTCCCGGCTGAGCATGAAGCCCTCGTAGAGGAACCAGAGGACGCAGGCCAGCCAGAAGGCTCCGGTCGAGCCACTGCGGTTGCCGAGGCTGGCGAAGGGCAGCACCAGCAGGATGGCGACGATCTGCACGAGCAGGTAGTCGATGACGCGGGCAAGGATCCGGTTCGGCCAGCTGCCCAGCGGTGGCATCCCGGGCACCGGTCCGGCGCCGGGCGAGCCCTGGCCGCCGGGGCCGTAGCCGGTGCCGTAGCCCTGCCCGGGCGGCGGCTGGTCGGTGGGGCCGCCCCCGTAGGTGCCGCCGTAGGCGCCGGGCCGGTCGTACGGGCTCCCGGCGGGGGGCGGGGTGCCGTACGGGTCGCTGGGCGGGGGCGTCGGCGTGCCGTACGGGTCGGACGGCGCACCTGACGGCGTGCCGCCCGCTGGCGGGGGGTTCTTGTCGAACGAGGGCTTACCGCCCTCCTCCGGCTCGGGCCCTGAGGGGTCGTAGGTGCTCATGACCCGAGTAGAACATCACCCTTAGTGCAAATTCGGTACATTTAGTCCGTTTTATCCGGCGTGCGGTCTTCAGGCCCGGACCACCCGGGTGCGGGCCGCCCGGTCCTGCCACCCCCGCCGGGCCCGCCGGTCGAACAGCGGCCAGCAGAGGCCGATCACCAGGGCCGAGGCGAGCTGGCCGACGATCCAGCGGAGGAGGGAGCGGCCCAGCGTGGGCGTTCGGGTGCCCGCCTTCCGCTGCTTCGCCCGGGCGGCGGTGCCGGCGCGGGCGGCCGGGCGGGCCGTGCCGCTCGCCTTCGCGCGTGCGGGCGGCCGGGCCTCGGCGGCGTCCACCACCCGGATGCCCGCCAGTCGCTTGCCGAAGGTCTGACCGGTCCGGGCGGTCGGGAGGACTTCGTACAGGACCCCCACGAACAGCAGGACGGCCAGCAGGACGCCGGCCTTGCCCATCACCACGCCGTCCACCAGCCAGACCTGGATCTGACGGCCGGCCAGGTTGCTGGCCGTCCGGGCGCGTTCGAGCTTGTCCTGGACATGCTCGGTGGCCGAGGAGGCGAGCGGCAGGCCGGCCGCGACCGCGACGATCGCCATCACCGTGGTGTCCACGACCCGGGCGAAGAGCCGGCGGCCCAGGCCGGCGACCGGGCGCGGGGCGGGCTTCCGGCCGGCGGCCGACCGGCGGGCCGGGCCGCCGGCGGCCGACCCGGTGGCGGTAACAGCGGTGGCGGCGGCAGCGGTTGCGGGAGCGCGGTCGGCGGCGGCCGGAACGGGAGTGGTGGCTCGGGTGGCACCGGCCGGGCGGGCGGGCGTCCTGGCACCGGGGGGCACGGCCGGGCCGGACCGGGGTCTCGCGGTCGTCGCCCCGGAGGCCGGGCCGCCGGCCGCGCCCGCCATGGCCCCGGGCGCATCCTCGGGCTCGGCCCGCACCTCGGCCCGCACCTCCGTCCGCACCTCGGCCCGGTGCTGGACCTCGGCCTTCGTCCGGGCGGGCCCCGAGGTCGCGGCCTGCACCCCGGCGGCCTCGGGCCGCCCTCCGGGCCGGGCCTCGGCGCGGATCCCGGCGCCGGCCTCGGCGCCGGCCTCGGCGCCGGCCTCGGTGGAGCCGGGGAGCACGCCCCAGGAGACCCAGCGCGGGGAGCCGCCGGTCTCCAGCAGGCCGGGCTGGGCGCGCGGGTCGGCCTGCCAGCCCGAACCGCCGGCGGCCGGCCCCGGGCCCGCCGGTTCGGCCCCGCCGGTCGACTGGTGGGGCACCGGGGCCGGAGCGGCCTGCGGGTCGGCGTAGGCAGTCGGGGCCGCGGGCCCGGCCGCCTCTCCCCCGCTCGCGGGGGCCGCCGCCGCGTTGCGCGGACCCGGCTCGGCGACCCGGAGGACGGAGCCGGGCACGTGCGGGACGCGCCCCTCGTCCGCCGGCGGGAGCGCGGCGGCGAAGGGGTGCCCGCCCCACTGCGCCTTGGCCTGCCCCGGCCCGTACGCCTGCCCCGGCCCGTGCGCCTGCCCCGACCCAGGGGCCTGTCCGTGCACCGGGGCAGGCCCGCGCGCCTGCCGGCGGGCCGGGGCCTGCTCCAGCGCCGCCCGCGCCTCGATGTCCGCCTGCCGGCGCAGTTCCAGCTCCGCCTGCGGCGCGAGGACGAAGGACGCCCCGCCGGTGGTCTGGTCGAAGTACACCGGCCCGGTGTCCCCGGGGCCCAGCACCGTCCCGCCGCCCGCACCACCACCGTTGCCCGGACCGGCCGCGCCACCCGGACCGGCGTCGCCCGGCCCCCCACCGGGCCCGGCCCATGGACCCGTACCCGTACCCGGGTCCGCGCCGGCCCCGCCCCCGGCCATGTCCGCGCCCGTACCCCCGGCTCCCACGCCCGACCCCGACGGCGGCGGCACGTACCGGGCGCCCGCGGGGCGGCCGGGGCGGCCCAGGAAGCGCGGCGGCTCCAGCACCTCGCCCTCGGCCGGGGTGGGCCTGCTGGTGCCGGGCACCCAGGCGGTACCGCCCCAGTAGCGGACGTAGCCGGGGATGGAGGGGTCGGCGTAGTAGCCCGGCACGGGGCCGACGGTCGTGTCCGCGCCGCCGGCGAAGGGCAGGTCCGTCATGAGGGTCTTCTTTCCTGGCAGGGCCGGTGCGCCGTGCCGACGAGCGGCCGCGCCGAACGGCGGCTGCACGCCTGCACTCATGGGCGGACAGTCGCCGGGCAGTCACAAAGGGTAGTACCTCGGCGCCCCTGAGGGCGGAACTTGGGCATTCCCCGGACAGCGGGGCGCCCGTACGGGTATGTCCGTGCCGTCCGGGGCAGACGCACGCCCGGCGCGCGTCCTCGTGCACGCGCCCGTCGGGTCAGGTTCACCTCTGCTCGGCGGAATCCGACGGAACCCCTGCCACGAATTCGCCGTGATTCCACGAAACCTGTGTAAGACCCCGGGCGGACTGCGCTCTCAACGGTGGCAGGGCCCGGCGGGGGCCGGGCCCCGGACCGAAGTCAGAGCAGAGAGGAACGCGACGATGGAGCACTCGACGAGCGTGGTCGAGCACGAGCTGGAACTGAACCTGATCCTTTCCCCCGAGCACAGCGTCCCCGTCCCGGCCCGGCTGTCGTACGGCAGCCACGACCCGTTCGCGGTGCACATCACCTTCCACCTGGACACCGGTACGCCGGTGACCTGGGTGTTCGCCCGGGAGCTGCTGGTGGAGGGCACCTTCCGGCCGTGCGGGCAGGGGGACGTGCGGATCTGGCCGGCGGCGGCCCAGTCCCCGGCCGGGAGCCGCACGGCCGGGCGGCGCAGCGTGCTGTGCATGGCGCTGAGCTCGCCGGCCGGGGACGCGCTGCTGGAGGCCCCGCTGCCGGTGGTGGCCGCCTGGCTGGAGCGGGCGCACCGGCTGGTGCCGCCGGGCAGTGAGCTGGCGGCGCTGGACATGGACGGCTCGCTCGCCGAGCTGCTGGCATGAGCGGTCCGCGGCCGGGCGGCCCGGCCGGTGCGGGCGGCAAGTACCGGCGGCGGCGTCCGGGGGTGTCAGCCGGCCGCGGGGGCCTGCTGACGCTCGGCGGCGGTGCTCGCCGGCCCGGCGCCGGTGCTCGGCGGCTCCGGCGCGGCGACGGGGACCTGGCCCGCGTCCGCCCGCTCGTCCGCCCGGTGGCCGCTCCGGCCGAGGAGCGGGAGCCCGGCGGCGCGGCGGCGTGACCCGGTCCGCAGGGCGGCGACCAGCAGGAAGCAGACCCCGACCAACGGGTACACGGCGGCGGGGAGCTGGCTGAGCGGGGCGAGGTGCTGGTCGAGGTCGCCCTTGTGCGGGACCAGCCACATCGCGAAGGAGCAGAAGGCGATCAGGGTGGCCACGAAGACCGGCCGCCAGCGCATCCGCCGGACGGCGGCCGGGCGCGAGGCCTCCTGGGCCGCCTCGGCGGCCAGCAGGACGAGCACCGGCACGCACCACACCCAGTGGTGGGTCCAGCTGATCGGGGAGACCAGCACGGCGGTGACCGCCGCGCAGCAGACGCCCCAGGCCTCGGCGCGCGGGAGCACCCGGGCACTGCGGGAGGCGTACGCCGCGACGCCGACACCGGCGAGGGCGACCAGGCCGCCCGCCAGGGTGGCGAGGGTCCCGGGCTCGGCGGTGTGCAGCAGGCGGGCGACGGCGCCGCGGACGGACTGGTTGTCGACGATCTCGGTCTTGCCGACCCGGGTGGAGTCGAACAGGTACGTGGTCCAGTAGCCCCAGGTGGCGTCGGGCAGGAAGAGCGCGCCGAGCAGGAAGGTGCCGAGGAAGGCGAAGCCGGCCACGAAGGCGGCCCGGATCCGCCCGGTGACGAGCAGGTAGACGGCGAACAGGCCGGGGGTGAGCTTGATGCCGGCCGCGATGCCGATGCCGATGCCCTTGGAGAGCCGGGTGTCGGAGCGGGTGAGGTCCCAGAGGATCAGGCAGGCCAGCGCGAGGTTGACCTGCCCGTACCGCAGCGTGGTGAAGACCGGCTCCAGCCAGACCCCGCAGCCGGCGATCAGGACCACCCCGACCGGGCGCAGCTCGCGGCGCGGCCGGCCGACCAGCTTGAAGGACAGGTGGGCGAGCAGCGCCAGCAGCGCGACGTTCCCGGCCGTGACGGCGATCCGCAGGAAGCCGATCCCGAACCAGGTGGTGGGGACGAAGAGCATGGCCGCGAACGGCGGGTAGGTGGCGGGCAGCGCCCACTCGGTCACCCGGAACCCGTAGAGGTCCCCGCCGTTCACCACGGCGGAGCCCTCCGCGCGGTAGACGATCATGTCGACCATCGAGGTGCCGACGAAGTGCCGGACGACGGCGTAGGTGAGCAGTGAGACGAAGGCCACGGCGCCGGCGGTCAGCATCGGGCGGCGCGGCGCCTCGCGCACCGCGCGGACGGGGGCGGCCAGGGCGGCCGCCAGGCGGGCGGACGGCCGGGCCGGCACGGCGGCGGGACCCGGGCCCGGTACGGCCTGCGCCGCCCTGTGCTCGTCTTGCACCGCTGTCACTGTCAGCTCCGTCCGCCGTTCGACCAACTAGGGACCCTACCCGATGGGTGGAGGGCCGGCCGGGCCGTGGGCGAGCCGGACGGTGGGCGGGGGCCGGGACGGGCACCCGGCCCCGGCGTCCGTGACGGCGACGCGTCGCGGACGCCGGGGCGACGGCCTCAGGCCGTGCGGACCTGCCCCGCCAGGCCGCGGGCCGTCCCGCTCATGGCGTCGAGCTGCCCGGTGAGGGCCCGGTCGGTGTCGGCGGCCTGCTCCAGGATCCGGCCGATGGTGGCGCTGGTCCGCTCGGCCCGCTGTTTGAGCTCGGCGTCCTGCCGGGCCGCCGTGGCCTCGTCGGTGTAGGCGGTCGGCGTGGCCTCCCAGGAGACGCTGCCGTCGTCGCCGACGACCAGGCCGCCGGCCGTCGCCTCGTCGACGGTCTGCTGGAGGTTGATCTGGGCGGCCCGGATGTCGGCGGCGCCCTGGTTCAGCAGCTTGCTCATCGGGGCGAGCCCCGTGGTGGTGTCGTCGAGCTTCTTGCCGGTCCGCCCGATGGACCCGTTGGCCGCGGTGGCGGCGGGGCCCTGCCAGCCGGAGTGGGCGACCGGGTCGGCGGTGCCGCCCCGCCACTCGCGCTGGTCGTCCTGGAGCGAGTCCTGCAGTTTGGCGTACGCCTGGGCGGCGGTTTCGAGGGCGCTCGGGTCGGCCTCGCGCAGCGATCGGAAGTCCATGGTCACAGCCCTGTCGGTGCGGGACCCTCGCCCAGGATGGCGCGGTGCATCCGCTCCTGCGCCTCCTTGGTCGGCGGGTCGAAGTGGTGGATCTCGAACGGCTCGTCCGGCCCGGTGGCCGCGGGCAGCGGCTTCACCGGGCCCGGCACGAAGACCGGCATGATGTCCGCCGGGTACGGCGCCGTGATCCAGTCGATCGGGGTGACCGTGGCGGGCCGCGCCGGGCCGGGTGCGATCGGGTGGACGACCGCGGGCCCCGGGCCGGTGAAGACCGGCGGGACGATCCCCGGCCGGCCGGGCGCGATCGGGTCGCGGCCGCCCGGGGCGACCGGGTGGACGACACCCTCCTCGCCGGGCCGGTCCGGGTACGGCAGGATCACCGCGTCCGGGCCGCTCCCGCTGCGGGGCGGGGCGGGGTACGGCAGGGTGTGGGTGCCGTCCAGGCCGGTGGCGGCCATGGTGGTCATGGTGGCGGTGAGGCCGGTGGTGTCGCCGGCGGCCGCCATCGTGCCGGCGTTCGCCTGGTCGGCCGCGCGGTAGTTGCCGGCGGTCCTGACCAGGTTGTCCCCGCAGCGGTCCATGTCCGCGGCGGTGGAGTCCAGGGCCGCCTTCCAGCTGTCGGTGCAGTTGTTCAGCGCCGCGCCGCTCCCCCACCCCTTCAGGGCTCCCCGGGCCGCCTCGGCCGGCGCCGCCAGGCCCTTGGCCTGGTCGGGGAGCCGGGCCGCCGTCCGCCGGCCGTTCTGCCCCGCGCTCTCCAGGACCTCCGGTTTCACCTCGAACCCGGAGCCGCCGCCACTCGTGTCGATCGGCATCGTCCGTACACCCCCGTTCACCGCCCGCCGTGGCGGGCCGTCCCCCGTCGCGCGGGCCGGACGCCGCGCGCTCTGTCCTCCAAAATAGCCCACCCCTGCGGACGCCCGGTCGTGGGCGGCCGCGCTGCCCACGACCGGTGCTGACCGCGTGTCAGTGCCGGCGGCCGGGTGCGCGACGGGTGGAACCGGTCCGGCCGCGGCTCCTGGCGGGAGTCGCGGCCGGCGGGGAAGGGACGGTGGTGTCGGGGGCGGTGGGGAGGGGAGCGGTGGGGATCAGCCGGTGTAGGCGCCCAGGGCACGGGTGAAGTCCAGCGGCTGCTGGACGATGCTGCTGCAGGAGGCGTCCGCGTACTGCTTGGCGCCGCCGTCGCAGGCCTTGTCCCGGGTGCCGGACCACATGGCCAGCCAGGCCAGGTGCTTGGACTTGGCGAAGTCGGCGAGCTGCTTGGCGTCCGCGACGGTGAAGACCTCGGTGGAGACGTCGTTGACGCCGATCATCGGGGTGACGGCGACCTTGGCCCAGGCGGCGCTGTCGTCGAGGCCGAGCACGCTCTTGACCTGCGCCTGGGTCGCGGTGGCCGCGGCGATGGCGTACTTGCCCATCTGGCCCTGCGGGTTGGGGGCGACGCCGTCGCCGAAGTCCATCGCCATGATGTTGACGGCGCCGATCGCGACGCCGTTCTTCTTGGCGTCGGCGACCAGGTTGACGCCCTCCTGGGTGAGGCCGGTGGGCAGCGCCGGGAGGGTGTAGGAGACGTCCAGGGTGCGGCCCTTGGCGGCGGCGTTCTTCTGCAGCTGGGCGATCGCCTGGGCACGGCGGGTGTTGGCGGCGGCGTCGGCGATGGCGCCGCCCTCGACGTCGAAGTCGACCTTGGTGAGGCCGAAGGCGTCGACGGTCTTCTGGTACGCGGCGGTCAGGTCCGCCACCGTGCCGCAGACCAGGGCGAGTTCGCTGCCGTTGGCCCCGCCGAAGGAGGCCCGGACGTCACCGCCGGCGGCGCGCAGCGCGCCGATCTGCGCGGCCACCGCGTCGGTCGCGAGGTCGCTGACGCCGCCCCACTTGGGGGTGCAGCCGCCGCCGGAGACCACGAAGGCGAGGTTGAAGTTCTTCACGCCGGTGGCCTTCGCGGTGGCGACCAGGTCGTACGGCGGGTAGAGCGAGGTGTCGACGTACGGGGCGAAGCCCGCGCCGGTGACCGGGGCGGCGGTCTGGGTCGGCGTCGGCGTGGCGGTGGTGGGCGTGGCGGTGGGGGTCTTGGTGGCGGTCGGGCTGGGCGCGGCGGTGCTGGGCGCGGCCGTGGCGGTGGGGGACGCGCTGGGCTGCACGGTGGGCGTCGAGGTGGGGCGGCCCGAGGGGGTCGGCAGGGTGCCGTCCCCCGCCTTGCAGGAGGCGTTGTTGATGAGGCAGTTGCCGGGTTCGGCCTGGGCCGCGCCGGAGCCCTGGACGACGAATCCCACCGAGAGGCTCTTGCCGGGGTCGAGGTGCTTGTTCCAGGACTCGGGCTTGACGGTGATGTGCTGGCCCGAGGCGGTGAACCCGGCGTTCCAGAGCGAGCTGATGCTGGCGCCCGCGGGGAGGTCGAAGCTGAGCGTCCAGTCCTCGATGGCGCTGCTGTCGGGGTTGGTCACCAGGTACTGGCCGGTGTAGCCGCCGTCCCAGGTGCTGGTGCGGCTGTAGACGGCGCCCAGCGAGGCGGCGCTGGCGGAGGAGGCCAGGGCGACCACCGCGCCGGCGACGACGGCGGCGGCGACCACCGAGGCTCCGACGACGGTGCCCTTGCGGCTGCGCCGGTGGTGCCGCGTACGGCTGGTGGGCTGGGACGTCATGGTGGGCGTACCTCCGCGAGGTGACCGTGGGAACAGGGGCCCGGGCGGGCGGGCGAGGCGTCGCCGGTGGGGGTCTGGACGCCTCGTCCGGCCCGGGCACGGCCGACGTTAGCGGCGCGGCGCGGGGCCCGGCGGCCTGCTCAGGGAGGCGAACAGCTCCCTTACGGCGCGCTTAAGGAAGATCCGTCGGCAGGCCCGTCCGGGGCGGCCGACCGGCGGGGCGGCCGGCTCCGGAGCACCCGGCGGCGGCCGGGCCGGGCGGGGGTGCCGGGCGGCCGCGGGCGGCGGCGGGGTGCTGGTCGCCGTCGGTCGCGAGGCCACCGGTCCGCCGGCTCGGCCCGTCCGGGGACGGGCCCGCCCCTGCGCTCAGCGGTGGTGACGGCCGGTCATCGCGGGAACAGGGAGCTGCGGGTGCGACGGCGGCTGGCCCGGGCGGGGGTCCCGTCGGGGCGGGTCTGCAGGCGCAGCCGGATCTCGGCCCCGCCCAGGACGGCGGAGCGGCCCAGCGCCAGGTCGCCGCCGGTGGCCTCGGCCAGCTTGCGGACGATGTCGAGCCCGAGGCCGGTGGAGCCGTCGCCGCCGTGACCCTGGCCGCGCTGCAGGGCGGCGTCGGGGTCGCTGAATCCCGGCCCGGCGTCGCCGACCAGGACGATCACCGAGCTGTCGGTGGCCAGCACGTCGACCGAGAAGGCGGTGCCGACGACGGTGTGCCGGAAGACGTTGCCGAGCAGGGCGTCGACGGAGGCCGCCAGGTCGCCGCGCTGGACGGGTACGGGGGTGGGCCGCTCGGCGCCGGCCAGCTGCCAGCGGCGGCCCTCGTCCTCGGCGAGCGCGGACCAGAAGCCGACCCGCTCGCGGATCACCTCGGCGGCGTCGCAGCCGACCGTGACGGCGGGTGCGTCCTCGGGCGCCCGGCGGGCGGAGCGGATGATCTGGTCGACCTCGCGCTCCAGTTGGGAGACGGCGTGCCGGGTGGCGTCGGCGGCGTCGCCCTCGCCGAGCGAGGCGGCGTTCAGCCGGAGCACGGTCAGCGGGGTGCGCAGCCGGTGCGACAGGTCTGCGGCCAACTCGCGTTCGGCGGCCAGCAGGTGGACGACGCGGTCGGCCATGGAGTTGAACGCGTGCGCGGCCTCGCGCAGCTCCTCGGGGCTGCCGTCGGCCTGCTTGCCGTCCAGCGGGACCCGGACGGCGAGGTTGCCGCCGCCGAGGGAGCGGGCGGCGGCGGCGAGCGAGCGGGCGGAGGCGACGATCCGGGCGCCCATCCGGTCGGCCACCAGGACGGAGATCGCGACCAGGGCCAGGGCGACCAAGGAGAGCACCAGCCAGGCGGTGGAGACGCCCCGGGTGAGGTCCCCGTCGTCGACGTAGACCTCGACCACCGCGACCCGGGCGGTGTCGACGGCGACGGGCTGCAGCAGGGCGTAGCCGCCGGGGACGTGGACGGTGTACGAGCGGCCCTGGCTGGCGGCGGTGGCGACGTCCGCGTCCAGGCTGCGGACCGCGCCGATGCTGGAGCCGAGGGCGACGGTGCCGGTCGAGGCTCCCCAGTCGCCGCCCTTCCGGGTGGCGCCGGGGGCCGGGGTGGGGGCCGGGCCCCCGCCCGCGGCGGCGGTACCGGGGGCCGCGCCGGTGCCCGCGACGGCGGGCAGGTGGACGGCCATCCGGCCCTGGGCGCCGGCGTCGGTGCTGGCCACGGCGCGGGAGATGGCGTCCTGGTCGGTGGTGATGGCCAGGGCGGGGCCGAGTGCGGCGGCCTGCCGTTCGGCGGCGATGAAGGCCCGGTCGCGCGCGGTCTGCTGGACCATCAGGCCGAGCGGGATCAAGAAGGCCAGCGCGACCATGGTGGTGCCGGCGACGGCGGCCTTGATCAGCGCCCAGCGCAGCGAGTGCCCGGACGACGGCCGGTCCGACGCGCCCCGGGGTCCCGGCGCCCCCCGTCCGCCCGGTGCCCGCCTCACCTCCGGTGCTCCGCGGATGTCGGCCCGGGGGCCTGTCCGGCCGCCTCCAGCCGGACGCCGACCCCGCGCACGGTGTGCAGGTAACGCGGGTTGGAGGCGGTCTCCCCCAGCTTGCGGCGCAGCCAGGAGAGGTGGACGTCGATGGTCTGGTCGCCGCCGTAGGTCTGCCGCCAGACCTCGGCGAGGATCTCCTTGCGCGGGACGACGACCCCCGGACGGGCCGCCAGGAAGGCCAGCAGGTCGAACTCACGCCGGGTCAGGTCGAGCCGGCGGTCGTCCAGGGCGGCTTCGCGGCGCTGCAGGTCGATGGCGAGGCCGCCGACCCGCAGGATCTTCGCCGCGGGGGCGGTGCCGCCGCCGAGCCGGCGCAGCACGGCGGCCATCCGGGCCGAAAGGTGCTCCCCGGAGAAGGGCTTGACCAGGTAGTCGTCGGCGCCGTCGTTCAGCAGCCGGACGATCTCCGCCTCGTCGTCCCGGGCGGTGGAGATGATCACCGGGACGTTGGTGAGGCCGCGGATCATCTTGAGCGCCTCGCTGCCGTCCAGGTCGGGCAGCCCGAGGTCCAGGATCACCAGGTCGCAGCCGACCTGGGCGACCTCGCGCAGGGCCTCAAGAGCGGTACCCACGCTGCGGACCGCGTGCCCCGAGTCGGTCAGGTGCCGGATGAGGGCGGAGCGTACAAAGGGGTCGTCCTCGACCACGAGCACTGTTGCCATGGGCCAGCACGGTACGCCATCCAGGTCAGGTGGTCTGTACCTCGGGGTGGAGTTGGCGGCGGGGTCCGGGGTGGCGGGCCCGGTCGGTCTCGGACGGATATCAGCTGCATCCCGATCGGGTCCGGGTGGTTTGTGCAAGTTCCCTTCCGAAGGCCAGGGGTGCTGAGCTGGTGCTCGTCCCGATACGGCAGGATGAGCGGGCGATGCGGAACGGACTGGTTCAACTCGGCGCCTGGGCGGCGGCCACCGGCGCGGCGGTGGCGCTGTCCTGGTTCGGCGTGCACGCGGTGCTGACCGGCGCGGCCTTCGAGCAGCCGACGGCGCTGCCGCTGCCCTCGCCCGCCGCCAAGGACGTCGCGGCGGCGGAGTCGGCCACCCGGTCGCCCTCGGCCTCCCGGGTGGAGTCCACCCCGGAGGCCGCGCTCGGCACGGCGACCCAGCGGGCCGCCGCACCGGCCACCTCCACGCCGCCCCCGGCGCCGGCCCCGACCACCGCGGCGGCCCCGGCGGCCTCCCGCAAGCCGGCCGAGACCTCGGTGCGCAGTTTCCTGGTGCCGGGCGGCAAGGTGGCGCTGGACCTGCGGCCGAGCAGTGCCGAGCTGGTCTCCGCGACGCCCGACCCCGGCTGGCAGATGCAGGTCTGGCACGGCGACCAGTGGATGCGGATCGACTTCTCCAAGGGCGGCGACGCCAACTCCGTCTTCGTGACCTGGAACGGGCACGAGCCGGACGTCCAGACCGTGGTGCGCTGAGCCGTCAGTACCGTCAATCCACCTGCACTGCGGTGTTTCTGACGATGCGTCCGGCCGTCGGTGCGACGAACCCGGGCAGGTAGGGGCCGGCGTACCGGGAGCGGTCGACCAGGGTGTGCCGGATGCCGCCCGGCGCGCCGATGACGGCGATCAGCACGGACCCGTGGCGGTCCCGCATCTCGTACGGCTCGGCGTACGAGCGGGCGCCCCGGTCGACCGCGAAGTCGTAGGCGTAGTGGACGTCCGGCACGGCGACGGAGAGGTCGACCACGCCCTCGCCGTGCCTGGCGAGGTGGGCGGCCAGGGTGCGGCCGCGCTCGCCGACGACCTGGACGACGGAGGTCAGCACGAACCTGCTGCCGGGGCCCTGGAGCACGTAGGAGACGGTCTCCGGCTCGCCGGTGTCCGGCCCGGCGTAGGCGGTACAGCTGAGGCCGAGCAGGTCGAGGTAGCGCCGGGCGGCCCGTTCGGCGTCCCGGACCACGAAGACCACCGCGTCGGTGCGGCCGCCGGGCAACGGCCCGCCGTCGTCGTCGGTCACCACCGTCGCCGTCGCCGTCGCGCCGGGAGCGGGGGCGGCGACGGGGCCGTGGCCGGGGTGTCCCCCCGGGCGGGTGCGGGGTCCGGCGTCCGGGCCGGCCTCCGGGGCCAGGTCGTACCCGGACCCCCGGCCGCCGCCCCGGTCGGTTCGGGTGCGGGTGCGGAAGGTGTGCACGGTGGCGTGTTCGGTGGCGTGTTCGGCGGCGGTTTCGGTCATGACGAGCCCTCCCGGTGGGCGTGCGGACCAGTACGCGTCCCGACGGGCGGTGGGGGCCGGCCCGCGGGGTGTCGCTGGAGGGTGGCGCCCCGCACACCGATGCGCAACTGTTCCGATTCATCCTGGTCAAGGTGCGCTGCCGGGCCGGAGAATTGGCGGCACGGTTGTACAGAATGCCCATCCGGACGGAGCCCGCGATGCCCCCCGCCAACTCCCCCAGTTCTCCCGGGTCCCCGGGCTCTCCCGGCTCGCCCGGCTCGCCCGGCTCGCCCGGGTCGCCCGGGTCGGCCGGTGCCGCGGCCGGCCCGGCGGCCGCCCGCCCGGCCGGGTCGGTGAACGACGCGATCGACGCCCTGGACGGGAAGTTGATCAGGCTGCTGGCCGAGGAGCCGCGGATCGGGGTGCTGGAGTGCTCGCGCCGGCTGCAGGTCGCCCGTGGCACGGTGCAGGCCCGGCTGGACCGGCTGCAGGCCAAGGGGGTGATCGGCGGGTTCGGCCCGGAGGTCGACCCGGCGGCGCTCGGCTACCCCGTCACGGCCTTCGCCACCCTGGAGATCTCGCAGGGCCAGGGCGCCGACGTACGGGCCCACCTCTCGGCCGTGCCCGAGGTGCTGGAGCTGCACACCATCACAGGGCACGGGGACATGATGGTGCGGATCGTGGCCCGTTCGAACGCCGATCTGCAACGGGTGATCGACCGGGTGGTGGGCTTCGACGGGATCGTCCGCTCCTCCACCGCGATCGCCCTGGAGAACCCCGTGCCGTACCGGATCCTGCCGCTGGTGGACCAGGCCGCCGCGGAGTGAGGGCACCTCAGGGGCGCTGATGGCCAGGCCGCCTGACGGCCCGGCGGGGATCCGGCCGCCCGGGGGCGCGGCACGGCACGAATCGAGGCGACCCGCCGTCAGCCGAGGCATATGCCAGCGGCTCGTGCGGCCATGATCCGTGCATGAACGTTCAGTCATCTCTCGGTACCGCCATGACGTCCCCTCCGGCCGGCCCCGCGGCCACCCGCGAGGCCGCCCGGTGAACGCCGCCACGACGCCCGCGGCCGACGCCGCGCCGACCCTGATCACCTCCGCCCAGCGGGCCCTGCGGCTGCTGGAGGCCGCCGCCCGCTACCCGGGCGGGGCCACCGCCAAGCAGCTGGCCCGGGACACCGGGCTCGCCCTCGGCACCACCTACCACCTGCTGCGGACCCTGGTGCACGACCGCTACCTGGAACGCCTGGACGGCCGCTACCTGACCGGCCCGGCGGTCTCCGGGCTCACCGGGCGGGAGACCCCGGTGGCGGGCCGGGAACGGCTCACCCGGCTGCTCACCCTGCTGTCGGACGAGCTGTCCGCCGCCGTCTACTTCTCCCGCTACCGCCACGGCGAGGTGGAGCTGGTCGCCTCCGTGCCGGCCCCCGGCGCGCCGCTGATCGACCAGCGGAACTACCGCTCGGGCGCGCACGCCCACTCGGCGGGCAAGACCCTGCTCGCCCTGATGTCCGCCGAGGAGCGCCGCTCGCACCTGGCCCGCCACCCGATGGTCCCGCTGACCCCGTACACCCTGCGGGAGCCCGCCCACCTGCCGTTGCTGCCCCGCCAGGGCCCGCAGCGGGCGACCCCGATCACGCAGTACCAGGAGTACGTGCTCGGCACGGCCGGCGCGGCGGTGCCGATCGTGGCCGGCTACGGCATCGCCGCCGTGTCGGTTTCCCTGCCGATGGCCCAGGCGCACCGGTTAGCCGCCATCGCCGCCCAGCTGCGCACCCGGCTGAGCGACGACTTCCTCGCGGTGGCCTTCGGCCTCTGACGCCCCTGCCCCCACCGGCCGGGCGAACGGGGTTGCGCCCGGCCCCTACGGCGGCCGACGGATCGCGCGTGGGCACCGGCGACGGCACGGCGGCCCGGCAGGCGCGGCGGGCCCGACGAGCCCGGCGCCCCAGCGGCACAGCTTCCCGGCGGCCCGGTACCTCAGCGCCTCAGCACCTCAGCAGCACGGACGCCGGCGGCCCGGCGCCTCGGCGCGTCAGCATCACAGCACGCCGGTGGCCCGGTACCTCAGCGGCCCGGCGCCCCTCAGCAGCTCGGCACCTCGCCGCCGTCCCGCAGCGCCTTGAGCGCCGAGACCGACTCCGCGAGCGTGGAGACCGGCACCAGCCGGAGCCCCTCGGGGGTGTTCACCTTGGCGTCCGAGCACTCGCCCTTGGGGACCAGGAACACCGTGGCACCGTCCCGCGCCGCCGCCTGGGTCTTCAGCGGGACGCCGCCGACCGCGCCCACATTGCCCTCGTCGTCGATGGTCCCGGTGCCGGCGACGGTCCGGCCCGCGGTGAGGCTGCCGCCGTCGCCGCCGAGCTTGTCGACGATCCCGAGCGCCAGCATCTGCCCCGCGCTGGGGCCGCCGATGTCGCCCAGGTCGATCTTGACCTTCACCTGGGCCGGGGAGAGGTGGAGGTAGTCCAGCGCGGCGACCGTGGCGCTGTCCTGCGACTCGGTCATCTGCTGGGCGTTGACCTGCTCGGACTTCACCGGGTCGGACTTGGGGTAGACCGAGTCGGTCGGCCGGACGGCCTCGTCCGGGTCCGCCCAGGCCTGCAGGGCCCGCCAGAGATTGGTCCGCTCGTCCTGGTTGGTGGCCGAGATGGTGACCATCCGCAGCTGTCCGTCGGTCGGGCGCACCGGCGCACCGGTGATGGTGATCACCGGCCGCCCCTGGTAGTCACCCAGGGTGTCCGCCGTGACGCCGGGCATGGTGAGGGTGTACGGCAGCGGCACGAAGGCCGCCACACCGAACAGCGCGGCGACCAGCACGCCGCAGAGCGTCAGCGCGCGCGTCCGGGGGGCGGTCAGGGCGGGGGGCAGCTTCTGGTCGGGCACAGAGGCATCCAAACACACCGGGGGCGCCCGGCGGGGCCGGGCACGAGGTCCCGGCCGCGCCGGTCGCCGGCGCCGGCCGTCAGCGCAGCGCGTCGGCGACCTCGGTGGCGGCCTCGACCACCCGGGGGCCGACCCGCTCGGGGACGAGCCCGTTCAGCATCACCACGCCGACGCTGCCCTCGATGCCGCTCAGTCCGACCAGCGCGGCGGCGGCCCCGCTGGCGCCGGACTGCTCCTCCGCACGGGTGATCACGAAGCCGTCCTCGGGCCTGCGCTGCCCGGGGAAGCCCCGGGCCTCCAGGATCGCCCGGCCGGCCGCGCTCTCGCTCAGCGGGTGGCGCAGGCCGGTCCGGTAGGCGACGTGGAAGTCGGTCCAGCTGGGTTCGACGACGGCCACGGCGAGCGCCTCGTTGCCGTCCACCAGGGTCAGGTGGGCGGTGGCGCCGAGGTCCTCGGCGAGGCTGCGCAGGGCGGGCAGGGCGGCCTCGCGCAGCAGCGGGTGGACCCGGTGGGCGAGCCGCAGGACACCGAGGCCGACCCGGGCCCGGCCGCCGATGTCGCGGCGGACCAGCCCGTGCTGCTCCAGGGTGGCGAGCAGCCGGTAGACGACGGTGCGGTTGACCGCGAGGCGGGCCGCCAGCTCGGTGACGGTCAGCCCGCGCTCCGAGTCGGCGAGCAGTTTGAGGACCCGTACTCCTCGGTCCAGGGTTTGTGAGGTCTCGGCAGTCACGACGCGCATTCCTTTCCGCGGCGGTCACCGGAGGGGCTGGGCCGTCCGGGTGGGGGTGTCGCGCGCAGGTTGGGTGGGCCGCGCCAGGGCACGCCGGTGCCGTCGTCGTTGACGGGCGTGCGGCCCTGCGGGGGTGCCCCGCTCGCGGGGGATTGCCTGGCGAGTGAGCGTGGGGGAAAGGTAGTGAAGGAGATGCTCACTGGGGAAGTGCTTGTCCAAAATTCGGTCATGATCGTTTTGATTCGATCCGACAAACCCGGACAGAAGCGCCTAATTCACAAAGATTTCCTGTGCACCAGTTCGATCACAGTCCGGACTTCGGACACCCACCCGGCCGGAATGCCGGTTTCAGAGCAGATTGCGGGTGATCGTCCAGAGCACGGCCACCCCGAGGACCGCGGCCGTCCCCCGGCGCCCCAGCACCGGCCGCCAGCTCCGCCCGGCCAGGCCGTGCCGCAGCCAGGTGAGGTACAGCGCGGCCACCGCGGGGAGCGCCGGCAGCAGCACCGCGTTGTCGTGCCAGGCCGCGGCGAGATCGCCGTGCAGCAGGTCGAAGGCCATCCGGGTGCCGCCGCAGCCGGGGCACTGCAGGCCGGTGAGCCGGTACCAGGGGCAGAACGGCAGGAGCTGCCCCGGCAGGTGCGGATCGCGGGACCAGAGGTAGGCCGCCCCGGCGGCGCCGGCGGCGGCCAGCCCGAGCGGCGCGGCCGCGGTGCGCAGCCGGACGGCCACGGGAACGGCGAAGCCTCCGCCCCGGGTACGGTCACCGGGGCGGAGGGATCGCGGCTCGCGCGCGGGGCGCGGGGAGCGCATGGCTCAGCTCTTCAGCAGACGGCCCTGGGCGTCGGTGCGGTCGTTGCTGGTGAGGAAGATGATGCCGTCGATCAGGGCCCAGACGCCGAGGCCGCCGCAGGTGAGGAGCTGGGCGATGGCCATGCCGGTGTGGCCGGTGTAGAAGCGGCCGGCGCCGAAGCCGCCGAGGAAGATCTGCAGGACGCCCGCGACGACCTTGGACTTGTCGGACTGCTGGGCGTTGTTCTGGGGGTACGACACGTTCGGTCTGCTCCTTGTGAGGACAGGACCGGGCGGCTGGGGTCTCCGGCCGCCCGGACGGAACGCTCGGGCGGAGCGTTCGAAGAGGAAGGGACACGACACCGTTCGTCCTCGACGAGACCCCGGCGGGCCGCCCGTGACGGCCCGAAGCCGTGGCGGTCCCCCCGTGGCGGCGTAGCACGCGGAACACTAGCGGATGATCACACCGGATGTCTCCACGAATTCTCCGCCATCCCATTAATCCCCCATGACCATTTGGTTACGCTGCGTCAGACAATCGACGGGAATCTGCCGCACGGTGACCGTGCGGCGGCCCCCGGCCCGCCCCGGCCGGACGGCGGTCATCCGCCGGGCGGACCTGCCGCACCGCCACCCGCGCGCCGCGTCGCGGCCGCACGCCGCTCCCCCGGGGACGCCGACCCGAGGGACTCGGGTCGGCCCGGCCCGGCACAGTTCGACCCGGCCCGCTTCGGGCCCGGCCCGCTTCGGCCCGGCCGGGGACCGGCGCCCGCCGGCCGGGCCGCGAAGAACCGGCCCGGGCCGCGCCGGTGCGCCCCGCACCGGCGTCCAACCCCGTACCTCACGCCCCGTCAACAGGCCGACGGGGAACGGCGGTCAGGCCGCCCACTCCTTGACCTTGGCGATCCTGGCCTTGAGCTGATTGGCCGTCGCCTGCGCGGTGAGCGGCCCGCCGCACTGGCGGCGCAGCTCGTTGTGGATGGTGCCGTGCGGCTGGCTGGTCCGGTGGTGCCAGGCGGCGACCAGCCCGTTGAGCTCCTTGCGCAGGTCCCGCAGTTCCTGATGGGTGACCACCGGCCGCTGGTCGGCCGGGAGTTCCAGCAGGTCCGCCTCCTCGGCGGGCTTCGCCCTGCTGCGCTGGATCTGCCGGTGCTGGCGCTTCTGCAGCAGCATCTGCACCTGGTCGGGCTCCAGCAGGCCGGGGATGCCGAGGTAGTCGTCCTCCTCCTCGCTGCCCGGGTGCGCCTGCATGCCGAATTCCATGGCGTTGTAGAGCACCCGGTCGAAGACCGCGTCCGAGCCGATCGCCTCGTAGGAGAACTCGTCGCCGCCGGCGCCGTCCGGCCCGTCGTTGGCGCGCTCGGCCTCGGCGAGCAGGCGGTCCTCCTCGTCGAAGAGGCCGTCCCCCTCCTTCTTCGGCCGGTCCAGCACGTGGTCGCGCTGGAGCTCCATCTCGTTGGCGAAGCCGAGCAGGGTCGGGACGGACGGCAGGAACACCGAGGCCGTCTCACCGCGCTTGCGGGCCCGGACGAAGCGGCCGACGGCCTGGGCGAAGAACAGCGGGGTGGAGATCGAGGTGGCGTACACGCCGACCGCGAGCCGGGGCACGTCGACGCCCTCGGACACCATCCGGACGGCGACCATCCAGCGGGAGGTGCCGGCCGAGAAGTCGGAGATCCGCTGCGAGGCCTCGGTCTCGTCGGAGAGCACCACGGTCGCGCCCTCGCCGGTGATCTCGCGGATCATCTTGGCGTAGGCGCGGGCCGCGTTCTGGTCGGTGGCGATCACCAGTCCGCCCGCGTCCGGGATGGCCTTGCGGACTTCGGTGAGCCGCTTGTCGGCGGCCCGCAGCACGTTCGGGATCCACTCGCCCTGCGGCGCCAGCGCGGTGCGCCAGGCCTGGGCGATCAGGTCCTTGGTCATCGGCTCGCCGAGCCGGGCCTCCAGCTCGTCGCCGGACTTGGTGCGCCAGCGCATGTTGCCGCTGTAGGAGAGGAAGATCACCGGGCGCACGACGTGGTCGGCGAGGGCGTGCCCGTAGCCGTAGGTGTAGTCGGCGACCGACTTGCGGATGCCGTCGCTGCCCGCCTCGTACTGGACGAAGGGGATCGGGTTGGTGTCGGAGCGGAACGGCGTACCGGTCAGCGCGAGCCGGCGGGTGGCCGGCTCGAAGGCCTCGAAGCAGGCCTCGCCCCAGGACTTCGAGTCACCGGCGTGGTGGATCTCGTCCATGATGACCAGCGTCTTGCGGGCCTCGGTGCGGTTGCGGTGCAGCATCGGGTTGACGCCCACGCCCGCGTACGTGACCACGATGCCGTGGTAGTCCTTCGACAGGGGCCCCGAGGAGTACGCCGGATCGAGCCTGATGCCTATCCGGGCGGCCGCCTCGGCCCACTGCTTCTTCAGGTGCTCGGTCGGCGCGATGACGGTGACCTGCTGCACCAGGTGGTTGTGCAGCAGGTACGAGGCCAGGGTGAGCGCGAAGGTGGTCTTGCCGGCGCCGGGGGTCGCGACGGCCAGGAAGTCGCGGGGCTGCTTCTCGATGTACCGGTCGAGGGCACCCTGCTGCCAGGCCCGCAGCTTGCCCGCCGTACCCCAGGGCGCACGCCCGGGGAAGGCCGGCGAGAGGTGGTGCGACGGGGCCCCCGCGGCAGCCGGGCGGACCGGTGCGTGCGGCTCGACCGCGTCGGAGAACAGGGGCGACATGGCGGCGGAAGCGGCTGCGGTACTCACGGTCTCCGAGGGGGATCGTCGCAGGTCAGGGGCACTCTAGCGGCCCCGCCCCGCGGTCGGGCGGCGGTCGGACAACCCGCCTAGCCTACCGGGCCGGGCGCCGGAGCGGCGCCCGACACGGAGGGCGGACGGGGGTCAGGACTGCCCCTGGTGGAGCGCCCGCAGCTGCTCCGCGATGGCGTCCACGTCGCCGATCTCACCGGCCGCGACACCCACCACCAGCAGGTATGCGGCGTCCTGGTCGATGCCGGTCATCTCCGCCCCGTTCAGGTCGAGGAAGACCACCGCGCTCATCCACGCCGTCCGTTTGTTGCCGTCGACGAAGGGGTGGTTGATCGCCAGCGAGTGCAGCAGCGCGGCCGCCTTCTCGAACAGGCCGGGGTACGCCTCGACCCCGAACATCTGGGACTCCGGCCGGTGCGCGGCGGAGGAGAGCAGGCCGAGGTCGCGGACGCCGACCTCCTGCTCCTGACAGGCGTACTCGGCGAGTTCCAGGATCTCCATCACGCTCAGGTACTTCATTCCCCGAGCCTTCGCAGCAGGTCGGAGTGGCGGGCGGCGTACTTGGCACCGAGCTTGCGCACGGCCTCGCGGTCGGTGCCCTCGTCCAGGTAGCGCTCGATCGCCCGGACGACCACCGCGTGCATGCTGCGGCCCTCCGCCTCGGCCCGCTCGCGGAGCGCCTCCTGCTGTTCGTCGGTCAGTCGCAGATTCATCGCCATACCGAAACGGTACTGATTCTGGGGTCAATTCGGTACTACTTTTCCCATCGCCCTGTGATCCGCGTCACTATGACCGGAGGGGTGAAGCCGGGTAATCGGCGGCGCCCCCGCGACTCTCTCCTCAGGTGGGGCCGCAGCAGCACCGTCCGTCACTCGGGCCCCACTCGTACCCTCGGAGGAACCCCGTGCCCACCCCCGCCGTCGAGCAGACCGTGCAGGCCCGCCTCGTCCTCTCCACCCGGCGCTCCGCGCTGCTCGGCGTCACCCTGCGCTACCGCGCCGACGACCCGCTGGCCGTCCGGATGCTCTTCCCCGCCGAGTACTCGCTGGACGCCACCGGGCCGGACGACGGGCCGGCCGGGGCGGAGGTGACCTGGGTCTTCGCCCGGCAGCTGCTGGCCGCCGGCCTCGACCGGCCGGCCGGGATCGGGGACGTCCACGTCCGGCCGGGGCCCGGCCCGCAGACCACGGTCGAGCTGCGCGCCGCCGAGGGGGTGGCCGTGCTCCGGTTCGACACCCCCGGCCTGCGGCACTTCCTGCGGCTGAGCTTCCGGGCCGTCCCCGAGGGCGAGGAGCACCACCACCTGGACGCCGACCGGGCGCTCGCCGAACTGCTCGGCTGACGCCCGGGCGGCCCGTACGCCCCGACGCCCCCGGCCGCCCGCGCCCCGCCCGCATCCCGCCGGCGCAGGCGCCGCGCCCCGTCACGCCCGCTTGCCCCGCACGGTGTCCACCAGGAACGCGTACGCCACGACGTTGCCCCGGTAGCCGTCCCGCTCGCTGAAGCCGCCGCCGCAGGTGATCAGCCGCAGCTGCGCGTCGCCCGCCTGGCCGTACACCCGGTCGTCGGGGAACTCCTGCTTGTCGTAGACCTCGATCGCGTAGATCTGGAAGACCGCCGTGCTGCCGTCCGCCCGGGCGATCTCGATCCGGTCGCCCTGGTGCAGGGCGCCCAGGCTGTAGAAGACCGCCGGACCGCTGCGGGTGTCGACGTGGCCGGCCAGGATCGCGGTGCCGCGCTGCCCGGGGGTGACGGCGCCCCGGTACCAGCCGGCCAGGTTGCGGTCGGTCTCCGGCGGGGGCTCCAGGTGCCCGGCGCCGTCCAGGCCCAGCCCGGTGACGGGGGCGTCCAGCCGGACGGCCGGAATCCTGATCCGGGTCGGGGTGGAGGCGTCCAGCGGCGGCACCACCGAGACCGGCCCGAAGCCGGCCATCCGCTGCCCGGCGCCCGGCAGGGGCGGCAGGGTGCGCCCGCCGTCGTGCAGCATCCAGGCGCCCAGCACCAGGGCCGCGCCGACGGCCAGCGTGCCCGGCCAGGGACTCCTGCTCTGCTGCCCGCCCACCCCGGTGCCCCTCTCGCTCCCGCTCTGCCGCGCTGCGGCCAGTGAACCGGCGCCGGCCGCCCGGCACCGCCCGGCGCCCCGCCGCCGAGGTCCGCGCCAGGGCCCGCGTGGGCGGCGTCCTCGCAGGTCACCGGTGGTGCGACCGAGCCCGTCCGAAGCGTCCCGCGGGCTGCTCCGAACGGGGCCGGGCGCCGCTCAGTCGCGCGTCCACGGCAGCTTGGGCCCGGTCAGCCGGGGCCGGGTGACGAAGCCCTCGGCGGCGGCGTTGGCCGCCACGACCGCGAACAGTTCCGAGGAGCGCTCGTACAGCAGGAACCGCGGGTGCCAGGCCGGCTGGTACTTGGCGTTCGCCCGGTACAGCGACTCCAGCTGCCACCAGCGCGAGAACAGCAGCAGGACGGAGCGCCAGAGCCGCAGCACCGGTCCGGCGCCGAGCCGCCCGCCCTGCTCGAAGACCGAGCGGAACATCGCGAAGTTCAGTGAGACCCGGTCGACCGCCAGCTCGCCGCGCGTCGCGCTCAGCAGCAGTTCGGTGACCAGGTACTCGACCAGGCCGTTGTCGGACTCCCGGTCGCGGCGCATCAGGTCGAGGGAGAGCCCGCGCCCGCCCCAGGGGACGAAGCTGAGCAGGGCGCAGACCCGGTCGCTCTCGTCCCGGCACTCCAGCATCAGGCAGTCGCCGTCGGCGGGGTCCCCGAGCCGGCCGAGGGCCATCGAGAAGCCCCGCTCGGTGCGGCCGTGCCGCCAGGCGTCGGCCAGCCGCACCAGGTCCTCCAGCTCGGCCGACGGGATGTCGCGGTGCCGGCGCGCCACCACCCGGTAGCCGGACTTGCGGACCCGGTTGTACGCCTGCCGCAGCGGGCGCATCGACCGGCCCTCCAGGCTGAACCCGGCCACCTCGACCACCGCCTCGTCGCCGAACTCCAGCGCCTTCAGCCCGGCCCGCCCGTACGCGGTGCCGGCCTGCTCGCTCGCCCCCGTGACGGCCGGCACCCAGGCGTTGGCCCGGGCCGAGGCCCGCCACTCCTCGATCGCCTGCGGCCAGGCCTCGGGGTCGCCGACCGGGTCGCCGGAGGCCAGCGCCACCCCGAAGACCACCCGGTAGAGCACGGCGGCCTTGCCGGACGGCGACCAGCAGACGGACTTGTCCCGGCGCAGCGCGAAGTAGCCGAGCGAGTCGCGCTCGCCCTGGCGCTCCAGCAGCGCCCGCAGCCGCCGCTCGTCCTCGTCCCCCATCCGGACCCGGCCGCGCGGGGAGCGGAAGAACACCCGCAGGACGAGCAGGAAGAGCGCCGCGCCTAGGATGTTGAGGGTGAGATCGACCCAGCCGGCCAGGTCGATGCCGGTGTCCAGGACGATGCCGGAGACGGTGAACAGCCGCAGCGACGCGTAGAGGAAGCTCGCGCCCCAGCTCGGCGGGGTCTCCCCGGGCGAGGCGAGCCGCACCAGCACGGCGCCCAGCGTCGTCACCACGACCGAGCCGCCGATCAGCACCCAGAGCCCGAGCGCCACGTTGCCGTGCTGGCCGCGGACCCGGTAGGCGGGCCGGCCCAGCACCAGCGCGGCCAGCAGGCCGAGGCTCAGGACGACCGAGATCCAGTTGAACGGGTGGGCGCGGTCCTCCGGCAGCAGCACCATCGCCAGCACGAAGACCGCCGTGTAGAGGCCCACCACGGTGGTGGCGACGATCCAGGCGGCCCGCTTGCGGCGGCGCAGCATGACGGCGAGCAGGCCGGCGAAGAGCGCGGCGGTGAAGCCGGCCGTCATCAGGACGGGGGTGAAGTACTCGCCGGAGTTGGCCCGCTGGACCCGGTCGCGGAACGGCGCGACCGGGGCGGCGACCAGGTTGAGCACCGCGGCCGCCCGCAGGTACCACTCGGCCGCCGACGCGCAGCGGGCCCGCCAGGGCGGCAGCGGCCGCAGGGGTCCGGGGGCGGGGCCCGGCTCGGGCTCGGGCGCGGGCGGCGGGCCGGGCCGCGGCCCGGGCGCCGGCGCCGGCGCGGGCGCGGGCGCGGGCGCGGGCGCGGGCGCGGGGGCCGGTCCGCCCTCGACGGCCGGCGGGGCCCCGCCCCCGGGGGCCCGGTCGGGTGCCCCGGCCAGCACGTTGTAGGCGGAGGTCTTGAACCGGACGATCCGCTGGTGGATCCGGGCGTCCCGGCGTTCGGCCCGGGCGAGCCGCTTGGGCCTGCTGCGGTAGCGCCAGCGCGCCCACGGGCTCTGCGGCCGGGCCAGCCGGATCGCGCCGACCAGCGGCAGCAACGGGACCATCAGGCCGATCAGACCGGTCCACAGCTTGCCCTTGAGCAGGCTGACGACGACCAGGGCCAGCAGTACGGCGGCGACGATCAGCTGCCCGGCCGTCAGGTGCCGCTGGAAGCCGCCCAGCGGCAGCTCGCCGACCAGCAGCAGGCCGATGAAGGCGACCGCCATGATCACCGCGTCCACGGACTTGCGGCCCTGCTCCTTCCAGTACACGTCCTCCAGGTGCAGGACCAGCGCGAACTCGTCCAGCACCAGTCCGCAGCCGATGCCGAAGGCCAGTCCGAGGATGTCCCAGGGCGCCTCGCCGCAGCCCCGGACGGTGAACGAGCCGATGCCGGCGATCACCATCAGGGCCTGGCCGAAGACCACGTGATGGATGTGCAGCCCGCCGGGGGTGACGTTGCCGGGCCACCAGCTGGTGCCGCGGCGGATCATCCGGACGCTGAAGCGGATGAACAGGAAGGCGCCGATCAGGCCGACCAGCAGCAGGAAGAGCGGCTGGCGGCCGCTGTCGACGATCCGCTCCCGGTAGGTGTCGAGCAGCGCCTGCCACATGGGACCGTCCCCCCGCTCGGGCCGGCTGCCACTCAGCAGGACGGCTCGGCGATTTCTCCCATCTGACGCCGGTTCATCCCGTTTTTCCCTCCGGCTCGCCCGGCTGCTGCTCCGATCGGGCGATCACCCGGCGCCCGCCCGGGGGATCGCGTGGCACGTACGCCCAGGTGACCGGGCGGCATGCCATGCTGTCCGCACATCGGGCCCGAAGGCCTATCACCCCATTTGTCGGACTGGACGTCCGGACTTCCTCACGAACGGAGTGACCATGGACGCGCTCTCCCGTCGGACTCTGCTGGCCGCGGGTGCCGCCACCGCCGCCACCCTGGCGGCCGGCTGCTCCGGCAGCGGCACGGGCGGCGGGCAGGCGGCGGCCCCCGCACCGGTCCAGGCGGACCCGGCGGCGCGCACGGAGAGCCCCACGGCCGTCCCCAAGCCGCCGGCCACCGCCATCGGCGACGGCTCCACCTCGGACACCGGCCCGCAGCCGAACCAGCCGAAGGCCGAGCAGCTGAAGCCCGGTGAGCGTCCGCCGCAGTTCGTGGTGTTCTCCTGGGACGGCGCCGGTGAGCTGGACAACCGGCTGTTCACCCGGTTCCGCAAGCTCGCCCAGGACCACAACGCCTCGATGACCTTCTTCCTCAGCGGGATCTACATGCTCCCCGAGGGCAAGAAGGACCTCTACCGTCCGCCGCAGCACAACGTCGGCGCCTCCGACATCGGGTACCTGACCGACCAGCACATCCACGACACGATCGAGCAGATCGGGGCGTCCTGGCTGGAGGGCCACGAGATCGGCACCCACTTCAACGGGCACTTCTGCGGCGCCAACGGCGGCGGCAAGTGGTCCCCCGAGGAGTGGGACAGCGAGATCGAGCAGGCGATGGGCTTCGTCATGAACTGGCGGACCAACACCGGCTTCACCGACCTGCCCGCGCTGCCCTTCGACTACCGCAAGGAGCTGATCGGCGGCCGGACCCCGTGCCTGGAGGGGCAGCGCGGACTGCTGCCGACCGCGGCCAAGCGCGGCTGGAAGTACGACAGCAGCGGCCCCGGCGGGCTCCAGGTCTGGCCGCAGAAGTTCCAGGGCGGCGCGCTCTGGGACTTCCCGCTGCAGTCCGTCCCGTTCCCCGGGCACAGCTTCCAGGTGCTCTCGATGGACTACAACATCATGTACAACCAGTCCGGCAACAACACCAAGGGCGACTCCGGGATGTACCCCGCCTGGCAGACCCAGGCCCGGGACGCCTACCTCGCCGGGTTCGAGCGGGCCTACACCAGCAACCGGGCGCCGCTCTACATCGGCAACCACTTCGAGCAGTGGAACGGCGGCATCTACATGAACGCCGTCGAGGAGGTGCTGACCACCATCGCGAGCCGGCCCGAGGTCCGGCTGGTGTCCTTCCGGCAGCTCGTCAACTGGCTGGAGGCGCAGGACCCGGCGGTGCTGCGCAAGCTGCAGGGCCTGAACCCGGGCCAGTCGCCGGCCGGCGGCTGGGAGAACTTCCTCGGCACCCCCGCCGCCCCGCCGGCCGCGTCGGCCCCCGCCACCGCGGCGGCCGGCTGAGCCCTCAGGCCCGGGCCCTGGTCCGGCCGCCGAGCACGGCGCCCAGCAGCGCCACCCCGGTCATGGTCAGGAAGATCACCGCGAAGGCACCGGCCGAGCCGGTGCCTTCCGCCCCTTCGTGGGCGGCGGCGAGCGAGCCGCCGCCGAGCGCGCCGAACAGCACCCCCGCCAGGCCCACCAGCAGCACGTTGCCCAGCGCGTCGCTCATCTGCAACGAGGCCGAGTTGGCCCCGGCCTCCTCGGGGGTGGAGAGCTTCATCATCAGCACGCTGATGCTGGCCACCGCGAGGCCCATCCCGATCCCGCCGACCGCCCAGGCCACCGCGGTCACCCAGGTCGGCACCGCAGGGACCAGCACCAGGGCCGCGCCCGCGATCGCCACCGCGGTCAGCACGAAGCCCGACCGGATCATCGCGTCGCGGTACTTCTCCGCCCCCGGCCGGCCCTGCAGCCAGGAGCCCAGCGCCCAGGACAGGCCGCCGCTGGTCAGGGTGAGCCCGGCGAGCGTCGGCGACAGGCCGCGCTGGGTCACCATCATCAGCGGGATGAACGCCTCGGCGGCGAAGAACGCCCCCGCCGCGACCCCGCGCAGCAGGATCACGGTCGGCAGCCCGCGGGCGGCCCGCAGGGTGCCGGGCGGCAGCAGCCGCAGCACCGCCGGGAGCAGCAGCGCCGCCCCCGCCACGGCCGGCAGCAGCCCCAGCAGGTCCAGCCGCTGGCCCGCGTACTGCAGCAGTCCGGCGCCGAGCGCGGCCATCGCGGCCAGGCCGCTGCGGCGCCGGTCGAACGGCTCCCCGGTGGCCGCCGGCTGTTCCTTCTCGGAGCGGCGCAGCGCCGGGCCCATCACCGCCAGCGGCAGCAGGACCAGCACCGGCACGGCCAGGAACACCCAGCGCCAGCCGAGGTGCTGGGTGACGGCGCCGGAGACCACCGGACCGACGATCGAGGGCAGCACCCAGGCGGAGGAGAAGGCCGCGAAGACGGCCGGCCGCAGCCGCTCGGGGTAGGCCCGGCCGACCACCACGTACAGGGCGACGATCACCAGCCCGCCGCCCAGCCCCTGCACCGCGCGGCCCGCCACGAACGTCCACATGCCCGGCGCCGTGCCCGCCACCACCAGGCCGGCGGCGAACACCGCGATGCCGGTGAAGAGCGGCCGCAACGGGCCGCTGCGGTCGCACCACTGGCCGGAGACGACCAGCGCGAAGAGCGTGGTGGTGAAGTAGCCGGAGAAGGCGAAGGCGTAGAGCGCGATCCCGTCGAGCTGGCGGGCCGCCACCGGCATCGCGGTGTTCACCGCGGTCGCCTCGAAGGCCAGCAGCAGCACCACCGAGACGATGCCGAGGGTCAGTGCCCGGTAGCGCCCGCCCATCACCCCGTCGGAGTCGTCCTTGCCTGGGGGGAGCCGGTCGGGGGCAGGGTCGACCGAGGTGGGGGAGGCTGTGGTCATACCCGCCATGGTAAGGCGCTACGACTCCGGTGACCCCTGACCTGCGACCTTGATCGACTACATCGCGAGTCCTAGGCCCGGCGCCCCGGCCCGGGCACCGGGCGAGGTCAGTGCAGCACCTTGAGGCCGACCACGCCGGAGACGATCAGCAGTAGGCAGCCGATCCGGGCCGCCGTGGCGGGGTCGCCGAGGGCCGTCATGCCGTAGAGGGCGGTGCCGATCGCGCCGATGCCGACCCAGACCGCGTAGCCGGTGCCGATCGGGATCGAGCGCATCGCGTAGGCCAGGCCGCCCATGCTGAGCACCAGGGCGACGGCGAAGACGAGGGTGGGGACGAGGCGGGAGAACCCCTTGGAGTTCGTGAGGGCGACCGCCCAGACGGTCTCCAGGACGCCGGAGAGGAGGAGCACGAGCCAGGCCATGACGGAACCGATCCTTCGCAGTGACCAGCGGCCGGGTTGCCGCTGTCCTGCGCCGTCTTGTCGTGCCGGGTACGACGCGCTCGTCCGGGGCGATCGCTCGCCTGCCTTCGACCGTAGCACGCACCGCCGCCGAAGCCGCCACACGGAATTTACAATAGATATTGACGCACCCCACCCAGGTCCGCATAAGATGAATTCACCGAACAGCGCGACGACAGGAGTTGGACATGAACAGGAAGCCGGTGGCCCTCTCGGCGCCCCGCACCTGTGCCGCTCCCCGGTGTTGTCGGCCCTGTCCCTGCGCCTGAGCGCAGCTTCTTCCCCCCGACGACGGGCTGAGCCCGCGTCACCCCCACGGCCGTGTGCCCGAGTGGTTTAGGGAACCGCCTGCAAAGCGGTTTACACGGGTTCGATTCCCGTCATGGCCTCCCCTTGAATTGCCGGTCGGCAGAAATATGCCGACCGGCAATTCTTCGTGCAATTCTTCGGGCATTCCCCGGGAATCCCGCGGCGGGATTCCGCTCCCCCGCACGCGGCCGGGCCTGCGACGACGCCCCGGCCGTCGCGACCCGCCACCACGACGACGCCCTCCCGGCCCCCGCCGGAGCGGGAGCGGGAGGGCGTGGATGATCGGCCGTCGTGGTTGGGGCGACAGGGCTCGGGCGACGGGGTTCAGGCGCTGACGGCGTCCTCGGCCCGGATCGGCAGCCGGCCCACCGGGAGGCCGGTGGCCGCGCGGACGGCGGCGGCGACCGCGGCGGGAGCCACCACCGCGGGGGCCGCGCTGACCGCCTTGGCGCCGAAGGTGGCGACCACGTCGCGCTCCTCCAGCAGGGCCGCGATCCGGACCTCCGGGGTGTCCAGGGCGGTCGGCAGCCGGTAGCCGGTGAGCGAGGGGTTGACCAGCAGGCCGCCCTCGGTGCGCAGGTCCTCCAGCAGGGCCAGGCCCACGCCCTGGGCGACGCCCGCCTCGATCCGGTCCTCGATCTGGCGCGGGTTGAGCGCCCGGCCGACGTCCTGGGCGACGGTGACGTCGACCACCCGAACGGCGCCGAGCTCGATGTCCACGTCCACCACGGCCCGCATCGCGCAGAACGCGATGGAGACGAAGGCGTCGCCCTGGCCGGCCTCGTCGAGCGGCTCGGTCGGGTGCGGGCGGCACTGGGCGGTGGCCCAGAGCTCCTTGCCCTCCAAAGCCTCGCCGACCGGCATGCCGAGCACGCCGTCGTAGGAGGTGATCTTGCCGTCGGCGATCGAGAGCAGCTCCACCGACATGCCGAAGTTGGCGGCGATCGGCTGGAGCAGCTGGTGGCGGACCATCAGCGCGGCCCGCTCCACGGCGCCGCCGGAGACCCAGGTGTGCCGGCCGCGGGCGGACGGCCCGGCGATCGACTGGTCGCTGTCGACCGGCGCGATGTAGACCTCGCTGACGCCGAGCACGCTCTGCACGATCTGCCGGGCCAGGGTGGCGAAGCCCTGGCCGGAGTCGACGGCGGCGCAGATCACGGTGGCGTGGTCGCCGCTGACCCGGACGGTCGCGGTGGAGACCTCGTCCTCGCCCTCGGCGCCGAGCATGTGCACCATGCCGACCGCGTAGCCGATGCCGCGCCGCACGGAGGCGGGGTCGCCGGCGCCGCCGGGCCCGCCCGGCAGCAGCCAGTCGGCGTCCGGGTCGTCCACCGGCAGGGCGGGCAGCGGCTCGGACGCGACGGCGTCCAGCAGGGCGGTGACCGGCGCGGGGCAGGTGACGGCCTGCCCGGTGGGCATCGAGTCGCCGGTGGCGAGCGCGTTGCGGCGGCGGATCTCCACCGGGTCCAGGCCGAGCCGGACGGCGAGCTGGTCGAGCTGGGACTCGTACGCGAAGCAGGTCTGCAGGGCGCCCTCGCCGCGCATCCGGCCGGCCGGCGGGTTGTTGGTGCGCACCGCCCAGGCGTCCACGAAGACGTTCGGGCAGACGTACGGGCCCACCGAGAAGGCGGTGGCGGCGGCCAGTGCCTCGGCGGAGACGTCGGCGTAGGCGCCGCCGTCCAGCAGGATCTGCGCCTCGACCTTCACCAGCCGGCCCTCGGCGTCCGCGTGGTGGCGGTAGCGCAGCAGGGCCGGGTGCCGGGTGGTGTGGGTGTGGAAGGACTCCTCACGGGTGAGGGTCATCTTCACCGGGCGGCCGGTGCGCAGCGCGAGCAGGGCCAGGGTGACCTGGAAGGAGAGGTCCTCGCGGTCGGCCGTGGCGCCGGGCACACCGGTGACGACCAGGCGCACCCGGTCGGGCTCCAGGCCGAGGCAGGCGGCGGTGCGGTCGCGGTCGCCGTGCGGGTCGGTCGAGGACAGGTGCAGTTCGACGCCGCCGTCGGGGCGGGGCACCGCGAGGCCCGCCTCGGCGCCGAGCGGCGCCGGGTCCTGGCGGCCGACCTGGTAGAGGCCCTCGACGACGACCTCGCCGACCGCCTCCGGGTCGCCGGTGCGCAGCGGCAGGTGGCGGAAGAGGTTGCCGTCCGGGTGCAGCGGCGGGGCGGTGAAGGACTGCTCGGGGTCGGTGACGGGCTCCAGCAGCTCGTACTCGACCACGATCAGGGCGGCGGCCAGCCGCGCGGTGTCGGGGTGCTCGGCGGCGACCGCGGCGACCGGCTCGCCGTGGTGGCGCACCACGCCGGCGGCCAGGATCGGGCGGTCGGCGACCACCGGGCCGTGCGGGGCGCCGTCGTGGCCGCCGTCCGGGCCGGCGGGGAGGTCGTCGGCGGTGACCACGGCGCGGACGCCGGGCAGCGCGAGGGCGGCGGAGGTGTCGACCGAGAGGATCCGGGCGTGCGGGTGCGGGGCCCGGAGCACGGCGCCCCAGAGCAGGCCCTCGGCCCACAGGTCGGAGGCGTACGGGTAGATGCCGAGCGCCTTGGGGAGCGCGTCGGTGCGCAGCGGGGAGCTGCCGAGGCCGAACGGCTCGGGCTGCTCGCCGTCGCCGCCGTCCGGCCGGGCGTTGTCCGCGGGGGGCATTGCCGCGATGTCGCTGGGCGAGGTCATGCGTGGCGGTCCTCGGGAATGGAGGTCCCCGAAGGCTGGGGGACGATGCCGTGCGCGGGGTCGGCGCCGTACGGGACGCCCGCCGGGGCGCCGTCGGTCGGGACGCCGTGCGGGGGCGTGGGGATGTACGGGGTGCCCTGCGCCGGGGTGCCGTCGTAGCCGGTGCCGTCGAAGGCGGTGCCGTGCGCGGGGGTGCTCTCGTAGACCGGGCCGTCGTACGGGGCGTGCTCGAAGTCGGTGGTGTCGTACTCGCCGCTGCGGTAGGCCGGGCCGGGGTAGGGCACGCCCTGCTGGCCGTGCTGCTGGCCGTTCTGCTGGCCGGGGACCTGGTAGGGCATGCCCTCGTACGGGGCTTCCTGGTAGCCGGGCGCGCCGGGCAGGTAGGTGCCGTGCGCGGGCGTGCCGTGCGCGGGCGGGCCGGCGTAGGCCCCCTCGGGGTACCCGGGCTGCTGGTAGTAGCCCTGGCCGTTCTGCTGGCCGGCGGGCCCCTGCTGGGTGGGGAAGGACGGCACCGGCGGCAGCACCGCGGTGTCGTACACGCCGGTGTCGTAGGGAGCGCCGGGCTGCCCGCCCTGCTCGTGGCCGCCGTAGGCCATCCCCATGCCGGTGCCGGTGCCGGCGGCGGTCGGCCCGCCACTGGGGCCGGCGCCGTCGCCGTAGGGGCCGCCGAGGTGCTCGCCGGACGGCCCGGCGCCCGGCTGCCCCGGCTGTCCCTGGTGCTGCGGCTGTCCCTGGTGGCTCTGGTGGCTCTGGTGGTCCTGATGCCCCTGGTGGTCCTGATGTCCCTGGTGGCTCTGGTGGTCCTGATGTCCCTGGTGCCCGGCGGGCGGCGGCCCGGCCGCCGGCGGCTGCGGGACGTGCTCGACCCAGGCGTCGGAGTCCGCGTAGACCGGGAGCTCGCCGGCCAGCGGGACGTCGGCGGCCGACTGCTCGGTGACCACCGGGGCCGCGGCGGGCCGCTCGGCGGCGCCCTCCTCGGCCGGGGCGGTGCTCTCCTCGGCCTGCTCGGCCTCGGCCGCCCGCGACTCGGCGACGGTCTGCACGGCCGCCAGCACGCCGCGGTAGCCGGTGCAGCGGCAGAGGTTGCCGCAGAGCGCCTGGCGGGCCTCGACCTCGCTGGGCCGGTGGTTGCGCTGCAGCAGGTCGTGCACGGCCATCGCCATGCCGGGGGTGCAGTAGCCGCACTGCACCGCGCCCGACTCGGCCAGCGCCTGCTGGACGTCGCTGGCGGCGCCGCCGGCCGAGAGGCCCTCGACGGTGTTGATCTCGCTGTCGGCGGCCAGCGCGGCCGGGACCAGGCAGCCGGCCACCAGCTGCCCGTCCACCTGCACCGAGCAGGCCCCGCACTCGCCCTGCTCGCAGCCGTCCTTGGCGCCGGCCAGGCCGAGCCGCTCGCGCAGCACGTACAGCAGGCTCTCGCCGATCCAGGCGTCGGTGACGGGGCGCTCGAAGCCGTTGACCCGCAGCGTGTACGAGGCGCAGGGGCGCATCTCCGCACTCACCGGCGGAGCCGGGTCGAGCGGGCCGGAGTCGAGAGATTCGGTGGTCACTTCAGCGCCCTTCCCAGTGCCCGGCGGGCCAGCACCGATACCGTACGCCGCAGCCGGACGGCGGCGGCGGTCGGCCCCTCGGTCACGGCCTCCCAGGGGCCCTCCGCGGCGTAGCTGTCGGGGACGCAGGCCGCGGCCACGTACTCGCCGAAGGCCGCGGTGGCGGCGGGGTCGATCTCGCGCGAGCCGTCCCAGTCGATGCAGCTGGCGACCCAGGTCTCGGCCTCCAGGGGCCGCAGCGGCACCGGTGCGACGGCGCCCACGGCGCAGCGCACGGCACGGCGGGCCGGGTCCAGCACGACGGCGACCGAGGCGGTGGCGCGGGCCGGGCCGCTGCGGCCGGTGGCCTTGAGGAAGACCTGGGGGGCGTGCAGCAGCGGGACCCGTACCCAGGTGAGCAGCTCGCCGGGGCGCAGCGGGTCCAGCCCGGTCAGCAGGTGGCTGACCGGGACCTCGCGGGTGGCGCCGGGCCGGGCGAGGGTGGCGGTGGCTTCCAGGGCGGCGAGCACCGGGAGGGTGTCGCCGGCCGGGGCGGCGGTGGCGATGTTGCCGCCGAGGGTGCCGACGTTGCGCACCTGCGGGGGCCCGGCCGTGCGCGCGGCGTCGGCCAGGGCGGGGATCAGGGCGGCGAAGTCGGGGCGGTCCATCCGGGCGTGGGTGAGGCCGGCGCCGAGGACGGCGGTGCCGCCGTCCTCGTAGCGCCAGCCGCGCAGCTCGGTGATCCGGCCCAGGCCGATCAGGGCGGCGGGGCGCAGCCGCCCGGCGTTGACGGCCTCCATCAGGTCGGTGGCGCCGGCCACCGGTACCGCGGCCGGGGTGGCGGCAAGCGCCTCGACGGCCTCGTCGAGGGAGGCCGGCAGCATGATCGTCCGGTTCACCTGGGTCCCACCGTGCTCCACTTGCTCATCGACGACCCGCCCCCGTCTGGCAGCACGGCCTGGCCCGTAGGGTACGGGCGATCGGGCAGGGTTGGGCAACTCTGGCACACAAAGCTTGATGATCATTTCTGGGCCGGTGGACAGGTGTGCCCGATTGTGGCTGAAACCAGCCGGTATCAGCTCCGGTCCGGTACGAACCGGAGCCGATTGTTCACCTTTTCTTGACGCACGACGACCGGGTCGAAGTTCCCGGCGCCGGCGTCACACCTGCGGCGCGCCGGTCACACCCGCGGCGGCGCGCCCTCGATCGGGCGGCCCAGCACCCCCGGCCACTGCTGCCACGGGTGCGGGCCCGCGGCCGGGCGGTACTCGACGCCGAGCGCGTCCAGCCGGGCCAGGTGCGCCGCCATCCGCCGCTCGAAGCCCGCGTAGTCGCGCGCCGCCGGGTCGGCCGGCAGACGGGACCACGCGACCTCGGCGAAGGCCGCCAGCCGGGGGAAGGCCCGGTAGTCGATGTCCCGGGCGCTGTCCATGAACTCGGTCCAGAGGTTGGCCTGGGTGCCGATCACGTGCCGGGCGGCGTCCTCGTCCAGCTCGGCGGGCACCGGCTCGAAGCGGTAGACGTCCTCCAGCGAGCGGACCCAGCCGACCGGGATCGGCTCGTCGTCGCCGGGCGCCTGCCGGTGGTCCAGGTAGACGTGCTGCTCGGGGCACATCACCACGTCGTGCCCGGCCTTCGCGGCCGCCACGCCGCCGCCGTAGCCCCGCCAGGAGGACACCGTGGCGCCGGGCGCCAGCCCGCCCTCCAGGATCTCGTCCCAGCCGACCAGCCGGCGGCCGCGCGCGGCGAGCCAGCCGTCGAAGTGCCGGACGAACCAGCTCTGCAGCTCGTCCTCGTCGGCGAGCCCGAGCTCCTTGATCCGGGCCTGCGCGGCGGCACTGGCCCGCCACTGCTCCTTGGGGCACTCGTCGCCGCCGATGTGGACGTACTCGGACGGGAAGATCTCCAGGACCTCCTCCAGCACCCCCTCCAGGAAGCGCAGGGTCTCGTCCGACACGTTGAACACGTTCGGGCTGACGCCCCAGTCGGTCCAGACGCCGAGGGCCGCGGTGTCCACCACGTCGCCGTTGCCGAGCTCCGGGTAGGCGGCGACGGCTGCCTGCGCGTGGCCGGGCAGCTCGATCTCGGGGACGACGGTGATCTGCCGGCCGGCCGCGTAGGCGACGATCTCGCGCAGGTCGTCCTGGGTGTAGAAGCCGCCGTGCGGGCGGTCGTCCCGGCGCTCGCCGGCCCGGTAGCCGGTCATCGAGCGCTCCCGCCAGGAGCCCGCCTCGGTCAGCCGCGGGTAGCGCTTGATCTCGATCCGCCAGCCCTGGTCGTCGGTCAGGTGCAGGTGCAGGACGTTGAGCTTGTGGACGGCCATCAGGTCCAGGAACCGCAGCACGTCGGACTTGGGCAGGAAGTGCCGGGAGACGTCCAGCAGGACGCCGCGCCAGGCGAAGCGCGGGGCGTCCTCGACGTCACCGCCGGGCAGCACCCAGCCGGTGCGGCGCAGCGGCGCCCGGCGGTAGGCGTCGGGGCCGAGCAGCTGGCGCAGGGTCTGCGCCCCCCAGAGCGCCCCGGCGGGGCCGCCGGCGGTGACCACGGCCCGGTCCGCCCGGACCGAGATCCGGTACGCCTCGGCGTCCAGCGTGTCGTCGAGGGCCAGCTCGACGCCGGCCGCCGAACCGGGCGGGGCCGGGCGCAGCGCCAGCCCGGTCGCCGCCGTGAGGGCGGTGCGCAGCCACTGCTCGACCGGCTCCAGGCCGGGCGCGGCGGTGAGCGTGGTGTCCTGGTCGAGGAGGAGGTCCTGGTCGGCGAGGCGGACAGAACTCAGCGGGGCAGGGATGAGGTCCATGCCGCCATCCTGCCCCGCCGAACCCAAATGGCATAGACCAATCGTGGGATCGATTCGGCCGGTCCGCAGGATCGATCCGCCTTTGGTCTGCGCAGGTCAGCCGTTGTCCTTGCCGCCGCCCTTGCCGTCGGCCGGCTGGCCGATGCCGTCGTAGATCTCCTTGCACATCGGACAGACGGGGTACTTCTTCGGGTCACGGCCCGGCACCCAGACCTTGCCGCACAGCGCCACCACGGGAGACCCGGAGAGCGCGCTCTCCATGATCTTGTCCTTCTGGACGTAGTGCGCGAAGCGCTCGTGGTCGCCGTCCCCGTGGGACACCTGCGGGACGGGCTCGACCAGGGTGCCGGTGCCGAGGCCGCGCTCGGGCTCAAGAGTGCTCATGAGTGCCAAGTCTATGGGGGCGCCGCGAGGGCGGGCCAGTGTGCGGCGGCGCGTGCGGCGGCGCCCCGCCCCGGTCCCGCCGCCGGGGCCCCCGCGCGCCGCCCCGGGCCCGGCCGGGCCTCAGTTCAGCGTGGGGTCCTCGGGGTACGTCGCCAGCAGCGCCAGCGGCCCGCGCTGGCGCCGCAGCACCGAGCGCCAGAGCCGCTCCGGCTCGGGGCTGGAGATGTCGCCCGGCTCACAGTCCACCAGGTACCAGGCGCCCTCGGCGATCTCCGCCTCCAGCTGGCCCGGCGACCACCCCGCGTACCCGGCGAAGATCCGCAGCCCGCCCAGCTCCCCCGCCAGCACCTCGGGCGGCGCCTCCAGGTCGACCAGGCCGATCGCGCCGTGCACCCGCCGCCAGCCGAGCGGCTCGGCCTGCCCGGGCTCGCCCGGCGCGACGGCCAGGCCCAGCGCCGCGTCCAGCGCGACCGGGCCGCCCTGGAAGACCACCGCGGGCTGCCCGACCATCGCGCCCCAGCCGTCCAGCACCGCCCCCACCTCGATCGGCGTCGGGTGGTTCAGGACGACGCCGAGCGCCCCCTCGGCATCGTGGTCGAGGAGGAGCACGACGGCCCGCGCGAAGTTGGGATCGGTGAGCACGGGAGTCGCGACGAGCAGCCGGCCGGTGTGCGAGTGCGCCGCGGTCATGCCTCACATGATCCCGCAGGAGAGCCCGTCCGGGGCACCTCAACACGAAACCCCGCCGGGCCCGCCGGCCACCCGTACGGCCCTCTGCGGGGGCGCGCCACCACCCGGAGAGAGCACGATCACCGGAGGAGCAGACGGGAACCAATCACACGCCTACTACCATCTACTGATGGTGGACGCCCTTTCGCGGCGGAAACTCGCTCGCCCGGGCCCCACAGCCGCCCGTTCGACCCCACCATGCCAGGCTCTCCCGCGGAGCCCGGACCCGACCTCTGGCACCCCGGATTGCGAGAACGATGACCGACGACGTCCTGCTGGTTCACGGCGGAAACCCGCTCGAAGGCGAGATCCGGGTCCGTGGTGCGAAGAACCTGGTCCCCAAGGCCATGGTCGCCGCCCTGCTCGGGCAGGGCCCCAGCCGGCTGCGCAACGTCCCGGACATCCGCGACGTCAAGGTCGTCCGCGGCCTGCTGCAGCTGCACGGTGTGACCGTGCGCACCGGCGACGAGGACGGCGAGCTGATCCTCGACCCCTCGCACGTGGAGAGCGCCAACGTCGCGGACATCGACGCGCACGCCGGCTCCTCGCGGATCCCGATCCTGTTCTGCGGCCCGCTGCTGCACCGCCTCGGCCACGCCTTCATCCCCGGCCTGGGCGGCTGCGACATCGGCGGCCGGCCCGTCGACTTCCACTTCGAGGTGCTGCGCCAGTTCGGCGCCACCATCGAGAAGCACCCGCAGGGCACCTACCTGGTGGCCCAGCAGCGGCTGCGCGGCACCAAGATCGAGCTGCCCTACCCCTCGGTCGGCGCGACCGAGCAGGTGCTGCTCACCGCCGTCCTCGCGGAGGGCGTCACCGAGCTGCGCAACGCGGCCATCGAGCCGGAGATCGTCGACCTGATCTGCGTGCTGCAGAAGATGGGCGCGATCATCTCGCTGGGCACCGACCGCACCATCCTGATCACCGGCGTGGACGAGCTGGGCGGCTACAACCACCGCGCCCTGCCGGACCGCCTGGAGGCCGCCTCCTGGGCCTGCGCGGCGCTGGCCACCCGCGGCGACATCTACGTCCGCGGCGCCGACCAGATCCCGATGATGACCTTCCTCAACACCTTCCGGAAGGTCGGCGGGGCCTTCGAGGTCGACGACGAGGGCATCCGGTTCTGGCACCCGGGCGGCGAGCTCAAGGCGATCGCCCTGGAGACCGACGTGCACCCCGGCTTCCAGACCGACTGGCAGCAGCCGCTGGTGGTCGCGCTGACCCAGGCCAGCGGCCTGTCGATCGTGCACGAGACGGTCTACGAGTCGCGGCTCGGCTTCACCAGCGCGCTGAACCAGATGGGCGCGCACATCCAGCTCTACCGCGAGTGCCTGGGCTCCACGCCGTGCCGCTTCGGCGCGCGCAACTTCCAGCACTCGGCGGTCGTCTCCGGCCCGTCCAAGCTGATCGGCGGCGAGCTGGTCATCCCCGACCTGCGCGGCGGTTTCTCGTACCTGATCGCGGCGCTGGCCGCCGAGGGCACCTCCACCGTGCACGGGATCGACCTGATCAACCGCGGCTACGAGAACTTCATGGAGAAGCTCCGTGACCTCGGCGCCCACGTCGAGCTGCCCAGCGAGGAGCTGGTGACGGCCTGACCGCCCGCAGAACGGCCGGTGGCCGGGCTCCCCTCGGGGGCCCGGCCACCGGCCGTTCCACGCCCGTTCACCGGGCCGTACGACGCCGCCGGGGGCGGACCGACCCAAGTCGGTCCGCCCCCGGCGGTTCACAGCTGCTGCGGGGCTCCTGGGAGCCTGCGGCGTCAGGCGCCCTTGGCGGCTTCCTTCAGCTTGGAGCCGGCGCTGACCTTGGCGCTGTAGCCGGCCGCGATCTGGATCGGCTCGCCGGTCTGCGGGTTGCGGGCGGTGCGAGCCGCGCGGTGGGTGCGCTCGAAGGTCAGGAAACCGGGGATGGTGACCTTCTCGTCGCCCTTGGCGACGACCTCGCCGACGATCTCGGCGAAAGCGGCCAGAACGGCGTCGGCGTCCTTGCGGGTCACCTCGGCGCGCTCGGACAGCGCGGCCACCAGCTCACTGCGGTTCATGTGTACTCCTGTGGTCTGTTCGCGTTGCGGTGTGCAGGGGACCCAGCGGTCGTCCCTCCGGGGGCACCCGGGTGGCCACTGGTCCGCACACTGTGCTCATTCAGGCATGGGGTCGGTCAGGGGTCGGCTCGTACCCCGAGCCGCGCGCCGTGCATTTTCTGCCCGCGTGCCTGCCTGGGTACGAATCCTGCCCCGACCGGGCCCGAGAAAGCCAATCGGGCCCCGGCGCTGTTGACCCGAACAGCGCCCGCCCGTCGGAACGGTGACGCTCCGTCGGCTCCGGTGCACCGGAGCGGGCGGCGGTCGGGACGACACGCCGGTAGGCCGGGGGGACGTTCCGTACTTGTCGGACACGCCTGCCCCGTTCAGGGCTACCGTACGCCCTGGCGCGGACAAGCCCAAACACGCCCCTCGCCCTTGTGTCGCAAGGGTTCGGGCCCGGCTCGGGCGGGTAGGGTCGCGAGCCGGTCATTTGCCCGGCGGCGTGACGCCCCTGACGGCCCGCCCGGGCCGGCGGGCTCAGAGCTCGACGGCCGGGAAGGACGAGGTGTCCAGCGTGCCCACGAAGCCCGGGGTGGGGCGGTCCCGGGCGGGCTCCTGCGGGCCCGCGTTGGCCAGCGCGGCCTCGCGCACGGCCGCGGCGACGGTCTTGGCCACGTCCGGGTGGAAGACGCTGGGGATGATGTAGTTCGCGTTCAGCTCGTCGTCCGCGACGGTGGTGGCCAGCGCGCGGGCGGCGGCGAGCATCATCTCGGTGGTGACGTGGCGGCTCTGGGCGTCCAGCAGGCCGCGGAAGACGCCCGGGAAGACCAGCACGTTGTTGATCTGGTTCGGGAAGTCGCTGCGGCCGGTGGCGACCACGGCGGCGCTCTGCCGGGCGACGGCCGGGTCGACCTCGGGGTCGGGGTTGGCGAGCGCGAAGACCACCGCGTCCTTCGCCATGGTGGCGAGGTCGTCGCCGTCCAGCAGGTTGGGGGCCGACACGCCGATGAAGACGTCGGCGCCCGCCACGGCCTCCTTGAGGCTGCCGGTGCGGCCGGAGCGGTTGGTGTGCTCGGCGATCCAGCGCAGGCTGTCGTTCAGGTCGTCCCGGCCGCCGTGGACCACGCCGCGGACGTCCGCGACGGTGGCGTGCTCGACGCCGGCCGCCAGCAGCAGCTTCAGGATCGCGGTGCCGGCCGCGCCGGCGCCCGACATCACCACCCGGATCTCGGAGATCTCCTTGCGGACCACCTTCAGCGCGTTGGTCAGCGCGGCGAGCACCACGATCGCGGTGCCGTGCTGGTCGTCGTGGAAGACCGGGATGTCCAGGGCCTCGCGCAGCCGGGCCTCGATCTCGAAGCAGCGCGGCGCGGAGATGTCCTCCAGGTTGATGCCGGCGAAGCCCGGGGCGATCGCCTTGACGATCGCCACGATCTCGTCGGTGTCCTGGGTGTCCAGGCAGAGCGGCCAGGCGTCGATGCCGGCGAAGCGCTTGAACAGGGCCGCCTTGCCCTCCATCACCGGCAGCGCGGCGGCCGGGCCGATGTTGCCCAGGCCCAGCACGGCGGAGCCGTCGGTGACCACGGCGACGCTGTTGCGCTTGATGGTGAGGCGGCGGGCGTCCTCGGGGTTCTCGGCGATCGCCATGCAGACCCGGGCGACACCCGGGGTGTAGATCATCGAGAGGTCGTCACGGTTGCGGATCGGCAGCTTCGAGGACATCTCGATCTTGCCGCCGAGGTGCATCAGGAAGGTGCGGTCGGAGACCTTGCCGATGGTGACGCCGTCGATCGCGCGGAGCTTCTCGACGATCTCCTCGCCGTGCGCGACCGAGGACGCGGCGACGGTGACGTCGATCCGCAGCGCCTCCAGGCCGGAGGCGGTGACGTCGAGGCCGGTGACCGAGCCGCCGGAGGACTCCACGGCGGTGGTGATCGAGCTGACGGCGCTGCCCGAGGCCGGGACCTCCATCCGCACCGTGATCGAGTTGGAGACACTGGGCACGGTCGCCATCGACGTCCTTCTTCCGTCCACTGAGGGTATGACTCTGAGGGTCTGCAACACCGAGGCGCCTTCAACAAAGTGTTGAAGATCGCGCCCAGCGCATGTTAGACCTCGATCGTCGCACCTACCAGGGGGTACGCAGAAATAAAGTTCATTGAGTGTCCGGACTCCACAAAAGAGTCTCCGGCCGGCGGAACCTCGCACCGGAAATCCGCCGCGTGCTCTTGGCGTTCGGAGCGGATGCGTTACATTGGACGGGACACCGGCTCGATCCAAGCCCCCGGGCCCAACCTTAGTCGCTTCGAGCGACCACTTGCCGCGAGGCGAGCATGGCGGGTCGGTGTCACCAACGTCGCGAAGGCCCCCACCACCGGTGGGGGCCTTCGTCGTTGACGGGACGTCGACGGAGCGCCGGGAGCCGGGCCGCAGCCCGGCCGCACCGGCCGCCGTTGCCGGCCGCCCCGGGTCGGGGCGGCCGGCAAC
>NZ_BNBO01000063.1 GCF_014655955.1 Kitasatospora indigofera
AGGGCGGGCACCCCCGGGGGTGCCCGCCCTCACACATGCCCGCCCGCGTCCGGCGGCTGCCGGACCGGCCCGGGCCTAGCCGTACTCGGGGATGCCCGGGATCAGCCCGTCGCCCTCGGCCCGCAGCAGTTGCCGGACCTCCTCGATGGTCGCCTCGGCGTCGGGGAGGATCAGGTCGGACGGCTCCAGCGAGTCGTCCGACAGCGGACTGCCGAACTCCTTCACCGCAGCCAGCAGGCCGTCCAGCGCGGACCTGAAGTGCTCCTCGTCCCCCGACTCCAGCGCACGCAGCAGATCGTCGTCCAGCTCGTTGAGCCGGTTCAGGTGGTCGTCGGCCACCTGGAACTGCCCTTCCCCCATGACCCTCATGATCATGCCGCTGCGTCTCCCTGCTGTCGTGGCCGATGCCGTAGGAGTGGGATCACTTGTTGTAGTTGATCGTCCCCGGAGTGTCCTGCTTGTCCTGCGTACCGGGCTTGCCCTGCTCGATGGCCGGCTGCGCGGCCGCGGGGCCGCCGGTGAGCTCGGCCTTCATCCGGGCCAGCTCCAGCTCGACGTCGGAGCCGCCGGCCACCCGCTCCAGTTCGGCCTCGATGTCGTCCTTGCGGCCGAGGCCGCTGGCGTCGTCGAGCGCGCCGGAGGCCAGCAGCTCGTCGATCGCACCCGCGCGGGCCTGCATCTGGGCCGTCTTGTCCTCGGCCCGCTGGATCGCCAGGCCCACGTCGCCCATCTCCTCCGAGATCCCGGAGAAGGACTCCGCGATCCGGGTCTGCGCCTGGGCGGCGGTGTAGGTGGCCTTGATGGTCTCCTTCTTCGTCCGGAAGGCGTCCACCTTGGCCTGCAGCCGCTGGGAGGCGAGCGTGAGCTTCTCCTCCTCGGCCTGGAGCTGCTGGTACTGCGTCTCCAGGTCGGTGATCTGCGACTGCATGTTGGCCTTGCGGGTCAGGGCCTCGCGCGCGAGGTCCTCCCGGCCGAGCGAGAGCGCCTTGCGCCCCTGGTCCTCGTACTTCGCGGACTGCTGCTGCAGCTGGGTCAGCTGGAGCTCCAGGCGCTTGCGCGAGGTGGCCACGTCGGCCACGCCCCTGCGCACCTTCTGCAGCAGTTCGAGCTGCTTCTGGTACGAGTAGTCGAGCGTTTCACGCGGATCTTCTGCACGGTCCAGGGCCTTGTTGGCCTTGGACTTGAAGATCAGCCCCATACGCTTCATGATTCCGTCGCTCATGGGCCTCGGGTGCCCCCTTCTCCGGCCTGCGGTCTCAGTCTCGTTACCAGACACGACGAGTGTATGTGCAGCGAGGCCATCGCCGCAGTGCACCTGCCTGCAACAAGACTGCTACAGCCACAGGTGCCGATGCCTCATCCCGGGGGTGGAACCCGACCCCGATTTCATGATCCGGCAGGGGGAGGGAACCCCGTACTGGGCGCGCCGGTCCCGGGGGCCGGAACCTCGGAAACTTCTCGGATTCTTGATCGATATCTGTTTGGGTCCAACGGCACGGGAAGAAGCGTCCGGGCACCACGTACGCTGGGGGTGTGTTCCGACGCCGTTCAGACGATGCCACTGCCTCCGCCGCCGTGCTGGAGAAGCAGAGCGATACGAGCCAGGCCCGCGACCCGCAGGCGAAGAAGGGCCGGCCCACGCCCAAGCGCAGTGACGCCGAGGCCAACCGGCGCACCCGGGTGACCGTCCCCAAGGACCGCAAGGAGGCCGCCCGCCAGTCCCGCGAGCGGATGCGCTCCGAGCGGGAGAAGCAGCGCACCGCGCTGCTGGAGGGGGACGAGCGCTACCTGCCCGCCCGTGACAAGGGCCCGGTGCGCAAGTTCGTCCGCGACTACGTGGACGCCCGGTGGTCGCTCGCCGAGTTCTTCCTGCCCGCCGCCGTGGTCATCCTGATCCTCAGCGTGGTGCGGGTGCCGGCCCTGCAGCTCCTGTCCACCCTGCTCTTCCTCGCCTTCTTCGTCCTGGTGATCCTGGACTTCGCGCGCCTGGGCCTCGGCCTGCGCAAGCAGCTCGGCGAGCGCTTCGCCGGGCAGAACACCCGGGGCGCCGTCGCGTACGGCCTGATGCGCATCCTGCAGATGCGCCGACTGCGGCTGCCCAAGCCGCAGGTCAAGCGCGGGGCCAAGCCCTGACCGCCGAGCCGGTGAACTCGGGCTGGGCCCCTCCCACCTGGGAGGGGCCCGGCCTGTACGCGTTGCCGGGCCAGGGCGGCGGAGGCCACGACCGGCTCCCCTCGCGCAGCGGCTCGTTCGCCGGCGCCGGCCCGTCGCCGGAACGCCAGGGCGGCCTGCGCAACCTGGTCCGCCAGGAGATGGTGGCCCGGCAGCTGGCCGAGCAGCTCGCCGGGCGCACCGGCCAGCGCGTCCTGGACGTCGGCTGCGGCCAGGGCGTCCAGGCACTGCGGCTCGCCAGGGCCGGCCACTTCGTCACCGGCATCGACTCGGACCAGTCCGCCCTCGGCGTCGCCCAGGCGACGCTGGCCCAGGAGCCCGCCGAGGTCCGCGGCCGGGTCCAGCTGCTCAGCGGGGACGGCCACCAGTGCGGCCGCTGGTTCGGTGCCCGCAGCTTCGACGTGGTGCTCTGCCACGGCGTCCTGATGTACCTGCCCGACCCGGACCCGATGATCGCCTCGCTGGCCCGGCTGCTCGCCCCCGGCGGGGTGCTCTCGCTGCTGGCCCGCAACCGCGACGCGCTGGCCATGCGCCCCGGCGCGGCCGGGGACTGGCGCGCCGCCCTGCACGCCTTCGAGAGCGACCGCTACTACAACCGGCTGGGGCTCACCGCCCGCGCCGACCGGCTCGCCGACCTGGCCGTCACCCTCGCCGAGGTCTCGGTGCCGCTGAAGCACTGGTACGGCGTGCGGGTCTTCACCGACAACACCGCCGACGACTCCGCGCCCCCGGTGGACGGCCGCCGCCTCGCCCAGCTGCTGGAGGCCGAGGAGCGGGCCGGCAAGACCGACCCGTACCGGCAGATAGCCGGGCTGCTGCACGTGGTGGGCGCCAAGTAGCGAGTGGGGCACCCGGCCTGCCCGCCCGCCGCCGGCCGGGCCCGCTCGCCGGGCCGCCGGCCGCGCTCGTCGGCACGGGTGCCGGACTCGTCGGGACGGGTGCCGCGCTCGTCGGGACGGGTGCCGGGCCGGAGGTCTTCCCGGCCGGACGGATCCGGCCGGGTACCGGGTGACCACCCGGACGGGACGGTCTCAGCCCTCGTGCAGGCTCATCGAGTAGATGACCCGGTCGTCGTCGAGCAGCACGGCGTTGTCGACGCCGTCCTCGACCAGCTGCTTCCAGCTCTCGCCGATCCAGGACTCCGCGTCGCCCTGGCCCGGGAACTCCTCCTGGCCGCCCGCGGGGGTGACCAGGGTTCCGTCCGCCTTCTCGTACCGCCACGTCCAGACCATGCCCGGCTCCTCCCGCTGACGACTGGTTGGTCGTACCGCTCTGTCCCGCCGCACTGTCGTGCCGCTGCTGTGTTGTGCTGCGCACATTAGCCTGCCCGCCGCGATCATCCCTACGCCTCGTCCGGCAGGATGGACGCCATGGCACTCCCCCGCACCCTGATCCTCGGCGGCGCCCGCTCGGGCAAGTCCACCCGGGCCGAGCAGCTGCTCGGCGGGTACGCCGACGTCCTCTACGTGGCGACCGGCGGCACCCGGGACGGCGACCCGGAGTGGGCCCAGCGGGTCGGCCTGCACCGCGAGCGGCGCCCGGCGAGCTGGCGGACGGCGGAGACCTGTGACCTGGAGGGCGTGCTGCGCGACACCGCCGACCCGGCGCCCGTACTGATCGACTGCCTGGGGCTCTGGCTGACCACCGTGATGGACGAGTGCGACGCCTGGGACGACGCGGCCTGGGCCGCCGGCGGCGAACGGGCGGTCGGCCTGCGCTGCGCGGCGCTGGCCGGCGCCTGGGGATCGACGGGCCGTCAGGTGATCGCGGTGAGCAACGAGGTCGGGATGGGCGTCGTGCCCGCGACGGCCGCCGGGCGCCGCTTCCGCGACACCCTCGGGCGGCTGAACATGACGGTGGCCGACGCCTCCGAGCAGGTGCTGCTGGTGGTGGCGGGGCAGGTGGTGACGGTGAAGCCCGCCGCCTGACAGGCCAGCCACCTGATCGCGCCGCACGCCGTGTAGCCTTCCCAGCGATGGACACGACCGTGGATCTGGATACGTTCTCCTCGCTCGTCGAGCGCCCCGACGAGAGCGCCCGGCGGGCCGCCGACGAGCGCTGGCAGGCGCTCGACCGGCCGCGCGGCGGCCTCGGCCAGCTGGAGGAGCTGGGCAGCTGGCTGGCCTCCGTACAGGGGCACTCCCCCGTGCGGCCGCTGTCGGCGCCCAAGGTGCTGCTGTTCGCCGGCGACCACGGGGTCGCCTCGCTCGGCGTCTCCGAGCTGCCCGCCGACGGCGGCACGGCCGGGCGGGTCCGGGCCGTCCTCGACGGCACGGCGCCGGTCGCGGTGCTCGCGCGGCGCTTCGGCGCCCGGGTACGCGTCGTCGACGTGGCGGTGGACGCCGACCCGGACGACTTCCCCGAAGAGGTGACCCGCTACCGGGTGCGGCGCGGCTCCGGCCGGATCGACGTCGAGGACGCGCTCAGCGCCGAGGAGGCCGCCCGGGCCTTCCGCGCCGGCATGGCGGTCGCCGACGAGGAGGCCGACGCCGGGACGGACCTGGTGGTGCTCGGCGACCTCGGGGTCGGCTCGACCACCGTCGCCGCCGTCCTGGTCGGCGCCCTCTGCGGGACGGACGCGGCCGCGGTCACCGGGCGCGGCTCCGGCATCGACGACCGGGTCTGGATGGTCAAGTGCGCCACCGTCCGCGACTCGCTGCGGCGGGCCCGGCCGGTGCTCGGCGACCAGCTGGCCCTGCTGGCGGCCACCGGCGGCGCGGACTTCGCGGCCATCACCGGCTTCCTGCTGCAGGCCGCGGTGCGCCGGCTGCCCGTGGTGCTGGACGGCGTGGTCTCGGCCTCCTGCGCGCTGGTCGCGCAGCGGATCGCCTTCCGGGCCCCCGAGTGGTGGCGGGCCGGGCAGTCGACCGGCGAGCCCGCCCAGGCGAAGGCGTACGACCGGCTGACGCTGATCCCGTTGCAGGAACAGAAGATCACCATGGGCGAGGGCGTCGGCGCGCTGATGTCGCTGCCGCTGCTGCAGGCGGCGGCGGACACCCTGGCCGAGGAGACGGCCGTGCTCCCCGGCCTGCCCGACGCCCCCGCGGTGCCGCGGGTGCAGCCCAAGCTGCCCTCGGCGGCGGATCTGCTCGGCCGGGTCTGAGACGGTGCCGGACGGGCCGGGGGCCGGCGTGCCCGGAGCGGGCGCGGCCGGCTCCGGTGCTGCCGGGGCCGGTGGCGGCGGGACCGGTGCTGCCGGGGCCGGTGGCGGCGGGACCGGTGCTCATGGGGCCGGGGATCCGCGGGCCGGCCGGCTGCGGTTCGAGGGGCTGAGGTTCGCCTTCGGCACGCTGTCCGTCCTGCGGGTGCGGGTCGAACGCTGGGACCGGCCGACGGCGGGGCGCGCGATGCTGTGCGCGCCCGTGGTCGGGATCGTGCTCGGGACGCTCGCCGCCGCCCTGGGCGCCCTGGTGGCCTGGCGGGCGGGCGGACCGCTCGGCGCGGTCACGGCGGTCGCGGCACTCGCGGCCCTGACCCGGGGCCTGCACCTGGACGGCCTGGCCGACGTCGCGGACGGCCTCGGCAGCGGCAAGCCCGCCGAGGACGCCCTGCGGATCATGAAGCAGTCCGACATCGGGCCCTTCGGCGTACTCACCCTGCTGCTCACCCTGCTCGGCCAGATCGCCGCGCTGGCCGGACAGTTCGGGCACTCCCCGCTGCGCGGCGCGCTCGCCGTGCTCGCCTGCGCCGTCACCGCGCGCTGCGCACTCGCCTGGGGCTGCCTGCGCTCGGTGCCGGCCGCCCGCCCGGGCGGGCTCGGCGCGATGGTCGCGAGCACCGTACCGACGGCCGCCGCGCTCGCCGTCTCGGCCGCCGCCGCCCTGCTGCTCGCCCTGGCCGGCCTCGCCGACGGCTGGTCCGCCCTGCGGCTCCCGCTCGCCCTGGCCGCCGGCCTGCTCGGCGCCCGGCTGCTGCTGCGGCGCTGCGTCCGCCGCTTCGACGGCATCACCGGCGACGTCCTGGGCGCGACGGCGGAGACCGCCGCCACCTGCTGCCTGCTCACGCTGGCCCTGGCCGGCTGACCGACCGGCCGACCTGCCGACCTACCGCGGAGCAGTACGGCGAGCGGCGCGCATTGCTGACCACCCGTCATCGCGGGCCGCGGAACCGCTCCCACGCCGGCGCCGCCGGACCCGGCCGGATATTGACGCCCGGTCAACTCCACGGCACCTGGACGGTGTTGCGGCAGGCCTCGGCGGGACGCTCCGCCGCCGGAACTCGGCCGGACGGACGACCGGGTGCCCGGCCTGGGTGCGGAGCATTCTCAGGTGGTGCGTCAGACCCGCACTGCCCGCCCCTCCTCCGCCGGGCCCCGTCGGGCCGCGTCGCGCGCGGACCCGCGCGCCCGGGCGACGAGGCGGGAAGGGCGGTCCGTGGTCCCCCGCCCGGCCGGGCCGGGCTCACGTCCTGCTGCCACCGGCGGCGTCGCGCCGGGGCGGGCCCGGGGCCGGGAGCCGGTGGGAGCGCTGTCGCGCGGTGACCCGTCAGGGGCGGGACCGGGGGCGGCGTGATCCCAGCATGCGGACTACCATGCGGGGAGCACCGTAGCCCTGCACCGTCGCGGGAACTGCCCGGCCGCTCTTCGCCGAGGAGCCGGGACCTCTGGTGTGTGCGGTCGCCGGAGGCGGCGCACGCGCCAGGGGTCCCGGAGCCGGAGCCGGCCGGGCGGGTCCCCGCGACCCGGGGGTACGCCGGTGCGGCATCACCGCCGCACCCGGCCGTGGACGCGAAAGAACAGGACGCAAATACGTGACTGCATTGTCTGTGAGCACCTCCTCCGCCGCATCGCTGCGCGCGGACGCCCTGGTGGTCGGTGTGGCGAAGGGCGCGAAGGGCATCGTGGTGGCACCCGGTGCCGAGGCCGTGATCGAGGCGTTCGAGGGCAAGCTGGCCGAGGTCCTCACCACCCTGGGCGCCACCGGTGGCGAGGGCGAGGCCGTGAAGGTCTCCTCCCCGGCCGGCCTGAAGGCCCCCCTCGTGCTCGCGGTCGGCCTCGGCGACGCCGAGCAGGGCTTCTCCGAGGAGGCGCTGCGCCGCGCGGCCGGTGTCGCGGCCCGGACCCTCGCCGGCACCAAGAAGGTCGCGCTGGCGCTGCCGGCCGAGTCGGCCGAGGACGCCGGCGCGATCGCGCTGGGCGCGCTGCTCGGCGCGTACTCGTACGCGACGTACAAGAGCAACGGCGCCGGCAAGGAGCCGGTCGGCGAGCTCGTCGTGCTGACCAGCCGCAAGGGCAGCAAGGACGCCAAGGCGGCGGTCGAGCGCGCCACCGCGGTCGGCGAGGAGATGAACCGCGCCCGCGACCTGATCAACATGGCGCCGAACGACCTCAACCCGAAGGCCTTCGCGACCATCGCCCAGGCCGCCGGCAAGGAGCACGGCCTCAAGGTCGAGGTGCTGGACGAGAAGGCCCTCGCCAAGGGCGGCTTCGGCGGCATCCTGGGCGTGGGCGTCGGCTCGACGAACCCGCCGCGGCTGGTGAAGGTGGCCTACACCCACCCGAAGGCCAAGGCGACGCTGGCGTTCGTCGGCAAGGGCATCACCTACGACTCGGGCGGCATCTCGCTGAAGCCGGCCGGTCACAACGAGACCATGAAGTGCGACATGGCGGGCGCGGCGGCGGTCTTCGCGACCGTGGTCGCGGCCAAGCGCCTCGGCCTCGCCGTCAACATCACCGGCTGGCTGGCGCTGGCGGAGAACATGCCGTCGGGCTCGGCCACCCGCCCCGGCGACGTGCTGCGGATGTACGGCGGCAAGACCGTCGAGGTCCTGAACACCGACGCCGAGGGCCGGCTGGTGCTGGCGGACGCGATCGTGCGGGCCGGCGAGGAGAACCCGGACGTGATCGTCGACGTGGCGACCCTGACCGGCGCCATGGTGCTGGCCCTGGGCACCCGCATCTTCGGTGTGATGTCCAACAGCGACGAGCTGCGCGACACCCTGCACGCGACGGCGCAGGAGGCCGGCGAGCAGTCCTGGCCGATGCCGCTGCCGGTCGAGCTGCGCAAGGGCATGACCGAGTCGACCATCGCCGACCTGGCCAACATGGGTGAGCGGATGGGCGGCGGCCTGGTGGCCGGCCTCTTCCTGAAGGAGTTCGTCGCCGAGGGCATCGACTGGGCCCACCTCGACATCGCGGGCCCGGCCTTCCACGAGGGCGCGCCGTACGGCTACACCCCCAAGGGCGGCACGGCGAGCGCGGTGCGCACACTGCTCCGCTTCGCCGAGCGGACGGCCGCGGGCGACAAGGCCTGACGCCGCGCCCCGCACGGTTCCGGCCGTCCCCGGCCACCGGGGGCGGCCCGGCCCGGCGCCCTTCAACGGGCGCCGGGCCTTTTTCATTCCATTTTCCGGTTACCTGGCGGTAATAAGGCGCGGCAGCCTCCGGACCCCTGTTCGCTGCGGGCGAAACTTTGTTCCACAAGGTGGAACTCCCCGGGCCCACGGCCCCGCGGAGCCCCGCTCACCGCCCCGGCGCAACCCCTGTGAGCTGCGGCGATACCCTGACGTACGGGACGTTCGACCCCCCGCTACGAGGTGCCCCGATACCCTCGGGGCAGGCCGGGACATCAGCTGCCACGAACAAGTGCGAAGATGTATTTCCGGCACGACTGGGCGCCTTACAAAGGCTTCCCGACCCACCGGACCGCGACCGGCCCGGCGATCCGCACCCCTTTGCATGGAGGACGTGACGTGGCGAACGACGCCAGCACCGTTTTCGACGTTGTCATTCTCGGAGGCGGAAGCGGCGGTTACGCCGCGGCGCTCCGCGCCGCTCAGCTCGGCCTGAGTGTGGCCCTGATCGAGAAGGGCGAGCTGGGCGGCACCTGCCTGCACCGTGGTTGCATCCCGACCAAGGCTCTCCTGCACGCGGCCGAGGTCGCGGACGAGACCCGCGAGGCGGCGGACTTCGGTGTCCTCGCCACCTTCCAGGGCATCGACATCAAGGGCGTCCACAAGTACAAGGACGACGTCGTCTCCGGCCTGTACAAGGGCCTGCAGGGCCTGGTCGCCTCCCGCAAGGTCCACTACATCACCGGCGAGGGCAAGCTCTCCTCGCAGACCTCGGTGGACGTGAACGGCCAGCGCGTCGAGGGCCGCCACATCGTCCTCGCCACCGGCTCCGTGCCGAAGTCGCTGCCGGGCCTGACCATCGACGGCGACCGCGTGATCTCCTCGGACCACGCCCTCAAGCTCGACCGCATCCCGAAGTCGGCCGTGATCCTGGGCGGCGGCGTCATCGGCGTCGAGTTCGCGTCCGTCTGGAAGTCCTTCGGCGTCGACGTCACCATCGTCGAGGCCCTGCCGCACCTGGCCCCGCTGGAGGACGAGAACTCCTCCAAGCTGCTGGAGCGCGCCTTCCGCAAGCGCGGCATCAAGTTCGAGCTCAAGGCCCGCTTCTCGGGCGTCGAGTACACCCAGGACGGCGTCCGCGTCTCCACCGAGAACGGCAAGCAGATCGACGCCGACCTGCTGCTCGTCGCCATCGGCCGCGGCCCGGTCTCGGCCGGCCTCGGCTACGAGGAGAACGGCGTCGCCACCGACCGCGGCTACGTCCTGGTCGACGAGTACATGCGCACCAACGTGCCCACCATCTCGGCCGTCGGCGACCTCGTCCCGACCCTCCAGCTGGCCCACGTCGGCTTCGCCGAGGGCATCCTCGTCGCCGAGCGCCTGGCGGGCCTCAAGGCCGTGCCGATCGACTACGACGGCGTGCCGCGCGTGACGTACTGCAACCCCGAGGTCGCGTCGGTGGGCATCACCGAGGCCAAGGCCGTGGAGCTGTACGGCAAGGACAAGGTCGTCACGCTCAAGTACAACCTGGCCGGCAACGGCAAGAGCAAGATCCTCAAGACCGCCGGCGAGATCAAGCTCGTCCAGGTCAAGGACGGCGCCGTGGTCGGCGTCCACATGGTCGGTGCCCGCATGGGCGAGCAGGTCGGCGAAGCCCAGCTCATCTACAACTGGGAGGCGCTGCCGGCCGAGGTCGCGCAGCTCATCCACGCGCACCCCTCGCAGTCCGAGGCCCTCGGCGAGGCGCACCTGGCGCTGGCCGGCAAGCCGCTGCACGCGCACGACTGATCGCGCGCGCCCGCTTACTTCCCCCATCCCGTACGCAAGACTTGATAGGAGTCGCTGAAACCATGGCGGTCTCAGTAACACTGCCCGCGCTGGGCGAGAGCGTTTCCGAGGGCACTGTCACCCGCTGGCTGAAGGCCGAGGGTGAGCGCGTCGAGGTCGACGAGCCGCTGCTCGAGGTCTCGACCGACAAGGTCGACACCGAGATCCCGTCGCCGGTCTCCGGCATCCTCGCCGCCATCAAGGTCGCCGAGGACGAGACGGTCGAGGTCGGCACCGAGCTGGCCGTCATCGACGACGGCTCGGGCGCCCCGGTCGCCGCTGCCGCGCCGGTCGCCGAGGCGGCCCCGGCCGCGCCGGCTCCCGTCGCCGAGGCCCAGGCCGCCGCTCCCGCCCCGGTGGCCGAGGCTCCGGCTGCCGCGCCGGCCGCCGCCGCCCCGGCCGGCGACGCCACCCCGGTGCTGCTCCCCGCCCTGGGCGAGAGCGTCTCCGAGGGCACCGTCACCCGCTGGCTGAAGGCCGAGGGCGACACCGTCGAGATCGACGAGCCGCTGCTCGAGGTCTCCACCGACAAGGTCGACACCGAGATCCCCTCGCCGGTCGCCGGCGTGCTGGTGAAGATCCTGGTGGGCGAGGACGAGAGCGCCGAGGTCGGCGCCCAGCTCGCGCTGATCGGTGTCGCGGGCGCGGTCGCCGCCGCCCCGGCCCCGGCCGCCGCTCCGGCCGCCCCCGCCCCGGTGGCCCCGGCCGCCCCGGCCCCGGTCGCCGCTCCGGCCCCGGTCGCCGCTCCGGCGCCGGTCGCCGCCCCCGTCGCTCCCGCCGCCGACAGCTCCGACGCCTACGTCACCCCGCTGGTGCGCAAGCTCGCCGCCGAGCAGGGTGTCGCCCTGGGCTCCGTCACCGGTACCGGTGTCGGCGGCCGGATCCGCAAGCAGGACGTCATCGCCGCCGCCGAGGCCGCGAAGGTGGTGGCCGCTCCGGCGCCCGCCGCTGCCGCCGCCCCGAAGGCCGCCGCCGCGCCGTCCCCGCTGCGCGGCCAGACCGTGCCGATGACCCGGGTCCGCAAGGCCATCGCCAAGCACATGGTCGACTCGCTCAAGGTGTCGGCCCAGCTGACCACCGTGGTCGAGGTGGACGTCACCCGCATCATGCAGCTGCGCAACAAGGCGAAGAACGGCTTCCTGCAGCGCGAGGGCGTCAAGCTCTCCCCGCTGCCGTTCTTCATCAAGGCCGCCACCGAGGCGCTCAAGGTCCACCCGGTCCTGAACGCCAAGGTCAACGCCGACGACACCATCACCTACCACGACGTCGAGAACATCGGCGTCGCGGTGGACACCGACAAGGGCCTCTTCGTCCCGGTGATCCACGGCGCGGGTGACTTCAACATCGCCGGCATCGCGAAGAAGGTGGCCGACCTGGCGACCCGCACCCGCGACGGCGGCCTGAAGCCGGACGAGCTGGCGGGCGGCACCTTCACGGTGACCAACACCGGTTCGCGCGGCGCGCTGTTCGACACCCCGATCCTCAACCAGCCGCAGGTCGGCATGCTGGGCATCGGTGCCACCGTGCGCCGCCCGGTCGTGATCAACCACCCGGACCTGGGCGAGACGATCGCCGTCCGCGACATGGTCTACCTGGCCCTGTCGTACGACCACCGGATCGTGGACGGCGCCGACGCCGCCCGCTACCTGGGCACCGTCAAGGCCCGTCTGGAAGAGGGCGCCTTCGAGGGCGACCTCGGCCTGTAAGGCCGTCAGCGGGCCGCGCCCGCTGCCGCGACCCCCGCTCCGTCCCCGGACGGAGCGGGGGTTTCCGCGTTTCACGGCGACTTCGCATGCGTTTGCCCGAGTGAACAGGGATGCTGGAGCGGTGATGTACGAGACGGACTTCTGGCAGATCATCGACGAGACCCGGGACGCCGCCGAAGGTGACCCGGACGAGCAGGCCGACCGGATGGTGGAACGGCTCGCCCAGCTGACGCCGGACGACGTCATCGACTTCGCCCGGCTGTTCGAGGCGCGCTTCCAGCGCGCCTACCGGACCGATCTGTGGGGCGCCGCCCACCTGCTGCTGGAGGGAGCCTCGGAGGACGCCTTCGACTACTTCCGCTGCTGGCTGATCGGCCAGGGCCGGGAGGTCTTCGAGGGCGCCCTCCAGGAGCCGGACGACCTGGCGGAGCTGGTGCCCGACTTCGACGAGGAGGAGGACGGCGACGCCGAGGACATCGGCTACGCCGCCGACGAGGCGTACGAGCAGCTGACCGGGCTGCCGCTGCCCGACCTCGGGCTGCAGCAGCCGGCCGGGCCGCAGGGCGCGCCGCTCGACTTCACCGACACCGAGGCGATGGCGAAGCGCTTCCCCCAGCTCTGGGAGCGCTTCGGGGAGTAGGCCGGGCGCGGCTCCCGCGGTCCGCCCGGCGGCGGGCCCCCGGTCGGCCCGGCCCGTCAGACGCCGCTGCCGGTGCCGTCCTGCTTGATGCCCTTGAGGATCTGGTCCAGGGCCGACGGGTCCGGCGCCTTCGGGTCCTCGTCCACCCCGCCGTTGAGGACGACGAAGCCGCCGCCCTCGGCCGGGACGGCCGCCAGCAGCACGTAGCCGGTGGTCCCGTCGCTGGTCCGGACGTGCCAGCGCACCGCATAGCCGGCCACGCCGGCCACCGTGGTCGCCGAGGAGCCGGCGTCGGTGTGCGAGGACAGCCCGGAGAAGATCGCCTGGGCGTAGGCGGGGATCGCCGCCTCGGCCGCCGCCCGCGCGGTGGAGCCCTGGACAGGGTCCGTCTTGATCGAGAACTGGCCCCGGACGCAGTCCCCGCCGCCCGGGCAGGTGTAGGGGCCGCTGGTCAGCGAGACGGTCGCGGTGCTGCCGGGCGTCCCGGCCACCCACCCCGTCAGCACCGGGACGGTGATGGCGTGCTGGGCGTCGGGCACCGTACCGGTGACCGCCACCGGGGCGGTGCTGCGCGGCGAGGCCGAGGGGCTGGGACGCCGGCTGGGCGAGGTGGCGGGACTCTCCGAGGGGCCGTCCGGGAGGGTCGGCAGCGCGAGGGTCGGGGTGGGCCGGGGCTTGGGGTCGTCACCGCTGTTCAGCGCCACGCCCGCGGCGATGCCGCCGGCCACCAGGACGGCCACCACGACGCCGATGACCAGGCCGTTGCCGGTCCGGCGCGGGGCGGCCGGGCCGGGGTACCCGGCGCCGGGCGGGTACCCGGGCAGACCCGGTCCGCCCGGCTGGGCGCCGCCGCCGGGATAGCCGGGCGGGTACCCCCCGCCGGGCTGCGGCGGGTAGCCGTAGCCCTGGCCGGGCTGCGCGGCTCCGTAGGCGGGCGGCGCGGCGGGCGCCCCGTACCCCGGGGCGGGCTGCGGCGCGGCCGGTGCCGGGCCCTGCCAGGCCTGGGTCGGAGCGTCGGCGATCTGCCCGGCGGCGGGCGGGCCGCCGGCGGCCGGACGGACGTCGCTGCTCCAGGCGTTGCCGTCCCACCAGCGCTCGTGGGTGGCCGCGCCGTCCGGCCCTGTGCCCGGTACGGGGTACCAACCGGGAGGCGTCGAGTTGCTCACCGCCGTACCGTACCCGTCGCGGACCGCTCCCAGACAGGCCCTGCCGGTGACAGTACGGTCCGGGTTGTCACGGTTCGGCCACTGCGCCCGGACGGGCCCGCCGGAGCCCGGCGCGGGGCGCGGCGCGGCCGCCCGGCGGGCCGGTTCCGGCGGGCGTGGGGGCCGGCCCGCCGGCGGGCGGCCGGGCCCGCCGGGTGCGGCCCCCCGTCAGTCCTCGCCGTCGAGCCGGCGGGCCATCCAGATGTCGTCCACGTACCGGCCGTCCAGCAGGAACTCCTCGCTGAGCGAGCCCTCGACACGGAAGCCGCAGCGCTCGTAGAGCCGGCGGGCGGGCTCGTTGTGGCCGAGGACCCGCAGGCTGATCCGGCGGGCGCCGTCCGCCCGGGCCGCCGCGCAGGCGGCCTCGACCAGGGCCCGGCCGATGCCTCGGCCGCGGACCGACCCGTCGACGGCGAGGCCCTGGATCTGCCGGACGTGCCGGTTGCTGGCCAGCGGGGTGGGCGGCACCTGGCGGACGTAGCCGACCACCCGGCCGCCGATCAGGGCCAGCAGGTACTGCTCCGGCGGGTGCCGCTCGTCGAAGACCCCGCTTTCCTCGGCGGGCCGGGGGGCGACGTCGCTCAGCCACGACCAGGCGGCGCGGTTGAGGTCGGCCAGCTCCCGTTCGTCCTCCGGGCGGGCCGATCGGATGATCAGGTCGTCGTCTCGCATGGGCGCCATGCTAAGGGCTGTCCCGTCTTCCCCGGCGGGAAGGAACCGAGCTGCGAGGATGGGCCCATGCGCATCGCTGTCACCGGTTCGACCGGGTTCCTCGGGTCCGCACTCGTCCGCTCGCTGCTGGCCGACGGCCATCAGGTGGTCCGGCTGGTCCGGCACCGCGGCCGGACCGGGCCGCAGGCCGACGGCACCACCGCGATCGGCTGGAACCCGCTGCGGATGGAGATCGACCGGGCCGGGCTGGCCGGGGTCGAGGCCGTGGTGCACCTGGCGGGCGCCGGGGTCGGCGACCACCGCTGGACCGAGGCCTACAAGCGGGAGATCAGGGAGAGCCGGGTGCTCGGCACCGAGACCCTGGCCGCCGCGCTGGCCGCCGCCGACACCCCGCCCCGGGTGCTGGTCAGCGCCTCCGCCGTCGGCTACTACGGCCAGACCGGCGACCGGGTGATCGACGAGCGCTCGCCGGCCGGGGACGACTTCCTCGCCGGGGTCTGCGTGGAGTGGGAGGCCGCGGCCCGGCCCGCCGCCGCCGCCGGGATCCGGGTCGTGCACCCGCGGACCGGACTGGTGCTGGCGACCGGCGGCGGCGCCGGCGCCCGGCTCTTCCCGCTCTTCAAACTGGGGCTCGGCGGCCGGCTCGGGTCGGGCGACCAGTACTGGAGCTTCATCTCGCTCGCCGACGAGGTCGCCGCGCTGCGCTTCCTGATCGACCGCAAGGACATCGAGGGGCCGGTCAACCTGACCGCGCCGCAGCCGGTGACCAACCGTGAGCTGACGGCGGCGGTCGGGCGGATGCTCGGCCGGCCGACCCCGTTCCCGGTGCCGGAGACGGTGCTGAAGGCCGTCCTCGGCGAACTCGCGGTCGAGGTGGCCGGGAGCCACCGGGTGCTCCCCGCCCGGCTGACCGAGGCCGGTTTCCGGTTCCGGCACCCGGACGTCGAGTCGGCGGTGCGGGCGGCGCTCTAGGCACGGCCCGTGCGGGCCTCCCGGGGCCCGCACCGCCCCGGCGGGACCCCCCGGGGACCCGGGCGGCGGCCAGGGCCCGGACGGCCGCCGGAGCGGGCCCCGGCGGGCCGGGGGCGCCCCGCGGGACGGGCGGGCGCGCCCGGGGGCGGGGAGGGCGGAAACGGGAGCAGGGGGCGCACAGGAGCACACGAGAGGCGCGCCGCCCGCAGCAGGTCACCGTGCGCGCCCGAGGGCCCGCCAACCGGGCGGCCCGGCGCACACTCCGTGACCGTGCCCCGGCCCGTGCCACCGAATCCCGCCACGCCCACGGATCCGGCCCGGCCCCGCTGTCTGATTCCCGCATTGACGGGGCATCACTTGGGCGGACCGTGTCCCGGCACCCCGCTGCCTGTGTCGGCCGAAGCTCCGGGACCAGGGAGGGAGCACGCCAGTGCCCGCATACGACTTCACCCGCCGTACCCGCCGCCAGTCCGACCCCGACGTCGTGGTGGTGGGCGCCGGGGCGGCAGGCCTCGCCGCCGCCCGCGCGCTGACCGGCCACGGACTGACCGTCCAGGTGCTGGAGACCACCGGCCGGATCGGCGGCCGGATGGCCACCCGCGAGGTGGACGGGTTCCGGCTCGACCACGGCAGCCACCTGCTCAACACCGCCTTCCCCGAGCTGCGGCGCCGGCTGGACCTGGACCGGCTGGACCTGCGCCCGCTGGCCCCCGGCGTCCTGGTGCACAGCGGCGGCCGGCGCTACCGGGCCGGCGACCCGCAGCTGACCACCGCCCGGCAGGCCGCCACCCGCACGCCCTTCGGCAGCCCGCTGGACAAGGCCAGGCTCGGCAGCTGGCTGAGCCGGCTCGCCGCCACCCCGGCCTCGCGGCTGCTGGCCCGCCCGGAGACCACCGCGGCCCGCGCGCTGACCGAGCGGGGGCTGCCCGCCCGTACCGTCGACGGCGTCCTGCGGCCCCTGCTCGGGGCCCTGCTGAGCGACCCCGCGCTCGGGACCAGCAGCCGGGTCGCCGACCTGGTGCTGCGCTCCTACGCGCGCGGGCGGCTCTGCCTGCCGGCCGGCGGGATCGCCGCGGTGCCCGCCCAGTTGGCCGCCGCCCTGCCGGCCGGCACCGTCCGGCTGGGGGTGCGGGTCACCTCGATCGCGGCCGACGGGGTGGAGACGGCGAACCACGGCCGGATCGGCGCCCAGGCGGTGGTGATCGCCACCGACGCGCCCTCCGCCGCCGAGCTGATGCCCGGTCTGCGGCTGCCCGCCTTCCACCCGGTGACCACGTACTACCACGCCGCCGACCGGACGCCGATGAACGAACCGGTGCTGCTGCTGGAGGGCGACCGGACGGGCAGCGGCCCGCCGCTGGTCTCCCACTCGCTGGTGCTGAGCGAGCTGCACCCCTCGTACGCACCGGCGGGCCAGGCCCTGATCGCCACCACCGTGCTGGGGCGGCGCGGCTTCGACAGCGGCGGGGCCGCCGGGCTCGAACCGGCCGTCCGCGCGCGGCTCGCGGAGCTCTACGGGACCTCCACCACCGGGTGGGAGTTCCTGAGCGTGCGCCATGTGCCGGACGCCGTGCCCGCGATGCCGCCGCCGCACAACTTCCGGCGACCGGTACGGGTGCTCGCCGGGCTGTACGTCTGCGGCGACCACCGGGACACCAGCAGCGTGCAGGGGGCCCTGGTGTCGGGCCGCCGGGCGGCCGACGCCGTCCTGCGGGACCTGGGGCTGCCGGTGGCCGGCCGGGAGGCGGAGGTGGCCGCGTAGCGGCCGGGCGGCGGCCCGGGCGGTGCCGGCGCCAGGCCGGCACCGGCACCGCCCGGGGCACGGGCGCGCGTCCTCGACGCCGGGTGCCTCCCGCCGCCCCGACCCCTCGGCGGGGCGGCGGACCCGACGGGCCCTCAGACCACCCCGGCCTGGCGGGCGGCCTCCTCGAAGGCCCGGGCCACCGGGCTGCCGCGGTACGGCGTGAGCCGGCGGTGGAACTCCCGCACGTACTCCAGCGTGCGGGCGGAGCGCATCTCGCCGGCCGCCCGCAGCGCGTCGGTCGCCATCGTGCAGGCCTCGTCGAGGTCGCCCATGCCCAGCCGGGCGGTGGCCAGCACCAGCCGGCAGAAGATCCGGCTCCGGGCGTACGCGGGCGAGCGCAGCCGCAGCGACTTCTCGGCGTGCTGGGCGGCCGGCCGCCACTGCTGGAGGTCGCGGTAGCAGTGCGCGAACTCGTCGGCGAGCTGGGCCTCGTCGAAGAACCGGGCCCACGGGGGCAGGTCGTCGCCCGGACGGGCGGCGGCCAGCGACCGCTCGGAGCGGACCAGCGCCGTGGTGCAGGCCCGGACGTCACCGAGCAGCCCGTGGCCGCGCGCCTCGGCGGCATGCAGCAGCGACTGGACGGCGGCCGGCACCGAGGTGCCCACGCCCTGCTGGGCGACCCGGGCCAGCTGGACCGCCTCCCGGCCGTGGCCGAGGTGCACCGCCTGCTGGCTCATGGTGACCAGCACGTAGCCGCCGAGCGCGCGGTCGCCCGCCGCCTGGGAGAGCCGCAGCGCCTGGACGAAGTAACGCTGCGCCAGGCCGTGGGCGGCGATGTCGAAGGACGTCCAGCCGGCCAGCCGGGTGAGGTCGGCGACCGCGCCGAACAGCGCCCGGCCGATCTGCTCGCCGTACCGGCCGCGCAGCATCGGCTCGGCCTCGCTCTCCAGGTACCGCACCAGGGCCTGCCGGGCGTGCCCGCCGCCGTAGGCCTGGTCCAGGGCGCGGAAGAGGTCGCCGACCGCGCGGACGGCCGCGATGTCGCCGCGTCCGACGCGCAGGGCCGGGCGCGGTTCGCCCGACGGGTCACCCGGGGGCGGCTCGACCGTGACGGGCGGGCGCCGGTTCTGCAGCGGGACCCGGCCGAGGGCGGGCTGGCCGGCCGCGGCCGCGCCGGGCCGGCGCTCGGGTGCCCGCTCGCCGGGGCGGCCGGGGGCCGCCTGCCCGCTCTGGCCGGCCGGCCCGGGCGGGCCCGCCGCGGCGCCCGGCGGCCCGGCCGGCGGGTCGAGCAGGCCTGGCACCGAGCCGTCCCTGGCCACCCGCTCGTCGGTCCGGCCGATCAGCCAGTCCCGGCTGGGGACGACCAGGCCGGCCGGCGTGAAGGCGATCCGGCGCAGCTCCGACTGCGGGCCGCTGTCCTTGCGCCACATGCTGGCGACGATCTCCACCGCCTCCTGCGGCGTCTCGGCGAACTCCAGCCCGGCGTAGACCGGTGCGCAGGCGTCCAGGCCGAGGTCCTGGGCGGTGAGCCGGCGGCCGAGCCGGCGGGTGAAGACCTCGGCGATCAGGGCCGGGGTGGCCCCGCGGGGCTGCTGGCCGCGGAGCCAGCGGGTCACCGAGGTCTTGTCGTAGCGCAGGTCGAGGCCGTGCTCCAGGCCGAGCTGGTCGACCCGGCGGGCGAGGCCGGCGTGCGAGAAGCCGGCCTCGTCGATCAGCACGGCCAGCCGGCCGTTCTGCGGGGCGCCGGCGGCCGGCGGGTCTCCCGGCCCCGCGGCCGGCGCCCGCAGTCCGGCGCCGTCGTGGTGCCCCGCCTCGCCGGGGTGCCGGGCGCCGTCGGGCGGACCTGCGCCGTCGGGCCGCCTCGCGTCCTGCGGCAGCCCGGGGTCGTCGTGCAGGGAGTCGGAGGCGTCCGTGGGGGCCGGCCCGTCCGGCCCACCGCGGGGGTCGAGCGGGTCGAGCGGTCCGTACGCCGGACTGTCTGTTGCGGGCCGTTGGGGCATAGTCAGTCAACACCTCTCGAAGCGTCGCTCAGGCACTGTCCAGTCCCCCGGTACCCGGGCGGCGCCCCCTGTCGGGAATCGGCGTGAATGTAGCGAGCATTCGGGCGCTATGTGCGGTTCTGGCCGGGCAATCCTCCGAACGGGTGAAGCAAGGGCGTCCATTGTGTTGAAGCGGGGGCAGCTGTGGTTTGCGCCCTCCCGGGCCGCCGGCCCGCCGGCCGGGGCGCACGGGTCGCAAGGGGCCCCATGGCGGGTGCCGCCACAGCGAGGGCGGACACTGTGGCGACGGGGACCATAGGAGAGCGGCCCGCGAATTCCTACCGTTCTGGCCCATGGACACCACTTCGGACCGGCCCCCCGCAGGCGGCCTCAGCGGCCGGACCGCCCTGGTCACGGGCGCGGCCTCAGGAATCGGCCTGGCCTGTGCCGAGGCCCTCGCCGAGGCGGGCGCCAAGGTCTACGTCGTCGACCTGGCGGCCGGCCCGGCCGGCGAGCTCGCCGAGCGGATCAACGGCGTGGCGCACGTCGTCGACCTCTCCGACCCGGCCGCGGTGGACTCCCTCCCCGCCGACGCGGACATCGTGGTCAACAACGCCGGCCTGCAGCACGTCGCCCCCGTGCACGAGTTCCCGCCGGACCGCTTCGCCCTGATCCAGCGGGTCATGGTGGAGGCCCCGTTCCGGATCCTGCGCCGCACCCTGCCGCACATGTACGCGCAGGGCTGGGGACGGGTCGTCAACATCTCCTCCGTGCACGGGCTGCGGGCCAGCGCCTTCAAGTCCGCGTACGTCACCGCCAAGCACGGGCTGGAGGGCCTCAGCAAGACGGTGGCGCTGGAGGGCGCCCCGCACGGGGTCACCAGCAACTGCGTCAACCCCGGCTACGTCCGCACCCCGCTGGTGGAGCGGCAGATCGCCGCGCAGTCGCTCGCCCACGGCATCCCCGAGGACGAGGTGGTGGAGCGGATCATGCTGGACCGCACCGCCGTGAAGCGCCTCATCGAGCCGGGCGAGGTGGCCCAGCTCGCCCTCTGGCTCTGCTCCCCGCACGCCTCGTACCTGACCGGCGCCAGCCTGCCCCTGGACGGCGGCTGGACGGCGCACTGACCGGCCCGCGGCCCCGCCGTCCTCCCCCGCCCCTCTCCCCGCCCCGCGCCCCCTCCCGTCCCGTCCCGCCCCCGGGCCCCGCCCGGCCCCGTCCCGCCCTCACCGCAGAGAAGACAGGTGGACCCCATGGCCAGTTCTCCCGACGTAGCGAGAACCAGCTCCCCCCTCTGGAAGGTCGTCGGCGCGAGCCTGATCGGCACCACCATCGAGTGGTACGACTACTTCCTCTACGGCACCGCCGCCGCGCTGGTCTTCGGCAAGGTGTTCTTCCCCAACAGCGACCCGCTGACCGGCACCCTGCTGTCCTTCCTCACCTACGCCATCGGCTTCGCCGCCCGCCCGCTCGGCGCCCTGGTCTTCGGTCACTTCGGCGACCGGATCGGCCGCAAGAAGCTGCTGGTGGTGAGCCTGCTGCTGATGGGCGGTTCGACCACCCTGATCGGCTGCCTGCCGACGTACCACCAGGTCGGCGTGGCGGCCCCGGTCATGCTGACCGCGCTGCGCCTGGTCCAGGGCTTCGCCCTGGGCGGCGAGTGGGGCGGCGCGGTGCTGCTGGTCTCCGAGCACGGCGACGCCCGGCGGCGCGGCTTCTGGGCCTCCTGGCCGCAGGGCGGCGCGCCCGCCGGGAACCTGCTCGCCGCCGGCGTGCTGTCGCTGCTGACGGCCGTCCAGTCGGAGTCCGCCTTCCTGTCCTGGGGCTGGCGGGTGCCGTTCCTGCTCTCGGCGCTGCTGGTGCTGGTCGGCATGTGGATCCGGCTCTCGGTGGACGAGTCGCCGCTGTTCCAGCAGGCGCTGGCGAAGGCCCAGGCCCGCAAGGCCTCGCAGCAGGCCGAGCAGCCGCCGCTGGTGGCCGTGCTGCGCCACCACTGGCGCGAGGTGCTGGTGGCGATGGGTGCCCGGATGGCGGAGAACATCTCGTACTACGTGATGACCACCTTCGTGCTGGCCTACGCCGTCACCCACGTCCACCTGCCCAAGCAGACCGCGCTGAACGCCGTCCTGGTGGCCTCGGCGATCCAGTTCGCCCTGATCCCGCTCTTCGGCGCGCTCTCGGACCGGGTCGGACGCAAGCCGGTGTACCTGGTGGGCGCGGTCGGCGTCGGGGTCTGGGCGTTCGTCTTCTTCACCCTGGTCGACGCGAAGTCCTTCGGCTCGCTGCTGCTGGCGGTGACGATCGGTCTGGTCTTCCACAGCATGATGTACGCCCCGCAGGCGGCGTTCTTCTCCGAGCTGTTCGCGACCCGGATGCGCTACTCCGGCGCCTCCATCGGCGCCCAGTTCGCCTCCGTCGCGGCCGGCGCCCCGGCGCCGCTGATCGCCACCGCGCTGCTGAAGGACTACGGCAGCTCGACGCCGATCTCGGTCTACGTCGCGATCGCGGCCGTGATCACGGTGCTCGCGGTGCTCTGCGCCAAGGAGACCCGCGGCCGCGACCTGGCCGAGGTCGACGCCGAGCAGGAGGCGGCCGCCTCCACCGCCGCCGTCCCGGCCAAGACCCTCACCGTCTGAGACGGCCCCGCCCCGGCGGCCGGCGCCCGGTCCTCCCCGGGCGCCGGCCGCCGGCCGTCCCGGACGCCACCAGGCGTACCATCGCGCTTCCGTCCCCGTGACCGGCCGAGGTCGCCGAGGCCCGACTCTGCCGATTGGCGGCTGCACCATGACCGACCCGACCCCGGGGGCGGCGCCCGCCCTGCGCCGGCTGCTCGACCTGCTCGCCTCCGGCGCGGCCACCGAGGACTTCGCCGGGGTGCTCGCCGACGCCCGGCTGCGGGGCGAGCCCGCCGACGTCCTCGCCGAGATCGACGACGCGACCTGGCTGGCCCTGCGGGTGCACCGGACGCTGCGCCAGCACCGCCGCCGGGAGGCCGAACTGACGGCGCTCTTCGACACCGCCGGCGACCTCGCCGCCTCCCGCGACCTGGACGACGTGCTGCAGGCCATCGTGCGCCGGGCCCGGATGCTGCTCGGCACCGACACCGCCTACCTGACGCTGCCGGACGAGGCGGCCGGCGACACGTACATGCGGGTCACCGACGGCTCGGTCTCGGTGCTCTTCCAGAACCTGCGGCTCAGCCTGGGCGACGGCCTCGGCGGCCTGGTGGCGCAGAGCGCCCGCCCGTACGCCACCCCGGACTACCGGACCGACGGGCGCTTCCACCACACCGGGCAGATCGACGCCGGGGTGCTGGACGAGGGCCTGGTCGCGATCATCGGGGTGCCGCTGCTGCTCGGCGGCCGGGTGATCGGGGTGCTGTTCGCGGCCGACCGCTCGCCGCGCGCCTTCTCCCCCGACGAGGTCGCGCTGCTCTGCTCACTGGCCGCGCACGCCGCGATCGCCCTGGACACCGCCAAGTCGCTGGCCGACACCCGGGCCGCACTGGAGGGCCTGAACAGCGCCAACGCGGTGATCCGGGCCCACTCGGCCGCCGTCCAGCGCGCCGAACAGGCCCACGACCGGCTCACCGACCTGGTGCTGCGCGGCGCCGAGGTCGCGGACGTGGCCGCCGAGGTGGCCGCGCTGCTGGACGGCGGCATAGCGGTGCACGACGCCGACGGCAACGCCCTGGCCGGGCCGGCCGGCGGCGTCGAGGGGCTGGCCGAGGCCGTCGCGGTCTCCCGGGCCGAGGGGCGGGCGGTGCGCCGCGGGGACGCCTGGGTCTGCGTGGTGCTGGCGGGCCAGGAGCCGCTGGGCAGCCTGGTGCTGTCCGGCCGGCCGGGGCTGGACGACGCCGACCGGCGGCTGTTCGAGCGGGCCGGGGTGGTGACGGCGCTGCTCCTGCTGCTGCGCCGCTCGGTCGCCGAGACCGAGAACCGGGTCCGCGGCGAGCTGCTGGCCGACCTGCTCACCGCCCCCGACCGGGATCCGGTCGGCCTGGTCGCCCGCGGCCGGCGGCTCGGCGTGGACCTCGGCCGCCCGCACCTGGTGCTGGTCGCCGAGGCCGCCGGACCGGCGGCCCGGGGCCGGCTGGCGGGCGCGGCGGGGCGCTACCTGTTCGGCTCCCGGGGCGTCAGCGCCGAGCACGGCGAGAACGTGGTGCTGCTGCTGCCCGACGACGGGTCGGCGAGCCCCGGCGAGGCCGCCGAGCAGGCCGCCGAGCGGCTGGCCCGGCTGACCGGGGTCCCGGTGACGGTGGGCGCCGGGCGCTCCGCCGCCGGGCCGCTCGCGCTGGCCGCCGCCCACGCCGAGGGGGTGCGCTGCGTCCGGGCGCTGCGGGTGCTCGGCCGCGACGGCGACGGGGCCTCCGCGCAGGCGCTGGGCTTCCTCGGGGTGCTGCTCGGGGACGGCCACGACGTGGACGGGTTCGTCGGCGCGACCCTCGGCCCGCTGCTGGACTACGACTCCCGGCGCGGCACCGAGCTGGTCCGGACCCTGCGGGCCTACTTCGACAGCGGCAGCAGCCTGACCCGGGCCAAGGACGAGCTGCACGTCCACGTGAACACCGTCGTCCAGCGGCTGGACCGGATCGAGGCCCTGCTCGGCCGGGACTGGAACCACCCCGAGCGCTCGCTGGAGCTCCAGCTGGCCCTGCGGCTGCAACTGCTGGCCGACGGCTGACCCCGCCGGCGGCCACCGCCCGGCGCCCGCCGAGACCCGCCGCAGGCCACCCCCGGGGCTGCCGGCCGGACGGCCGGGACGGCCTTCACCCGGTCGGGCGTACAGTGGCGAGGTTGGTCTCGAACGCCTGGCAAGGAGCAGCGGTGAGCGAGAACGTACGGTTCGTACGCATGGGCATCGGCGATCGGTCGGTGCCGTACCAGGAGGCCTGGGAGGAGCAGCAGCGACTGCACGCCCTCCGGGTCGCCGACGAGATCCCCGACACCGTGCTGCTCCTGGAGCACCCGCCGGTCTACACGGCCGGCCGCCGCACCAACCCCGAGGACCGGCCGCTGGACGGCACCCCGGTGGTCGAGGTCAACCGCGGCGGCGAGATCACCTGGCACGGCCCCGGCCAGCTGATCGGCTACCCGATCGTGAAGCTGCCCGAGCCGATGGACGTCGTCGCGTACGTCCGCCGGCTGGAGGAGGCGCTGATCCGCGCCTGCGGCGAGTTCGGCGTGGAGACCACCCGGGTCGAGGGCCGCAGCGGGGTGTGGGTGCTCGGCGAGAGCCTCCCGGACGCGGTGGTGGACCCCGCCCAGGTGGTCGACATCGGCAGCCTGACCCTGCGGATGGGCCTGCCGCTGGGCATCGACCCCCGGTTGGCCGGGCCCGAGTACGCGGCGTCCAACGCGGGCCAGCGCGGCGACGACCGCAAGCTGGCGGCGATCGGCGTGCGGGTCGCGCGGGGCGTCACCATGCACGGCTTCGCGCTGAACTGCGATCCCGACATGACCTGGTTCGACCGGATCGTCCCCTGCGGCATCCGGGACGCCGGCGTCGGCTCGGTCAGCACCGAACTCGGCCGGGCCTTCCCGGTCGGCGAGGCGCTGCCGGTGGTCGAGAAGCACCTCGCCGAGGTGTTCGCCGAACTCGCCGAACCCGCCCTGGCCCGGTAGGGAATCCCGGCCGGGCGGCGGATGTTGCCCGGACGGGACAGCCCGCGAGCCCGGGAATCCTGCGATTCCCGGGGCCGGGCCCGTGGAGAGCCGTACAAGCACAGGCGTACCCTGGGGGTACCCCGTCTAGTTCTTAGGAGTCGCACGTGTCCGCTGTCGCACCCGACGGCAGGAAGCTGCTGCGCCTGGAGGTCCGCAACAGCGAGACCCCCATCGAGCGGAAGCCTGAGTGGATCAAGACCCGGGCGAAGATGGGCCCGGAGTACACCGCGCTCCAGTCGCTCGTGAAGAAGGAGGGACTGCACACGGTCTGCCAGGAGGCCGGCTGTCCCAACATCTTCGAGTGCTGGGAGGACCGCGAGGCGACCTTCCTCATCGGCGGTGACCAGTGCACCCGTCGCTGCGACTTCTGCCAGATCGACACCGGCAAGCCCGCCGACTTCGACCGCGACGAGCCGCGCCGGGTCGCCGAGTCGATCGTCACGATGGACCTGAACTACGCCACCATCACCGGTGTGGCCCGCGACGACCTGCCCGACGGCGGCGCCTGGCTGTACGCCGAGACGGTGCGCCAGGTGCACGCGCAGACGGCCGGCCGCGAGGGCGGGCGGACGGGCGTCGAGCTGCTGATCCCCGACTTCAACGCGGTGCCCGAGCAGCTGGCCGAGGTCTTCTCCTCGCGGCCCGAGGTGCTGGCGCACAACGTCGAGACGGTGCCCCGGATCTTCAAGCGGATCCGGCCCGCGTTCCGCTACGAGCGCTCGCTGGACGTCATCACCCAGGCGCGGGCCGCCGGTCTGGTGACCAAGTCCAACCTGATCCTCGGCATGGGCGAGACCCGCGAGGAGGTCAGCCAGGCGCTGGCCGACCTGGTGGGCGCCGGCTGCGAGCTGATCACCATCACCCAGTACCTGCGCCCGTCGGTGCGGCACCACCCCGTCGAGCGCTGGGTGAAGCCGCACGAGTTCGTGGAGCTGCAGCAGGAGGCCGAGGAGCTCGGCTTCGCGGGCGTCATGTCCGGGCCGCTGGTGCGTTCCTCGTACCGGGCCGGCCGGCTGTACCGGCAGGCGCTGGAGCACCGCGCGAAGGCGTCGGTCTGAGCCTGCCCGGGGCTCCCGGGCGGGGAGCCGGGTGAACGGGTCCGCGCGGGGCCGGGCGTGAGGTTCGCCTCACCGGCCGGCCGCCGGGGCGGACGGCGATCCGTGCCGACGGGAGGGGCGGGGCTTCGGCCCCGCCCCTCCCGTCGTCGTTCCGGCCTGCCGGTTGTCGTTCCGGGGCCCGCTCGGCCGCCCGGCTCCGTTCGGGTGCGTTCGGTTCCGCCAAAGGGGCGTCCGGCTTTCATCAGGCTTTGACGGCCTGGTCACCGACTGGTAACACCAAGTGGTGACCATGTGATGGTCAGGACCTTCTCGAAACCGAGGGGAGCTGTTCGGAATGCAGGTAAGGATCCGATCGGTCGGCGGCACGGCACTGCGGCTGGCCGAGAGCGTGCTGCTGGCGAGCGGCCAGCGGCAGGCACGGCAGAACGCCTGGGCGGCGGTCTGCGAGAACCGCCGACACGCCGAGGACCGGGCCCCGGGACCGGGTGCGACCGGCCCCGTGACGGAGGCCGTCCGGCGCTGAGACCGGACCGCCGGGCCCCCGGCGCGGGCCGGGCGGATCACGGTTCGGTGCGAACCGGCACCGTGCTTGGATATCCCGCGCTCCCGGCACGTACCATGAGCGTTATGGCGAGGGAAACATCCGAGAACCCCGGGCGACTCAAGCAGATCCGTCTGGCGTACCAAATGACCAAGAAGGTCGACACCAAGATCGGCCTGATCATCGCCGGCGTCGGCCTGCTGACCTTCGGCGTGTTTCTCGCCATCGGCTTTGCGATCGATCACCCGATCTACCTGGGCATCCTGGGCTTCATCGTGGCCTTCCTGGCCATGGCGATCGTCTTCGGGCGCCGGGCCGAGCGTGCGGCCTTCGGGCAGATGGAGGGACAGCCGGGCGCCGTGGCGGCCGTGCTGAACAACATCAAGCGCGGCTGGAGCGCCAACCCGACCCCGGTCGCGGTCACCCGCAACCAGGACGCGGTCTACCGGGCGGTCGGCCGGCCGGGCATCGCGCTGATCGGCGAGGGCAACCCGAACCGGGTCCGCCAGCTGCTGGCCGCCGAGAAGAAGAAGATGGCCCGCGTCGTCGGCGACATCCCGGTCCACGACATCGTGGTGGGCACCGGGGAGGGTGAGATCCCGCTGAAGAAGCTGCAGATCCACCTGATGCGCCTGCCCCGCGCGATCACCCCCGGCCAGGTCACCGAGACCAACGACCGGCTGCGCGCCCTGGGAGACCTGCTCTCCAAGGCGCCGATCCCCAAGGGCCCGATGCCCAAGGGTGCCCGGATGCCCAAGGGCGGCCAGGCGCGCTGACCGCTCCTCCCTCGTACACGACACGGCCCCGTCGCGAAGACTTCGCGACGGGGCCGTTTGACGTCCGCCCCGAGGGGCGGTACTTGTCCGGTGTCCGTTCCGGAGCGGTGCTTGTCGTCCCAGCTCCGGAACGGCGCCGATGGACGCCCGTCCTGGGGTGCAGTCCGACCGGTCCTGACCGGCCCGGGCCCGGCGGGGTGCTCCGGAGCCGGACCGTTCCCGACCGTTGCTGCCCGCCGTTGTCCGCCGCTGCCGGGGCCGGCAGGCGGCCCGGGAGGGCCGGTGCGGCCCCGGCGCGGGCCGCACCACCGGAGGGGCGGTACGGCGGGAGTCAGGGCGAGCGGCGGGGCGGGCGGGTCAGATCCGGACCTCGACCGTACCGACGGCCTTGTCGTGCAGGCCGCGGGTGTCGCGGTCCCAGACCAGCGCCGGCACCGCCAGGCAGAGCAGCAGGGTGCGCAGCATCACCTGCGGGATGCTCGCGCGGCGCCCGTCCAGGCGGACCACCCGCAGGCCGAACAGCCGCTTGCCCATGGTGGTGCCGGTGGTGGCGAGCAGCAGCACGGTCACCAGGAAGAAGATCGGGGTGGTCCAGAGGTTGGCCTGTCCCTGGTCGCCGCGCGAGACCAGGCCGTAGGCGATCAGCGCCACCAGCCAGCCGTCGACGAAGAGCGCGCCGATCCGGCGGCCGGGGCCGGCGAGCGAGCCGGGACCCTCCTTGGGCAGGCCGAGGCGCTCGCCGCGGTGCCCGAAGTCGGCACCCATCTTCTCGGCGGCCGCCTTCGGGCCGTCGATCCACGATCCCAACGCTTCTCTGGTGTCCACGAATCCACACTAACCGGGCCCCCGCGGCGCGCCGCCACCGCCTCCCCCGGCGGGTCGGCGGGGCCTCTCCCGACCCCTTCAAGTGGTCCAGACCACTTGATTCGCACCCCACTCCCCCACGGGGCGTTTTGCCCGGAACCGTACGAGTTTGCCGCCCACCCCGACCGGGGCGGTTAACATTTAGGAAACATCGAAGTCACCAACTGGAAACGGGCCGTTCCTAGGGTGAGGCGCATTCCGTACGGAGGAGGCACGCGAACATCGCCCCGGTGAGTGGCACCGCCCACGGCCCGGCGCGCCATCGACGCGGCGCAGCGATCCCCGGTCCTGCGCCCTTACGATCCAAGGACGAAACTCCCCACCAGCTCAAGCCGGTGGTCCCCTTTCGGAAAGGCCAGATGGATGTTCAACAACGCCGCCGAGGTCAAGCAGTACATCGCGGACAACGATGTGAAGTTCATCGACGTCCGGTTCTGCGACCTGCCAGGCGTCATGCAGCACTTCGCGGTGCCTGCGGCGACGTTCGACCCGGCCGAGACCCTGATGTTCGACGGCTCGTCGATCCGCGGGTTCCAGGCCATTCACGAGTCGGACATGGCTCTCGTCCCCGACCTTGCCACGGCCCGCCTGGACCCGTTCCGCAAGGAGAAGCACCTCAACATCAACTTCTTCATCCAGGACCCGATCACGGGTGAGGCGTACAGCCGGGACCCGCGCAACGTCGCCAAGAAGGCCGAGGCCTACCTGGCCTCCTCCGGCATCGCCGACACCGCCTTCTTCGGGCCCGAGGCCGAGTTCTACGTCTTCGACTCGGTGCGCTTCGAGACCAGCGCGAACGCCTCGTACTACCACATCGACTCCGAGGCCGGCGCCTGGAACAGCGGCTCCGCCGAGGGCGACGCGCGCGGCTACAAGGTCAAGTACAAGGGCGGGTACTTCCCCATCCCCCCGGTCGACCACTTCGCCGACCTGCGCGCCGAGATGTCCCTGGAGCTCGCGGCGGCCGGCCTGGAGGTCGAGCGCCAGCACCACGAGGTGGGCACCGCCGGGCAGGCGGAGATCAACTACAAGTTCAACACCCTGCTGCACGCCGCCGACGACCTGATGCTGTTCAAGTACATCATCAAGAACGTCGCCTGGCGCAACGGCAAGACCGCCACCTTCATGCCGAAGCCGATCTTCGGCGACAACGGCTCGGGCATGCACGTCCACCAGTCGCTGTGGACCGAGGGCTCCCCGCTGTTCTACGACGAGCAGGGTTACGCCGGGCTCTCCGACACCGCGCGCTACTACATCGGCGGCCTGCTCAAGCACGCGCCGTCGCTGCTCGCCTTCACCAACCCGTCGGTGAACTCCTTCCACCGCCTGGTCCCCGGCTTCGAGGCCCCGGTCAACCTGGTGTACTCGCAGCGCAACCGCTCGGCCGCGATCCGCATCCCGATCACCGGCTCGAACGCCAAGGCCAAGCGCATCGAGTTCCGCGCGCCCGACCCGTCCTCCAACCCGTACCTCGCCTTCGCGGCGATGCTGATGGCGGGCCTCGACGGCATCAAGAACAAGATCGAGCCGCTGGAGCCGGTCGACAAGGACCTGTACGAGCTCGCCCCCGACGAGCACGCGTCCGTCCCCCAGGTCCCGGCCTCGCTGCCGGCCGTGCTGGAGGCCCTGGAGGCCGACCACGAGTACCTGCTCGCCGGCGGGGTCTTCACGCCGGACCTGATCGAGACCTGGATCGACTACAAGCGCACCAACGAGATCGCCCCGATCGCGCTGCGGCCGCACCCGCACGAGTTCGAGCTGTACTACGACCTGTAGGACAACCTCCGACCTGCGGAAGCGCAGTTCGACCTCTTGTCGTTTCCGCAGGTCAGCGCCTCGCTGACCTGCGGAAACGTGGTCCGACCGACTCTCGTCGAACGTCATGGGGCTCGCGACGTGAAGTGAGAGTGCACTGAGTTCGATTTGGGTGCGAGTTCTGTGTCGTGCCTGCTGCGGCATCCGCCGACAAGCGTCACCGGGCAGGGGAAGGCGACCTATCCGGCGCGCTGCGGAAGTCAGCTACCGCACCAGCGACACCATGATGCCCCTCGACCGCCTCCCCGGGCGCCTGACGATTCTCGGCTCCGACCTCGTCACCGCCGAGATGGCCCACATCTTCTCCCGCCCGCAGTGTCCATTTCACCATCGCTTCGGCAGGCCGCCACCGTTGCCGGGGGATGTGGGCACTCGGCAACGTCCCCTAGCTCTTCCAGCTCAAGCCCATCGCCAACCGCGAGGCCCCCGCACCGTCCGGCCCAAGGTCCTCAACCCCAACGCGCCGCGGAGCAGCAACCACCGCCATGTTCCACAAACGACCTCGTCGCCACCGCTCGGTACTTCTCACCCCCCTCTGCCGGTGCGGTGACTACTCGGTCGGTCAGGTCACCGCGGGCTTCGACCTGGCCGGCACCGCCTAGCGGAGCTGGGTGGAGCAGCTCCAGGTCCATGGCAGCAAGCACGACGGCCGAGCTGCCAAGGAACTTGCGGGGCGGCGGCGGAAGAGCCCTGATTCAACCCTCACCGGTTCCACAGCGGTGCCGCCTACCGCAGCCCCGCCGAAGACGAAGCCCTTCAAGCAGCCTCATTGCGCACCGCACCTGTCCGTCAAAGCGGGCACCCTCGGGGTCTTCCAGGCGTCCGACAGGCTCAGTGGACGGTGAACTCCTTGAATGAGTGGGTGCGGTGCCACGCGAAGTACTTCTCACGGTCCGGGTTCCACCATGAGACGGTGCGATTCGCGAGGATCTGGTCGACATGCCGCAAAACCGCAGCTGAGGACTCGGCCGCTGGGCTGACCAGGAGTTCGCCTTCCGCTCCGACACCAATGAATCCCTGCTCGAAGAGCCCGTCACACCCGAGCAGGCAGGCCAGCATGGCCACATTGCGGAAGTCCCGCTTCTCCTCGTCCGTACAGATCGAACGCTTCTTGATGTGGGCTGCCACGAGGAAGGCCCGAGGAAGTGTCCGGCCACAGAGTGCACATTCGCCCTCCGTACCCGGGAGGAGTTGCTGCTTGAGCAGCGACTGCTCAGCCCGGTATGCCCGCTGGGCGGTTCGCTCGAGCGGCCCGTCATACTCCTTGAGCGCACCCTCGGCGTCTTCCCGCTCCTTCGCTGACAGCTCGCCGGTCGCGCGGTCAAGGTTGAGGAGATCGTGCAGGAGCTCACTGGCGCTGTCACTCAGGGCCTGGAAGTTCCGGACGTGCCGGTTCTCGTTCTCCCACCCGAGAACCCGGCGGATCTCGGCCATGGGGACGTCGAACGTCCTGCCGTCGGAGAACGCGTACATGCACTCCCAGGTGCTGCCTGCCTCGTCCGTGCCCCAGAGCCGAGTTGCGAGCAGACGGTCTCGCCAAACCACCCGCACCCTGCCACCGAAGTACAGGTGGTTGTCACCGGTGAAGAACACCCAGTCGCCCGGCTTCAGCTGCCGGTAGAAATGAACGTTCCGCTCACCCTTGCCAGGAACAACGCCCCACATCTGGGCTGCGCCCCGCGGGAACTCGTCGCTCAAGCGCTTCCTCACCTGCTCGTCCAGCAGGTCGGCGTGCTCGTCGATTTCGACTGGGCTGAGGACGGTGTCCCGGTAATGGTCCATGATCAGCTTCTTCGAGAGCTTCGCGGGCTGAAGGAAGACTCGCATCAGTGGTTCGTGCCCCCCGGAAATTGACGTCGAGCGCCATGTATACCAGCAGCCCCGGACAAGCTCGCGGGGCATCGATGTCGTCCCCCGCAACGACGGCACAGCGTCAACCGCATCCGTGATGTCGGACCAGGTGTAGGCCGTTCGACCGTGAACAGCCCCGCTCGGGTGAGGCATCAATCGATCAAGTTAAGTAGCACCGCGTAGCGCCGCGAGGTGGCCTTGCGACTCGACCTCACGGTCTCCGCTCGGCCATTCTCGCTACCTCTCATCGTCACAACGGCCGCATGTGCACTATTCGAGCTGTACTACGACCTCAGATCCGCCCGCGCCCAGCGGACGGTTCGCCGACCGGCCCCGTCGCCTCCTCGCGGAGTGCGGCGGGGCCGTCGCGCTGCCCCGGCCCGGCGGCGGGGACGAGAGGTCCACCAGGGGGCGCGCGGGATCCGGCGGGCGGGCGCCGGAGGGGTCAGCGCAGCGTGACCGGGAGGGTCTCGAAGCCGCGCAGGACGAGGCGGTCGCGCCGGGTCGGGGCGCCGGCCGGGGCCAGCCGGGGGAAGCGGTGGAGCAGTGCGGGCATCGCGACGGCCGACTCCAGCTTCGCCAGCTGCGCGCCGAGGCAGAAGTGCGCGCCGCCGCCGAAGCTGAGCGGCTGACTGTCGGTGCGGGCGGGGTCGAAGACCTCGGGGCGCTCGTAGCGGTCGGGGTCCCGGTTGGCGGCCCCGATCAGCACGAAAACCGCGCTGCCGGGCGGGGTCTCCACTCCCTCGACGGCGAGGCCGGGGGCGAGGGCGATCCGGGAGGTGAGCTGCACCGGGGAGTCGAGGCGCAGGACCTCGTCGGTGAGGCCGACCGGGGTCACCGTGCCGTCCCGCAGGCCCGCGGCCGCCTCCGGGTGCTCGAAGAGCAGCGCGAGGCCGTTGCCCAGCAGGTTGGTGGTGGTCTCGAAGCCCGCGACCAGCAGCAGCACCAGGTTGGCCAGCAGTTCCTGGCCCGAGAGCCGGCCCGCGTCGGCGGCCGCCACCTCGACCAGCGCGCTGACCAGGTCGTCCTTGGGGCGGGCCCGGCGTTCCGCGGCGAGTTCGGTGAAGTACCCGGCCAGTTCGTCGGCCGCCTCGTCGGCGGCCGTCAGCTCGGAGGGGTCGGCGATGAACTCCAGGGCGGTGGTCAGGTCGGCGGCGAGTCCGCGGAACCGGTACCGGTCGGCCTCCGGGACGCCGAGCAGTTCGCAGATCACGCCGACCGGCAGCCGGAAGGCGAAGCTGTCCATGAAGTCGACGGGGCTGCCGTCCGAGCCCTGCCCGGCCATCTCGTCCAGCAGGGCGTCGACGGCGGCGACCACGGCGGGCTCCAGCGCCGCCACCCGGCGGGCGGTGAAGACCGAGGCGATCAGCGACCGGACCCGGGCGTGGTGCGGGGCGTTGGTCTCCAGGACGGAGCGGCTGAGCAGCACCGCGGAGGAGTGCTCCAGGAACTCCGGGTCGAAGTCGGCCCGCATCCCGTGGTCGGCGACGCCGAAGGCGGGGTTGCGCAGCACCTGGTTGGCCGCCCGGTGGCCGACCGCCATGGCCATCCCGGGGCCGCAGGGCACCACCGGTCCGAGGGCGTGCGCCCGCCGGTACAGCGGGTACGGGTCGGCCCGGCCCTCCGGGCCCATCAGCTGTCCGATGATCGCTTCGCCATCCATCTGCTTCCCCCTCCAGCGGCGTCGGTCCATCCGGTAGAACCGTGGCCGCCCGGCACGGAGTTCCCGCGCGGCCGCGGTGCTGCGCGGGCGGCGCCCGGGTGATGGGTACCCTGACGGCATGGAGATCTGGATCAACCCACGCTGCGGCAAATGCCGGTCCGCGCTCACCGAGCTGGAGGCCGTCGGGGCCGAGTACACCGTGCGGCGCTATCTGGAGGACCCGCCCTCGGCCGCCGAACTGGAGCAGGTGCTGGAGCGGCTCTCGCTCGAACCGTGGGACATCACCCGCCTGGACGAGCAGGCCGCCAAGGACGCCGGGATGAAGCAGTGGACGCGCGAGCCCGGTGACCGGGCCCGCTGGATCGCGGCCCTGGCCGAGCACCCGATCCTGATCCAGCGCCCGATCATCACGGCGGACGACGGCCACGCGATCGTCGCCCGGACGCCGGAGGCCGTGAAGTCAGTCCTGCCCGCCAAGGGCTGAGCCGCGGGCCACCTCGGGCCCGGCTCCCGCCGTCCCGTGCGGCGGCCGGCCGCCGGGTCAGTCCCGCCGGACGGTCGTCACCGGCTCGCCGGGCCGCCAGGAGCGGATCACCAGGACACCCTCCTCGACCGTGGTGAGCACCGCCTGGTCGAGCTCCAGCCGGAAGGCGTGGAACGGGCCGGGCGGCGCCGTGGGCAGCTCCGACTCGTACGCCGTCAGCTCGACCTCGTCGGTGATCTCCAGCGCGCGGCCGGCCAGCTTGGCGTCGCCGTCCGCCATCGTGGCGTCCGCCGGGTTGCTGTGCAGCGCGAAGCGCCGGTCCCGCCGGAGGTCGCGGGCCTTCACCGCGCCGTACATCGAACCGAGCGTCAGGTCCGCGCCGATGAAGCGCACCTCCGTACCGCTCACCCTGGGCGCGCCGTCCGGCCGGAGCGTCGCCAGCACGTGATGCCGGGCGGCCTCGAAGCGGGCCCGCACGGCGGGGGCCAGGTCCGGTGCCTGCTGCTCGAAATCCTGCCAGGTGGCCATGCCGCCAGTGTCGCACCGGACTCCGTCGACCGGCCGTGACGACGGGCCCGCCCGGCGCGGCCGGTGCCACACTGGCCGGATGAGCGACACGACGTACATCGCGTTCCTGCGCGCCGTCAACGTGGGCGGGCGCACCGTGAAGATGGAGCGGCTGCGCGAGCTGTTCACCGAGCTGGGGCTGGGCGAGGTCCGTAGCTACATCCAGAGCGGGAACGTCTTCTTCCGCACCGGGGAGAGCGACCGGGCGGCGCTGACCCGGCGGATCGAGCAGCACCTGGAGGCCTCCCTCGGCTACCCCGTGCCAACCATGCTGCGCACCGTGGAGGAGGTCGCGGACCTGCTCGACGCCGAGCCGTTCGCCGGTCACGAGGCCGGGCCGGACACCCGGCTGGTGGTGGTGTTCCTCTCCGAGCCGCTGCCCGAGGGCTACGAGCTGCCGCAGCGGTCCGCCAAGGGCGACTACGAGATCGTCGGCGCCGACCCGGGCGCGGCGTACGTGGTGATGCACCTCCAGGGCGGCCGGATGAACACCAACCCGGGGGCGGTCTTCGGCAAGTCGTACGCCGGTCAGGGCACCGGCCGGTTCCTGCACACCCTGCACAAGATCCTGGCCGCGGCCCGCAAGGCCTGACGGCGGGGGCGGGCCGGGACGGCGGGGCGCGACGGGACAGCCGGGCGGGACGGGGCAGCGGGACAGCGGGGCGCGACGGGACGGGACCGGAACGGGACGCTCAGGACGGGAACGGACGGTGGCCCGCCGCCGGGCCGCCGGCTTCTGGACAGTGCGGTCCGGGCGGCCCGACAATCAGCCCATGAGCACTCCTGATTTCCGGACCCGGGTGGAACGCCCGTCCGAGGCCGAGCGGGAGCTGGCGCTCGAAGTGCTGCGCGAGGGCGCCGGGAGCGGCCGCCTGTCGCACCACACCTTCATGACCCGGATGGAGATCGTCCTCCAGGCCCGCAGCCGGGCCGAGCTGGACGCCGTGCTGGACGACCTGCCGGGCAGCCGGCCGGTGTCCCGCCTGCTGCTGCGGACGGTGGGCCGGTTCTCGGCCTTCGGGGTCGGCCTGCGGGACGCCTGGCGCCGGGAGCGGCTGCCGGGGCTGCAACTGCCGGAGGCAGGCAGCGGGCTGCTGACCATCGGCCGGCTCCCGGGATCGGGCCTGCGGCTCAGCGACTCCTCGGTCTCGCGCGCCCATGCCGAACTGCGGCGCGAGGGCGGCGGCTGGGTCCTCTACGACCTGGGGTCGACCAACGGGACGCATGTGAACGGGCGGCGGGTGGCCGGCGCGGTCCGGGTCCGGCCCGGCGACCAGGTGCGTTTCGGGGACCTGGAGTTCCGGCTGGCCGCCGGCTGAGCCGCGGGCCCGGTGCAGGACCGGCCGGCCGCAGCCCGCCCCTCAGTGCGGGAACTGGCGCGGCGGGCGCTGCGCCGGCAGGCCGTCCCTGAACTCCTCGATCACCGTGCTGATCTGACGGGTCAGCACGGTCTTCTCCAGCTGCTCCAGGTAGAGGTTCCGGGCCGCCAGGGCCTCGACGGTGACGCCGAAGTAGAGCGTCATCAGCGGGTTGACGAAGAGCGCGCCGTGCCGGGTCCGCTCGGTGAAGCGGACGTCGCCGAACTCACCGCGCAGGGCGGCGGCGACCGAGCCGTGGACGATGCTCGGGTGCTCGGGGAAGGCCGCCCTGGCGTGCTCGACGGCGTCCAGGTAGAGGGCTCCGGCGCGGCTCCCCCGGGGCAGCGAGAACGCGCCGAGGTAGCCGCCCGCGCGGTCCAGGGCGGCCAGGTTCTCCAGCACCAGCGAGTGGTTGACGCCGTGGTAGGCGTCGACCCCGAAGCCCAGGCAGGCGACCAGGCGCTCGGGGACCTCGGACAGGCCGGCCACCGCGCCGAGGCTCGCCATGTCCTCCTCGGGGGTGCCGAGGCCGGCCTCGTCGCCGCGCATCAGGATGTCCGTACCACCGTCGACCAGCAGGATCGCGTCGATCCCCAGCTCCGCGACCAGGGCGCGGTAGGCCGCCCGCAACGGCCGGACGCCGACCGAGGCGAAGGCCCACACGGTGTCCGGCATGCGGTGCAGGCGCAGCCAGCGGGCCAGCGTCCGCTCGGGGAAGTACCCCTCGGCGGAGCGGGTTCCGGGCCCGATCCGGGCGACGTCGGGGGCGAGCCAGATGTCCGCGTCCAGGCCGTACAGGTGGCTGAAGGACAGGTTGGCGAGGTGCACCTCCTTTCCGGCCTGGCGGAGTGCGAGGGCCAGGGGCAGGCCCGCGTAGACGTCGAACCCGCCGCCGGCTCCGGCGATCAGGATCCGGTCGGCGGCCAGCAGGCGGGTGAGCAGCTCGGGCTCGAAGAGGGAGGTCACCGGCCGGACGATAGCAACGCAGCTGCCACCCGGGCGGCGGGTTTGTCCTAGGCGGGTGCGAGGATTCGCGCATGACCCAGGAATCCGCCCTCGCCCCCGACGTACTGCACGATGCCCAGGAGCGCGCCCGGGAGCTGATCCGCGGGGGGTTCCAGGAGCCGGACGAGATAGTCGAGTCCCTGGTGGACTTCCTGGACGACCAGGGGCTGACGGAGGAGCAGGCCGAGCAGATCGTCGTCCCGCTGTGGGAGGAGCGGCTGGCCGAGCAGGCCGGCTGGCCCGAGGTGACGGACGTCGACCGGCTGGTGGAGGCCTTCGACTCGCTGGAGGCGGACGGCATCGTCGCCGCGATGGACTTCACCTGCTGCAGCAGCTGCGGCTACGCCGAGATCGGCGGGGAGGCGGACGAGGACTCCCGGGGCTTCGTCTTCTTCCACGAGCAGGACACCGAACGGGCCGTCGCGGGTGGTGGCCTGACGCTGCGCTACGGCGGGTTCCGGCACTCGGAGGAGGAGACCGCGGAGGTCGGCCGTGACGTGGTCGCCGCGCTGGCCGAGGCCGGGCTGAACGCGCGCTGGACGGGCTCGCCGGACGAGGCCATCACCGTCACCCCGCTGAACTGGCTGCACCGGCTGCCGGAGTAGGGCCGGGGAGACCGGGACCGGGGGACGTACGAACGACGGGGAAGGACGGGCCAGGTGGAGCTGGTACGGCTGAGGGCCGATCACGCGCAGGCCCTGCTGGCCTTCGAACGGGAGAACCGGGAGTACTTCGCGCGCACCGTGCCGGACCGCACGGACGCGTACTTCGCCGGCTTCGACGCCCGCCACCGGGCCCTGCTCGCCGAGCAGGAGGCCGGGGTGTGCCACTTCCACGTCGTCCTGGACGAGCGGGGGAGCCTGGTGGGCCGGGTCAACCTGGTGGACGTCGAGGACGGGACGGCCGACCTCGGCTACCGGATCGGCGAGCGCTCCGCCGGCCGGGGCCTGGCCACGGCCGTGGTCGCGGACATCTGCCGGCTGGCCGCCACGGAGTACGGGCTCCACGCCCTCACCGCGGCCACCACCCTGGACAACCCGGCGTCCCGGCGGGTGCTCGAACGCAACGGGTTCGCGCCGGTGGGCGATGTCAGCCTCGGCGGACGGCCCGGCCTGCGGTTCCGGCGCGGGCTGCCCGCCACGGGCTGACGCGGCACGACCCGCGCCGCCCGTCAGGACCAGGCCGTACCGCGCAGCACCCGGTCGGCGGGACGGGCCGGCGGCACAGGCCAGCGGGGCCGAACGGCCGGGCGGTCAGGCCGGCGGGGCCGGCAACAGGACGGCCTCGATGCCCGCCAGCAGGATCGCCAGCCCGCGCTCGAAGCGCTGCTCGTAGTCGGTGAACAGGCCCGCGCTCGCGGCCGCCGCGAGCGGCCGGTCGGCGCCGATCCGCCCGGCCCGCTGCTCGGGGTCGTACTCAGGCGCCAGGCCCTCCCCCGGCAGCGGGGCCACGGCCTGCTCCTCGATCACGAATCCGATCGTGTACGCGTACGCGGTGAAGAAGGCCTGGACGGCGTCGGGGAGCGCGAATCCCTCCTCGGTGAAGGCCGCCAGCAGGGCGTTCTGGCCCCCGCTGTGGCCCAGGTCGGTCAGCCGGGTGCCGCTGAAGACCTTGGCCCCGTCCCGGTAGCCGAGCAGGCTCGTGCGCAGGGTGCGGCAGGTCGCGGTGAGCGCCGTCCGCCAGCCGTCCGGGACGCTCCCGCCGCCGGCGCCCATCCGGCGCAGCATCTCGGTGGCCATCTCGTCGAGCAGGGCCTGCTTGTTGGCGAAGTGCCAGTACAACGCCGGTGCCTTGACGTCGAGTTCGGTGGCGATCCGGCGCAGGGTGAGGCCGTCGAGGCCGGTCTCGTTGAGCAGTCGCAGGGCGGTGTCGACCACCTGCGCCCGGTCCAGTTTCTGTGCCACGCCCGTCCTTCGTCCGCCTTCGCCGGTCCCCCTTGACAATTTAACACCGTTAAGTCCATCCTCGGGAGCGCCAGCAACTTAACAGCGTTAAGGAGAAGCTCGTGGACGAGAACGTGGACGGGTACATGGACGCGAACGTAGGCGGGAGCGTGGACGCGAAGGGGGATGCGGACAAGGCCGTGGCCGCCGCTGCCGTGGCCGCTGCCGGGCCCGGGCCGGAGACCGCCGAGGTCCTGATCGTCGGCGCCGGACCGACCGGCCTCACCCTGGCCTGCGACCTGGCCCGGCACGGCGTCCGGGCCCTGCTGGTCGAGCGGGCCGGCACCCTGTTCCCCGGGTCGCGCGGCAAGGGGCTCCAGCCCCGCACCCAGGAGGTCTTCGAGGACCTCGGCGTGCTCGACCGGATCCACGCGGCCGGCGCCCCGTACCCGCTGATGATGGCCTGGGAGAACGGCGAGCGGCTCGGCACCTGGGACCTCGTCGAGCGCGGCACGCCCGGCCCCGCCACCCCGTACGCCGACGTGTGGATGATCCCGCAGTGGCGCACCCAGGAGATCCTGTACGAGCGGCTGCTGGAGCTGGGCGGCCAGGTCCTCTTCGGCACCGCCCTGACCGGCCTGGAACAGCACCCCGACCGGGTCGAGGCCGTGCTGGCCACGGCCGGCGGCGGCACCCGGACGGTCACCGCCGGCTACCTGGTCGGCGCCGACGGCGGGCGCGGCGCCGTCCGCCGGACGCTCGGCGTCGCCATGCACGGCGAGGTGGTCGACCCCCGGCCGGCACTGGTCGCCGACCTCCGGGTCGAGGGACTGGACCGCGACAACTGGCACGTCTGGCCGAAGGCGCCCGGCGGCGCGCTGCTGCTCTGCCCGATGCCGGGCACCGAGGAGTTCCAGCTGTTCGCCCAGGTGGGGAGCGGGGCGCCGGACACCTCGGCCGACGGGGTGCGCGCACTGGTCGCGGCCGGCAGCCACCTGCCCGCGAGCGCCGTCACCGAAGTCCGCTGGGCCTCGGACTTCCGTCCCCGGGCCGCCGTCGCCGAGCGGTTCCGCGAGGGCCGGGTCTTCCTGGCGGGCGACGCCGCCCACATCCACTCCCCCGCCGGCGGCCAGGGCCTGAACACCAGCGTGCAGGACGCGTACAACCTGGGCTGGAAGCTCGGCCGGGTGCTGCGCGCGGGCGCCCCCGAGTCGCTGCTCGACAGCTACCAGGAGGAGCGGTACCCCGTCGCGGCCGCGGTGATCGGCCTGAGCACCGGGCTGCACCGGGCGGAGCGCGACGGCTCCGACGACCGGCGGGCGCGCCGGGGCAAGGACACCGACCAGCTTTCCGTCGGCTACCGGGGCGGCCCGCTCACCGCCGAGCAGCGGCAGGGGCTGGACGAGGAGGCCCTGCAGGCGGGCGACCGCGCTCCCGACTCCCCGTACCGGGCGGCCGACGGGACGGCGCGGCGGCTGTTCGAGCTGTACCGGGGGACGCATCTGACGGTGCTCGCCGTCGACTGCGACCTGCCCGGCCTGCCGGCCGGCGTCCGGGGCCTGCGGTTGGACGGCGGGCACGCCGCGGACGCGTACGGGCCGGGGCTGTTCGTGATCCGCCCGGACGGGTACGTCGGGCTGGCCACCCACGACCCGGCGGCCCTGCCCGGCTACCTGGCGGCGCTCGGCGCCCGCTGACCGCGCGGGGGCGGCCTCCGGCGGCGGGCGGGGCAGCCACGTACGGACGGGACCTGGGCGGCGGGGCCGGGCGGGGAATCCACGGGACGGCGGGACCGGGAAGTCCGGCCGGGCCGTCAGTCGGTGCTGGGGCCCCAGAGCGGGTTGGTGCAGCGCTCGTAGGTGGCGCGCCAGTGCGGCCAGTGCCGGGCGGTGGTGTCGTCGCAGTCCGCCAGCAGGCGCTGGATGGTCCACTCGTCCACGCCGTCCAGCAGCCAGGTCATGGCGTCGGCGGTGCCCGGGCCGTTCGCGGCCCGCAGCAGGTCGAGCAGCTCGGGCAGGGTGCCGACCCGGGAGGTCTCGGCGAAGACCTTCGCCATCCGGGGCAGCAACTGCCGCTCCTCGATCCGCAGATGGGTCTCCAGCCGGGCCGCCAGGTCCTCGATCGCGTAGGCGACCGGCCAGGTGCTGCCGGCGTCCCGGGTGGCGATCCGCACCAGGGTGGTGACCCGGGTGAAGGAGTGGTCCAGGTTGTGGTGGTCGTCCTCCAGCCAGTTGAGCAGCAGGCGCAGCTCGGGGGCGAAGCGGCGCAGCAACGGCCAGAGCCGGGTGTCCTGCTGCTCGTGGTGGCAGGTGAGCATCGCGGTGAGGAAGTCCCAGTGCCGCTGCAGGGCCTGGCCCTGGGTCTCGTCGCCGGGCTGCAGCAGGCGCAGCGCGTCGGGCAGCCGGCGCAGGTCGCGGCGGAGCGCGGCGTGCACCAGGGTCAGGCCGGCGAAGCGCAGGCGGGTGTCCGTGTCGTCGGTGTCCTGCTCGTGCCGGGGGTCCGTCTGAGCGGGGACGTGCGGGGGCTTGACGGGCAACAGGTGGCTGGGCATGACGCTCTCTTCGCAGGCCGGGTCTGGGATCACCAGGGTGATGACAGTCGATCAGGAGCGAATGAATGTCCGATTGACGCGCAGGTCAGCGGCCTGCGGCCCGGAAGTCCGGCCTGGCCGGCCGCCCGTTCGCACCTACCGCCCGCACCCGCCGCCCGCGGCCGGCACTCGCCGCCGACGGGCGGGCCGGCCGGGCAGCCGCAGGGCCGTCACCCGCCACGGGGACGCCGCCACGGGGACGCCGGCACCGCGGTCAGTCCGCCTCCGGCCCCGCCAGGTTCTTGCTGAGCCACTGCAGGGTGTCCGGGATCATCTTCTTGAAGTCCGTGGTCAGATGCTTGCCCCCGGGCTGCTCGAAGTACTCCACCTTCAGCGGGGCGGCGGCCTTCGCCACCCACTCCTTCACCAGCTTCATCTCGTACCCGTTGGCACCGCCGGCGGTGGCGAGCATCCGGACGTCCGCCTTGCCCTGGGCGACCAGCACGTCGGGGCTGTTGGCCAGCCGGTCCGCGTCGTGGCCCTTCCAGAGCGGGGAGTCCGGGTTGAAGTAGCCGTCGATCGGGACGGCCGCCTTGAACTTGTCGGGGTGCTGGAGCGCGAGCTTGGCGCTGCAGAACGCACCCGTGGAGGCGCCCATCAGCCCCCAGCCGTCCCGGCCCTTGAGGGTGCGGAAGTTGGCGCGCACGAAGTCGGGGATGTCCTCGGCCATCCAGGTGCCGATCCTGGGCTGGCCCGGGATGTCGCTGCACTCCAGGGCCTTGGCCTCGTTGGAGTCCAGGTTCTGCACCGGCATGATCATGATGAAGGGGTGCGCCTTGCCCTGCCTGGACAGCTCGGCGTCGGCCTCCTGGATCGGCAGCTGGTTGTCCGTCCAGGTGTTGTAGCCGGCGCTCTGGCCGCCCGCGAAGAGGGTCAGCACCGGGAATCCCGTCCCGGCGAACTTCGGGTCGTTGTACTCCGGCGGCAGCCAGACCCACACCTTGCCCGAAACGCCCGACTTGGGACCGGCCAGCGTGGTCATCATGATCTGCCCGGCGGCGGTGTCGCGGGCCTTGCCGAAGACGGCGGCCGGCCCGGTCGGCATCAGCACCTTGGTGGGCTTGGGCGGCGCCGTGGTGGTGGGCGGAGCGCTCGGGGTGCCGGGTCCGCCCGCGGCCCCGCCGGCCGACGGACCGCCCTTGGCCGTACCGTCCGCGCCGGTGCTGCTCGTACTCCCGCAGCCGGCCAGGGTGACGGCCAGGGCGACGGCGACGGTGCCGGTCAGGAGGGCACGGGAACGGATGGACTGCGGCTGCACGGTGAGGACTCTCCGACCGGTGTCACGCCCGCTCCGTCGGGAGCCGGCGGTGGCCCCCGGGGTGGGGCCGTGGCGGGGCCGGGGCGGCGGGTGGCGCGGACCCCGGCACTGCGCGCCGTCCCGGAGGGGACCGGCGCGCCTCCCGCCGATCTTATGACGTGCCCCCCGGCGGGCCGGTTGCGCCCGCCGACGTGGCGCCCCGGGGATCCGGCGGGATCCGGCGGTCCGGCGGGCGGCCCCCCTGCCGTTCGGCGGGGGTGCGGACGGGCGACCCCCGCCGAACGGCGGGGTATCCGGCCCGGACGACCGGACCGGCGGCCCGGCGGGCGGGCCGGCGAGGTCCCGGCTTCGGGACGTCCCGCCAGAGCGGCCCCGCCGTACCGCGCCGGTCTTCGGCACCTCCCACCAGTGACGCGGGGGCCGCCGATCGCCGATGATCAGGAGTACCGCCCCGGTGACCGGCACCGGGAGCCCGCCGCGACCGGACCGGCGCCACCGACGAGGAGCCCGCCATGCCCCAGCAGATCGCCGTCATCACGGGAGCCGGCACCGGCGTCGGGCGCGCCGTCGCCCTGGAGCTCGCCGCGACCGGCTGGCAGCTGGTCCTCGCCGGGCGGCGCGCCGAGCCGCTGCGCGAGACGGCCCGGCTCTGCGGGGGCGAGGCCGTGACCGTCCCCGCCGACGTGACCGACCCCGTCGCGGTCGACGCGCTGTTCTCGGAGACCGCCGAACGCTTCGGCCGGCTCGACCTGCTCTTCAACAACGCCGGGACCTTCGGCGCCCCGACCCCCGTCGAGGACCTGGGACACGCCGAGTGGCGCGCGGTGGTCGACCTCAACCTCACCGGCGCGTTCCTCTGCGCCCAGGCCGCCTTCCGGCTGATGAAGGGCCAGGACCCGCAGGGCGGGCGCATCATCAACAACGGCTCGATCTCCGCGCACGTCCCGCGCCCGCACTCGGTCGCGTACACCGCGACCAAGCACGCCGTCACCGGCCTCACCAAGTCGCTCTCGCTGGAGGGCCGCCCGTACCGGATCGCCTGCGGGCAGATCGACATCGGCAACGCGGCGACCGACATGACGGCCGCGATGAGCAGCGGCGTCCGCCAGGCCGACGGGCGGATCGCCCCGGAGCCGACCATGGACGTCGCGGACGTCGCCCGTACCGTGCGGCACATGGCGGAGCTGCCGCTGGAGGCCAACGTGCAGTTCGCGACGGTGATGGCGACGGCGATGCCCTACATCGGCCGGGGCTGACCGGACGCCCGGCCCGCCGCCGGCCCGCTCAGCCTGCCCGGCCGAACGGGGTGCTCACTCGTCGTGGGAGTGACGGTAGCGCCAGGTGCCGCCGTCCTGGTCGAGGCGGTAGACGCTGGTCGTGGGCCAGTACTCGCCCCGCTCGGTGGCGGGCAGTTCGGCGCGCAGCACCATCCGCAGGGACGGCGGCGGGGCGAGGGCGTTCACCCGCTTGCGGTGACCGTCCCAGCGTCCGCCGCAGAGTTCGACGTCGAGGATGGCAGGACTGCTGGGAGTGGCGGGGCTGCTGGGAGTGGTGGGGGCCATTCACCCAATCTCCCAGCCGCCGACCCGTCCGGGTGGTTTGACGGCGCGAAGCCACTCGTCCGAGGCAATCGCCGAGGCGCCAGGCTGACGGACCAGGGCCGGGAGCAGGCACCGGAGGCACCGGAGGCACCGGAGGCACCGGGGGCACCGGGGGCACCGGGGGCACCGACGGCACCCCCGACCGCCGACGGCCGCCCCGCCTCACCGGTGACCGGGAGGCGGGGCGGCCGTTCAGGGTCGCGCCCGGTGTCAGAGCCGGGCGGGGCCGGACCGGGCCGGGGTCGGATCCGGCCCGGTACCGGCGCCGGGGGTGGCCGGCGCCGGTGGTCGGGGCCACCGCGTGCGGCGGTGGCGGGAACAGCGGGGGTCAGGCGCGCCAGGTGTCGTTCAGCGTCACCTTGCCGGAGGCCGGCACGGTCGCGGTGCGGTTGGCCCCGGACTCCCAGGTCACGTTGCCCGCCGCGTCCTTGCGGATGTACTTGTACTCGAACGCCGTCCCGGCGGCCAGGGCGACGTCGAGCTTCCAGACCGGGTAGGCGGCCGAGGAGAGCGGCAGCGCCTGGGCCGGGTCCCAGGTGCCGAGCGGGCCGGTGCTGCCGACCACGTAGATGTTCTGGCCGACCGCGGTGGTGGCGTTCACCGCGAAGGAGGCGCCGCCGGCGACCGCGGTGGCCGTCGCGCTCGGGCTGGCGGTGGCGGTCGGCGTCGCGGTCGCGGTGGGCGTCGCGGTGGCGGTGCCGCACGGGTCGCCGCTGCCGATCACGCCGTCCTTGACCGTCACGTTGCCGGTGCCCAGCGCGTAGTTGGCGCTGTTGTTGTTGTCCCAGGTGCCGGAGCCGTTGTTGAAGGTGGCGGCCAGGCCGGTGGCGCTGCCCAGGTCGACGGTCTTCTTCACCCAGCCGGTGCAGGCCGCGGTCATCGCGACGCCGGGCGCGGTGGTCCAGGTGCCGCCGGTCGGGGCGTAGTGGATGTTGTAGGCGGACCAGTTCTTGTCGGTGCTGTAGAAGACGGTCGCGCTGGTGGCGCCGGAGGTCGGCGAGGCACTGGCCGACGGGCTGGCACTCGGGCTGGGCGAGGCGCCGCTCGCGCCGACGTACAGCGCGACGGCCTCACCGGCCGCGACGGTGGCGGTGAACTTCCCGTCGCCCCCGACGGTGTACGTGGGGCCGGTGCAGCCGCCGCCGGTGGTCGGGTCGCCGTGCTGGACGTCGCAGTAGGTGCCGGCCGGCAGCGAGGTCTGGAAGGTCTGGGTGACGGCGCCGGACTCGCGGTTGATCGCCACGTAGCCCTTGCTGCCCCGGCCGAAGCCGATGGCGTTGTTGCCGTTGGACCACCAGTTGGTGATGCCGGTGCCGGAGACCGCGTTGCGGAAGCCGACCATGTTGGCGACCTGGCGCCAGGCGTGGGTGCAGTTCCACCCGTCGCTGTAGCAGGCGTTCACGGTGCCGCCGTTCGGCGGGCCGTCGTCGTTGCCCGCGAAGGCGTACCCGGAGTACACGTTCGGCGCGCCGTAGGGGTTGGCCAGCAGGAAGACGTTGGCCAGCGTGTAGGCGCTGCCGTACTTGTAGTTGAGGGTGGAGCCGTTGCGCTCGGTGTCCCAGTTGTCGACGAAGGTGCGGGCCTGCGCGCTGCCCAGCAGACCGCTGCCCCAGGTGGACAGGTCGGAGATCCGGCCGCCGTTGAAGGCGCTCTTCAGCCAGGTGGCGGAGCGGAACTCGTCGACGTCGCCGCTGCCGGTGTACTCGGACGGCTGGATCGGCTCGCCGGCGCCGTAGATGACCTCCTGCACCCAGAAGGCGCCCGGGTTGGTCATCCTGGACTTGATGGCGGCGAGCTCGCCGGAGGCGATGTGCTTGGCGGCGTCGATCCGGAAGCCGTCGACGCCCATCCCGGCCATGTCGCTCAGGTAGTTGGCGATGGTCTGCTGGACGTACGCGCTGCCGGTATTGAGGTCCGAGAGGTTGACCAGCTCGCAGTTCTGGACGTTCGCCCGGTCGCCGTAGTTGCTGATCGCGCTGCGGCAGGAGTGGAAGTCCTGGTCCTGGAAGTAGCCGGGGTAGTTGTACTTGGTGTAGTTGGTGCCGCCGGTGCCGGTGCCCGAGCCGGCCGACATGTGGTTGATCACCGAGTCGGCGACCACCTTGACGCCCGCCGCGTGGCAGGTGTTGATCATGTTCTGGAAGGACGTCCGGTCGCCGAGGCGCCCGGCTATCTTGTAGCTGACCGGCTGGTAGGACGTCCACCACTGGGAGCCCTGGATGTGCTCCTGGGGCGGTGAGACCTCGACGAAGCCGTAGCCCTTGGGGCCGAGGGTGTCGGTGCAGGCCTTGGCGACGGAGTCGAAGCGCCACTCGAAGAGGGTGGCGGTGACGTCCCTGCTGCCGGGCGGGGTGGCCTGGGCTGCGGGGGCGGCGCCGAGCGCGGCGGTGACCGAGAGCGCGAGCGCCGCCGAGGCGGTGAGCGCTCCGGCGACGCGGGCACGCCGGCGGACGGGGGTAGCGGTGACCACGGTGTCTCCTGGGGGCTGAGGTGGCAGCCTGGACCGTCCCTGCTTGCGGGGAGCACGGACGGGTGGGGGCAGGAAATCGGCTTGCGCAAGTTTCTTGAAAGTTTCAGCAAACTTGCAGCGCCGAACCTATGACCGCCGCGACGGTGCGTCAAGACTCCGGCGCGCAACGATTCGGGGTTCCGGGCCGAAGCCCGTGAGACCTTTTGCCGCGCCGGCGCGTGAGGTACCTGTAGGAACGGAAGCGTGGGAACGAGCGGCCACGGGGGGCGGGCGGCATGGACGAGTTGATCGGCTTCGAGGAGTTCGCCGCCGCCAGGGCCGGCCGGCTCTTCCAGGTCGCGTACCTGATGTGCGGCGACTGGCACCAGGCGCAGGACCTCGTGCAGACCACCCTGGCCAAGATGTACGCCGTCTGGGGCCGGCTCCACCGCGACGAGGAGAACCCCTCGCCGGACGCCTACGCCCGCAAGGTGCTGCTCCGCTGCTACCTCTCGCACCGGCGGCTGCGGCGCTCCGACGAGATCGCGGTCGCCGACGTCCCCGACCTTCCGGCCACCCTGGACGACCTCACCGGGCCCGGCACCGAACTGCGGCTCACCCTGGTCGCCGCGCTGCGCCAACTACCGCCGCGCAACCGGGCCGTGGTCGTCCTGCGCTATCTGGAGGACCACAGCATCGAGGCCGTCGCGGAGATGCTCGGCACCAGCCGGAGCGCCGTCAAGGGCCTCAGCACCCGCTCGCTCTCCCGGCTGCGCGAGATCCTCGCCGAGGACCGCGAGCTGCTGCTGCAGCCCTGAGCCACCGCCCGGACGGGCCCGCCGCGCGCCCCGCCCGGACGACCGGGCGCGGAGCCCCCCGCCGGCCGCGCCGGCCCGGCGACGACCACCCGGGCACCGACCCCCGGCAGACCCCCGCCCCCTACCGAACCGACCCCGAGGACCGGCCTTGGACGACCTTGAGCACGAGCTCGCCAGGCTGCTGGCCGAGAGCGTCGAAGACCTGCGGCCCCCGGTCGCCGTCATGGTGGCGGAGGCCAACCGGCGCGGCCGCCGGTTGCTGCTGCGCCGCCGGCTGAAGATCGCCGGCGCGGTGGCCGCGGTGGGCGCCCTCGCCCTGGCCGGCACCGTCCTCGGCCTGCCCGAACACCCGGCCGGCCCGGCCACCGCCACCCGGACCCAGGCCCCGACCCCGGCGCCGGCCCAGGTCTCCGCGACCGCCGGTGCGCCGGACGCGGCCGCGCTGGAGCGCGCGATGCAGAAGGCGCTGGTCGAGCTGATCGGCCCCCGGGCGGCCGTCACGTCCGACCCGCTCGGGGACGAGATCCGGCCGGATCCCCGGCTGGACGCGGCCCTGTGGGTCCGCTACGACGACGGCGACGGCGCCGTGACGGTGGCCGTCGAACTGCACGGCCCGGCCTCCACCGCGACCGGCCCCTCCTGCGGGGCCAGGGCGGACGCCGGACCGGAGACCGGCTACACCTGCCGTACCGAGCCGGCCGGTCCCGGCACGCTGGTGACCGAGATCCTCAGCCCGCCCGCCACCGGCTGGACCACGTACCGGATCTGGTACGCCGGCCCGGACGGCACCCGGGTGGCCGTCTCGGTGCACAACGGCACCCTGCACGAGCCCGCCGACCCGACCCTGTCCGGCCGCCTCACCAGGACGAACCCGCCGCTGGACCTGGCCACCTGGCAGTGGATCGCGCAGAACTACCGCTGGCAGAGCCTGGCCGAGGGCGCGATGGACCGCCGGACCGCCACCGGACGGGACGGCCCCTGACGGGCGGGCCGGAGCGCCGGGCCCGGCGCTCGGGTCTCAGACCGCGTCCGGGCCGCGCTCGCCGGTGCGGACCCGCACGATGCCGTCCACCGGGACGACCCAGACCTTGCCGTCGCCGATCTTGCCGGTCCGGGCCGCGGCCACCACGGTCTCCATCACCCGGTCGGCGTCCTCGTCCTCGACCACGACCTCGATCCGGGCCTTGGGGACCAGGTCGATCCGGTACTCGGCGCCCCGGTACACCTCGGTGTGGCCGTGCTGGCGCCCGTAGCCGCTGGCCTCGGTGACGGTGAGTCCGTGCACCCCGATGGCCTGCAGCGCGTTCTTGACCTCGTCCAGCTTGAACGGCTTGATGATCGCGGTGATCAGCTTCATGTGGTGGAGGCCTTGTCGGACGAGTGCGTGAGCACGACGGCGTGGGCCGTCGTTCCGTGGCCCAGGACGCCGTGATCGTACGCGGTCTCGGCGTGCACGGCGAGGTCCAGACCGGTGAGTTCGTGCTCCTCCGGGGCGCGGAAGCCCATCACCCGGTCGATCGCCCGCCCGATCCCGTACGTCATCGCGAAGGCGTACGCGCCGACCACGACCACCGCGACCAGCTGCTTGCCGATCTGGCCCAGGCCGCCGCCGTGCAGCAGGCCGGCCGGGCCACCGGTCATCGTGGCGGTGGCGAACAGGCCGATGAGCACGGTGCCGATGACGCCGGCCACGAAGTGCACGCCGACCACGTCGAGCGAGTCGTCGAAGCCGAAGCGGAACTTCCAGCTCACCGCGTACGAGCAGACCACGCCCGCCGCCAGTCCGATCACCAGGGCGCCGAGCAGGTCGACGCTGCCGCAGGACGGGGTGATCGCGACCAGGCCGGCCACCGCGCCGGAGGCCGCGCCCAGGGTGGTGGCGTGGCCGTCCCGGCGCTTCTCCACCAGCAGCCAGCCCAGCAGGCCGGTGCAGCCGGCCGCCTGGGTGTTGAGCAGCGCGGAGGCCGCCAGGCCGTTGGCGCCGAGCGCGGAGCCGCCGTTGAAGCCGAACCAGCCGAACCAGAGCAGGCCGGCGCCGAGCAGCACCAGCGGCAGGTTGTGCGGGCGCATGGCCTCCTTCCGGAAGCCGAGGCGCGGTCCGAGCAGCAGGGCCAGGGCCAGGCCGCTGGCACCGCAGTTGACCTCGACGACGGTGCCGCCGGCGAAGTCCAGGGCGCCGAGCTTCGACAGGATCCAGCCGCCGGGGGCGAAGACCCAGTGCGCGACCGGGACGTAGACCAGCAGCGTCCAGACGGCGGTGAAGGCCACCCAGGAGCCGAACTTGGCCCGGTCCGCGATGGCGCCGCTGATCAGGGCGGCGGTGATGATCGCGAAGGTCAGCTGGAAGGTCGCGAAGAGCACGGTCGGGACGTGGCCGGTGAGCGAGGAGGGGGTGATTCCGGCCATCCCGAGGTGGTCGAGGCCGCCGATCAGGCCCCAGCCGCCGGCGTCGGCGCCGAAGGCGAGCGAGTAGCCGGCCAGCAGCCAGACCACGGTGACGACCGCGATCGAGACGAAGCTCATCATGATCATGTTGAGCACGCTCTTGGTGCGCACCATGCCGCCGTAGAACAGTGCCAGGCCGGGCGTCATCAGCAGGACGAGGGCGGTGCTGGCGAGCAGCCAGGCGGTGTCACCGGTGTCGAGTCCGGTGGTCGTGTCAGCCAGGAGCATGCGGATCGGTGCCTTCCCAAGCGGCGGCCCGCGCAGACGGAGGTGCCGTACCCGGTGCCGCCGGAGGGTGGGGAGGGCGGCCGGTGGGCGGGGTTTGCGCGCGAGTCGGATGGGAGAGTGTTTCCCGGCCAAATTTCTTGTTGCAGACACCGGTGTTTCCGACGTGTTTCGTGTTGCCGCCGCATTTCCGTCCGCTCACCGCGGGCGCTCGCCCGGGGCTGACCGGGAACCGGCGCGAAGCCGGCGGAGGACGGCTTACGACGACGGGCAGGGCCCGGCAGCGGTTGCTGCCGGGCCCTGCCGTCATGCCGTGCTCACCTGTCTCCTGGCCGTCAGCGGCCGGGGATTCAGCTGGTGGCGATGGAGGTGTCGTCGATCACGAAGCTCGTCTGCAGCGAGGAG
>NZ_BNBO01000064.1 GCF_014655955.1 Kitasatospora indigofera
GCCGCACCCTGTGGGCCGGCAACCTCCGCCCAGGACGCATGCACGACACCACCGCTATACGGGGCGAGGGCATCGACGACCTGTTCCGGCAGTTCCCAAAAGTCCAAGTACTGCTCGATGACGGCTACCTGGGCCTGCGACGCGACCATCCTGGCAAAGCCGTCACGCCACCAAGGAAGCCCAACAAGATCGCCGCACCAGAAGTCCACGCAGCCCGCGAGCGGGCACGCCACGAACACTCCTCCCAGCGCATCCCCGTCGAGCACGCCCTCGCCGACCACAAGCGCTGGAAGGGCCTGGCTCGCTGGACCCACCGCCGAGATACCCTTCCCGACACCTACCTCGCCATCGCCGGCCTCGTCTCCGACCGCACCGCCACCACCTGACCAACAGCAGCACCTCGGGCCATCACATCGCCACCGCAATCACGCACCAGATCGTTGCGGGTAGGTCGGAAAGTGAGCCCAGATCGCTCTGTGGACTGGGCGGCCTGGCGGCTCCTGAACTCTGCGGATGGCAGGTCAGCTTCGAGACCGTGGGGCCCAGGAGGATTCCTGCTTCTGAGCCTCAAGTACTTGCGGGACCAGTGCGGGACCACACGGCCTGAGCGGAGCCGAACCACACCAGCTCGGTCGCACGCAAAGGTGTGCGGCCGATGCCCCGTGACCTGCGGAAATGCCCTGCATTGCGACCTGGGGGTCAAGGGGTCGCAGGTTCAAATCCTGTCGTCCCGACAGAATGTCGGAAGGCCGCTGGCCGGGAGAAATCCTAGGCCAGCGGCCTTTTTGCTGATGGTCCGACAGGTGATCACCGGCCGGAGCGGCGCCTGCTTGCGATCTTGTCAGGGACCAGCCGGGGACCGGAGACATCGACTGGCGGGACCGCTGCTACCTGCGGGCACTCCTGGAACCGTGCAGGTGGGCCGCACGGTCGAGCACTCACTAGACGAGACGCAGGTGACGCACTCCGGCCTCCGCCGGAGCCGAGCTGGCGGATGTCGCCTGCGGAGTGCTCCGGTCCGCCGACAGGTGCCTGCTGAGAGTCCGGCCAGCCTTCTCGATGGAGCTCTTGTCCGGGTGCAGGTAGCGCTGGGTCGTGGTGATGTGGCCGTGGCCTGCGATCTTCTGGAGGACGTGGATGGGGACGCCAGCGTCGGCGAACCAGGTGAGGCCGGTGTGTCGGAGGTCGTGCCGGCGCAGGTATTCGTAGCCGAGGCTGACGACTTCGTCCCAGTGGGTTGCCTTGCTGCGGATGGCTGTGGTGACCCGGCCGCCGCTCGGGCCGGTGAAGAGGCGGGCCATTGGGCCGTTGCCGACCACGTTCATGCGCCGAGACCGCGTGCCAGCGCTGGAACCGCAACCTTTCCCGGTGGCACCTTTTCGGTGACCCTGACGGGGAAGGGATCGGGTACTGGGACCCGGCACTGTGAGTTCCGGACGGCGTGCCGTCTGGCCCGCACTCGGCGGACCAGACGGCACCGGATGCACGACAAGCGGTAGGAGGGCCGGGCCGAAGTGGCGAGAGCATGGGTCAGAACCGAGGCGGGGCCGCACCTGCGTGGCCGCGTCACCCGTAACACCAGACCCGAGGTCGTGCTGCGCCAACGGGTCCATGCTTTTGGTCTGCGCTTTCGGCTGCATGTTCCCTTGGCGTCCAGGTGCACCCCGGACTTCGTGCTGCCCAGGCACCGGGTCGCCGTGTTCGTCGACGGCTGCTTCTGGCACGGCTGTCCGGAGCACGGGCCCCGCGAATTCCGCGCTCCGAACGCCGACCGGTGATGGGAGAAGATCACTACCAACAGGCAGCGGGACGAACGGAACACCGCTGCCGCCGAGGCAGCCGGACGTACGGTCGTCCGACTCTGGGAGTGCGAGATCCGACGTGATGCCTCCGCAGCAGCGCTACGCGTTCGGTCCGCCACCGGCACGGGGAAGGACTGACCTTCCTAGAACAGCGCTCCCTCGCTCGCCTCTCTGGACGAAAACGGCGTGGCCGGGCTCTGACCGGCCCTGGCGGCACCCTGGGTTGCGCACATCTCCCGAAGGGGGCAGCCGCCGCATGCCGGGCCGCCTGCGCGGCAGTACGTCAGGCTCAGCAGCCGAACTGCGGCCATCCGGAGCGGTGCGTCGTCGCCAGCACCCACCAGTTTCGCAAGGTTGATCCGTCCGTCGTTGAGCGCGTTCGCAGAGGTGTCGTCGGTAGCAAGGCCTATCCCGGCCACACGTTCCGCGACGCGGATGGGTCCCTGCGTGGCCATAAGCAGGTCGTTGTCGAGGAGGAGTCGGAAGACGGCCTTCTCGTTCGGCTTGAGGCCGAGCTGGTCGGCAACCCCATCCCGGTCCTCCCAGACCTTCCGCTTGCCTGCCAGCTTCTCGAGACGTTCCAGCGCCCTGCGTGCAGAGGGGCGCTGAGCCGACTGGACCACTTTCGTGTACGCGGCACGGGTCAGGTGCGGGAGGCCGTCGACGTGCGTCATGGCCTCGGTCAGGCCGTCCACGTTCGCCTTGCCGGTGCCGACCAAGGCGGCGACGGCGGCCTGGGGAACGCCCATCCGGGGCCCCGGAAGGGAGATCCAGTCGGACTTCGCCCGCTGTTCCGTCGCCCAGTCCGTCAGCACCCGGCGAACGACGCCCCAGAAGGGCTGGAGAGGGCCGGAGGCCGCATCCTCGGGGTGGGGCCAAAGGGCGCGGGCGGCTGCCTCGCCCAGGTACGGCGGGACGGCGTTCCCGATCTGCCGGAAGGCGTCACTGCGCATGCCGGCGAACCGGAAGTTGTCGGGGAACGTCTGGATCCGCGCGGCTTCCCGTACGGTCAGCGTACGGGGCTGGTCGGGGTGGATGTACCAGTAGCCGTCCTTGGCGATGTGCGCCGTGATGGTACGGCTCAGCTCGTCCCAGCCGAGGCGGTTGTACTTGTCCGTGAAGTTCTCGGTGTCGTAGCGGAAGAGCCTGCTCTTCTCGGGGTCGTCCTTGAACTTCTGGTAGAGGTCCGAGTAGAGGCTCTTCGAGTCCATGAGGTCGAAGAGCTCCGCGTCGTCCTTCCGGACGGGTCGGGTCATGTGGTCGTGCACGAGCCCCCTGGGAGCGCCCTTCCGCATGTCCGCGGCGAACCGCGAGAGCTTCCCGTTCCTGGCGTACGGGGTCTCACGGCTCCCGGTCTCGTTCACCGGGACCGGCGGCAGGTCGGAGATGGCGTCACGGAGAGTGACGATATTTGCGTGCTGCTTCGGCCAACGGAACTCCGTGGAGTCCCTGCGTGCCTGGAGGATCAGGCGCCGCCGGTGCTGGGGTACCCCGAACTTCCACGTGTCGACGAGGTGGACCTGGGTCACGTACTTGGCGTCCTCGAGCTTCTGCTCGATGATGCGCACGACCCGGAAGTCGTCAGCCAGACCCATGTCCGGAACGTTCTCCATGAGCACTGCCCGAGGCCTGAGCGCGAGCACGATGTCGATGTAGGCGCGCCAGAGCTCCTTGCGGACGTCGTGCTCGTCGCGAATGCCCTTGGCCACGAGATCGCGGATCTTGGCGCTGCCCGCCCGGCTGAACGGCTGGCAAGGTGGTCCGCCCGCAACGAGGTCTACCTCGACGCCCTCGAACAGCGACAGCAGCTCGTTGCGCCCCTCTAGGCTGCCTAGGTCGAGCTTCAGACTCATGCCCGGGAAGTTGTGCCGGTGTGTCTCCAGCGCGCGGTCGTTGTTGTCCACGGCTGCGGCGACGGTCCATCCCGCACGCTTGAGCCCGAGACTGAGGCCTCCCGCCCCCGAGAAGAGGTCAACGGCCAAGCGCTCCTCCGGCCGGCGTTGCTTGAGCCACTCCCTGAAGGTGTCGGGTGTGCACGCGTCGGGATGGGCCTCCAGGGGGAGGTACTTGCTGCGCACCAGTGCGACCTCGTAGGTACCTGGCGCACGAGTCCGGCCCGCCACTCTCACCCTCCGCTCAACCCCGCTGACAGGGACCAACGACACCACAGACTTCCAGCCGCAATCAAGCAGAATGCGCCGAACCACCCCGACGTCCTCGGCGGTTCGGCGCCCACTCGGCGCGATGGTCCGTGCCGTGCTCCTCTGCTTTGCTCCGCCCCGGACAGATCCTTGCGAAACGGCCGACGGCGCTCGGGGCGTGCAGGAAATTGGACCCCTGGTCGCACATCCTAACGAGCTGGCAGGTGTGAACGTTACGGGGCCCACCAGGAGGACCTCACCCGGTCCCAGCAGGCGTGCCTCTTGCACCACTCGGTCACGTTGGCAGCCTCCGGTGCGTCCACGAGAAGTGGCCGGACGACCTCGACCGCAAGAGCCGGGACGGCGTTCCGTATCCAGGCAGGAAGATTCTGCGCCCGCCAGATCTCGTCCAGGTCGATCCGGTCGGCGCACCGGTCCACGAGCAGCGACGTCACGTACGTGGCCGTCGGACCGAGGTAGCCTCCGAGTTTGAGGGACTGGATGATCTTCCTAGTGTGGCCGAAGAGTATCGCCTTGGCCACGAGCTGCTGGTAGTACGGGCGGTCCGGGACCGTCTGGTCCGCCGGTGGCCCCAGGACCTCGGTGGTCCATGTCTGGAAGCACTTCTCTGCACCGAGGCTCACGTCGTGGGGGCGCCCAAGGTACGTCAGCTCGTACTTGGCGATGTCAGTCTTGCCGAACCTCTGGGCGATCGGGTTCTGTGTCCGGAAGTCCCGCTGCTGGGAGCCTCGTTCCCGCCTCGAGAGGTCGACCTGGTACTGCCCACGCACGCGCTCGTAGTACCAGCGTGACTGGAAGGTGCTCCCCTCACGCGCCGGGATCCACTCGGAGCGGGAGAGCCGTTCGAGGGCAACGTGGAACGCCCCGTTGGCCTGGAAGTCCGCCTCCTTGATCGCGTTCTGGGAGTTCGCGCACCGGGAGATCTCGGAGACGAGCGTGTCAAGCGCCTCGGCTCCCACCACGGTGATCTTCGCGGGCACCGACACGCGGTCCAGGCTTTGGGGGTCCCGGTTCCACATGTGGTGCAACGAGGCCGTGGTCTGACCGCCGTTGACAATCTGCAGGTTCACCAGCCGGGTGATCTGTTGCACTCCGCCGACCCCGGGCTCCGTGACCACCTGACTGGCGGTCGCGGACACTCCGTTGTTGTAGGCGAGGAAGCGGCCGGGCGTGTTCCGGACGGTCTCGCCGATGCCCTTGTTGACCTTGGTCCGAGCCTGCAGGTAGGCACGTACGTTCCGCTGGAGCAACTTGGCTCCGTGCTGGTCGTACAGCTCCGCGAGAACAGCACCGGGTATTGCAGCGAGCAGACAGGAGTAGTCCTCGTCTCCCGGGACCGGGAGGCAGGCCAGGGGCGGATCCAGGTTGATCACCGTGTCCTCCTCCGGTCGCCCGGACGAGGCCAGCCGGTGGAGCCGGGCTATGTCCCAGAGTTCGTACGTGCACCTGAGGCCCGCGACCTCGTCCTGCTCCCAGGTGTCGACAGTCACGCGGCCGTCGGTGACGAGGAAAATCCGCACCCTGGTCAGGTCGGGCCACGCGTTGTGAATCGCAAGCGCCATGGGATGGGCGCGGTCAGTCTCGGCTAGCTCCAAGTGGATGCCCTGTCGGCATCGCTCCACGAAGTTGCGGGCGCGACGCAGAATCCGCTGGACGTCGGCCTTGCGGACGACCTCGGCTTTCCGGTTAGGTGCGCCGGCCACGACGTCCAGAACGGTTCCGCCGCGGCTGACGAAGTACCCGAAGACCTCCATGGCTCCGCGGCCAGTGTCGGTCAGTTTCCGGATGTAGCAGGGTTCGATTCCCTCGAGGGCGCCGTCCTCGGTCAGGAACCCGCCCACGACCTCGGTGAACGAGTCGTTGTAGTAGGGCGAACCGGTCGACTCGCCGAAGCTCGCCCGGGCCATCTCGTGGAGGTCCTCGGCAAAGGCCGTCAGGTCACTCTCGGACAAGCTTCCCATCCCCCAGCCGGCTCGTGGCATCCCCCAGCAGCTCCCGGACCGTGGCCTCGCCCACCTGGTACTCGCCACAGAGCCGCAGGTCCAGATTGTAAGAGACTCCCGAGACCCCCGACGGCAGCATCGTGTCCACGATCCGAGGAAAGCCCTCGACGACGCGGTAGAACCTGCGTCCGTCGAGCACCCAGCGCTCGTGTTCGTAGTGGCGACGGTGGGCCTCGACCCAGCCAGCCTCCAGCAGGGCTTCCTCCAGCTCCGTGAGCTGGTCGGCCAGACCACGGTGCCCCCGTAGCTCGTCGACCAGGTCGGGCAAGCTCGTTCCGGTGGAGTCGCTTCGCAGGGTCTGGTGCGCGAGCAGGAGCGTCTCCAGCGAATCGGTGGCCAACTGGTCCTCGCCGTGGATCCGGCACCTTGGGTACCGCTGGCGGCTGACGGTCGTCTTGGCCTCCAGCCCCCAGTCTCCCAACAGGAAGTCCTTCGCGTCGCCGCGCGGCCCGCTCCACGCGGCCACGGCCTTGCCCGGTGCGGCCGCGACCACGAGGTCTCTCAGTACAAGGAGCTCGCCGAACAGCCCCGCCCGCTCCTCCGGCGCGAGCACCTGCCCCAGGCCTCTCCCCAGCATGCGCTGCCAGGTGGTGATCCGACGCGTCACGCCGGCCGCTGGTGCCGCCGACGTGTTGGTCAGGTGGCCGAGCAGGTCGGCCAGCAGTGCGGAGAATACGCCGCGGTCCGTGCTCGGCTGCGCGACGACCTCCACGTTCCCGTGCTGGACCGAGCACGTGAGCCCGTTCGCGAGGACTAGGTCGCGGTCCCGAAGACTCTCCGTGCTGGCGATGACGAGCGCCCACTCCTCCTCGGGGAACCTGACCTCCGCGAAGACGTCCAGAGCCGCGATCGAGGGCAGGCGGCGGCGTACCGTGCCGGGGCCGCTCGGAACCTCGGACTCCAACTCCCCGAACAACGCCGATATCTGGACTGCAGCGAGGCTCGTCACGCTTCCTCCGGCTCTTCGGTCGTGTCCTCGACCAACCCCTGGAGTTCCTTGAGGTAGATCTCGTTCACGCGGTAACTGATCGACTTGGCTGTCTCGGAGTGCGGGAGGGAGAGGGCGTAGCCCACCAGCGGGAGTCGCTGCGTCGAGCCGTCGGCGCCCACACGCTCGATGTCCGTGCTGCCCTCGGGGTAGGCGACCTCGGCTGCGTCCACTGGGTAGACGAGGAGCAGCCCCTCAGCAGCGTCGCGGTGGAGTCGAAGCTGCCGGCCGCTCGGCCGCGCGGCCGCCGGACGTCCAGCGCCGACGTAGTCCTGCGTGGTTGCGTCCCAGGCTCGCTGGTAGACCTCCCGGGGAAGCCCGATCGCCTCGTGGTCCGGGCTGACCAGCACGCCCACCTGGAGGTCGGTGCCGTTCGCGACCCGCTGGTCCGCGCTCGTCACCACGGCCGTACGCTTGACCTGCCTGAAAGTGTGTTCGCCGATGGTGAGCCGCTGTGTGGAGGCGCCTCCGGTAATCGCGACCGTCCATGAGGTGAGCTCGCCGTGTGCGACCTGGTTGTCGATGAATTGCTTTAGGAGGATGGGCGCCGCCTGGAGGTTCCGTCCCGAGGCCACGAAGCCGTCGAGGAACTCCGTCACGACCCGGGCGGGGACTCCCTTACGGAAGATGCCCTTGCTGCCGTATCGTCGCTCCGACTCGAGTTCGTCGTAGCTGCCGATGTCCTCGACGAGCCGCTCCAGCCGTGCGAAGTTCTCGATGACGTCCTGTCGGCCAGTCCGCATGAAGAGCGTCTCTGGCCGCTGGCCAGCGGACGAGAGGGAGATGACCGCGGAGTTGCGCATCTTTGCTGCCGCGGTCACCTGGAGCTTCTCGAAGCCGTCTCGGACCCGCAGCCCGACGTCGGAAGGCCGCTTGTTCGTCTCCTTCAGGAAGGCGACAAGGTCCATCAGCTCCCGGTTCGCGCGGGTGACGTGCACGAAGGAGTCAACCAGGTCCTTGGTCGTGTAGAGCCGGGTCACGTCCAGGTAGCCGTTCCTGTAGCCGAACCACCTGCCCATCTGCATGAGCGTGTCGTAGGTCCTCGACGCACGAAGGTAGTAGGACACGGTGAGGCCCTCCAGGGTCAGGCCTCGTGAGAGTTTGTCACCACCGACCGCGATAACCGTGGCGGGTGTGGCCGACTCGTACTCGAGGACGTCACTCGCCAAGCCGTTGATGGCCTTCACTCCCTTCACGCACTCCGCGAGCACGTCCGGGACGTGGTGGAGGACCTGGTCGAGGTCGACGGGGTCGCCCACAAGGCCGTTCAGGTCCGATCGTTCCCGGAGCTGGCCGTAGGTGCGCAGGTAGTCGCGCTCCCAGAGCTCACATAGCCGGGATCGTAGGCCCTGCCCGGCCGTCCCATGGTCTCCCCAGAGGTTGTCCATCTCGCGGAGGTGGGTCGTGATCTGCCTGGCGACTGCCACCTGCGTCGTCCTGAAACGGGTGACGTGGACGAGCATCGTGTTGTGCCCGGGCTCGTCTCCGTACTCAGCCGTCCTCGCCTTCCGTACCGCAGTCGAGAGAAGGAAGGAGTCGATGGCCTCGACCAGGGAGGAGGGAAGGCCAACTGCTGGCTCGTGCTCCTTCGTGTGGGAGTCGGGCATCCATGCGGCCTCGTCCCCCACCATCCGGATCACGGGCAGAGGCTCGCGGACCTCGTCGGCCGCGGGATCCTCCAGTCCGAACACGACCTCCGGTCCGCAGTAGTTGGAAGGCGGGTTCAGGGCCACGATGAAGTTGCTCGGGAAGAGATCGTCCTTGTGCTTTGGGTGGTCTATCTCGTTCGAGATGAAGATGTTCGCGAAGGGAGTGGCCGTGTAGGCCACGTAGGCACGCTTCTCGAAGGTGCCGAGGATCTCCCGGATGCACCGGTTGATCGCGGTCGGGTCGTGCTCTGGGTCACTTGCAGTCCGCCCTCGGCGCGGCTTCTTGGTGTCCACCGACGCGTAGTCGGCCTCGTCGTCGATGACAAGGAGCGGGAGGTCCGTGATCACCTTGCCGCCGTCAGGCTGCTCCGTTGCGTGGCTTTTGAGCCAGTCGCGGAGGTTCTCGAGGATCCGGGCGTTCTTCTTCACGACGGCAAGGAGGCGGACCCGGCGCGGATCGACCGGTGTCGACTCGAGCGTGTTGGCGTTGAAGTCCCTGTTTTGGGTGGTCATCGACATGCACAGCAGCGGTTCCGTCATGTCGAGGTTGCCGACCCCGATGTAGTTGGACCCCGCCGTACGCTCGCGCATGAAGCGGGTGTCGAACCCGAGGAACTCGAGGTCCAGACGGGCCTGGGTCTGGTGCCGTAGGCTCTCGTGCGCGCCGGTCAGGACGATCACGACGTGGTACCCGGCGTCAACCGCCTTGCATACCAGTCCGGTGTAGTTCGCGGTCTTCCCGGACTGGACCTGGCCGTAGGTCAGCCCCTTGGTGAGCCAGTCTCCCGGACGCTGGGGATCCTCCAGGAGAGAGAGGACCGTGTTGGTCGAGTCGCTCAGTGCTTCGACTGTTGCTGGCTTCCAGTTCTTCCTGTGCGACAACCAGTTGCTGTAACGCTCCCAGTACCGCCAGTCGATCTGCTTCTGCCGTTTGTCGAGCCACTCGTTGTGCTTGTCCGGATCGAGGACCCACACCTCCCGTGGAGACCAGACGTTGAAACGCTCCTCGAGAGCCCGGGCGATCTCGTCGACGGTCACGCTGGGGTGCCGCCGGCGGACCATCTCCTGTGCTTCCTCGGCGATCTCGACGAGGGCCTCGCGGGTCCTTGCGGAACGGTCGAGTTCCAGAACCGCTGCCTCGGCGAATCTGACGGCGAGTTTGAGGCCGTCATTCTTCATGCTCCGTCTCCGTCCGTGCTCAGTCGTGCGGTCAGTTCGGCTACGAGGGCGGGGAAGCGGTTGAAGGGCTCCACCGAGGCAAGGACCCGCACCGCGCGGCTCCGTGCCGCAGGATCCTTGGGCAGCCCGGCGAGCATCGCCGCCAGTTCTTCCCTGATCTCGTTCTCGTTCGCGCCCTCGAGCGCCGCCTGCGGGGTGCGGGTCTCGTCCCGCTCCGCCTCGATGGCGATGAGCCCGACGGGTACGGTGCGTTCGACTAGGCGCAGCAGCGCTTCGACGGTCGTCCTGCCGGGTGTGTCCAGGGCCGCCTGTACAACCGGGTGCTGGCGGTTTACGACGTAGTCGGTTCCGCCGTCCCTCTGCCGGGGGAGCCACCCGAACGTGATCTCTCCGCCACGGTGCCGCCCCAGCGTGACGGACCTCTGGCGGAAGGCGCGAACAGATGCGTCGCGCGCGGCTCCCGCAAGGCGCGTGAGGTCTGCCTCGAGCTCGGACGGCGGATGGATGCGAGCCTTGCGGACGTCGATTCGCCACGCAGTGTCCGCCGCTTGGTCGACGTCGACCTCGATTCGTGCCAGTCGTGCCTGCGAGATCTGTGTGAGCTCTGGGAGCCCAAGCCAGCCGCCGGCGGAGACCAGGCGGTCCCGTCGGTAGACATAGAAGCCCTGCTGGGCGGCCCACCCGCGCGGCCCGGCTCCGAGCTCCAGCTCCTTGTTGCTCAGTCTGGACGGGTGAGGCAGTACGAACGGCGTCACCTTCACCTCGCTGTGCCGACCGAGGAACTCGGTTCCCAGGTCCTGTGTGGCCATCCACCTCCGCCAGAACGGATCCCACGGGGTAATACTGCGCTGGCCGATCTGGAGGTCGAGCCGCCCGAAGGTGAGGTACCTGTGGAACCACATCGCCAGGCGGACGCGGGCCTGACCGAGGCGTTGGGCCAAGACCCTGCCCTCGCCGGCGTTGTCCAACCGCCGCCAGAGCACCATCGTGCCGGTACCACTGAACGACACCTCCTCGGCGATACGTAGTGCCTCGCCGTCGGCCGCCGTGAGGACCTCCCAGTCGTTGACCCTTGCCACGTGGTCTAGGTCCCATGACCGGCAGGCGAGGTCCTCGCCGGTCCGGGACAGAACTGTGAGCAGCCGGCACTGGGACAACGAAGCGGTCTTCAGGCCGAGACCGAACCGCCCGAGGTCCGACGACTCACGGAGGGCACCCGGCCCCTCGCCCCCGAACCTTAGAGCCTCATGGAGCGCAGCCTCACCCATTCCTGTGCCGTCGTCGATGACAGCCACCCAGGACTGGCCGTTGGTCGTCGAGAACTCCACCCGGACGTGACGTGCCTTGGCCGCGATGCTGTTGTCCACGAGGTCGGCGAGCGCGGTAGCCATGTCGTAGCCGAACGACCGCAGACTCTCCACCAGCGCGTGCGCCTGCGGGGGAAGCCGGACTCCCACTGCCTGCTGTGCCACAACACCCCACCGTCTGATCGAGCAGTCTGCATGCGCAGCGTAGAGGAATCGAGTGACATCCGTTGCCGAGACGCCCAGTTACGATCACTGGTCGAGACACTTGAGGGTGGGCGGGGGGCTCGCAGTGCTGGTTAACCAGCACTCTCGGCCGAACCACCGCAAGTGCGTCATCTGCGGCACGCATGGCCGTTGAGCTGGTACGAACCTGGTCTAGCTGTACGGCAAGGCCCTGCAAGGGACGGTCCCGGACTGCGGCAGCGAGATGGACGGTCGGACGCAGGCTCTGCGGCCTGGCCAGGGTTCGGGCATGACGACGACTTGTACCTCTCCTGTCCTGCCAACCCCGCGGGCGCAGTTGACCACGACCGTGCTGGCGGCCAGCCGATACCTAGGCTGCAGAGAAAACCGTGAGCTACAACGCGGCCAAGCTCGGCGAGATCCCGACGATCTCCGTCAGGATCTCGCCTGCAGGTTCCGCACACGCGTGGCGTGATCGACCGCTGGCTTCTGCGCTGCAGGCCGGGGTGGGTGCACCCGCTGTCTCCAGAGATACCGTCAGCCGAAGGCCCGAGCCGTTGCGTGTCGGGCCGGCGCGCTTGGAAGGCGGGAACTGCAGGATTGTCAGTACTTCTTCAGCCCGACGTGGTCTACCACGATGCGGCCTGCGTCGGGGGCAAGGGCGAAGTAGATGCGACCGACCTCGCTAGGCGCGGTGGCATCGCGGACCTTGACGTGCGGAGTGCCGTTGTACGGCCTGTCTTCGAAGGTGAATTCCCGAAGCTCACGCTTGGTCTTGAGACGCTGATCGCTCAGGGCGACAGTGAGTTCATGGACTTCCTTGAACCAGTCGTCGAGCTGGGGCAGGATCTCGCCGTCTGCAGTGACCGAGCCCTACAGGTGAACGGCAGCGCGGGCCAGTCGTACCAGATGGTCGGTCATCTCGGCACGGTGGGGATAGCGGGACGTCTTCCACGTCCGCTGCGCGCCCGATGTGAATGCGATCCGTCCCTCGGACGCGGTCTCGATCGCTCGAAACGTTGGCGCGCCGTCACGCGGCGCTAGCTCAGGGACCAACGCCCACAGGTCGACTGCTGGCGCCGCTGACCCACTGCCTGTTCGTACTGCGAGCGCCAGTAGTTGGCCTCGTGCCGGAACTTGCCGGCGCCCTCGGCCTCCTCCTGGTACTTATCCCGTTCGCCTGCCAGCTACTCCGCTTCGGCGACCCAGAGGGCGACTTCCTGCTTCAGTTGCTCGATTGTTGCCTTGAGAGCCCGGGCCTCCCGCGTTCTGTCGCCGCTCGCGCGGGCCTGGACCAGGTCCTCCTCGACCTTACGGGCCGAGGCGCGTTGGGCCGCCCGGCGCGCTCGCGCCCAGGCGGTGTCGATGCCCCGTGCCGTCACTGACGCTTCCCCGAGCAGTTCGATCCACTGCTCTCGCCGCTTGCCTCCTCGAGGTCTTGCCGCGAGCTCGGCAGGTGATCGGCGGCCATCCCCGGCCATACCAGCAGGGCGCCGCCGTCTGGCACGACGACAGTCGGAAGCAGCCAGCGGAGGGTACTTGCTGTGACGTAGTTGAGAGTGACGACCTGGGCGAGTCCGACGAGGTGCTCCGACAGGCGAGCTGCTGCCTTCCAGCCCTCCTGGGAACGGGGTTGGAGAATTGCGATTGGCAGGCGGGCGCGTTTGGCCAACGCCTCCGCGAGTACACGCGTGGCAGGGACGTCCCGGATTCGCTCGAACCGGCCCTCCGTCTTCTGGCCGAGCACACTCAGATCCAGGGTGGGATTGTTGACGACGTTGCGGATGAGGCCGGGGCGGAATATGCCGTCCACCTCCGCTTGTCCGAGCCAGCCGTCCAGCACCTCACGGCCCATCGCGACGCGGAGGCCAACACACTGCAGGCCGCGGAAGATCGTCACCTGAGTGACAAAGCGCGCGGCCGCCTGGTTCCGCAGTGGCTCCGCCACCTGAAGGCGAACGGCCTCGGTCGTCGCGTCGCCCTCGACCTCCCAGGTGATCGTGCGCTGCCTGCCGCCAGGCCCCCGGGACGGCACCCGCATCGTTCCAGGAGACCGTAGCTGTTCGACTGGCAGGCCGGGGCCAGCGCCGGGGTTGCGAACCCAGGCCGAGCAATGACCAAGCACGACGTCGTACGGGTCTACGAGAGCTCCTGCAGCGGAGCGCACCTCGAAGTCGGCTACGTGAAGAGTCTGCACACCCACACCTCTCTGCTGGCCCTGCCACGTGCCAGGCTCTCTCGGTCGCGCAGGGCTACCTGCCTACTGAACGAACGAGTCCGCGCTGACCGCTTGTTGAGGATCGGTAGTGGCGTTCGACGCGGGGTGAGGACTCGCAATGCAGTGAGGCGTCCTGAAGGTGGCCGCAGCTCTCCGACAGCGGGCCAGCTCGGTTTCGGGACATGGGCGTGGATCGGGGAGAACCGGGGACTCTCTGGGGACCACCCGCCGCGTACGGCTATCCACAGGCCCCACTCGCGCGCACGGACGGTGCGTGCTGTCCACCGTCCGACGTGGAGCAATGCACACCGGAGGACGACTGGGGTCAAGGGGTCGCAGGTTCAAATCCTGTCGTCCCGACAGTGATGTCGGTTATGAGAGCCGGTACTTGGGAAACCGAGTGCCGGCTCTTCTTGTTGTGGCGTCAGTTGGTGGTCGCACGGTGATCGCCGGGCCACTTCGGCCAGGGCGCTGAGGGTTCGGCTGTTCGTGTCCGCTGGTATGCGGGCAGTTGCTGGTGCGGGCGTGGATTCTGGTGCCAGGGTTGCCGGGCCCGACAGGCGGGTCGGCCGAGCACGGCGCGGTCGGCGTTGTCGAGGATCCAGGCGACGGCGTCGACGGTTGCGCGGGCTGCGCGGAATGTCAGGTCCGTGTAGATGTTCGCGCTGGTGGACAGGGTGCGGTGGCGCAGGGTCTTGGAGATGACAGGCAGGGGGACGCCTGCGGCTGTGGCGAAGCCGGCGGTGAGGTGGCGTAGGTCGTGGAGGGCGATGCGGGGGACGCCGGCCTTGTCGCAGAGCAGGTGGAAGCGGTCGAGGAGGTTCTTGGGGTGGAGTGGGCAGCCGTGGCGGTGGAAGACATAGCCGCCGGCGGGGGTGATCTCGCCGAAGGCTCGTGAACCCGCCCGGTCTTCGAGGGTGTCGACACGCGGTCGGACAGGGCGACCCACGCCTTGCTGTCCCTGGTCTTGGGGCGGCGAGCGGGAGCTGGTTGTTGTCGATCACGGAGAGTGTGGCGCGGACGAAGAAGACACGTTCGGGCAGGTGGACGTCGTCCCAGTGCAGGCCAGTGCCTCGCCCTTGCGGATGCCGGTGCCGATCATGAGTTCGGCGAGGTCGGGTCGACCTGCAGGTCTACCGTGGCCAGCGGTCAAGGGAGGACCTTCCTCGGGAGCCGGTCCTAAGCGTGCAGCAGCGAGCCTTGCGCTGCCGCCACCACGGAGGCAGGCCTCTTCGCCGGCGCCGTCGATGCCCCCGTCCGGACGCAGCCGGCCGTCATGCCCGGAGCCCCGGTGCCAGACCTGGCACCGGGGCCGCCGCCGGTGGCGGGATGGGGTCACTTTGGGTAAGGGCCTGGTGGGACGGAGCGGGCGCCCGCCCCGGCCGTCGTTCGGGGCGCCCCTTGACCGGCGGTGGTCCAGGCCGGCCGAGCCGGGGAGGGGATGTCTACTGGGCGCGGATGACCGCGGCGTGGCCGATGGTCACCTCGGTCGTCTCGTCGCCGAAGACGACCGGACGCACGGCGTTGGTGAAGCCGCTGGTGGCGCTCGGGTGGTAGGAGGGGGAGCCGTTCTTGTCCCGCAGGGGCTGTCCCTGGCTGTCGGTGGTGATCTGCTCGTCGAGGAAGCCGATGGCCACGGCGGGCTTGCTGGTGTCCGCGGGGATGCGGAAGGGGCAGTTGGCCGGCCACATCGCAGGGATGTCGATCTCCTTGGTGCCCGTCAGGGACAGGCGGCCACCGGCGACGCCGGAGAGCTGGACGGCCTTGCCGGACTGGCCGAGCGCCGAACCCGTGACGTCGGCCAGGTGCACGCAGACCTTCGAGGACTGGGTCCCGTCATTGGGGGCGGCGGTGCACGGGATGGCGACTTCGAGGCCGGCGGCGCCTGCCTGGGCGTACGTGGCACCCGGCGGCCGGCACGTCCGGAAGTCCGTCCTGAGCACCGGGAAGGGCATCGCCCGGACAACAGTCTCGTGACAGGATCCGGACCTCATCCGCAGCTGGTTGTCACACCCACCGTGAAAAACTCGTTTCGACCACAGGAACGAATGTTTCGGACTCAATCACCTTACGCACCACACCAGTTACGGGGAAACGCCATGAAGAACCACATCCGCCGCACCAGCGCGATCGCGGCCCTCGGCGTCGCTGCCGTCCTCTCGCTCACTGCCTGTGCCGGTGACGACTCGGGCAAGGACACCGCGGGCAAGGGAAGCGTCCCGCCCGCCGCCTCCTCCCAGCCCTCGGATCCCGCGAAGGCCAGCCCGTCCCCGAGCGGCGGCACTGCGGACAAGGGCAAATCTCAGACCGCGAAGCCGAGTTCCGGCAGCACGGCGTCCGGCGGCAGCGGGGACAGTGCACCCCAGGGTGGTCAGAACGTCCAGCCCTGCAAGACCCAGAACCTGACCGTCGAAGCCAAGAACGCCTCGCCCGACGCGAGCACCGGCACCATCGACATCACCATGACCAACCGGGGCACCACCACCTGCTCGGCAACGGGCTTCGCCGGTATCGGCATCACCGACCAGGACACCACCACGAACCCCATCGAGCGGGGCAAGGCCGAACCCCGCATCACCGACCTGAAGCCCGGCGAAGCCGCAATCTTCAATCTCTCGTACGAGATCGACAACAGCGCCAACAGCCTCACCCGCCCGACCGAGATCCAGGTGACGCCCCCGAACCAGACCAGCCACGTGAACGTGAAGTGGCCCGCCGGCGCGGGCAACATCAAGGGCTTCTACACCGACGTCAAGGTCTACCCCACGCACAACAAGTAGCAGCACGCCCGTGGCCGGCTCCGCGGGCGTCGATGCCCGGCCGGATCCTCCCGACCCGAACGGGGCGCCCCAAGGAGCCCCGCTCATCCGGTAGGACACTGCGGTCGGAGGCCTGGTCGGCTCTGCGCCGGCTCGATGGGAGGCGGGAGAACCCCGACCACACCTGCCGACGCACATCAGTGGCAGCCCGAACCCGACGCCGGCGAATCAGCAGGGCTCGCGTACGCCCCTGCCACGCGTCCCGAACGTGCGGCTTGGTGCGGCACCGCACCCGGGTGGAGGCCTTCTCGGGCGTGGCGGAGGACCACTTCGAACACCTCGTGGAGGGCCGCCTCACCCATTGTCGCGACGAGGCCCATGCCCGCCGTTCCTCGTGGCCGACCAGCACTTGGGACGACAAGTGGGACGGCCCTGTCTCCATCCATCCGGACGGATCGGTCCTCGCCCTGCGTGTGCTCCCGTAGCGGGACTGCTGACAGCGCAACGCCCCGGCCCGTTCCGGACCCCGGACCCCGCACCCCGGACCCCGGACCCCGGGACCCCGGCTTGCGGTTTGCGCGGGGCCCCCTCGCACGCTGGGCGACGAACCGGAAGGCTGCGACGGTCGGCACCACGTCCTGGGAGGGCAGCGCCACATCGGCCTCACGGGGGTGAGCGGACCAAGGCGCCACTCGAACAGGCCGCCCCCGCCCTCCAGGCGCTCAGACCTCGCCGTAGAGGGTGAGGACCACGCCCTCGATCTCCAGGTGGCTCTGCTTGATCAGGTCGCCGCGGCGCAGGGCGGCGAGGCAGTGTTCGAGTCGCTCGGTCTCTCCCGTGGTGAGGACGGCGGCAGCCAGGTCGCGCAGGCCGGTCAGTATGGCCGAGGTGAGGGCCTCGGGGCGCGGGCCTGACAGCAGGACGACGGGCCGGCCCGTGCGGTCGCGGACGATCGCGGTGTTCGAGCCTCCGTGGACGACAAGCAACATCGCCTCCGTGTCCGACGAGCACGCAGCACGTGCCGGAGGCTCGTGCGGCTCACAGCCTCGGGTAGGAGAAGACGATAGCCCCGATCTCCCGATTTTTATCCTTTTCGACCCTCTAACAGCGGTATGTCTTGCCCGAGTTCACGGCCGGACGGGTCCATGTCACCTCGTGGGGCGCCCGCACCGTCGAGGTGGCCCGCCGGTGTTACTCCGGCCGCGGGCCGCGCCGCAGCAGGGAGTCGACGAGGGCGGCCACGTGCTGCCGGTCGGCGGCGGACAGTTGCTGGAGGCTGGCGATCAGGGTGGCCACCTCGGGATCGGTGGACGCTCCGGGCTCGCCCTCCGCGTACAGGTAGATCCCGCAGGTCTCGGCGGCCGCGCGGCGCACCGTCTCCAGTGGCAACTCCAGCCCGGCGGCGAGGCGTTCGAGCGTCGCGGGCTGCGGCATCCGCACCAGGCGCTCGGCGGTGGCGAGGTGGTGGACGGTGGAACGGGGGAGGCCGCCGCGGCGGGCGACGTCGCCGTAGGACCAGCCCTGCGCGTCCAGTTGCCGCCTCATCATGCGCTGCAGTGCGTTGTCCACGGGGTGGTGTGCTCCCTGCTGTCGGAGCCGGCGGAACGTGTCCGGGTGGCCCCGATTCTACGGCCGCACGGCGCGTCGTCCATGCGATCACGCATCCCACCTGCCGATTTCCCTCATTCGAGCGGTGGTGACGCGCCGTGTTCGTGTCTGTACTTGCAGTTCCCCCCGGGGAGCGACTAGCGTCCAATCTCGTCGGACAGAACGTCCGATCTGAATGGACAGGAGCCGGGGAGCCTCCCCGGCCCCGACAGAGAGGTACTGCCATGAGCATGAACGTCACCGAGCTCGACGCCGAGACCGTGGAGCTGCTGCCGAGCCGCGAGGCGCTGGGACGGCTGAAGTTCGTGAAGGTCCACGCCAACGTCGCCTTCGTCCACGCGCACAACGAGTCGTGGGCCGTGAACGACTACTCGCCGCTCGCGGTGGCGCAGTCCGAGGCGGCGCAGTCGATCAACGTCTACCAGCGGTAACACCCCCGCACGTGAGCGGACCGCGCCCGGTGGCGCGGTCCGCCCGCGAGGAAGGACGGGCCCAGCGTGGCTGGAGACCTACCGACGGCGCCCGGCGGCCGCCGGCCGGCGGCGCCGCTCCCGGTGCCACGGCTGACCACCGGACTGCTGCTGCACGGCGAGTACCAGGGCGGCGGGTTCACCCGGCCCCGCTACCTCGCCCGCCGCGGGGACGGGCAGGTGGTGCAACTGACCCTGCTGCTGCACCTGGTGGCGGAGTCGATCGACGGCGTCCGGGACACCGGGGACATCGCGCACCGGGTCAGCGACCGCTACGGACGCGAGGTCAGCGCCGACAACGTCGACCACCTCATCGAGCGCAAGCTCCGGCCGATGGGGATCACCGCACCGCCGGACGGCGACGGCCACCCGGTCGACGCCCCTCGCTCGGACCTGCTGCTGGCCCTCGCCGGCCGCCGCGTCCTGCTGCGCGAGCGCCAGGTCGCCCGGGTCGCACGGTCGCTGGCCTGGCTGCACCACCCGTGGGTGGTGGCCGTCGTCCTGACCGCCGCCGTCGCCCTGGACGTCTGGCTGTTCGCCCTCCACGGGGCGATGGGCCCCGTGCTGCAGGTGCTGGACCGGCCCGTGCTGCTGCTCGCCGTGTTCGGCCTCACGGTCGTCTCGCTGCTGTTCCACGAGTTCGGACACGCCTCGGCCTGCCACTACGGCGGAGCGCGGCCGGGCCCGATCGGCTGCGGCCTGTACGTGCTGTGGCCCTCGCTCTACACCGACGTCACCGACGTGTACCGGATCGGCCGGGCCGGCCGGCTGCGCACCGACCTCGGCGGCGTCTACTTCAACGTCGTCTTCATACTGGGCCTGGCCGGGGGTTACGCCCTCACCGGCCGGCCGCTCTTCCTCGCCGCGGTGCTCGTCGCGCACGTCGAGATCGTCGAACAGCTGATGCCGGTCGTCCGCCTGGACGGGTACTTCATCCTCGGCGACCTCGCCGGCGTCCCCGACCTGTTCGGCAAGATCCGGCCGACGCTGCTGAGCATGCTGCCCGGACGCCCCGTCCGGCCCGAGGTCGCCGACCTCAAGAGGTCCGCCCGCGCGGTGGTCACCGGGTGGGTGCTGACCATGGTCCCGCTGCTCGCCGCCGAACTCGGCTACGTCCTGTGGCACCTGCCGAGGATCCTCAGCACGGCCGTGCGCTCGCTCTCCGCGCAGGCCGGCGACACCCTCACCGCCTTCTCGGACGGGGAGTTCGCGGCCGGGGCGGTCGGCGTCATCGGGGCCTTCACCCTGCTGTGCCCGCTGGTCGGCGGCGCCTACCTGGCGGCTCGGACCGTCGCCCGGCTGCTCCGCCGGATCCTCGCCCGCCCGGCCCCGCGGCGGCGGGCGCACGCGGCGTCGCACCGCCCCAAGCCAACCGCCCCGCACGCCCCGGCCGAGCAACGGCCCGATCCCGTGCGCACCCTCAGGAGGTCTTCGTGAAACACCGCACTTCGCAACGGAGTTCGATCATCGGCCGGACGGCCGGACGCCTCGGCGTGCTGGGCGGCGCCTGCCTCGCCGCACTCGCCGTCGCCGCCCCCGCCGACGCCGTCCCGTTCTCGTCCCACCCCGGCCGCGGCGTCGCGGCGTTCGCGGACCGTGCGACCACCCACGCCAACCGCGTCCACCCGGACCAGTACGAGGACTCGTTCACCGTCCACGAACTCGGCACCGTGTTCAGCGTCGCCGCGAACAACCGGGCCACCGCCGTCTCGACCGGCTGTTCGTCCCAGCACCCGTGCCGGTCGATCGCGCTGTCGTTCCAGATCGTCACCATGGCCGGGGACGACGTCCGGCTCAACGCCACCAATCTCGGCCGGGCGGTCAACGAGCAGTGCCCCGGCTGCCAGACCCTGGCCGGCGCCTACCAGTTCGTCGTCTCCACCGCGCAGCCGTTCGCGCTCAGCCCGGCGGCCAAGTCCCAACTGGCCGCCGTCCACCGCCGGCTGGACGCGCTGGACACCTCGAACGACCCGGTCCCCGTCGTCAAGCAGCGCGCGGACGACCTGGCCGCCCAGGTCAAGGCGATCCTCGACCGCGAGGCCTCGTCCGCCCCCCGGGGCGGGGCGCCGGGCCTGGCGGCGAAGTCCGGCCCGAGCGTGACCATGCACCGCCACTACGACGGGGCGAACTGAGCGACGGCGGTCCGGAGCATCCGGGCCGGCGGCCGGGAGGCGAGGGTTCGCGGGGCCGGATCCTGCCGTCCCGGCGTGGGTGACCAGCGGGCCTGTCAGCGATGACAGGCCCGCTGGTCCCGTTCGGGTGAAGGGAGACGGTGACGGCGAGGGCGAGGGCGAGGGCGAGGGCGAGGGGACGGCGACGGTCACGGTGACGGCGAGGGGACGGCGAAGGCGACGGTCACGGTGACGGCGAAGGGACGGTGACGGCGGCGGGACGGCCGGGCCGGGGTTCAGCGGGCGCCCGGCGTGGGGACCCAGGCCCGCTTGTAGGTGCGCAGCAGTACCGCCGTCTCGGCACGGCCGGCGCCGTCCAGGCCGGCGAGGACGCGGTGGGTGAACTCGTCGAGATCGGCCAGGGAGCGGTGGCTGGAGTACCCGAGGACGTTGCTGTCGCCGGTGGTGACGACCAGCAGGCGGATGGCGGGTTCGCGGGCGAGGCGGCGCAGCGCCGCGTCCAGGTGGCGGTGGGCGACGGCGAGGCGGAAGCGGGCCTCCAGCGGGTAGCCGAGGACGCCGGGCTCGGCGGCGAGGCGCAGGTGCAGGACGTGGGAGGACATCAGCCGGGTGAGGCGGCGTCGTGCGGTGGTCTCGCCGACGCGGAGCTCCCGCGCGAGCCGGGTGGTGGACATCCGGGCGTCGTCCCGGAGCAAGCGGACGAGGCGGCGGTCCAGCTCGTCGACGGTGATCGGGGCCGGTGGCGGCTGCCCCTCGGCGAGGCGGCGGCGGACCGGTGTGGGCTCGTCGTCGTAGGGGGCCCAGTCGCTCGCGGTGAGCAGCAGCCGTAGGACGACCGAGGAGTGGATGTCCACCACGCCGTCGAGCCGTCCGATCGAGCCGTCGATCGTGGCGAGCAGGTGTGGCGGCCGGGGTCGGCTCCCCGGGGTGGCGGATCGGGACCGTCAGGAGCCTGGTCCGCCCGCCGCCGCCCGCTGCGGCCCATGGAACCGGAAGGCATCGGCACGAACAACACGGTCCAGTGCAGTCGGCAGACCCCAGCCTGCAGACTGCACTGTCCGAGCCACTGACGCCCGAAGATGTCAGAGGAAGTCGAAGTCGGAGCCACCGCCCTGCCTGTGCTCCTCCTTCCAGCGGAACGGACCGAACTTCTTGTACCTGACTCGTCTGACGTAGCCGGGGCCCGTCTCCTCGATGACCTCCTCGTCGGGCGTGCGCTCACGGATCACGGCCATGGCGGCGGCCCCCCCGACGGTCTCAAACAGCACGATCAGCGTGCTGCCCCAGCCGGACGGGATGCCAACGGGGAATCCCGCCAGGTGTGAGATCCATCCTCCGAGACGGAGAGTGGCGGGAGCCAGCCAGATCAGCTCGGCGGCGATGGCGAAGAACGGTAGTGCCAGGGCACCGGCGAACAGGAGGCCCCAGAGGACCTTTTGCTTGGTCCGTTTCTCTCCGGCTATCTCCTCCGTGATCAATCCAAGCAGGGCCCCTTGCCCCAAAACAATGGCCTTGGACGTCGCGGCAGCCACGACAAGGAAGGTCATGTTGAGGACCGCGACGCAGATCGCCAGCGCTGGGTACTTCCCGCCGCCGTTGGGCAGGGTGAAGCCGGCCACCCAGAACGAGGCCGTCCACAAGCCGATCGCCCCTCCGAGAAGCCCGAACAGCAGGCTCAGAATCCGCACCAGTGCCCGGGCGTTCCGAGCCCGGGGACCGGCGTTCCGGGCCGCTTCCATTCTCGCCGTCTCAAGCTGCTCGCTCAGTTCGGCTGCTTTGCTCTCCGACTGCTGCACTAGGCGGCCGGCCTCCCAAACCGCCAACGATTGCAGGGGGAACGGTTCTGTGCCGCCGCCGTGTGGGCTGCGCAGGGCCTGATGGGCCAACGCGACGGCATGCGGGTTGCGGGCCAGTACGAGGCTCCCCCCTTCGGCCGAGGTGACGCTCAGCGTCGGAGTCTGGTCCGGCACCTGTTTGGGTACCCAGTGGCTGATGAATTGGTACAGCTCGTCGGCACTGATGAAGCCGTCCCCGTTGAGGTCGGCCTCCCCGGTCTGCAGACCGCGCACGACTGCGGAGGTGAACACCGACGCCTTGCCTTCTTCTCTGCTGGCGAGGTCGTCCTCGAGTGCGCTCTCGTAGCTGTACTGGAGGGCAGTGGAGGAGGTGATGACGATCCGGCCGCTGCCCTCGAAGGTCTCCGTGAGTTCGACCTCCTCCTGGTCACCGCGGGTACGCATTCCCCTGTTGAACGCTCCGCTGTAGCAGCAGTCGAGCAGCAGGATGATGCGTCGGCTGCGGCTCTCTTCCATACGGGCGGCGATGAAGTCCGCTTCGACTGAGGTGGCGGCCAGCGCGTCGAACTTGCTGTCCTTGGTGATGAAGTGCAGTTGATTGCGGCGGTTCTTGCGCCCGTGGCAGGACAGGTGCAACAACAGGGTGTCGTCGCTGGCGGCGGAGCTGAAAAACTGCTCGATCGCGATCTTCCATTCCTGCGTCGATGCGCCGGACAGTACGTTCACCTCGAACCCGCCGATCGCCGGGTCGCCGAGGACATCGCGCAGTCGCTCGGCGTCGTAGGCCGCGCCGGGCAGAGCGGCAAACCGGGAGTCGTCATATGTCTCGGCGGCCAGCACCAGGGCCCGCTTAGCCATCGGAGTCCTCTTCGCGGCCGGTGGAAGCGAGGTGCGCCAGGAAGGCTTCGACGTTCCGACGGCGCTCGGCGGGCGATCCAGCTTCCAGGACCAGTTCGCTGTCGCCGATCCGGAGGGTGACCGTGCCCGAGGTGCGGCGGCCCAGCCAGTCCTGGACCAGCAGGATCAGTGACCGGACAGCAGGTGCTCCGGCCAGGCCCAGGACCAGGGAACTGTAGACGGTGGCGTCACCGGCCCGGGTGCCGTGGGGGGCCGGCGGGGCCGGACTGTGTTCCATGTGGAGCAGTGGGAGCTGGTCGAGTTCCTCGATCAGCGACTCCATCTCGCGTTCGGTCGTCTCCGCGCCGTCCGGATCGCTGAAGACAAGGCCGATCTCTGCCGATTCTCGTGCTTGATTCATTCCGCCCCCTGGGTATGGCAAGTCAAGGTGCGGACAGATTGCCACAAGAGGATTGCTCACGAGGGGAGTTCATCGGATCGTGCTCGGGTTGTCGTAGATGCTGAGGGCCGCGGGCCGGTGCCTTGCCGTACGGTGCGCTCGTTCGTGGGTGGGGGCGCTGATCTCGGCGAACACGTCGAGGGCGCCGGTGGCCACCTCGACCGAGCGGGTGTCGGGCCGGCGGGCCAGGGCGAGCGCCGTCTCGTGCAGCCGGCCGGGCCGGCAGCGGACGGCCAGTTCCGCGGTCACGCCTTCACCGAGGTGTTCGGGGACGAGGAAGGCGGTGAACCGGACCTCACCGGTTGCGGTCATCTGTTCGAGGCGGCGGGCGACGGTCCGCTCGTGGACGCCCGTCCCGGCGGCGATGTCGGTGAAGGGGACCCGCGGGTCGCGGTGGAGCGCCCGCAGGATCGCGTGGTCGAGGTCGTCGAGGACAGCTGCCGTCACCGGGGTGCACCTCCGCCGTTCCTGGTCGTCTGCCGGAATCCGCCGAACCGGCGGCTCCTCCTGCCGTCATCGGCCGATTGTCCCCGAAACCGTTGCCCGGGTTACCGCCGCGAGGCGACATTGTGGTGCGGATTCCGCCTCCGGTGACCGTCCTCACCCGGGCCGGGGCGGATCCCTCCCCCCCACCACACCTCATCCCGAAACAGGTGCTGCCCATGTCCGAGACCGGCACCCTCCATCCTGCCGGAACAGCCGTCCGTGCCACCCCGGCAGCGGCCGTGATCGCCTCGGTCGTCCTGGTCGAGCTGTCCTCCGGCATCACCCAGGGATTCCTGTCCCCGCTGCTCAAGGGCCTGACCCGGACCCTGCACGTGACGGCGGCCGACCTGAACTGGATCAGCATCGCCAACCTGCTGGCCAGCGTCGCGTTCACCCCGGTGCTCTCCCGGATGGGCGACCTGTACGGGCACCGCCGGGTGCTGCGCTGGAACCTGCTGATCGTGCTGCTCGGCTCCGTCCTGGTCGGCCTGAGCCGCTCCTTCGGGATGCTGCTGGCGGGCCAGCTGCTGCAGGGCGCCTTCGCGGGGTTCTTCCCGCTGCTGGTCGGCATCCTGCGCAACCGCAGCGGCGCCGCCGAGAGCAGGCGCGGGATCAGCTTCATGGTCGCGGCGCTGACCGGCGGCGTCGCCTTCGGGCTGGTGGCGAGCGGGCTGGTCGCCCGGTCCTCGGCCAGCCCGACGGCCGCGCTGTGGGTGCCCACCGTCGCCGTCGCCCTGGCCCTGGCCGTCACCTGGCCGCTGCTGCCGGAGTCCGGCCACCGGCCCGGCGGCCGGGTCGACGGGGCCGGGGGCGTCCTGCTGAGCATCGGCCTGGTCGCGATCATGCTGGGGCTCGGCCAGGGGGGTACGCCGGGCTGGGAGTGGACCTCCGCGCGGACGCTGCTCTGCCTGGCCGGCGGCGCGGCCGTGACCGGGCTCTGGGTGCTGGTGGAGCTGCGCACCGCCGAGCCGATGATCGACGTGCGGCTGTTCCGCCACCGCAACGTGGTGGTGGTCTCGCTGGTGGCGCTCACCTTCACGTTCGGCATGCTCGGCCTGCTGGTCGCGAACCCCGTGTACCTCGGCACCGCGAAGGCGGAGGCCGGGTACGGACTCGGCCTGGACCCGCTCGGCATCGCCCTGGCCATGCTGCCCAACATGCTCGCGCTGACCCTGGGCGCGCTGGTCGCCCCCGCCCTCGCCACCGCGATCACCGACCGCCGGGTCCTGGTGACCGGATCCGTGCTGATGGCGGCCGGTTTCGCGGGGGAGAGCCTGGGCCGGTCGGCCCTGCTGCCGTTCCTGGCGGCGACCGCGGTCGCCGGTCTCGGCAGCGGCCTGCTCCAGCACTCCACCCGGACCCTGGCGGTCGAAGCCGTGCCGCACGACCAGACCTCGGTCGGCTCGGGCATCAACGAGCTGCTGATCAACGTCGGCGGCTCGATCGGCGCCGCCGTCGTCCTGACCGTCTTCGCCGCCCAGACCCCGGCCGGTCAGACCCTGCCCCGGATCGGCGCCTACACCACCTCGTGGCTGGCCTGCGCCGCCGTCGCGCTGGCCGGCGCCGGCCTGTCCCTGTTCTACCGAGGAGGAAAGCGATGAGCACCCTCGCCGACCTGCGCGCGCACACCCGCGCCGCGCTGACGGCCCGGCGCGACGAGGTGGTCGCGCTCAGCCACAGCCTGCACGCCGAGCCCGAACTGGCCTACGAGGAGCACCGGTCGGCCCGCAAGATCGCCGATCTGCTCGAAGGCCGCGGCTTCGAGGTGACCCGCGGCGTGTGCGAGCTGCCCACCGCCTTCACCGCCACCGCCGGCCGCGGCGAACTGGTCGTCGGCATCTGCGTGGAGTACGACGCGCTGCCCGGCATCGGCCACGCCTGCGGTCACAACGTCAACGGCGCCGCGGCCGTCGCGGCGGGCCTCGCGCTCGCCCCGGTCGCCGACGAACTCGGCCTGACGGTCAAGCTGATCGGCACCCCGGCCGAGGAGTCCGGCGGCGGCAAGGTGGACCTGCTGCGCGGCGGCGCCTTCGACGACGTCGCCGCGGCGATGATGGTCCACGCCGGCCCCAACGACTCGGTGGGCATGACCTCCCTCGCGATCAGCAGCCTGCGGGTGTCGTACACCGGCCGTTCCGCGCACGCCGCCGCGATGCCGCACCGCGGGATCAACGCCGCGGACGCCATGATGATCGCCCAGGTGGCCGTCGCCGCCTACCGGCAGCAGCTGATGCCCGGTGCGGTGGTCTCCGGCATCGTCACCGCCGCGGGCGACGCGGCCAACGTCATCCCCGCGTACGCCGCCGCCGACTACGACTGCCGGGCGCGCACCGCCGGGGAACTCGCCGAACTGCAGGCCCGGGTCCGGGCCTGCTTCGAGGCGGGCGCGCTGGCCACCGGCGCCGAACTGGCCATGGAGGCCGTCGGCAACGACTACGCGGACCTGCGCCAGGACCTCGCGATCGGCCGCAGCTACCAGGCGGCGGCCGAGGCCCTCGGCCGGGTCGTGCCGCAGTCGGACCCGTCGGTCCTCGGCGGCTCCACCGACATGGGCAACGTCTCCCACCTGGTTCCCACGATCCACCCGATGATCGGCTACGACTGCGGGGACACCATCATGCACAACCCGGCGTTCACCCGGTTCGGCACCAGCCCGCAGGCCGACCGGGCGGTCCTCGACGGCGGCCTCGCGATGGCCTGGACCACCCTCGACCTGGCCCTCGCCCCGGCGCACCGGGCCTCCCTGCTCACCCGTCTCGCGGCCCGCTGAGGCCGTCCGCTGAGGCCGTCCGCCGCGGTGGTCCACCGTCGCCGGCCCGCCCACGGCCGGGCGGGCGGACGGACGACGAACGGCCCGGTCCGCGAGGTCCGCGGGCCGGGCCGGAGCTGCCGGAGGTGGGGGCGGCAGGTGCGAGCGAGCGGTGCATGGGGGTCAGGTGTCAGGCGGCCGGCGTCAGGGGGCCGGGGTCAGGCGGCCGGGGTCAGGAGGCGGCGTCCGGCAGGCCGAACACCACCTGGTTGGACAGCACCACGTCGTGGCTCTGCACGTCGATGGTGATGCGGTCACCGTCGGCGATCCGGAACCCGTCGTGGTAGCTCGCGCGGTCCGCGCCGAGCAGGATGTAGTTGACCAGCCCGGGGCGGCGCAGGGCCGGGTACTCGAAGAGGTTGTCCACCATGGCCCGGACGCGGAAGTACAGCGCGTCCTCGCCGCAGTCGAACGGGCCCTCCCAGGCCGGGGCGCCGTCCCGCTCGATGGTGACCCGGCCGGTCACCGTGGCCGGCGGCTCGCCGAGGAAGAGCCAGGGGGCGATGGAGGTGTCGACCAGCTTGCAGTACGGGTTCCAGCCGGGGTTGCGGATGTGCAGGCCGATGTCGCAGAGGTCGTTGCCGAAGGTGTATCCGGCGTAACGGGGGTTGCCGGCGTCGTCGTTGACGTAGACCAGGGCCACCTCCGGCTCCTCGATCAGCGCGACGGACTGCTTCGGCGCCACCAGGGTGTCGCCGGGCAGCCGGAGCCAGGAGCCGAAGCCCTTGAAGAACCAGTTCGGCGCCACGAACTCCTCGTCCTCGCTCGGCTCGCCCTCGAACTTGGACTTGTGGGTGCGCATGAAGCCGCTCAGCAGGGCGTTGCCGGTGGCCTCGGGCAGCAGCGGCGGCAGGTAGCGGATCTGCTCCTCGCCGCCCTCGACGACGACCGGTTCGGCCTCGGCCCTGATCGCGGCGATGACCTCCGCGGGGGACTCGGCGGCGATGAACTCGGCCTGCAGCCGGCCGTCGTTCACCCGGTAGAGGGTCAGCGGGGCGCCGGGTACGGGCTTCTCGAAGCCCACGTACCGCTCGCCCTGGTATTCGCATTCGAAGAGTACGGACATCTCTGGGTCCTCCTGGGCTCGTTGGTGCGGTCGGACCGGCGTGGGCCGGGTGCCGGGGACGGTGGTAGGCCGTGCGGTGGTAGCCCGTTCGGCGGGGTGGCCGGAGGGGCGTCCGGCGCGGGGGGCGGTGAGGTCGGCCAGGACCTCCTCGATCCGGTCGACGGACTCCTGGATCCAGGGCAGGCCGAGCGGGTCGGCGGCGGTCAGCGCGGCGTCCTGGCGCTGCGCGGTGTCGCCGTAGAGCCTGCTGGTGGCGGCGCGCAGCCGCAGCGGGCCCGGGTCCTCCCCGAAGGCCTCGGCGGCCAGCACCCCCAGGCCGTAGCGGTCGCCGAGCAGCCGGGTCAGCGCGGTGCCGGTGTGCACGCCGTGGCCGGCGGCGAGCGTGTCGCGCAGCGGCTCGAAGTCCGGGTAGAGGTAGCAGGTGGCGCGTACCGGGTCCAGCAGGGCCCCGGCGGCCGTGAACCGCTCGGCGACCGCGCGGGCGACGGTCCCGTGCAGCCGGCGCGCGGCGGCCACCCGCGCGAGGACCTCCGGCGGCTCGCCGAAGGCGTAGGCGGCCGCCACCTGGACGGGGGCCGGGGGACTGGACCAGATCTGGCTGGCAATCGCGACCAGCCGGGTGTGCAGCCGGCGTCCGGCCGCTCCGGAGGGCAGCAGGGCGACCCCGGTCCGCCAGCCGCCGACCGCCAGGTTCTTGGTCAGCCCGGTGGTCACCACGGTGCGTTCGGGGGCGAACACGGCGGGGGAGACGGCCGGGGTGTCCGGGTCGAGGACCAGGTCGGTGTAGATCTCGTCGGAGATGATGACGAGGTCCAGCTCGCGGGCGGCCTCGGCCAGCCGCCGCACGGTGCCGGGCGGCGCGACGTTGCCGGTGGGGTTGTCCGGCAGGGTGACCACGACCGAGCGCGGGTCCTGTCCGGCGGCGCGGGCGGCGAGGACCGCCTCCCGCAGCCCGTCCGGGTCCGGCACGCCGCCCTGTCCCGGCCGGACGGGCACCCGCAGGACGCGGCCGCCCGTCAGCTCGGCCTGGGCCGCGTAGCTGACCCAGCTGGGCCGGGGCACCACCACGTCGCCGCCGACGGCCGTGATCAGGGCGAACAGCAGGGACTTGCTGCCAGGACCGGCCACCACCAGCTCCGGGTCGGCGGCCAGGCCGCGCCGCTGCCAGTAGCCGGCGGCCGCGGTGCGCAGGGCGGGGCCGCCCGCCACCGGGCCGTAGGAGCTCTCGCCGGCGGCGGCGGCGAGCCGGGCCCGCAGTTCGGGGAGGACCGGCAGGCCGATCTCCCCGCTGGCCATGATCAGGACCTGCTCGCCGGCGGCGCGCCGGCGGGCCAGGGCCTCGTCGGCGGCCAGGGTCGCCGACAGGGTCACCTTCGCGGGCTCGGTCATGGGTGGGCTCCAGGGCGTGGGCGGACTCCGGGACGGGGTAGGGCGCCGGGGTGCGGGCGGGCTCCGGGGTACGGGTGGACTCGCGGGCCGGGGTGCGGGCCGGCGGGGGCGGGACGGGGGTGCCGCCCGCCCCGTCGGGGGCTACTCCCCGCCATGGCGGCGCCGCAGTTCGGCCTTGCGGACCTTGCCGGTGAGGGTCTTGGGCAGGGCGTCGACGAGCACCAGGCGGTCCGGCAGGAAGCGCTCCTCCTGGCCCGCCTCGCGCAGGTGGGCGCGGATGCCGTCGAGCCCGGGTCCGGCGCCGCCGCTGGGCACGACCACCGCCAGGATCGGGTCGTCGATCCGGCCGGTGGTCCCGACCAGGGCGGTCTCGGCCACCGCGGGGTGGCGCGAGATGATCGCCTCCAGTTCCGTCATCGGCACGACGGCGCCGTCCCGCAGCAGGGCGTCCTTGGCCCGGCCGAGCACCCGGATGCCGCCCCGGTCGTCGTCGCGGGCCAGGTCCCCGGTGTCGAACCAGCCCTCGGCGTCGAGTTCGGCGGCGAAGGCGTCCTCGCGCTTGTAGTAGCCGAGGGCCTGGGCCGCCCCCCGGACCCGCAGCCGGCCGACCCGGGCCCGGGTGCCCGGGTCCTCGCGGGCGTCGATCCGCAGCTCCATCGAGCCGATCGGCCCGCCGTTGCTGCGGGCCGCCCGGTTCACCTCGTAGTCGAGCCGGGTGATGGTGACCGGGCCGAACTCGGACATCCCCCACACCGAGTAGGTGCGGGCGTCCAGCGTCTCGCGGACCTCGTCCACCAGGTCCTGGAGCACCGGCGCGGAGCCGGTGACCGCGTGCCGCAGGGTGCTGACGTCGCGCGGGTCGGCCCGCTGGGACCGCGCGATGTCGGCGAGCGTGGACGGCGGCCCGTAGACCAGCGTGGCGCCGTAGCGCTCGACGAGGTCCAGCAGGGCGGCGTTCTGCCGGACGTCCTGGAAGACGACGGTGCCGCCGAGCATGACGCCGGTCAGCACGCCCTGCCCGAAGCCGGAGTAGTGCACCAGCGGGGTGGTGACGGCCGCCACCAGGCTGTCGTCGAGCAGGAAGGTGTCGGCGTAGCCGCGGACCGCCGCGTGGATGGTGTTCTGGCTGTGCAGGACGCCCTTGGACGGGCCGGTGGTGCCGGAGGTGAACAGCACCACGAACGGCTCGTCCGGCGTCAGTTCGAGGCCGTCCAGCTCGCCGGTCCGGCCCTCCTCCCAGGGGGTGGCGACGAAGTGGTCCTCGAAGGAGAGCGCACCCGCGCTCCGGCCGCCGACCACCACCACGTGCTCCAGCGGCAGTTCCGCCTTCAGCGCGGTGAGGTGCGCGGCCAGCGGGTAGCCGTCCCACTCCGGGACGGTGACGCAGACCCGGGCCCCGGTCAGTTCGAGGCGGTGGCGCAGCTCCTCCTCCCGGCAGACCGGGTCGATGGGGCAGATCACCGCGCCGACCCGGACGGCGGCGAACAGCAGCGGCACCGACTCCCAGCGGTTGGGCAGCTGAACGGCGACGAAGTCGCCCCGCCGGACGCCGAGTTCGAGCAGTGCCACGGCGAACCGGTCGGTCAGCCGGGCGAGTTCGGAGTAGTCGAGGGTGTCGGTGCGGGACTCGGTGATCCGGCGCCCGGCGACGGCCAGCTTGTGCGGCCGCAGCCGGGCCTGCCGGCGCAGGTCGTCGAGGAAGGTCTCCTCGCGCCACCAGCCCCGCTGCAGGTACTCGGCGGTCCGGTCCGGGGCCTGTTCCCGCCCGGCCGGCCCGGCCCCGGTCATCCGCGCTCCTTGCGGCGGACGTCCAGCAGCTCGGGCAGCGGGTTGCCGGCGCGCCCGGCGGCGATCTCCAGCAGGTCCCGGGTGTTCTTCCTGACCCGGTCGCCGACCCAGTCGAACACCCACTGCTTGCGGGCCTCGGCCGGCAGCTCGAACGGGACCACCCGGGTGACCGCCAGGGCGGCCGAGGCGGCGCCGCCGATGTTGGCGATCACGCCCGGGACGAGGACGGCGCCCGCGGCCGCCGCCTTCTCCTTGGCCTCGGCGCTGGAGGCCAGGTTGCCGCCCTCGACCACCAGGCGGGCCCGCAGGCGGTGGGTGTTCTCGGCGTTGAGCGCGTACTTCTGCGCGGCCAGGATCAGCAGGTCGGCGTCCAGGTCGAGCCAGGCGTCCGGTTCGCCGGAGAGGGTGACGTCCTGCGGCAGCCGGGAGCGGTCGATCCGGCCGAACTCGTCGGTGATGGCGACCAGGTCGGCCACCGGAAGCCGGTCCGCGCTGATGGTGCCCTCGATGTCGGCCACGCCGACCACCAGGTGCCCGCGGTCCTCCAGGAACCGGGCGACCGCGCGGCCGACCGCGCCGAAGCCCTGCACCACGACCCGGGCCGGCCCGGTGCGGCCGTTCGCCTCCAGGGCGGTGACCGCGGCCACCCCGACGCCGTGGCCGGTGCAGTCGATCAGCGGCTCGTAGTAGGTGCGCCAGTCGATCGGCATGTCCGGGGCGCCGAGCCGGAAGCGCGGGTCGTAGCCGGCCTCGGCGAAGAACACCGCCCGGTCGGCCGGGGTGACGCCCATGTCGATGCCGAGGTGGATGCCGCCGTGCAGCAGCGGCTTGACGGTACGGCCGAAGGTGCGGAAGGTCTCCTCGCGGTTGCCGCCGTCGGAGACGATGCCGGCCTTGGCGCCGCCGATCCGCAGCCCGGCCAGGGTGAACTTCTCGGTCATGTCGCGGGCCAGTCCGGCGACTTCCTCCTCGGTGACCCCGGTGGTCATCCGGGTGCCGCCCATGGCCAGGCCGTCGACGAGGGAGTCGACCACCACCCAGCCCCTGATGTCGCCGCCGCTGCCGTTGAGGTGCGTGGTGAAGGCGGGCGCCTGAGTTTCGTTCGAAGTCATTGCGGAGTCCTCTGGTCCATGGGTCGTTCGGGAGGGTGGGGGCGCACCACACCCGCGGACGGCGGCGCCGGGTGGCGCCGCCGTCCGCGCGTGGCGGGCCGTCACTGGTAGAGCTGGGCGAAGCCGCGCAGGATCTCCAGGCCGTCGCTGCGGAACTCCAGGTGGGCCTGGGCGCCGAAGATCCGGCCGTCCTCGGAGCGGATGAACTCCACGGGTGCGTGCTCGGAGCGGCCGATCGAGCGGAAGCCCCCGGGGGCTTCCTGGAGGTAGAGGGTGTGCCGGTGGAAGACCGTCACCACCGGCTTCACATGGGTGAAGAGCGGCTCCTCCTTGTCGACCTCCACCTGGTAGCCGCCGACCCGCTGCGGCCCCTCGGCGAGCCGGCCGCCGGCGGCGACGGCGATGATCTGCATGCCCCCGCAGATCCCGAAGACGGGGACGTCGGCCTCCGTGACGAGGTCGATCAGCGGCTTGTAGAACTCGCCGTCATAGGCCCGTACCTTGGTACCGCTGAGCACGATTGCCTGGTAGCGGCCGTCCAGCCGGGCGGGTACGGACGCGGCGGTGGTCACCTCGGTCTCCGAGCCGAGTTCCTCGAAGCGGCTGCGGAGCTGTTTCAGGGACAGCGTTCCGTTGTTGACGACCAGCACTCGGGATTTCGCCACGTGCTGTGCTCCTCACGTTCGGGTGATGACGGTTCCGGTCCGTCCGGCGACCAGCTCGGTGACGGGTGCGCTGCCGATGACCACCCGGTCCACGCCCCGGTCCAGGGCCTCGCCGGCGGCCCGCAACTTCTTGCGCATGCCGCCGGTGGCGCCCTTGTCCCGGAACTTCGCGGCGGCTTCCGCCGTGATCCGGGGGACCGGCCGGTCGTCGATCAGCAGGTGGGCGACGTCGGTGACGAGGATCAGCTGCTCGGCCCCGATGCCCCCGGCGACGGCGGCGGCCGCCCGGTCGGCGTCGGTGTTGACCTCCTGGCCGGCCCCGTTCCGGGCCAGCGGGGTGACCAGGTAGGCGTGGCCGGGCTGCAGGTTCTTCAGCGGGGCCGGGTCCACGCCGGTGATCGGGCCGACCAGGTTCTCCAGCTCGACCAGCTGCTTCTCCTTCCACCACCACCGCTCGCCCTCGCCGGCGGTCACCAGGCCGTCGCTGCCGAGCAGCCGCTCCGAGGTGATGCCGCGCCGCGCCAGGCGGGCGATGACGTCCTCGGCCAGCTCGGCACTGACGGTCTTGATGTCCTCGATGACCTCCGGTGTGGTCCAGCGGCTCTGGTTGCCGTACCGGTCGCGCAGGATCGCGGACGGGTCGCGGTAGCGCGCGCCGAGGTTCTTCAGCGGCTTGGACCAGCCGTGCACCAGGACCAGCGGCCGCTGCTGCCCGAACCCGGCCAGGTCGTCCCACCAGGAGTCGGCCAGGTCGTCGACGGTGCTGCCGCCGAGCTTGACCACGGTGGGGGTGTTCGAAGGTGTCGTACCGCTCATGCGGGCATCACCGGCTGCATGGTCAGGCCGGTCTCCACGGGGAGGCCGAAGCGGATGTTGAGGGCCTGGAGCGCCTGGCCCGCCGCGCCCTTGACCATGTTGTCCAGGGCCGCCAGGACGACGATCCGCCCGCCCTCCTCGTCGTGCAGGGCGGTCACGTCGCAGTAGTTGGAGCCCAGCACGGCCTGCGGGTCGGGCACCGGGATCAGCGTCTCGTTGTGCCGGCGCACCCGTACGAACGGGTGCTCCTTGTAGAAGCGCAGGTAGGCCCGCTGCAGGGAGCGCGCGTCCACCTCGTCGTCGGTGAACACGTAACTGCTGGCCATCAGCCCGCGGACGTGCGACACCCCGTACGCCGACATGCTGAGCGACTCGACGCCGCCCGGCTTGCTGCGGTCCAGGAAGTCCTTGACCTCCGCCCCGTGCCGGTGGCCGGCCGGGGAGTACGGCGCGATGGCGCCGTTGCGCAGCGGGTGCAGGTTGGCGGTGCGCAGTTCGAGGCCGCCGCCGCTGGAGCCGGTCTTGCCGTCCACCACCACGGTCCGCAGGTTGAGTCCGAGCGAGAGCACCAGCGGGGCGAGCCCGATGGTGATCGCGGTGGCGAAGCAGCCCGGCAGGGAGATCAGCGCGGCCCCGGCCAGCTGGTCCCCGATCAGCTCCGGGACGCCGTAGACGAAGCGGTCGGCCAGCCCCTCCGCCCGGCGGACCTTGGGGTACCAGCGGTCGTGCAGGTCGGGGGTGCGGATGCGGAACGCGCCGCTGAGGTCGATGACGCAGGGGACCTGGTCGGCGAGCTCCGCCGCGAGTTCGGCCGAGACCGGTGCGGGCGTGGCCAGGAAGACCACATCGCAGCGGTCGGCCAGGCTGTCGGGCAGCGTCTCGATGGTCAGCCCGAGGTCCAGCCGCAGGCCCGGGTGGAGCTCGGCCGGGCGCCGGCCGGCGCTGGAGGAGCCCCCGAGGAAGGTCAGTTCCAGGTCGGGGTGCTGGAGCACCAGCCTGATCAGTTCGCCGCCGGCGAGCCCGGAGGCCCCGAGAATGCCGACCCGGATCATCCGGTCTCCTCCTGTACGTAGCGGGCGATCGCGTCGGCGATGTCCACCCCGGTCGCCGAGGCCACGGCCCGGAAGGCGGGGGCGTGGTTGACCTCGTTGACGACGTAGCCGTCGGGGGTGCTGAAGAGGTCGATGCCGAAGATGCCGGCGCCGAGCACGTCCAGGACGCCGTCGACGATCTTCTGCACCTCGGGGTCCAGGTCGATTGCCCGGTTGCGGTTGCCGAGGGCCGCGTTGCTGCGCCAGTCCGTGCCGGCGCTGCGGAACTCGGCGACGGCGACCAGTTCGCGGCCGACCGTGAAGCAGCGCAGCGAGGCGCCGCCCGCCAGGTAGGGCTCGACCAGCGAGGCCTGCTCGAACCCGTGGCCGAGGTCCTCCACGTAGTCGTAGACCGACTGCGCGGAGTCGGCGTCGCGCAGCAGGGTGACCCGCTTGCCCATGCCGCCGAAGACCGGCTTCAGCACCACGGGCGGGGGCAGTTCGGTCAGCGCCCGCTCGAAGTCCCGCCGGGACAGCACCAGGCGGAAGTCGGGCACCGGCACCCCGGCCGCCCGGAGCTGGGCGCGGAGCGTCAGCTTGTTCTCGCAGGCGTGGATGGCCGGGGCGGTGTTCAGGGTGGGGATCCGGGCCGCCTCCGCGAGGGTGGCGATCAGGCCGCCCCGGGTGTAGCTGCGGCTGCGGACGAGGACGGCGGCGTAACCGCCGAGCGAGGCGGCGTCCTGGTCACCCAGGGCGAGCGACTCGTCGTTCACCCACTCGATGCGCAGGCCGAGGCCCGCGGCGGTGTCGATCAGCCGGCGCTCTTCCCAGCCGACCCGGTCGGCGACGATGGCGACAGTACGGCTCATCGGCTCACTGGCCCCAATCGCGCAGTTGCACCTCGACCATCTGGAGGCTCAGACGGCCCTCCGCGACGTCCTCGACCCGCAGCGTCAGCATGCACTCGGGGCAGGCGATGGTCTCGCCCTGCACCAGCGGTGGTGTGGTGAGGTCGGTCTCGCACTCGGGGCAGAGTCCGGTGAGCGTTCCTACAGACATGGTCTTCTCCGCGGTCGTATCGGGTCGGTGGGTGCAGGTGGGTGCAGGTGGGTGGAGGTATGTGTGGCGTGGGTGCGGTGCGTGGGCCGGGCCGGCCGGGTCAGGCGGACCGGTACTGGACGGCCGCCGCGCGGATCGCGTCCCGGTCGAGCAGGTCCTCGCCGTGCGCCTGGCGCTCGGCGAGCCAGGAGGTGAAGACGCCCACGTCGAGCGAGTCGGCCAGCTCGCCGAGCGCCCAGCGGACGAGCGGGGTGGTCAGCCGGGTGCGCACCCGCAGCTCGCGGGAGTTGCCCACCACCTCCGGCGGGAGGGTCTCGTACGCCTCCGGGTGGGTCAGCTGGCCGGGCAGCTCGTAGGCGAAGGCGTGCGGGGCCGTCGGGCCGGACTGGAAGGCGTGGCCGAGCCGGGCGCCCCGCAGCGCGGTGTTGGTGAGCTCGGTGAGGTGACTGAGGTCGAAGCGGGTGTCGCCGTGGACGACGCGCAGCGAGGTGAGCAGTTCGGCGAGCGGCGCGTTGCCGCCGCGTTCGCCGATGCCGCCGGCGGTGGCGGAGATCCAGCGCGCCCCGGCCCGGTAGGCGGCCAGCGAGTTGGCGACCGCCATGCCCAGCATGTTGTGCGAGTGGATCTCGATCTCGGCGCCGTCGATCGCGGCGATCTCCCCGATCACCGTCTCCATCTGCCAGGGCGACAGGCAGGCGACGGTCTCCGCCAGCCGGAACCGGTCGGCCCCCGCCTCGAAGCCGGCCGTGACGTAGGGGACCAGTCGCTCCCTGGGGGTACGGGCCCCGTCCTCACCGCTGAAGGTGACGTGGAAGCCGCGGTCCTTGGCCAGTTCGATGGCCGTGCGCGCCACCGAGATCAGGTACTTCGTGCTCGGCGAGGCCAGCTTCAGCCGGGCGTGCTCCTCCGAGGTCGGGATCGAGAACATCACGGACCGGACGCCCAGCCGCAGCGCCTCGTCGAGCGCCTTCGCCACCTGCTGACGGTCCCTCACGACCACCAGGGTCAGGCTGCGTTCGGGGCCGACCGCCTCGTGCGTGGCCAGGACCAGGTCCGCGTCGGCCGAGTCCGGGCCGGAGACCATGCCCACCTCGACCAGCTCCACGCCGGTCTTCACCAACAGTTCGGCGATGACCGCGGCGTCCTTGGCGTCGAACTCGACGCCGGCCATGTGCGCGGAGTCGCGCAGGGTGGCATCGGATATTCGGGGCAGTTCTTCGGGGGGAATTTCGCCGTTCGCTGGCGTTGCCATTGCATTCACTCCTTATTTCAGAACCCGTTGGGGAACTGATCAGCCCGACAGTCGCAGATCGTACGGAATCAGGGCGGCGAGGTGCGGTGGAAGCTGATCACCAGCCTCACCCGTACTTGAGCGAGGGTCAAGATCTTCCGTGTCAGAGCTTTGTCAAGCTTCATCATGCCGATGTCAGGCGAATGTCAGACCGGGAAGGACGGGCAGGACCGGCCGTGCGGTCCGTCAATTCGTCCACAACACTTACTGCGGGTGCCGGGATTCTGGTCTAGGGTGCTCGGAGTCCGACGGCCCGGTCGCCCGGCCGCAGGAATGGGGGAATCGAATGATCTTCGTTGTCGAGCTGGCCTTCCGCGCGGAACCCGGGAGCCACCTGCAAGGACTGCGGGAGCACCGCGCCTACTGGGACGGCCGGGCCAGGGACGGCGTGCTGATCGACAGCGGCCCCTGGCAGGACGGCTCCGGGGAGTTGCTGCTCTGCCGGGCGCCGGACCGGGCGGCCATGCTGCGCATCCTCGACCAGGACCCCTACCTGCGCTCCCGCGCGGTGGCCCGGATCCAGGTCCGCGCCTGGGACCCGGTGGGCAGGCTCGCGGCGCCGGCCGGGTCCGCACCCCCGGCCGCCCGCCCGCCCGGCCCGCGCCGCGGCCCCCGCGCCTGCGAACTGACCCCGCACGAGGAGCGCGTCGCGGCGATGGCGGTGGACGGCATGACGAACCGGGGAATCGCCGAGGCCCTGTCGGTCTCCACCCGCGCGGTGGAACTCCAGATCACCCGCATCTACCTCAAACTGTCCATCCGGCGACGGGCCCAGCTGGCCCCGGCACTGAGCCGGCACCGGGACGCGGCGGACGGGCCGCCGGAAAGTTCGGGGACGGCCGGGACTACGGTTTCCCGTAGTGTCGCGGACTTCGGCCGGGGATAGCGTGGGGGAAATGTCTCCGACCGACGGGTGAGACCGCCATGGGAATTCCCTCCGTGCCGCGAATAGGGCTGGTCGTCCCTCCGGAAAACCCGACCGCCGAGCCGGAGTACGGCCATCTCCTCGGCCTCGGTGCGGCATTCCACACGACCCGCTTCCCGACCACCCCGGACAGTGGCCTGCGGGAAATGCTGGACACCTACAACGAAGTCCTGCCGGACGTCCTGGCCGGCTTCGGCCGGCTGCCGCTCGACGCGGCCGTGGTGGCCTGCAGCGCCTCGCACTACCTGCACGCGCCCGACGGCGACCGGAAGTTCTGCGCGGAGCTCTCGGCCCGCACCGGCTTCCCGGTCCGGTCCTCGGCGCTGGCCACCCTGGACGCCTGCGAGGCCCTCGGGCTGACCCGGCTCACCCTGGTCTCGCCCTACGAGCCGTGGCTGACGGACCTCTCCCGCACGTACTGGGAGCAGGCCGGGATCACCGTCGACCGGGTGGTGCAGGTGTCGGCCGACGGCGTGTTCGATCCGTACGCCGTGACCACCGAGGGGCTGCTCGCCCAACTCCGGCAGCAGGACGTGCCCGAGGACGCGGCGCTGCTCTTCACCGGCACCGGGATGTTCACCCTGGACGCCTTGGCCGAGCTGGGCGGACACCCGGACCGGGTGCTGCTGAGCTCGAACCTCGCCAGCGTCTGGTGGGCGCTGCGCGCGGCGGGCACGCGGCGAGGCGGCATCGGCGAGCACCCGCTGCTGCGACGGCTGGCGCGGCGGGCCGGCCCGGCCTGAGCATCGCCCGGTGACGCCGCCCGGCCCGCCGGCGCCGGTCCGGGGCCACCGGGTTCAGCCGCTCCCGATCCGGTAGCCGACGCCCCGGACGGTGATGATCCACTTGCTGGCGCCGAGCTTGCTGCGCAGGCTGCTGACGTGCGTGTCGAGGGTGCGGCTGGACTCCATCCAGTCGCACTCCCAGACCTTCGCCATGAGTTCCTTGCGGGAGACCACCGATTCGGGGTTGGAGGCCAGGACGTAGAGCAGTTCGAACTCCTTGGCGGTGACGTTGACGACGCGGCCGTCCAGCCGCACCTCGCGGGTCCGGCCGTTGATGTGCAGCGGGCGGAGCGAGATGTCCTTCGAGGAGGGGGTGGTGGCCTGGGTCCGGCGCATCACCGCTTCTATGCGGGCGACGACTTCGCGCGGCCCGCAGGATTTCACCACGCAGTCGTCCGAACCGGCCTGCAGGGCGTGGACCCGGTCCGACTCGGTGTCGCGGCCCGCGAAGGAAATGATGGGTGTGCTGCCGGCGGCTCTCATCGTCCGGCAGACTTCCAGTCCGTCGATATCGGGAAGGTCGAGATCGAGCAGTACCAGGTCGACGTCGCGGTACATTTCCAGTGCCTCTCTGCCGGTGTCGGCGCTCTTGGCCTCGTACCCTTGTCGCAGAAGGCTGTAGAGCATTGACTCGGCCACGGCAGAATGTTCTCCGACTAACAGCACGCGTACCATGTTCCCTCGTCTCCTCCATAAACAGGGGCGTTACAACGTCCCGGTGATCACGCGGGCCTGAAGGTGAAAACGGCGCGGAGGGTCCCCGCCCGTCCCGGCGGGGACGACCGGACGGCCGGTGGGTGACGGCGGGCGGGTGACAGGAGGCCGGCCCCCGGGTGGTGGACGGCGGGGCGGGCCGGGGCGGGGCAGGCCACGGGTGCCGGGGGAGCGGGGCGGCACGCCGCCCTCCGGCGGTGGGCACGGCGCTCCGCCCGGCCCCGGCACCGTCCCGGAGTCAGGTCACCGGCCGTCGCTACATCGCGCGAAGAGCATGGCTGCTCGGTCACGGCGGCTCTGCATCGGCCCTGCTTCCCTAGGGACTCGAAGGGGTTTCGGCGCCCGGCCCGGGTGGAGGTGCGGCGCCCCGGGATGCACGGGGAATTTTCGTTCGAACCGCGTGCGATCCGCCCATATCCTGACACCCGGCGCCTACAAGGGCAAGCAATGCCCGGCGCCGCACCGCGCTCCCGGGCCGGTTCTCCAGGGAATCTGTCCGAATTGATACCGATTCAGCCTGCCCATCCGGCTTTGGATTTCACACCGAGGAAACGGAGGCAGGCGCGGCCCCCCGAAGACCGAGGGTTTGGGACCCGGGGTCGTCAGGAGGCCGCGCCACGATCCCGGCGGTCAACGGCGCGCCGCAACTCCTCACGGTGCGTACAGGGTCGACCGAAATGAAGTCGCGGACAGTCATTGTTCGGCGGGCCGCGCCCGGAATCATTCATCAAATTTTCTTGCCAGAAATGTTTCAGGCCCCGGGGATCACCCACGCAAACTCCGGCGCCGACGGGACCGGCCCGGCGGCGGGCGAGGACGGCGCCGGCGCGGGCCGCCCGCCCGCCCCGCGGACCGGGCGGATCACCGTACGGCTCCCGCGGCACCGGCCCGCGCATGGCGGTTGGCGGGCCGGGGCAGGCCGAGCAGCCCGCGCAGGGTGTCGGCCCCGTAGGCGGTGCGGAACGCCCCGCGCCGCTGGAGCTCGGGCACCAGGCCCCCGGTGATGGCGGCGAGGTCGTGCGGCAGCGTGCCCGGCCGCAGCCGGAACCCGTCCAGTCCCGTCCCCTGCCACTCCAGCAGCAGGTCGGCCAACTCGCCCGGGGTGCCGGTGAAGACCGCCGCGTCCGAACCGAACACGCTGCCGTCCAGCTCGTCCAGCCGGTGCTTGCGTCCGGCGGCCCGGCCCGGCTCGTCGTCCAGGAAGACCACCAGGTCGGCGAAGGCCCGGATCGGGTCGCCGGCGGGCCGGCCGGACCGCTGCCGCGCCTGCTCGAACTCGCCGAGCCTGGTCACGGCGTCCGCGCGGGACTGCGGCGTGACGAACACCACGTCGGCCCCGGCGGCGGCCAGTTCGTACGGCGTGCCGGCGTGCGCCAGGACGGCCACCACCGGCTGGCCCTGCGGCGGGCGCGGGGTGATCGAGGGGCCGCGGACGCTGAAGTGCGCACCCACGAAGTCGATGTGGTGCACCTTGTCGCGGTCGAGGTAGCGCCCGGTCTGGGCGTCCCGGATCTCCGCGTCGTCCTCCCAGCTGTCCCAGAGCCGGCGGACGACCTCCACCACCTCGTGGGCCTCGTCGAACAGTTCGCGCAGCCGGGCGGCGATCAGCTCCGAGTCCCGGACGTCCTCGTCGGTCAGCTGCGGGGTGGTGCGCCGGCCGAAGTGGGCGGCGTCGGCGGCCCGGGAGGTGATCTGCGGGCGCCAGCCGGCCCGCCCCAGGCTGGCGTGGTCCAGCGAGGCGATGCCGATGGCGAGGTGGAACGGCTCGGTGTGGGTGACGTTGGTGGTCGGGACCAGCCCGATGTGCGAGGTCAGCGGGGCCAGCGCGGCCGACAGCAGGACGGCGTCCAGCCGGCCCCTGACGTGGTCGGTCCGGTCGTCCGGCAGGTGGAAGGCGGAGGTCTGCAGGCCGAGGGTGTCCTCGAAGGTGACGAAGTCGAGCAGGCCGCGTTCGGCCTCGGTGACCAGGTCGGCCCAGTAGCGGGCGGTCAGGATCTCGGCGGGCCGGGCGTCCGGCTCCCGCCAGGCCGCGGGGTGCCAGCCGGCGCCGTCCAGGGCGACCGCGAGGTGGAGGTGGGTCACGGGGTCTCCTCGGAGTGGTGGTGCCGGGCCGGGCGCAGCCCGAGGTGGTCGCGGAGCGTGCCGCCGGTGTACTCGGCACGGTGGACGCCCATCTCCTGGAGGAGCGGCACCACCCGGTCGACGAGCTCGTCCAGTCCGCCGGGCACCACGTTCGGGGAGAACACGAAGCCGTCGGCGGCGTCGCTCTGCACGAACTCGTTCATGGCGTCGGCGACCTGGCGCGGCGTGCCGACGAAGGTGGGCCGCGCGGTGACCTCGGTGATCAGCTCCCGGATGCTCAGCCCGCCCTCCTCCGCGATCTTCCGCCAGTGCCGGACGGTCTCGTCGCGGCCCCGGCTGCGGTACAGGTTGTGCCCCTTGGTGACGACGCTCTCCGGGACCGGGTCGACGTCCGGCAGCGGGCCGTCCGGGTCGTAGCCGGACAGGTCGCGGCCCCAGGCCGCCTCCATCAGCATCAGCGCGGTCTCCGGGCCGACCTGGGCGCGGGCGACCTCCTCCGCGCGTTCGGCGGCCTCCGCGGGCGTGTCGCCCAGGACGTAGCTGACCGACGGGATGATCTTCAGGTCCTCCGGGGCGCGGCCGTACTTGGCGAGCCGCGCCTTGACGTCCCGGTAGGCGGCCCGGCCGCTCGCCAGGTCGCTGTGCCGGCTGAAGATGACGTCGGCGTCCGCGGCCGCGAACTCGCGGCCCTCGGCGGAGTCCCCCGCCTGGATGATCACCGGGCGCCCCTGCGGGCCGGGCGGCGTGCTGAACCGGCCGGATATGTCGAAGTGCTGTCCCCGGTGGGCGAACCGGCCGGCCCCGGCCCGGATGAACTCGCCGGAGGCGGCGTCCGCCCGGAAGTCGCCCGGCCGCCAGCTGTCCCACAGTTCCTGGGCGGTGTGCAGGAACTCGGCCGCCCGGGTGTAGCGGTCGGCCTCGTCGAGGAAGCCGCCCCGCCGGAAGTTCTCGCCGGTGAACGCGTCGTAGCTGGTCACCACGTTCCAGGCGGCCCGGCCCCCGCTCAGGTGGTCCAGGGTGGCCACCCGCCGGGCGACGTCGTAGGGCTCGTTGAAGGTGGAGTTGACCGTCGCGGCCAGCCCGATGTGCGTGGTGACGGCGGAGAGCGCGCCGAGCACGGTCAGCGCCTCGGGCCGGCCCGCCACGTCGAGGTCGTGCACGCGTCCCTTGTGCTCGCGCAGCCGCAGGCCCTCGGAGAGGAAGAAGAAGTCGAACTTGCCGCGCTCGGCGGTCCGGGCGAGCCGGGCGAACGAGTCGAAGGCGATCTGGCTGCCCGCATGCGGGTCCGACCAGATCACCGTGTGCTGGACACTGGGGAGTTGAGCGGCGAGATGGATCTGTTTCACGGGCACGGCAGACGGTCTCCTGAGACAGCGGGGTCAGCGGAATATCTGGTACAGGTCGGCGGCGATCCGCTCGGAACAGCCCAGGCCCGCCACCGCCCGGCGCGGCCCGCCGGTGCGGGAGGGCGGCGTGCGGGGGCCGCTGGCGGCGGCGGGTGGGCCGGCGGCGCCGGGGGCGGTGGGCGCTGCGGCGGGCGGGCCGGCCGCGGGCGGCTTCGGCGCGGGCCCGCGCCGGGCCTGCAGCGCCTCGGACAGCCGCCCGGCCAGCACGCCGGGGCCGAAGGAGGAGGAGGCCACCTCGGCGTATTCGAGCAGGTGCAGCACCGCCTGGAACTCGCTGGCCCGGAGCGGCAGTTCGAGTACGGGATCGGGCCCCTGCGGCGCCAGTGCCGTCCGGACCCGCTCGTGGTACGCCCGGGCCCGGAGTTCGGCGAACCTCGGCTGCGGCGCGTGCTGGGCCGGCGGGCCGGGCACGTACCCGGCCAGGCGGTCGAGCAGCTCGGGGACCCCGCGGCCGGTGGCCCGGTAGCGGGGGCGCTCGCGGCTGCCCGCCGCGGCGGGGGTCAGCCGTACGGTGTCCAGGAAGGCCGCCACCCGGTGCGGTTCGGGCAGCAGCCCCTCCTCCATCCACCCGGCGCCGGCCAGGAAGTCACGGACCGGGCCGGTGCTCCGCAGGTAGCACCAGCCCGAGGTGCCGGTCCAGTGCAGGCCCCCTTCGGAGTCCGGGGAGATCTGCCGGCCGAAGCGATGGGTGAAGTCGATGCCGCCCTCGACGTCCTCGAAGGAGTCCTCCGGGCCGGAGTAGGGGCCGCAGCTGTACACCGAGGTCACGGGGACGCCGTCGGCCATCAGCTGCTCGGCGACGGCCGTGACGTAGTGCGCGGTCCGGAACTCCAGCGCCCTGGCGGTACGTGCGTCGATCTCGGCGGCCACCCGCCTCCTCCTTCGTGACGTGTCGTTCGTCGGCCCCCGGTGCGGCGGCCGGGGCCCCGCACCGGGCGGGGCACCGGCCCGCGGGGGCGCGGGAGTCGCCCGGTGCCCCGGTTCCTGCTCGTCCGTTCAGCGGGCGGCGCTCACCCGCGCCGGAGGGGGAACCCGTGCCGGCGGGCGGCGAACACCACGGCCACCACCGGGGCCATCAGGACCAGCACGCTCCACGGGAAGGACTCGGCGCCGAGCACGCTCAGCAGCACGCCGCCGATGATCCCGCCGGCGGCCATCGCCACGTTCCAGAGGGTGACCAGCATCGCCTGGGCGGCGTCGGCCTGTTCGCCGCCCGCGTCGCCCACCGCGGTCTGCAGCAGGGTCGGGACGCCGCCCCAGCCGAGACCCCAGAGCGCCGCCGCCACGTAGACCAGCGCGTGGCTGTCGGACAGCAGGCCCAGGCCGGCCGCCGCCACCGCGACCAGCAGCGAGCTGCCGATCGTCAGGGCCCGCAGCCGGTGCTGGATCTGGGCGCCCACGATCCAGATGCTCACCATCGAGGCGATGCCGAAGACCAGCAGCACCAGGTCGGTGGAGCGGCCCATGCCGAGGTGGTCGAGGAAGGTCGCGATGTAGGCGTACAGGACGGTGTGGGCCAGCACGAAGACCAGCGTCACGAACAGCACCGGCGTCACGCCCGGGACGGAGAGCGCCCCGAGGACGCGGGTCCGGCCCTCGGGGCGCTGCCCCGGGTGGTCCGGCACGGTCGCGGTGATCCACCCGATCACGACCAGGGCCAGCCCCGACATCACCAGGAACGCGACCCCCCAGCCGAACACCTTGCCCAGGTAGGTGCCGGCGGGGACGCCGAGCGACAGCGCGACCGGGATGCCGGTCATGACGATGGCGATCGCCTTGCCCTGGAGGTGGACCGGCGCCAGCCGGCGGGCGTACCCGGCCAGCAGCGCCCAGGCCAGTCCGGCGGCCACCCCGGCGACGAAGCGGCCCGCCATGGTCAGCGGGTAGTTGGTCGACAGCGCCGTGACCGTGTTGGCGACGGCGAAGGCCGCCATCGCGGTCAGCAGCAGGCGCTTGCGCCGCCAGGCGGCGGTGGCCACGGTCAGCGGGATCGCCGTGAGCGCGGTCCCGATCGCGTAGATCGTCACCGACTGCCCCATGGCCGACTCGCTGACGCCGAGGTCGGCGCTCATCGCGGGCAGCACGCCCGCCGGGAGCGTCTCGGTCAGGCAGGTGATGAAGACGGCCGTGGCCAGCGCCAGCAGCGCCAGGACGGGGAGTTTCTCGTTCTCCGCTTGCTTGTTGTCATCGGGTTCGGCCTGGATGTCCACTGGCAACTGTGTGCTCATGGCGGCTATGTTTGAACCCTCACATATATGTGAGGGTCAACCGGACCGAGTGTGAGGTGAGTCACATGCGCATCGGAGAGCTGTCGGAACGCACCGACACGTCCCGCCGCCTGCTCCGCTACTACGAGGAGCAGCAGCTGATCGTCTCCACCCGCTCGCCGAACGGCTACCGGGAGTACGACGAGCGGTTCGTGGACCGGGTGATGCAGATCCGCGGGCTGCTCGACGCCGGACTCCCGACCAGGATCATCAAACAGATCCTTCCCTGCCTCGACAAGCCCCGAACCATCCACTTCCCGGACGCCACGCCTGAGATGCTCGCCACCCTCACGCTCGAACGCGACCGGATGACCGAGCGCATCAACTGCTTGATCCGGAACCGGGATTCGGTCGCCGAGTACCTCGACGCGGTCAGCGGGGGCCTGGCTGACGGCGCCCGCCAGGACGCCGTCATGGCCGGCTCCCGGACGGACCTGAAGTCGGCCTGAAGACGGCCTGAATCCGGCCCCGGGGCGGCTGGAACGCGGCCCTCGCCCGGCCTGCGCCGGGCCCGCCCCCGGCTCGCGCGCCCGGCCCGGGCGTGGTCCCGGTGCCCGGTCCTCTTCCGCCCGTCCGCCTGTCCGCGCCGTTCCGGCGGGCGGGCGGACGGCTTTTCCGGGGCGGCGGGAGCGGCTCCGGGGCCGCGCCACGGCCCGGGGTGGCCGGCGATGTTCCGCAGCTGATCGGCGGCTGGTCGGAAGCCGACGAGCGGTCGGTCGGCGGCCGATCAGCGGCCCTCGAACGATCACATACAGGTAACGTGTCTGAACCTAAGTTCGGGAGTTGTTCATACAACCGTGCCTTCAGGGAAACCGGGGGAGCGCCGTGCGGCTCCAAGCTCGTCAGCGGCAGCCGACGGGATCGTGCCTCGTCCCGGGCCGCCCGTCCTGCACCTCCTTCCGTCTCCCCTGGGAGCTCCTGTGCGCATGTCCCGTCCCGTTCGGGCCATCCTCGCCACCGCCACGCTGACCGCGGCGCTGCTGCCCCTCACCGGTGTCCAGGCCTCGGCCGCCACCGGTCCGTACAAGGGCCTGCCGAACGGCACCAAGACGGCCAAGACGCTGGTGATCGGTGTCGACGGCACCCGCTACGACAAGCTGCTGACCGCCGACGCGCCGAACATCAAGGCGCTGATGGCCTCGGGCCTGACCGCCCCCAGCAACCTCTACGCCAACCCGCTGGCCCCGACGCTCTCCGGCCCCGGCTGGTCGACCATCGCCACCGGCGTCTGGCCCGACAAGCACGGCGTGAAGGACAACACCTTCGCCGGTTCGCAGTTCACCCTCTACCCGGACTTCGCCACCCGGCTGGAGACGGCGGCGCCGAGCGCCTCCACCCTGGTCGCCGCCTCCTGGAACCCGATCGCCGACACCGTCTTCCACGGGACGCCGGACCTGCGGATCGACGAGAGCGAGAACGACACCAAGACCGCCTCGGACGCCGTCGACTACCTCACCAACGGCAACCCCGACACGACCATGCTGCACTTCGACGAGGTCGACGAGGCGGGCCACAGCTACGGCGGCACCAGCACCCAGTACGCCGCCGCGATCCACTCGGTGGACGCGCTGGTCGGGCAGGTCGTCCAGGCGGTGCGCAACCGTCCGACCTACGCCGCCGAGGACTGGCTGATCATCGTCACCACCGACCACGGGCACACCGACGCGGGCGGCCACGGCGGGAACAGCGCCGTGGAGCGGCAGACCTTCCAGGTCGTCAACGGGGCCGGGTACACGGCCGGTTCGGTCCGCTACGACGTCAAGCCGGTCGACATCGCCCCCACCGTGCTCAAGCACGAGGGCGTGACCGTCAACCCGGCGTGGCAGCTCGACGGGAAGCCGATCGACGAGATCGTCCCCGACGCCTTCGACGCGCTCCGCCCGAGCCTGCAGACCCGGGTGGACGAGACCGGCATCCCCGCCGCCACCAAGGGCTTCACCCACACCCCGCCGGCCGGCTGGAGCATCGACAACTCCCGGATGCCGAGCGGCGGCGTCACCGAGTGGCGCGGCTGGGCCTTCGCCACCGACGAGTTCTGGACCGCCGCCCAGCTCGGCCAGTCGCGGGAGACCAACGTCCGCGCCCGCAACGTCTTCGCGGTCGCCGACTCCGACGAGTGGGACGACAAGACGCACGGCACCGGCCAGTTCGACTCGACGCTGGTCAGCCCCGCCTTCCCGGTCAGCGGCACCCAGGCCACCATCTCCTTCGCCAACAACTACAAGGTGGACGGCCCGCAGACCGGCGACCTGTACGTCGTCTTCGGCACCGGCACCCCGCAGCTGGTGAAGTCCTACCGGAGCGACCTCAACTCCTTCGAGAAGCTCACGGTCAGCGTCCCGGTCGGCGCCACCACGGCGCAGCTCCAGTTCCGCTACACCGGCACCAACAGCGCGTTCTGGACGGTGGACCAGGTCTCCGTCATCTCCTGACGCACCGCCGGGCCGGCTCGTGACCGGCGGCCGGACCGCACCGGCCGCCGGGAGCGGGCCGGCCCCGGCCGGCGGTCCGGCCGGGCGTCCTCGCCCACCCCGGACCGCCGGCGCCGGATGTGCCGGCCGGGCCGGGTGAGGCGGTCGCCCGCCGGTCAGCCCTGCGGCGCGGCGGCGGCCCGGGGCGTACCGGGCCCGGGCCGCTCCGCCGCCGCGCAGACCCGGCGCAGCAGGGCGTTCAGCTGGGCCCGCTCGCCCCTGGTGAGCGGGCGCAGCAGGTCGTCCTGGGCTGCGGCGGCCTCGGTGTGCAGCAGTTCCAGCCGCTCCCGGCCGGCGGCGTTCACCATCACCACCTCGTGGCGGCGGTCGATGTGGACGGGGAAGACCTCGACGAGCCGGGTGGCCAGCAGGTCCGCCACGATCGGCAGCGCGTCGGCGAGGGCCAGGCCGCTCCGGGCGGCCAGATCGGGCTTCGCGTGCGGCCCGTGCTCGGCGAGCGCGGCCAGCATCGCCAGGTGCGCGCGGGTCATGCCGCGCTCCGCGAGCCGTTGGGTCAGGCGCAGTTCGGCCGCCCGGCCGGCCAGCGGCAACAGGTGGATGGCCTGCTGGAGCGGGCTCGGTGAGCCCTTGCGGCCGTCGTACATCTGCGCTCCATCCGCACCGGGGGCTGCCCCGGGGTTCGCCTCGCCAGGGTGCGGCCGGACCGCCGTGCCGTCCGTCCCGCCGCCGTGGTCGAGGTGCGCCGTGCGCCCGTCGGGCGGGAGGCCGCGCAGGGGCACAGCTGTGCGCACCGTCTACCGAAGTGTAGACGAGCGGGGCGGCGGCGGGCAGGGCCGGTCGGACTCCGGGCGTGCGGGGGCGGGGAGCGCGTTCCGCCGTGCGGCCGGGGGTGGCCGGGGCCGCCCGCTCCGGCGGGCCGGGGCGGGTGCGCCGGAGGCGGCGGGTACGGCCGCGGCTACGGCTGGACGACCTGCTGCGCCTGTTCCTGCACCAGCTCGATGTACTCGTGCAGGCCGAAGGCGGAGCCGAGGCTCAGGGTGAGCGAGAGGGCGACGACGGCGAGCAGGGCGACGGCCGCCGTCCGCGGGGCCCGTCCGCGCGGGGGCGCCGGCGGGGCGTCGAGCAGGGCGCCGACCCGGCGGGGGACGGGCCCGGTGCCGATGGCCGGCAGCAGGCTGGGGTGCCGGCCGGAGGCGGCGGAGGCCAGGGCGGCCCGGGCGACGGCCGCGGCCGCCAGCCGGCGGTCCCCGACCGTGGCGGCGGCCTCCTCGTCCGCCCACCGCTCCAGCTGGAAGGAGGTCGCCGCGGCCAGCCCGCGGACGGCCGGGTGCGCGGCCGAGGCGAGCTGGACGGTCCGGGCCAGCAGGTGGTGGCGCCCGGCGAGGTGGGCCCGCTCATGGGCGAACAGCACGTCCCGCCCGTCGAGGTCCAGGGTGCGCAGCATCGCGGCGGTCACCACGATCCGGCCGGGCCGGCCGCGGTGGCCGGGCAGCGCGAAGGCGTCCGCGGACTCGTCCGGGACGACCAGGAGTTCGCCGCTGTCCGGGTGCCCGGCCACGCTCCGCCAGGTCCGCACGAGCAGCTGCCGCTGCCGGTGCCACAGGCGCGCGGCCAGGCCGGCGACGACCAGCAGCGCGGCCCCGCCGGCCACGGCGAGCGGGACGGCGGCGGACGGACCGGCGGGGCCGCCGCCGTCCTCCGCGAGCAGCATCAGGTGGAGCAGTCCGCCGGCGACGAGGCCGCCGAGGGCCCACACCGTGCTGCCGGCCAGTGCCACGGCCGAGCCGGCCAGGGTGAGGGCGGCGGCCTTCGGCGGCAGCAGGTCGGCCAGCCGCCGGGCGGCGGGGACGGCCGCCCAGGGCCAGACCAGGGCCAGCGCCAGCAGCACGGCCACCAGCACGCTCACTGCCGGCCCTCCTCGGCGGTGCGCAGCAGGCGGCGCAGCACGTCCTCGTCGTCGGGGGAGAGGGCGGAGACGAACCGTTCCAGCACGAGGTCCCGGTGCGGGTCGCGGTGCAGTTCGCGGTGCATCCGGCTGGCGGTCAGGCCGGGTGCGTCGTGCACGGGGGAGTAGACGAAGCCGCGTCCGCCGCGTTCGCGCGCCAGCGTCCCCTTCTCGTGCAGCCGGGTGAGGATGGTCGTCACGGTGGTCCGGGCGAGCCGCCCGCCGAGGGCGTCCCTGACCTGACCCGGCGTGAGGGGTCCCGGTGCCGCCCAGAGCACGGCGAGCACGTCGGCCACGAGTTCGCCGTGCGGCCGCCTGGGGTCGCTCGCCTCGGACATCTACGCCGCTCCGTTCGTGATGGCCCGTCGTGTCCCGCGCCGGTCGTCCGGGGGTGACGACTACGACCCTGTAGACGTTCGGGTCTTCTTTCATTAAGGTACGCCTAAGCTAACTGTACGGGTCTGCCCGGCGGTGGCTAGATCCTGTCCTTCCGTCGCCTGGAGCCCCGATGCCGTCCCGCCGCCCGTCCGCCGACGCCCCCGAGGACGCCGAGAACCAGCAGCAGGACGGGACGACGCCCATGACCGGCGCCGAACCGGGCGGCCAGGCCTCCGTCAGCCGTCGTGCGGTGATCGGTTGGGCGGGTGCGGGTGTCGCGTTGGGTGCGGC
>NZ_BNBO01000065.1 GCF_014655955.1 Kitasatospora indigofera
CCGGGTCGGGGCGGCCGGCAACGGCGGCGCGGCAGGTGCGGTGCCGTGCGGTCAGCCGAGCAGCAGCGCGGGCACGCCGTCCGCGTCCGGCAGGTCGTCCGGCCCGGAGAGCACGGTCAGCCGCTGGGTGGCCCGGGTCAGCGCCACGTACAGCACCCGCAGGCCCGCCTCGGACTCGCCGGCGATGCCGGTCGGGTCGGCGACCACCGTGGCGTCGTACTCCAGGCCCTTCGCCTCCAGGCTGCCCAGCGCCACCGCCCGCCCGCCGAGCCCCTCGATCCACCCGGCGGCCTCCGCCCGGCGGTCCATCGGCACCACCACGGCCACCGTGCCGTCCACCTCGCCGAGCAGCCGGACCAGCTCGGCCCGCGCCGCGGCCGCGAAGGCCTCCGGCGCGGGGTCGGTGACGGCCGCGAAGCGGGGCTCCACCCCGGTCGAGCGGACCGCGCTGGGCGAGGGGGTGCCCGGCGCGGCCAGCTCCAGCACCTTGGCCGCCACCTCGGCGATCTCGGCCGGGTTGCGGTAGTTCACCGTCAGCGTGTGCCGGCGGCGCGGCTTGCCCGACAGCACCTCGTCCAGCGCCTCCTGGGCCTCCTTCGGGTGCGGCCAGGAGCTCTGGGCCGGGTCGCCGACGATGGTCCAGGTCGCCGTCCGGGCCCGGCGCCCGATCATGCGCCACTGCATCGGGGTGAGGTCCTGGGCCTCGTCCACGATGATGTGCGCGTACTCGGTGCGCTCCACCGGCAGCCGCTCGCGCTGGCGCGAGTTGCGGTCGGCGTAGGTGGTCACCTCGTCCAGCCCGCTCAGCAGGTCGACCGCGTCCACCTCGCGCACCTTCGGCCGGGCCGGCTCGCCGAGCAGCAGCTGCAGCTCGTCCACCAGCGCCACGTCGTGCGGGGAGAGCGGCCCCTCGCCGCGGTCGGTCAGCCCCCGCCAGGAGGCGGCCAGCACCCGGGCCTCCTCCGGGGTGACCGCCCGGCGGGCGATCCGGTTGGTGTGCCGGGACTGCTTGAGGGTGGCCAGCACCCGACGCGGCGTCAGCGCGGGCCACCAGGCGTCCAGGAAGTCCAGGAAGGAGGCCTCGTCCGAGACGTACTCGTCGAAGGACTCCTTCTCCTCCTGGCGCTGCTCGCGCGCGTAGTGGTCCGTCGGCCGGGGCAGGTGCCGGGTCAGCTCGGACCACAGGGCGTCCAGCAGCAGCCTGCGGGCCCGCGGGCGCAGCAGGTTGAGCGGGGTGCCGCCGGCGCCGACGACGTTGCCCCGGACGGCCTTCAGGCGGCCCGCGTCCAGCCGCAGCACCTCGCCGCGCGCGACCACCTTCAGCTCGGTCGGGGCGCCCAGCTCCAGGGCCGCCCTGGCGGCCCTGCGGAGCAGCTGGACCATCCGGGCCGAGCCCTTGATCCGGGCCGCCTCCGGCGTGTCGTAGGTGTCCGCCTCGATGCCGTCGACCAGCGAGCCGACCGCGCGGATCGCGACCTGCCCCTCCTCGCCCAGCGAGGGCAGCACGCCCTCGGTGTACGAGACCAGCAGGGCGGTCGGGCTGACCACCAGGATGCCCCCGGCGTACCGGCGGCGGTCCTGGTAGAGCAGGAAGGCCGCCCGGTGCAGGGCGACCGCGGTCTTGCCGGTGCCCGGGCCGCCGGTGACCAGGGTGGCGCCCGCGGCGGGCGCCCTGATCACCTCGTCCTGCTCCTTCTGGATCGAGGAGACGATGTCCCGCATGGAGTGGCTGCGGGCCCGGCCCAGCGAGGCCATCAGCGCGCCGTCGCCGACCACCGCGAGTTCCTCGCCGGCCAGGGTCGGGGTCAGGTCGGGACGCAACAGGTCGTCCTCGACGCCGATCACCTTGCGGCCCTTGGACCGGATCACCCGGCGGCGGATCACCCGGCCCGGCTCCAGCGGGGTGGAGCGGTAGAACGGCGCGGCGGCCGGGGCACGCCAGTCGATCACCAGCGGGCCGTACTCGGCGTCCAGCACCCCGAGCCGCCCGATGTGCAGCGTCTCGGCGACGGCCGGGTCGGCCGGGTCGAGCGGGGTGTTGGAGGGGATGCCGTGTTCCTCCGGGGCGTCCGGCCGCTGGAGGTCGATGCGCCCGAAGAGGAAGTCCTCGAACTCGTTGTTCAGCCGCTGGAGGTGCGCCCCGGCCCGGTAGACCTGGGCGTCGCGCTCGGCGAGCGCGCCGGGAGTACCGACCTGGACCCGCTTGGCGGCGTCCTCAAGGATGTACTCGGCCTCGGCGAGCTTCTCCTCCAACCGGTGGTAGACGTTGTCCAGGTGGCGCTGTTCCCCGGCGATCTCGCGGTCGCGGACGGTGTCGATCTCAGTGTTGCTCTGCATGGCCTCGGTGGTTGCGGCGGTGTACTGGGTTGAGCCGTGCGCGCCCAAGGAGCCCCCTGACGTACATCCTGCGGTGGTCGTCCGCCTCGGGAATGAGCGGACAGAAGATCCTACGCCCGAGGCACCCGTCACCGCCGCACCACCTGCCGTTCAGACCCGTACGGCGGCCACCCCGTACTTCCCCTCCGGGTCGGGCGCGGGGCCCGCCGCGGGGTCGACCGCCAGCCGGTAGCCGCGTTTGACCACGGTCGCGACCAGCCTGGGCGCCCCCAGCGCGGCCCGCAGCCGGGCCATCGCCGTCTCCACCGCGTGCTCGTCGTCGCCGCTGCCGGGCAGCGCCCGCAGCAGTTCGGCGCGCGGGACGACCCAGCCGGGGCGGCGGGCCAGCGCCCGCAGCAGGGCCATCCCGGCCGGCGAGACCGGCCGCAGGCCGCCGTCGACCAGCGCGGCCTGGCCGCGCAGCTCCAGCCGGTGCCCGGCCACGGACAGCTGCCGGGAGCGCTCGGGCAGCTCGGCGGTGAGGGTCTGCACCATGGCGCCGAGCCGCATCCGCTCGGGCCACACGGTGGGGACGTCCAGCTCCTCCAGCGGCACGGCGGTGATCGGGCCGACGCAGACCGGCAGGACGTCCCGGCGCAGGGCGTGCAGCAGGTCGGCGGTCAGGCCGCGCTGCTCGGCCCGGCCGAGCAGGCCCAGCACGGCCGGGGCACTGGTGAAGGTGACGGCGTCGAGGGCGCCGCCGCAGCAGGCGTCCAGCAGCCGGTCCAGCGGGGCCAGGTCGGCGGGCGGCAGCCAGCGGTAGACGGGCACCTCGACCACCTCGGCGCCGGCCGCCCGCAGCGAGTCCACGAAGTCCCGCAGCGGGGCGCCGTGCAGCTGGACGGCGATCCGGCGGCCCTCCACGCCCTGGTCCAGCAGGCGCTCCAGCACCTCGACCGAGGACTCGGAGCGGGCCGACCACTCCTCGCGCAGGCCGGCCGCCCGGATCGCGCCCTTGGCCTTGGGCCCGCGGGCCAGCAGGGCGGCCTTGCCGAGGCACTCGGTGAGCTCGTCGAACAGGCCCCAGCCCTCGGCGGCCTCGATCCAGCCGCGGAAGCCGATGCCGGTGGTGGCGACCGCGATGTCGGGCGGGTCGTTGATCAGGGTGTGGGTGGCGGCTAGCAGGTCCGCGTCGTCGGGCAGCGGCACGATCCGCAGGGCGGGGGCCCGCACGACGGCGGCCCCCCTGCGCTGGAGCAGGGCGGCGAGTTCGTCGGCCCGGCGGGCCGCGGTGATGCCGATGGTGAAGCCTGCCAGGGGCGGTACGGCTGCCGGCGGCGACTCGGTCTCGTCGTCCGGCCCGCGGCCGGTCGTCTGGTCGTCCATGGTGCAGGTCCTTCGTCGGGTGGACCAAAATCGTCCCCCGGGGCGGTGTCGCCCCGGGGTCCGGGTGGTTTCCGCAGCGTTTCCTCGTCCGCGGGCTACTGTCGGGTTGTCGGGTTCGCGTCGGTCCTGACCAGGTCAGACTTCGGCGAGGGCGGGGCGCTTGGCCTCGGTGGGGGCGGCCGAGGGGCGGCGCAGGTACACCGCCCAGGTGAGGGCGAAGCAGACCCCGTACGCCGCCAGGAAGGAGACGAAGGCGGGCGTTCCGCTCTTGGCGGTCAGGAAGGACTGACGGAAGGCCAGGTTGATCAGGAGGCCGCCGAGGGCGCCGACCGCCCCGATGACGCCGATCGCGGCGCCGGACATCCGCCGCGACCACGCGGCGGCCTGCTCCGCGGTGTCGCCGTGGACGGCGATCCGGTCCTGGGCCTTGGCGTCGAAGATGCCGGGGATCATCTTGTAGGTGGAGCCGTTGCCGAGCCCGGCGAAGACGAAGAGGCCGATGAAGCCGACCAGGAAGACCGGCAGCGACTTCACGGACGAGGCGTAGACGACCACGCAGGTGGCGGCGGCCATCGCGACGAAGTTCCAGAAGGTGATCCGGGAGCCTCCGAAGCGGTCGGCCAGCTTTCCGCCGATCGGCCGGATCAGCGAGCCGAGCAGCGGGCCGATGAAGGTCAGCTGGGCGGCCTGCAGCGGGGTGCGGCCGAACTGGTTCTGCAGGACCAGGCCGAAGGCGAAGCTGAAGCCGATGAAGGACCCGAAGCTGCCGATGTACAGGACGGACATCAGCCAGGTGTGCTTCTCCTTGATCACCGCGGCGAGCGCGCCGGTGTCGGACTTCATCGGCGCCAGGTTGTCCATGAAGAGGGCGGCGCAGACCGCGGCGACGATGATCAGCGGCAGGTAGATGCCGAGCACGATCCGCGGGTGCGTGGCGCCGGCCCAGGTGATCACGGCGAGCGCGATCAGCTGGATCACCGGGACGCCGATGTTGCCGCCGCCCGCGTTGAGGCCCAGCGCCCAGCCCTTGCGGCGCATCGGGAAGAAGGCGTTGATGTTGGTCATCGAGGAGGCGAAGTTGCCGCCGCCGAGGCCGGTGAGCGCCGCGACGAGCATGAAGGTGGTGTAGGAGGTGCCCGGGTGCATGACGTACGCGGCCGCGAGGGTCGGCAGCAGCAGCAGGAGGGCGGAGACCACCGTCCAGTTGCGGCCGCCGAAGCGGGCCACCGCGACGGTGTACGGGATCCGGACGAAGGCGCCGACCAGGGTCGGCATCGCCACCAGGAAGAACTTTCCGGCCGGGTCCACGTGGTACTTGGGACCCATGAAGAGGACCATGACCGACCAGAGGCTCCAGATCGAGAAGCCGATGTGTTCGGAAAGGACCGAGAAGATCAGGTTGCGGTTGGCGGTGCGCTTTCCGGTGCTCTCCCAGAAGCCCTCGTCCTCCGGGTCCCACTGCTGGATCCAGCGGCCGCCAGTTCTCGACGTACCTGCCGTGCTCGTGCTCATCGCTCTCCCCTTGCCTGCCGGCTCCTGTCCCAACTGACGCTAGGAGGCGGTAGTTTCCGCCTCGTTGTCTCCTGTGACGGCTACGGAACCGTCCTCTCACCCAGTCCGCGGGGTAGGTGTGAGGGATCCGGAACACACGAAAGCCGCCCTCCGCTGGGCGGAGAACGGCTTTCGGGCTGGATCTTCAACATGGGGTGGTGGAGATGCCGGGAATCGAACCCGGGTCCAGTGGAGTGGATTCAGGACTTCTCCGAGCGCAGTCCGCTGTGCTTTTCTCGGCCCTGGCGGTCACGCGGACAAGCCGCCAACAGGCCCAGCTACTGTTTGATTTCCCGTCCGCCCTCGTAGCCCGGGCGGACGGTTGAGTTCCCTAGATTATGCCAGGATCCGGGTCGGGAACTCCCCGGGCTGACACCCTTGCGCTATCGCTGCTTAATTAGGCAGCGAGAGCGAACTGGGAATCGCGCTTAGTGTTGGCGATTATTTTTTTGCGACAGATGGTTAACGAGATCATTGCCGCGTTCCTCGGCTCGCTTCTCCTGTTTCGACGTCCCCTGTCGAAACCGATCATCCCCATGTTTATTTGACAAACATCTACTACGACGAGCAGCTTCCTGCTCCGCAGTGCCCGGTCGGTCGCCCTCCCGGTGATGCAGGAGCCATGGTACGCGGTCGGTCTGTCGGCGGTCCAGCTCATTACGGCCGGGTGGCCCGCGGGGGCGGCGGACGGGTCAGCGCTGGCGCCGGCGGGCCGCCGCCACCGCGCGGGCCGTCTCCCGGGTGTCCTGCTTCTCCCGCAGGGTCTGCCGCTTGTCGTACAGCTTCTTGCCGATCGCGAGCGCGACCTCGATCTTCACCCGCCCGTCCTTGAAGTAGAGCGAGAGCGGGACGAGGGTGTGGCCCGCGTCGCTGAGCTTCGACTCGATCTTCCGGATCTCCATCCGGTGCAGCAGCAGCTTGCGCTTGCGCCGCGCCGAGTGGTTGGTCCAGGTCCCCTGGGTGTACTCGGGGATGAAGACGTTGTCGACCCAGACCTCGTGGTTCTGGATGTAGGCGTACCCGTCGACCAGGTTCGCCCGGCCCTCCCGCAGTGACTTCACCTCGGTGCCGGTGAGCACCATGCCGCACTCGTAGGTGTCGAGAATCGTGTACTCGTGCCGCGCCTTCTTGTTCTGCGCGATCAGCTTGTTTCCGGTTTCCTTTGCCATAGCGCCGATCATTCTCGCACTCCGCGGCCGCGCCCGGCAGCCCCTTTACGCCCGACGGCGGGTCACACCCCGGCCGCGGGTCGCGCCGGCGCCGGTGCCCGCGGCGCCGGCGGGCGTCACGCCTGCCGGCCCAGCCCGGCCAGCACCCGCAGGGCCAGCGCGGGGGCGCCCTCGGCGTCCGGGGCCGGCACGTCGGGGGTCAGGCCGGTGCCCTCCGGGGAGCGGCCGGACGGCGTGTAGTACCGGCCGACGGTGAGTTCCAGCACGGAGCCGTCGGCGAGCCGGCTGGGCTGCTGCACGGTGCCCTTGCCGAAGGTGCGGGCGCCCACCACGACGGCGCGGCAGCGGTCCTGCAGCGCGCCGGTGAGCAGTTCCGCGGCGCTCATGGTGCCGCCGTCCACCAGGACGACCAGCGGGGTGCGGGTGTCGCCGCCGCGGCCGGCGGTCAGCTCCCGCCGCTCGGCGCGGTCCTGGTAGGAGGCGACCGGGCCACCGTCCAGGAAGACCGAGGCGGTGCCGACGGCCTCCTCGACCAGCCCGCCCGAGTTGCCGCGCAGGTCGAGCACCACACCGGCGCGCGCGCCGCGCACGGCGGCGCGCACCTGCTCGGCCACGCCGCTGGTGAAGGCCCGCACCGCGATCCGCACGACCCCGTCGGCGGTCCGGTCCACGGCGACCTGCCGGCTCTCCAGCAGGGCCCGGCGCAGGGCCACCTCCCGGACCTCGCCGTCCCGGCGCTGGACGGCGACGGTGACGCTGGAGCCGACCCGGCGGTCCCCCTCCAGCCCGCGCAGCCGGGCCACCACCTCGGTGACCGGCAGGCGGTCGGCCTGCTCCGGGCCGATCTTCAGCAGCCGGTCGCCGGGGGCGATCCCGGCCGCCGCGGCGGGCCCCTCGGCCTGCACCTGGGACACCGCGGTCACGCCGTCCTGGCCGCGGCCCACCGAGAGGCCCACCCCGAGGTAGCGGCCGTCCAGGCCCTGGCTGAAGTCGGCGTACTCCTGCGCGCTGTAGTAGGCCCCCCAGCGGTCGCCGTTGGCACCGAGCAGGCCCTCGGCCTGCTGCGGGGAGAGCGCCGCGCCGGCCGGGTCCTGGCCGGCCGCCGGCACGGGGGCGGCGTCGGCCGAGACCGGCGGCGGGGCGGCGGGCGGGTCGCCCCACGCCCCGGTCGCGGCACCGGCCAGCAGCACCGCGCCCAGCACCAGGCTGAGCGTGCTCGAATGCCGCAGCACGGTACCGCTGTGGCGGCGCGGAGTTTCTGACATGGCATCGGAGTCTAGGCGCAGCTTCGCCGGCCGGGGGCGGAACCGGCCGCCCGGCCGGGTCGCCGGGAACGGGACGACCCCGGACGGCGCAGTGCCGTCCGGGGTCGTCCGGGGTGGTGCAGTGATCCGCGTCTCAGACCTTGAGGTACTTGCGCAGGGTGAAGAAGGCAGCGATGGCGGCCATCCCCATACCGACCACCACCAGCAGCGGGATCACCGCCAGCACCGAGGAGAGCCCGATGAAGTGGATGAACTGCACCCGGTCGGCGAGCCAGTTCTGGACGAAGAAGTGCCCGCCCAGCAGCAGGCCGGAGGCCATCGCCGCACCGAGCAGCGCGGCGAACGCGGCCTCGGCGATGAACGGCATCTGGACGTAGAAGTTCGAGGCACCGACCAGGCGCATGATGCCGGTCTCGCGCCGTCGGCTGAAGGCCGACACCCGGACGGTGTTGACGATCAGCAGCAGGGCCACGAAGAGCATCAGCACCATGATCACGAACGCGGCCGTCTGCAGGCCGTTGAGCAGCCCGAAGAGGTTCTCCAGGATCTTGCGCTGGTCCTCGACCGACTTCACGCCGGGCTTGCCGGCGAAGGCGCTCTGGATCACGTCGTACTTGGTCGGGTCGACCAGCTTCACCCGCCAGGACTGCGGGATGGCCTCCGGCCCGAGGACGGAGATGAGCGGGTTGTCCGGGTTCATCTCCTTCCAGTGCTTGTAGGCGTCGGCGGAGTTCTCGAACGCCGAGGTCTGCACCACCTGCATCTTGTCCAACGCCGTCTTGACGTCGGCGATCTGCTGGTCGGTGGCGGCGCCGTTCACGCACTGCGGCGAGTGCGCGGCGTCGGCCTTGGTGCAGAAGTAGATGCTCACCTCGACCTTGTCGTACCAGTAACCCTTCATCGAGTTGACCTGGTCACGGACGAGGAGGCTGGCTCCGGCGAGGGCGAGCGAGAGCGCGACGCTGACGACGACGGCGATGGTCATCGTCAGGTTGCGGCGGAGACCGACGCCGATCTCCGACAGGACGAACTGGGCGCGCATGCGTTTCCAACTCCAGGGTCAAGGCTGGTCGGGCGACTTGGGCCGGCGGCCTACGGGATCAGTGCTGGTACCCGTAGACGCCGCGGGCCTGGTCGCGGACCAGCAGCCCCTTGTCGAGTTCGATGACGCGCTTGCGCATCTGGTCGACGATGGCCTGGTCGTGCGTGGCCATCAGCACCGTCGTGCCGGTCCGGTTGATCCGGTCGAGCAGCTTCATGATGCCGACGGAGTTCTGCGGGTCGAGGTTTCCGGTCGGCTCGTCCGCGATGAGCAGCATCGGACGGTTGACGAAGGCCCGGGCGATCGCCACCCGCTGCTGCTCACCGCCGGAGAGCTCGCCGGGCATGCGGTCCTCCTTGCCGCCGAGGCCGACCAGGTCCAGCACCTCGGGCACCACCTTGTTGATGGCGCTCTTGGGCTTGCCGATCACCTCAAGGGCGAAGGCCACGTTCTGCGCGACCGTCTTGTTGGGGAGCAGGCGGAAGTCCTGGAAGACGGTGCCCAGCTGGCGGCGCATGTGCGGCACCTTCCAGTTGGACAGCTTGCCGAGGTCCTTGCCCAGGACGTGCACCTCGCCGGTGCTCGGCCGCTCCTCGCGCAGGCACAGGCGCAGGAAGGTGGACTTCCCCGAGCCGGAGGAGCCGACCAGGAAGACGAACTCGCCCTTCTCGATCTCTAGCGAGACGTCCGACAGGGCGGGACGGTTCTGCTTGGGATAGGTCTTGGAGACGTTGTCGAATCGGATCACGGCTGCATCACGGAGGCCATCCTAGGTGGAATGACGACCTGCTCTGCCGGGCCTCCGGATCCCGGGCTGCGGGGCCGGAGGACGCGACCCTGCGGCGCCGTTCCTCGGTCGGTACCACCCCCGGCGTCCGGCCCGGGGCGGGCGGCGGGAGTGCGGTACGCCACTCCCTCGGCTTGGGACCATACGCGAAGCGCCCGCGGGCCCGCAGGGCAGCCCGGGACACAGCCGGAGAATTGGTGGAGAATGTCCGGCTATACCCCGAAAATTGCGAGCGATCTCACAGCCCGGGGGCCTTCCCGCCAGGAACCTGGCAGAGTGGAGGCAGCGGCCGCGGTTGGCCGCTACCCCGTACAGGGCACGATGAGGAACCAAAGCCCCGTCCGGCGCGTTGGCTGTAGCAGCGAGGAGGAGATCGCATGACCTGCGACCATCTGGTGTGCGCCAACTGCAACGGCCGCGTGAGCGACGGCCGCTGCCCGGTCTGCCGCGCCAACCGGGCCCGGCTGCAGGAGCAGCAGGGGCCGCTGGCCGCGCTCTCCCCGGCGATGCTGCTCGCCCTGATCGCGGGCCTGCTCGCGGTGGCTTTCATCGCCCGGCAGGCACTGGCCTGACCGGTCCGGCCGCGACCGGACGGCCCGGAAGGCCGGGACATCCCGCCCGAAGGGGCCGCCGGACCCGGCCCGGACGGGCAGCACGGCACCGGGACGGCACCGGCACCGCTACGACGAGAGGGCCCCGACGGCATCGCCGTCGGGGCCCTCTCGTCGGCCGCGGACCCGGTCCGCGGCCGGAGGTCACCGCTCCGCGGTCTACTCCGCGGTCTCCCGCTGCTTGCGCCAGCGGATGCCGGCCTCGATGAAGCCGTCGATGTCACCGTCCAGGACGGCCTGCGGGTTGCCGACCTCGAACTCGGTCCGGACGTCCTTGACCATCTGGTACGGGTGCAGCACGTACGAGCGCATCTGGTTGCCCCAGGAGCTGCCGCTGTCCTTGAGGGCGTCCATCGCGGCCCGCTCCTCCTTGCGGCGCAGCTCCAGCAGCTTGGCCTGGAGGACGTTCATCGCCGAGGCCTTGTTCTGGATCTGCGAGCGCTCGTTCTGGCAGGAGACCACGGTGCCGGTCGGCAGGTGGGTGATGCGCACCGCCGAGTCGGTGGTGTTGACGCCCTGGCCGCCGGGGCCGGACGCGCGGTACACGTCCACCCGCAGCTCGGTCTCGTCGATCTCCACGTGGTCGCTCGTCTCGACGACCGGCAGCACCTCGACGCCCGCGAAGGAGGTCTGGCGGCGGCCCTGGTTGTCGAACGGCGAGATGCGCACCAGGCGGTGGGTGCCCTGCTCGACCGAGAGGGTGCCGTAGGCGTACGGCGCCTTCACGGTGAAGGTCGCGGACTTGATGCCGGCCTCCTCCGCGTACGAGGTGTCGTAGACCTCGGTCGGGTAGCCGTGCCGCTCGGCCCAGCGCAGGTACATCCGCATCAGCTGCTCGGCGAAGTCGGCGGCGTCCACGCCACCGGCCTCGGCCCGGATGTTGATCAGCGCCTCACGGGCGTCGTACTCGCCGGACAGGAGGGTGCGGACCTCCAGCTCCTCGACGGCCTTCTTCACCGAGGCGAGCTCGGCCTCGGCCTCGGTGCGGGTGTCCGCGTCGTTCTCGGCCTCGGCCAGCTCGAACAGCACCGCCAGGTCGTCGACCCGGCTGTGCAGGCTGTCCACCCGGCGCAGCTCGCCCTGGAGGAAGGAGAGCCGGCTGGTGATCTTCTGCGCGTTGGCCAGGTCGTCCCACAGGTTCGGGGCGGCTGCCTCCTCCTCCAGACGCGCGATGTCGGCCCGGATCTTCTCCAGGTCGAGGACGGCCTCGATGGACCCCATGGTCGTTTCGAGGGACTTGATTTCTTCGGAAGGATCGACGGCTGCCACGCCACCAGCCTAATGGTTAGCGGGGGGCGTTCGACGACACCGGGGGCTGCGGGCCTCCCGGCCGCGCTCCGGCATGCGTCCCGGCGCCCCCGCCCGCACCCGCGCCGGGCCCCGCGGGGGGCTCGGCGGCGAAGGCCGTCCAGGCCGCCGCGGCGCCGGCCAGCAGCAGGACCACGGCCAGCAGCACGGCCAGCAGCCGGCGCCGGCGCACCAGCGCGCGGCGGCCCTTGCGGTGCCCGGCGGGGACGGCCGCGGTGCGCTGGGCCCGGGACTCGGCGGCGTACGAGGCGAGCTCCTGCGGGGACGGCCGGCGCAGGCTGGTGTGGGTGTCCCGGGTGGAGTCGGGGGACGGGCCGGGCACCAGCGGGACGGCCGGGCCGCGCCGGCGCTTGTGGGTGCCGGGGCCGGCGTCCACCTCCGCGTACACCGCCTCGGCGGGCGTCAGCGCCTCCTCGGCCGGCGCCCGGCCCTGGGCGGGCACCACGATGCCGGGCAGGCCGGCCAGCGCGGGCAGCTGCTCGCGCAGCCGCTCGGCCAGCTCGGCGGCGCGCAGCCGGGAGGCCGGGGCCTTGGCCAGGCACTCGGCGATGATCCGCCACAGGCCGTCCGGCAGGCCCGGGACGGGCGGCACGCTCTCGGTGACGTGCCGGCGCAGCACCGCGCCGGTGTGCCCGCCGCCGAACGGCGTGAAGCCGGCCAGCAGCTCGTACAGGACGGTCGCCAGGGCGTAGATGTCGACGGCGGCGCGCGGTTCCAGGCCCTCGATGATCTCCGGGGCGAGGTAGTCCGGGGTGCCGATGATCCGGGTCGCCCTGGTCCGGCGCGGGGCGTCGACCAGCCGGGCGATGCCGAAGTCGGTGAGCTTGGCGCGCGGGGCGCCGCCGGGGCCGGGCGGGGCGGCGAGGTCGAGCAGCACGTTCTCCGGCTTGACGTCCCGGTGGACGATCCCGGCGGCGTGGGCGGCGGCCAGGCCGTCGGCCACGTCCGCGATCACCGAGACGGCGGCCTGCGGCGGCAGCACGCCGTCGCGCTCCAGCCGGGAGCGCAGGTCGGTGCCCTGGACGAGTTCCATCACCAGGGCCAGGTCGTCGCCGTCCACGACCATGTCGCGCACGCCGACCACCCGGGGGTGGTCGAGGCCGGTGAGGGCGGCCCGCTCCTGGACGAAGCGGCCGACCAGCACCTGGTCGGAGGCCAGGTCCTCGCGCAGCAGCTTGACCGCCACCGGGCCGTCCGGGCCTTCGCCGAGCCAGACCGTCCCGGCCGAGCCCCGGCCGATCACCTGGTGGACGGTGTACCGGCTGCCGATCTTGCGTGCCAATGCTGCTCCGTGGGCGGCGGGAGCGCACGGAGGGACGCTGTGCGCTCGGTAGGTCGGTGCGTCAGCGACCAACCTACGCGTCCGGACCGCCGCCGGGGGACGCCGCGGGCGTTCCGGCAGGCGGTACTTGGCGGGAAATATCGTGAAGTGTCGACATGTCGGCATTGCCGGCTCTTTCCCGGACGGTCCACGAACCGCTCCCCGCCGTTGTCCGGGGCGCCTCGCGGAGCCCGTCCCGGCACCGCCGGCGGGCCCGGGACGGACGGCGGCAGCGGGCCCGGGACGGCCGGCGGCGGGACGGTCCGGCTGGTCCGGCGGACCCGGGCGCTCGGGTCCGCCGGACCAGCCGGATCAGCCGGACCAGCCGGATCAGCCGGATCCGCCGCCGAGCGACTTCCAGGTGGTGCTGACCCAGTCGCTGGCGTCCCCGAACCAGGTCTGGACGTTCGCCCAGTAGTCGGGCAGCGGGGTGAAGTTCCACAGCGCGGCCGCCCCCAGGGCGAGCACCACCAGCACCATCAGACAGCCCTTGAGGCAGCCGAGGCCCGGGATGTACATCCGGTTGCGGCTGCGCCGGCGCGGCTCCCGCTCCGGCGCCGGCTCGCGGACCGGGGGCTCGCGCCGGGCCGGCGGCTGCTCCCGCCGCTGCGGGGCCGGCGGCTCGGCCCGGCGCGGCACCGCGGGCGGGGCCGGCGGCTGCGCGCCCTGGCCGCCCTGCGGCGGGGCCTGGTAGCCGCCCTGCGGCGCCCGGGACTGCTGCTGTCCGGCGTCCGGCCGGCCGTACCCCTGCGGCCGGCCCTGCTGGGGGCCCTGCGGCTGCTGGTACTGCGAAGGCTGTTGGTACTGCTGAGGCTGCTGGTACTGCTGGGGCTGTTGGTACTGCGGCTGACCGCCCTGCGGCGGGCGGCCCGGCTGGTACGCCTGGTAGGGCGGGGGCGCCACCGGCGGGCGCTGGGCATAACCGCCCTGGGGACGGCCCTGCCCGCCGCCCTGGCGCGGGTCCTGCCCGTGGCCCGGCTGCTGCCCCTGGCCCGGCGGTGGGCCGTACTGGCCGCCCGGCGGCGGCTGCTGCCCGCGGCCCGCCTGGTACGGCTGCGGCGCGACCTGGGGCGCCTGCAGCTCCTCCGGGTCCAGGTAGCCGATCTCGGTCTGCTGGTTGCGGTCGCGGGCGGCGCGCAGCTGGGTCTGCCACGGGTGCGGGTTCTCCGGCCCCTGGCCGGGCGCGGGCGGCCCGGCCGGCGGCTCCAGCGGCGGCATCATCCGGGTCCGGTCGGCCGACCCGTACCCGCCGGCGGGCGGCAGCACCTGGGTCGCGGCCGAACCGCCGTCGCCGGCGCCGAACGCCCCGGCCGGCAGCACCTGGGTGGCGTCGGCCGACCCGGCCGGCACCGGCGGCGGCAGGAAGGGCGCGGCGGGGGCGCCCGGCAGGCCGGGCACCGTGACGTCCCCGCCGGTCACCGGGGCGGGCTGCGGGTCCGGCAGCAGCAGGGCGCCGACCGCGAGGGCCTGGTCCACCGCCGCCGGGGAGGCGTGCACGCCGATCCCGGCCGCGACCACCCGCAGCGCGCGGGCCAGCGAGGTGGCGCTCGGCCGCTGCGCGGGGTCCTTGCGCAGGCAGCGCTCGATCACCGTCCAGAGCGGCTCGGGCATGGTCGAGGGGCGCTGCGGCTCCTGGGCGAGGTGCGCCTGCAGGATCGCCAGCGGGCCGTCGCCCTGGAACGGCGGACGGCCGGTGACCAGCTCGAACAGCATGATCCCGGCGCCGTAGACGTCCACCGCCGAGGTCTGCGGGCGGCCCCCGGCGGACTCCGGCGCGACGTACGCCGGGGTCCCGACGAACTCGTGGGTCCGGGTGATCCCCGGGGAGTCCGCGAGCCGGGCGATGCCGAAGTCGGTGAGCATCGGGTGCATCTGCTCGGCGCCGTCGACCCGGACGGTGGCCAGCAGGACGTTCGCGGGCTTGAGGTCGCGGTGCACCACGCCGTCGGCGTGGCTGGCCGCCAGCGCGTCGGCGATCTGGGCCATCAGGAGCGCGCCGGCGATCGGGCTGAAGGGCCCGTTGCCGCGCAGGTAGTGGAACAGGTCCGGGCCCTCGACCAGGTCCATCACCAGGGCCAGCAGCTCGCCCTCCACCACCAGGTCGCGGACCCGGACGATGTTGGGGTGGCTGAGCCGCACCAGGACGGACCGCTCCCGCAGGAAGCGCATCACGACGTCCGGGTCGGCCGCCAGCTCCTCCCGGAGCACCTTGATCGCGACCAGCTGGCCCGGCTCGCTGCCGGGCACCACGGCGTCCTCGCGCACCCGGGCACGCCACACGGTTCCGGTGGCCCCCCGTCCGAGGGTCTCCTCAAGCAGATACTTGCTGCCGACTGGCCGCACCTGTCGCACTCCTCGCCGTGCCGCTCGCCGCGGGGCGCTCCCCGCCGGTGCGGTGAGCCTGCCGGGCCCGTGTTCCGGCCACTCTAACGGTGTCCGATCGTGTTTCCGATGTGTCCGGACCGCCCGCCACGCGGGGCCCGGGGACATCCCGTGGGGGTCGTCCCGCGGGCCCGCCGACGGGCGCCTCCACCGGTGAGGACGCCCCGGGGGCCCCGGCGGTTGACCTGACTGCCCGTCGCCTCCACCATGGCGATGATCGCAAGATCGTCAAATCCGGTACCGTGCGCGGACTGTCGGTGATGGATGGCAGGATGAGCTGACCACTCTTGTGGCCCAAAGGCCGGCGCGGCCGCCCGTACCGACGGCGGCGGCGCCACCGGGACCGGCCCACGGCCGGGACCAGGCACGACGGCACCGGGCGGGTCAGCACGACAGCAGGCAGGCAGCAGACCTCCGGCGGCCCGCCGGGCGGACGGCAGCCCGCATTCGGCACCAGGCGTCAGTACCAGCAGAAGGGACCGCGGGCGAGATGCAGATCCGGCTGACCGTCCTCCGACCGCGCAGCGGCCCGGCAGTCGCCGGGTCCGCCATTCCCTCCGTGGACGTGCTGGTCACCGCCCCCGTCGGCACGGCGCTCGGCGCCGTCGCGGGCGCTCTCGCGGGCGCCGTGGGCGTACGCGGCCCGCGCGCCGCCACCCATGTGCACCTGTACGCCGGGGCGCGCCGGGTGGACGAGCACGCCCTGATCGGCCACCCCCCGCTGCTCGACGGCGCCGTCCTCAGCCTGGGCGAACCCGACCCGACCGCCGACGACGACGCGCCCGACCCGGCCGCCGCCGAGCTGCGGGTCACCGGCGGCCCGGACGCCGGCGGCGTCCACCGGCTGCACGGCCGCGAGATCACGGTGGGCCGCTCCAGCGAGGCCGACGTCCCGCTCGACGACCCGGACGTCTCCCGGCTGCACCTCGCCCTGCACCTGGAGACCGACGGCACGGTCACCGTCCGCGACCTCGGCTCCACCAACGGCACCACCCTGGACGGCCGCTTCATCAGCCCCGAGGAGGCCGTCCCGCTGGGCGAGCCCGGCCTGCTGCGGCTCGGCGAGTCCACCCTCCAGGTCAGCACCGCCGGGGCGGACACCGGGGAAGGCCCCGGCCTCCCCGCCCGGTCCGCCCTCCCGGACGGCCTCGGGCACCTCCAGCTCTCCGCGCCGATGGCCGCCCAACCCGTGCAGCCCGCCCCCGAGCCGCCGGCCGCCCCCGAGGCGCCCGCCGCCGGCCGGGCCCGCGCCCTGCTCTCCCGCCGCCTCGGCCTCGGCTCCGCCCCCGCCGACGCCGGCCGCGACAGCGCCGCCCAGCAGCACAGCGCCGCCCGCACCCGGCAGGCCGCCAACCAGCGCGAACGCTGGCCCGACCCGGCCACCCTGCTGCTCAACGCGCTCGGCCCGGGCCCCCGGCTCTGGGAGCGCGGCCCGACCCACCCCGACGCGCTCACGCTGCGCCTGGGCACCGGCGACCGGCCGGGCGGCCCCGGCACCGCGCCCGGCACCCTGCTGCCCGCCGTCCCCGTCACCCTCGACCTGCAGACGGCCGGCAGCCTCGGCCTGGCCGGCCCGCGCGCCCGCCTCGACGCGCTCACCCGGGCCGTGGTCGCCCAGCTCGCCGCGCTGCACCCGCCGACCGGCCTCAGCCTGGTGGTGGTCGACGCCGACGCCGCCCGCCCGCCGCAGGAGCGCGCCGACACCTGGGCCTGGTCCCTGTGGCTGCCGCACCTGCGCCCCCAGCACGGACAGGACTGCCGGCTGCTGCTCGGCCTCGACGACGACCAGGCCACCGCCCGCCTGACCGAGCTGACCGCCCGCCTCTCCGCCCCCGACAGCGCCGCCGGCCTGCCCGCCACCGTCGTGCTGGTGGACGGCCGGCCCGGCACCGAGGCCGCCCGGCAGGCCCTGGAGCTGCTGCTGCGGCAGGGCCCCGGCGTCGGCGTGTTCCCGGTCTGCCTGGCCGAGCGGCCCGAGCTGCTGCCCGCCGGCCTGGGCGCCACCGCGGTGATCACCGGCGAGGTCGGCACCCACCTGACCGTCGACCGGCCGGTGGCCGGCGGCCGCGAGAGCGTCCAGGACGTCTCCTTGGACGCCGTCTCCGACCCGTGGGCGGAGCGCCTCGCCCGCGTCCTCGCCCCGCTGCGGGAGGCCACCCCCGCCACCCGCGGCCCGCTCCCCGAGTCCCTGCGGCTGCTGGACCTGCTCCAGCTCGACAGCGTCACCCCCGCCAAGCTCTCCGCCCGCTGGCAGGCGCTGCCCACCGGCATCGCCACCGCGACCGCCCTGATCGGCACCACCCGCGACGAGCTCTGCGCCGTCGACCTCGCCGACCCGGAGCTGACCCTGCCCTCCCCCGACCCGGGCGGCCCGCACCTGCTGGCCGGCGGTGCCAGGGGCGCGGGCAAGACGGAGCTGCTGCGCTCCCTGATCGCCTCGCTCGCGGTCTCCGAGCGCCCCGACCGGCTCACCGTGACGGTGATCGAGGGCCGCGCCCCCGCCGACGGCGACGAGCAGTCCGGACTGCGCGGCTGCACCGAGCTGCCGCACGTCACGGCCCATGTGAACGCGGCCGCCGACCCCCGGCAGGCGCTGCTGACCGCCGAGGCGCTGCTCGACGAGCTGAGCCTGCGCGAGCAGCTCTTCGACGGCCTCGACTTCGCCTCCTGGCACGCCGCCCGCATCCTGGACGCCCGTGCCCTGGAGGCCGAGGTCCTGACCGGGCAGGGCGCGGGCGGGCCCAGCGGGCACGAGCACGGGGCCGGCCCGGACGAGGACACCGACCGGACCGCCCCCGTCCCCGCCCTGAGCACCGCCGCCCTGAGCGGCGCGGCCCTGAGCCCCGCCGCCGTCGGCGCCGCCACCTCCCCCGCGTCCTTCCCGGCCGGCGGCGAGCCCGGCGTCAAGGTCGGCCGCCCCCGCAACGGCTCGGCCCGGCCCGCCGCCGGCGGGCCCGCCGCACCGCCGGCCCGGCTGATCGTCGCGGTCGACGACTACGACGCGCTGCTCGCCCCCACCTCCCCCGCCGGCCGGCCGCTCGCCCGGGCCCTGGCCGCGGTCGCCCGGCGCGGCGGCCCGCTCGGCGTCCACCTGGTGGTCACCACCGGGCAGCCCGAGGAGACGGCGGGCACCGAGGTGGACGAGGCCGCACTGCTGCGGATCGCCCTGCGCACCGAGTACCCGTCCGACTCCGACCTGCTGATCCACCTCGGCGACGCCGCCGCGCTCGACGAGGACACCCCGGGCCGGGGCTACCTGCGGCTGCCGGACGGCGGGGTGTCGGCCTTCCAGACCGCCCGGATCAGCGGCCGCATCCCCCGGACGGCCACCCTGCGGCCCACCGTGGTCGCGATAGACCCGGCCCAGCTCGGCGCCCCGCCGGCCCGCCGGCCCGTCCGGGAGCTTGGCAACGGCCCGACCGACCTGGCCCTGCTGGCCAGCGCCCTGCAACGGGCCGCCGCCCGCTGAGCCCTGCCCCGGCCGTACCCGGCGGCCGGCGAACAGGGCACGACGGGGCACGCGCAGCAGGCCCGGACGGACGCGACGGCGGGGCGGGCGCGGCCCCCCTCCGGCCGCGCCCGCCCCGCCCTCACCCGGTCAGCTCCGGCCCTGGTCCCCCGGCTTGCCGGGGACGTCCCCGGCCTTGTCGACGACGGCGCGCACCTCGACCGAGCTCGGCGCCACCGCGTCGCCCTTCCTGCCGAGCGGGCCGTCCTTCAGCAGCACCTGCCGCACCCCGAGCAGCTCGTAGCCACCGGGCTCGACGATCCACTCGATCCGGCTGTCGCCGACCGCGAAGCCGACCGCCACCCCGTGCCGGCCCGCCGCGTCCGCCGCGTCGGGGGTCAGCGTCACCCCCGGGATCTTCGCGGCGGCCTGGTAGAGCGCCGACCGGACGGCCGGCGGGGTGATCTGCTCCATCAGCAGTTCGCCGATCATCTTGAAGGCCAGGCTGTCGGCGTGCTCGGGGCTCTTCCCGGGCCCGCTCGCCTCCCGGATCTGCTTCAGCAGCGCGTCGGCGTCGGTGGGCAGCTTCTCCAGGAAGCGGTAGGTCGGCGCGTCGAGGCTCGGGTGCGCGACCGGCGGCAGCTCCAAGCCGCCGTCCGGGCGGCCCGGCTTGCCGTCCTTGCCCGCGGCCGGGTGCCCCTGCTCCACCAGCAGCCCCGGCTTGCTGCCGTCCACCGAGAGCCAGATCTCCCGGGGGTGCAGCGGGCGCACCGTCGCCACCGAGCCGTCCGGTCCGCTGTACTCGACACCGGAGACCAGCGTCCTGACGTAGACGAACTGGCCGTCCTTCACCTGGTCGGCCGGCTTCTTCGCGGCGGCCTGCGCCGCCTGGCCCAGCAGTTCCACCGCGCTCGCCGGCACGGCGTTCAGGACCGGCGCCTTCGCGCCGCCGGACTGCCCGGCGCCGTCCGGCTGCACAGCGGCCGACTGCGTCGCGCCCGCCGCCTGCCCCGGGGTGGCGCCGTTGCCGCCGGTGCCCAGCACCAGCGCCAGTGCCAGCCCGCCGACCATCGCGGGCATGGCGATCCAGCCGAGCTTGCGGTGGCGGCGCACGGCCGGGACCGGGCGCGCGGCGTCGGTGATCTCGTTCATCAGGTGTCCCCTCAACAGCTGGTGACGGTCCGCGGTGAGTTCCGGCTGCGCCGGGGCCGGCAACAGGCTGCTCAGCTCCGCGCGCCCGTCGGTGTCGCGCTTGGCGTTCATCGGCTCTTCTCCCGCATCGACCGGGCCGCTTCGGTGCGGCCACCCTGTACCTGTCCGCTGCCGTCACCGGGTTCCGTCCGGATCCGCGCCCCGGCCAATTCCTCCTGCGCCAGCTTCCGCAGCCGGGTCCGCGCCCTCGACAACCGCGAGCGCACCGTCCCCACCGGAACCCCCAGCGCCTGCGCCGCCCCGGCGTAGTCCAGCCCGGCCCAGACGCAGAGCGTGAACACCTCCCGCTCCCCGCGCCGCAGCCTGGCCAGCGCCCGGTGCGCCGCCGCCAGCTCCGCGCTGTCGTCGAGCCGGGACACCAGCTCGTCCGCGAAGTCGGGCACCACCTCCCGGGCCGGCATCCGCGCCAGCGCCGCCTGGTGCCGCCGGGCCGTCCGCGCGGTGTTGCGCAGCACGTTCGCCGCGATCCCGAACAGCCAGGGCCGTACGCTCTCCCCCTCCTCGCGCAGTTTCCCGCGCAGTCGCCAGGCCTCCAGGAAGGTCAGGGAGACGATGTCCTCGGCCATCGTCCAGTCCCCCGACGCCCGCACCGCGTAGCGGTACAGGTCCCGGGCCTGCTCGTCGAACAGTTCCCCCAGCGCGCTCTGGTCCCCGGCTCGCAGCCGGGACCGTAGTGACAGTTCCACACCCCTACCTGTCCGCCCGGGCGGGCGGGTTCCCTGTGACCCGGGTCACCTCGACCGCTCCGGCGGGCACCCCGTCCGCCCGCGATCCCCGGGACATCGTGGCGGGTCCGGCCCGGGCGGGCCGCGCCGGGAGGGGCCGGGGACGCGGAAAAGGGTGAGGGCGGGACCGCAGTGCGGTCCCGCCCTCACCCGTCGGACCCGTCGCCGGGCCTCACGCCGTCAGCCTCAGCGCATCGAACCGGTGCGCAGCAGCGTGCGGATCACCCGCATCGCGACCGAGAGGCTGGACAGCTCGTAGTTGTCCGAACCCCTTATGTCGTCGAGGGTGCTCTTGGCGCGGTTGAGCAGGGTGGCGTTCAGCTCGGCCCAGGCGGTGTAGCGCTCCTCGGGGGTCGCGCCCTCGCCGCCGCAGGCCAGGATGTCGGCCGTGAGCGCCGCGTGGGCCGCGAAGAGGTCCTCGCGGATGGCCGCGCGGGCCATCGAGGACCAGCGGTCGACCCGCGGGAGCTCGATGATGCGGTCCAGCAGGTGGGTGATCTGCAGGCGGTCGGCGAGGTCGTAGTAGAGGTCGGCGACCTCGGCCACGTCCTTGCCCGAGCGGTCCGCGACCTCGGTGATGTCGAGGGTCGGGAAGGTCGAGGACAGGCCCGCGATCCGGGTGGCCAGGCCCTCCGGGACGCCGGCCCCGGCCAGCTCGTCGTAGACGTGCTCGAACCAGACCAGGTCCTCGCCGCGCAGCGGCTTGGGGAGCGAGCCCCAGACCTGGTTCACCCGGTCGTGGAAGAACTCGATGGTGCCGGCGATGTCCAGCGGCTGGCGGCGGTTGTTGAGCATCCACCGGGTGGCGCGCTCGACCAGGCGGCGCGAGTGCAGGCGCATCCGGGTCTGCGCCCGGGCGGAGACCTTGGTGTCCAGGCCCTCGATCTCGGCCCAGATGTCCTCCAGGCCGAACACGGCGCGGGCCGCGGTGTGGGTCCGGGCGATCTCCTCGTACGTCGCGCCGGTCTCCTCGCGGAGGCGGAACGCGAAGGTGCAGCCGCCGCGGTTGATCGTGTCGTTGACGATCAGGGTGGTGATGATCTCCCGGCGCAGGGCGTGGGCGTCGATCGCGTCGCCGAAGCGGGCCCGCAGGGCGCTGGGGAAGTACTCCTGGAGGGCGGTGCGGAAGTACGGGTCGTCGGGCAGCTCGGTGGCGAGCAGCTCGTCGGCCAGGGTGATCTTGGTGTAGGCGAGCAGGACGGACAGCTCGGGCTGGGAGAGCCCGCGGCCGTTCTGCTGGCGCTCGCGGATCTGGCGCTCGGCGGGCAGGAACTCCAGGGCCCGGTCGAGCTGCCCGTCGGCCTCCAGCCGGTTGATCATCCGGGAGTGGACGTTCACCATGCTGACGGCCTGCGCGACGGCGTTGGCCAGCACCACGTTCTGCGCGTAGTTGTTGCGCAGCACCAGGTGGCCGACCTCGTCGGTCATCTCGGCGAGCAGCTTGTTGCGCTGCTTGACCGTCATGTCGCCGTCGGCGACGACCTGGTTGAGCAGGATCTTGATGTTGACCTCGTGGTCCGAGGTGTCGACGCCGGCCGAGTTGTCGATGGCGTCGGTGTTGATCCAGCCGCCGGTGGCCTCGGGGCCGCCGCTCGCCGCGTACTCGATCCGGCCGAGTTGGGTGCAGCCGAGGTTGCCGCCCTCGCCGACCACCCGGGCCCGCACGTCGCTGCCGTTGACCCGGATCGCGTCGTTGGCCTTGTCGCCGACCTCGGCGTTGGTCTCGGTGGAGGCCTTGACGTAGGTGCCGATGCCGCCGTTCCAGAACAGGTCGACGGGCGACTGCAGGATGGCCTTCATCAGCTCGGCCGGGGTCAGCCGGGCCTGCTCGATGCCGAGCACCGCCCGCGCCTGGGAGCTGAGCTGGATCGACTTGGCGCTCCGCGGGAAGACGCCGCCGCCGGTGGAGATCAGCGACTTGTCGTAGTCGTCCCAGGAGCTGCGGGGCAGGTCGAAGAGCCGGCGGCGCTCGGCGTACGAGACGGCGGCGTCCGGGTTCGGGTCGAGGAAGATGTGCCGGTGGTCGAAGGCGGCGACCAGGCGGATGTGCTCGCTGAGCAGCATGCCGTTGCCGAACACGTCACCGGACATGTCGCCGATGCCGACGACGGTGAAGTCCTCGCTCTGGGTGTCGTGGCCCAGCTCGCGGAAGTTGCGCTTGACCGACTCCCAGGCGCCGCGGGCGGTGATGCCCATGCCCTTGTGGTCGTAGCCGGCCGAACCGCCGGAGGCGAACGCGTCGCCCAGCCAGAAGCCGTAGGACTCGGCGACGCCGTTGGCGATGTCCGAGAAGGTGGCGGTGCCCTTGTCGGCGGCGACCACCAGGTAGGTGTCGTCCTCGTCGTGGCGGACCACGTCCTGCGGGTGGACGACCTCGCCGGCCTTCAGGTTGTCGGTGATGTCGAGCAGCGCCGAGATGAAGGTCTTGTACGAGGAGATGCCCTCGGCCAGCCAGGCGTCGCGGTCCACCGACGGGTCGGGCAGCTGCTTGGCGACGAAGCCGCCCTTGGCGCCGACCGGGACGATGACGGTGTTCTTCACCATCTGGGCCTTGACCAGGCCGAGGATCTCGGTCCGGAAGTCCTCGCGCCGGTCGGACCAGCGCAGCCCGCCGCGGGCGACCTTGCCGAAGCGCAGGTGCACGCCCTCGACCTGCGGGGAGTAGACCCAGATCTCGAACGCGGGGCGCGGGGCCGGCAGGTCCGGGATGGCCTGGGGGTCGAACTTCATCGAGACGTAGCGGTGCCAGTCGCCGGTCTCGGAGGAGTGCTGGAAGAAGTTGGTCCGCAGGGTCGCCTGGATGAGGTGCAGGAAGGAGCGCAGGATGCGGTCCTCGTCCAGCGAGACGACCTCGTCGAGGGCGCCGGAGAGCTCCTCGACGATGCCCTCGGTCAGCTCCAGCGCGCCCAGCTGGTGGCTGGGGCTCAGGCGGGCCTCGAAGAGGTTGACCAGCAGGCGGGTGGTGTGGGCGTTGTTGCGGAGCGCGTCCTCCATGTAGTCCTGGGAGAACGTGCTGCCCGCCTGGCGCAGGTACTTGGCGTAGGCGCGCAGCATCATCGCCTGGCGCCAGGTCAGCCCGGCGGTCAGGACCAGGCCGTTGAAGCCGTCGTTCTCGGCCTGGCCGGTCCAAGTGGCCGCGAAGGCCTCCTGGACGCGCTCGCGGGCCTCGTCGGTCAGCTCGGTGCCCTCGCGCAGCCGCAGGCCGAAGTCGTAGACCCAGGCGGTGCTGTGGTCCGAGCGGGTCAGCGCGTACGGGTGCTCGTCGAGCACCTCGACGCCGAGCCGCTGCAGGACGGGCAGGACCTCGGTCAGCGAGATCGGGCCGCCGACCCGGTAGATCTTGAAGCGGCGCTCGTCGTCGCCCGCGCCGACCGGCTGGTACAGGTTCAGGCGGAAGTCGCCCTCGCCGGCCAGCGACTCGATCTGCTTGAGGTCGGCGACGGCGGTGCGGGCGGTGAAGTCGGCGCGGTAGCCGTCGGGGAACGCGTTGGCGTACCGGCGGGACAGGTCGGCGGCCCGCTCCTCGCCCAGCTCGATGTGCAGCTGGTCGTTGAAGCCGTCCATCCAGAACCGGGCGGCCTCGGCGAGCTTGCCCTCGATCCGCTCGACCTCGGCGTCCGACAGGTGCGGCAGCTCGCTGCCGGGGGTGACCCGGACGACGAAGTGCAGGCGGGTCAGCACCGACTCGGTGGCGTACACCGTGTAGTCGATCGCGGCGCCGTTGAGCTCCTGCATCAGGATGTCCATCAGGCGCAGCCTGATGCGGGTGGTGTAGCGGTCGCGCGGCAGGTAGACCAGCGCGGAGAAGTAGCGCCCGTACTCGTCCTGGCGCAGGAACAGCCGCAGCCGGCGGCGCTCCTGGAGGTAGAGCACGCTGGTGGCGATCTGGAGCAGTTCCTCGGCGGGGGTCTGGAAGATCTCGTCCCGGGGGAAGGTCTCCAGGATCTGCAGCAGGTCGCGGCCGTCGTGGCTCTCGCTGGAGAAGCCGGAGGCGTTCAGCACGTCCTGCACCTTGCGGCGGACCACCGGGATGCGGGAGACCGACTCGGTGTACGCGGCGGCGGAGAACAGGCCGAGGAAGCGGCGCTCGCCGATCACCTCGCCGTTGGCGTCGAACCGCTTCACGCCGACGTAGTCGAGGTAGGCCGGGCGGTGCACGGTCGCCCGGCTGTTGGCCTTGGTGAGGACCAGCAGCTTCTTCTCGTGCGCCTTGGCGCGCACCGGCGCGGAGAGCCGGCCGAAGGCCTCGCTGACCGGGTGGTGGTCGGTGTCGTGGCTGAGCGGGTCGGAGCGCAGGATGCCGAGGCCGGTGCCGGCGACGGCGCGCAGCACCTCCTCGCCCTCGTGCTCGACCAGGTCGTACTCGCGGTAGCCGAGGAAGGTGAAGTGGTCGTCGGCGAGCCAGCGCATCAGCTCCCAGGCCTCGCCGACCTCCTGCTCGGGCAGGTGGGCCGGGGGCTGCTCGGCGAGCTCGTCGGCCAGTCGCAGCGCGGACTCGCGCATCTTCGACCAGTCCTCGACGACCTCGCGGACGTCACCGAGGACGCGGCGCAGGTCGGACTCGATGGCGCGGAGGTCCTCGCGGTCCGTCTCGCGGTCGATCTCGATGTGCATCCAGGACTCGACCACGGCGTCGGCGGGCCATTCGGCGCCGGCGGCCTGGCTGCGCGAGCAGGCGTCGATGTCCAGGATCTCCAGCAGCTTGCCGGTGATGTCACGGCGGACGACCAGCTGGGGGTGGATCACGATGTGGATCGCGCGGTCCTGGCGGGACAGCTCGTTGGTGACCGAGTCGACCAGGAAGGACATGTCGTCGGTGACGACCTCGACCACCGTGTGGCCGCAGGACCAGCCGTTCTCCTCGACGCTCGGGGTGTGCACCCGGACCTCGGCGGTGCCCTGGGGCCGCTTGAGGCCGAGACGGTAGTGCGAGGCGGCGGCCCCGTACACGTCGACCGGGTCCCGGCTGATCAGGTCCTCGGGGGCGGTGTGGAGGTAGTAGTGGTGCAGGTACGCGGTCAGAGCACCGTTGCTCAGACCCTCCCCTGGCGCCGCTCCCCCCACCTGGCTGTTCTCAGCGGCTGCTGCTGCCTTGGTGAGCAGTTCGGCCTTGGCTGCGTCCAGCTTGGTCTGCATGGCTGTTTGGCTCCTGTCGCGCGCCGTTGCGTGACTCGGTGGTGTGTGGGTGTGCACCGCCGGGTCTCCCGCAATCCTGCCGCACCGTCCGGCCGAAAGGCTTCCATGGCACGCATGAAATGCCCTTGTAACGGGTAAGAGACGATGTTTTGGCCTGCGGAGCCAACCCGACGACGTCAGCCAGCCTAACGGGAGGAAACGAAGGTGTCAGGGGACAGGGAGGCACAAACCCGCAGGAAGATCGGTCCGTCCTGGACACCTTGTCCAAAGCCGGGCCGCCGCCGTGCGCCGGTGCGGCAGGCCGTCACCGCGGGTTCGGCCGCCCGCCGTCCGGCGCTCAGCCCATGGACGGGTACCGGTACGCGGACGGCGGCACGAAGGTCTCCTTGATCGACCGGGCCGAGGTCCAGCGCAGCAGGTTCTGGGCCGCGCCGGCCTTGTCGTTGGTGCCGGACGCCCGCCCGCCGCCGAAGGGCTGCTGCCCGACCACCGCGCCGGTCGGCTTGTCGTTGATGTAGAAGTTGCCCGCCGCGAACCGCAGCTCCTCCACCGCCTGCGCGACGGCGTACCTGTCCCGCGCCATCACCGCGCCGGTCAGCCCGTACGGCGAGCCCGCGTCGACCCGGCGCAGCACGTCGTCCCAGCGGGCGTCCTCGTAGACGTGCACGGCGAGGATGGGCCCGAAGTACTCGGTGCGGAAGATCTCGTTGCGGTGGTCCCCGCAGACCAGCACCGTCGGCCGGACGAACCAGCCGATGGCGTCGTCGTACTGGCCGCCGGCCGCCAGCTCCACGGTCGGGTCCTGGACGGCCCGGTCGACGGCGGCCTGGTTCTTGCGGAAGGCCCGCCGGTCGATCAGCGCGCCCATGAAGTTGCTGAAGTCGGAGACGTCGCCGACGGTGATCGCGTCCACCTCGGCCAGGAACTCGTCCTTGATCTTCTGCCAGAGGCTGCGCGGCAGGTAGGCCCGGGAGAGCGCGGAGCACTTCTGGCCCTGGTACTCGAAGGCGCCGCGGACCAGCGCCGTCCGCAGGCTGTCCGGGTCGGCCGAGCGGTGGGCGAGCAGGAAGTCCTTGCCGCCGGTCTCGCCGACGATCCGCGGGTAGCCGCGGTAGCTGCCGATGTTGGCGCCGACGGTCTTCCACAGCGACTGGAAGGTGGCGGTGGAGCCGGTGAAGTGCAGCCCGGCCAGGGCGGGGTTGGTGAGGGCCACCTGGGACAGCTGGAGGCCGTCGCCGGTCACCATGTTGATCACCCCGGGCGGCAGTCCGGCCTCCTCCAGCACCCGCATCAGGTAGTGGGCGGAGAGCGTCTGGGCGGGGGACGGCTTCCACACCACGGTGTTGCCCATCAGCGCGGGCGCGGTCGGCAGGTTGCCGGCGATCGCGGTGAAGTTGAAGGGCGTGACGGCGTAGACGAAGCCCTCCAGCGGCCGGTGGTCGGTGCGGTTCCACACCCCCGGCGAGGAGAGCGGCTGGTCGGCCAGGATCTGCCGGGCGAAGTGCACGTTGAAGCGCCAGAAGTCGACCAGCTCGCAGGAGGAGTCGATCTCGGCCTGCTGGGCGGTCTTGGACTGCCCGAGCATGGTGGCCGCCGCGAGCGTCTCGCGCCACGGCCCGGCCAGCAGGTCGGCCGCGCGCAGGAACACCGCCGCCCGGTCGTCGAAGGAGAGCGAGCGCCAGGCCGGGCCGGCCGCCAGCGCGGCGTCGACCGCGAGCTGGGAGTCCTCGCGGGTGGCGTTGCCGAGCACACCGAGCTTGGCGGCGTGGTGGTGGGGCTGGACGACGTCGATCCGCTCGCCGCCGCCGAAGCGCTGCTCGCCGGCGATGGTCATCGGCAGCGGGACGGTCTCGGCGGCGAGTTCGTCGAGCTTGCGCTCCAGCCGGGCCCGCTCGGGGCTGCCCGGCGCGTAGCCGCGCACCGGTTCGTTGACCGGGGTCGGGACCTGGGTCACTGCGTCGATGGGCATGGTGGCTCCGCTCGCTCTGGTGCGCGCCGGGGGTGGCGTCAAACCAGATTGACCAGTTCCGCACCGTTCGGCCCGGTCTGACACGCCCTCGGACGCGTGGCACCGGACACGCCGTCAGGCGCGCGGGCTGCCGGGCGGCCCGGCCCGCACCGGACCGGCCGGCCGCCGTCGCCCCCGGCTCAGGCCGCCAGCCGGCCGGCCAGCTCCACGGCCTCCGCCAGGCTGTCCACCACCGGCACCCCGACCGGCTCCAGCTTCTCCCGGGTGTGCGAGCCGCCGGTGTAGAGCACGGCGTGCGCCCCGACGCTCAGCGCGGCCAGCGCGTCGTCGGCGGCGTCCCCGATCAGCACCGTGCGGGCCGGGTCGACCCGCTCGCCCAGCGCGGCCAGGTGCCGCGACAGGTAGGTGGCCTTCTGCCCGCCGGACGGGCCGCTGCGGCCGTCGACCCGGACGAAGTGCCCGCTGATCCCGAACCGCTCGACCACCGGGACCAGCCGGTCGTGCTCGTACATCGACAGCAGCGACTGGCTGTGGCCGGACTCGCCCCAGGCGCTCAGCAGCCCGAGCGCGCCCTCGGTCAGCCCGCACGCCGGGCTGAGCTCGTGGTACCGGTCGTGGAACGCGTCGTCTAGGAGGATCCACTCGGCCTCGCTGGGCAGCCGGCCGAGCAGCCGCTGGTAGAACCGCGGGATCGGGATCTCGTACTGCTCCCGGTACTCCTGCAGGCTCAGCGGGGCGATGCCGAGGGTCGCGAAAGCGGCGTTGCTCGCGCCGAGCACCGCCTCCATGTCGTGGAAGAGCGTGCCGTTCCAGTCCCAGACGATATGAGTTCGCACCTCGGAACGGTAACCGGAGCACCCGGCGGACCGGAAGTGACGGGTGCGGGCACCCGTGCCGGGCCCGCCGCGGACACCGCCGCCGGGGTCGGTCCCCGCCGCGGTCAGGCCGCCGGGGTCAGGCCAGCAGCGACGCGATCTCCTGGGTGGCGAACCAGAGCAGGTCGTGGTCCTCGGCGCCGTCCACGGTGAACTGGGCGTCCTGGTCGCCGGCGTCGGCGGCCGTGATCGCCGCCACCGCCGCCGCGACGTCCTCGACCACGTCCTGGTCCGCCAGGTCCGCGTGCACGGCGGCGGCCTTCGCCAGCGGCACCGGGCCGGCCAGCACGACCTGGCCGAGCGAGGCCTGGTCCTGGTACTCGTCGCCGGCGAACGGCCGGACGGCCGAGTCCGGCACGTCCAGCGCCAGCACCACGCGCCGGCGCGGGGCCCCGGGGTCGGCGGCGAGCAGGCGCAGCGAGGACTGGGCGGCCCGGTTCAGTGCCGCGTACTCCAGCTCCTCCAGGTCGTCGCTGACGTACCACTCGCGCAGCGCGGGCGTCACGGCGTAGGCCGCCGACTGCTCCAACGCGCCGCCCGGGTGCGCCGCCGCCAGGCCGTTCAAGGTGGTGGGCACGTACACGCGCATCGGGGCACTCTCCAGGTCTTCGTACAGCACGGCTCTCGGACGGCTGGGACGGAACGGCTAGACAGAGAATACGGCGCGGGTGATCGCCGCTACATCCCGTTCGTGCCCGCCGCTCACCACCGCCGCCGCGCCCGGGGCGCCCGGGCCGGGGCGTGAGGGCCCGCGCGGGGCCCGCCCGCCGGGCGCCGGGGGCTCAGCGCACGCCGGCCAGCGCGGCCCGGCTGGTGCGCAGCGCGGTCTCCAGCACCTCACCGCGACGGGCCGGGTCCATCATGTTGGGCCCCATCACCGCCAGGTCCTCCAGGGTCGGCGCGAGCAGCTGCACCCGGACGCCGGTGGCCCGCAGCAGCCTGGCCTCGCGCAGCATCTGCCGGGTCACCGAGCGCCGGTAGCGGCTGACCAGCTGGGCCAGCACGCCCCGGGGGCGGTCCCGCTCGCGCCACTCCCGCAGGGCGGCCAGCGTGCCCCGGCCGGGCTCCGCGCGGCCGCGCGGGTGCAGCCGCAGCGCCATCGGGGCGAGCACGTAGACCTCGTCCAGGCCGCGGCCGAGCATCAGGTCCGCGTTGGTGGCCGACCAGCAGCCGCCGTCCACGTAGGGGCCGCCGGCCACCTCCACCGGGGCGAACCAGCCGGGGATCGCGCAGGAGGCCATCACCGCCTCGGCGTACTCGGCGGGGGGAGCGCCCTGGTCCCCGAAGACGACCCGGCGGCCGGTGCGGTAGTCCACCGCCACCACCCGCAGCGGTGAGCCCTCCGCCGGGCCGTCCAGGCCGGGCAGGGAGCGGATCAGCTCGCCGACCGGGGCCACCGAGCCGCGTCCGGGTGGCACCACCGCCGACACCATGGTCAGCCAGGGGTACTCGCGCGGGTGGCGGACGGCGTCCCGCAGCAGGCCCGGCGAGCCGATGCCGGGCCGGGGCCGCAGCGGCACGGCGCCGCCGGCCGCCGTGTCGTAGTCGAAGTCGACGCCGGCCAGCGGGCCGGTGGTGATCGGCAGCCCGCGCTGGTGGTCCCGCAGCTCCTCGGCGCCGACGCCGCCGGCCAGCAGGGCGCCGAGGATCGCGCCGGCCGACGTCCCGAGGATCACCTCGGCCCGGCCGGGCCCGCGGCCGGTCGCCTCCTGGACGGCGCAGAGCGCGCCGATCGTCCAGGCCGCACCGAGCATGCCGCCGCCACCGAGCACCAGGCCGCGCCGCACCCCGTCCCCGGCGGGCACCGGCGTCGTCCTGCCCTCGCTCGTCGAAGCCTGCGTCACCATGGCCTGCCGCCCCTCGTCTCCCACCGGGACTCGCTGCGGGTCCCTGACCCGATCCTCGGCATTACCGACGAGTAGCATTCCCGCCACGCGCGATCGGCCGCACAGAATTAACAGGAGGGACCGTCCCCCTTCGGGGCCACTCCCCGCCCGTCGGGGCCGTCAACCGGGCTACCGGGGGCCGTGACGCACCGGCCGGGCCCGGTGGGCCGGGTCACCCGGATAGGTGACACCGGCCGGGGCCGGGCGGGCCGCCGCACGGCCGCTCGTCCCCGCGCTCCGGACGCCGATACCAGGACTGCGGCCCGCGCCGAACGGCCGCGCCCGCCGGTCCGGCCCCGCCCGGGCAGGCCCGCCCGTCCGTCCCGCCCGAACCGGGGGTACCGCGCATGATCGAGTCCTCAGCCGCCCCGCACAGCGCCGTCCGGCCGGCCCGTCCGCTCCCGCCCGCCGTCCGCGGCCCGCGGATCCGGCCGCTCGCCCGGCCGCACGAGTCCCGCCACCACGACGCCGGGGGCCGGGAGGTCGGGGGCCACGACGTCCGGGACCACGCCGTCCGGGACCACGCCGTCCGGGAGCACGACGCGGAGGGCCGCGCGTACGGGGGCCACGCTCCCGCCGGAGCCTCCGGCCACCGGCCCGCCCCGCCGCGCGCACCGGCCCGGCCGCACGGGGCCGGCCCGCACCACCCGCCCGTCGCCCGGCAGGCACCGGCCCCGCACCGGTCCGCCCCGCCGCGCCACCCCCGGCACCCCCGCGAGGCCTGCGCCCCGGCCGCCCGGGGCGGGCCGGGGCCCGGCGGCGGCACCGGTGCCGAGCGGGCCGTCCGGGCCGAGCTGGCCGGCCGCTTCGCGCTGCGGCTGGTCGAGGTGCTCACCGGCGTACGGCCGGCCGGCCAGTTGCAGCGGCACACCACCCTGGACGGCTACGGCGGGCTCACCGCCCTGGTCCGCTCCGGCCCGCTCCGCCCGCGCGGCGCCGCGACCCGCCCCCGGCTCGGCCGGGTGCACGACAGCGCGCCCTCGGCGGAGGTCGTGGAGGCGTGCGTCCGGGTCGAGCTCGGCCCCCGGCACCACATGGTGGCCTTCCGGCTGGAACGGCACCGGCGGACCGGCCAGTGGCAGTGTGCCGTCGTCGAGGCCCGCTGAGCGCGCCCGGCTCCCCCGCACGCCCCCGCACGCCCCCGGGCACGACGCAGGGCGCCGCCCCCCGAACCGGGGAGCGGCGCCCTGCGTGATCCGCGTCAGGCCTTGCGGCGGCGGCCCTTGGCCGACTTGGCGGCCTTGCGGCGCTCGGCCCGGGTGAGGCCGTCGCCCTCGTCCTCCACCAGGTCCTCGAAGTCGCCCTCGATCACGGTGTCGTCGCCGTCGACCGTCGGAGCGGTGTAGTGCAGCCGCTGCGGCTTCGGCGCCTCCAGGCCCTTGGCCTTGATCTCCGGGCGGCTCTCCTTCTCCAGCGAGATCTCGCCGTCCGCGACCGGGACCTCCTCGACCTGCTGCTCGACCTGGACCTCCAGGTTGAACAGGTAGCCGACGGACTCCTCCTTGATCCCCTCCATCATGGCGGTGAACATGTCGAAGCCCTCGCGCTGGTACTCGACCAGCGGGTCGCGCTGGGCCATCGCCCGCAGGCCGATGCCCTCCTGGAGGTAGTCCATCTCGTAGAGGTGCTCGCGCCAGCGGCGGTCCAGCACCGAGAGCACCACGCGGCGCTCCAGCTCACGCATGATCTCCGCGCCGAGCTGGTCCTCGCGGGCGCCGTACTGGGCCTGGATGTCCTCCTGGACGGCCCGGACGAGGAACTCGGAGGTCAGGCCCGCGGGGCCGCCGGCCTCCTCCTCCAGCTCCTCCAGGTCGAGGGTGACCGGGTAGAGCTGCTTGAGCGCGGTCCACAGCTTGTCGAGGTCCCAGTCGTCCTCGAAGCCCTCACCGGTCGCGGCCTTCACGTAGGCCTCGACGGTGTCGTCCATGAAGTGGCCGATCTGCTCCTGGAGGTCCTCGCCCTCCAGGACGCGGCGGCGCTCGCCGTAGATGACCTCGCGCTGGCGGTTCAGCACCTCGTCGTACTTCAGGACGTTCTTGCGGATCTCGAAGTTCTGCTGCTCGACCTGGGTCTGGGCCGAGGCGATCGCCCGGGTCACCATCTTCGACTCGATCGGCACGTCCTCCGGGACGTTCGCCATCGACAGCACGCGCTCGACCATGCCGGCCTTGAACAGGCGCATCAGGTCGTCGCCCAGCGAGAGGTAGAACCGGGACTCGCCCGGGTCGCCCTGACGGCCGGAGCGGCCGCGCAGCTGGTTGTCGATGCGGCGCGACTCGTGCCGCTCGGTGCCCAGCACGTACAGGCCGCCGGCCTCGCGGACCTCGTCCTGCTCGGCCTTGACCGAGGCCTTGGCCTTCTCCAGCGCCTCCGGGAAGGCCGCCTCGTACTCGTCCGGGGTGTCGGTCGGGGTGAGTCCGCGCTGCGCGAGCTCGGCCGCCGCCAGGTGGTCGGAGTTGCCGCCGAGCATGATGTCGGTGCCACGGCCGGCCATGTTGGTGGCGACGGTGACGGCGCCCTTGCGGCCGGCCTGCGCGACGATCTGCGCCTCGCGCTCGTGGTGCTTGGCGTTCAGCACCTCGTGCGGGATGCCGCGCTTGCGCAGCTCCTGCGACAGGTACTCGGACTTCTCGACCGAGACGGTGCCGACCAGGACGGGCTGGCCCTTCTCGTGCTTCTCGGCGATGTCCTCGACCACGGCCGCGAACTTGGCCGGCTCCGACTTGTAGATCAGGTCGGGCTGGTCGATGCGGCGCGGATCCTTGTTGGTGGGGATCGGCACCACGCCGAGCTTGTAGATCTGGTGGAACTCGGCGGCCTCGGTGGTGCCGGTACCGGTCATGCCCGAGAGCTTGTCGTACAGGCGGAAGAAGTTCTGCAGGGTGATGGTGGCCAGCGTCTGGTTCTCGTTCTGGACCTCCACCCCCTCCTTGGCCTCGATCGCCTGGTGCATGCCCTCGTTGTAGCGGCGGCCGGCCAGGATGCGGCCGGTGTGCTCGTCGACGATCATGACTTCGCCGTTCATGACGACGTAGTCCTTGTCCGCCTTGTAGAGCTCCTTGGCCTTGATGGCGTTGTTCAGGAACCCGACCAGCGGCGTGTTGACCGACTCGTAGAGGTTGTCGATGCCGAGGTAGTCCTCGACCCGCGACACGCCCTCCTCCAGGACACCGACGGTGCGCTTCTTCTCGTCGACCTCGTAGTCGCGGTCGATCTTGAGGCGCTGCACCAGCTTGGCGAAGTCGGCGTACCACTTGGTCGCCTGGTCGGCCGGGCCGGAGATGATCAGCGGCGTACGGGCCTCGTCGATCAGGATCGAGTCGACCTCGTCGACCACCGCGAAGTTGTGGCCGCGCTGGACGAGTTCGTCCTTCGACCAGGCCATGTTGTCGCGCAGGTAGTCGAAGCCGAACTCGTTGTTGGTGCCGTACGTGATGTCCATCCCGTACTGGCGCTTGCGCTCCGCGGGGGTCATGTTGCCCAGCACCACGCCGACCTCGAGGCCGAGGAAGCGGTGCACCCGGCCCATCCACTCCGAGTCGCGCTCGGCGAGGTAGTCGTTGGTGGTGATCAGGTGAACGCCCTTGCCGGTCAGCGCGTTCAGGTACGTCGGGAGCGTGCCGACGAGGGTCTTGCCCTCACCGGTGCGCATCTCGGCGACGTAGCCGAGGTGCAGCGCCGCGCCGCCCATGATCTGGACGTCGTAGTGCCGCTGGCCGAGCACCCGCTTGGCCGCCTCGCGGACGGTCGCGAACGCCTCGGGCAGGAGGTCGTCCAGGCTCTCACCGTCCGCCAGGCGCTGCTTGTACTCGTCGGTCAGCGCGCGCAGCTCGGCGTCGGTGAGGTTGGCGAAGTCCTCTTCGATGGAGTTGACCTGGGCAGCAATCCGCTGCAGCTTGCGAAGGATCTTGCCTTCGCCGGCGCGCAGGATCTTGTCGAAGACGGACACTAGAGCGGGCTCCTTGCCTGTATTGGCACTGGACGACTGCACGGGGGGTCCACCCCACCGCACGGGCCATCGTATGCGAGGAGTCCAATGCCCCGGGAGGTGCGTCAGCACGCTATTCCCGTGTCACCCCTGAGAGCACTTCCGCCGATAGCCCTGCCTACCGGGTCAAACCGGTCACCGGGCCGGTCCGTTGTCAGTCCCTCCCCCTACGCTGCCAGGCATGACCGTCACCACGCTGACCGCCGACGAGGCCCGCCGGATCGCCCTGCGGGCACAGGGCCTGCTGGGGGTGCCGGACCGCCGGGGCGGGGTCCGCGGGGTGCTGCGGCACCTGGGCGCCGTCCAGCTGGACACCATCTCGGTGCTGGCCCGCTCGCACGAGCTGATCCCGTACGCCCGGCTCGGCGCGGTCGGCCGGCCCGCCGTGGAGGCGGCCTACTGGGGCGGTGGCACGAGCTTCGAGTACTGGTCGCACGCGGCCTGCGTGCTGCCCGTCGAGGAGTGGCCGCTGTTCGCCTTCCGCCGCCGCAGCTACCGTGCGCGCGGCAACCTCTGGGGCCACCAGGTCACCCCCCGGACGTACCGGGGCGTGCTGGACAAGCTCCGCGCGGAGGGGCCGCTGACCTCCACCGAGCTGGGCGGCGCCAAGCGGACGGCCGAGTGGTGGGACTGGTCCGACACCAAGATCGCGGTGGAGCGGGCGCTCGCCTTCGGAGACGTGGTGTGCACCGAGCGGCGCAGCTGGAAGCGGGTCTACGAACTCGCCGAACGGGCCGTCCCGGCCGAGCTGTTCGGCCGCGACCCGGACGACCACGAGTGCCTGCGCACCCTGGTGGCGCAGTCCGGCGCCGCGCTCGGGGTCGCGACCAGGACGGACCTCACGGACTACCACCGCCTCAAGGCCGAGCAGGTGGACGCGGTGCTGGCCGACTCCGGCCTGGTGCCGGTGCGGGTCGCCGGCTGGGGCCCGCAGGGCGCTCCCGCCGACGCCTGGGCCGATCCGGCGGCGCTCGCCGCCGAGCCGCGCGGGCGGCACCGCACCACGCTGCTCTCGCCGTTCGACTCGCTGGTCTGGGACCGCGCCCGGACGGAGCGGATCTTCGGCATGGCGCACCGGCTGGAGGCGTACACGCCCCGGCACAAGCGGGTGCACGGCTACTTCGCGATGCCGCTGCTGGCCGGCGGCCGGCTGGTCGGCCGGGTGGACCCGGCCCGCGAGGGGCGCACCCTGGTGGCCCGTCAGATCTCCCTGGAGGCACCGAAGTACGTCGAGCCGCTGGCCCGCGCACTGCGCGAGGCCGCCGACTGGGTGGGCTGCGGGAGCGTCCGGGTGGAGGCCCTGGCTGACGAGTCGCTCCGGCCGGCCCTGGAGAAGCTCCTGGGCGACTGACGCCCGGGCGGCCGGACTCCCGGACGGGACGGCGGGCGCCGCCGGACGGCGGGCGCCACGGGACGGCGGGCGCCGAACCGGGCGGGCGCGCGGGCGGTCACCCTATTTCGAGGATCTTCTCCCGCATCGCGTAGACCACGGCCTCCATCCGGGAGTGCAGCTGCAGCTTCTCCAGGATGTTGCGGACGTGGTTCTTCACGGTGTTCTCGCTGATGAAGAGCTCCTTGGCGATCTCCCGGTTGTTCATCCCGGTCGCCACCAGCTTGAGCACCTCCAGCTCCCGGTCGGTCAGCCGGGGCGCGGGCACCAGGTCCCGGTCGTCGGAGCGCCGCTGGATCATCGACTTGAACTCGGTGAGCAGCTTGGAGGCCATCGAGGGGCTGATCTGCGACTGGCCGTCGGCGACCGCGCGGATGGCGGTGGCGACCTCGTCGGTGGAGATCTCCTTGAGCAGGTAGCCGGTGGCCCCCGCCTTGATGGCCTCGTAGAGGTCGGCCTCCTCGTCGCTGATCGTCAGCATGATGATCTTGGCGCTGGGCACCACGTCCTTGATCGCGGTACAGGCCTCGATCCCGCTGCGGCGCGGCATCCGGACGTCCATCAGGATGATGTCCGGCAGCAGGTCGGCGGCCTTCAGCACGGCCTCGGCGCCGTCGCCGGCCTCGCCGATGACCTTGATGTCCTCCTCCTCGGCCAGCACGATCTCCAGGCCGCGGCGGAACAGGGCGTGGTCGTCCACCACCAGGACGCGGATCGGCTCCCCCCTGCGGGGGGAGTAATCGGGCTCCAAGGCCTCCCCCGCACCCGCGGGTACCCCCGGGACCGGCCCACCGGCGGGCCCCAGCCCGAAATGATCCCCCATCCGCTCCTCCCCCGTCGCCGGTCGTCGTCGCGCCAATCATTCCACGAATGACGCGGTCCCCGATCACACTCCGAGTCGGCCCGGTTCCGCTTCGGTCACAAGGAGCGCCCCGCGCCCTCCCGCGCCCGCTCGCGGGTGACCCCGGCGGCACCGGCCGCCGGGGTCACCCGCACTTCCTTCAGAGCTGCTTCCTCCAGGGCCGCGGCCGGTCAGTCCTCGTCGTCCGGGCCACCGATCGCGCCGCCGGCGCCGCCGGCCTCACCGGCGACGGCGTTGCCGTCGGCCTTGAGGTGGATGACGCCGTAGTGGTAGCCGTGCCGGCGGTAGACCACGCTCGGCAGGCCGCTGTCCTTCTCCACGAAGAGGTAGAAGTCGTGGCCGACCAGCTCCATCTCGTAGAGCGCCTGGTCCAGCGCCATCGGCGCGGCGGGGTGCGTCTTCTCGCGGACGACGAGCGGACCGTCGCCCTCCACCTCCAGGGATCCCATCTTGGTCTTGCGGACCGCACCGTTGGCGCCGTTGTCGACCTTCTCGGTCTCGGGCAGGTTCGCGAGCGCGGCCGTCGCCTCCGCGACGCTGATCGGGGTACGGCCGTTGCCGCCCTTGTGCACGCGCCGCCGGTCGGCGGACTTGCGCAGCTGCGCGTCGAGCTTCGCCGAGGCCAGGTCGAGCGCCGCGTAGGGGTCCGCGGCGGCGGCCTCGGCCCGGATCACTGGGCCACGGGTACGGACAGTGATCTCCACCCGCTCGGACCGGTCGGCCTGGCGCGGGTTGTGTTCCTTGGACACCTCGACGTCGAGGCTGATCACCTTGCCGTCGAACTTCTGGACCTTCTCCAGCTTCTCGGCCACGTGCTCGCGGAACCTCTTGGGCACCTCGGTCTTGCGGCCCTTGACGACGATGTCCACGCAGAACTCCGATCCCTCGTGCTGACGCCGACCCGGATTGACTACCGGATCGGGCTGAGACCCAGCCGGACCAGCCCATTCTCTGCCGGCCCTCCGCGTCGCCGCGGGCGGCGAGCGCGACTGGCCCTCACCTCACTTCCTCCCCACCAGGGACGCTTGAAACCCCCTGGAGCCTCATGGAACACCTCACTCGGGGATTTCGCCTCTTCAGCGGGACGGAACGGTTCGAACCTAGCGCGGCCGGGCTGGCTGTAAAGCTGTTGCACCCTGCCTACCCTCCTGCGGGTGAAATACGGGTAAACACCTCGACAACTCCACTCGGACGGCTCATTCTGACCTCACTCTCCGTGCCTGCGAGCGGTCAGGAGGAGCAATGCCCCTGTTCAGCGCCCTGCTGGGCCTGTTGCTGCCGGCCCCCTGCGCCGGCTGCGGAGTCGGCCGGATCCCGCTGTGCCCCTCCTGCCGGGCCGCATTGGCCACCGCGAGGCCCGGTGCCACCGCCTTCACCTCCCTGCACGCCGCCGCCCCGTACACCGGCCAGGTCCGCCGGCTGCTGCTGGCCCACAAGGAACGCGGCGCCCTGCCGCTGGCGGGGCCGCTGGGCGAGGCGCTGGCCGCGGCCGTGCGCTCGGCCCTCGGCCCGGACGGCGCCGGGTGCCCGGTGCTGCTGGTCCCGGTGCCCTCGACCCGCGGGTCGGTCCGGGCGCGCGGGCACGACCCGACCCTGCGGCTGGCCCGGGCCGCCGCCCGGTCGCTGCGGCGGGACGGCCGGCCCGCCGCGGTCGCGCCGGTGCTGCGGCACACCCGCCGGGTGGCCGACCAGTCGGGGCTCTCGGCCGACGCGCGCCTGCGCAACCTGGACGGCGCGCTGTGCGTACCGGCCCGGCTGGCCGGGCGGCTGGCGCCCTGTCGGCCGACGAACGGTCACCCGGCGCCGGGTCAGCGGACGGCCGGTCAGACGGTACCGGGCGGGCCGGCGAACGGTCAGGCGGTACCGGGCCGGCCGTGGGAGGACGCCCCGAGGACGGACCGGCCGGCCCCGGGCTGCCGGCTTGTCCTGGTCGACGACCTGGTCACCACCGGTGCCAGCCTCGGCGAGGCCGCCCGCGCGCTGGCCCGGGCCGGGGCGCCGCCGAGCGCCGCCGCCACGGTGGCCGCGGCCGGCCTGCGCCGCACCGGCGCGGCCCGGCCGGCGGCCTCCGGCGCGGGCCCCTCCACCGGCGACGGGCCGGCCGACGACGCCCGCACGGGCGGCGGGCCGGCCATCGGCGGGGCGCCGGTCACCCCGGGTAGATGAACGAACTCGCGGTGTACGGCAGCACGAGCTCCCGCCACTGGTTGCCGGTCAGCCGGTAGATCTTGCTCTCGGTGGTCTGCACCGCCAGCACCGGCGGCACGCTGCCGTTCTCCCGGCCCTCCGAGGCGGCCACCGTGGCCATTCCCTCGCCGCCCTGCAGCGGGGCCTCGGTGCTCTGCGAGCCGTCCGTACTGATGTAGTACAGCTGCTGCAGGCGGTCCTTCTCCTTGCCCAGCACCAGCAGCTGGTCGGTGTCCGCCCAGGACACCGACGCCACCTCGGCCAGCAGCGGCGCGACCGTGCGCAGCCCGGTGATCCGTACCTGCTGCGCGCCCGGCGTACCGGTGTGCGTCACCACGCCCAGCGCCATGCTCCGGGCACCGGTCTCGTCCTTGAGGACGAGCGCGACCCGGACGCCGTCCGAGGAGACCTTCAGGCTCTGCACCGTCCGGCCGCCCAGGTCGTCCACCGGCACGGTGACCGTCCTGGTCTCCCGGATCATGTTCACCCGCGGGGTCGGGGCGGCGCGGTCCACCACCCAGAGGTCGCCCCGCCCGTCCCAGCTGGGCGAGGCCAGGCCGTCCTCCGGCCGGGCCGGGTGGCCGGCGCTGGTGAGCACCGCCTGGCCCAGCGCGCTGCCGTCGGTGATGTTCACGGTGAACAGCTGCTGCCCGTCGCCGCTGACGACGGCGGCCCGCTGGCCGTCCCGGCGGACGGCGATCGTCCCGAGCGGGGCGCGGCCGGGCGGCGGGACCTTGCCCAGCTCACCCGGCACCGGGGTGCCCTCGCCCTGGTCGGCGGCCGTCATCAGCTGCCCGGTCTCGTGGCGCTGGTAGTACTGCCGGGTCGCGGTGGACCCGCCGGCCAGGCTGCCCGGCGCGACCTGCTCGGCGAGCGACCTGCTGGTCGAGCAGGACCCGCTGCCGCTCCGCAGCTCCAGCCGGTCGATCTGGCCCTTGCCCTGGTCGGCCAGGGTGAAGAAGAACTGCGCGGCCATCCGCTGGCAGAACTGCGGCCGGCCGCCGAGGTCGGAGCCCTCGACCTCGACCCGGGCGACCTTGCTGTCGTCGACGGTCACCTGCTTCACCGAGACGCCTTCGAGCGTGGTGCTGACCACCGGGGCCAGCCACTCCGAGGGCCCGCCGGCCAGGGCCTTGGCGGCGGCGGCCAGCGGGTCTATTCGCCGGCGCAGGTAGATCGGGTCGGCGACCAGCACCTCGCGCGCGGTCGGCAGCGAGGGGTCGGCGCCGGTGTAGAAGAAGCGGGAGAACTGCCGGTAGCTGTTGCGGAAGTTGGTCTGGTTGACGAGCAGCCCGTCCGGCAGGCGGTCGATCCGCCACTCGCCGTTCTCCTTGACGAAGGTGAACTCCGCCTTCGTCTCGCCGTCGGCGTAGCGGTAGGTGTGCCGGGCGTCGATCTTGGCGACCTGGGTGCCCGAGGCCGTCAGGGCCGCCGTGGTGTCGCCCTCCTTGACCTCCTGGCCACCGCTGTACGTCGGGTCGCCGGCCAGCACGGTGATGCCCGCCTCGGGGTTCCACCGGCTGTGCGCGCCCTCGGTGAGGTACTTCTTGGCGGTGTCGTACCCCTCCTCGTCGGCGATCGAGGCGTCCAGGAACCCCGCCAGCAGGCGACGCGGCTCCTCGCCCTTGTAGGGGGCCACCGGAAAGACCCGGACCTGGAGGTTCTTGTCCGCGGCGCCCTGCGAGAACTCCACCTTGCTGACCGGTCCGGAGTCCGGCATGGCCGCGCAGCCGCCCAGCAGCAGCGAGGCCAGCACGGCCCCGGCCGTGGCGGCCCGGCGCGGGTCAGCGCTCCTGCTGCTGGTCCTTCGCACGCTGCGACCCCTCCGTGTCCGTGCCGGCCCTGCTGTGACTGCCCTGCGAACCGCCGTCCAGGTCCTCGTCGGCGTCCGGACCGGAGGTGCGCTGGGTCACCGAGGGCATCGCGACCGTCCGGTCGACGACGATCTGGGCGCCGGTGGCACCGTATCCCGCCCCGGCCGTGCTGACGTCCGAGGGGTCCGAGCGCGGCGCCTCGGGTGCCCGGCGGGCGCCGAGGCCGGGACCGATGCTCAGCACCCCGCCGAGGCCGCTGCCGAACCCGGTCGGCCCGCCGTCCGGCGTCTCCGGCACGACCGACGACTCGCCGGCCGCGGTCAGCGCGGTGGCCCCGGCCGGGCGGGCGGCCCGGCGGTAGGGCGTACCGGTGGAGCCCAGGCCCCGGTTGTTGCGCGAGTCCTCCGGCTCCAGCCGGAAGGGCGCGCGGTTGATCTCGCCGCCGCGGGTGCGCGGCATGGTCAGCCGGAAGTGCGAGCCGCCGCCGGGCTCGCCCCAGGCCTGCAGCCAGCCGCCGTGCAGGTGCGCGTCCTCCACCGCGATGGACAGGCCGAGGCCGGTGCCGCCGGTGGTCCGCACCCGGGAGGGGTCGGCCCGCCAGAACCGGTGGAAGACCCGGGAGGCCTCGCCGGGCTTCAGGCCGATGCCGTAGTCCCGGACGCCGACCGCGACCGCGCCCTCGGCGGAGCCGAGCCGGATCACCACGTCCCGGCCCTCGCCGTGCTCCAGCGCGTTGACCACCAGGTTGCGCAGGATGCGCTCGATCCGCCGGGAGTCCACCTCGGCCACCACCGGCTCGCCGTCACCGCGGATGACCACGGCGCTGCCCTTGGCCTGGGCGAGCGGGTCGGCGGCCTCGACCACCCGGGCGACGATGTCGCGCAGGTCGACGGGCTCGGCGTCCAGGATCGCGGCGCCGGCGTCGAACCGGCTGATCTCCAGCAGGTCGGCGAGCAGCGACTCGAAGCGGTCCAGCTGGCCCTGCAGCAGCTCCGCGGAGCGGGCGGCCATCGGGTCCAGGTCCTCGCGGCTGTCGTAGATCAGGTCGGCGGCCATCCGGACGGTGGTGAGCGGGGTGCGCAGCTCGTGCGAGACGTCCGAGACGAAGCGCCGCTGGACCCGGGACAGCTCCTCCAGCTGGCGGATCTGCGCCTGCAGGCCGTTCGCCATCCGGTTGAACGAGTCGCCGAGGCGGGCGATGTCGTCGGTGCCGGTGACCTTCATCCGTTCTTCCAGGTGCCCGGCGGCCAGCCGCTCGGAGATCCCGGCGGCCATCCGGACCGGGGTGACCACCTGGCGCACCACCAGCCAGGCGATGCCGACCAGCAGGATCACCACGAACAGCCCGGCGGTGGCCAGGGTGCCGGTGACCAGGTCGAGGGTCTTGCTCTCCTGCTCGAAGGAGAAGACGTAGTAGAGCTGGTACTCGATGTCGCCGGGGCCGGTGAACTGCTTGCCGATCGCCAGGCCGGGGTCGTGGCGCGGTTCGGAGCCGCCGTCCGCCGAGCGGTCGATGACGGTGGGCTTCTCGAAGGAGGCGCCCGGCTCGGCGGCGACCTGCTCGCGCAGGCCGGCCGGGATGCTGCTCGGCAGGATGTCGCCGGAGTAGCGGGGGCCGAGCAGGTCGGAGCTCTTGGCCGACACGTGCGCACCGGTCGAGGGCACCATCGCGATCACGGAGTAGAGGCCCTGGCCGCTGATGGCGAGGTCGGAGACCTGCTTGAGCAGCCAGGTGCCGATCTCGTCGTTGGTCGGGTCCCCGGTGCTGCCGACCTTGGACTTGAGGGCGACCGCCTCGTTGATCTTCTTCTGCTCGCTCTGGAACCCGCCGCCGGCCTGGCTGCGGGCGGAGAGCTTCTTGGTGTCCAGCAGCCCGGCCCGGACCTGGGCGACCACCACGACGCCGAGCACCAGCACCACGGTCACGGAGAGCAGCAGGGTCGCCGCGACCACCCGCAGCTGGATGGAGCGCCGGTAGAGCGCGGTCACCCGCATCAGCGGGCGGCGCAGCTGACGCGCCACCATCGCGAGCAGGGCGGCCGGACCCCGCCGGGGGCGGCGGCCCTCGGTGGTGGAGCTCAGCACGTCCCCGCGCACGGCGGCCTCCCCGTCGGCGTCCGTGCCCGGCGGGGAGTTGTCAGCCTCGTACCTCACGTCAGCTGGGCCCGGCCTTGTAGCCGACGCCCCGCACCGTCACCACGATCTCGGGCCGCTCGGGGTCCTTCTCGATCTTGGAGCGGAGTCGCTGGACGTGGACGTTCACCAATCGGGTGTCGGCCGCGTGCCGGTAGCCCCAGACCTGCTCCAGCAGCACCTCGCGGGTGAACACCTGCCAGGGCTTGCGGGCCAGCGCGACCAGCAGGTCGAACTCCAGCGGGGTCAGCGGGATGCCCCGCCCGTCCCGCTTGACCGAGTGCCCGGCCACGTCGATCACCAGATCGCCGATGGTGAGCTGCTCCGGGGTCGGCTCCTCGGCCCGCCGCAGCCGCGCCCGCACGCGGGCCACCAGCTCCTTGGGCTTGAACGGCTTGACGACGTAGTCGTCGGCGCCGGACTCCAGGCCCACCACGATGTCGACCGTGTCGGTCTTCGCGGTGAGCATGACGATCGGGACCCCGGACTCGGCCCTGATCTGCCGGGCGACGTCGATGCCGTCACGGCCGGGCAGCATCAGGTCGAGCAGGACCAGATCGGGCTTGGTCTCCCGGAACGCGGCTAGCGCCTTGTCCCCATCGGCGACGAAAAACGGCTCAAAACCTTCACCACGCAACACAATGCCGAGCATCTCGGCCAGTGCGGAGTCGTCATCAACGACGAGGACGCGTCCCTTCATGCGTCCATCTTCTCATTACCGGAATGTGACCTGGAGCACAGTGGTCCCATATCTCGCCTTCTCCTCCACCGAAACACGTCCAAACCGGACGAATGGCGACAGCGCACCCGTCCCGGGCGGCCTGTTGTCGATCAGCAACCGGATACCCCTGGGGCGTCCGCACCCACCATGGCACGATGGGCGGCACAGGACGCCGATCCGGCCTGTGAACCGAGCCCCCTCCCAGGAGCAAGTGATGACCGACACCCCGGGCTGGGCACCGCCCAGCTCGTCCGAGCAGCCCGGCGAGGAAGGCCGGCCGCCGGCCGGCGCACCCACCGTGCCCGGGCAGTCGTCACCGATCGGGAGCACCCCGCCGCCCTGGGGCGGCGGCTACGGCGGCCCGCCGCCCGGCGGCCGGCAGCCGTGGGGCGGCGCACCCGGCGGACAGCCCTGGGGCGGACAGCCGTGGGGCTGGCCGCAGAGCCCCAAGCCGGGCGTCATCCCGCTGCGCCCGCTGGGCGTCGGCGAGATCCTGGACGGCGCCTTCTCCACCGTCCGCCGGCACTGGCGCACCACGCTCGGCATCTCGCTCGGCCTCGCCGTCCTGCAGCAGACCGTCGTGGTGCTCGTCCAGTGGCAGTCCTACGAGAACCCGGACAGCGTGCTGCCGGCGGTGTCCGCCCTCGTCTCGCTGCCGCTGAACCTGCTGATCGGGGTGGTCGCCACCGCGCTGCTCACCATGGTGGTCAGCAGGGCCATCCTGGGCCGGCCGGTCACCGTCGGCGAGGCCTGGCGCGACTCCCGGCCCCGGGTCCTCCAACTGGTCGGGCTGACCCTGCTCAACCTCCTGATCGTGCTCGGGTTCGCCGTGGTCGCCCTCGGGCCGCTGTTCGGCTACCTGCTCGCCACCGGGTCGGACCGCAACCCGGGCCTCGTCGGGCTGCTCGTCCTGTTCGCCGTCGCCGTCGTGGCGGCGGCCTTCTGGATCCTCATCCAGCTGAGCCTCGCCGCCCCCGCCCTGATGCTGGAGAAGCAGGGCATCCGGGCCGCCTTCTCCCGCTCCCGGCGGCTGGTCCGGGGCTCCTGGTGGCGGGTCTGCGGCATCTCCGTGCTCGGCACCGTCCTGGTCAGCATCATCGCCGGGATCATCGAGATCCCGTTCAGCCTGGTCGGCGTGGTGATGGCCGGGGACGAACTCCTCGGGGACTCCCTGACGTCCGGTCTCGACCCCGCGCTGCCGCTCGGCGCCCTGGTCGTGATCGCCGTCGGCGGCGTGCTCGGCGGAGCCGTCACCATCCCGGCCGGCGCCGCCATCAACGTGCTGATCTACGTGGACCAGCGGATCCGCCGCGAGGCGCTCGACATCGAGCTGACCCGGGCGGCCGGCCTGGCCGAGCCCGGCCCCTCGGGCCCCGCCGAGCCCGGCCCCACCGGTCCGGCCGCCCCGGCCGCCCCGGCCGACGGCGGCGACCCGGCAGCGGCGAGGCCCTGACCGGATGACCACCTGGGGGGAAGGGGCGCTGCTGGCCGGCGGCGCCCCGGTCACCGTCCCGCGCGACCCGGCCCGCGACGCCGCCCGGCAGGAACTGCTCAACCCCGCCTACCACCGGCACGACCCGAGCCTGCTGGAGCGGATCTCCGACTGGTTCTGGGAGCAGATCTCCAAGGCGCTGGAGGGCGTCGGCAGCGCCACCGGCGGAACCACCGGCCTGATCCTCTTCCTGGTCGTCGCCCTGGTGATCGTCGCCGCCGTCTGGTGGCGGCTCGGCGCCCCCGCCCGCGCGGCCCGCACCACCACCGGGCTCTTCGACGAGCGGGGCCCGCGCGGCGCGGCCCAGTACCGGGCCGAGGCCCGGGCGCACGCGGCCGCCGGACGCTGGACCGAAGCCGTCCGGGAGCAGATGCGTGCGCTGGTCCGCTCCCTCGAAGAGCGCACCCTGCTGGACCCGCGCCCCGGACGCACCGCCGACGAGGCGGCCGCCGAGGCCGGCCGCGCCCTGCCCGCGCACGCCGCAGCGCTCGCCGCGGCCGCCCGCACCTTCGACGCCATCGCCTACGGCGACCGGGCCGCCGACCAGGGCGCCTACCAGCTGCTGAGCGACCTCGACCAGGCGCTGGAGCGCACCCGTCCCACCCTCGCCCCGGCCCCGGAGGGCGCGGTATGACCAGCACCGGCACGCCCACGCCGGCCACCGGACCGCACGTCCCGCCGGCCCGCCAGGCCCCGCAAGCCGCTCAGCCCCCTCAGACCCCGCTGACCCCGCCGCCTGCCCCCGCGGCACCGGGCCTGCCGGTGGACCTGGCGGACGGCACCGCGGACGGCGGTACCGGCGCGAACGGTCCCGGCACCAGCCTGACGCCGACCCCCCGCGCCCTCTGGCTGCGCTCCCGCTGGTTCCTGCTCGCCGGCGCCGTCCTGCTGGTCACCGGCCTGCTGCTGGCCGGCCTCAAGGGCGAGGACAGCTACCCCCCGCTCGACCCGCGCTCGACCGACCCGGGCGGCACCCACGCCGTCGTCCGGCTGCTGGAGCAGCAGGGGCTCAGCACCGGCACCACCACCGACCCGGCGGCCCCGACCGCGGGCGCCGAGACCTTCGTCGTGCCGGAGCCCGACCTGCTCACCCCCGAGCAGCTGCGCGCCCTCGCCGCCGCCCGGCACTCCCGGCTGGTGCTGATCGCCCCCGGCAGCGAGACCCTCGACGTCCTGGCCCCCACCGTCAGCCAGGCCGGCCAGGGCGACCTCCAGGACTACGCGGCCCCCGCGACCACCTCGGCGGCCTGCTCGCTGCCCGACGCCGTGCGGGCCGGCAGCGCCCAGCTCGGCGGCCTGCTCTACCGGCCCGGCCCGAAGGGCGCCGGCTGCTACCCGCGGCACAACGCGTACCCGCTGGTCCAGGAGCCCACCGGCGCCGGCACGGACGTGGTCGTCCTCGGCAGCGGCACCTTCCTGACCAACGACAAGATCGACGAGGAGGGCAACGCCTCCCTCGCCCTCGGCCTGCTCGGCTCCCGCCCCCGGCTCACCTGGCTGCTGCCCGACTACAGCGCCCCCGCCCCGGCCGACCGGCGCAAGGAGCTCACCGACTTCATCCCCGCGGGCTGGTACTGGGCGGGCCTGCAGCTCGCCGTCGCCGCGCTGCTCGCCGCCGCCTGGCGCGGGCGCCGGCTCGGCCCGGTGGTCGCCGAGAACCTGCCGGTCGTGGTCCGGGCCGCCGAGACCACCGAGGGCCGGGCCAGGCTCTACCGGCGGGCCAAGGCGCGCGGACGCGCCGCGGACGCGCTGCGGCGGGCCGCCTGCACCCGGCTGGCGCCGGTCCTGGGCGTCCCGCTCCTCAACGGCGCCCCCGACCCCGTCGCGCTCTGCGCGGCCGTCGCCGACCGGCTGGCCGGCGACAGCACCGCCGCGGCCGTCCAGTTCCTGCTGTACGGCCCGGCCCCCACCGACGACGCCGCGTTGCTGCGGCTCGCCGACGACCTGGACGCCCTTGAAAGGCAGGTACGACAGCCGTGACCGAGCAGGCCACCGCCACCACCCCCCTCACCGCCACCGGCACGGCGGGCGACGACCCGCGCCAGGCGCTCACCGCCCTGCGCACCGAGATCGCCAAGGCCGTGGTCGGCAACGACGCGGCCGTCACGGGCCTGGTCGTCGCCCTGCTCTGCGGCGGCCACGTCCTGCTGGAGGGCGTCCCCGGCGTCGCGAAGACCCTGCTGATCCGCACCCTCTCCACCGCGCTCAGTCTGGAGACGAAGCGGATCCAGTTCACCCCGGACCTGATGCCCGGCGACGTCACCGGCTCGCTCGTCTACGACGCCCGCACCGCCGAGTTCTCCTTCCAGCCCGGCCCGGTCTTCACCAACCTGCTGCTCGCGGACGAGATCAACCGCACCCCGCCCAAGACCCAGGCCGCGCTGCTGGAGGCGATGGAGGAGCGCCAGGTGACGGTGGACGGCCTCCCGCGGGCACTGCCGGTGCCGTTCCTGGTCGCCGCCACCCAGAACCCGGTGGAGTACGAGGGCACCTATCCGCTCCCCGAGGCCCAGCTCGACCGCTTCCTGCTGAAGCTGATCCTGCCGCTGCCCTCCCGGGACCAGGAGTTCCAGGTGCTGGCGCGGCACGCCGCCGGCTTCGACCCGCGGGACCTCGCCGCCGCCGGCGTCCGCCCGGTCGCGGGCCCCGCCGACCTGGTCGCCGCCCAGGCCCGGATCGCGAAGGTCACCGTCTCCCCCGAGGTGCTCGCGTACATCGTCGACCTGTGCCGGGCCACCCGGCAGTCGCCGTCCCTGTCGATGGGTGTCTCCCCGCGTGGTGCCACCGCCCTGCTGGGCGCCTCCCGCGCCTGGGCCTGGCTGGCGGGCCGTGACTTCGTCACCCCCGACGACGTCAAGGCGCTCGCGCTGCCCGCGCTGCGGCACCGGGTCCAGCTGCGCGCCGAGGCCGAGATGGAGGGTGTCACCGCCGACTCGGTGATCCAGGCCGTCCTGGCCCAGACGCCCGCACCGCGCTGACCCGCCACCACCTCACCACCTGTTAGGGAGTCCCCGCATGGCCGTCACCGGGCGCACCGCCCTGCTCGCCGCACTCGGCGCGCTCGTCGTCGGCCTGGTGCTGCCGTCCTGGGCGGGGATCGGGGCGGTCACCGGTGCCCTGTTCGTGGCGGTGCTGGCCGATCTGCTGCTGGCCGCGCCGGTCCGCACGCTCCGGATCGGCCGCGGCGGCGACACCGCCGTCCGGCTGGGTGAGCCGGCCAGCGTCGAACTCACCGTCACCAACCCTTCGGGGCGCCCGCTCCGGGCCACCGTCCGGGACGCCTGGCCGCCGTCGGCCTGGCATCCGGGCACCGCGCTCACGGCCTCCCGGCACTCCCTGCTGGTGCCGGCCGGCGAACGGCGCCGGGCCGGCACGCTGCTGACGCCCACCCGGCGCGGCGACCACCACGCGTACCGGGTGACGGTCCGCTCGCTGGGCCCGCTCGGACTGGCCGGGCGGCAGGGCTCCCACCTGGCGCCCTGGACGGTCCGCGCGCTCCCGCCGTTCAACAGCCGCAAGCACCTGCCGTCCCGGCTGGCCCGGCTGCGCGAACTGGACGGCCGCACCTCGGTGCTGACCCGGGGCCAGGGCACCGAGTTCGACTCCCTGCGCGAGTACCTGCCCGGCGACGACGTCCGCTCGATCGACTGGCGGGCCAGCGCCCGCCGCAGCACCGTGGCCGTCCGCACCTGGCGGCCCGAGCGCGACCGGCACATCCTGATCGCCCTGGACACCGGCCGCACCTCGGCCGGCCGGGTCGGTGACGCCCCGCGGCTGGACGCCTCGCTGGACGCCGCCCTGCTCCTCACCGCCCTGGCCACCAAGGCCGGCGACCGGGTGGACCTGCTCGCCCAGGACGTCCGCCGGCGGGCTTCGGTGGCCGGCCGCTCGCCGTCCGAGATCCTGCCGGCCTTCACCCACGCGATGGCCGTGCTGGAGCCCGCCCTCTTCGAGACCGACATGCGTTCGCTGGTCTCCACGGCCCTGCGGATGGCCCCGCACCGGTCGCTGATCGTCATCCTCACCGGCCTGGACGCGGCGCCGGTCGAGGACGGCCTGCTCCCTCTGCTGCCGCTGCTCACCAAGCGCCACGAGGTCGTGCTGGCCTCGGTCGCCGACCCGCACCTGGACGAGCTGGCCGCCGGCCGGGGCACCCTGGACGCCGTCTACGCGGCGGCGGCCGCCGAGCAGACCCGCGCCGACCGGCGCCACACCGCGGAACGGCTGACCCGGCTCGGCGCGACGGTGCTGGACGCTCCGCCGACCGCACTGGCCCCGGCCCTGGCCGACGCCTACCTGGCCCTGAAGGCGGCCGGCCGGCTGTAGCCGGGGGCAGCGGGCTCGCCCTCCGGCCCGCCCGGAGCATGCCCGCCTAGTAGCGCGGCTTCACCCAGACGTGGACGCCGGTGTTGCCGTCCTCCTCGTCCCCGCCGACCTGCCCGGCACGCTCCCGCCAGTCGGCCACACCCTGCGCCAGCGCGGTCGCCGAGGACTTGTCCCCGTGGAAGCCCTCACGCGCGGCCTGATAGGCGAACCAGCGCTCGACGTGCGCCAGCCACGCGGCCTCGTCCGGGGCGAAGTGCATGGTGAACCGGGGGTGCACCCGCAGCCAGTTGATGACCGTCGGCGACTTGTGGGTGAAGTAGTTGTCGCAGATCAGGTGGACCTCGCCGCCCTCGGGCAGCTCCTTGTCGAGCCGGGCCAGGTACTGCCGGAAGGCGACACCGCGGCGACGGCGGTGCAGCGTGCCGGAGACCGTGTCACTGGTGCTGTCCAGACTGGCGAGCAGGTCCGTGACGGCGGCCGGCAGCGGCTCGTCCTTCAAGGTCTCCAACGCCGTGCGGAGCTTGGGCCGCAGCAGCGTCTCCGCATCCACGTGCAGGGCGAGGACCCGCTCCGGCGGTGCCAGGTACAGGCCGGCGACCTCGTGCGAGGTCTCCAGGGCGAAGGGGTCGGTCGACAAGCTGAAGGGCTCGGTACGCGGCTGGGGTTCGGGGTGGGCCTTGGGGCCAGGTCGTGCCATACCGCGATCGTATCCCGCACAAACGCAAAGAACCCCCACCCGGAATCGGGTGGGGGTTCTTCACAATGATTGTTCGGCGGCGTCCTACTCTCCCACAGGGTCCCCCCTGCAGTACC
>NZ_BNBO01000066.1 GCF_014655955.1 Kitasatospora indigofera
AAGCATCCGAACCACCACCACTGCTGCCACAACCCGTCAGCACCAGCGCACCGGTGAGACAGCCGGCCGAGAGGAGAAGGACAGATCGGTTCAAGGGAGTTACCACCTTATGAGTTGACCTGAAGCCACCCGTGGCGGGGCGCCGGTGCGGCGGCCCGGCTCCTGGGGGAGCCGGGCGGTGCGGCCGGTGCGGCCCGCGCCGAAGTACGGGTGTCGGATCGGGGGTTGTGGAAGGCCTGCGACTTCCTGGGTGTGGCAAGTCTTACTCCGCAGTCCCGGGCCGGAGCTAGGGCACAAGGGTGCAGGTTATCGAATCGTTGCTGCGTGCTCATGCTCGGAAGGTGTCAAAACTGTGCAAGAAGCTACAGAACGGCCACGAAGTACGGAGGCGTTCTGCTCTCTTCTGCGTGATACTGATGGCAACCACGCACAATCAAGCAGTTGCTGATCCGAGCCGGGCCGGACGGAGGGGGCCGGTCCGCCATGGTCCGCGACTTCCCGGCGGCCCGTCCGGCGAGCTGTCCGGTGCTCGCCCCGGTGCTTGTCCGAGCCCCCGTCACGATGCCGGGAGTACCGGCCCGGTCGCCCGCGGTAACGATTGGGTGGTCAGCTGACGCATCGCCGGCGCCGCCGGCCCGTGCCGGGAGTAGCTTCACCGTTCGTGATCAGAACTCTCTCCCGCCTGCTGCCCGTGGCCGTCGCCGTACTGGCCCTCGCCGCCTGCGACCCGAACACCCCGGCGCCCGCCGTGACCAGGGCCGCCGCGGTCGCGAGCCCCCCGGCGGCCCCCGCGCCGCCCACCACGCCGCCCGCGGCCCCGCCCGTCGCGCCCGCGCCCGAGCCGGTGGTGACCACGGAGGCCGCACCGCCGCCCGCGCCCGCCACCCCGGCGCCGGCCCCCGCGCCCGCCCGTACCGTCGCGCCCACGACCAAGGCGCCGGCCCCCACCAAGGCACCCGCTCCCGCCCCGGCCCCGACCAAGGAGCCGGAGCCGGAAGGCAGTTGTGCCCACCACACCGTCGGCGTCTGCGGCTGGGACGTCGGTGTCTCCCCCGCGCACGCGGGGGAGACGGCCCAGTGCAAGGACGGCACGGCCTCGGACTCCGCGAACTTCAGCGGCACCTGCTCCGGCCACCAGGGGGTGCGGTACTGGTTCAAGTGAGCCTGGCCGGGGTCACCCCGCGCTGCACGCTGCGCGCTGCACGCTGCGCGCTGCACTCGGCAGGTCGCAGGTCGCAGGTCGCAGGCCGAAGGCGGCCCCCGTCCTGGACGGGAGCCGCCTTCCGGTCACGCGGAGCGGGTCAGGAGGGGTGGGCGCCGACGGCGTCGCGGATCTGCTCACCCAGGCCGCCGTTGACCCGGGCGCAGTTGGCGCAGCAGAAGAAGCGTCCGGAGACCTCCACGCCATGGCCGACGATCCGCACCTGGCACTGCTCGCAGCGCGGCGCGAGCTTCTCCATCGCGCACTCGAAGCTGTCGAAGGTGTAGGTGTCGCCGGTGATCGTCTTCACCTCGAAGGCCAGCCAGTAGTCGTTCCTGCAGACGTCGCAGACCGCCATGGGGTCCGTCTCCCTTCCTGTCGGCGCTGACCGGCCGGGACGGCGCTCAGCGAGTCCCAGTGTCGGGGCGCCTCCCGGGCGCGGCCATCGGCGTTCGGCCGTCCGGGTGAGGGAGGACCCGGGGCGGGGGCCGCCCGGGCCCTGTTCGGCCCGGGCCCTGCCCGGCGCGGTTCAGGCCTGGCTCGCGGCCAGCTCCTCCAGTGCCCGGACGGCTGCCTCGGCGTCGTCGGCGGCGACGAACAGGTGGTCGTGATGGAAGCCCGCGACCACGTTGCAGCTGATCCCGACGTCGGCCAGGCGGCCGGCCACGGCGGCGGTCAGCCCCACGGCGGCCAGCGCCGAGTGGATCTGCAGCGTGATCCAGGCGGCCACGTAGTCGTAGCGCAGCCCCAGCTCGTCGGCCTCCTCCTGACGGACCACCACGGTGACGCCCTCGGGTTCGGCCACCGTGACCACCGGCCGCATCCCGGCCGGCACCTTGGCGGGCAGGGTGCAGTACACGTAGCGCCCCGGGTTGAGCTGGGGACGCATTCCGCCGAGCAGCTTCGCGAGATCCATTTCACCGGCCATGGCGGCCACCGTAGCGGCTGGGCGCCCGGCTGTCCCGCCCCTCGCCTGGTGTGGCGCAAGGCGGCGGGGCGGGGTGAGGCGGGCCGGGCGGGGCAGCGGTCCACCCCGGGGGCCGGGCCCGGCGCGCGACCGGGCCCGGCCGGCCGGTCACTGCTTGAGCAGGGCCACGTAGCTGCCGCTGGCGGGGTGCGGGAAGAACCTGGTGCTCTGGGGTTCCTGGGCGGGCCTGTTGGCGCTGACCGCGGCCCGGTACACCTTGCCGTCGAGGTAGAGCAGGCTCCCGTGCTCGATGCCCCCGGCCCGCTGCACGGCTTCGGGCAGCCCTGTGAGCTGGGTCCACGAGCCGCGTTCGCCGTCGCTGAGCCAGAACACCGGCATGCCCGCCGGCGGCCAGGAGCTCGTGACCGCCACCGTCGGCGGGGCGGTGGTGCCCACGGCGTCCAGGGCGTCCAGGGCGACCAGGTCCGGCACCCCGTGGTGGTTCAGGAACACCAACTGCTGCACCAGGTCGGTGAGTCCGTGGCCCGGTGCGTGCGCGAGCAGCGCGGGGACCAGCTGCCGGCAGTACAGGTCCAGCAGCCGCCCGACCGGCAGGCCGAACGCCGCGCGCGCCTCGTCGACGACGTCGAGCATGCCGACGCGCTCGGTCAGCCGGCTGGCGATCAGCCCCGCCGCGTCGAGGCCCTGCACCGCGGCGCGGGCGCGGGCCTGCCGGGGGCCGGGCTTCGGGCGGTCGGCCACCGCGTCCGGCCCGGCCTGGCTGATCCGGGCGATCAGCGCGATGAGCCACTCGACCCGGGCCGGCGAGGACGCGTCCATGTCCTTGCTCTTGGCCTCGTAGGCCGCGAACTGTTCGGTGGCGTCCTGGCCGGCCCTGCGCAGCAGCGCCGCGGCCCACTCCGCCGTGCCGCTGCCCGCGGCGGCCGCGTGCATCCGCGCCGCGGACCGGACGTACTGCTCCTGGCGGTCCAGGTCGGTGTGCTCGTCGGCCCGGCGCATCCGGTCGAGCACCAGCCCGAGGCGGGCGTCGTCGCCCTCGGGCGTCCGGGCCAGGCGCTGGAGCAGCAGGGCGGCCGGGGCCGCGTGCAGCTCCAGCTCGTGCAGCAGCGTCGTCGACGCCTCCACCGGGGACGCGCCCGGTCCGGCCGCCACGGTGACCTTGACGGCCGCATCGTGCCGCCCGAGCAGCAGGGCCGGCCCGCTCAGGAAGGCCTCCTCGGCCAGGGTGCCGGCAGGGGCTCCGGGGAGGCCGACGAAGGTCCCGGTGTTGCCGTGGGCGCCCGTCCCGGTGTCGAGCACCTCGATGAGGAGGTGCACCGACTCGTGGGTCCGGACGAACGTGAGGGCGTCCCTGAGCTGGGGGCTCAGGAGGTGGGCGTTGTCGACCAGGGACTGCAGGGAGGTCTGGACGTTCTTCGGCACCGCGGGCTGACCGCTGAACTTCAACATCCCCGTCACGCTAGCCGCGCCCCGGCGCCGGGGGCAGCCCTTCGTCCGATCCGGTGACGATCCGTCAGTGGCCGTGGTGGTGAGGGCCGGTGTCCGTCGCGCGCCCGCGCGCGACCGGAGTGCGGGGCGGCCGCCGGTCGGCGCCGCCGGCCCGGCCGGGGCCACGGCCGCCCGCCGTGGCACAAACCGCTTCTCACGTCCGGCCGCCGGGGCTAGTGTTCTCGGCGGACACCCCACGAGGAGCTGAGAGATGGCCGGCAGTCCCGGCGTGCGCTGACCTGGTAGGCCGTGACCGGCCCGTCATCGCATGCCGCCCCTGATGTCGCGGCACAGCGAGCCTTTCCCTGCCCGGACCGTGCGCCCCTCGCGCGCCGGTCGACGGGCCTCGTCGCCGTACGTCCAAGGGGGCCCCGTGCCGTCCGCATCCTCCGTCGCGCCCGATTCCGGCCGGCCCGTTCCCGCCGGCCTGTGGCGGGACGGCGACTTCCGCAGCCTCTGGCTGGGCCAGACCGTCTCCCAACTCGGCGAACACATCAGCCTGCTGGTGTTCCCGCTGTTCGCCGTCCTGGCCCTCGGCGCCGGCGCCGGCCAGCTGGGCGCCCTCCGGGCGGTGGGGCAGGCGCCGGTCTTGCTGTTCGCCCTCCCCGCCGGCGCGTGGGTGGACGGGCGGCGGACCCGTACGGTGATGGTGCTCGCCGACGCCGGCCGGGCCCTGGTCCTGGGCGCCGCCGCCGTGGCCGGTCTCCTCGGCCGGCTCGGCCTGCCCGCGCTGCTCGTGGTCGCCTTCGCCGTCGGGGCCCTGTCCGTCCTCTTCGACGTGGCCTACCAGGCCTCCCTGGTGCGGATGGTGGACCGCGGTCAACTGGTCCGGGGCAACAGCGCCCTGGAGGGCAGTCGGTCCGCGGCGCAGACCGGCGGTCCCGCCCTCGGCGGTGTCCTGGTGTCGCTGCTGTCGGCGCCGGCCGCGGTCGCCTCCGGTGCCCTGTTCTTCGTGCTGTCGTTCCTGTCGGTGCGCCGGATCCGCCGGCCCGAACCGGTTCCGGAGCGCTCGGCAGGGTCCCCCGGCACGGGGCGGCGGATCCTGGCGGGCCTCCGGCTGGTGACCGGCGACAGCTCGCTGCGGACGGTGTGCCTCGCCTCCGCCGCCTTCCAGTTCTCCTTCGCGGCCGTGACGACCGTCTATCTGCTCTTCCTGCCCAGGGAGTTGCACCTGTCGGGCACCGCCGTCGGGCTGTCGCTCGCGGCCACCGGCCCGGGTGCGCTGCTGGGTTCGCTGCTGGCCGCCCGGCTGCCCGGCCGGTTCGGCCACGGCGTGGTGCTGGTGCTCGCGGCGGCCGTGGGGGACGGCGCCTTCCTGTGCGTGCCCGCGTTGCACGGCTCCGCCGCGGTGACCCTCCCGGTGCTCCTGGCGGTCGGCTTCGTGTTCGGCGCCGGCGGCCAGCTGGTGAACGTCACCGTCATGGCCGTCCGGCAGGCGGTCACCCCGGACGGGATGCAGGGCCGCGCCGCCGCGACGATCACCTTCGTCGGCATGGGGTCGGCCCCGCTCGGTTCACTGGCCGGCGGGGTCCTGGCGCAGGAGTGCGGGTTGCGCACCGGCCTCCTGGTGGCGGCCGCCGCGATGTTGCTCTCCCCGGCGCTGATGGCCGCCTCCCCGCTCGCCCGCCTGGGGCGGGAGCTGCCCGTCGGCACGGGGCGCGCGGCCGGGCCGTCGTCCGCCTGACGCCCTCGGGGCAGGCTCCGGCGCGGCTGCCGTGCGCCTGCCGCCCACCCGGCGCCCCCGGGCCCGCACCCCGCCCGCACGCCGCCCGGCCGCCGTGCACGGCCGTGGGCGTTCGCGGCGGGGTCGCTGCGCGTCCCCGTCGGACCGGTCAGCGGCGCACCCGGTAGCGCAGGTGAAGCACCCGGTTGCCCTGGATCACCTCGTCAGGGCCCTCCAGCAGGTGCTGCGCGTGGACCGCCCCGAAGTAGCGCTTGCCGGACCCGAGCACGACGGGCACGACGTCCATGCGCACCTCGTCGATCAGGCCCGCGGCGAGCACCTGGCCACCCACGTCGCCGGCGGCGACCTCGACCGTCCGGTCGCCGGCGAGCTCCTGCGCCCTGGCCACGGCTGCCTCGACGCCGTCGGCGAAGTGGAACGGCGCCCCGGGGTCCCAGCCCTCGGGCCGCGGCCGGTGCGTCACGACGACCACGTGGTCGATCCCGCCCGGCGGCTTCCCGTCCCAGCCGTCCGTCAGGTCGAAGACGTGGCGGCCGACGATCGTGGCTCCGATCCGGTCCCAGTACGGCCGGGTGTAGTCGTAGGACGCCTGTGAGACCTTCAGCGCACCGCTCTCGTCCAACGGGACGTCACCGCTGGTCAACCAGTCGAACAGCGGTCCGGGCCGGTCGTTCTCGTCCGCGACGAAGCCGTCCACCGACACCGAGCTGTACATGACCACCTTGCCCACGGGGCTCTCCTCTGCTTCGGGTGCGCCAGATCAGCGTGTCGTGAGCCGTCGCTCCTCCCGCCGCCCCGACGGGGCCCGCCCCGGCTCGACGCCCGGTGAGCCACCGTCCCGGGGCCTTGACCTGCGGCCGTCCCGCCTCATCGGCACGAACGATTCCCGGTCCCACTGTGACGGCAACCGGGCCGGGCCGCCTGTCACGGCACATCTGACCCGTCGCATCGACGTTCGGCGAGTCTCACCGGACTTCGACCGGCGCCCCGACCGCGCGGCTCGGCCCTGTCCGCCAGGAGGTCCGGCGCCACCAGGGCTGTGCTGCCCGGCGCACCGGGGCCTCGCTGGCAACGGGGCCGGTCCGTCCCTCGACGGGGGTGTCCCATTCGATCAGGGCGGCGGGGAACCAGGTGACGGGCTTGGTGTCCCTGCGGGCGTTGGCCCAGGCGGCCACTCGTGCGGCGGCTTCCCCGCCGGGCAGCAGGCCACGATCGGGGTCGGTCGCCACGCCGAGCTCGCGCACCCCGGCCTCGTGCGGGTTGTTGCACAGCCAGCTGTGGAGCAGGCCGTCGTCGTAGCCGAGCACCTCCCAGCCGATCTCGCGTCCGTCCTCTGCCCCTTCCCCGACGGGCAGGCCGGCCCGGCGGTCGAGGTGCGCGAGCAGCACCGGCTCGTCCGTACCGGCCGCGACGACGTCGGCGGCGAAGCCGTCGACGTGGTCGGAGGGCACCAGCAGGGCGTACAGGCGGGCCCCGGCCGGCACCGGGAGGGACCGGCAGGCCGCCAGCGCCTCCGGCGCGCCGGCGAACCAGTACCCGTCCTCCGGCAGCCGGTCGACCAGGCAGTCCGACGCGGTGGTCAGCCCCGCCCTGCGGGGTACGGCCGAGCCGTTCAACGACGCGGTCACGGCGACGAAGTAGCCGGCCAGCACCATCTCACCCGGCACGCCGTCACCGGCAGGAAGACCCTCGATCATCTCCGAACCGTACCTGACCTGCGACATCAGACTCCGATGAGGCTCGTCGACCTCGACCGGGCAGGTCGCCGACAGTCGGGTTCCGTTGACGAGCGACAGTTACCGATATATCGTCGAGTTATCGAGACAGTTACTTCGAGACTGTCCGCAAGGAGAGGTGGTGGGCGTCATGCGCCCAGGGAACCGGTACAGGGAGCAAGAGGGAGGCGGGCGCGGCGGACGTCGTCGCGGCCGTGGCCCGGAGTTCGGGGACATCCCCGGTGAGGGGTTCGAGGGGCGGCGGGCCTTCGGGCCGTTCGGGCCGCCGTTCGCCGGCGGGCCCGGCGGGCCGGGGTTCCCCGGCAGGCCGCCCAGCGGGCCGTTCGGACACGGCTTCGGCGGTCATGGCCGTGGGCACGGCGGGCCGCGTGGCCGCCGTGGCGGGCGGGCCAGGCGCGGAGATGTCCGGGCCTCGCTGCTGGCGCTGCTCAAGGAGCGGCCGATGCACGGCTACGAGATGATCGCCGAGATCGGCGAGCGCACCGGCGGGGCCTGGCGGCCGAGCCCGGGTTCGATCTACCCGACCCTCCAACTGCTGGAGGAGGAAGGGCTGATCACCGCCCAGGAGGTCTCCGGCAAGCGGCTGGTCCAGCTCACCGACGCGGGCCGGGCCGAGGCCGAGGCCGGCGCCGACGAGCCGTGGGCGGAGGCCGGCCGCGAGGTCGACTGGGAGGCCGTCCAGGAGGTCGGCCAGGCGCTCGGCGCGGTGGACGCGGCGATCCGGCAGGTGATGGCCACGGGCACCGAGGCGCAGCGCGCCAAGGGGCTCGCCGTCCTCACCGAGACGCGGAAGAAGCTCTACCTCATCCTCGCCGAGGATGAGTGACCGGCCGGGGGGACGGCGGCCGGGCGGTGCCGTGGCGGCCTCGGGGCCCGATCAGTCGCGTACGGCGAACAGGGCCGCGCAGACCATCAGCAGCACCGCCCAGCCGAACCACAGCCAGCCGTTGGGGCCGATCGTCACGCTGTAGAGGCTGATCAGCACCAGCAGTCCGGCCGCGAGCAGGACCGCCTGCCGGCCCCGCCGGACGCCGCCGTGACCACTGCCGCCGGCACTCCGGTGCCGCTTGACGTGCGCCATGTCCGTCCTCCTGCCGCCGCGGCGGCCGCCAGGGCCGTCCGCACCGTCGGACGCGGCGCCGCCGTCACTCGGGCGTGGGCCCGGACTCCTCGGGTGTGACCGCGGACGGGTCGGGCGCGTGCCCCGACGCCGGTCCGTCGAACTCGTAGCGCCAGTGCCAGCGGGCGCCCCGGTGCTGCTTGGCACGGACGTAGACCAGCGTCTCGGCCGGAACGTCCCCGTGGGCGGGGACCGGCACCCGGTAGGTCTTGGGCACGCCGTTGAACGGCCCGAGCAGGATGGGCAGGATCCGGCCGTCCAGTGGTCCGCCGATGAATTCGGTGTCCGCGCTTCTCACCCCACCAGCCTCTCACCTCGGCGCCGCCGGCGCGGCGACGGGTCGGCTGGGGCTACGGAGCCGGGCGCTTCCGCTGACCGGGCGGGTGCCGCGGACGCGCCCGCGGACGCCCGCCCGGTCAGCGGCGTTCCCGCCGCCGGAGCCGCCGCCGCCCGCCGGGTCACCGGCCCACGGCCGGTGACCCGCTGTGACCGGGCGGGCGGACGCGGCCGGGGAGCGGTCGTGATGTGACCGGGGATGCACCGCCCCCGGTCATCCACAGGTCCCTCACACCCTTATCCTGCTCTGTACGCCCTCGGGTCATCGCCCGGGTCAGCGGGCCCGTACGGGCCGGGTGAGGCGCGCGCCCGCGCGCCCGTCCGCCGAGCCGCAACTCTCGTACTCCGTACCGTGACCCCGAGCGTCGGCCGTCCGGTGACCCCGGCTCCGGCCGGGCGGCGGAGACGGCAGACCGTGCCCCCCGGGAAGCAGCGGGGCCCGTCCGGTGTTGCCTCGCATGAGTTGCGTCCGATGCTGTGCCGCACCAGGCACGGCAGGTGTACGGAAGGGGCCCGATGGAAGCCAGCAGCAGGTGGACTACCTGGTGGCAGAAGCGCGATCGTCAGCGGGTCCGCCCGGTGGCGCCGGACAGCCCCGCCGCCCGACTGGATCAGCTGCTCGGCGCCGTCCGCGCCGGCTTCCCGCTCGCACCGGCCGCGCACCCGGCGGGCTACCGATGTTCCTGCGACCGGGTCGGCTGTCCGGCCCCGGCCCAGCATCCGGTGTCCTTCGCCTGGCAGACGCAGGCGACCACCGATCCCGAGCAGCTGGCCCGCTGGCTCTCGCGCGACCCGCAGGCGAACTTCATCACCGCCACCGGCCGTGCCCACGACGTCCTGGACGTGCCCGCCGAGGCCGGCGTGCTGGCCCTGGCCAGACTCACCGAGCTGGGGGTCGGCGGCCCGGTCGCCGCCGTCGGCGCGGACCGCTACCTGTTCTTCACCGCCACCCGTGGCACCCCGATCGACGAGGACGAGTGGTGGCCCAGCGCGCTGGACTCCACCCCCGACACCATGTCCGAGCACCCCGGGCTGCGCTGGCACTGCCGCGGCTCGTACACGCTGCTCCCGCCGGCCGCGCTGCCGGACGGCTCCGAGGTGCGCTGGCTGCGCGGCCCCGAGCAGCCGCTGCCGGACCCGCTGCGGGTCCTGGACGTGCTGACCGACGCCTGCACCGAGGTCGGCGCGGTCGCCGAGGAGCAGTGGCTGATCGGCTGACCGGTGGTCCGGGCCCGGCCGGGGAGGTCACGGCGGCGGGCCCGGACGCGCGTCACGGCCGGCGGGTCACGGCAGGGTGAGCACCTCGGCGCCGTCCGCCGTCACCACCAGGGTGTGCTCGAACTGGGCGGTCCGCTTGCGGTCCTTGGTGACGACCGTCCAGCCGTCCTCCCAGATCTCGTAGTCGTAGGTGCCCAGGGTGAGCATCGGCTCGATGGTGAAGGTCATCCCCGGCTTGATCACCTCGGTGGCCCGCTCGCTGTCGTAGTGCGGGATGATCAGGCCGGAGTGGAACGACGTGTTGATCCCGTGGCCGGTGAAGTCCCGCACCACGCCGTAGCCGAAGCGCTTGGCGTAGGACTCGATCACCCGCCCGATCACGTTGACCTGCCGGCCCGGCTTCACGGCCTTGATCGCCCGGTTCAGCGACTCCCGGGTGCGCTCGACCAGCAGCCGGGACTCCTCGTCCACGTCGCCGCAGAGGTACGTCGCGTTGAGGTCGCCGTGCACCCCGTGGATGTACGCGGTGGCGTCGATGTTGACGATGTCGCCGTCCTGGAGGACGGTCGAGTCCGGGATGCCGTGGCAGATGACCTCGTTGACCGAGGTGCAGATCGACTTGGGGAAGCCCCGGTAGCCGAGGTCGGACGGGTACGCGTCGTGGTCGCACATGTACTCGTGGGCGACGGCGTCCAGCGCGTCGGTGGTGACCCCCGGCGCGATCAGCTTCGCGGCCTCCTCCATCGCCCGGGCGGCGATCCGGCTCGCGATCCGCATCTTCTCGATCGTCTCGGCGCTCTGCACCTCGGGCCCGGTGTACGGGGTGGGCGCGGGCCGGCCCACGTACTCGGGGCGGGCGATGTGCGCCGGAACCTTGCGGGTGGGGGACTGGATGCCGGGTACGAGAGCCATGACGGCGAGTCTATCCGCCGGGTCCCGGCCGCCCGGCGGGTTGTGCGGGGGCGCCGCCGGGCATGATCGACATGAGGCCGAGCAACACGACGTCCGACCGACAGGAGAGGCCCGAGATGGCTCTGGGATTCAACCGCAAGCCGACCGGGAAGCCCGGCGAGTGGTTCTACTGCATCAAGCACGCCAAGGTCGAGGAGGGCCCGGAGTGCCCGGCCAAGGACCGGCTCGGCCCGTACGCCTCCCGGGAGGAGGCCGGCCAGGCGCTGGCGATCGCGGACGAGCGCAACCGGGAGTGGCGCAACGACCCCCGTTGGCACGACGAACCGGCGGCCGGGGCCAAGGAGGACTGAACCCGGGCCCCGGGCCCGCCGGCCCCAGCCTGCCGGCCCCAGGCCGGGGCCGGCCGTCCGCCGCTCCCGCCGCTCCCGCCGCTCCGGCCGGTCACCGTGCGTCGCCGGCCGGGCGCCGCGGTTCAGCGGATCCGCCCCTCCAGCACCAGCGCCCAGGCCAGGCAGCCGAGGGCGCCGGTCGAGGACACCGCGCGGACGATGTTCCAGCGCACCCAGGTGCCCTCGAAGTGCGCGCGCAGCCCGGCGAGGTCGGCGATCCCGTCCGGGGCGCCGGCGGCGGCGAGCTGGTTGTTGAGCGGCACGTTGACCGCCGAGGTGATCACGAACATCACCCCGTACAGCACGATCGCGGCCACGATCCAGGGCAGCACCGACCGCGCGGAGCCGCGCCAGTGCAGCGCCGCGGTGATCCCGGTGAGCAGGATCGCGCCGCCGAAGCCGATCCCGAACCAGCCGTTGAGTATCGAGGTGTTGATCCGCTGCATCACGTCGACGAAGGTGCGGTCGTCCGTCCCGCCCAGCGCGATCATCACCGAGCAGGCGTAGGCGTAGAAGAGGCCGGCGGTGAGCCCCATCGTGACGGTGGCCGCGAGCAGTGAGGCGGTTCTGATGACGGACATCGCGATCTCCTGGAGGCTGGGGTGACGGCCGGGGCCGGGGCGGACGGTTTCTGTCGCTCTGTCAGTCAACCGTGGCGGCCCCGGGCGGGGCCATGGCCGAGAGGCTCACGGGCATACGCGGGCGTCCAGGCGCTGTCCTAGACTCGGCGGTATGGACGCACTCGCGGGTCTGCTGGACGGGCCGAGGGCCCGGGGCGCCTTCCTGCTCAGATCGGTGCTGGACCCGCCGTGGTCGCTGCGGATCCAGGACCGCGCACCGCTCACCCTCGTCCAGGTGGAGCGCAGCGAGGCGTGGATCGTCCCGGACGAGGGCGAGCCGCGGCGGCTGCGGCCGGGCGACATCGCGGTGCTCCGCGGCCCCGACCCGTACACGATCGCCGACGACCCGGCCACCGAGCCGCAGATCGTGATCCACCCCGGTGAGCTGTCCACCACCCTGGACGGCCGGGAGCTCTGCGACGACATGGACCTCGGGGTGCGCACCTGGGGTGACAGCCCGGACGGCTCGGCCGTGCTGATCAGCGGCACCTACCAGCTGGACGGCGAGGTGAGCCGGCGGCTGCTGGCCGCCCTGCCGCAGGTGCTGGTGCTGCCCGCCGAGGCCTGGAGCAGCCCGCTGCCGGCGCTGCTGGCGGAGGAGATCGGCCGGGACGAGCCGGGCCAGGAGGTGATGCTCGACCGGCTGCTCGACCTGCTGCTGATCGCCGTCCTGCGGGCCTGGTTCTCCCGCCCGGAGGTCGGCGCCCCCGCCTGGTACCGGGCCCAGGGCGATCCGGTGGTCGGCCGGGCGCTGAAGCTGCTGGACGGGGACCCGGCCCGGCCCTGGACGGTCGCCCTGCTCGCCGCCGAGACCGGTGTCTCGCGGGCCGCGCTGGCCCGCCGCTTCACCGAACTGGTCGGTGAGCCGCCGATGGCGTACCTGACCGGCCGGCGGCTCTCGCTGGCCGCCGACCTGCTGTGCGAGCCGGAGGCCACGGTCGGTTCGGTGGCCCGCCGGGTCGGCTACGGCAGCGCCTTCGCACTCAGCACCGCCTTCAAGCGCGAACGCGGGGTCAGCCCGCAGGCGCACCGTGAGGGCGTGCGGGCCGGCGCCGCCGCGACGGCCGGCCGCGGCTGAGCGGCGGCCGTCGCGGGGGAGATGACGCCGGATCAGCCCACCGGGAGCGGGTGCTTCTCCCGTTCGGCCTTCACCGCGGCGACGTGCGGGTCCGTCCGGGCGTCGTAGGCGAGCAGCTTGGGCAGCGCGGCCGCCAGCGCGACCACGCCGACCACGCAGGCGAGTCCGCCGGCCCAGATCGAGCCGCGGACGCCGATCGCCCCCGCCATCGCACCGACCCGGACCTGGCCCAGCTGCGGGCCGACCGAGTAGCTCAGCAGCTCCACACCGGCCAGCCGGCCGCGCAGTTCGTCCGGGATGGACTGGTTCCACATGGTGGCCCGGCCCAGGCCGCTGACGTTGTCCGCGCCGCCCGCCACCGCGAGCAGCAGCAGCACCAGCCAGATGTTGCCCGCCAGGCCGGCCCCCGCCATCGCGGCGCCCCAGCCGATCGCGGCGACCACCACCATCCGCCCGTGCCGGTGCACCTTGGACGCCCAGCCGCTGGTCGCCGAGACCAGCAGCGACCCGACCGCCGAGGCGCCGTACATCAGGCCGAGCGCCCAGTGCGCGTCCAACTCGTCCGCCAGGAAGGGGAAGACCGCGTTGGGGAAGGCGAACAGCATCGCGCAGATGTCCACCACGTAGGTGCCCAGCAGCTCCGGACGGCCGCGGGCGTACCGCAGGCCGGCCGCGATGCCGGCCAGCGAGGGCTTCGCCGCGCCGGTGGGCGGCGGCACCGCCCGCATCCGGGCGAGCAGCAGCAGGGAGACCGCGAAGGTCAGCACGTCCAGCGCGTAGGCGGTCTGCACCCCGGCGAAGGCCACGATCAGACCGGCCAGCGCCGGGCCGAGGATCGAACCGGCGCTGCGGTACAGCGAGGTGAGGGCGTACGCGGCGGTCATCTGGTCGTGCGCGACGATCCGCGGCGTGAGGGTGTCCAGCGCCGGGCGCTGCAGGCCGTCCAGGGCCGCGACCAGGCCGACCACCAGGTAGACCGGCCAGAGCAGCGGGGTCGGCAGCAGCGCGTTGAGCAGCAGCAGCCCGGACAGCAGGCCCAGCCCGGCCTCCGCGGCCAGTACCAGCTTGCGCCGGTCGAGCGCGTCGGCGAGCGCGCCGCCCCAGAGGCCGAAGACGATCAGCGGGATCAGCTCGACCGCGCCCACCAGGCCCACCGCCAGGTAGGAGCCGGTCATTTCCTTGATCTGGAGCGGGACGGCGATGTACGTGAGAAAGCTGCCGAAGGTGGTGACGCAGCCGGCGCTCCAGAGCAGCCGGAAGTCCCGCGACGAGCGCCAGGGCGCCAGGTCCGGGAGGAGGCCGCGCAGCAGGGCGCGCGGCCGGTTTGTATGCGGTGGTTCGTCGTTCACGAGGGGGAATTTTCCGCCGGGCCGGCCGCCCCGCGCAACGGGATTTCCGCCCGGCCCGCCCGCCCTCGCCCGCCCGGCCCGCCGCCGTCCCGCTCGCCGCCGCCCGGCCGCACCGGGCCCCGGTTCACCAGCGGGCCACCGGGGGAGCGGTCAGCCGCCGGGCCAGGGCGGCCAGCCGCGAGCCGCCGCGCGGCGCTCGCTCCCCGGCCGCCGCGCTGACCAGGTGCTGGACCAGCTCGAAGGGCTCCCCGGCGGCTCCCTCGACGGTCAGCGACTCGTGCGCCAGCGCGGCCAGTTCGCGGTCGCCGGTCTCCACCGTCAGCACCGTCGCCCCGGCCCGGCGGGCGTCCAGCACCCGCTCCAGCAGCGGAGGGCCGGCCTCGCCCGGGGCCGTCACCAGCACGGTGGCGCCACGCCCGGCCGCCGCCAGCCCGGTCAGGCCGTGCGCGAGGTGGGCGGGCGCGCCGGGCGGTACGGCGTGCCGCAGCAGGGTGGGGGCCAGTCGCGGGACGCCCGACCGCTCGGCCTCGTCCGCCAGATGGGCGGCCAGGTGCCAGGGCTCGTAGCCCGCGTCGCCGACCAGCAGCAGGCCGCCGGCCGAGCGCCGGGTGACCGAGTGCCGCAGCGCGCCCGCGAAGGCGCGCGTCGACTCGATCCAGCCGGTTCCGGCGAGGCTCTCCCGGAGTGCCGAAACTCTCACCGCGTCCATGCCGTCAAGCATGTCGTGGGGCCCGGGGCTTTGGCAGGATCATCGGCATGACATCCCTCGATTCAGTGACCAACCCGGCCCACGACCTGCCCGACGTCTCGCGGCTCGTGGTAGGCGTCCTGGGCGGCACCGGCGACCAGGGCCGGGGCCTGGCGTACCGGCTGGCCAAGGCCGGCCAGCAGGTGATCATCGGCTCCCGCACGGCGGAGCGGGCGGAGGCCTCGGCCGCCGAGCTGGGTCTCGGGGTGAGGGGAGCCGACAACGCCACCACCGCGCGCGAGAGCGACATCGTGATCGTCGCGGTGCCCTGGGACGGCCACGCCGCCACCCTGTCGGCGCTGCGCGAGGAGCTCGCGGGCAAGATCGTGGTGGACTGCGTCAACCCGCTGGGCTTCGACAAGCAGGGCGCGTACGCCCTGAAGCCCGAGGAGGGCAGCGCCGCCCAGCAGGCCGCCGCCCTGCTGCCGGACTCGCGGGTCACCGCGGCCTTCCACCACCTCTCGGCGGTGCTGCTGCAGGACGAGTCGGTCGCGGAGATCGACACCGATGTGATGGTGCTCGGCGAGGAGCGCGCGGCGACCGACATCGTGCAGGCGCTGGCGGGGCGGATCCCCGGCATGCGCGGCATCTTCGCCGGCCGGCTGCGCAACGCCCACCAGGTGGAGTCGCTGGTGGCGAACCTGATCTCGGCCAACCGCCGCTACAAGGCCCACGCGGGGCTGCGGATCACCGACGTCTGACCGGCCGGCGGGGCCGTACACGGCCGTAGGTGCTGTACCCGGCCGCAGCTGCTGTACGCGGCCGCGTGCCGTACCCCGGCCGTCCCGTACCGCATCCGGGTCGCCGGCCGTCCCGTACCCCGGCCGTCCCGTACCCCGGCCGTCCCGTACCCCGGCCGTCCCGTCCCGCATCCGGGTCGCCGGCCGTCCCGCGCCCCGGCCGCGCCGTGCCGAAGGCCCCCTCGACCGCGTCGCGGGGGCCTTCGGTGACAATGGGAGCCGACCGTACCCGGCTTTAGGAGCCCCCCGCCATGCCCCGCACCGCCCTCTACGCCTCGATCGTCCTCATCCTCGCGGTGGCCGCCGCGGTGGTGTCCTTCGTGCAGGGCAACTGGCTGGGCGTGGTCTGGGTGCTGCTGGCGGGCGTGTCGAGCAACATCGCCTGGTTCCACGTCCGCAAGGAGCGGCTGGCGAAGGCCGCCGAGGCGGCCGGCCCGGCGGCCTGAGCCGCCCCGGCCTCCGGCCCGGTGGGCCGCCCCGGCCCCGGCCTCCGGCCCGGAGGCGGTCCGGGCCGGTGACCCGGCGCTCCCCGGCCCCGACCAGGCTCAGTGGTTCCAGAACCGGAACAGGTAGTCGCCGATCCAGATCACCCCGCGGTCCACGCCGAACAGCTCGGTGATCCCGTAGACCACGTCGAAGAAGAGCCGGTTCACCTGCGGCTGCCACAGCAGCGCGAACACCGCGAGCATCCCGTACATCGCGAACGGCTCGACCGCGCGCCGGACCTTCGGCGACAGCCACGGCTCGACGATCCCGTAGCCGTCCAGGCCCGGGACCGGCAGCAGGTTCAGCAGCGCGGCGCTGACCTGGAACATCGCCAGGTAGGCCAGCGCGGCCGGCAGCGGCGACAGGTCCAGCGTGCGGCCGCCGATCTCGATCAGCCGGTCGGGGTCGTCGAACCAGCCGGCGCCCACCGCCGTCAGCAGGACGCCCGCGAACAGCACGTTCACCAGCGGCCCGGCGGCCGAGATCAGGCTGTGCTTCAGCCGCCCCTGGATCCGGTGCCGCTCGATGTAGACCGCGCCACCGGGCAGGCCGATGCCGCCCAGGATCACGAACACCACCGGCAGCACGAAGCTGAACAGCACGTTGGTGTACTTCAGCGGGTTGAGCGTGAGGTAGCCCTTGGCGCCGATGCTGATGTCGCCGCCGTGCAGCGCCGTCCGCGCGTGCCCGTACTCGTGCAGGCACAGCGACACCATCCAGCCCGCCACCACGAACAGGAACACCCCGAAGCCGGAGTTCCCGTAGCCGGACCAGACGGCCCAGCCGGAGGTGCCGAGGACCGCCAGCAGCACCCAGAACACCGGGCTGATCCGGCGGTCCTCGCTGCGCGAGCGCCGTGCTTCGGCAAAGGTCATGATGCTCAGGCTCCGGGAGGTCGGGGGTACGGACGGCACGGGGGCGGACGTCCGGCGGGGCCGGTGCCCGCGCCGGGCAGGGAACCGATCATGCCGGGCGCCCCCGGCCCGGACAAGCCGCCCCGGGTGAACGTACGGGACGGCGTCGCGGGTTCCTGGCCGCCGGGCGGCCGACCGGAACCCGTACCACCGGATATATGTGCGCCCGGGGCGCCGGGCGTCGACCAGAATGGGCGGGTGCACTACGGCATCCTCGGCACCACCACGGCCCACCACGACGACGGTACGGCGATCCCGCTCGGCGGGGCCCGGCTGCGCGCGCTCCTCGCCGCACTGGCCCTGCGGCAGGGCCGGCCGGTCCCCGCGGACCTGCTGGCCGAGGAGGTCTGGGGCGCCGACCCGCCGCAGGACACCGCCGCGGCGCTGCAGACCCTGGTCGGGCGGCTGCGGCGGACGGTCGGCCGGGACGAGATCGGCTCCGGCCCCGCCGGGTACTGGCTGACCGGCCCGGACACCGACCTCGCCGAGTTCCAGCGGCTGTCGGCGGAGGGCCGCCGGGCCCTGGAGACGGCGGACCACGCCGTCGCCGCCGAGCGGCTGCGCGAGGCGCTCGCCCTCTGGCGCGGCGCGGCCCTCGCCGACCTGCCCGACCTGGGCGGCCCGGCCATCCGGCTGGAGGCCCAGCGGGAGGAGACCCGCCGGCACCGGATCAGCGCCGATCTGGCCCTGGGCCGGGCCGCCGAGCTGACCGCCGAACTGGCCGGACTGGCCGAGCAGCACCCGCTGGACGAGCAGGTCCAGTACCTGCTGATCCGGGCGCTGCACGAGAGCGGCCGCAGCTCCGAGGCGCTCCGCCAGTACGAGCGGGTGCGGCGCGCGCTGGCCGACGAGCTGGGGACGGACCCCGGCCGACGGCTGCGCGATCTGCACGGCGAGCTGCTCCGCCCGGCGGAGCCCGCCGCGGAGCCGGGCGGTGGCCCCGGCCGCCCGCACCCGGCGCTGGACGGCGACCCGCGGGCCTCGTCCGTCTCGCCCGCCCCGGCCTCCTCCACCCCGGCCTCCTCCGCCTCCGCCGCCGCTTCGGCGACGAGCACGCCGCCGGCCGCCCACCGGCCGCCCGGACAGGCCGCCCACCCGTCGCCCGAGCCGCCGGCCCCGGCCGCCCGCACCAGCGGCAACCTGCGGGCCAGGCTCACCAGCTTCGTCGGCCGGGAGAGCGATCTGGCCGCCGTCAGGGCCGCCCTGACGGCGGGCCGGCTCACCACCCTCACCGGCCCCGGCGGCTCCGGCAAGACCCGCCTCTCGGTCGAGGCCGGCCGCGCCGAACAGGCCGCCGGGCACTGGCCGGACGGCGTCTGGCTGGCCGAACTCGCCCCGCTGGAGAGCCCGGAGGCCGTCCCCGGCGCGGTGCTCTCGGCGCTCGGCCTGCGCGAGACGGTGCTGCACACCGGCAACAAGGTCGTCGAGGTGATCGAGAACCGCACCGACGACCCGGTCCGCCGGATCGTCGAGTACTGCGGCCGGCGCCGGATGCTGATCGTCCTGGACAACTGCGAGCACCTGATCCAGGCCGCCGCCGACCTCGCCGACCGGCTGCTGGCGGAGTGCCCGGGCCTGACCGTGCTGGCCACCAGCCGCGAGCCGCTCGGCGTCCCCGGCGAGACCATGCTGCCGGTCGAACCGCTGCCCGACCCGGTCGCGCTGCGGCTGCTCGCCGAGCGCGCCGCCGCCGCCCGGCCCGGCTTCGACCCCGGCAGCGACCCGGAGGCCTGTGCGGAGATCTGCCGCCGGCTGGACGGCCTGCCGCTCGCCATCGAACTCGCGGCCGCCCGGCTGCGGGTGATGACCCCGCGTCAGATCGCCGACCGGCTGGACGGCCGCTTCGCCCTGCTCACCGCCGGCAGCCGCACCCTGCTGCCCCGTCAGCAGACCCTGCGCGCCGTGGTCGACTGGAGCTGGGACCTGCTCGGCAAACGCGAGCGGGCGGTGCTGCGCCGGCTGTCCGCCTTCGCCGGCGGCTGGACGCTGGAGGACGCCGAGGCGGTCTGCTCCGACGAGGCCGAGGTGCCCCGCGAGGAGGTCGCCGACCTGCTGCTCTCGCTGGTCGACAAGTCGCTGGTGGTGGCCGGCCTGGACGCCGAGGGCCCGCCCCGCTACTGGATGCTGGAGACCATCCACGAGTACGCGGCCGAACGCCTGGCCCAGACCCCCGGGGACGACGTCCAGCTGCGCCACCTGCGGCACTACCGGGACGTGCTGCGCACCACCGAGCCGGACCGGTACGGGCCGCGCCAGCTGGGCCTGATCGCCCTGCTGGAGCGGGAGAAGGACAACGTCCGGGTGGCGCTGCGCCGGGCCGTCGACCGCGGCGAGGAGCAGGACGCGCTGGTCATCGCGCTGGGCATGAGCTGGTTCTGGACCCTGCGCGGGTACAACGCCGAGGCGCACTCCTGGTACGACGCGGTGGCGCAGCTCGGCCCCGACCCGTTCGCCGACGACGCGCCGCCGGCCGAACCGCTCGCCGCGGACATCCTGCACTGCCCGCTGCCGATGACGCCGGACGTCCTGGCCGAGGCCCGCCGGCAGCTCCGGCTGTCCCGTCTGGTGAGCCAGTTCGAGGGCGACATGGAGGTGATGGGCAGCGCCGAGGCCGCCGACCTGGCCCGCCGGATCATCCGGACGTACACCCCCGACCTGCCGCAGTCGTACAAGTTCCCGGCGCTGATGCGGGTCTTCGCGGCCTTCCTCGCGGGCAAGCTGGACCAGATGCGGGAGATGCTCGACGACGCGGTGGCGGGCTGCCGGGTGCACGGCAGCGACAGCGACCTGGCCTTCATCCTGCAGATCCGGGCGAAGATGATGAACGACTGGCCGGGCGGCCTGGAGGCCGGCATCCGGGACGGCGACGAGTCGCTGGCCCTGTTCACCCGGGCCGGTGACCGCTGGGGGATGTCGCAGGCGCTGGCGGCCCGGGCCGAGTCGCTGACCACGGCGGGGGAGACGCGGCAGGCCGTCGTCGCCTACCGGCAGGCCATCGAGCTGACCCAGGAGGTGGGGGCCCCGCAGGAGGTGCCGATGCTGATGGTGCAGCTCGGCAACGCCCTGATGGGCAGCGATACCGCGGAGGGGGAGCGGATCGTCCGGGAGGCCCTGGAGCAGGTCGGGGACGGGGCCCACGGCAGCAACGGCGCGGTGCTCTTCGGGCGGCTGGTCCTCACCGGCCTGCACACCCTGCGCGAGGAGTTCGACGAGGCCCTGCGGGAGCTGGACGCCCTGGAGCAGGCCCAGGGCGAGTACGGCCCGTTGGTGCCCGGCCTGGTGCCCTCGCTGCTGTCCTGCATCCGGGGCTGGGTGACCGCCCGGGCCGGGGAGCCCGAGCGCGGCCTGCTCCTGCTGGTCGGCGGCTGGTCGCTGCTGCGCGGGATGAAGAGCGAGGCGGGGGCCTTCGCCGAGCAGATGACGGTGCTGCTGGTGCCCGCCGCCGCGGGCGTGCTGCGGGTCTTCGCCGAGCGTGACCAGGACCTCGACTGCGCCCGGCTGGCCGCCCGGCTGATCGGCTCGCACGCCGGGCTGAACGGCCCCAAGGGGGGCTTCCTCGACCAGGTGGAGGTGCGGACGGCTGACCGGAGCCTGCGGCAGCTGCTGGGCGACGACGGCTACGAGGCCGCGATCGCCCAAGGCGGTGGCCTCTCCCTGGGAGGGACCACCGCCGTGCTGGACTCGCTCGGCGACTGGGCGCGGGAGCGGGGGCTGGAGCTGGAGCCGTGAGGCCCCGCGGGGCCCCGGGCCGCCCGGGTGCCGGGCCGGGACGCGGTCAGGTCCGCTTGCGGAACCGGGCCACGGCCAGCGGCGCGAAGATCGCCGTGACGCCGACCGACCAGCCGACCACGATCAGCACCGAGTGTGTCAGCGGGCCGCCGTTGAGCAGGTTGCGGCAGGCGTCGGCGAGTGCGGACAACGGGTTGTAGTCGGTGAAGGACTGCAGCCAGCCGGGCATCGAGTCGGTCGGCGCGAAGATCGAGCTGCCGAACTGCAGCGGCATGATCACCAGCATCGCGACCCCCTGGACGGCCTGGGCGCTGCGCAGCGCCATCCCCAGCAGCATCGAGATCCACACCATCGACATGCCGAACAGCAGCGACAGGCCGACGGCCGCCAGCAGCTCCAGCGGGCCGGTCTTCACCTCGAAGCCGAGGATCAGCGCGAAGACGATCAGGATGGTGAAGGAGAGCAGCGCCCGGCAGGTCTCCGCCACGATCTTGGAGACCAGGACGGCCGAGCGGCCGATCGGCAGGGTCCGGAACCGGTCCATCACGCCGGTCTGGAAGTCGCTGTTGAGGCCGGTGCCCACGGCCATCGCCAGGGTGATGCCGGTCTGGCCGAGCAGGCCGGGGATCATGTACTGCTTGTAGGAGTCCTGGTCGCCGGAGATCGCGCCGCCGAAGACGTAGACGAACAGCACGGTGAAGATGATCGGCATCAGCACGGCGTCGAACATCGACTCCGGGTCCGCCTTGATCCGCATCAGGTTGCGGCGGGTCAGGGCGCCGATGTGGCGGAAGGTCGAGCGCAGGCCGATGCGCTGGTCGGCGCCGCCGGCGACCGCCGGGCGGACCGGGGCCGGGGTGAGGGTCGCGGTGCTCATGCGACGGGCTCCTTCGCGAGGGTCGGGACGGCGTCGGCCGGGGCGGGCTTGCCGGTGATGGTCAGGAAGACCTCGTCCAGGCTCGGCACCTTGGTGTCGATCCCGGCGATGCCGAAGCCGCGGGTGCCCAGCACGCCGACCACGGCGGTCAGTTCGTCCTCGCCGGAGATCGGCACCGAGAGCAGTTCGGTGTCGGTGGAGAAGGTGGCGGTGGTGATGCCGTTCTCCCGCAGGCAGCGGGCCATCTCGGGCAGCTCGGCCGGCCGGGTGGGGCGGACCTGCAAGGTCCGGCCGCCGACCTGGGCCTTGAGCTCGGCGACCCCGCCGGAGGCGATCACCTTGCCGCGGTCGATGACGGTCAGCTCGCTGGCGAGCTGCTCCGCCTCCTCCATGTACTGGGTGGTGAGCAGGACGGTCGCGCCCTCCGAGACCATCCGCTGCACCTCGTCCCAGACCTCGTTGCGGGTGCGCGGGTCGAGACCGGTGGTGGGCTCGTCCAGGTAGAGGATCTTGGGCCGGCCCATCATGCTGGCGGCGAGGTCGAGCCGGCGGCGCATGCCGCCGGAGTAGGTCTTGGCGGTGCGCTTGGCGGCCTCGGTCAGCGAGAAGCGCTCCAGCAGCTCGGTGGCCCGGGCCCGGGCGTCCTTGCGGGAGAGGTCGAGCAGCCGGCCGATCAGGTAGAGGTTCTCGTAGCCGGAGAGCATCTCGTCCACGGAGGCGTACTGGCCGGTGAGGCCGATGGTGCGGCGCAGTTGCTTGGGCTGGCGCACGACGTCGTAGCCGTCGACGAAGGCGGTGCCGGCGTCCGGCTTGATCAGCGTGGACAGGACGCGGACCAGGGTGGTCTTGCCGGCGCCGTTGGGGCCGAGGACACCCAGGACGGTGCCCTGGCGGACGGTGAGGTCGACGCCGTCCAGGGCCTTGGTCTGGCCGTAGTGCTTGACGATGCCGCGGACCTCGACGGCGTTGCCCGCGGTGGCGGGGGCCCGGTCGTTCCGGGGGGAGGCGATTCGTGTCATGCCCCGAGACTGCCCGGTCCCGCTGTCAGCGCGCTGTCAGCCGGCCGCCGTCGCCGTCAGACCGCTGTCATCGGCCGCCGGGGGCGCTGCCGGATCGCTGCCGGATCGCCGTCGGCCCACTGCCGGCCCGCTGCCGGCCCCGGCGCGGGCGGGCGGGACGCGCCGGCGGCCGGGACGCGAGGAGGGAGGCGGCCGGTCCGGTCCGGTCCCGCCACCTCCCTCCGGGGAGCGCCGTCACCCGGCCGCCGTCACTTGAAGGTGTGCTCCGGCGCGGGGAAGCTGCCGGCCGAGACCTCGGCGGCGAACTCGCGGGCGGCGTCGCCGAGCACGGCCCGCAGGTTGGCGTACTGCTTGACGAACTTCGGCACCCGGCCCGCCGTCATGCCGGCCATGTCCGTCCAGACCAGCACCTGGGCGTCGGTGTCCACGCCCGCGCCGATGCCGACGGTGGCGATCGCCAGCTCCTCGGTGACCTGCCTGGCGAGGTCGGCCGGGACCGCCTCCAGGACGACGGCGAAGGCGCCGGCCTGCTGCACGGCCTTGGCGTCGCGCAGCAGTTGGTGCGCCGCCTCGTCGCCGCGCCCCTGCACGGGGTAGCCGCCGAAGGCGTGCACCGACTGCGGGGTGAGGCCGATGTGCGCCATCACCGGGATGCCGGCCTCGACCAGCAGCTCGATCGAGCGGGCGCTGCGCTCGCCGCCCTCCAGCTTGACGGCGCCGACGCCGGCCTCCTTCATCAGCCGGGCGGCGTTGTGCATGGCCTGCGCGGGGGACTCCTGGTAGGAGCCGAACGGCATGTCGGCGACGACCATGGCGCGCTTGGTGCCCCGGACGACGGCGGCGGAGAGCATCACCATCTGATCCATGGTCACCGGCACGGTGGTCTCGTAGCCGAGGTGGCAGTTGCCGGCGGAGTCGCCGACCAGCAGCACCGGGATGCCGGCCTCGTCGAAGACGCCGCCGGTCAGCGCGTCGTACGCGGTGAGCATGGACCACTTCTCGCCGCGCTGCTTGGCGGCGGCGAGGTCGCGGACGGTGACGCGGCGGTTGGTGACGCCCCCGTAGAGGGTGGCGGTGGACGCCTGGGTCGGGGCAGGCGTGGGCGAAGAAGCGTTCATCGAACAGGCTCCTGGAAGGGTTGTCGTCTCGTGGCGCCGTACGGCGTCCCCGGATCCCCTCCATGCTTGCACGGCTCGACGCGAGCGCAAAGAGGCGTGCGTCCCGTGGTGTGCGATCTCCGGCACACCGGGCCCGGTCCGGTGCGCGGACACCGGCCCCGGGTATGCCGCGGCCCGGCCCGACGGGTGTCCCGGGCCCGGTGCGCGGCCGGCCGCCGAGCGGATGTTTGCCATGACTTTACGATACGGACTCGTCTCGTATCGAAACGGGCGCTACGCTGTCCGAGGGGGTTGCGAGACGTCGTCGTCTCGTAAAGTCCCGCCAGTGTCGTACACGTAGGGACGGGAAGACCAATGACCACCGCAACCGCGCCACCCCGAGTGCCGGAAGCCATCCACCGCCGCCGCTGGGCGATCCTGGGCACCCTCGTGCTCGCCCTGCTCGTCGTGGTGCTCGACAACTCGATCCTCAACGTGGCGATGAAGACCATCGCCACCCCCGCTCCGACCGGCCTCGGCGCCAGCCAGAGCGACCTGGAGTGGTCGATCAACTCCTACACCCTGGTCTTCGCGGGCCTGCTGTTCACCGCCGGCCTGCTCGGCGACCGCTTCGGCCGCAAGAAGTCGCTGCTCGCCGGCATGGTGGTGTTCGGCATCGGCTCGCTGTTGTCCGCGCTCGCCTCCTCGCCCGGTGAGCTCATCGCCTACCGCGCCGTGATGGGCTTCGGCGGCGCCTTCGTGATGCCGGCCACCCTGGCCATCATCATGAACGTCTTCGAGCGCTCCGAGCAGCCCAAGGCGATCGGCATCTGGGCCGGCGCGGTCGGCCTGGCCATCGCGATCGGCCCGATCACCGGCGGCCTGCTGATCGAGCACTTCTGGTGGGGCTCGGTCTTCCTGATCAACGTCCCGATCGTGCTGGTCGCCCTGGTGGCGATGACGCTGCTCGTCCCCGACTCCAAGGACCCGAGGCCCGGCCGGCTCGACCCGGTGGGCGTGCTGCTCTCCATCGTCGGCCTGGTCGCGCTGATCTACGGCATCATCAAGGGCGGCGAACTGGCGGACTTCACCGCCTCCGCTGCCTGGGTGCCGCTGCTGGTCGGCCTGCTCGCGCTGGCCGCCTTCGTCCTGTACGAGAAGCGCACCGACCACCCCGCGCTGGACATCGGCTGGTTCCGCAACAAGGTGTTCAGCGCCTCCGTCACGGTCATCGGGCTGGTCTTCTTCGCGCTGATGGGCGTCTCCTTCTTCGGCGTCTTCTACATCCAGAGCGTGCGCGGCTACAGCGCCCTGATGGCCGGCGTGCTGATGCTGCCGCTGGCCGTCGCCCAGCTGCTGTTCGCCCCGCGGGCCCGCCTGGTGGTCGACCGCTTCGGCGTCCGGGCCACCTGTGCGGCCGGCATGGCGCTGATCACCGCCGCCTTCGTCGGCTACCTGGCGCTCGACGCCGGCACGCCGATCTGGGTGCTGGTGGCCATCGGCTTCGTGATGGGCACGGGCATGGCGCACGTGATGCCGCCGGTCACCGTGGCGATCATGTCCTCGCTCCCGCGGGAGAAGGCCGGCGCCGGTTCCGCCCTGAACAACACCTTCCGCCAGGTCGGCGGCTCGCTCGGGGTCGCGGTGCTCGGCGCGGTACTCTCCACCGTCTACCGGACCGGCATATCGGACCGGCTGGACCAGCTGCCGGCCGGCCTGCGGGACAAGGCCGGCGAGTCGCTGGAGGCCACCTTCGCGGTGGCGGGCAAGCTCGGCCCCGACGGCGCCGGACTGATCGAGCCCGCCAAGGACTCCTTCATCCACGCCATGCACGTGGTCGCCGGGCTGTCGGCCGGCGTCACCGCGGCCGGCGTCCTGCTGGCCTGGTTCCTGCTGCCGGCCAAGGTGCCCGGCGGCCCGGCCGCCGCGCCGCAGCCGGTCCGCCCGCTCGCCCCCGAGTCGGCCGACGCCTGACCGGCCCGGCAGGCCGCCGCCGGCGGCGGCCTGCCGGAGCTTTAGCCGGTAGGTGGAGAATGGCCCTGTCCCCCCGGCGGGGGACAGGGCCCGCATCCGGTGCGGGCCGCGGCCACCGGAGGCCCGGCACCCCGGGCCCGGCCGGGGCGCCGTCCCGGCCGGCCGGGACGGACCCGCCGTACCGGCACCGGGGTCCGCCGGCACCGGGCGTACCGGGCGGCCCGGCGCACACCGGGGGCCGCCGTGCACCGAGGAAGAAGGAAGAGCGGGGATGGAGACGGACACCAGGGCGGCCACGGCGGAGCACGACTGCGCCTACTCCCCGGGGGAGTCCTGCGACGCGCCGCGCCGGGGCCGCCCGCGCAGCGAGGCCGCCGAGCAGGCCATCTTCGCCGCGGTCGAGAAGCTGATGGAGGGCGGGGCGAGCCTGTCCCAGCTGTCCGTCGAGGGCATCGCGGCCGCCGCCGGGGTCGGCAAGGCCACCATCTACCGGCGCTGGCCCAACAAGGAGGCGCTGCTGGTCGACGTGGTCGCCCGGCTGGAGGCGCCGGAGCCCCAGCTGACCGGCGGCAGTGTCCGCGCCGACCTGGTCGAGATGATCGACTACATGCGCCGGCGCGGGCTGGCCAAGCGCTCCCGCTGGGTGCTCAAGGCCGCACTGGGCCAGATGAGCAGCTGGCCGGAGCTGCACGCCGCGTACAAGAAGCGGGTGCTGCAGCCCCGCCGCGAGCTGCTCCGGTCGATCATCCGCCGGGGGGTGCTGCAGGGCGAACTGCGCGCCGACCTGGACGAGGACCTGCTCGCCGAGATCCTGCTCGGCCCGATCCTGGTGCGCACCGTGCTCTGGGACGACTCCGACCTCAGCGACCCCCGGCTGGCCGAGACCATGGTCGACGTGCTGCTGGCGGGGGTCGCCGCCCCGGGGCCCGCCGCGGCGTAGCCTGCGGCAGTGGCCAGTCTCACGAAACCGTGCCGCGCCGGAACCCCGGCGCGGCACCCTCGCGTCTGACCCGTCATAGGCTGAGCCGAGAATCCGACAAAAACGGCATCGGCCCGCACGGCGACCGGCAGCACGGCCGGTACCGCGACGAACGAACGAGGGGCCAGGCATGGCGCAGGCGGACAGGGCAGCGGCACCGGCGGACGGCGCCGTGGGGCGGGGCGCCGACGCGTCGGGCGGTGGCGCGGGCCTCCGGCGCGGCCGTGGCTGGAGCCTCGGCCGGGACGACCGGGGCCGCTCCGGCTGGCGGCGCGGCTGGATCCTGGCGCTGCTCGCCGTGCTCACCGCGGCCCTGCTGGCCTTCCACTCCGAGGTGCCCAACAGCGTCGGCAACCTCGGCAGCCTGCTGGAGACCTTCCTGCCGTGGGCCGGGCTGGCCGTCCCGGTGCTGCTGCTGCTCGCGCTGTGGCGGCGCTCGGCGTCGGCGCTGGTCGCGCTGCTGCTGCCGACCGTGGTCTGGCTGAACCTGTTCGGCGGCCTGCTCACCGACAAGGGCAGCGGCAAGGGCGACTTCACCGTCCTCACCCACAACGTGGCGGCCGCCAACGCCGACGTGTCCGGCACGGTGAAGCTGCTGAACGACTCCGGCGCGCAGATCGTCGCCCTGCAGGAGCTGGCCGGCAAGCCGCTGCGCAGCTACGAGACCGGGCTGGCCGGGACGTACCCCTTCCACGTGGTGCAGAACACCGTCGGGCTCTGGTCGAAGTTCCCGATCAGCGGGGTCGCCGTGGTGGACATCAGGATGGGCTGGACCAGGGCCTTCCGCGCCCAGGTGACCACCCCGCAGGGCCCGGTCGCGGTGTACGTGGCGCACCTGCCCTCCGTACGGGTGAAATCCGAGGGCGGGTTCACGGCCGAGCGCCGGGACGTCAGCGCGCAGGCGCTCGGTGACGCGGTGCAGGCCGAGCCGCTGAAGAAGGTGCTGCTGCTGGGCGACCTCAACGGCACCATGAACGACCGGAGCCTGGCTCCCGTGACCTCGCAGATGCGCTCCGCGCAGGGCGCGGCCGGCGACGGGTTCGGCTTCAGCTGGCCGGCCTCGCTGCCGATGGCCCGGATCGACCAGATCCTGAGCAAGGGCGGCCTGAAGCCCACCGACTCCTGGGTGCTGGGCGCGGACGGCAGTGACCACCGCGCCGTCGCGGCCGCCTACCGCTACCAGTAGGCGGCCCGGCGCCGGGCCGGCGGCTCAGCCCCGGCGCCAGCCGTTGGTGATCGGCAGCCGGCGGTCGCGGCCGAAGCCCTTGCGGGAGATCCTCGGGCCCGGCGGGTACTGCCGGCGCTTGAACTCGGCGGTGTCCACCAGCCGCACCACCCGGTCCACCACGGCGGGGTCGAAGCCGGCCGCCACGATCGCGTCCCGGCCCTGGTCGTCCTCGATGTAGGCGTCCAGCACGGTGTCCAGCAGGTCGTAGTCCGGCAGCGAGTCGGTGTCGACCTGGTCGGGCCGCAGCTCGGCGGACGGCGGCTTGTCGAGGGTGTTCTCCGGGATCGGCGGCACCTCGCCGCGCTCCTCGGCCACCTCGTTGCGCCAGCGGGCGAGGCGCAGGACCAGCGACTTGTAGACGTCCTTGATGGGCCCGTACGCACCCACCGAGTCGCCGTAGAGGGTGGAGTAGCCGACCGCCAGCTCGCTCTTGTTGCCCGGCGCGAGCACGATGTGCCCCTCCTGATTGGAGATCGCCATCAGCAGCGTGCCGCGCAGCCGGGACTGCAGGTTCTCCTCGGCCAGGCCGGTCAGCCCGAGCGCGCCCATGTAGGCGTCGAACATCGGGGCGATCGGCACGGTGCGGAAGTGCAGCCCGGTACGGCGGGCCAGTTCGGCGGCGTCGTCGCGGGAGTGCTGCGAGGAGTACCGGCTGGGCATCGAGACGCAGTGGACGTTCGCGGCGCCGATCGCGTCCACCGCTATCGCGGCCACCAGCGCCGAGTCGATGCCGCCGGAGAGGCCGATCAGCACCGAGCCGAAGCCGTTCTTGCGGACGTAGGCGCGGGTCCCCTCGACCAGCGCGGCGTAGACCTCGGCCTCGTCCGTCAGCGGTTCGGCGATCTGCGGCGCGAGCGGCTCGGCCGGGCGGCCGTTCGTCCCGCCGCCCAGTTCGGTGCGGACCAGCTGCAGGCCGCCGCCGAGCACCAGGCCGTCGGTGCGGTCGGAGGCCGCCGGCAGGTCCAGGTCGGCCAGCAGCAGCGCCTCCTCGAACTGCGGCGCCCTGGCCAGCACCTCGCCCTCGGCCGAGACCACGATCGACTGCCCGTCGAAGACCAGTTCGTCCTGCCCGCCGACCAGGTTGACGTACGCGAGCGGGCAGCCCGCCTCGGCGGCCCGGCGTCGCACCAGGTCCAGCCGGACCTCGCCCCGGCCGCGCTCGTACGGCGAGCCGTTGATCACCAGGAGCAGCCCGGCGCCCGCCTCGCCGGTCGCGGCGACCCGTCCGCCGTCCTGCCAGATGTCCTGGCAGATCGCCAGCGCCACGTCCACGCCGTGCAGGCTGACCACCGGCAGCTGGTTGCCGGGGGAGAACCAGCGGTACTCGTCGAAGACGCCGTGGTTGGGCAGGTAGTGCTTGGCGAAGCGGCTGACCACGCGGCCGTGGTGCAGCACCGCGGCGCAGTTCTGCGGCGATCCGGCCGGGCGGTCGGTCGCGTGGTACGCGCTCCCGGACCGCCCCAGGTAGCCGACCACCACGGGCACCCCGCCGAGCCCCTCCCGCTCCAGCCGCGCGGCCAGGTCCACCAGGGCGGCCCGCGAGGCCTCCACGAAGGACCCGCGCAGCGCGAGGTCCTCGACCGGGTACCCGGTGAGGGCCATCTCGGGGAGGGCGACCAGGTGGGCGCCGGCCTCGGCGGCCCGCCGGGTCCAGCGCACCACCGCTTCGGCGTTGCCCGCGAGGTCACCGACGGCGGGGTCGGTCTGGCACAGGGCGAGACGTAGACGAGGCATGGCCCGAGTGTAATCGTCTATCTGACGCTATGTCTCGGGCGGGTGCTTTCCGGCCGGTGCCGCCCGGCGCGCCCCGGTGATGGCAGCACCCGACCAGGTGTCGGATTTCCGGTGGTGATCCGCCATGATGGGGGCAGCCGCTTTCGAGCCGCTTCCGGCGTAACACGAACGTAAAGAGCAGAGGTGAGACTGTCCCCATGGGCAAGCAGCAGGAGTTCGTGCTTCGTACGCTCGAAGAGCGTGACATCCGTTTTGTCCGGCTGTGGTTCACCGACGTGCTCGGGTTCCTGAAGTCGGTCGCCGTGGCTCCCGCGGAGCTGGAACAGGCCTTCGAGGAGGGCATCGGTTTCGACGGCTCGGCGATCGAGGGCTTCGCCCGGGTCTACGAGTCCGACATGATCGCGAAGCCGGACCCGACCACCTTCCAGATCCTGCCCTGGCGCTCCGAGACCCCGGGCACCGCCCGGATGTTCTGCGACATCATGATGCCGGACGGCTCGCCCTCCTACGCGGACCCGCGGTTCGTGCTGAAGCGCACCCTGGAGAAGGCCTCCAGCCTCGGCTTCACCTTCTACACCCACCCCGAGATCGAGTTCTTCCTGCTGAAGAACCTCCCGGGCGACGGCACCGCGCCGATCCCGGCCGACCAGTCCGGCTACTTCGACCACACCCCGCGCGGCGTCGGCCACGACTTCCGCCGCCAGGCCATCACCATGCTGGAGTCGATGGGCATCTCGGTGGAGTTCTCCCACCACGAGGGCGCCCCGGGCCAGCAGGAGATCGACCTGCGCTACGCCGACGCGCTCTCCACCGCCGACAACATCATGACCTTCCGTCTGGTCATGAAGGAGGTCGCGCTGGAGCAGGGCGTGCACGCCAGCTTCATGCCCAAGCCGTTCTCCGAGTACCCCGGCTCCGGCATGCACACCCACCTCTCGCTCTTCGAGGGCGACCGCAACGCCTTCCACGAGTCCGGCGCCGAGTACCAGCTCTCCAAGACCGGCCGCTCGTTCATCGCCGGCCTGCTGCGGCACGCGGCCGAGACGGCCGCCGTCACCAACCAGTGGGTGAACTCCTACAAGCGGATCTGGGGCGGCTCGCAGCGCACGGCCGGCGCCGGCGGCGAGGCCCCCTCGTACATCTGCTGGGGCCACAACAACCGCTCCGCGCTGATCCGGGTCCCGATGTACAAGCCCGGCAAGCAGGGCTCCACCCGGGTCGAGGTCCGCTCGCTGGACACCGGCTGCAACCCCTACCTCGCCTACGCCGTCACCCTGGCGGCCGGCCTGAAGGGCATCGAGGAGGGCTACGAGCTCCCGGCCGGCGCCGACGACGACGTGTGGGCGCTCTCGGACTCCGAGCGTCGCGCGATGGGCATCCAGCCGATGCCGCAGAACCTCGGCGAGGCGATCGACCTGATGCAGCGCAGCGAGCTGGTGGCCGAGACCCTCGGCGAGCACGTCTTCGACTTCTTCCTGCGCAACAAGCGCCAGGAGTGGGAGGAGTACCGCTCCGAGGTCACGCCGTTCGAGCTGCGCAAGAACCTCCAGGTGCTGTGACCGCAGGTCAGAACCCTTACCAGGGCGAGTGAACTCCCCGGGCCGGCGGATCCCCACCGTCGGCCCGGGGGTCTGTTCACCCGCCCTGGGCCGTTCGGGCCGTCCCCGGGCCGTCGCCCGCTCGCCCGCGGGCCGTCCCCCGCGGTAGCCGCCGCGGCCCCGTCGGCCGCCCGGCGGGTTCAGCGCGGTGGCGGTGCCGCGCCGGCCGGGCTGACCCAGACGGCGTGCAGGCGGTCGTTCATCCGGAAGGACAGGCTCAGCCGCCCGTCGCGCCGGATGGACTCGGTGACCAGGTCGAGCGCGTCGGGGCGGGTGAGGAAGTGCCGGAAGGCCTCGGCCTGCACCGCGCCCAGCGGCAGCGGCCGGAGGGACTCCCACAACGCGGCGAGCGCCTCGGACAGCTCGACGAAGGTCGACGGGCCGCTCACGTCCTCGATCTCGACCACCACGGGTCCGCCACCGGTGCCGCCCGTCGCCCTGCTCCTGCCGATCATCGGACCGCCACTCCCGTCTCGTGGCCCGGCGGGCCGCCTCGCGCCCCGCCCGGCCGGTTCCCTGCCGCCGGTGGACGGCCGCCGGGGCCGTCCGCTGCCGGGATCGCCCGCGCCGTACGCCGGCTGACGAACCCTCGGCGCCGGGTGTCACGGCCCGGCCACCGTGACGATTCGTAGCCGCGCCGCCGCCGGATTGCCCTCCGCGCGCACTTTTCCGGGAGGCCGACGCGAGGCTCCGGCCTCCGGGAACAGGTCCCGCAGACCGGAGCGGCTCCGCGCCGGCGGCCGGTCGCCCCGCCGCCGGGTCGTCCGGCTACCTCGGCCTGATGATCGACAACGAGTCGATGCCGAGGGTGACGGGTTCGTCGGTGGCGGGCGCGGCATGGAAGTTGCCGTTGTTGATGGACAGGCTCAGGACCGGGTACGAGACGAAGTCGGGGCCGACGCCCACGTGGTCCTCGTACGCGGCGGTGAGGTTGTCCGGGTCGGTGCCGACCAGCCAGGTGACGTTGTCGGCGCCGAGCTCCGCGCCGACGTAGACCCACTGGCCGGGGCCTATCTCGGGGGCGGTGTAGAGGACGTTGCTGTGGCCGGTGTGGTTGGCGAACTCCAGGCTGTCGGTGCGGTCGCTGTGCCATTCGAAGATGTCCAGCTCGTTGCCGCCGTCGCGCCAGGTCCACAGGGCGGGCCAGGCGCCGGAACCGGTGTCGGGCAGCCGGACGTGGGCCAGGATGGTGTCGCCGGTGCGGACCTCGGCGAGGTTGCCGCCGGAGTCGCAGGAGTCGCCCGTGGTGATCAGGCCGGTGTCCCAGTACCCGTCCGGCCGGCGGGTGGCGGTGATGGTGAGGTAGCCGTTGGCGGTGTCGAGCGCGTCGGTGGTGAGGTGGTCGAGCTTGGCGTCGTTGGGGTTGGTCACGCAGCGCGCGTAGGCGGCGGTCTGCCAGCCCCAGTCGTGGCCGCGGCCGACGGACAGGTCCTCGAAGGTGTCGCTGAAGACGATGTCGCCGCGGCCACGCTGGTCGGCGTGCGCGAGGGTTCCTGCCTGGGTGGCCGCGGTCGCGCCGATCAGGGCGATGGCCAGCAACTGGCGGGTGGGCTTCATGATCGTCGTCCTCCTGGGGAGGCTCGGCATGGTCGGTCCGGCTCGGTGGCGGCCGGTGTCCGTCCACTCACGATCCACGACGGCGCGGCGGCGCGCCCGCGCGCTGCTCCGACAGGACGAACCGGACCCGGAAAGCCGCTGCCGGGCCCGTTCCGCCGGCTGTTTCCGGGCGTCACGCTATCAGTAAGCAACGCGGTGGCGCGGTTACCGGAATTCGGACTGGCGTTCCTTTCTCCGGCCGGTGGCCGTGATTATTGTATTCATGGCAGGGCTGCTCCCCCAGCGGAGTGATAATGCGAACCGTTGGAGTGGAAATCCGCGCCGGAAATGGATAGTCGTTCCGCGATTTGCGACTCTTCTTTTGCGGGATCGGCCCGTCAACCAGGAGGTCGAGTCTCCAATGAATCGCGGTGGTTCGGTGGCCGTCGTGCTCGGCACGCGGCCCGAGATCGTCAAACTGGCCCGCGTGGTACGGGGCCTCGGGGAACACGGCCGGCTGGTCTACACCGGGCAGCACTACGACGACACGCTCTCCGGGAGCATCTTCCGGGGTATGAACCTTCCCGCTCCGCAACTCCGGCTCGGCGGAATCGGCGGAATGCCGCGCGGCAAGCAGATCGGCGCGATGATTTCCGCACTCTGCGACGCGTTCACCGTCGATCCGCCGCGCGCGGTCGTCGTGCAGGGCGACACGAACTCGACCTCGGCCGGCGCGCAGGCCGCGCAATACTGCGACATCCCGGTGATCCATGTCGAGGCCGGACTGCGTTCACGCGACCGGGCGATGCCCGAGGAGATCAACCGGCAGGTGGTCGGCGTGCTCGCCGAGCTGCACTGCGCGCCCACCGAGGTGGCCGCCGCCAACCTGCGGGCCGAGGGCGTGCCGCCGGCCCGGATCCGCGTCACCGGCAACACCATCGTCGAGGCGGTCACCGACTCGCTGCCCGGCGCCGAGGAGTCCCTGGCGATGCTCCGCCGGTACGGCGTCCCCGACGACGGCTTCGTGCTGGTCACCCTGCACCGGCCGGAGAACACCGACGACCCGCACCGGCTGCGGCTGATCCTGGACGAGCTGGAGCGGCTCGGCCTGCCCGTGCTCTTCCCCGTCCACCCGCGCACCCTGCACCGGGCCGAGGGCTTCGGCCTGCGCCGCGCGCTGGCCGGGCTCGGCGCGGTCGACCCGGTCGACCACCGGGCCTTCCTCGGCCTCGCCCGGCACGCCCGGCTGCTGGTCTCCGACTCCGGCGGTGTGCAGGAGGAGTGCACGGTGCTGAAGAAGCCGCTGATCGTCCTGCGCAACAGCACCGAACGGCCGGAGGCGGTCGAGGCGGGGTTCGCGACCCTGCTCCGCCCCGGGCCCGACCTCGGCCGGGTGGCGCGCGAGTACATCGCCGACACCACCCTGGCGGCGCGGCTGGCGTCGCGTCCCTCGCCCTACGGGGACGGGCGCGCCAGCGAGCGCATCGTGGAGCTGGCGCTGGCCCTGGCCGGACGGCCGGCCGGCCCGCCCACCCCGCACACGTCGCCGGCCCTGCACGGCCCGTCCGCCGCCCCTCGACGAGCTGCGGCGGCGGACGCCGTCCCCCCGGTGGCTTCCCCCGTCCCATCCCTGTAATCGGAGGCAATCCATGTACCGACCCCACCACCACCACGCCGGCGGGGCCCTCGCCGCCACCGGCGCCGCGACCGGCAACCAGACCTTCCAGATCCTTCTGGTGGCGCTGCTGCTGTTCGTCGGTGGTGTTTTCCTGCTGCGCCTGTCCCACCTCCGCAGGAACGACTGACCCCGGCTCCTCGGCCCTGCCCCGTGCCGCAGCACCGGACCGCTGGACGCGGGCCGGTGCTGCGGCATCTCTGCTGACCTCAAGGACCCACCGTGACTGACGGCAAGTACGCGCTGATCGACCTGGCGATGGCGCTGTCGCTCCTCTTCTCCCTCATGTTCGTCTGCTACGTCGTGTGCCTGGTGGTGCCGTTCGTCCGGCACAAGCCCCGCCCGTCCGGCGACGCGGACGACTTCCGGTGGCACTTCTTCATCCCCTGCCGGGACGAGGAGGCCGTCATCGGCGACACCCTGGAGTACCTGCGCGGGCACTTCCCGTCCACCCACCTCTGGGTCGTCGACGACGACTCGGACGACGCCACCGGCGCGATCACCGCGGCCCGGCAGGCCGCCGACCCGTACGTGCACCTGGTGCAGCGGCGCCGGCCGGACGCCCGGACCGGCAAGAGCGAGGCGCTGAACGCGGCCTACCGGGCGCTGGTCGGCTGGCTGCCCGCCGACGCCGTCCTCGACCAGATCGTGGTCGGCGTCTTCGACGCGGACGGCCACCCCGAGCCCGGCGGGCTCGACGTGATGGCGGCGGGCCACCTGTTCGGCGACCCGGCGGTCGGGGCCGTGCAGTGCGAGGTCCGGATGCGCAACCGGGACGAGCGCCGGCCCGTCCCGGACGGCGGCCGGCTGCGCAACCTGGCCGCCCGCACGCTGGTCCGCCTCCAGGACCTGGAGTTCCGGACCACCACCGCCGCCGTCCAGATGGCCCGCCGGCACACCCGGACGGTCGGCATGGGCGGCAACGGGCAGTTCACCCGGCTCTCCGCGATGCGCGCGATCACCGAGGGCGGCACCGGGCCCTGGCGCGGCGCCCTGCTGGAGGACTTCGAGCTCGGCCTCGACCTGATGCTCGACGGCTGGCGCACCGCCTACACCACCGACACCTCGGTCGACCAGGAAGGCCTCTGGAGCCTGCGGCGGCTGATCACCCAGCGCACCCGCTGGGGCCAGGGCAACATGCAGTGCACCCGCTACCTGGCCCGGGTCTGGCGTTCGCCCAAGCTGAGCCACTCCGGGGTCCTGGAGATCTCGTACTACCTGCTGCTCCCGTGGTTCCAGGTGTCCGCCTCGCTGCTCTTCCCGGTGCTGCTGTTCTGGTTCGCCCGGGGCATGGTCCAGGGCGACGGCGGCTTCCTCGCCGACGGCGGCTGGGGCCTGTGCATCGGCGCCGCCCTCGGGATCACCCAGTTCGCGATGTGGGGGCCGATCTACCGCTGGCGGTGCGAGCGGGGGGCGGGGTTCTGGAGCAGCGTCGGCTGGGGGCTGGCCTACGCCTTCTACATCTACATCTTCTACGTCACGGCCTGGCGCGCCCTGGCCCGGATCGTCACCGGGCGCGGCCAGTGGGCCAAGACCCGCCGCAACGCGGAGCTGCGGGTGGAGGGCCCGACCGCCATCGAGTTCTGACCCCGGAGCCCGCCCGCCCGTCCGCCGCGCCTGCCCCGTCCGCCGCGCCTGCCCCGCCCGCCCCGCAGGGCCGGGCCGGGCGGGCCCCGGCCGAGCAGCAGACCCCGCACCGGCGCCGTAGGCTGACAGGTCGTACGGATGTTCACGGGTACCCGCGTACCGGAGGGGCGATGGCAGTGGAGGAACGCACCGGCAGCCGGGTCAGCCGGCCGGAGATAAGGCTGGTACGGCGCGGGTTCACCGACCCCGGCGCGGCCCTGCGACTGCTCGCCGGGCCCGGCCTCGGCGCCCTCGCCGACGACCCCGTGCTGCTGGACGCGCTCGGCGCCACCGCCGACCCCGACCTGGCGCTGCTCGGCCTCGCCCGGCTGCTGGAGGCCCTGGACGCGGCCGAGCAGCAGACCCTGCGCGACACCCTCACCACCTCCAAGCCGCTGCGCGACCGCCTGCTCGGCGTGCTCGGCGCCTCGGCCGCGCTCGCCGACCACCTGGCCCGCCACCCCCGGGACTGGCACGCGCTGGTCACCTTCGAGCAGCAGGACATGCACCCCGGCAGCGAGGACTTCCTGCGGGCGCTGTACGACGGCGTCTGGGGCGGCGGCCGCGAGGGCGTGCCGGCCCCGCGCGGGGACCGCGGCGACCTGCTGCGGGTCGCCTACCGGCGCTGCCTGCTCGCCATCGCCGCCCGCGACCTCACCGGCACCACGGACCTCGCGCAGACCGCCGCCGAACTCGCCGACCTGGCCGGCTCCACCCTGCAGACCGCCCTGGACATCGCCGCCGGGGAGGACCCGCAGGCCGCCCGCGCCTGCCGGCTGGCCGTGATCGGCATGGGCAAGTGCGGCGGCCGGGAGCTCAACTACGTCTCCGACGTGGACGTGATCTTCGTGGCCGAGCCCCGCGAGGGCGTCGAGGAGCACACCGCCGTCCAGGCCGCCACCCGGCTCGCCGCCCGGGCGATGCGGCTCTGCTCCGACACCACCGGCGAGGGCACCATCTGGCCGGTCGACGCCAACCTGCGGCCCGAGGGCCGCAACGGCCCGCTGGTGCGCACCCTGGCCAGCCACCTCGCCTACTACCAGCGGTGGGCCAAGACCTGGGAGTTCCAGGCGCTGCTCAAGGCCCGCCCGGTGGCCGGGGACGCCGAACTCGGCGCCGCCTACACCGGGGCGCTGGCCCCGATGGTCTGGCAGGCCGCCGCCCGGGAGAACTTCGTCGCCGACGTGCAGCAGATGCGCCGCCGGGTGATCGACTCCATCCCCGCCACCGAGATCGACCGCCAGCTCAAGCTCGGCCCCGGCGGCCTGCGGGACGTCGAGTTCTCCGTCCAGCTGCTGCAGCTGGTGCACGGCCGCGCCGACCGCACCCTGCGCAGCGGCAACACCCTGGAGGCGCTCGCCGCGCTCTCGGCCGGCGGCTACGTCGGCCGCGCCGACGCCGCCTCGCTGGACGCCGCCTACCGCTTCCTGCGCACCCTCGAACACCGGATCCAGCTGCACCGGCTGCGCCGCACCCACCTGATGCCCAAGGACGAGGCGGACCAGCGCCGGCTGGCCCGCTCGCTCGCCCCGCTGATCAACGACGACACCCGGGCCGACCCGGTCGCCGCCCTCCAGCGGGAGTGGAAGCGGCACGCCGTCGAGGTCCGCCGGCTGCACGAGAAGCTGTTCTACCGGCCGCTGCTGGACGCGGTGGCCGAACTCCCGGCCGGGGCCGCCGGGCTGAGCCCGCAGGCCGCCAGGGAGCGCCTGGAGGCGCTCGGCTACGCCGACCCGGCCGCCGCGCTGCGCCACCTGTCCGCACTCGCCTCCGGGGTCAGCCGCAAGGCCGCCATCCAGCGCACCCTGCTGCCGGTGATGCTGGGGTGGTTCGCCGAGTCCGCCGACCCGGACGCCGGGCTGCTCAACTTCCGCCAGGTGTCCGACGCGCTCGGCCGCACCCCCTGGTACCTGCGCCTGCTGCGGGACGAGAGCGCCGCGGCCGAGCAGCTCGCCCGGGTGCTGTCGGCCGGCCGCCTCGCCCCCGACCTGCTGCTGCGCGCCCCCGAGGCGGTCGCCATGCTGGGCGACCCGCAGGGCCTGCTGCCGCGCGGGCGGGCCGCCCTGGAGCAGGAGGTCCTGGCCGCCGTCGGGCGGGCCGCGACCTCCGCCGGGGCGGTCGCCTCGGCCCGCTCGGTGCGCCGCCGCGAGCTGTTCCGGACGGCGGCCGCCGACGTGCTGGGCCGGCTCGCGGACGACCCGGCCGAGGCGCTGGACGTGGCCGGGGAGGCGCTCACCGCCCTGAACACGGCCACCCTCCAGGGCGCGCTGCGGGCCTGCGTGGCCGGCTGGGAGGCGCAGAACGGCGCCCTGCCGACCCGGATCGCGGTGATCGCGATGGGCCGGTTCGGCGGACGCGAGCTGGGCTACGGATCCGACGCCGATGTGCTCTTCGTCCACGAGCCGGTGCTCGGCTCGCTGGAGGAGGACGCCGCCCGGGCCGCCCACGCGGTCTGCAACGAACTGCGTACGCTGCTCGGCGCACCGTCCACCGAACCGCCGCTGCTGGTGGACGCCGACCTGCGCCCGGAGGGCCGGCAGGGCCCGCTGGTGCGCACCCTCGCCTCGTACGCGGCCTACTACAAGCGCTGGTCGCACGTCTGGGAGAGCCAGGCGCTGCTGCGGGCCGAACCGGTGGCGGGGGACGCCGGGCTCGGCGAGCGGTTCCGGCAGCTGATCGACCCGATGCGCTACCCCGGGACGGGCGTGCCCGAGCGGGACCTGCTGGAGATCCGCCGGATCAAGGCCCGGATCGAGTCCGAGCGGCTGCCGCGCGGGGCCGACCCCACCACCCACACCAAGATCGGGCGGGGCGGGTTGGCCGACGTCGAGTGGACCGTCCAGCTGCTCCAGCTCCAGCACGGCCACCGGCTGCCCGAGCTGCGCACCACCCGGACCAGGGCCGCGCTGGCGGCGGCCGCCCGGGCGGGCCTGGTGGACGAGGGCGACGCCGTCGTGCTGGACGCGGCCTGGGTGCTCGCCTCGCGGGTGCGGGCCGCCGTGATGCTGGTCCGCGGCCGGCCGGGCGACAGCTTCCCCGGGGACGCCCGGGAGCTGGCGGGGGTGGCCCGCTACCTCGGCTACGGCGCCGGCCACAGCGGTGAGCTGGTGGACGACTACCGGCGGGTCACCCGGCGGGCCCGGGCGGTGGTGGAGAAGATCTTCTACGGCTGAGGCCCGGGCCGGACGGCCCCGCGTTCGGGCGGGGCGCCGGCGGGGGTGGCCCGGCGGGGCCGGCGCCGCTCAGCGGCGCCCGGCGACGGCGGTGGGGGCGGTCCACTGCTCGGGCACCGTGACCGGACGCTGGTCGCCCTCGCGGGCGGGTGTCCGGGGCAGCTGGTAGGCCCACACGTGGTAGACCAGGCGGGCCACCACGAAGCCGACGGAGAGGCAGACGACGCCGCCGACGGCGTCCATCCAGAAGTGGTTGGCGGTCGAGACGATGACCACCAGGGTGGCCAGGGGGTAGAGCACCCCGAGGGCCCGCACCCAGGCCCGGCGGGCCAGGAAGAAGATCGCCAGTCCGCACCAGAGCGACCAGCCGATGTGCATCGACGGCATCGCGGCGTACTGGTTGGAGACGTGCGCGGCGGGGCCGGAGGCCATCGAGCCCCAGGTGTCGTGGATCTTGACGGTGTCGATGAACCCGCCGCCCGTCATCAGCCGGGGCGGCGCCAGCGGGAAGAAGTAGAAGCCGACCAGGGCGATGCCCGTGGTCACGAACAGCACCGTCCGTGCCGCCGCGTAGCGGCCCGGATGCCGTCGGTAGACCCAGACGAGCACACCTATGGTGACGATGAAGTGCAGGGTCGCGTAGTAGTAGTTCATGCCGACGATCAACCACGTGACGGAGTTGACCCCGTGGTTCACCGCACGTTCGACGCCGGCCCCGAGGGCCCGCTCGAAGTGCCAGATCCAGGAGGAGTGCAGCTGCGCGGTGGTCGCGTGCTCGGGCACCGCGTTGCGTACCAGCGAGTACAGCCAGTAACTGACGCCGATCAGCGCGAGTTCGAACCAGAGCCGGGGTCTGGCGGGCGAGCGGCGCTGCTCGCGGACCCTGCTGCGGATCGCCGCCGAGCGGCTCTGGGCGGCGCGGGTGGCTCCGTCCGGCACCCGGCCCGTACGGGCCTGGCCTGCGACGGAACCGCTCCGCTGTGCCGCGCCGGGGCGCCCGGCGCCTGCTGCGTGGTTCTCGGTCGGTTCCCCCATGGACGAGAAGTCTGCCAGACGTGCCGTAGCCGTCTGCTCATCCTGCGGTCGTGGATTCTTCACCGGATGTCCCCCCAAGGGGTGAGGGGGTGGGTCCCACCGGGGTAGGGGGTGGTGCTGGTGGTGTCTGTGAAGACCGGAGGGACGGACATACGTCCCATTGTTACGCGATCGCGATCTAGGAGTCTAAGCGGGGGGTGGCCGGTGAACGGGAGCGGCCCGGGGGGAGGGGTGCGGCCGCTCCGGTCCCGGGTGCGGCCACGGACGCTCGCCCCGGCGGCGGCCGGGCCCGGGCCCGCCGGACCGCCGGAGACCCGCAGGACTCCGGCGGGCGGCGAATCCCGCCCACGGACGTCCCGACCCTCACCGGGACTCCGCGCGGTGCGGCCCCGCTTCCACCGGCGGCCGCCCGTCCTTGTGCGACGGGTCGGGGCAGTCCGGGAGGACCGGCGGTGGCGGTGTGTACGGCGGGGCGCGCGGTAATGACTCTGGGGGGTCCCGGCGGGCGGGTCAAGGGGTCGGTGGAAACAATTTCAGCATCTTGCTGAAACATCTTTCAACCACTAGCGTCCACGCCACTCGATGGCGCTCGGACGGCCTGCCGGCCGTGAGGTGCCCCATCCCGCCTGCCCGCCCCAAGGGAGCCCCTTCGTGGCCGACGTCCAGCCCCGCCCGCAACGGAGCACGACCACCTACCGCAGACCCGGCCGCGCGGCCGTCCTGCTCGCCGCCTCGCTGATCGCGGCCACCCTCGGCAGCGCCGCGCCGCTCGCGGCCGCCGCCACCCCGCCGGCCCCGCCGTCGGACGCCTCGCTCGCGGCCTCGGCCGCCCGGCACGACCTCACCCGCGAGCAGTTCTACTTCGTCCTGCCCGACCGGTTCGCGAACGGGAACACCGGCAACGACACCGGCGGCATCACCGGCACCCGGCTGGACAACGGCCTCGACCCCGCCGACAAGGGCTTCTACCACGGCGGCGACCTCGAAGGCCTGATCAAGCAGCTCGACTACATCCAGGACCTCGGCACCACCGCGATCTGGATGGCGCCGATCTTCAAGAACAAGCCCGTCCAGGGCACCGGCGACAACGCCTCGGCCGGCTACCACGGCTACTGGATCACCGACTTCACCCAGGTCGACCCGCACTTCGGCACCAACGAGCAGCTCAAGGAGCTGATCGCGAAGGCGCACGCCAAGGGCATCAAGGTCTTCTTCGACGTCATCACCAACCACACCGCCGACGTCATCGACTACGCGCAGAAGCAGTACACCTACCGCTCCGAGGGCGCCTACCCGACGCTCGACGGGAACGGCGCGCCGGTCGACGAGACGGCCGCCGCCGACGCCGGTGCGGGCTTCCCCCAGCTCACCAAGAACTCGTTCCCGTACTCGCCGGTCTTCGGCAGCGCGGCCGACGCGAACGCCAAGACGCCCTCCTGGCTGAACGACCCCTCGCTCTACCACAACCGGGGTGATTCCACCTTCGTCGGCGAATCCGCCACCGAGGGCGACTTCTCCGGCCTGGACGACCTCGACACCCAGAATCCGCAGGTGGTCAAGGGATTCGAGAAGGTCTACCAGACCTGGGTCAAGGACACCGGCGTCGACGGATTCCGGATCGACACCGTCAAGCACGTCAACATGGCCTTCTGGCAGCAGTGGGCGCCCTCGCTGAAGGAATTCGCGGCGAAGCAGGGCAACAAGAAGTTCTTCATGTTCGGCGAGGTCTACTCCGGCGACCCGGCCATCACCTCCCCGTACGTCACCAAGGGCAAGCTGCAGGCCACCCTGGACTTCCCGTTCCAGAACGCCGCGCGCTCCTACGTCTCGCAGGGCGGCTCGGCCAAGGCGCTTTCCGACGTCTACGGCCAGGACTACCGCTACACCACGGCGGACACCGACGCCTACGAACTGCCGACCTTCCTCGGCAACCACGACATGGGCCGGTTCGGCAGTTTCCTGCGCAGTGACAACCCGGGCGCGGACGACGCCACGCTGCTGCGGCGCGACCGGCTCGCGAGCGAACTCCAGTTCCTCACCCGCGGCCAGCCGGTCGTCTACTACGGCGACGAGCAGGGCTTCACCGGCGCGGGCGGCGACAAGGACGCCCGGCAGGACATGTTCGCCTCGAAGACCCCGTCCTACAACAGCGACCCGGTGATCGGCGGCGCGACCGGCTCCGCCGACCGCTACGGCAAGGACGGCTCCCTCTACACCGGCATCGCCGACCTCGCGGCGCTCCGCAAGGCGCACCCGGCGCTCGCCGACGGCGCGCAGATCGAGCGGTACGCGGCCGACGGCGCCGGCGTCTACGCCTTCTCCCGGATCGACGCCGGCCAGCAGGTCGAGTACGTGGTCGCGGTGAACAACTCGACCGAGCCGAAGAGCGTCACGCTGGACACCTTCTCGGCCGGCCAGACCTTCGACCGGCTCTACCCGGCGGCCGGCGGGCAGACCGTCAGCGGCGCCGACAAGAAGATCACCGTCGTCGTCCCGGCGCTCTCCTCGGTGGTCTGGAAGGCCGCCGGCAAGCTCGCCCCGGTCGCCGCCGCGCCGCAGATCACCCTGCGCGCCCCGGCCGACGGCTCCACCGGCACCGTCACCGTCGGCGCCGACCTCGACGGCGGCGGCTTCAACCGGGTCTCCTTCGCCGCGCAGGTCGGCAACGGGCCCTGGCAGGTGCTCGGCACCTCCGACAACGGCAGCAACAAGGTCACCCAGGACCTCGGCTCCGTCGCGCCCGGCACCGTGGTGCGCTACAAGGCCGTCGTCCAGGACTCCAGCGGCCACCTGCGTTCGGCCACCGGCGGCTTCACCACCGGCACCCCGGCGCCCACCCCCGCCCCGAGCGCCACCGCCCGGCCGTACGCGATCGTGCACTACCAGCGGAACGACAAGAACTACGACGGCTGGAACCTCTACGCCTGGGGCGACATAGCCGAGGGGGAGGCCACCACCTGGCCCGCCGGGCACGCCTTCACCGGCCTCGACGCCTACGGCGCCTTCGCCTACGTGAAGCTGAACAGCGGCGCCTCGGACGTCGGCTTCGTGGTCGAGAACAACGGCACCAAGGACGTCGACAGCGACCGGCACATCGACGTCGGCGCCACCGGCGAAGTCTGGATCAAGGAGGGCGACCCGACCGTCCGGACCACCAACCCCGGCCCCGCGGACACCCAGCCCGCCGGCACCGCGGTGATCCACTACCACCGCGCCGACGGCAACTACGACGGCTGGGGCCTGCACGACTGGACCGGCGCGGCCACCCCCACCGACTGGGGCAACCCGCTGCTGCCCGTCCGCAAGGACGCCTACGGCGCCGTCTTCGAGGTGCCGCTCGCCGCCGGGGCCACCAGCCTCAGCTACATCATCCACAACGGCGGCGACAAGGACCTGCCCTCCGACCAGTCGCTGGACTTCTCGGTCAGCGGCCACGAGGTCTGGCTGATCGGCGGCCAGGAGGGCCACCTGCTGCCGCAGAGCGCCACCACCAGCGCCCAGCTCGACCTCGGCTCCGCCAAGGCGCAGTGGATCGACGCCACCACCGTCGTCGTCCCGGCCAACTTCGGCGCCGCCGACGGCGCCCTGGCCGGCGGCACCAGCGCCCAGCTGGTCTACGACCCCGAGGGGGGCCTCAAGGTCGACAAGGGTGTGCTCAACAAGGACGGCCGCTGGCTGCGCCTGGAGCAGGCCAAGGGCGGCCTGACCGCCGCCCAGAAGGCCAAGTTCCCGCACCTGGCGGGCTACCGCGCCTTCACCGTCGACCCCCGCGACGCCGGCCGGGTCACCGCCGCGCTCCGCAGCCAGCTGGTCTTCACCGAGCACCTGCCGACGGGCGCCACCCTGGCCGCCACCGGCGTGCAGATCCCCGGGGTGCTGGACGACCTGTACGCCGCCAAGGCCGCCAAGGCCGACTTCGGCCCGCAGTACTACAACGGCAAGGTCGCGCTCTCGCTCTGGGCGCCGACCGCCACCGAGGTGTCCGTCCAGATCTTCGACGGGCCCACCGGCGGCACCCCGAGGACCGTCCCGCTGAAGCTGGACGACGAGACCGGCGTCTGGGAGCTGGTCCGCGACGCGTCGGAGCTGAACGGCAAGTACTACCTGTACCAGGTGAAGGTCTGGGCGCCGAGCGTCCAGCAGAACGTCACCAACCTGGTCACCGACCCGTACTCGGTGGCGCTCTCGACCGACTCCGGCCGCAGCCTGGTCGCCGACCTGAACGCCAAGGAGCTCAAGCCCAAGGGCTGGGACAACCACGCCGTGCCGAAGGCGATCCCGGCCGGCCAGCAGCAGATCCAGGAGCTGCACGTCCGGGACTTCTCGACCGCCGACACCACCGTGCCGGCCGCCGAGCGCGGCACCTACCTGGCCTTCACCGAGTCGCAGTCGGCCGGCATGCAGCACCTGCGGGACCTCGCCAAGGCGGGCGTCACCACCATCCACCTGCTGCCGACCTTCGACATCGCGACCATCCGGGAGAACCGGGCCGACCAGAAGCTGCCCGCCTGCGACCTGGCCTCGCTGGCGGCCGACAGCGAGCAGCAGCAGGAGTGCGTGGCGGCCGTCCAGGCCGACGACGCCTACAACTGGGGCTACGACCCGCTGCACTACAACGTGCCGGAGGGCTCGTACGCGACGGACCCGAACGGCACGGCCCGGACGGTGCAGTTCCGCCAGATGGTGCAGGCGATGCACGAGGCCGGCCTGCGGGTCGTCCTGGACGTCGTCTACAACCACACCGCCGCCGCCGGCCAGGCCGAGCACTCGGTGCTCGACAAGATCGTGCCCGGCTACTACCAGCGGCTCGACGCCGCCGGCAAGGTCACCACGGACAGCTGCTGCGCGGACACCGCGCCGGAGCACGCCATGATGAACCGGCTGGTCGTCGACTCGGTCACCACCTGGGCCCGCGAGTACAAGGTGGACGGGTTCCGCTTCGACCTGATGGGCCTGGACCCGAAGTCCACCATGCTGGACGTGCAGGCCGCCCTGCGGAAGATGACGCCGGCCTCGGACGGCGTCGACGGGAAGAACATCTTCCTCTACGGCGAGGGCTGGAACTTCGGGGTGGTCGCCGACAACGCCCGCTTCGTCCAGGCCAGCCAGCTGAACATGGGCGGGACCGGCATCGCCACCTTCGACGACCGGGTCAGGGACGCGGCGCGCGGCGGCAACTACCAGCTCTCCTCCGCCCCCCAGCAGGGCTTCGCCTCGGGCCTGTTCACCGACCCGAACGGCTCGGCCGACAACGGCACGCCCGAGCAGCAGAAGGCCCGGCTGCTGCACCAGATGGACCAGATCAAGGTGGCGCTGACCGGCAACCTGGCCGGCTACTCCTTCACCGACAGCTCGGGGAGGACCGTCACCGGCGCGGGCGTCGACTACAACGGCTCGCCGACCGGGTACGCGGCCAAGCCCGGCGAGTCCGTCGAGTACGTGGACGCGCACGACAACGCCGACCTGTTCGACGCCCTGGCGTTCAAGCTGCCGGCCACCACCTCGCCGGCCGACCGGGCCCGGATGCAGGCACTGGCGCTGTCCCTGACCACCCTCAACCAGGGGGTGGGCTTCGCCCAGGCGGGCAGCGACCTGCTGCGCTCCAAGTCGCTGGACGCCAACTCCTTCGACTCCGGCGACTGGTTCAACTCGATCCGGTGGGACCCGGCGCAGGGCAACGGCTGGGGCCGCGGCGTGCCGATGGCCGCGGACAACAAGTCGATGTGGCCGGTCTCCAAGTCGCTGCTGGCCAACCCGAACCTCAAGGTGGGCGCCGCCGACATCGCCTCGGCGACCGCGATCTACCAGCAGCTGCTGAAGATCAAGCAGTCCTCCCCGCTGTTCGCGCTGCCGACGGCGGCCGAGGTGCAGCAGCGCCTGTCGTACCCGCTCTCCGGCACGGCCGGCGAGACGCCGGGCGTGATCACCCTGCACCTGGACGGCACCGGCCTCAAGGGCGCGGAGAAGGGCATCACCGTGGTGTTCAACGCCACGCCCACCGTCCAGCAGCAGAGCGTGGCGGCGCTGAAGGGCACTCAGCAGGCCCTGCACGCCGTCCAGGCGGGCGGGTCGGACCAGGTGGTCAAGGCCTCCGGATTCGACGCCGGTACGGGCACGTTCACCGTCCCCGCGCGCACTGTCGCGGTGTTCGTGCAGCGCTGACGGACCGGTTGTCGGAGCGGCCCCGCGTCACACCCCCGGGTGCGACGCGGGGCCGTTCGCCGTGCCCCGCCGAAGTGGCGGGCCCGTGGGAGCGGCGGGCGGGGCGGGCGTGGCAGGAGCGGCGGGCGGGGCGTCGGTGGCCCGTGCGCCGGCCCCTTCCCGGGGCGCTCCGGCGCCCCGCGGTGGCCGGGGCGGTGGCCGGGCCTGCTTCCGCGGGTGTCCGGATGGCGCTCCGGATGGCTGAAAATCATCGGTGGCACGCGGGTCGCTGTGACGTGCCGGGGGCGGTCGGCGCTGGGGGAGAGGGCCGGGGCGGACCTCGCGGGCCTGGCGCTGGTCAGTGCTTTCCGGGCCTCGCCGGGGCCTCCGGCAGTAATGAAACCCATCTCCAGAAGCGCCCCTGCCCGTAACACGGTTGGCATCCGCCGATGACCGCGGGGGGTGGCACGAATCGGCCAATCACTGGCATGCATCTGTCATTCACGGCTCGTTTGCTGCCACGATTCCTCCGGCTGCAGACGCGGGGGTCCCCCACCCTCCGATGCGGTCGCATCAGGTCAGGTAAGGCGCATCGCACTTCCTGCACCACTCCCGGATCACCGCACCCGCGCCGCGCACCGGCGGCCGGGCGCCCCCACTGTGCCGCAACCCCGCGGCCAGGTTCTCTCCACCGTCCGCCAACCCGCGGCCGGTCGGAAAAGGAGTCCGTATGCCCCGCTACACCCATGCCCGGAAGGCCGCGGTTGTCATGGCCGCATCCACCGCGCTGCTCGTGACCGGCATGCCGGTCATCGCGCAGGCGGCCAGCCCCACGCCTTCCGCAGCCGCCCAGACGGTGGCCGGCCGGGACGCGCTGATCGCCTCCGCCAACCAGCAGACCGCCTCGCTCGCCCAGCAGCTCGGCCTGGGCAGCCAGGAGAAGCTGGTCACCAAGGACGTCGTGCAGGACGCCGACGGCTCCCGGCACCTGCGCTACGAGCGGACCTACGGCGGACTCCCCGTCCTCGGCGGCGACCTGATCGTGCACCAGAACGCGGCCGGCGCCACCCAGGCCGTCACCAAGGCCAGCGAGGCCGTGCTCACCGGCGTCAGCACCACGCCCGCGCTGGCCGCCCCGAAGGCCCAGGCCGCCGCGCTCGCCGCCGAGTCCGGCTCCGCCCTCGACACCGCCCCGCGGCTGGTCGTCTGGGCCGCCGACGGCGCCCCGAAGCTCGCCTGGGAGACCATCGTCTCCGGCAAGGAGAGCGACGGCACCCCGAGCCGCCTGCACGTCATCACCGACGCCGCCACCGGCGCCGTGCTCGGCAAGGCCGAGAGCATCAAGACCGGCACCGGCACCGGCGTCTTCGTCGGCAACGTGCCGCTGACCACCACGCTGAGCGGCTCCACGTACCAGCTCAAGGACGCCTCGCGCGGTGGGATGTACACCACCAACATGAACCACGGCACGTCCGGCAACGGCACCCTCTACACCAAGTCGACCGACACCTGGGGCAACGGGCAGGCCAGCAACTCCGAGTCCGCCGCCGTCGACGCCCAGTACGGCGTGGGCGCGACCTGGGACTACTACAAGAACACCTTCGGCCGCAACGGCATCCGCAACGACGGTGTCGGCGCCTTCAGCCGCGTGCACTACGACAACAACTACACCAACGCGTTCTGGGACGACGGCTGCTTCTGCATGACCTACGGCGACGGGTCGGGCAACACCCACCCGCTCACCGAGATCGACGTGGCCGGCCACGAGATGAGCCACGGCGTCACCGCCGCCACCGCCAACCTGAACTACTCGGGCGAGTCCGGCGGCCTCAACGAGGCCACCTCCGACATCTTCGGCACGATGGTGGAGTTCTACGCCAACCTGCCCACCGACGTCCCGGACTACCTCATCGGCGAGGTCATCGACCTCAACGGCAACGGCACCCCGCTGCGCTACATGGACAAGCCCTCCAAGGACGGCAGCTCGGCCGACTCCTGGTACTCGGGCGTCGGCAACCTGGACGTGCACTACTCGTCCGGCGTCGCCAACCACTTCTTCTACCTGCTGTCCGAGGGCAGCGGCGCGAAGGTCATCAACGGCGTCAGCTACAACAGCCCGACGGTGAACAGCATCGCGGTCACCGGCATCGGCCGGGACAAGGCCGCCGCGATCTGGTATAAGGCGCTCACCGCGTACATGACCTCCACCACCAACTACGCGGCCGCCCGCACCGCCACCCTCAACGCCGCCACCGCGCTGTACGGCGCGAGCAGCGCCGAGTACAACGCGGTCGCCACCGCCTGGGCCGGCGTCAACGTCGGTTCGCTGCCGTCCGGCACCGTGACCGTCACCAACCCGGGCAACCAGAGCACCGCGGTGAACGGCACCGCCAACCTGCAGATCGCGGCCTCCGGCGGCACCGCGCCGCTGACCTTCACCGCGA
>NZ_BNBO01000067.1 GCF_014655955.1 Kitasatospora indigofera
TTCCAGCCGGGCCTGAGCACCTACCGTCGCGGGGACGCGGCGTCATGATCTTCACCGGGCCGCACCCGCCGACCCCCGTCCCCGACACATCGTTCAGCTCGTTCGTGCTGGAGCACGCCCGGCGCCACGCGGACCAGGTCGCGCTCGTCGACGTGAAGGGTGAGGTCTCCTTCACGTACGGGGAACTGCTCGCCGCCGTGGAGCGGGTGGCGGGCGCCCTGCGCACCCGCGGGTTCGGCCCGGGGGACGTACTGGCCCTGCTCGCCCCCAACCTCCCGGAATACCCCGTGGTGTTCCACGCGGCGGCCTCGGCCGGCGGCACCGTGGTGGTGCTCAACCCGCTCGACACCACACCGGACCTCCTCGCCCACCTGAACGGCGCGGGCGCGGTCGTCCTGGTGACGACCGAGGAGCAGGCGGCCAGGGCGGCGGAGCTGGTGGCGGGCAGCAAGCTGCGGGAGGTGGTGGTGTTCGGGCAGGCGCCCGGCACGACGCCGTTCGCGGAGCTGCTGGCCCACGACGACCTCGCCGACGGCCCCGCGTCCGGCACCCTCGCGCCGGGCCCGGCGACCGGCCCGCTCCGGGTCACGGACGTCGACGCGGCCGGCGACGTGGTGGCGCTGCTGCACTCCTCGGGAAGCACAGGACGCCCCAAGGCAGTGATGCTGACCCACCGCAACATGTCCGCCAACGTCCTGCAGACCTGCACGGCCACACCCCTGGACGAGCGGGAGCGGGTCCTGGCGGTGGCACCGTTCCACCACGCCTTCGGGCTCCTGATGGTGATGAACTCCAGCCTGCGCCAGGGCGCCACCGTGGTCACCATGCCGCGCTTCGACCCGCAGGCCTACCTGCAGGCGATCCAGGACCACCGGATCACCCGCCTGTACGTGGTGCCGACCATCGCCGTGCTCCTCGCCCGCAGCCCCCTCGTCGATCAGTTCGACCTGTCGTCGGTGCGCACCATCGTCTCCGGCGGCGCCGCGCTCGACCCCCGGATCGCCCGGATCTGCGAGGAACGGCTCGGCTGCCGCGTCGGGCAGGGGTACGGACTCACCGAGGGCCTGGTGTCGTTCATGCAGATCGACGGATCCCCGGCGGGATCGGTGGGCCGGGCGACCCCCAACATCGAGTTCAAGATCGTGGACATCACCACCGGCCAGGCCCTGGGCCCCGGCCAGGAAGGTGAAGTCCTGATCCGCGGCCCGCACGTCATGAAGGGGTACCTCGACGCACCCGAGGCGACGCGCGAGGCACTGGAACCCGACGGATTCCTGCACACCGGCGACCTCGCACGCGCCGACGGCGACGGCGAACTGTTCCTCGTCGACCGGATCAAGGAACTCATCAAGTACAAGGGCCAGCAGGTCTCACCGGTGGAACTCGAAGCGGTCCTGATGACGCACCCCAAGGTCACCGACGCCGCCGTCATCGGCGTACCCGACGAGGAGGCCAGCGAGATCCCCAAGGCGTTCCTCGTGGTGAAGGAGCCCGTCACGGCCCAGGAGATCATCACCTTCGTCGCCGAACGCGTCGCACCCTACAAGAAGATCCGTCAGGTCCAGTTCATCGACGCCATCCCCCGCACCCCCGTCGGCAAGACCCAACGCCGCGCCCTGAAGCAGCACCAGGACGCAACCCCGTAACCCGCCGGACCGTGCGAGGCAGGACCACCCCCGGAACGCCCGGACGGCACGAGGCGGAGCGGGCCGGGGACCCGCCGGACGGTGGACGATCACCCTCCCGGGCCGGGACCCTCCCGGCCCGGGGCTCGACCAGGATTCAGGAGGACGTCATGAGTGACCTGTCCGGCAGGACCACGATCGTGGTCGGAGCCAGCCGCGGACTCGGACACGGCATCGCGACATCGCTCGCCGAGGCCGGCGCCCCCGTGGTGGCCGTCTCCCGCAGCACCGCAGAATTCACCGCCCCCACCAACGGCGAAGGCAGCATCCGGGTCGAGACCGCCGACGCGGCCGACGCCTCGTCAGCCGGCCGCCTCCTGGACCTCCACGAACCCGACAACGTCGTCCTCGTCGCCGGCGCCAACCCCCACATGCGCCCCCTTCAGCACCACACCTGGGAGTCCTTCTCCGCCACCTGGGAGACCGACGTACGGATCACCTTCCACTGGCTGCGGGAGATCCTCCTCAAGCCGCTGCGCCCCGGAGCCCGCGTCATCGCCATCAGCAGCGGCGCCGCCCTCGCCGGCTCCCCCCTGAGCGGCGGCTACGCCGGCGCGAAGGCCACCCAACGCTTCATCACCGGCTACGCGCAGGACGAAGCACAACGCGCCGCCCTCGACATCACCTTCACCAGCGTCCTGCCCCGCATGACACCGGCCACCGAACTCGGCCGCACCGCCGCACGCGCCTACGCCGTCCGCGACAACCAGACCCAGGAGGAATACCTCCGACACATGGGGCCCACACTCACGCCCCAGATCACCGGTGAGGCCATCGTCAACCTCATCCGTACGCAAAGCACTGACATCGCACCCGCCTACCTCCTCACCGGCGGCGGCCTCAAGCCACTCAACTGACGCGCCAGCCACAGCTCGTGGCCTTCACGGTCGCCGGGTGCCTGTCACCGGCGGTGGCTGCTCCGGGCCCGCGCCCGGCGCCGTCGGATCCGTTCCCGGGCCGGCCAGGCCGGGTGCGGCGTCGGTGCTGGGCCAAGGACCCTGCCACGACCGGTCTGCCACGGCCCGAGCCAGCTCAGCGTCGTACTCGACGGCACGCTACGGTCGCAGCCGTGGGGCGGCAGGATCAAGCTCCACAGCTGGCGCACCAGGCCGTCCAGCAGTAGAGGCTGTCGTCCGCCCGTCGATGCCGCGCGCCGGCCGGGCCGGCTCACCCAGGATTCCGGTCGCGATCTCCAGGTCGAACTCCGCGCCCTCCGCTGCCAGTTCCTGGACCCACAGCGCGCCGGCCTCGGCCGGCTCGGCCCCGTCGGCAGCGGCGAGCGCGTGTCGAAGTGCCTCGGAAGCGACGAAGACCGTGGGGCCGTCTCCGTCGTCGAGGTCGGCGATGACGACCGGCTCGTCGGCTTCGACGAGCTCCTCGAAGCTGCGACCGGTGAAGATGCTCTCCCACTCGATCACCGCTTCAGACGTGTCGAAGTTGCCGAACACGAGCGTCTCGAAGACACCTTCGGGCCCGTGGCCCACAACTGCCGCCGCGGCTTCGTGGTCCGGCGCGACGCAGAAGTTGACGATGCTGCAGGGATTCGTGCCGGCCGGCCGAGCCGAAGGCCGGGAGGCGCCGCAGGATCAGCCCGGCCGACGGCGGGACCGCCGGGCCGACCGCCGGACCGATCGACTCCCGGACGGCCCGCACCGCAGGCACCCCCTTGAGTAAACTCCTTCGATGGAACGATTTCGTCTGGTCGCCACCGATCTCGACGGCACCCTGCTGGACGGGCAGCGCGGTCTCTCCGAGCGCACCCGACGGGCCCTGCGGACCGCCGAGGACGCCGGGGCGGAGGTGGTGCTGGTCACCGCCCGGCCTCCGCGCTACGTCGACAGGCTCGCCGATGCCTACGGATTGACCGGAACGGCGGTCTGCAGCAACGGCGCCATGGTCTACGACATCGCATCCCGCACCGTGACCATGTCACGTACGCTCCCCCGGGGCTCGGCCCGCCGCATTGCCGACGCACTGTCAGCGAGCTTTCCCGATATCGGCTTTGCCCTCGAAACCGGCCACAAGGTCCTGATCGCACCGGAGTTCGGACTGCGCCACACCGGGGACGGCGCCGCCGAGCACGAGATCCCCAGCAGTGAGCAGCTGTGGGTGACGGAGGATCCGATCGTCAAACTTCTCGCCTGGTCGGCCCGGGCCCACGCCGACGCCCTGCTCGCCGCCGCCGAGACCTCCCTGGGCCCGGTCGCGTCCTTCACCCACTCCGGCGGCGCCGGCCTGCTGGAGGTCAGCGCCTCGGGCGTCACCAAGGCGGGCACGCTGGCCGGGCTCTGCTCGGACCGGGGCATCGGCGCCGACGAGGTGGTCGCCTTCGGCGACATGCCCAACGACCTGAGCGTCCTCAGCTGGGCCGGAGCCGGCTACGCGGTGGCCAACGCCCACCCGGCGGTCCTGTCGGCGGTCACCCGGCACACCCGGTCCAACGAGGAGGACGGCGTGGCAGCCGTGCTGGAGGAGCTCTTCGCCTGACGGCGCCCCCGGGGCCTGCGACTCCGGCGGCCCCGGAGTCGCGCCCCCTGCCGCTCCCGGCCGCGTCCACGACGGGGTCGGCCCCACCACGGGGCCCATCCTGCGAACACGGCTGCGACGCGCGGGGCCACGGGGCATCCGAGTGCAACTCTATGGTTGCGCCTGCGGAGGTGATGTGCAACTATCGAGTTGCATCAACGGCGACAGTGAATGGAGTTCCCCATGAGCGACGCACTGATCGAAGGCGGATCCCCGGCCGCGGTACCCGACGACCTGATCTGGTCCCTGCTGGCGGACCCCGGCTCGTGCGTGGCCGAAGGGTGACCACGGAGGGCCCCCGGTAACGCCCGGCGGCCCCCACCGGCGGCGCCCGGTGCTCCCCGCTCCGGTGGCGCTCCGACCCCGCCGGCATCACCTGCCCCACCCCGCCCGGCCCGTGTGCCGCCGTGGCCCGTGACCAGCCCGGGCCGGCACCCGGGCCCGCCGTCGGGCGCCGCCCGCGACCCGAACCGTCCACCCGACCGACCCCGCCCCGCCGTCCCGGGCCGCGGGCCGTCGACGTCGCCCGGGCGGCCACGGCCGGCCCCCAGGACGGGCCACCCTCGACCACCCGCCGCACCGACCAGGAGAACGCCATGACACACCGGCCGTCGCACCTCGTCACCGTCGCCCTCCCGGCCGCCAGGGAACATCACTCCAAGGAGATCCTGCACGTCACGCCCCTGCACCTGCAGCAGGCGCTGGAGACGGCGGAGGCCTTCCAACAGGCTGACCCCGGCCGGGGCAGGGCCTTCGACCACGCGAGCATCCTGGGGGCCGCGCGGAACCTGCCCGACAGCACCCTGCTGCGGACCACCGACAGCACGCTGGTCGAGGACACCATCCGGGTCAGCACCCTGGTCACCGAACTCGGCGGTCACCTGTTCTCGACCCTCCAACTGGACTACACCGACGTCCACTTCAGGAGTCAGGTGAACGCCGCGCTCACCAACGCCCTCACCGGCCTCGCCGAACAGCACGACGACAGCTGGCTGCACTGGCTGGCCACCGACGGCACCAGCACGGGCTACCGCTACAACCTGTTCCTCGTGCTGCAGAACGAGGAGACGGCCGACAACCTGGCCGCCGCGCAGATCAGCCTGACCGTCACGGTCGGCCTGCCGAAGCACCGGGTGCTGCGCCTCACCACCGGCGACACGGCCCGCTTCAGCCTGCGCGTCCAGGCCCTGCATCTCGTCCAGGCCCTGCAGCCCGACCTCGCCCTGCGGGCTCCCGCGCCCCAGCAGTTGGCCTCGGTGCCGCCGCCGGCCACCGGACAGCCGCTCCCCCACCGCTCCTGAGAGGCCCCGGGCTGCCGCGGTACGAACGGCGGAAGCCGGCCCACCCGGGCGCGTCCCCCTGGCACGTCTCCCGAGCCCCGGCGCGGGCGGGACGGGGCGGCGGACGGTGCCCGGGGCGGGACCGCCGGAGCAGCCTGCTCCCGCCGGGCGGCCGGTGGCCGGCCCCGCGCAGGCATGTGCCAGGATGACGCCGGTGTCGATGTTGATCCTCAAGCTGCTGCTCGCCCCCGCACTGGTGGTCGCCTCCACCCTGGCCGGCCGCCGTTGGGGGCCGGCGCTGACGGGCACCCTGGTGGCCCTGCCGATCGTGGCCGGGCCGATCCTGTTCATCACCTGGCTGGAGCACGGCCGGGAGTTCACGGCGCGGGCCGCCGGGGCCTCGCTGCTCGGGCTGGTCTCGCTGGCCCTGTTCGCGGTCGTCTTCGCCCGGCTCGCCCGGACGGCGCGGGCCGGACACTGGGCGGTCACCCTGGTGCTGGCCTGGACGGTCTGCCTGGCCGCGGACCTCGTGCTCGGCCGGCTCTCCGTACCGCCGGCCCTGGCGCTGTGCCTGGCGCTGGCCGCGACGGCCTGCGGGGCGAAGGCGCTCGGCCGGGCCCGCCCGGCCGAGCTGCCGAGGGCAGCGCCGCCGCCGCGCTGGGACCTCCCGGCCCGCGCCGCGGCGACGGCGCTGCTGGTCACCGCGCTGACCACGGCCGCCTCGCACCTCGGGCCCGACCTGACGGGTGTGCTCGCGCCCTTCCCCATCGGCACCAGCGTGGTCGCGACCTTCGCCCTCGCCCAGGGCGGGGCCGCGGTGGCGGAGGCGACCCTGCGCGGGGTGCTGCGCGGCCTGCTGGGCTTCACCGCCTTCTGCTACCTGGTCGCCGTACTGACCGAACCCCTGGGCGGCGCGGCCACGTTCGGCATCGCCTTCGTCTGCACGCCGGCCCTGCAACTGGGCCTGGTCCGGGCGCAGGGAGCCCTCGCGGCACGTCGGGCCGCCCCGGGTGCTCGCCCGGGGGCGGCCTCCGTCGACGGCTCACCCGGGGGGACGCCGACCGGCGGGCTCGCCCCGTCCCCGCCCTCGTCCCCGTCGGCCGCCTCCGGTCCTCACGGCGGGTTGTCGTCCACCGCCGCGGAAGGCCGCCTGCCGTCCCCCTGAACGTCCGGGCGACGTACGGCCTCCGCGCCGCTCCCGGGGGCGACAGCCGGCGGCCGGTGCGCCGGCACCGGCACCGGCCGCGACGGCCGCTCGCCCGGCGTGCCGTCAGGGCGAGGAGCCCCGCCCTGACGGCACGGCAGGATCAGCCCCCGCCGGCAGCGGCAGCGGCGTCGTCGGCCTGGTCCAGCAGGTTCCGCAGGGCGCGCTGCTGCTCGGAGCGGCTGGTGGTGGCGCCGAGCCCCTGGTAGTAGGCGGTCAGCCCGGCCAGTGCGCCGGCCGCGTCGGACGGGCGGTCCGCCTGCTGGACCTGCTGGAACCACTGCTCCAGCCGATCGCGGTGGGCCCGTTCCGGCACGTTGAACCGGTCGATCGTGAACTCCTCGCGCCAGACGCCCCAGGACCTCTCCACCGCGGCACGTCCGTTGTCGCCGAAGACCGTGGTGAGCGAGCGCTCCCACGCGCCGAGCCCCGACAGGTACCTGGCCCCCAGGGCGGAGTCCAGCGGCCGGAGCCGGCCGGCCTGCAGCAGCAGTTGCATGTTCTTGTCGCTGAAGGACCGGTCGGCCAGGTGGTTGATCGTCTCCGGGCCGACCGGACCGAGCGTGGCCGCCATGTTCGCCCAGCTCAGGTACGCCTGGTCGAGCCGCTCCCCCGCCATCCCGAACGGTGCCGCGCCGTCGAAGTGACTGGCGACCACCTGGTCGTGCTGCCCGGAGCCGATCTGCCCGAGGTCCAACTCGCCGCTCGCGGTGGCCCTGGCCAGCTGGAAGGCGTCCACGAAAGTGGTGTGCGGCAGCTTCTGGTGGGCGACCACGAAGAGCCGGATCAGATCGCTGGTCCGGGCCGGGCGCATCGTGGGCGGGGTGTTCTCGATGTCCGCCAGCTCGCTCCGGGCGTGGTCGACCAGCGCGCGGGTGGGGCCGTCCAGGTCCTGGATGCCGTGCATCTCGTCGAAGCGCGCGCCCAGCCAGCCCTCCAGGACCTGCGGGCTCCTGCCCTCGAAGGAGAGCAGCGAGGCCCGCATGAACGACCAGGACGCGGCGTGCGAGTTCTGCGTCTGGTACTGGGTGCCCGGCCGGGCCTGCTCGCTGAGCATGATCCGGCCGATCAGGGACGGGTCGTGCCGGTCGACGGCGATGTCCGCGACCAGGTCGCTGTCGGCGTCGTAGCGCCGGAAGGCCTCCACGGTCGGCGGCAGAGCCGTGTGCAGCTGGACCGGCACCGGCGTCGCCAGGTTGAGCAGGCCCTCGATCTCGGCCTTGCGGCCCGGCGTCAGGTAGTCCGGGAACGCCCGGTGCAGGCTCTTGATCAGGTGTTCCCTGGCAGCGGCGGCGTCCTCCTTGGTCAGCGCGTTGTTCTCCTTGATGTCCAGCAGGGTCCCGACCACCTCGCGCGCGGCGGGGGCCGGACCCTCGCCGCGCACGTAGCGGTCGATCCGGTCGATCATGCCGGCCTCGCCCCGGCCCTTGGCCGCGCCGTCGGCGAAGGAGGCGAAGGAGGTGATCTGGGACAGCTCGATGTAGCCGGAGACCAGGTCGCCGAGGTTGCGGTGCCAGTCCGGCAGGGGCAGGTCGGCCGGCGGCCGCTCCGGGAGCGTCCCGAGCCGGCCCATGATGTCGTTCCAGCGTTCCACCACCATCTGGTGGTCGGCCGCCGCCGCGCCCTTCGGCAGCGGCCGGAAGTTCTGGAACTCCTTGATGTCGGAGACCAGTTCGTTCCAGACGGACTCCGCCGTACGGTTCGCCAGGCCCTCCGCCGCACGCCGGGTGAGCACCCACGGGACGGTGTGCGAACGCTGGTCGGTGCCGAACCGGGTCATCGGCCGGTCGTTGGACGGGAGCACCTCGGTCAGCCACACCTGGTCACCGCGGAGCGGGAAGCGGGGGTCGCCGGTGAAACCGGTCTGCACGGCGACCGGCAGCGGCCGGCGCGGCGGGGCCGCCGGCGGCACCGCCGCGCCCGGTTCGGGGCTCGGGGAGTGGACGCCCATGTCCTCGTCCAGGGCGGGGCTGGGGGTGCGGGAGTCCGTGTCCATCGGTGTGTGGCCGTCGGAGTGGCCGGTGGTGTGGTGGGACGGGATGTGCGGGGCCGGGGCGTGCGGGGCCGGGGTCTGGTGGGGGGCGGTGTGGTGGGACGCGGCGGCCTGGTGGGCACCGCCCTGACCCGTCGGTGCGGGCGGCGGGGGCGGCGGGGACTGCGTCGGGTGCAGGCCGCGGGAGACCGGGCCGGTGGTGAACGCGGGCGGCGGCGGGGGCGGGGGCGGCGGAGCCGAGGAGGTGTGGGTGTCGGGGTTCGGGGTGGGCAGGGGCGGACCGGTCGGGGCGCCCCGGTCGGTGGTCGAAGTGGAGCCGCCGGCACGGGCGTTGGTGCTCCCGTTGCCGTTCCCGTTGGCGGCAGCAGCGGCGGCCGCCGCCTTCAGACGCTTCGCCTCCTCCTTGGCCGCGCGCAGTTCGGCCAGCTGCTCGGGAGTCGGCTTGGCGCCCTTCGGTTCCCTCGCGGGCCGGGCCGTCGGTTCGCTGCCGAGGCGCTGGGAGATCTCCTCCAAGGTGTGCAGTTGCGCCGGGGTGAAACGGTCCGCCGAGTGCTTGGAGACCTCCGCGACCACGTCCGCCAGCTTGCCGATCGCCGGCCGCATCGACTCGCGGCCGTCCCGCAGGTGGTCGAGCGCGGCCGGGTCCAGCTTGGAGTGCAGCGTCAGCACGTCCAGGGCGTCGCGGACCCGCTTCTCCCGGAGCAGCGCCACGTCCACCTTGGCGTCCTGCTTGCGCATCGCGAGCGCGGCGAGCTTGTCGCCCAGCAGGTCCTCGCTCGCCACCACCTTCAGCGGGACAGTCTCGCCGTTGTGGGTCTCGCCGTTGACGACCACCTCCATCGGGTGCTCCTGCGAGCGCACCGGCGCCAGCGTGATGCTGACGTCGAGCCCGCCGAAGCGACCGGTCACCGTGGTCGAAGCGGTGCGCCGGCCGGGCACCACCTGGCTGTCGGTGAGCACCTCGTCCGCAAGGAAGCGGAGCACCTCGTTGGGGTTCCTGATCCCGTCGCCGCCGAAGGAGAGACGCATGTCCAGGTCCTGGACCGGACGGTGCAGTTGGAGGGCGGCGACGCCCCCGCCGCCGCCGAGCACCAGCGAGCCGGGCGGCAGGCCGAGGCCGCTCCCGCCGAGCCGCTCGACGACGGTCTGCTCCAGGAGCGCGGCGGTGCCGAGCCGGAACTCGGACTCCGCCGTCTCGTGGTCGGTCATGCCGTCGGGCGTGGGGTGGCTGGTGGGCGTCGGCGGCGGGGGCGGCACCGGGTGTGCGGAGTTGGGCGTGCCGTGCGCCCCCGGGGTGGGCGCCGCGCTGCCGGGGACCGGCGGCGGGGCGTGCGAAGGGGCCGGCGGCGGGGTGTGGGCGGGCGGGGTGTGGCTGGGCGGGGCCGTCGCGGGGGCGGAGCGGTCCACGCCCTCCATGAAGTCCCGGAACCCTTCGTACATGTCGTTCTCGGCCCGGGTGGCCACGACGGGGTTCGCCGGTGCGTGCGTACCGGGGACGGGATCCGGACCGTAGAGCCGCTCCAGCAGCGGCAGCAGGGCCGGCTCGTTCGCCCGCACCCAGGCCGGGCCGTTGTTGCGCTGCTGCCCGGTGTGCGGGTCGGTGCCGTGGTTGGTGCCCAGGTAGGCGTTGGTCACCTGGGCGAAGTACTCCAGCTCGTCGCGCGAGCCGTAGTTGTCGACCGGGTTGCCGTGGAGATCCTGGCGCGGCCCGTCCGTCCAGGCCGCGTTCGGGTCGTTCAGCTTGGTCTGGTAGCTGCTGGTGATCGCGGCCCGGTCGGCGGCGGGGAGGCCGTACTGGTGGACGGTGTGGGCGAACTCGTGCGTGGTCGTGGAGTAACCGTCCTGGTAGTGCGTCGCGTTGCCGACCGAGGTGCTCTCCCCGAGCAGGTTCTCCTCGGTGACGGCGGCCCGCCGACCGCCCGAACCGCGCACGTCGTCCCAGCCCCGGCCGCCGCCGGACGAGCCGCCGGCCGTCGTCCCGCGCAGCCCGTGGAAGGCGTTGACCGAGGTCATCGAGACGTCCTTGGGCACCACGACGATGCCGGCCCCGCCCTTCAGCAACGTGGCCGCCACATCGGGGTCCTGGAGCAACCGCTCGGCCTGCGCACGGGCCTGCGCCCGGGCCGAGACCGGCTGGGCGGTACGGCTGTCGACGTCGACCATCAACCGGGCGGCCGTGGTCGCGAACTCCTTCGGCGGCAGGGCGCCGCGCAGCGCGTCCACGAACGCCGGGTCCTTGGCCAGCCAGCGCCGGTACTCCGGGCGCAGCGCGTCCAGCGTCTGCGCCCGCTCCTGCGCGGACATCGTCGGCACGTCCCGGACCAGCTGGGCGGCCTCGGGCGGCCGGGTGATGGTGAACTGCTGCTCCCGGCCCATCTCCTGGGCCGTCCGGCCGACCCGGCCGGTGCCTCCCTGGCGCAGCGCGTCCAGCTCGGCCTGCCGCTGGTTGCGCTCGGTCTGGTGGATCTGCTCGGCCGCCTGCGCGGTCAGCGGACGGTGCGGCGTGCCGGACCCGCCCGGGGTGCCGGCGGGGTTGTTCGGGGCCGGGTGCTGGGTCGGGTGCTGGGTCGGGTTCGGGGTCGGGGCCGGGTTGGCCGTCGGGTGCTGCGCCGACGGCTGCGCCTGCGTCCGCGGCGGGATCGGCGGCGCGGTCCGGCCCGGCACGGACGGAGCCGTCCGCGGCGGGATCGGCGGCGCGGTCCGGCCGGCACTCGACGCCGGGTTCTGCGCCGGGTGCTGCACCGGAGGCTGCTGTCCGGAGGGCTGCGTCTGGCGACGCGGCGGGATCGGCGGAGCCGTCCGACCTCCACCCGAAGCCGGATGCTGCACCGGAGGCTGAACCGGGTTCTGCGTCGGATGCTGCACCGGGGGCTGCTGTCCGGAGGGCTGCGCCTGGCGACGCGGCGGGATCGGCGGAGCCGTCCGACCTCCACCCGAAGCCGGACGCTGCACCGGAGGCTGAACCGGGTTCTGCGTCGGATGCTGCACCGGGGGCTGCTGTCCGGAAGGCTGCGCCTGGCGACGCGGCGGGATCGGCGGAGCCGTCCGACCCCCACCCGAAGCCGGATGCTGCACCGGAGGCTGCTGCCCCGACGGCTGCGCCTGACGACGCGGCGGAATCGGCGGAGCCGTCCGAGTGGACTGCGGCGGCGGGGCTGCCGACGGGCCGCGGGACGTCCCGCTCCGGGGGGCGGCGCCACCCTGGACGCCGTGCGGCGTGGCGGCGGCCGCGCCGGCGTCGGCCGGGGGCGGGGGCGGTACGGACGGGGTCTCGGTCGAGCGGGAGGGCTGGTCGCCCGCCGCCGGCCGGGCGGTGGGGACGGACATGCCGGGCGGCATGCCCGCCGTGTCCAGCCGGCTCGTGCCGGTGTCGGCGGGCTCGCGTGTCGTCGGCACCGGGTGGTCACCCGCCAACGGGTGAGGCGCGACCGGACCGGACGACCCCTGGGAGGTCCCGTGGGCGACCGGCGCACCGCCGGGCGCAGCTGCCGCGTGGGCCGCCGGGGCGGCGGAAGGCGTGGTGTGGCCGGGCGGCGGAGCGGAGGAGGCGGCCGACGTCTCGTGCGGCGTGGCGCTCGGTCCCTGCTGGGGAGTGCTGTGCGCCGGCGGTGGCGGCGGGGTGGTGTCGCGTGCGGGGGCGGCGGAGGCGGCGGGCGCCTCGTGCGGCGTGGCACCCGGCATCTGTTCCGGCGTGCTGTGCACCGGCGGCGCCGTCGTCGGGGTGTGGATCTGGTTCGGGGTCTGGGCCGGGATCTGGTTCGCGGTCGGCTCGGTACGGCTCTCGGCGGACCGGCCGGAGTCGGCGGGAGCCGGGTCGGGGACCGACTGCCGGGGGACGGCGTCCGGTGTGGTGCGGACCGGTGCGTCGGCTGCCGCATGCTGCGGTTCGGGCCGCTGGATGCCGCCGGTGCTGGGCTGGGTGTCGACGTGCCGGTCCGCCGCCGGGGCCGGCTCGGGAGCGCGCACCGGGCTGTCCGGCGCGGCGCCGCGCGGCGCGCCCTCCGTACGGGGCGCGCTCTCCGTACGGGGCGTGCTCTCCGTGACCGGCGTGTGCGACGTGGCCGACGTGTTCGAAGGTTCCGGGGTGTGCGAGGGAGCCTGGGCGTGCGAGGGAGCCGGCGCCGCCTGGTGCGGGACGGCCTCGGGCGTGCTGGCGTGCGGGACGGCCGTTTCGGTACCGCGCGGCGCACTCTCCTGGGCCGGGACGTGCGCGGGGGCCGCGGCGGGCGTCCCGGTGGTGTGGTCGGCGACCGGGTTCGGCGTGGCGGACCGGTCGGAGCCGAAGGGGACCAGGCCACCCGCGCCGGGGCTACGGCCGGCTCCGCCGGCGGCGGCACCGCCGGCGCCGGTCTCGGTCGCCTGGCTGCCCGACGGGGTGTGCCCGGCCGCGGAGGCCGAGGACGCGCCCCCACCGTCGAGGGTGCCTCGGGTACCGGTCCCGCCGGCCGGGCCCTGGTAGGCGGAGGTGGCGGCGTCCGGCCTGGAGAAGGCCGGGGTGCTGTCACCACGCCCGGTCCCGCCGGACGAACCGGCGCCGGACGAAGCCCCCGAGGAAGCGGCGCCGGGCGAAGCAGTACCGGACGAGCCCGCGCCCGCGCCGGGCAGGGAGCCCGCGCCGGAGCCGGACCCCGACAGCGAGCCGCCGACGGGCGTCCCCCCGGTGGTGGTGGCAGTACCGCCGTGGGGCGGCGCGCTGTGCGGGGTGGGCCCGGTCGGCGGGCCGTTGAACCGGCCCTTGATGTTCGCCGAGCCGGCCCGCAGGCCGACCGCGGCGCCGCCGCTGAGGCCCGAGCCGAGCAGGCTCCCGCCCTCGACGTGGCCGGTGGTGATCAGCTGGGTGGACACGTCCGCGCCGACCCCGACCGCCGCGCCGTGCACCATCTTGCCGCCGGTGGTCTGCATGGCGCCGGCCAGGCCGAGCTTCGAGCCGGCACCGCTCAACCCCTTGCCGATCAGGTGCCCGCTGGCCCCGGCCACGGCGCCGCCGAGGGCGTTCTGGCCCAGCTCCTTCATGTCGATGCTCTTGCGGTGGCCCTCCATCAGTTCGATGCTCTGGGCCATCAGGTTGATGGCGGCCATCTGGGCCGCCTGCTTGGCGGCGAACTCCAGGGCCTCCTTCAGCAGCTTCTTGAGGATCTGCTGGACCACCGTCCGGCTGATCCCGACGAACACCGGGATCTCGGCCAGCGAGAGGCCCGCGGTGAACGGCGCCTCCGCCTCGGCGGTGGCGACCTCGAAGGCCAGGATGCCGAGTTGCGCGATGATCTGGATCTTGGCGGTCTCCGCCGAGTTGGCCATCGCCTCCAGCATGTCGCCCATGCCGTTGCAGGCCTGCACCAGTCCGGGGAAGTAGCCCGGGTCCTGCTCGGTGCCCTTGCCCACGGTGAACTGCGCCCAGTGCTTGGCCAACGCCTCGGCGGCCACGCCCTGCTGGCCCTCCAGTGCCCGCTTCAGCGCGGAGTCCGCCGCCTCACCGGCGTCCTTGAGGGTCTCGGCCCCCTGTCGCCAGCGCTCCGCCATGTCGCGCAGCATGTCCTCGTCCGCCTCCGGCCAGCGGGTGCCGGCCAGCAGGAGGAGCACCCACTGAAGGGGTTCGGGCAGCTCGACCGCCATCGGATCAGGCCTTTCGGTTGGTGTGCGACGGCGCGTCGGCGATGCCGCGCAGGGTGGCGGTGGGGAGCATCGGGTCCACCTGGGCGTCCCAGGACGCGGGCCGGCGGACCGCCGCGACGTCCGCCTCGGCACCGCCGCCGAAGACCTCGGCGGTGGCCGCCTCGCTGTTGCGGTAGTTCTCGGTCATCGCCTTCAGGCCGTCGGCGATGTAACGCACGGCCTCGGGCATCCCCTTGAGTCCCTTGAGGGTGCCGGTGCTGTACGTCAGGTAGCCCTTCTCCCCCTCGGCGAACTTCTTGCCCGACTCGTCGTTGCCCCAGGGGGCCGTCGAGTGGGTGTGGTCCAGGTAGGCCGTCAGACCGGTGACCAGCTGGCCGAGCTGGTCGGAGGCGGCGAGCAGCGGACTGATCGCCGCCTGGTACTGCTCAAGGTCGATCTGGAAGCCGCTGCCCGCCGAGCCCGGCACCGTGGCGGCGGCAGCGGTCGGGGAGGTGGGAAGGCCGTCCTGACCCGTGGGGGTGGCCAGCCGCTTGGTAGCCGTCGCCTCCCCCGTCTCCGCACCCGGCGAGTCCTGCGCTGCCCAGGACTCGCCCTCGGGGCTGCGGAGCGCGGCGCTACGGGTCTGGGCGGTGAGCGGATGCACCGCTTCGGCCTCCGTCGGACGCAACGCCGCCTGCATCGGTTCGGCCTCCATCGGACGCAGCCGCTCCGTCACCGGCTGGGCATCCACCACCCGCAACCGCTCCGTCACCGGCTCGGCCTCCATCGGCCGCAACGCCGCCTGCATCGGCTCAGCCTCCATCGGACGCAGCCGCTCCGTCACCGGCTCGGCCTCCATCGGACGCAACCGCTCCGTCACCGGCTCGGCCCGTTGGGCGGCACGGAGGGTCGCCCGGGTCGGCTCCGGCTGGGTCTGCTCATCCACGACGGTTCCACCTCTGGCTGGTCGGGGTGCCGGTCGGAAGAGCGGCGGGGTGACAGCGGGACTGTGACGGGGCGACGGGCGTCATCGGCCGGCCGCCGGTGCCGGCCGGGCGCCGTCGGTGCCCTCCAGCGCGCCGGTGGTGGCCAGCCGGGACAGCGCGGCGCGGAGGAACGGGCTGGGTACCTGGAAGCCGCCCTCCTCCCGCAGGGGTGCGGGGCGCCCGGCCTCGGCTGCGGACGTGGCGCACGCGGGCGCTCCGGCCGCCTGGGCGGGCGCCGGTGCGTCCTCGTCGGGCCGGCCCCGGCGGGCGGCCACCGCACGGGCCCGGTCGAGGTAGGCGTCGTCGCCGGTGGCCGCGGCGTCCGCGGGACCTTGTGCTGCGGCAGACGTGCCAGGAGCGCCCGGGGTGGCCGCCGCGGCAGGCGCAGCGGACGCGAGGTGTGCACCCGCCGGGTCGGTGGCCACCGTGCCGGTGTCGGGGGCATCGGTGCTCGGCGCCCCGGTGCCGAGCACCGCGCTGGCGAGCTGGGTCAGCAGCGCCTGCTCACTGCCGGCGGGGTCCGTGCCGGCGGCGCCGTCCGGACCGGGCCGGCCCGGGCCCTGGGCACCGCTGCCCTGCGCTCCGGTGCCCTGGGGGGCGCCACCCTGGTCGTCGCTGCGGGCGGCGTCCAGCCAGCGGCGCCGCATCTGCTCCATCCGGCGGTCGCCCTGCTCGTGCCGGACGGCCTGCCCCTGGACGCCGGAGTCGGTGACCGTCCCCTCCTCGTCCTCCGGGCCGTACTCGCCGAACCGGCTGGGGCGGACGAAGCGGTCGCCCTCGCCCTTTCCCTTGCGGCCGGCGCCGCCGCCCGGGTGCCCACCCGCGTGGGCGCCGCCCGCGCCTGCGGCCGAGGCCCCGGTGCGGCCGGTACCCGTGCCGGCGCCGGCGGCTCCGCCCGCGCCGCCGCGTCCCGAGCCGGTGCCCGCGCCGAGGCCGGAACGGGTGGAACCCTCGCCGCTGCCCGCGACGCCGAGCCCGGATCGCGCGCTGCCGGCCCGGGCCCCGGCGACCGATCCGCTGCCGACCCCGCGACCGCCGCCGAACCCGCCCGCCCCGCCTCCGGCCGAGCCTCGGCCGGAGCCGCCGGCACCCGGCATGCCGCCGGCGAGGCTCCGTGCGGTCGTCCCCGTGACGCCCCGTCCGGCGGACGCGGCGGTGGTCGAGCCCGGCGTGAACCGGCTGCCGGAGGAGGACGGCCGGGCCGCACCGGAGCCGAGCCCGCCCGGCAGGCCCAGCCCGCCGAAGGGGGACGCCCCGCCGAAGGCCCCGCCGAGCGCGCCACCGCTGAGGGACGGGCCCGTTCCGCCCGCGCCGCGACCGCTCCCGCTCCACGGGCTCAGCGCTCCGCCGATCCCGCCGGCCGGGTCGAAGCCGCTCTGCGCCCCGGACAGGCCGGCCAGGCTGAGGCTCGCGGGGTTCGGGCGGTAGACGGGCAGGTCGGCACCGCCCATGCCGATGCCGCCGCTCGACGCGCTGCCCAGTCCGCCGGGGGCCGGCGGCTCGAAGGGCTTGAAGGAGGCGAGTTGCGGCCGGTAGGTGCTGCCGCCGGACCCGCCGACGCCACCCATCCCGTCCGGGAGCGTGCCCGGCATTCCGCCGGGAGCCCCGTCCATGGCGCTGAGGGGGGAGAACTCGGCCGCCGAGCCGCCGGGCGGGACGGCACCGGGGTAGGAGGCCAGGTCCACACCGTCCGGGCGCTGGAGGGTGGAGGGGTCGAACATGGCGCCGGCCGGGGTGCCCCGGGTCGGGGCCGTCGCTCCCCCGCCGTGGCCGCCGAGGGTGGCGACCTGGCCCGCACCGGTCATCCGCTCGATGTGGCCGGCGCTCTCCCGGAGCATCGAGTCGACGCTGGTGCCGACCTGGCCGACGTAACGGTTGTAGGTGTCCGCGGCCGTCTTGATGCCTTCGGACTGGGCGATGTCGTCGTGCTTGCCGGCCGGGTTCTGGTCCATGTACTCCTTCGCGTAACGGAGTTCGCGGACCATCTCGCCCTTGGTCTGGGTGACCGCCTGCTCGGCGCCGCGCAGCGACTGGGCCATCGCGACCCCGGCGTCCAGGGTGGTGACCGCGTGCGACTGGTCGGTGCCGGCGTACTTGCGCAGGTAGGCCTCGAAGCTGTCGGCGGCGGTGCCGGACATGTTGGCCATCGCCCGGTTGGCGCTCGCCACGATGGTGCGGACCGCGGGTTCGGCGGCGGTGTTCCAGGCCTCCCAGGCGGCCGCCAGCTCGGCCAGCAACTCCTCGTTGGCGTTGGGGAACACGATGCTGGACCCGTGCTCGTTGCTCTGGACGACCTTCAGCACCTCGGCGAGGTCGGACGGCAGCTCGATCATGACGAGTCGCTCTCTTCGGCTGGCCGGCTGGCCTGGGACGGATGAGGGGAGGGGGTGACCGACGGCCGGGGCCGGGGCTCCGCGTCTGGCGCCGGGTCACCGGTACGGCGCAGTGGGTGCGATGCTGCGACCACGGCCGGTGCGCGGGCCGGACCGTGGACGGTCCCGGGACGGGCGGACCCGTCCCGGGCGGGTACGGCGGCCCGCGCGGGCGGGCCGCCGCCGGTCAGATGAGCTGGTTGTGCGCGCCCCCGGGCGAGGGGCGCGGGATCGGCTCCTCGTCGGTGTCGCGCTCGTTGTAGTCGAGTTCGGGCGCCGTCGGGTCGTGGTAGACGTCCGCCTGGCCGTGCGGGACGGTCAGGGTGACCGGGTCCTTCTGCGGGATCGGCGGTTCCTGAACCGTGGGCAGGCTCGCCGGGACGGGCTCGGTCTCGCCCCGGCCCCCGTCCAGGGCCCGCAGGTCGACGGCGCGGGCCTCGTCGGTCGCCCGGTAGCGCTGGCACATCAGCTCCAGGTTGGCCGCCAGCTGCGCCGAGTTCTGCAGGTACCGCTTGACGCCCTCGAAGACCTGCTGCTGGTGCTCGGACAGTCCGCCGACCGAGGACGTCCCCCCGGTCAGCGACTTGCCCACGTTGTCGGTGCCGTAGACCGTCGGCTGGATCTGCTTGATCACGGCCTCCAGCCGGGCGGCCGGGGCCTCCAGGTCGTCCAGCATGGTCCGGATCTTCTTGGCCGCAGCCTCGACCTCGTCGAGGTCGATCTGGAACGACGAACCGCTCATGGCCGCCCACCCCACTTTCCCGGGCGCCGATGCCGCCGCCCGTCCCCTTTCCGCCTGCGGCCCGCTGCGGGCCGGAGGCGGTCTTCGTCACGATCCGAGTGCGCCTGCCGCGCCGGTCAGAGCGTGATCGCCCCGCCCGGACCGACCACGTGCAGGCCGGCCTCGCCGAAGGCGACCGCCAGCGGCAGCCGGTCCAGCTCGGCCTCGTTCAACAGCGTTCCGCTCCCCGCGTGCCAGAGCCGCAGGGTCGCCTCCTGGTCGCCGGAGGCCAGCAGGGCCTCACCGCCCAGGTCCTGGAGGACGATGCTGCGCACCGGGGACCCGCCGCCGGCGAAGTCCCCCGCCGGGCTGCCGTCCCGGGCGTCCCAGATCCGCAGCGACCCGTCCGCGCCGCCGCCGACCAGTACCTCGCGGCTCTCCAGCAAGCCGAAGGAGAGCGCGCCGACCGGGCCCGGCAGGGCGCCGACGGGCACCGGGCCGGGGGCACCGTCGGTCGCGTCCCAGAGCCGGACCGTGCCGTCGGGGCCGGCGGTGGCGAGCGTCGGACGGCCCGCCACCGAGCCGACGGCCAGCGCCGTCACCCCGGCCGGGTCGGCCGTCAGGCGCAGCAGCGGGGCGCCGCCGAGCGCCTCCCTCACCCGGACGGTGCCGTCGGTGCCGGCCGAGGCGAGCAGCGCCCGCCCGTCCGCGTCCGGGGCGCCGACGGCGACCGCCGTGACCGGCCCGGTGTGCGAGGTGGGGACGGACAGCGGGGCGCCGCTGCGGGGGTCCAGGCAGCGGACCGCGCCGGTGGCGGTGCCGCAGACGACGAGCGTGCGGTCGCCGGCCGGGCAGAGCGCCACCGAGGTGACCGGCCCGCCGTCCGGGGCAGCCGTGTGCAGTGCGGTGCGGGCGGCCGCGTCCCACAGGCGCAGGGTGCCGTCGCCGTGGCCGGCGGCCAGCACCGGCCGCCCGTCCAGTTCGCCGACGGCCAGCGCGTTGACCGGGAAGTCCTGGCCGGCGCCGGGGGCGCAGTCGCCGACGGCCGTCCAGGTCTCCGGGTCCCAGAAGGTGAGTTGCCCGCTCTCGTCGCCGGTGACCAGCAGGTCCCGGCCGTCCTGCGGGACGGCGGCCAGGGCGGTGAGCCAGCCGCGGGCGACGGGCCGGCCGTCCAGCGCGCGGGCGGTGTAGACGTCCCAGGTGCGCACGGTGCCGTCCAGGGCGCAGGAGGCGAGCAGGGGGTCGCCGCCGGTGCGCAGGAAGGCGAGGGCGGTGACCGTGCCGGAGTGGCCGGTGAGCACGGCGAGCGGCTGCCCGGTGGCGAGGTCCCAGAGCCGGACGCTGCCGTCCTGCCCGGCCGAGGCCAGCAGGGCCTGGTCACCGAGGCTGAGGACGGCGAGCGCCGTGACCCGGTCGCTGTGGCCCACCAGCAGGTGGAGCTGCTCGCCGGTGGCGGCGTCCCAGACGCGTACCAGGGTGTCGTCGCCGGCGGCCGCGACCAGGTCGAGGCCGGCGCAGCGGGCGTGGCAGAGGACCGCGGCGCCCTGGCCGGCCACCGACAGCAGCCCGAGGGCCCGGCCGTCCTCGGCGTGCCAGGCCTGGACCTCGCCCTGGCGGCCGGCCGAGAAGACCAGCGGTACCCCCTGGACGAGTCCGGCGGTCACCGCCTGTGCTCCCTCGCCGCCGGCCGTGCCGTGCAGCAACGCTCCGCTGACGGCGTCCCAGACCTGGACGGCGCCGTCCGCGCCGCCGACGGCGAACAGTTCGCGGCCGCCGGCGGCGCCGAGGGCCAGGGCGGTCGGCAGCACACCCGCCTCGGTGCCCGAGCCGCCGAGCGGGTCGGCCCCGTCGAGGGCGACCAGGCCGAAGCCCTGCTCGGGTTCGGCCAGGGCGTAGGCGGCGCGTCCGCCGACCGTGCCGATCGCGGCGGCGGGCCGGGCCGTGGATCCGGCGGCGGCCGGGTCGATCTCGTCCAGCGCGAGCAGGACGCCGGGCAGCCGGCCGGCCGCGGCCGGGTCCAGGACCTGGGCGGCCAGCGCCTCCAGGGCCCGCCCCACGCCCGGGACCGGGGTGGCGGTGGCGTCGTCCCAACTCGCGTCCCCGTCCGGCAGCAGGCCGACGACGGTCAGCCGGCGGCCGGTGCCCGGCTCTGCGGCGTCCTGGCCGGGGGCGGCGCCGGGCGGGCCCGAGCGCAGTGCGCCCAGGACGCGATTCAGGACGGCCAGGTCGAGGCGGCCGGTCCGTACCGTCCGGGTGGTGCCGGCGACGGCCTCCACCCGGAGCCGGCCGTCCGCCGCCACGGTCAGTGCGACCCGGCCCGACGGGAGCTGCGCGCCCCCGTGGACGTATGACAGGCCGTGTACCGACGATTCGTCAGTTCCGGCCGTAAAGACCGGAATCCCGGTTCCCCCCGACATCACGTTCTCCTCCTGGACGGCATGGCCGTCGCCTTGTCCTCACAGAGCACCCCCGTACTCGGAACAATTTCCTGCTTCAGCACAGATCCGCTGGCTGCAGGGTGGCATGCACGGCGTCGTGCAGCGTGTGGGTCCGCGAGCTGCGGAACAGCCCCGGACGGTAGCCCGCGCGCCGGAATCCGATGGACGCGCCCACCACCTGAACGGGCATGTTATCCCTTGCGGCGTACGCGTCAATATGACCCAGGCCAAGGCCGTCGAAGCCGAATCTGCAGATCAGCCGTAGTGCGGAAGCCGCCACCTTGAGGCTGCGCGCCTCCGGCAGCAGCCAGATCGAGGCCTCGGCCGCACGCTCCGCCGGCCGCAGGTCCACCAGTTCGGCCCAGCCCACCGAAGGCCCGTCGCCCACCACCACCGAGAAGTACGCCGCCCGGTCCCGCGCCCAGAGGGCGCCGGGCACTTCGGCGAGCCAGCGGCGGGCCGCCGCCTCGTCCTGATGGGGGATGACCCCCTGCATGAACTCGCGGACCAGCGGATCCCTGGACCCGGCCAGCACGGTGGCGGCGTCGTCCGCCTCCGGCCGCCGGATGGAGACCTGACCATCCGTCAGCGTCGGTACGGGCAGCGTGCTCAGAAGACGCATCACCAGCCCCTTCCCCTGCGCCGTGGCCACCAAGCAGACCACCTCTACACGCGGAGATCAAACCGGCTCCAGGGCCCCCGAACAACCGTCCGGAGCCCCCCGAACCCGCCGGTAGCCTGGCTCAAGGGCCCCCGGACCGCCCGAGAGGCCCCCGGCGGGCTTTGCCAAGAATTTGCCGTACGGGGTGAACGGCACGCCAAGTCCACCCCGAACCCGCACATCACCCGCCCACCGCACCACGCGAGCCCGGGCGGCCACCGACGCGACCGGCGCGACCGACGGCCGGAGCGCGCCACCCGGTGCACCGTCACCGCGGGGCCTCGCCCGGCCCTGAACCGCCCCCGCTGTCCGCGGACCCCGTCGGCGCTCCGTCCACCGGGTGCGCCCGGCGGAGGGCCGGCGGGACCAGGGCGAGGCAGAGCACGAACCAGCCCGCCGCGAGCAGCCAGCCCCCGAGGACGTCCAACGGCCAGTGCACACCGAGGTAGACCCGGCTGAGCCCGACGGCCACCGCCGCCACCCCGAGCAGCAGCGCCACCGGCAGCGCCAGGCGGCGCCGGGCGGTGCGGAGGACGGCCCAGGCCAGCAGGCCGGCCGCGAGCGCGCCGGTGAAGGCGTGGCCCGAAGGGAAGGCGTAGCCGCTCGGCGAGGCACCGACCCAGTCGGCCGCCGGCGGCCGGGGCCGCGCGAAGGCCAGCATCAGCCCCCTGCGCAGCAGTTGCCCCAACGCCAGCACCAGCACCGGTCCGCAGAGCCACCAGATCCGCCGCCGCCCCGGTCCGGCGCCCCGCGCCAGGAGGACTCCCGCCGCCACCGCCGCGGTGTACGGCGGGACTCCGGTGCCCAGGTCGGTCACGGTGCCCGCGACCCGCACGGCCCAGGCGGGACGGTGCGTCACGGCCCAGTCGTGCAGCCACGACTCGGCGGCGAACGGCCCCCAGCCGTGCAGCGCCAGCAGGAGGGCCAGCACGCCGAAGGCCGTCAGCGCGAGGACCGCGACGAGGGCGACGGCGCGCGTCGGGGCCGGGGCCGGACCGCTGGGCTGGGGCATCCGCGGAGGGCCTCTCGTCGCCGGGCCGTGGTCACATCCATCGGTCTACATCAGTGTAGACCGATGGATGTGACCGTGGATCATCGCGACGCCCTCCGCCCCGGCCCGGACGGCCCGACGACCGATGACCGATGACCGATGACCGATGACCGGAGTCAAGCCCGCGGGCGGGCGGGCGTCAAGCACCGCCGGGAGCGTCCCGCCCGCACGGGTCGGCGGGTCCCGCGGAGCGTCTCCCGAGCCCCTGGCGAGGGCCACCCCGGACGGGCCGGGTCATCCGCCGGCCGGCGGTCAGAACTGCTCGACGAAGTACGGCGAGACGCTCAGCCAGCCGTTGGCCGCCGCGCCGTCGAGGCGTCCCGAGCTGGTCCGGGCGAGGGTGTACCAGGAGTCGACGTAGTCCGGGTCGTCGGTCCACCAGGAGGCGGGGACGGCCGACAGGACGGCGTTCACCAGCGGGATGTAGGCGCCCTGGTCGGCGATGGTGAGCAGGACGGCGGCGATGGCCGTGGCGAGGGCCTGGTAGTTGGTGTCGCCGTCGTCCTCCATCAGGACGACGTCGGCCAGGTTGTACTTGTAGTTCGACCAGTTCACCAGGATCTGGTTGGGGCGGTAGACCGTGCCGTCGTTGTTCAGGTAGGGCATGTCGACCGGGTCGACCCGTACCTTGCCGTCCAGCCCGAAGCCCGTGACCAGGGCGAACATCTCGGCATCGCCCTTGAACCAGGGCTCCTCGTCGTCCTTGACCTCGACGGCGTCGACCTTGGTGGCCCACCAGCCGGCAGCGGCGGCGGCCGGGGCGGCGGGCCGCGCGACCGGCAGGTCGATGCCTTGGCGGGCGAGTTCGGCGCCGAGCACCCGCAGGCCGGCGGCCGTGGTCCGGGCGGAGTCGAGGTCGACCAGGTAGACCGGCCGGTCCGGGACCTTCCCGGTCGCCAGCAGGTGGGAACGGCCCGCCGTGTCGTAGGCGGTGATCGTCCGGGCGTGGTCGTCGGCGGTGGCCGCGGCCACCAGCGGGGCGACGCCGGCGTCGAGCGCCGCCCGCATCGCGGGGTCGGCCAACTGCACCTGCAGCAGCGGCCCGAGGTCGGCGCCCAGGCCCTTCGCGGCGGCGATCCGCCGGTCGGCGGCCGCCACGCCGGCGGCGAGGTCACGGGCGGCGGGGGCGGCGGAACCCGAAGCCAGCGGGCCGAGTTGTGCGGTGCCGGCGTCCGCGCCGGCCCGCAGCCGGGCGCGCCAGTCGGCGTCGGCGAGCGAGCGGGCGAGGTCGCGCGCCACCTGCTCCTCGATCCGGGTGACCTCGGCGCCCTTCGCGGGCGGTGCGGAAGGCGCCGGCGAGGCCGTCGCCGGGCCGGCGGTGATGGTCAGTAACGCTACGGCGGCGACGGCGGCGAGGATGCCGCGACGGGTGCGGGAGCGGGACATGGGTGTGCACTCCTGACGGGTCGGGGAGGGCGGACGACACCGGGTGCGGCGCGCCGCGTCATGTCCAGTGCGTACATGACAGAGCATCGATACCCAGCAGCGGCGGCTCTCAACAGCTGCTTCGGCGACGGCCAACCACAAGGCCATCAGCGCGAGTTGCCGGTTGCCGTACGGGCAGTCGGGCAGCCCCGGAACCGCCGGGGCGACGACGGGGCCGGCGGGTGTGCGGCGGGACGTCCGGCCCGGAGCGCGGCCGGGCCGGACGGTTCGAAGCGCGCCCGCTCAACTCCCAACCGGCCGGGGCCCGGGCAGGACGACAAACCCTCCGTCCGGCGTCCCGGGCGGCACGCCAGGCCCGCCGGGGGAGGTGGGTGCGGTGACCCGGTGGGCCGTCCGGTGAAGTCCCGGCGGCCGTCCGGAGGCAGGGCCAGGTCCGCTCCCCCACCGCCGGACCGCTGCCCCAGCACCGGTCCGGGGGTCCGCTCAGCCGACCGTCGGCGGCAGCGTGACCGTGAACACGGCGCCGCCCTCGGGCCCGTGGCCCTCCACACGGATGGTGCCGCCGAGCAGGCCGCTCAGCCGGTGGGCGATGGCCAGGCCGAGACCGCTGCCCACCGGGCGGGTCGCCCGGTACCGCTCGTACAGTGCTCCGCCGTCGAAGGCGACCCGGACGTCGTCGTCGGTCAGACCCGGCCCGCTGTCCCGGACCTCAAGGTGCGCGCCGCCGCCCGCCGCGGGCCGCACCGCCAGCACCAGGTCACCGCCGGCCGGGGTGACCCGCAGGGCGTTGCGCACCAGACCGTCGATCAGCTGCCGGACCCGGAAGGCATCGGTGTCGACCAGCACGGGCGGCCCGGCGGATCCGGGACCGGCAGGTTCGGGCCCGGGCGATCCGGGACCGACGGGTTCGGGTCCGGGCGATCCGGGACCGGCAGGTTCGGGTCCGGGCGATCCGGGACCGACGGGTTCGGGCCCGGCGGCCAGCTCCACCCGCGGGCGCACACCCTGCCCCTCCCCCGGGCCGGCCCAGAACGCGGCGGCCTCGGCCACCAGCGCGGAGAGGTCCGTACGACCGGTGTCGAGGCGGAAGTCCTCGGCCTCCAGCCGGGCGAGGTCCAGCAGGTCGCCGAGGAAGCGGTCCAGCCGCAGGGTCTCGCCGGCCAGGATCCGGCCGACCTCGGGGAGCCGCTCCGGCTCGATCAGGCCGTCGGCGAGGGCCTCGGCGTAGCCCTGCAGCGCGGTCAGCGGGGTGCGCAGTTCGTGCGAGACGGACAGCAGGAAGTCCCGCTGCCGGTTCTCGCTGCGGGCCAGCGAGGCGTCCAGGACGTTGAGCGCGCGGATGATCTCGGCCGCCTCGCGCGGCCCGTCGACGACGGCGCCCACCCCGCGCTCGCCGTCGGCGAGGCGGTGCGCGGCCCGGGCGGCCGCCACCAGCGGGCGGGCGGTCCGCCGGGCCAGCAGGGCGCCGGCCAGCGCGGCACCGAGCAGGCCGGCCACCAGCGGCAGGACGGTGCTGCGGCGGATCCGGCCGGTGTTCCGCTCGACGACCGAGTACGGCTCGGTCAGCACGACGGCGCCGCCGCGCGGGCCGGGCCGGCCGACCAGCAGCACCTCCTGGCCGGCCAGCACGCCCGTGGTGGAGACCGGCCGCCCGGCCAGCAGCTCGGCCCTGGACGCGAGGTCCAGCGCCGGGGTGGCGGCGCCGGCCACCCGCCCGTCGGGGGTGAGCACGGCGAACTCCTCGCCGTTCGGGCCGCCGAGGGCCTGGGCGCCGTTGAAGAGCAGCGGCGAGAGGTCGGGCACCCGGCTGAGCACCGTCGCCTGCCGGGTCAGCTGCTCGCGTTCGCGCTGCTCGGCGCCGTGTGCGGCGGTCTGCCAGGTGACCAGCCCGGTCAGCAGCACCGCGAGGGCCGCCACGGCGGTGGTCGACCCGACGATGTTGCGGGTGAGGGAGCCGCCTGAGGAGTGCCCGCGGCTCATCCGGCCGGGTCCGTCGCGCTGTAGCCGACGCCGCGCACGGTGCGGATCGGGCTGGCGTCGCCGAGTTTGGCGCGCAGTTGGGAGACGAAGACGTCGACCATCCGGGTGTCGCGGTAGCCCGGGTAGCCCCAGACCCGGGCGAGCAGCTGCTCCCGGGTGAAGACCTGCCCCGGGTGCCGCACCAGGTGCTCGATCAGGTTGAACTCGGTGGTGGTGAGCTCCACCGGCCGGCCGTCGCGGCGCACGGTGCGGCTGACCGGGTCGACGGTGAGCCGGCCGACGCTGCCCGGGGGCGTCCGCGGCGGCCCGGCGGCCCGCCGCAGGACGGTCCGCACCCGGGCGACCAGTTCGCGCGGCGAGAAGGGTTTGGTCAGGTAGTCGTCCGCGCCCAGCTCCAGCCCGAGGATCCGGTCCGCCTCCTCGCCGCGCGCGGTGACCAGCAGCACCGGGGTCCAGTCCCCCGCGTCCCGCAGGGTCCGGCAGAAGGTGATGCCGTCCAGGCCGGGCAGGCCGATGTCCAGCACGATCGCGACCGGGTGCATCCGCCGGGCCGCCGCCAGGCCGGCCGCCCCGTCGCTCTCCACGTGCACGCCGAAGCCCTCGCGGGCCAGGTACAGCCGCTGCACGTCGGCGATGTGCCGCTCGTCCTCGACGACCAGCACCAGGCCCTTGGACTGCGTCGCCAGGCCCTTGATTTGCGTCACGGCTGCCACTCTCACCTGCGGGGACGTGAGGGGCACTCACGTACGGGACGCCGACGATGCTAGCCACGCGGGCCGACGGCCGTCCCGCGGCCCCCGCGGCCCGTACATTCCCCGAACAGTGCGCCCAAGGTCCCCGAACACCGGTGCGGCAGAGTGCCGCCCATGCAGAGACCATCCACCGGCGCGGTATCCACCGGCTCCGAAGCACCCGGCACCGAACCGCCCGGCACCGCGCTGCCCGGCACCGAACCGCCCGGCATCGGAGCCACGGGCGCCCCGTCCGCCCCCCGCCCGAAGCCGGCGGGCGCCCCGGCACCCGGCCCACCCGGCCTGCTGCACCGGACGGGGCGCTGGTGCGCCCGGCACGCGTGGCGCGTCATCGCCGTCTGGGCCGTGCTGCTGGCCGGACTCGCGGTGGCCGACCACGCCTGGGGCGGCGACTACGCGGACAGCCTCACGCTGCCCGGCACCGGCGCCCAGACCGGCGCGGACCTGCTCCGGGCGCACGGCAGCGGGGCAGCGGGGGTGAGCGCGCCGATCGTGGTCGGCGCCGGCCCGGGGTCGCTGGCCGGCCACCGGGCCGCGATCGAGGCGGCGGTCGGCGGGCTCGGCCGGCTGCCGGACGTCCTCGCGGTGACCGACCCGCTCACCACCCCCGGCGCGCTCTCCGCGAACGGCTCCACCGGCATCGTCACCGTCCACTTCACCGGCAACCCGGCCGGCTTCGGCCCGGCCTACCTGGCCCGGCTCGACGACGCCGTCGGGCCGCTGCGGGCCGACCGGCTCACCGTCGAGTACGGCGCACCGCTCGGGCAGCTGGCCGCGCCCAGGGCCGCCGACCGGGCGTCCGAGGCGATCGGCCTGGCGGTCGCCGTCCTGGTGCTCCTGCTCGGATTCGGCAGTGTCGCGGCGACCGGACTGCCGCTGCTGACCGCGGTGGCCGGCCTGGCCGCCGGGCTGTCCGCACTCGGCCTGCTGGCCGCCCGGGTCGGCTTCGCCCAGTCCGCCCCGACCCTCGCCGCGATGATGGGCCTGGGCGTCGGCATCGACTACGCCCTGTTCCTCACCACCCGCTACCGGGCCCTGCTGCGGGACGTTCCGGAGCCCGCCGAGGCGGTCGGCCGCACGGTCGCCACCAGCGGCCGGGCCGTGCTGGTGGCAGCCGCCACCGTCGCGACGGCGCTGGCCGGCCTGTACGCCGGCGGGGTCTCGTTCATCGGCACCCTCGGAGCGGCGGCCGGACTGACCGTCCTGGTCGGCGCCGCGGCCTCACTGACCCTCACCCCCGCCCTCCTCGGGCTGCTGGGCGGCCGGATCGACCGGCTCCGGGTGCGGACGCCGGTCTCCGAACCGGCCGGCGACGCGGACCTCTGGCACCGCTGGGCCGGCGTCCTCGGCCGCCGGCCGTGGCTTTTCCTGGTGGGCGGTCTGCTGGTGCTGAGCGTGCTGGCCGTGCCGGCCGCCGCCATCCGGCTCAGCCACCTGGACGCCGGCTCGCAGCCCACCGGCCGGACCGACCGGCGTGCCTACGACCTGATCGGCGAGAACTTCGGCCCGGGCGCGAACGGCCCGCTCACGGTCGTCGTCCAGCTGGACGGCTCGCTGGTGGCCGACCGGGCCCGGCGCGAGGCGCTCGCCGCGACGCTGCGCCGGGAGCTGGCGGCCCTGCCCGGCGTCGCCGCCGTCTCGCCCCCGGTGACCGCGCCCGACGACGTCCTGCTGATCAGCACGGTCACCCCGGAGGCGGGCCCGCAGGACCGGAGCACCGCGGAGCTGTTCCACACCCTGCGGGACACCGGTCTGCCGCACGCGCTCGCCGGCACGGACGCCACCGGATACGTCACGGGCGGCACCGCGACCGGGCTGACCTTCACCGACACCCTGGCCGCCAGGCTGCCGCTGGTGGTCGGCGTGGTGGTCGCGGCCGCGTTCCTGCTGCTGCTCACCGTCTTCCGCAGTGTGCTGGTCGCCGTCAAGGCCGCCCTGCTCAACCTGTTCTCGATCGCCGCCGCGTACGGCGTGGTGGTCGCGGTCTTCCAGTGGGGCTGGGGATCCTCGCTGCTGGGCGTGACGGCCGAGGTGCCCGTGGAGTCCTACGTGCCGATGATGATGTTCGCGATCGTCTTCGGGCTCTCGATGGACTACGAGGTCTTCCTGCTCTCCCGGATCCGCGAGACCTGGCTGCGCACCGGGGACAACCACCTGGCGGTCGCCACCGGCCTGGCCGCCACCGCCCGGGTGATCACCTGCGCGGCGGTGATCATGACCAGCGTCTTCCTGGCCTTCCTGCTGTCCAGCAGCGTGGTGGTCAAGATGCTCGCAGTCGGCCTCGGTGTCAGCGTGATCATCGACGCGACCGTGGTCCGCCTGCTGCTGGTGCCCGCGAGCATGTACCTCTTCCGCCGGGCCAACTGGTGGCTGCCCCGCCGGCTGGACGAGCTGCTCCCGCACTTCGACCCCGAGGGCCCGGCCGTCCCGGCCGCCGGGGGTGGGCCGCGGTGAGGCGACGGTGCTTGCGCTCCGGGCCCGGCCGGTCCCGGCTCCCCGGGCCCCGGTCCCCGCGGCTCCGGCCGGGTCCGCGCGGGCGCCGCGCCGCGCTGCTCGCGGCCGTGCTGGCCCTGGTACTGGTCGCCGGCGCGGGGGCGGGCGAGTTCACGGCCCGTCAGCTGATCCGGAGCAGGATCGCCCGGCTGGCGCCCGCGCTCGGGGACGGCCTGACGGCACGCACCGCCGGCGGCCCGGCGCTCTGGGCCCTTGCGCACCGGCGGATCCCCCGGCTGGACCTCAGCACCGAGGACGCCCGGCTGGGACCGCTCCCGCAGGTCACCGTCCGCGCCCGGCTGGACGATGTCCGCCTCGGCACCGCCACCTCGGTCGCCGGCACCCACGCCGAGGTCACCGTGCCCGTCCGGTCCCTGGGTGCGGCCGTCCGCGCCGCCGCCGGGTCGGTGCCGGTCGGCCAGGTCCGCTCCGACCCGGTGGCGGGCACGGTCGAGGTGGCACTGGGCCAGGGCGGTCTCGGCCGGCTGACCCTGCGACCGGTGATCGCCGACGGCCGGGTGTCCCTGACGGTGTCGAGCCTGACCGTCCTCGGCCGTGCCGTCCCGCCCGACAGCCTGGGAAGTGCAGGTGGACTGGCCGGTGCGGGTGGACCGGCCGGTGCGGGTGGACCGGCGGGTGCAGGCGGGCTGAGGGGCGCCGGCGGGCTGGGCGCGGCCGACGGCCGCCCCTACCCACTGGGCCTGCGGGCCGGATCCGTCCAGGTCCTCCCGGAGGGCCTCCGGGTCGTCCTGGACGGCGGGCCCGGCACGCTGTCCGGCCGGGACGGCGGCTGGACGGCCGCCCCCGGCCCCGCTGCGGCTCCCTGACCACGGCGGGGCCGGCCCCCACAGCGGCGGGGGAGGTCCCGGCCCTCGTGAGCGGCCCCGTCGAAGGGCGGTCGCCCCTTCGGTCACGACGCGCCTAGCCAGGTGAATAAGCGCTTGCTTAGACTACTCGCGCAACCCCACGGGCCGCCCGCCCGAACCCGCGGCCCGTGCCGCCCGGAACGGCCGGGCGGGCCGGGTGGCCGGCGCCCCGGCCGGTCACCCGCGAACGACAGGAGACGTCATGTCCGGAACGAACCGCCAGATCCGCCTCGCCGCGCGACCGGTCGGCGAGGTGAAGCCCGAGGACTGGGAGCACGTCACCGAGCCGGCGACGGCGCCCGGGGAGGGCCGGTTCGCCGGACGGACGCGCTTCATCTCGCTGGACCCGGCCATGCGCGGGTGGCTCGACGACCGCCCGTCCTACCTGCCGCCGGTCGGCATCGGCGAGGTGATGCGGGCCGGTTCGGTGATCGAGGTCACCGAGTCCGAGCACCCCGGGTTCCAGCCCGGCGACCACGTGGTGGGCACCTTCGGCGTCCAGGAGTACGTGGTCTCCGACGGCAAGGGCGTGCTCAAGGTGGACCCGGCGCTCGCGCCACTGTCCACCTACCTCGGCGCGCTGGGCATGCCCGGGATGACGGCCTACTTCGGCCTGCTCGACGTCGGGGACCTCAAGGAGGGCGAGACGGTCGTGGTCTCCGGCGCGGCGGGCGCCGTCGGCACCATGGCCGGCCAGATCGCCAAGGTGAAGGGCTGCCGGGTGATCGGCATCGCCGGCGGCGCCGACAAGTGCGCCATGCTGACCGGGGAGCTCGGCTTCGACGCGGCGATCGACTACCGCGCGGACGACGTCAGGAAGGCACTGCGCGAACTCGCGCCGGACGGCGTGGACGTCTACTTCGACAACGTCGGCGGCGACATCCTGGACGCGGTGCTGACCCGGCTGGCGCTCCACGCGCGAGTGGTGATCTGCGGCGCGATCAGCCAGTACAACAACGAGACGCAGGTCCAGGGCCCTTCGAACTACCTCAGCCTGCTGGTCCGCCGGGCCCGGATGGAGGGCTTCGTGGTGTTCGACTACGCGCCCCGCTTCGGCGCCGCCGCCCGCGAACTCGCGGGCTGGATCGCCACCGGCCGGATCAAGGTCAAGGAGCACGTGGTCAGCGGCTCGCTGGACGACTTCCCGGCGACCCTCCAGATGCTCTTCCGCGGCGAGAACGTGGGCAAGCTGGTGCTGGAGCTGACCTGACCTCACTGTGGTCGGCCTGACCTGGGCCGAGCCGGATCTGCACCGGCCCGGGACCGGACGGCGGCGCGGGCGACGGTGCGGACGGGCGGGCGGGCGGGCCAGCAGACAGCAGCGGGGCACTTGGTCCCGTCCGGTCCTGTCGGGTCCGCCCGCCCGCTCGCACCCGCCCGGGCCGACGGCGATGATGAAGGTATGCCACGGGATCTTGTCGTCGTGGGCGCGCCGACCAGTGCGGGCAGTTACGCACCGGGTCAGGAGGCCGCACCACGGGTCTTGCGCGAACTCGGCCTGCTCGACCGCCTCCGGGCGGCGGGCCGCCGGGTCCGGGACGCCGGCGACGGACCGCTCCAGGTCTGGGCGCCCGACCCGGGACACCCACGGGCACAGAACCTCGCGGCGGCGGTCCGGGCCGTGCGGGCGGTCACCGATCAGGTGACGGAGGCCCTGGACCAGGACGCCGACGTCCTGCTGATCGGCGGCAACTGCACCCTCGCGCTCGGCGTGATGGACGCCCTGATCAGGCACGACCCGGGGGCGGGCCTGCTCTACGCGGACCGGCACTTCGACCTCAACACGCCGGTGAGCACTACCGACGGCGCCCTGGACTGGATGGGTCTCGCCCACGGACTGGACCTGCCCGGCGCGGCGGAGCAGCTGGCCTCGGCCTTCCACCGCCGCCCGCTGCTCACCCCGGAGCAGCTGTACCTGCTCGGCACGGACCCGGCTCGCGCCACCGGGTGGGAGCGCGAGCAGGCCGGGCTGCTGTCCTTGCGGTGGGTCTCCGGCGCGGACCTGGCCGGGGCGCCGGACACGGCGGTGGCCGGGGCGCTCGCCGCCCTCCCGCCGGGGGCGCTGGCGGTGCACATCGACGTGGACGTGCTGGACTTCACCGACGCGCCGCTCGCGGAGAGCACCGACGGCCGCAACAGCGGCCCGTCGCTGCAGGCGATCTCCGGAGTGCTGGACACCGCCTGCCACGACCCCCGCGCCCGGGTGCTCTCGATCGGCGAACTGAACCCGGCGCGAGCCGCCGGCCACCCGGAGATCCTGGACGCGTTCGTCGCGAGCGTGACGAACGCGCTGCGGGACACCGCGGCGCGCACCTGAGACCGGGCCCCGGCCTGCCGGCGCGACGTCCGCCCCCCGCCGCCTACGCCCCCGCCTACGCCGGTCCGTCGTGCGCCGGTCCCTCGTCGGCCGGTCCGTCCGAGGGCGGCCGACGCCGCAGCGGGAAGGCCGCCGCGAGCCTGCCCCGAGCCCAGCCCGACCCGATCGGCTCCGGCTCCGCCCGGCCCGGACCGTCCGGGCCGGGATCCGTCGCGGAACGGCCTGCGGCGCTGCCCGGGAGTTCCAGTTCACCGGGCGGCACCCGCAGCAGCTCGTCGATCCGGTCGGCGGCCCGACGGGGGCGGTCCGGGCAGGGCCAGGCGCAGCCGCCGTGCGGGGTGCGTTCGCGCACGGCGAGGCAGGCGGCGCAGCTCTCCATCTGCGCCGCCGCGTCCCGGCCCGCTGCCGCCACCGTCGCTCCCGCCGTCTCGTACCGGGGCACCGCCGCCCCGGGTCGTCGTCGAGGAACGGTACGGGCCCGACCGGGCCGACGGGGGTGAACGTGCCGTTCCTCACCCGTGGCGCTGGTCACGGGCGGGGCGTCCGACGGGCCCGGCCGCAGGGGCTCGCCGCGCGGCCCGGACCTGAAGACAGAAGGAAGCTGCGCATACGACCCAGCTGTCGCCGGAGGCCGCCCTTTGGGGCCGGCCCGGCAGCAGCCCGTCCCGCCCGGAGGGTGTCCGGGCGGGCCGGCCCGCCCGGGCTCAGGCGGTCGGCCTCACCCCGAATTCGACGTCCGCCGTGGCCACCGTCCCGGCCGTCCGGCCCGGGGCCGCGTGGTACGTCCAGTACAGGTTGGTGTGGGCGATCACCTGCTCGGGCGGCGGGGCGCCGAAGGAGGAGAGGTCCTCGGTCGTGTGGGCGTCGGCCACCAGCAGGGCGTCGTATCCGCGGACGATCGCGCCGTGCAGGGTCGAGCGGATGCACTCGTCGGTCTGCGCGCCCGCGACGACCAGCCGGCCGACGCCGCGCTCGGCGAGCACCGGCTCCAGGTCGGTCGCCTCGAAGGAGTCGGCGTACGTCTTGTGCACCAGCGGCTCGTGCTCGCGCCGCACCAGCTCGGGCACGTACTGCCACTTGTCGCTCTCCAGCGGCAGGTCCGCGCTGCTGTGCTGCACCCAGACGACCTCGACCCCGGCGGCCCGCGCCCGGTCGACCAGGGTGGCGATGTTGGCGACGACCTTGTCGCGGTCGTACGCGTCCCCCACCACGCCGTTCTGCACGTCGATCACGAGCAGCGCGGTGTCGGGTCGGTCGGCGAGCGTGGTCATGGCGTCTCCCTCACGTCCGGAACGTCGGCACGGCCAGGCTAGGCCCCGGCACTGACAACGGCGCCGGACAACGGCCGCCCGCACCCGGGGGCGTCCTCCGCCCGGGTCCCGTGGAGCGGCGGCCGGGCCGCACCGCCGCAACGGGACGGCACGGGACGGCACGGCACGGCACGGCGGGGCGGGGAAGCGGCCGGAGCCCGGGGCCGGAGCGGGCCGCCGCCATTCGGCTGAACCGACCGGAACGCCTGCGGCCGGTTTCCCTCCCACGTGGCAGGCTCTGCGTATGAGCGCCGGAAGAGAACCTGCCGGTAGAGCCGGAGCCACCACCGTCCTGGCGACGCTGGCGGCCGGTCAGTTCCTGATGGCCCTCGACAGTTCCGTGATGAACGTGTCGATCGCCACCGTGGCCGAGGACGTCGGCACCACGGTGAGCGGTCTCCAGGGGGCCATCACCGCGTACACGCTGGTCATGGCGATGCTGATGATCTCCGGGGGCAAGGTCGGCGCGATCATCGGCCGCAAACGGGCCTTCACCATCGGCTGCGTGATCTACGGGGCGGGCTCCGCCACCACCTCGCTGGCCCCGAACCTCACCGTCCTGCTGCTCGGCTGGTCACTGCTGGAGGGGATCGGCGCGGCGCTGATCCTGCCGGCCATCGTGGCCCTGGTCGCCGGGAACTTCACCGTCGAGCGGCGCCCAGCCGCTTACGGCCTGGTGACGGCCGCCGGGGCGATCGCGATCGCCCTCGGGCCGCTGATCGGCGGCATCGCCACGACGTACTTCTCCTGGCGCTGGGTCTTCGCGGGCGAGGTAGTGGTGGTGCTCGGCATCCTGCTGCTGGCCCGGCGGCTGGCGGACGCGCCGCCGGACCGCCGCCCGCACCTGGACGTGGTCGGCGCGGTCCTCTCCGCGCTCGGCATCGGCCTCTTCGTCCTCGGGATCCTGCGCTCCGGCAGCTGGGGCTGGTTCTTGCCCAAGCCGGGCGCACCGGCCTGGCTGGGGATCTCGGCGACCGTGTGGCTGATGCTGGCCGGCCTGCTGCTGACCTGGCTCTTCCTCCGCTGGGAGAGCCGCCTGACCCGCCTGGGCGCCGAACCGCTGGTCGAACCGGCCCTGCTGCGGAACCATCAGCTCACGGGCGGTCTGACCATGTTCTTCTTCCAGTACCTGGTGCAGATGGGCGTGTTCTTCCTCGTCCCGCTCTACCTGTCGGTCGCCCTCGGCCTCTCCGCGCTGATGACCGGCGTGCGGATCCTGCCGCTCTCCCTCACGCTGCTGGCCGCGGCACTCGCCATCCCCAGGTTCCTGCCCGAGGTCTCGCCCCGGCGGGTGGTGCGCCTGGGCATCCTCGCCATGCTCACGGGGGCTCTGGTGATGCTCGCCGCGCTGGACGCGGACGCCGACGCGGCCGTGGTCACCGTTCCGCTGCTGCTGATCGGCCTGGGCATGGGGGCACTTGCCTCCCAGCTCGGCTCGGTCACCGTCTCCGCGGTGCCGGACGAGAAGAGCGCCGAGGTGGGCGGTGTCCAGAACACGGTCACCAACCTCGGCGCCTCGATCGGCACCGCCCTGGCCGGCTCCATCATGATCGCCGCCCTGACCACCTCCTTCCTCACCAGCATCGAGCAGAACCCGGCCGTCCCCGACGAGGTCAAGGCCCGGGCGAACACCGAACTCGCCGCCGGCGTGCCCTTCCTCTCCGACGCCCAGCTCACCACGGTGCTGGACGACGCGAACGCCTCGCCCGAGGTGACCACCGCCGCCCTGGACGCGAACGCCGAGGCCCGGCTGGACGGCCTGCGGGCCGCGCTCGCCGTCCTCGCCTTCGCCGGGCTCGGCGCGCTGTTCTTCACCCAGCGCATCCCGGCGACCCAGCCCCGCGCACCAGGTGCCGGGGTCGCAGCAGGTGCCGGGACGCCCGCACCGCAGGGCCCCGGACCGGCCGGCCCCGTCGACCCGACGGACCCGGTCCACCCGGCCCGCCCGCGGTAACGCCCAGGGGATCGCCGGCCCCGCCCCGTCCCGCCCCGTCCCGTCCCGTCCCGAGGAGGGAACGACGGCAAGCATCGACCGCGAGCGCGTCCTGCGGACGCTGACCTTCTGGCTGCGCCCGGACTTCGCCCTGCGCGTCGTGAACCGCTTCCAGAAGATCGTCGGTTTCGACCGCTCGATGGCACTCGCCTCCAGCGCGCTGACCTCGCTGATCCCCTTCACGATTCTGGGCGCAGCGGTGCTGAGCCGGTTCGGGAGCGAGGACATCGCCAGCCGCATCATCAGCCGCTACGGCCTCACCGGCGGCGGCGCCGAGGCGGTGCGCAGTCTGTTCGCCCCCACCACCAGCGAGGCGGACCCGGGCGTGGGCGTCCTCGGAGCACTGTTCCTGATGATCTCGGTCCTCAGCTTCACCCGCGCCGCCCAGCGCCTGTTCGAACAGACCTGGGAGCTGAAGCCGCTCAGCGTGCGCAACACCCCGAACGGCCTGTGGTGGATCCTCTCCCTGGGGGCCTACCTGACCGCCACGAGCTGGATCCGGGTGCTCTTCGGCAACGGCCGGCTCGAACTGGGCGCGGCCCTCTGCTCCGCCCCGGTGACGGGGGCCTTCCTGTGCTGGACGGGCTGGATCCTCTCCGCCCGCCGGATCCCCCGCTATCTGCTGCTGCCGTTCGGCATCGTCGCCTCCGTTCTCACGGCGGCCTACTCGATGGGCGCGAGCCTCTACCTCCCGCGCCTCTTCAACTCCTACGCCACCCGCTACGGCTCCCTCGGCGCGGTGCTGGCGCTGATCTCCGCGCTCTTCGGCGCCATGCTGGTGATCGTCGCCTCGGCCGCGCTCGGCCGCGAGGTGGGCGACGAACTCGACCGGATCCGGCGCGGGCAGCGCCCCGCCGACGACGAGATCAGACGGCAGTGGGCCAACGTGGTCGACCAGACCCGCTCACGGTGGCACACCGCCCGGGAGCAGATCTCCCGTCACCGTCCCGAAGGCCGTGACAAGTCCTGAGCACCGACCCCGGCCCGGACCCGCTCGGAATCGTTCGGATGCGCCCGGACCCATTCGGACTCGTTCGGACTCGTTCGGACGGCCCGGGAACGCTCGGTGGCGCTCAGACGTGCGGCTCGGCCGGCCTGCCGAGCGGAACGGCGGACCCCAGCGGCGCCAGCACCACGGCGGCCGACGCCAGCGACTCGGCGAGCAGCGCGGCCGTCCGGCCGGCCTCGTACAACTGCTCACGGGCGTCGCGGGCGGCCCGCAGGGCGTCGTAGCCGGCACCCGCGCCGGGGTCCTCCCCCGGGCCCGGCCCGATCCGCCCGGCGGCCTGCTCACTGCTGAGGAATCCGGCCAGGACGTCGAGGAGTTCGGGCAGCCGCGCGGTCAGGCCGGCCAGCGCGGCCGCGGTCTCGGCGGCGTCCGACGGGTGCACCAGCCCGGGGTGGCTGCTCCGGGACGTGGACAGGGCGGCGCTGCGCATCAGTTCGGCGGCCTCCGCGGTCAGTTCCGCGATCGACAGGCCCGGGGGTACGGGATTGCTCACAGTGGTCTCCTTCGGGTGTCCGGAGGCCGCCCCCGAAGCGGTCGGGCGGCCCGCAGCCCGTCTGCCCCGTCGCCCCGGCGACAGGCCCGCCGACCCGGAGAATGGCCGGGAAACGACGGTCGGCCCACCGGCTTGCATCGGCGCGCGGGACGAGCGGACGCGGGCGGGTGCAGGTGGACGCGGGCGGGTGCAGGCGGGTGCGGGCCGCCCGAGGGACGCGGGCGGACCGACGGAGCGGACCGGACGGCGCCCCGAGCCCGCGGTGGTGACGGGCGGGTGCGGTCCGGTGCCCGCGATGGTGCGTGCCGGAACCACCATCACCCGTCCGGGCCACCTAGAGTGGCCGCGACGGTACTCATGGTGATCTACGCGAGGAACGGCCTGGTCATGGCAATGGACTCAGCACGCGGTGCGGCGCCCGGGGACGCGGATGTGATCTTCTTCGGCGGGGAGATCGTGACGGTGGCCGACGAGCCGGGAGCGGCGCCGCCCGAGGCGGTGGCGGTCAAGGACGGCAGGATCGTCCACGTCGGTGAGCGCGCGCGGGCGATCGCCGACTGGCAGGGCCCGGGCACCCGGCTGCGGGACCTCGAAGGACGCGCGCTGCTGCCGGGCTTCATCGATGCCCACGGCCACCTCACCGGGACAGGACTGCAGGCCACCATCGCCAACCTGCTGCCGGGACCCGACGGCGAGGTCACCGACATCGCCTCGCTCCAGGCCAAGCTGCGGGAGTTCGCCGCCGGCGAGGTGGGCGGGCGCTCCGAGTGGGTCATCGGGTTCGGCTACGACGACTCGATGCTCGCCGGGAAGCAGCACCCCACCCGGCAGGAGCTGGACGAGGTGAGCCGGGACCGTCCGGTGCTCGCCGTCCACCAGTCCTTCCACCTCGGTGCGGTCAACAGCCGGGGTCTCGAACTCCTCGGCTACGACGCCGGCACGCCCGACCCGCGCGGCGGCGTGATCCGGCGCGAGGACGAGGCCCGGCCGCACGGCACGCCCAACGGCGTCCTGGAGGAGTCCGCCTTCAACCCGGCCTACGGCCTGGCCGTGACGGGCATGCACGAGGACGACATCGCCCGGTTCCTGTCGACGGGTCTGGCGGCCGCCGCCGGCTTCGGCTTCACCACCGTGCAGGAGGGGGCCGCCACCCTCGACACCCTGGACGCCCTGCGGGAGGCCGTGAAGGACTCCGTGGCGGGCCTGCCGATCGACGTGGTCGTCTACGTGAAGGCGGACGAGGCGCTCGCCCACCCGGAGCGGGTCCGGGCGAGCCGGGAGTACGAGGGCGGACTGCGGGCCGCCGGGATCAAGATGGTCCTGGACGGCTCGCCGCAGGGCCGCACGGCCTGGCTCACCCAGCCCTACACCACCCCGCCGGACGGCACCGGGCCGCAGTACCGCGGCTACCCCGTCCTCGACGACGAGACGGCGCTGGCCCAGCTCGGCACCGGCTTCGCACAGGACTGGCAGGTCATCGCGCACGTCAACGGCGACGCCGCCGTCGACCAGTTCATCACGACCGTACGGACCGTCACCGCCGGGGCCGGGCCGGCCGACCGGCGGCCGGTGGCGATCCACGCCCAGACCGCCCGCGAGGACCAGATCGACGCCTTCGCCGAACTCGGCATCATCCCGTCGTTCTTCTCGATGCACACCTACTACTGGGGCGACTGGTACCGCAAGACCGTCCTCGGCCCCGAGCGGGCGCAGGACATCTCCCCCGCCCGCTGGGCGCTGGACCGGAAGATGATCTACACCTCGCACCACGACGCCCCCGTCGCCCTGCCCAACTCGATCGCCATCCTGGCCAGCCAGGTCACCCGGGTCACCCGCTCCGGGTACGTGCTGGGCGAGCACCAGCGGGTGTCCGCGCGGGACGCGGTGAAGTCCCTCACCATCAACGCCGCCCACCAGTACTTCGAGCAGCGGGACAAGGGCAGCATCGAGGTGGGGAAGCTGGCCGACCTGGTCGTCCTCAGCCACAACCCGCTCACCGTCCCCGCGATGAAGATCAAGGACATCACCGTCGAGGAGACCATCAAGGCGGGCACCACCGTCCACGACCGCCGCGACCCCGCGGGCGCCCGCACCCCCGTCCTGGTCACCCGCGACGCGGCACCCGGCCGGCACTGCTGAGGCGTACGGGGCCGGGGGCCGGACGGTCGCGCCCCGGCCCCCGGCCCCGCGGCCGGCCGGCGGCTCACTCGTTGACGATCGCCATCCACCAGTCCGGCTTCGGCAGGGCGACGAATCCGGCCTTGGCGTACACCTCGTGCGCGTCGGCGGTGGCCAGCAGGACACGCCGCACCCCGTAGGGGGCGAGGTGGTCCCGGACCGCGGCGGCCAGGGCCGTGCCGAGGCCCAGGCCGCGGGCCTCCGGAGCGATGTAGACGTCGCACAGCCAGGCGAAGGTGGCCCGGTCGGTGACCACCCGGGCATAGCCGACCTGGGCGCCGGCGGAGCGTTCGTAGACGCCGAAGTTCAGGGAGCTCGCGACGGCGAGATCGTGCTTCTCGCGCGGGCGGCCCAGCGCCCAGTAGGCGTCCTGCGACAGCCACCGGTGGACCAGGTCCGCGTCCAGGCGGTCGGGGTCGGTGGAGATTTCGTATCCGGCGGGGAGATCGTTGTCCATGCCCGCATGAGATCAGCACCGGCCGCCGTCCGGCCAGCGAATTCACGGGCCGCGCGCGCCGGCGGGCTCCCGGGCGGGGCCGCACCGGGTACGGCCACGGGCCACGCCCGTGGGACAGGTGCGGCCGGCGGATGCCGGATACGCTCGTAAGGGTCCGCACCGACAGACCGCGACCGCTCCCCGGAGTGCCGTGGAGCACGGACGGAGGACACCGTGTCCCCAGACGAAGGGCCCGTCGGGCCGGCCGGCGGCGAGGCGGACGCGGCGCGTCCGGCGGGCACGGCCGGCCCCGCGAACCGAGCCGCTGCCGCGAGCACGGCCGGGAGCACGAGTACGACCGGGACGGCGGGCACGACCGGCCGGACCGGCAGCGGCAGGCAGCCGGCCGCCTCCGCCGGGCCGCCTGCCGACGCAGGGTCGCGAGGCCGGGTGGACGGCGCGGGCGCCGGGTACGGCGAGGCCCTCTTCGAGCCGTGGAAACCCGGCGAGGGCGAGCGGATCGACCTCGGCTCCATGGCCTACGACACCTTCACCCGGGCCCGGCTGCTCGCCCTCGGGGCCGGCCCCGGGACCCGCTGCCTCGACATCGGCGCCGGCACCGGCACGATCTCGCGCTGGCTGGCCGGCGAGGCCGGCGTCGACGAGGTGCTCGCGGTGGACCGCGACGTCCGGTTCCTGGAGCCGCTCGCGGGTGGCGCGCTGCGGACCCTGGCCGCGGACGTCACGGAGCCCGGCTTCGCCCCCGGCCGGTTCGACCTCGTCCACGCCCGCTTCGTGCTGATGCACCTGCCCGAACACCGCCGGGTGGCCGCCCGGCTCTGCGAACTGCTCAACCCGGGCGGCCGCCTGGTGCTCGGCGACGCCGTCGACCTCACCACCGCGGCCCCGCCGGACACCCCCTACCGGCTGGCCATGCGGGCCATGTGGCAGGCCCTGCGCAGCACGATCGGGACGGACATCAGCTGGACGCCCGAGTACCCGCGGCTGCTGCGCGACCTCGGGCTGACCGAGATCGGGGCCGAGATCCAGGTGCCCGCGCTGACCGCCGGCAGCCCGATCGGGGCGTTCTGGCTGGAGACCTGGGAGCGCACCCGCGAGGCGATGCTGGCCACCGGCCTGGTGGACGCCGGCCTGCTCGCGGAGGCCGCCGAGTCGATCACCTCGGGCAGCGTCGCGGACCTCTCCCCCGGACTGGTCACGGCCTGGGGCCGGCGGCCCTGACCGTCCGCCGCCCCGCTCCCGCCCCGTCCGGGCGATCCGGCGGACCGGTGGTCAGGGGACGTCGCCCTCCCAGTCCCAGCGGGACGGGTCGCCCGGACGCGGCCCGTAGCAGGCCCGGCCGCCGGCCCCGTGGGCACCGATCTCGGTGGGCAGGGCCGCGCCGTCCGCCAACTCCGCGGCGCTCCAGCCGGTGACGTCCAGCAACAGCCCGTCCAGCGGCCCGGCCACCAGCTCCCGGTACGCGTGCCCCGCCCTCGGCCCGGGGTCGGGATCCTCGTGGTCCGCCCCGTACACCCGCCCCCGCATCAACCGCTCGTCCTCGTCCATCACCGCAGCATCGCACCCGCCACCGACACTCCCGGCGGGTCGGCACAGGCGGGTCGGCACAGGCCGCCCGGGGCCCGTCACCTGCACCGGACGACGGTCCGGCGGCGGGCACGGACGTGCGCCTGAACCAGCCGCGGGCGGGCGCGGCGAAGGGTACTCGGGGCCACTCTGCGGGGCCGGGCCTCAGGGCCGGGGCCAGGGCCGCCCGTGCAGGTTCTCGATGTCCGTGTTGAAACGCTTGAGGAAGGCCGCGAACTCGGCCACGTCCTCCGCCGACCAGTCGGCCAGCACCTTGTCGAGGCCGCCGACCAGCTCCGTCCGCGCCTCCTCCAGCCGGCGGGCGCCCTCCTCGGTGATCCGGAACTTGCGGGCGATGCCGCCCTCCAGGTCGGGGATCCGGTCGACCAGGCCCGCGCGCATCATCGCCGCCGTCTGCCGGTTGAGGGTCGAGGCGTCCAGCCCGAACGCCTCGCTGAGCCCGCCGATCGACATCGGGCCCTGCATGCGCAGCCGGCTGAGCAGGATGTAGGCACTGCGGTCCAGGTTCCCGCTGGTGCGCTTGCTGCGCGCGCCCATGTGGACGTGCCGGCCCAGCAGCATGGTCTCGTACTCGATCGAGTCCGTCGGCTTCTCCATGCGAACCGTCTCCCCATTCCTCGCACCTGCAGCTCAGTATGCCTGCCGCTACGTACGGCGCCCGAAATGTCCCCCGTCCTTCGGTGCGACGGCCGGGCAGGTCACGGCGCCGCTGACCGAGACCGTGCGGGCGGCGAACCCGAGCAGGACAACCGCCCACGGCCCCTCGGCGGGACCGTCCGGCGCGCTGACGGCAGGCGGCCGGCCCTGCTCCGGCTCGGCCGGGAAAGGCCGGGAAAGGAGTGGTCTCCTGAGGCGGGCGGACAGTAGGTTGTCCCCGCCCTGCACGCCGACCGCAAGGAGTCCTCGTGTCCGACAACGTCCAGGACCCTTCTCCGGAGCGTGCCGCACGCCTCGGCCCCCTGGTCGAGCAGTGCGAGCGGTTGCTGGAGCAGGGCAAGGACATGGAGGACGTGCAGCGGCTGCTGCGGGACCTCGGGGCCGGGGTCCTGGACTCGGTCGCCGTCACCCGGGCGCTGCTGGGAGTCGGCCTGAGGGAAGCGGGCGAGAGCGTGCTGTCGAGCGCCGCACGGACCGTCGAGCTGCGGACGCGCCAGCAGCTCGCGGACGTGACGGAGCGGGCGAAGGACGTCGCCGACGGCCTCCTGGAGCTGCCCCGCACCCGGGGGAGCAGCAGGATCGTCGCCATCGACGGCGCCGGGGGATCAGGCAAGACGACCCTGGCCGCCGCGGTGGCCGGCCTCCTCGACGGCGCCGACGTCGTCCACGTCGACGACTTCTACCGCCCGATGCCCGACCACGAGCGGGAGCTGCTCGATGCCGAACAGGGCTACCACCGCTACTTCGACTGGGAACGCCTCCGGGACCAGGTCCTGATCCCGCTGCGGAACGGCGGGGCCGCCCGGTACCAGCTCTACGACTGGCCCACCGAACGGCTCGGTGCCTGGCGCGAGATCGCCCCCGGCACCCCGGTGATCGTCGAAGGGGTCTACGCGGCGCGCCCGGAACTCGCCCCCTACTACCACTTCACCGCCTACGTCGACACCCCGCGCGAGGTCTGCCTGCAGCGCGTACGAGCACGCGGCGAGAACCCCGAGGAGTGGATCGGGCGCTGGCGCGCCGCCGAGGACCACTACCTGCACACCACCTGGCCCCAGACCAGGGCCAAACTCGTCGTCAGGGGCTACTGAGGCAGGCGGGGCCCGGTGCGCGCTGGGCCCCTGCCCGGCGTCGAGGCCCGCCGAGCGCCGCGGGAGCCCCCACCGGAGGTCGAGGCTGTTCCGGACCAGCACCTGGAACAGCACGAACCCACCCGCCAGCGGCGCCACCGCGGCCGGCACCAGGCCCACCGCCCCGGCCGCGGTACCCGTCCGACTCAACTCCCGCTGCTCGCCCGCCACATTCCCCTCGGTCCACTGTCGGTTCCGACCGCCACCCCAGGGACCGGCGCCCTCGCGCACATGCGCATCCGTACGCATCCGGGCCGGCCCCCACGCCGTTCCCGCCGGTCGGAGCGCCGCAGGGCCGGCCCCGACGGCGGCCACGGGGGGCGCGTGGAGCCGCCGCAGGCCCGGGCAAGGCGGCGAGCGACGTTTCGAGTCGGGCCTGCGTCGGTATCGTGGTCAGCATGTCCACCTTGGTCGAGCTGCCGGAGCAGCTGGAGTCAGCCGTCCGCGCGGCAGCCGCCGAAGCGGGTCTCAGCGTCAGCGACTACGTCACCCGGGTCCTGACCGCCGATCAGGCGGCGGCCGCCGGCAGTCCGGCCGAGCGCGCCGCGCGGGCGGATGCGCTGGCCGCCGCCGCCTACCGTCACTGGGTGGCCGGCGGGAGCAGCCAGGCGGGGTCGATGTCGATGGACGAGGTCTTCGGAGGCTGACGATCTCCTGCGCCGGCGACCCTCCTCACGGCGTGGACGCCTTCGGTGATCTTCATGATCGACGGGCTCGCAGGCGACGCGCCCGGGCGATCCAGCCCGGACCGGCGTGATGGAACCGACGGCACATCAGCGCGTTTCCCCGGAATCGCTCGGCCGGGCGGCGAGGATGCGCTCGTTCAGCAGATCGACGCACTCATGGATGCCGGGAGTCGGCGTTTCCGCGCAGTCGCGCATCCACTTGATCGCCTGGACGTAGTGGCCGGCGGCGACGAGCCGGTCCACCTCGGCCTTCCCCTCGGCCGAGATCCTGTCCCACAGAGAGTTCTCCACGTCGGCATTGAACCGCCCCGGTGACCTGCGGGCCCAGCGGTTTTCCCGCCGAACCACCGCGCGGGAGTCGCGCCCCGGCCGGCGTCACGGCCCGGGCGGGAACCAGACCGGGCGGCGAGGCCGGCGCCCGGGCCGGCGCGGTCCGTCGCGGCGCACAGCAGCCTTCCGTCGCGGTCGCCCGGCTGCACGCTCTCAGCGAAAGCGGCTGGGCCTCCGGGGCGTTCGGTGCTTCAGTGGCGGGATGGACATTCTGGTACTGGGCGGGACGGCGTGGTTGGGCCGGGAGGTCTCCCGGCAGGCGATCGGGCGCGGGCACCGGGTCACCTGTCTGGCGCGCGGCGAGAGCGGGGCGGTGGCGGAGGGAGCGGTCCTGGTGGCCGCCGACCGTGGCGATCCGGCGGCCTACGAGGCGCTGCTCGACCGGGACTGGGACGCGGTCGTCGAGGTGTCGTGGCAGCCCGGCTTCGTCCGTGAGGCCCTCGGCGCACTGGCCGGCCGGGCCGGGCACTGGACGTACGTGTCCTCGGTCAGCGCCTACGCCTCGCATGCCGAGCTGGACGCGGACGAGAGCACTCCCCTGCTCGCCCCGACCGAGCTGGCGGAGGCCGGACGTGAGGCGTACGGCGAGGCGAAGGCCGCCTGTGAGGGGGCGTCGGCAGCGGCTCTCGGCGACCGCCTGCTGATCGTCCGCGCCGGACTGATCGGCGGGCCCGGCGACCACAGCGGACGCTCCGGCTACTGGGTGGCCCGGGCCGCCCGGGATCCGCACGGCCCGATGCTGGTGCCCGCGGCGCCGGACGCACCGACCCAGGTCGTCGACGTGCGCGACCTCGCCCACTGGCTGCTGGACGCCACCGAGGCCGGGACCACCGGCACCTTCGACGCCGTCGGCCCGGTGCTCGCCCTCGGGGACTGGATCGCGCTGTCCCGTACCGTCGGCGGGCACACCGGCCCGCTGGCCGCCGCCGAGCCGGACTGGCTGGTGGCCAAGGAGGTGGCCCAGTTCATGGGGCCCGAATCGCTGCCCATGTGGCTGGCCGAACCGGGCTGGGAGGGCTGGTCGGCCCGCAGCGGCGCGGCGGCGCGCGCGGCCGGGCTGCGCCACCGGGCCCGGGTCGAGCTGCTGGCCGACACCCTGGCCTGGGAGCGCGAGCAGGGCCTGGGGCGGAGCCGGCGGGCCGGGCTCAGTGCCGAGCGCGAACAGGACCTCCTGGACGCACTGGGCTGACACCGCGGCGCCCGCTCCGCGCTACTTCCGGGCGACCGGACGGTAGGTGCACACGTTCACACCCGCGCCGCTGCTGACGGCGGAGACCAGTTCGAGGGTGCGCAGCGCGCCGTCGTCCGGGAAGACGGACTTTCCGCCGCCGAGCAGCACCGGCATGATCATGAGCCGCAGTTCGTCCACCAGACCCTCGGTCAGCAGGGAGCGCACGAGGGTGGGGCTGCCCATCACGGCCAGGTCCCCGCCGTCCCGGTCGCGCAGCTCGCGGATCCGGGCGGCCGCCTCCGCGCCGGGGACGCGGGTGGTGTTGTGCCAGGTCAGGTCGGCGTCGTCGAGCGTGCTGGAGACGACGAACTTGGGGATGGAGTTCATCCGGTCCGCGAACGGGTCGCCGGCCCGCTCGGGCCAGGCCGCGGCCATCGTCTGCCAGGTGCGGCGCCCGAACAGCAGCGCCTCCGCCTTCGCCAGCGCCTCGGTGAAGGCACCGCCCACGACCTCCGGGTCGAAGAACGGGTGTGACCAGCCGCCGTGGGCGAAGCCGCCGTCGGTGTCCTCCTCCGGTCCGCCCGGTGCCTGCACGACGCCGTCAAGACTGATGAACTCACTGATCACGATGCGCACGGGATGCACTCCTCTTCCTGTCCCGGAGGCCGCGGAGGGGGGCTCCGCCTTGTGGCAGACCATCTCATCCGGTACTGACAGTGCCTCAGGTGACCTGCGGGGCAAGGGGGATCTGCGGGCACACCCGGTGCGGCGGCCGGGAGCCGCCCCGCGCGGGTGGTCCTCCCCCGCCGCGCGGCCCCACCGGCCGGCCGCGCCGACGCGTCAGTCCCACCACAGCGTCCAGACGTCGGCGTCGACCAGGTGTTCCGCGTAGGCGGACAGGGTGCCGACTCCCTGGAGGATGTTGTCCGGGCAGAGCGCCAGGTGCTCGGCGGCGACCAGCAGGGCCTCGTCGAGGTTCGCGGGCGGGGCCGCGACACTGAGGTCGAGGGTGTCGAAGCCCACGGCGACGACCTGTGCCCCGAATCGCTGCTCCCAACTGCGGAGCACACCGGCGACCCTGCCCATGTCGTTCTCGTGGTTCAGCGGGCCGCTCCACCCGCAGGACGCCAGGGCTGCCGCGCCGTCCGTGCCCGCGACCAGCCCGATCCGGAGCGCCGGCCGGACCTGCAGCAGGGCGGCGGCGCAGGCCCGCGCGTGCTCGTCCGGACTCCGCGTCAGGGCACCGGCGGGTGCGAGACCGGGCCAGGACGGGCCGAACGGCGCGGTGATCGCGCGGCGCTCGGCCTCCTCCTCAGGGTCCTCGTCCTCCCACCCGGCAATCCCCTCCCACCACTGGCGCAGCAGGTCGGGGGCGTCCTGGCTGTCGGGCGACGACATCTGGTCCGGAAACAGCTCCTGGGACCCCCAGGGGCGGAAGTCCGGCTCGTCCCGGAGGGGCGCCAGCAGCAGCGGCCAGAGCCCCGAGGTCCGCCGCTCGCGGTGGAGCGCCTCCCACAGCCCGACGGGTGCCGGGCCCTCGCTCATCCACAGCACGGGCCTCGGGTCGCTGCCCTCTTCGGCCCCGACCAGGCGGCCGGCCGGGAGGGAGGAGTTCAGGGCGTGGTGGCCGGCCGCGACGCGCCGGAAGAGGGGGCGCAGTTCGGCGGGCAGGGGCGGGGAATCGGTCATGCGGGTCACGCTAGGCGGAGGCACCGACAACCGGGCGCCCCCTGCCTGCCCTCGTGCCGTCAGGGGCACCAGCACCGGGGCGGAGGTGCCTGGTCCGGGCGGACACCGGTGGGCGGCGCCGGTCGGCTTCGCCGCGCGTCCTACGCCTCGTCGCGTACTCCTCCGGCAGGTGCTCCAGGACGGGCGCCCGGAAGCAGGAGTTGTCCGCGCCCTGGCCCGGTTGCCGGAGCAGGACGGCGCGGCTCCGTCCGGGCGGGGCGGAGCCGGTCCCCGCCCGCGCGGACGGTGACGATCCCCTTCAACCGGGCGGTGCTGACAGCCCGTCGGGCGGGCGCGGCGGCCGCTCCCCCGACAGAGGGAGCGGCCGCGACGGCCTCAGGCCGGACGGGGCGCCGTCCGACGTCCGAGCGCCCAGGCGATCAGCGCGAGGACCCCGGCGAGCGGGCCCAGGAAGGGGGCGGGGGTGGTGTGGAAGACGGTGCTGCCGAGGACACCGATCAGCTGCCAGCCGCAGGTGAGCACGGCCAGCAACGACAGCCAGTGCCAGCGGTCCTGGCGCACCACGGTGAAGGGCAGCGCCAGCACCGCCACGGTCTGGACGACGTACCCGTACTGGAACCAGCTGGTGTAGAAGACGTTCCACCAGGGCGAGGGCAGGGCCGGCCCGTCCGCGTACTCCTGGCGGAACTCCAGGAAGGTCGAGTCCCGGTAGCCGGAGGACCACCAGGGCCACAGGTACAGGCCGACCAGGGTGAGTACGAGTGCGACCACCGCGAGCACGGCCGAGGGTGCCTTGCTGGGGGGCGCAGGTTCGATGAAGGGCATCTGGATCCTCGTCCTCTTCGGGCCGGAAATGAGCTGACGGTGCGACAGGCTGTCCTCCTGTCACGGCTCGTCGTGCCGTCAATGATCGGGCCGACGGGCCTGCGACGCCAGGGATTTGGGAGGAGCGCCTGGCCGCAGGGGCCGCCTCCACGCCGGGGGCGCATCCGTCCCACGGCCGGGCCGGCGGCGCGGTACGGCATCCGGGCGATGCGGCGGGCGGATGCCGCGGGCGGAGACGGCAGCCGGGCGGGGCGCTTGACGCGGGCGCCGTCACCGGGATTGCATATGTCGTATCACGTTCGAATATGTTGGGTTATGAAGATTTCAGCGGACCTCGTCGGCCCTGGCCGGGGCACGACCGAGTGGTCCGACGATCGGTGAAGGAGATCGCGATGGTGCACGCACGAGCCGGTTCCCCGGCGGA